>CAWDLS010000004.1:0-765295 GCA_963803275.1 uncultured Gammaproteobacteria bacterium | reverse complement strand
AGTCGCCGTTCCTCGAATGCCAGTCCGCCTACCTGCCCGAACCGGAGGATACCGGTTCGGAGGTCGAGGCCCTGCACCGCACCATGCTCGACCAGGCGGCGCGCATGCTGGAGCTCGGGCCGGCGCAGATGCAGATCGACCTCAAGCAGCTGGTATCCGACCTCGACAAACCCGTCGAACAGGCCTACGTGCTGTCTGCGGTGATCTCGATCAGCATCGACAAGCAATATGAACTGCTGGCCGCAAACAGCCAGCTCGAGGCACTGCGCCTGGTTGTGGACTACATGAACCATGAGATCCAGGTGCTGGAGATCCAGCAGAAGATCGCCAGCGCGGTCACGGCGAAGATGGGCAAGGAGCAGCGCGAGATGATGCTGCGCCAGCAGCTGCGCGCCATCCAGGACGAGCTCGGCGAGAGGCCGCGCCCGAGCAGGCCGAAGTCGCCGAGCTGCGCGAGCGCCTGGACGCAGGCCGAGCTGCCCGAGACCGTCCGCAAGGAGGCCGAGCGCGAGCTGGCGCGGCTGGAACGCATGTCCGCCGACGCGCCGGACTACCAGATCACGCGCACCTACATCGAGCTGGTGCTCGAGCTGCCCTGGAACAAGCGCACCGAGGACAACCTCGACCTGGCGCGCGCGCGCGCAGGTGCTCGACGAGGACCACTACGACCTCAAGGAGGTCAAGGAGCGGATCATCGAGCACCTGGCGGTGCTGAAGCTGAACCCGCGGGCAAGGCGCCGATCCTGTGCTTCGTCGGCCCGCCCGGCGTCGGCAAGACCTCGCTCGGCCAGTCGATCGCCCGCGCGCTGGGCAGCAAGTTCGAACGCATGAGCCTGGGCGGCATGCACGACGAGGCGGAGCTGCGCGGGCACCGCCGCACCTACATCGGCGCCATGCCGGGGCGCATTCATCCAGGCCATTCGCCGCGCGGGCGTGAGCAACCCGCTGCTGATGCTCGACGAGGTCGACAAGCTCGGGCGCGACTTCCGCGGCGACCCGGCCGCCGCGCTGCTGGAGATCCTCGACCCGGCGCAGAACTACGAGTTCCGCGACAACTACCTCGACCTGCCGTTCGACCTGTCCGAGCGTGTTCTTCATCGCCACGGCCAACACGCTCGACACGATCCCGCGCGCCGCTGCTCGACCGCATGGAGATCCTGCGCCTGTCCGGCTACAGCGAGGAGGAGAAGCTGCAGATCGCGCGCCGTTACATCCTCGGCCGCACCTGGAGAACGCCGGCGTCGCGGCACGAGCAGTTCACGATCCGACGACACGGCGCTGGCCGTCGTCATCCGCCGCTACACGCGCGAGGCCGGCGTGCGCGAGCTCGAGCGCGCACTGGGCGCGCATCGCGCGCAAGGTCGCCACGCGCTTCGCCGAGGGCCACAGCGAGCCGGTCACGCTGACCGAGGCGCTGATCACCGAGTACGCTCGGCCCGAGCGCATGGCGCGCGAGGGCAAGCGCGCGGAACTGTCCCGCCGGCGTGGCGACGGGGCTGGCCTGGACCGAGGCCGGCGGCGAGGTGCTGTACGTCGAGGCGGTGCTGCTGCCGGAGGCAAGGAGCTCACGCTCACCGGCCAGCTCGGCGACGTGATGCAGGAGTCGGCGCGCGCCGCCCAGAGCTACATCTGGTCGCACGCCGAGGAGCTGGGCATCGACCCCGAGCGATCCGCAAGCCGGCGTGCACATTCACGTGCCGGCCGGCGCCATGCCCAAGGACGGCCCGTCGGCCGGCGTGACCATGGCCACCGCGCTGGCCTCGGCTCTACACCGGTCAGCCCGTCGCGCGGCGACACCGCCATGACCGGCGAGATCACGCTGACCGGCCTGGTGCTGCCGGTCGGCGGCATCAAGGAAAAGGTGCTCGCCGCTCACCGCGCCGGGATCAAGCGGGTGATCCTGCCGAAGGACAACGCAGCCGACCTGGAGGAGCTTCCGGAAGAGGTGCGGGCGGCGATGACGTTCATACCGGTGGCGCGGGTTGATGAAGTGCTGAAGATTGCGATTAGCGGGTTTGAGGTGCGGGTTTGAACAAACCTTGCTCGCGCACGACTACAGGGATAATGGTATGGACCCACTCCACTTCTTAATCGGCCTCGTAATGGAATTCAAAGGGGTCAGACTCCATTATCGAATCAAAGGGGTCAGACTCCATTGATTCGTCAAAGTATCATCAGATCAATCGAGTCTGACCCCTTTGATCATGAAGCTCAGGTTTCCGACGCGCATTTTTTCGTTTGATCAAGTCTCTGGCTGATCGCTGGATACAGCCGGCAATGCTGGTAAAATCCAAGGATCGCATTGCAACGACACACTCAACCACGGGGGCGGATAAAACATGCTCAGGATCAGCGTGATGAACAGCAAGGGTGGCTGCGGTAAAACCACGATTGCCACCAATCTGGCCAGTTATTGCGCGTCTCGCGGTTGCGTTACCGCGCTGTTCGATTATGACCGCCAGGCTTCCACCAGCCGCTGGGCAACGACGCGGCCCGCCGGCAGCCCGCCGATTCATTGTGTGGCCGCCTACGAACCGCCGCCGGCGGGCGTCACGCGTGTCTGGCAGATGCGCGTCCCGCAGGATACCCGCTATGTCATCTCCGACACACCAGCCGGTTGTGCCGCGATCGATCTCGAAGACCGGGTTGCCGAGGCCGATCTCATTCTCATCCCGGTGCTGCCTTCCTCGATCGATATCCATTCCACGGCTGACTTCATCAGGGACCTGTTGCTGGTCGGCAAGGCCAGGGTGCACAACACGCGCCTGGCGATTATCACGAACCGGACGCGCATCCGCACGCGGGCCGTCGACAAGCTGGAACGCTTTCTCAACAAGCTCGACATTCCGGTCGCCGCGCGCCTGCGCGACACCCAGCATTACGTCAGTGCCGCGGAGCAGGGGCTCGGCATCCACGAGCTGAACAACCGTGACGTGCGTGGCGACAGCGAAACCTGGGCCGAGCTGTTCGACTGTCTGGCTGGCGACCCCGAAGGAACAACAGGGGTCAGAGATCAATTACTGATAAATATCGCCTGAATGCAGGATGCAATATACGGCAGCGGAGTTCTTTGACTTATACACTGCAAGGAATCAATGGAGTCTTACCCCTTTGATCTGAATGCGGTAATTCGCTCGACATGTCGAGGACGAGGACTGCCACGCCGCACCGAGGAATCCCGATACCATCATACCGAGGCGGTGTCGCATAACCCCAGTAGTATCCAGTAGCATTCGATGCCAATGAAGGCCGCCGCGGCGCCGGAGGCGATGATTTCCGCTTTCGGCTCGATACCCGCGGCCAGGACGATGCCGACGTAGCAGACGAAGGCCACCCCGATCGGGGCCAGTGATGCTATCCAGTCCGGCAGTTCATCGGAATCGCCGTTATACGACCGCAGCTTGCGGGGCTTGTTTGAATTTTCCATCACTGCCACCCCCCGTGCCAGCTACTGAACGTCAGTATAGCAGACGATCACCGGGGTCGAATTCTCTTGATCCCGGCGTGTACGATACTCAACGGCGTCTGGCCCTGTCGGTGCCATGGAATCCGACGCTGACGACAAACCCGCTCCCGTGACACATCACGTGGGACCGCCGCCGGCTTTTCATGGCCGGCTCCGGCCGGTACCCTGAGCCTGTCCCGGACGCTCGTCGCCGGTGCCGACATGAAGCCCCGGTCGTTACCGACAGCCAGCCCGTCGAGGTCAAGCGGGTCAGGGGGCATGCATATCGTTTCCACAGCTGTGGCTGAGTACGCTGACAATATGGACCAGATAAACTCTCCTCCTGCCGAACCCGCCGCTATTCGTCCGGGCGTGCACACGCGCCTGACCTTCATCGTCGCGCTGCTGTCGATGATCGGGCCGTTCTCCATCGATGCCTACCTGCCGTCCTTTCCGGACATCGAGGCCACGTTCGGCATCAGCCGTGCACTGCTGAGTCAGAGCCTGTCGGTTTACCTGGCGGCCTTCGCGGCCTCCACGCTGCTGTGGGGGCCACTGGCCGACCGCTTCGGACGCCGCTGGGTGATCATGGGCAGCCTGTCGCTGTATGTGCTCGCATCCATAGGCTGCGCGCTTGCCAACGATGCCACCGTCTTCATCGTGTTGCGCACGCTGCAGGGTTTTGCGGCCAGCGGGGGTTTGATCGCGGGGCGGGCGATGATCCGTGATGCGCACGATGCCCAGAGCGCGCACCGGGCGATGTCGCAGGTGACCCTGATGTTCGCGCTGGCGCCGGCTATCGCGCCGGTACTCGGCGCCTGGCTGCACGATCACTTCGGCTGGCGCAGCGTGTTCTGGTTCCTGGTCCTGTTCGGGGCGCTGCTCATCGGGATGACGGCAGTTATCCGCGAAACCCTGCCCGAGACCCAGCGCCAGTCGGTGCAGCCGCGGATCGTGGCGCGTGTCTACGCGCGGACCCTGCAGCACCGCCAGTTCATCCTGATGGTCCTGAGCCTGGGTTTTGCCTTCGCCGGGCTGTTTCTTTATATCGCCGGCGCGCCGACGGTCATCTATGATTTCCTCGGCCTGGGTACCGATGATTTCGCAATCCAGTTCATGCCGATGGTCGCCGGGCTGATGCTGGGCGCCTTCCTCTCCAGCCAGCTGTCGCGTCGCCTTTCACCCGAACGCATTGTCAGTACCGGCTTCGGCGTGCTGGCAACGGGTGTCGTGCTCAACCTCGTCCAGGTGATGCTGTTCGATGCAACGATCCTGTTCACCGTCGGACCGCTGGTGATCTATGCCTTCGGCATCGCCGTGATCATGCCCGCGATCACCATCCTCGCGCTCGACTGCTTCCCGCATCACCGCGGCACGGCAGCGGCGATGCAGGGTTTCTTCCAGATGGTGATAAACGCGGCAGTTGCCGGTATCGCGGTGCCCGCGCTGCATACGCAGCGGCACCATTTCGTCATCGGACAGGCGCTGTTCATGTCGCTTGCGGTGGTACTGTGGTATGCGTCCACGCGCAGGTCTGCCGCCGGGCAGGGTTTACGGCCTCCAGGCCGATGACAGGAACAGGGCGGGAATACGTACCGCCATCGCCGCGCCAAGGAACCCCGTGACCATCGGGAGATCAATGGAGTCAGTCTAACTGCTGTCGCATAGACTCCTTCTCCTTTATGCCCGCTCTTTGGGTACTCCGTGACGCCGACGGGGAGAAGGTGAGACCGCGCAGCGGTCGAGAGACTGGCCTGGGCCATGTCGGCGATAGAGCACCAAAAGCAGGCGCCTGAGGCGGCGCAGGACGCAGTTGCTGAGAGGGTTGGGGAGTACCCGATTAAGCACCGGGTATAAAAGGGGATCTAATCAAGCCAACGCCTGGTTTTCAATCCCCTCATCCTGTCCTTCTCCCGAAGGAGGACGGGATGCAATGTTTTGTTTCCGTGCTATTCCGTGTGCTTCCGTGGCCATCATCATCACGCAGAATAGCGCCGGAAAAGATATGTCTCTCTCTCTCGAAGGGAGAAGGGACGCAATGTTCGTACTGTGATGTATAGCTTTCATGACCTGTCGCCATCAACCGCTCCGTGCAATGCATTCATTGATGGTCTTACTGAACTTTCAGTGAAGTTAAATGGGACAGCAGTGGGTCTGTCCCCATTCACGTGAACGGCCGTCCACGGGCAGACAGGCTCGGAGAAGTAAATCTGTCCTGGTATAGTAGTAAAAAAAACCGGGATCTGACCCCGGTTTTACTGGACGGACCGGTTATAGATGCGGTTGACGGATTTGACGTATTCACGTGTTTCCCGGAATGGCGGAATACCGCCATAGCGCTCCACAACATGCTCTCCGGCATTGTAGGCGGCGAGCGACAGATCGAGATCCCCCTCGTACTGATCCAGCAGCCAGCGCAGATACGCCATGCCGCCCTTCAGGTTTTCGTAGGGGTCCCATATATCATCGACCTCGAAGCGCCTGGCCGTCGCAGGCAGCAACTGCATCAGGCCGCGGGCGTTCTTCGGTGAGCGGGCCCGCGGGTTGAAACGGGATTCCACCTCGACGATCGCACGCAGCAGGTTAGCTTCAAGCCCGTAGCTGGGGGCCAGCACGTTGATCCAGGCCTCGATGGTTGCACGGTCCGGTTTCCCTTGTCGCAGTGGACAGCCGGCATCTTCCGCCGGTTGCACGCTGGACAGAAGGTCGTGGAGAATCCGCTGCGACTGAGGGTCGCCGTGCTGCGCGGCCAGCCGGAACCACCCCGACGCCAGGGCATTGTCCGCCGGTACCTCATGGCCACTGAAGCGCAACCATCCCAGATGGTAGGCCGCCTCCTCATCGCCTTGCAGGACGGCGATACAATACTGGCTGTATTCACTTGCATCATTCAGCCCTGCGCGCTTCCCGAACCCGCTGCCGGTTGCATGATCACCGGCAGCAGCCGCGTCCAGGGTAAATAAATCCACTGCCACGAACATTGCCGTGAGCAGGATGGTCAGTGCCTGTGATATCCGTTGCCGCTGTTTAATCATGCCGGTCTGGCCGATCTGTCCGAGATAAATGTATTATTCTTCTGTGTTCTTGCTTGTGTAGTCCGTACTAATTAAAAGTAGACCACAACACCCGATCAGGCAATGTCGGTTCCGGCCGAAGGTACGAAACCAGGGCTAAATCCCGGATTCGTCTTATATCAGGAAAAGTCGTGATCTGGCCCCGGCTTTAAGGCTATCGGCGTACAACTGAACGCTCACGCCAGCAACGCGGCCACGATCCCCGTGATGAAGATGCCGTCGAAGGTCCCCGCGCCGCCGATGGAGGCGAGCGGGGCACCCAGCTTGCGATGGTCCTGAGCCTGGGTTTTGCCTTCGCCGGGCTGATGCTGGGCGCCTTCCTCTCCAGCCGCCTGTCGCGTCGCCTTTCACCCGAGCGCATTGTCAGTACCGGCTTCGGCGTGCTGGCAACGGGTGTCGTGCACAACCTCGTCCAGGTGGTGCTGTTCGATGCAACGATCCTGGCCCGGGCGGATACTTTGGCGCCGGAGGCTGGCGTGCTGCGCGCGACACTGGAAAACGGGCTGGTCCTGGCGGCCTTCCGTGTGCCCGGCTCCGACAGCCCGGACCATGCGGCCATAGCGCTGCTCGCCGACGTGCTCGGTAGCCAGCGCGGCGCCCTCGCTGCGCTGGCCGCGGACGGCAAGGCCCTGGCAACGGAAGCCCACGTGGAGCTGCTGCCCCAGGCCGGACTCGCGTATGAGCTGGCAGAGTTCCCCAAGGGAGGGGACCCCTCGGTCCTGATGGACCAGCTCAAGGCGGTCGTCTCGAATGACGCGAGGCACGGCTTCCCGCCGGACCTCGTGGAGGCCGCGAAGCGGCGCGAGCTCATGGAACTGGAACTCAAGAAAAACTCGATTTCCGAGCTGGCGGAAGCCTGGTCACAGGCCCTGGCCGTCGAAGGCCGCAACTCGCCCGAGGACGACATTGCGGCCATGAGTCGGGTCACGGCCGCCGACGTGGATCGGGTTGCCCGGGAGTATCTGCGGCTCGACCAGGCGGTGTTCGCGGTCCTGACCCCCGAGGCGTCAGGCCGGCCCACGCCGGGCAAGGGCTTCGGCGGCACCGAGTCCTTTGCACCCGAGCACCCCGGTGCGGTCGAGCCGCCGGACTGGGCGCGGCAGACCCTGGTGTCGCCGTCCGTGCCGGAGTCCCGGGTCCACCCGATTGACGAGACTCTGCCGAACGGCCTGCGGCTGATCATCCAGCCGGTCTCCGTGAGCGACACCGTCAGCCTGTTCGGGCGCGTGCGCGCCGAGCCGGGGATGCAGGAACCGAGCGGCCAGGAAGGTGTCGATCGGGTACTGGAGGGGTCCTTCGACTATGGCACCAGAACGCTGGATCGACTGGCGTTCCAGCGCGCCCTCGACGAGATCGGCGCGGACGAGTCCGCGGGGACGAGTTTTTCGATCCAGACCCTGGCGGCACAGTTTGACCGTGGGGTGGAGCTGCTCGCGGACCACGAGCTGCATCCGGCCTTCAAGCCGGACGACTTCGAGATCGTCCGGACCCAGGTCGCCGGACAGGTCGCCGGAGAGTTGGAAAGCCCGGCTTACCTGACACAGCGCGCGCTGCTGAACGCGATCTATCCGAAGGGGGACCCGAAGCAGCGCCATGCGACCCCGCAGAGTGTTATGGGCGTGACGCTTGCCGATATGGACGGCTACTACCGGCAGGTCTTCCGGCCCGATATGACCACAATCGTCGTGATCGGCAAGATCGACCCGGCCCGCGCCAGGACGCTGGTCGAGCGCTACTTCGGAGGCTGGAAGGCCGAGGGGCCGAAGCCGGCCGTCGACACGCCCCGGGTGCCGCCCAACCCACCGTCGACGACCGCGGTCCCCGACCGGAGCCGGGTACAGGATCAGGTCATCCTGTCCCAGACCCTGGGTATGGACCGCTTCGATCCGGACTACTATCCCCTGGAACTCGGCAACCATGTCCTGGGGGGCGGCTTCTATGCGACCCGTCTGTATCAAGACCTGCGCGAGCGCAACGGACTCGTCTACAGCGTCGGCGTCTCCATCAGCGCGAGCAGGACCCGGGCCGTCTATCTGATCGAGTATGCCTGTGAACCGAAGGATGTCGCCCGGGCGCGGGCGATCGTGGAACGGGATTTACGGGAGATGCAGACCGATGCCGTGGACGCCGCATCACTGCTCCAGGCCAAGTCACTGCTGATGACCGAGACCGCCCTCGGGGAGACGAGCGTCAGTGACATTTCGGACGGGTTGCTGGACCGGGCGACCCTGGGCCTGCCCCTCGACGAGCCGGTCCGGGCCGCACGCCGCTACCTCGCACTCGAAGCGCCGCAGGTCGAGGCGGCCTTCGCGCGCCGCCTGCGGCTCAAGGATATGGCGCAGGTTACGCAAGGGCCGGAACCGCATTAAACCGTTCGGGATCCTCAACCACTGCATCCGCGGGCAAGCCATCTGACCTGCCGAACCGCCGGCTGAATCGCACACCGCCATCGCGGGATCAAAACCGAAACTACTGGGACAAACGAACCACAACGAAGATAAAGACCGCCCCCAGGCACGTAAGCCCGATGAGGCGACCGGTAATGGCCGAGCGGTTCTGAGAATGTGCCTCGGGCAGAATGTCGGATGCCCCGATATACAAAAGGAACCCGGCGAAAAACCCCAGATAGAGCATCAGTATGGCGGGAGGAACCCGAATAAACCAACGTACAAAGCCGCGCCCAAAATGGGAGCGAACGCATCCAGGGCGAGCATCCCAAACGAACGCGGGTCGTGTTGCGATGAACGAGCATCAGGCTGACCGTGTTGAGGCCATCGCAAAAATCGTGCGCAATCACGGCAATGGCTACGATGATCCCGACCGCTTGCGAGACTTGAAACGCCAGACCAATCCCGACGCCGTCCATGAAACTGTGCCCGGCCAGGGCAAGGGCTGAGAGGACGCCAACATGGGGGTGATGATGCGCGGCGTAATCGTCCTCGTGGACATGGTGGACCAGTACGAACTTCTCGAGGCTGTGAAAGAGAAGAAAGCCGACAACGAGTGCAATCATTGCACCGGTGGCATCGATCCCTTGCTCGCGGGCCAGCTCAAAAATCTCGGGCAAAATGTCAAAACTCACGACGCCGATGAGCACGCCAGCGGTAAAGCTGAGAATAAAGTGCAGCCGATCGCGGAACCTGAGTGCAAACAGTCCGCCGGCAAAGGTCGAAAAGAATGTCGCAAGCGTACAGTAATACAGCGCTCATAAACCCCTCAGGTGTAGTAATAGTTGACTTTTCACGTTTCGCACGCGACGCCTGCCAGCATCGAGAACGGCAGAGTATCATAAGGTTCAGGAGCCAATGGACCTTGCTCACCGGTAGTACTGGCCGGATAAGCCAGTGACACTGGAAGTTGCACAAGATAGTTCGGATACAGACTCTATGGGGAGCGACCGTGGTCTAAGACCACACTTTCGTCCGCACTCATGCGCATTTACAACGACCGGATTGTTCGACTATGATTCGCCGGGATGATGCCGCCATTCCCGCTGGCCTTTTCCTGCCAAGAGTCTCTTTTGGCGGGAGCAGTCAATAGCACTGCCCAGAGGACTGTGCCGACATGCAATTCATACGGCGAGTCATGAGTAGCAGACGCCTTCAGCATCGCGTGTTTCACCGCGCCATGAGTTGGTGTCTTATTGTCATGTCTCTGTATCCAGCTCATCGCACTCACCCAGCACCACCATGAGTTAACGGCGCACCCTCACGACTGCGAGGCATGCTACCTCGCCGCCTTAACATCGGGCGGGAGTATGCCCTCCTCACGATTCGACCCTGTTGGCACTGCCATTCTTCCAGGTATCCTGCATTGCCGTGCAGCGCGATGATGTCATCCGTGCTTCCTTCCGGGATTTTATCCGTCCGCTCTCTCAAGCACCTCCCGCAGTCTAGCTCGCTAGCCTGGTTTCACTGTTTGACGTCGTTGCTTTCGTGATTCGAGAGCAGCGCGCACGGCTTCGCCATTGTTCATCGGCGAGTTAAATCAATTCCCTTTGAGGTGAATAAGATGACCTTCATCGAATCGAAAGACATTGTCGTTCGGCGGCCGGGGTCCAGGTCCTGCATTTTGCCGATCTTTCGATCCATCAGGGAAGATTCCGTGCTACTGCTCGGCCCTTCCGGATCGGGCAAGACAACCCTGCTCTCCGTGCTGGCAGGGTTGTTGCAGCCGAGCACGGGCCGGGTTCTGGTCGAAAACCAGGACATCTATGCCCTGCATTGCGCCGACGCGATCATCTGCGCGGACAACATTTCGGTTTCGTTTTCCAGACCTTGCATCTGCTGCCATCGCTCACCCTGAGGCAGAACGTTGCCCTGGCCGCCGACATGCTGGGCATCAAGGTGGAAGCGGGACGGCTTGACTACCTCCTCGGCACGCTCGGCCTTGCTGACAAGGCGCACCGCAGGCCCGATGCCCTGAGCCAGGGTGAACAGCAGCGGGCGGCCATCGCCCGTGCGGTTCTCAATCGTCCTTCCATCATCATCGCGGATGAGCCGACCTCGGCACTGGATGATGCCAATGCCCGAATCGTCATGGAGTTGCTGGAACATCAGGCGCAGGAGACCGGCGCCGCATTGCTGATCGCCACCCATGACACCCGCATCATCGACCGGTTTGAGAATGTCATTCATCTGAATAACCAGATGAAGGAGGTCGCATGAATGCCGTATCTCTTGCCCTGGCCGCGGTCAGATCGCGCCCGCTGCATTCCGCGCTCAGCGTGACGGCGGCGGCGGCGGGTATTGCCCTGTTGTGCGCCATCTTCCTGCTTTCCCAGGCAATTGATGAAGGTTTGTCGCGCAATGCGCGTGGAATCGATGTCGTCGCCGGCGCGAAGGGAAGTCCGATCCAGCTGGTGCTCTCCGCCATCTACCACGCCGATGTACCAACCGGGAACATCGAAATGGAGGATTACCAGCACCTCGCCCACAACCGCCAGGTGAAGCAGGCCATTCCCCTGGCGCTGGGTGATAATTACAAAGGCTGGCGGGTCGTCGGCACCACCCCGGACTATCTCTCGCTCTACCATGCGCAAGTCGCTGAAGGCCGGGTCTTCAGCCAGCCCTTCGAGGCGGTGGCCGGAGCCTTGACCGGCTTGCCGGTCGGCTCGAAATTTGCCGCGCTGCACGGGTTTGCCGCCGACAGCGATGATGTTCACAACTTCCACCTCTATACCATCACCGGCGTGCTGAAACCGACGGGTACCGTACTGGACCGGCTGATCACCACCCCGGTCGAAAGTGTGCAGCAGCTGCACAGCCACCCGGACGCCGACGACCCCGACGCGGCGGAAGAGCTCAAGCTCGGCCATCAGGTCACGGCCGTGTTGCTCAAGGTCAAAAGCCCGGTAGCGATCATGAACCTCCCCCGCGAGATCAATCGTTCCACCAACATCCTTGCCGCCAGCCCCAGCTATCAGATGGCGCGGCTCTCGCGAAGTCTCGGTTTCGGACGGGATGTACTGACCGCGCTGGGCATCGGTATCGTCATTCTCTCGATGCTGATGCTGCTCTCCACGCTGGCCTCCAGCCTCACCGCCCGCCGTTACGATCTCGCGGTACTGCGTGTGCTTGGCGCCTCGCCGGTGAAACTCTCCGCTACCGTCATCGCCGAAGGTCTGCTGTTGAGCGGCATCGGCTCGGTCGCGGGGATAATCGCCGGGCATAGTATCGCTTATGTCATGGCCTCGATGATCGGCAGCCTCAGTGGGGTCGTATTGCCGGTGACGCTGCTGGCGCCGCAGCCGTGGGATGCCGCGTTCCTGATGATCGGTCTGGGCGCCGGACTGGTGGCGGGGCTGGTTCCGGCCCTGTCAGCGGCGCAGACCGACATCGCCGGACTGCTGGCCAGGGGGCGGGCATGAAATACCTGTTGGTGTTCTCCGCACTGCTTGTTTATGCCACACCCGTCCTGCTGTCGACGCTGGAGAAAGGCGCTGACGCACCGACCCGTACCCTCGAGGACTACATCAAGGACTATGTCGATGTGCCCCCGGGGGCGACCGACTGGAAAGTCTTCGGCAAGACCAGGCAGATCGATGTCAGGGGGAAAACCCCCGACGGGTATGACCTGCAATATTACAAGCCCGAATTCACTCCCGAAGTCACGGCGCTCGATGGCAAGCAGATAACCATCAAGGGTTTCATGTTTCCGCTGGATGAAACGGAAGCACAGAAGTTGTTTTTGATCGGCCCGTTTCCCGTCAACTGTCCGTTTCAGTACCATGTCGGCCCCGCATTGGTCATGGAAGTCCACGCCGACCAGCACCCGGTTAAATTCTCCTACGATCCCATCGTGATTACGGGCACATTGCACCTGGTCGCCGAGGATCCCGATAACAATATCTTCTATCGACTTCTGGATGCGAAACAGGTGAATAAATGAACGCTTTCGTCCATCGCGTTCGGGCCGTTCCCAGCTATTGCCCGATTGGCAAGTCAACTGCGCTGACGTACGCTGACTCCTGCGTCTGCGGACGGGTCTCCAGTCGCCTGGTCCTGCATCGGCGAGTGCTTCATGGGTGATCCCCGGCGTGGGTGGTGCGCGCACACGCCTCCAGTCAACCTGATGGGACACGCGCTCACAATGATCGAAGGCCAGCGCGGGTCTCGCCGGAAGACGATTCCGGGAGATAACACACGAATGCCGTCGTCGCAACCGCAGTCCGGGCCACCTGTTCCGCTGTTGTTACCTTGGAGGAACGTCGACTGACATGGACCTCCTCACCGACTATCTCACCACCATCATCTCACTCTTCTCGGCGTCCGCGCCTTACCTGTTGTTCGGATTCCTCCTCGCCGGACTCATCAGGATTCTCCTGCCCGATGAGCAGGTAGTGAAATACCTGGGCACGAACCGCTTCCGCTCGGTGTGGCTGGCCGCGCTCGTGGGAATCCCCCTGCCACTCTGCTCTTGCTCCGTCCTCCCCACCGCGGCCTCGCTCCGCAAGAGCGGCGCTTCCAAAGGCGCCACGACCGCCTTCCTGATCAGCACCCCGGAGACCGGGCTCGATTCGATCGGCGTAACCTGGGCGCTCCTCGATCCGATCATGACAGTGCTCCGTCCGCTGGGGGCGCTGCTCACCGCACTCCTCACCGGCACGCTCGTGAACCGCCTCGTGCGCACCGGCTGGGACAAGGATGGAAGCTCCGCAGACATTGTGGAAGGTGAGGGCGACATACACGACCACGTGCATGTGCCGGTTGCAGCACGCGGGCGGGCTGGCGCCGCCATCCGCCAGGGGGCAGCATTCGCTTTCGGCCCACTCCTCGACGACCTTACCCCTTGGCTCCTCATCGGGTTCCTTATGTCCGGCGTGCTCGCGCTGGTTATCCCTGACGGATTCTTCGAGCAGAGCTTTCCCAGCGGGTGGCCCGCCTACCTGCTCATGCTCGTGATCGGGGTCCCGATCTACGTCTGTGCCGCCGCTGCCACCCCACTCGCTGCGGTACTCATCGCCAAGGGGCTCGATCCCGGGCAGCGCTTGTTCTGCTCCTGGCGGGACCGGCGACGAACCTCACCACGCTCGTGGTGATCACCAGGCTCCTGGGGAAGCGCATCGCTGCCGTCTACCTCCTGAGTGTATCCGTGTGCGCGCTCCTGCTTGGAGCCTTTGCGGGCAACCTGTACGTGCAACACGGGATCGACCTCCGGGCGGTCGCCGCGGCGTCGATGAGCTCACCCATTTCACTTGTCACGGTTGTTTCCGCACTCCTCCTGTTGGCACTGCTCGTCCAGAGCGCTCACCGCATCGATCTCGCGGGCCAGAGCGCGGCACGGATACGCCGACTGTGCAACCCACTGGGCTTCGATCCCACCGGGCGCTCAGGCCGGGCCGGAGCGATCATGCTCGCCATTCTCTGCTACTTGTCCACCGCACTCGACCGTCGTCGGTCCCGGTGAGTCGGTCTTCATCGTTCGCTTCGGACAGGTCGTTCGCGCGATCGAAAGCCCGGGCTCTTCCTCCACTACCCGGCACCGGTCGACCGCGTGTACCGGATCCAGCGAGAGGTGGTCCGCGGCATCGACTTCGGCTTCGATCGGGAGCCCTACGGCACCCCTCCCGGAAGGCTAGATGCTGACACCCGGAATGACCCGACGGGGGAGCTCGAGGACGAAGCGGAGGTGATGACGGGAGACGAGAGCATCCTCACCGTCACCTACGCCGTGCACTACGCCGTGGCAGATGCCTACCGATTTCGCTACCGCATTGACGCACCTCAGGAGGCCGTTCGAGCGGCAGCGGCAGCGGCGGTGCGCGCGACGACCGCACGCCGATCGACCGGTGAAGTCCTTGTGGGCGAGCGGGAAGCGCTCGAGCGCGAGACGCAGGATCGTCTCGAGGCGGTCCTCCGTCAAGTGGGTGCCGGGCTCAGGATCACCGCCGTGACCTGGCAGAATGTCCACGCCCCTTCGCGTGTCCACCCGGCGTTCAGAGACGTGGCGAGCGCCCTCGAGGACAAGGAGCGGGTGATCCGCGAAGCGGAGGGTTACCAGGCCGAGGTCGTTGCGAAGGCACGCGGTCAGGCGGAATCGATAAAGCTGAAGGCGGAGAGTCAGCGGGTCGTGAAGGTGAGAGCCTCCCGTGGGGAATCCAGCGCATTTCTGAGCCGGTTGAGCGCTACCCGCGAGAGCGAAGCGCTTACGCGACTTCGCCTCCTCTTCGACACTGCGGAGAGGTCGCTGGATCAAGCGCATCTCATTCTCCTGCTAGGTGATGACGTGGACGTGGACATGCTGGATCTGGGCGGCGCAGTTCTGACCTCCGCTACAGGCGAGGCCGGGAGTGTTGGAAAATGAGAACAGAGGCAAGTAGGTGGCGCGATGCGTAGACGGGCAGTAGTCGTGGTTGTTCTCGTGGCCCTGGGGGCTGCGGTGTTCCTTTGCACCACCCAGGTGGACGAGACGCAATACGCGATCGTGCTCAGATTCGGTGACCCGCGACGGGTCATCTCCGAGGCGGGCCTCCTCTTCCACTGGCCTCCTCCGATCGACACCGTGATCCCGATCGACCGCAGGGTTCGTATCCTTGAGCCCAGTCCTGCGGAATACCTCACGGCGGACAAAAAGAACGTCCTCGTCTCTTGTTTCCTCGCCTGGAGCGTCGCCGATCCGCGTCGCTATCTCGTCGCGGTGACCGACGAGGCGGGTGCGGCGGCCCGTCTCTCCGACCTCTTGCGGTCCCAGATCGGCACTGCCCTCGGAGCCCGGGAGCTCTCGGTACTCGTATCGAACCAGGGGCAGGGGCCGACGATCGACGATGTCATGGAGGAGGTCACGCGGAAGACGGCAGAGCGCGCCCTGTCCAGCTTCGGTGTGGAGGTCTCGGCGGTGCGGATCCGTCGGCTGAACTTTCCGCGTCAGAACAAGGATGCGGTGTTCAGCCGGATGGAGGCGGAGCGAAAGAGAATCGCCCGGCAGTACCGGGCGGAGGGCGAGGAGCAGGCTGTCAAGATCCGCGCCACCGCTGATCGGGAGCAGGCCAGTCTGCTGGCGGATGCGAATCGCCAGGCGGAGGAGACCCGTGGCGAGGCCGACGCCGAGGCGACGAAGATCTACGCAGCGGCTTTCGGCCAGGACCCTGCCTTCTACGAGTTCCTTCGCTCGCTCGAGACCTATGAGAAGATCGTCAAGAAGGATTCGACCATCATCGTGCCAAGCGACTCTCGACTGCTCGAGGTAATGCGCAACCCGGACCGGGTCGTCCCTGCGCGCGAGGCGAAGGGCGGACCGGCCGCTCAATGAATACAGCGATCGACCGGCTTCGGGCTGCCCTGCTTGCTTCCCGTTCGGGAAGCGAGGCGTGCTTGCGACGATGTTACTCGGCGGTCTCGCCCTCTGGCTTTCCACCGGAATCTTTGTGGTAGCCCAGAATGAGCAGGGCGTCGTGCTCCGCTTCCAGCGTGTGACACGGCGGGTGCCAGCCGGCATGTCGATCACCCTGCCGTGGCCCTTCGAACAGCTTGTGCGCGTGCGCACGACAGAGGTGCGGACGATCGAGATCGGCAGCGCGTCCGGCGGTCCCGAGTTCCGCTTGTCGGGAGACATGGCCCAGTGGCTCACGGGCGACATCAACATCATCGAGGTGGGCGTGGTCCTGCAATACGTGATCAAGGATCCCGTTGCCTACCTGTTCCGCGTGGCCGACCTTTCCGACGGGCGACCGCGGGATCAGATTCTCGGCATCCTGGCGGAGACGGCGCTCACCTCGCTCCTGGCGCGGATGGAGGTGGACGGCGTGCTCTCGAGCGGGAAGGCCGAGCTCCAGCTTGGTGCCCGGGACCGGGTCCAGGAACTCGCCGATGGGCTTGCTCTCGGCATCCAGGTCGTCTCCTTCCAGCTCGTGTCAACCCAGCCTCCGCGCCAGGTGATCGGTGCCTTCAACGATGTGTCGAGTGCCAGGGCGGACGAACAGCGTGCGCTGGACGACGCTGACGGCTACCGCCGCGACCTTCTGCCACGTGCACGCGCGGAGGCGAACCGTCTGGTTTCGCAGGCCGAGATCTACCGGACGAACGTCGTAAACGCCGCGAAGGGAGACTCGCACCGGTTCACGCAGCTTGCCGTGCAGGTCGCCGCTACACCCGAGGTTTCCCTTCACCGACTCTGGTTGGAGGGCATGGAGAAGGCACTCGCCCCGGCGCGCAAGATCGTCTATGCGCGCCGCGCCGGGACCAGATTCAAGGTGACGGGCGTGCGGTAGGGTTCTTCGGCCCCATGGATTCGAGGTTCTAGTCGCTTACGCCAGCAGCGCCGCCACGATCCCCGTGATGAAGATGCCGTCGAAGGTCCCCGCGCCGCCGATGGAGGCGAGCGGGGCACCCAGCTTGCGTATGTCCTTCAGCCGCAGCAGGTCGGCGCCGGTCAGCACGCCGAGCGTGCCGCTGATATAGGCGAGCGGCGCGCTGTGATCGGTATTGATCAGCAGGGCGGTGAGGGCCGCGGTGAGCGGCGCCACCAGGGCCGGCATGGCAATGCCCATGCGCGGTATGGGACGGCTGAGCCGGTAACTGACGAAGCTGACGATGGCGATGGCCGGCAGTACCTCGGTGACCGGCAGGGGGTTGTGCAGCATCAGGTACAAAGAGAAGTACACCGGGATGATGCAGCCACCGACATTGACCGCGATCAGGGTGGTACCGTCGAAGGGCGCTTGCAGTCCCGGCGGCAGTCCGGGCAGGGGTGGCGGGGGTTCGGACGGTTCCTCGGCCGTGATCCGCGTCAGCGGCAGGTTGATGGAGCTGCCAAACAGGGCGCCGACAATCAACAGCAGGCCGGAGGCCGGCGACAGTCCCAGCTTGTCGAAGGCGATCACCAGCAGGTTGACCTGGATCAGCGCGGTCAGCAGCGCGAGCCCGACGATCAGCAGCAGCAACCGCGGCGGCACTATCGAACCTCGCTGCCGTGTCTGGCGCTGGTCCTGCAACCGGGAGCCGGCATCAGTCCAGCCGCTTGCTGAAGCGCAGTACCGCGATCGCCATCGTCACCAGCATGAAGATCGCCAGTGCGCGCAATTCACCCAGCATCATGTCCAGCACCGGCGCCACGCAGCATGATGCCGCGGATCAGGCGCACGAAGTGCGTCAGCGGCAGCAGCTCGGCGATGTATTGTGCCGCCCGCGGCATGCCGTCGAACGGAAACATGAAGCCGGACAGCAGGATCGAGGGCAGGAAAAAGAAGATGGTCATCTGCATGGCCTGGAACTGTGTCTGTGCCAGCGTCGAGATCAGCAGTCCGAGCGTGAGGTTGGCGGCAATGAACAGCAGCGCGGCGAGATAGACGTCGCTGACCTGTCCGGTGAGCGGCACCCGAACAGCCACATCCCCACCAGCATGATAATCGTCACCTGCACCAGGCCGATCACCACGAAGGGCAGCACCTTGCCGACCATCAGTTCCAGCGAGCTGACCGGCGTGTTGATCAGCATCTCCAGGTTGCCGCGTTCGCGTTCGCGCACGATCGCCACCGCCGTGAACATCACCATGGTCATGGTCAGGATCACCCCGATCAGCCCCGGAACCATCGAACACCGCGGAGCGGCGTTCCGGGTTGTAGAAATTGCGCACCTCGAACAGCGGTACGACAGGGGGATCGTGACGGTCGGTATCCTGCTGCAGCCGGCAGGCCGGTCAGTCCGCGGGCGGCGCCCAGCACGATCGGATCGCTGCCGTCCACCAGCAACTGCGCGGCGGGCCGGCCGTCACGCCGCCGCCGCTCCTGCAGGCGCTGCTCGAAATCACGCGGGATGACGATACCGACCGAGACCATCCCGCAGTCCAGCAGGTCCTGCACCTGTGCGCCGGTCCGGACAGCGGTGATCACATCGACCACCTGCGAGGCCTGCACGTCGGCCACCAGCTGGTGCGAGAGCTGCGTCTGCGCCGCATCGGCCACCGCGGCCCGCAGGTGACGGACATCGGTGTTGATGGCGTAGCCGAACAGGATCATCTGCATCATGGGGATGCCGATGACCATGCCCAGCGTCAGGCGGTCGCGCGCCAGCTGCTGCACCTCCTTGCGCATGATCGCGAACAGGCGCGTGAAACAGGGCTTCACGCCGGTGCACCGCGGGACCGGTCCGGGCGCCTGGGTGGCGGTAACGAACACGTCCTCCAGGCTGGGCTTGACGATAGCCACCTCGGCCGCAACGCCAGCCTGGCGCAGGGCATCCCGTATCATGGCGTCGGGTGCCACGGCCTCGCGGTACAGCAGCACGCGCAGCCGCGCGCCGATCTGTGCGACGCTGATCACCTGGGGCAGCGCACGCAGCGCCGCGCGTATCTGCCGGTAGTCCTGCGCCTGCACCTCGACCACCATCGCGGCCATGTCCGCCATCAGCCGGTGCGGCGTACCCTCGGCACGCACCACCCCGTGGTCGAGGATGGCGAGCCGGTGGCAGCGCTCGGCCTCGTCCATGTAGTGCGTCGATACCAGGATGGTGGTGCCGGCATCGACCAGCCGGAACAGGTTCTCCCAGAAATCGCGCCGGCTCTGCGGGTCGACCGCACTGGTCGGCTCGTCCAGGAACAGCAGTTCCGGTTCGTGCAGGGTCGCGGCGGCCAGTGACAGGCGCTGCTTTTCGCCGCCGCTCAGGGTGCCGGCGCGCTGGACGGCCATCGCTTCGAGGTGATAGGTGTCCAGCAACTGTCCCAGGCGCGCGTCCCGGCGTGCGGCGGGCAGGCAGTAGATGCGCGCGACGAAGTCGAGATTTTCCCTCACTGTCAGGTCTTCATACAGCGAGAAGCGCTGGGTCATGTAACCGATCTTGTGCTTGAGTGCCTCCGCCTCGCGCGGCACCGACAGGCCCAGCACCCCGGCCTCGCCCGCACTGGGTGTGAGCAGTCCGCACAGCATGCGTATGGTGGTCGACTTGCCAGACCCGTTCGGGCCGAGGAAGCCGTAGATGGCATTACGCGGGATGGAGAGATCGACGTGGTCGACGGCCGTCAGACTGCCGAAGCGGCGCGTGAGTCCGTGCGTGACAACAGCCGCATCCCCGGCGGCCGGATCAACGGCCGGCTGGCTGTTCATCGAAGGTGACCTGCAGCGGAATGCCGGCGGGCAGCTGTTGTGCCGCCGCGTCGTCGAGCACGACCTCGGTCAGGTAGGCCAGTCGCGAGCGGTCGTGCGCGGTGAGCGAGTAATAGGGGGTGAAGGCCGGGTCGGCGCTGACACGGCGCACGTGGCCACCGAAGGACTGTTCGACACCGTCCACGTGCACCGTGGCCGTGCTGCCCGTGTGCACCCGGGTGCGCAGGGGTTCCGGCAGGTAGACCCGTGCGTGCGGGGCGGCCCCGGACAGCAGCACCGCGACCACCGCGCCCGCCAGCGGCCGCTCGCCCGCCTCCAGCGGCAGGTCGTCGATGACGCCGGCCGACGGGGCGCGCACCTCGAGCCGCTCCAGGCTGATCTCCAGCGCACGGACCGCGGCGGCCGCGGCATCACGTGCCGAGGTGGCCTGGTCCAGTTCTTCCCGGGTGCTGCCGGCCTCGAGTTCCGCCAGCCGGGCGCGGGCCGCGTCGCGTGCAGCGACCGCGGTGTCGAAACCCGCCTGCGCCTTGTCCCGCTCCTGCGGACTCAGCAGTTTTTTGTCCACCAGCGGCCGGACGCGATCGAGTTCACTGCGTGCATTGGCCAGGGTCCCCTCTGCGCCGGCGAGTTGCGCGCGCGCCTGTGCAATCTGTTCGACGCGTGGCCCGCGCTGCACCTCGGCCAGTCGTGCCTGCTGCTGCGCGAGCTGGGCGCGCGCCTGGTCCAGCTGTGCCTGCACGCGCCGTGCATCGAGATTGAGGATGAGCTGCCCGGCCGTGACGGATTCACCCTCGTGCACTGCGATCGACACGATCGGCTCGGACGCATCGGCCGTCAGCTCGATGCGGTCCCATTCCAGCGTGCCGACCACCTTGAAGGGCTCGTTGCGCTGACAGCCCGACACAATCACCAGCAGGGCCGTGACCAGGAGCGCCGGGAAGGGCATGACGTGCGACATGGCGTGCAGCTGACAGAAAATGATCAGTCGTCACTATATCATCGCGCGGCATCCGGCGTCCGCCGGGCTGGTTGCTTGATCAGGCGCATTGCCGCAAACTGCGCCCAGACCCGTCGTCATCGACCGCCTTGTGCCGGCACGGTGTGTGCCCGGACGGTGTGCATTCGCCCGACCGCCTGTCCTGACGGGACGCCGCCGTCGGCGCCTACAGAGAATTTGGATCGTCTTGCATGTCAACTGACAACTACCGTCCGGATGGTCGGGCGTCCAGCCCGATCACCCTGCTGCTGGTACTGTTCCTCGCGGTATTCTGCCTCAATCTGCTGATACCGCGGGACCTCTGGGTTCAGGACGAGGCCCGTTACGGCGAGGTGCTGCGCGAGATGCTGTCCGGCAGCAGCTGGCTGGTGCCACACCTGAACGGCCACCCCTATCCGGACAAACCTCCGCTGTATTTCTGGGTGGTCGCGGCGGTCGGTGCCCTCGTCGGGCCGGGCGAGCTGGCGTTTCGCCTGGTGACACTGCTGTCAACGCTGGCGGCGATGTTCGGTGTGTACCGGCTCGGCCGGGACTTGCTGGGCCCGCGCGAGGGTCTGTGGGCCAGCGCCATCTTTGCCACCAGCCTGCTGACCCTGGTGGTCGGCCAGATCGTGCGCATGGACATGCTGCTGACCGCCGCCACGGTGTTCGCCTGGTACGCGCTGCACCGTTATCGCAGCGCCGGAGTGCGCGGTGCCCTGGTCGGTTTCTGGGCGCTGACCACCCTTGGCGTTGCTATCAAGGGCCCCGTCGCGCTGCTGTTCACACTGGCGCCGGGGGTCGTCTGGCTGCTGTGGATCGACGGCTGGCGCGGGCTGCGCTCGCTGCACGTACTGCCGGGACTGCTCGGACTGGCGGGAGTGGCGGGTCTGTGGATGCTGATGGTCATCGTTCAGGGACAGGGGCAGTACCTGGTCACGATCTGGCAGGAACAGCTGGTCGGGCGGGCGATCGACTCGTGGAGTCACAAGGAACCGGTGTACTTCTATCTCGTGCTGGCGCCATTGCTGTTCATGCCCTGGACCGGGGTGGTGGTACGTGGAACGCACGCCCTGCTTGATCAGAAAATCACCGGCTGGCAAGCCATCACCAGCTTCTGCGTGGTACCGCTGCTTGGCATCTCACTGGTATCGGGCAAGCTGTTCATCTACATGGAGCCGCTGATGCCGGCGGTCGCGCTGGCCGCGGTCGTCGCCGCCGTGCCGCTCGCCGGGAGCGCAACGGTTTCGCGCTGGCTGTCCTGGCCCCCGGTACTGTTCGTGCTGGCGCTGGGTGCAGGCGTCATCCGGTACGCGCAGCCTTATCTGCAGGCCAGGACGAGCTACGGGTATGCCGTCGGCGCCGCACTGATCATGGTGGCGGTGCTCGGTCTCGTCCTCGCGCGCGGCAGCGGCCGCCACTGGCTGTTCGGCTGGGCCGGCCTTTCAGCCGCGCTGTCCCTGCTGCTGTTCGGCGCCATGACCAGCCTGCTCAATCCGCTGTTCTCCGCCCGGCCGCTGGGAGAACTGCTGGCCGCCCAGCCGGCCGGGGTACCGATCGGCGTCGTCAACACGACCCGCGGCATACTCAACTACTATGCCGGCCGGACCCTGCAGGAGCTGGCTACCGATGAGGCATCGACCTGGTGGCGCGCGCACCCGGACGGGATACTGATCTTCAAGTCAACCGGCAGCCAGGCGATCTTCGGCGCACAGGGCATTCCGCACGACTGCCGGATCCGGCAGACCTACTCGATCGAACTCAAGGAGTACCATGTTCTGGCAGGCTGCTGATATCAAGGCGCGGCTGTCGTCGGTGATCATCATCTGGCTGCTGATGCTGGGCTGCATGCTTGCGCTCACGCTGCTGGTCGGCAATGCCCGGCTTGCGCAGCTGGTCAGCACGGCCGCCTGGGTGGTACGCCACGAGGACCAGATACAGGCCATCACCGACTTCAGCATGTATCCGTTCTACCTGCTGTTTATCGCTATCCTCGCAGCCGGCTGGCTGCGCAGGGACGCCTGCCTGCGCGCGCTGGGCTGGGCTTACATCATGGCCCAGCTGATCGGTACCGTGTCGATCGTACGCGTGCTGAAGATGGCCACGGGTCATGCGCGCCCCATCGTGCAGGAGCCCGGCCTGGTGGACACATGGATCGGCCCGACCACCGTGAGCGCCTTCCATTCGTTCCCCTCCGGACATACCGCGGACCTGTTCACCAGTGCGATATTCATGGCGGTACTGGTGCCGTACCTGTGGCTGCGCGTCGTGCTGCTGGCATTCGCACTCAGCGTCGGCCTGACTCGGGTCGCGCTGTCGATGCACTATCCTGTCGACGTCATCGCCGGGGCCAGCCTCGGCGGCCTCGTCGCGATCCTTGTCCTGCGTTACTGGATGAACATCGCGTCAGCGACGCAAGGGACGTGCCACGCATCGGCCGAGCGGGACCTGGTCCGCTAGCGTATCCGGCAATGCTGTTGAGGGCGCGCCACCGGCCGGTTCAGGACCGGTTTGCGCACAGCATCAGGCCGAGCATGGTCTTGGCGTCCCGGATGGTTCCGTCGTAGACCTGCCCGAGCGCCACCGCGTAAGGGACCCAGTGCACCTCGAACAGCTCGTGTGCCTCCGGCTGCGACGGCACCCTGACCAGGTCACGAGCGAGATACAGGTGGACGACCTCGTCACAGTAGCCGGGTGTCGGGATGGTACTGCCGAGCGGTTCCAGCCGGCCGGCCCTGACGCCGGCCTCTTCCTGCAGTTCACGCACTGCCGTGCTGTACGGTGATTCACCGGGGTCCAGCTTGCCGGCGGGCAATTCCCACAGCCAGCCACCGCTGGCATACCGGTATTGCCATAACAGGCAGACCCGGCTGTCGTTATCGATCGCCACGACGGCGGCACCGCCCGGATGCCGGACGATCTCGAGTTCCGCCTTGACCCCGTTGGGGTAGGTGACGGTTTCCACCGCCAGGCTGAGCAGCCGGCCGGCAAAGACAGTCCTGCTTGTATCTGACATCGACTCATCCATCCGGAATAGTCCGCACCGGTTCCGGTGTACGCCGTACCGGAGTGTGAAGCAAACGCCCGCCGCGCGGCCCGGCCCTAGACCCAGGGCTCGCAGTCATCGCCGAGGTGGTCGGGTTCGATCACCACGTCACCGCGTGGCTGTCCGACGCAGCACAGCCCCTTGTCCGGCGCTTCCTCGAACAGTGCCAGTGGCGCACCGGCCGGATAGGCAATCCAGCCGGAAATGACCCGGCTGATGCACGCGCCGCAGATCCCATTGTAACAGCCATGCGGCAACTGTACGCCCTGGCGCAGGGCGGCCTGCAGGATGGTCTCGCCCTGTTCAACCTCGAAGCGCTCGCCGGTACTCTGAATGGTCACTGTGGCCGGCATGGCGCAATCTCCGGCTTGCCGATACGGTGCGGCCGCCAGCGGCCATCACGGCCGGCAGTGTACCGCCTGCGGACCCTGTGCAAGACGCTGATAACGGCAACGGTGTCTGCCTGCATGCAGAAATCCTAGCGTTGTCGCCGGCTTTATCACTTAGATCCAGAACAAGCCATGACCATCCGGACGCCTGCGACCCGGGCATCTCGAATTCCGTGCCGGCCGGCGGCGCAACATCACCCGAGCCGGTATACTCGGGCCCCGATGCTGTCGTATCTCCTCCAGCGGCTGTTCGGTGCCTGCCTCGTGATGCTCGGGGTGGTCAGCATCGTGTTCCTGCTCATTCACCTGGTGCCGGGCGATCCGGTCGAGAGCATGCTGGGAGAGTCGGCCTCGGCGGCGGACCGCGTGGCACTGCGCACGGCGCTGGGCCTGGACCGGCCGCTGTCGGTACAGTATCTCGGTTACCTGGACGGGCTGCTGCACCTCGATCTCGGCCGCTCCATTCACCGCGTCAGCCGGTGACGGACCTGTTGCGGGAACGCCTGCCGGCGACCGGCTTGCTGGCACTGGCCGCCCTGTGCGTGACCGTGGCACTCGCGCTGCCACTGGGTATCGTTGCCGCGATCCGGCGCAACAGCGCCTGGGACACCGCGGCGATGGGTTTTTCGCTGCTCGGCGTGTCCATCCCCAACTTCTGGCTCGGGCCGATGCTGATCCTGGTGTTCTCACTGTGGCTGGGCTGGTTCCCGGTCAGCGGGCGCGTGGCGTCGCCGCGGTGGTGCTGCCGGCGCTGACGCTGGGCACCGGGCTGACCGCGGTACTGTCGCGCATGGTGCGCAGCAGCATGCTGGAGGTGTTGCACGAGGATTACCTGCGCACCGCCCGCGCCAAGGGCATGTCCCCGGCGCGTGTCATCCTGCACCACGCCCTGCGCAACGCACTGCTGCCGGTGATCACACTGCTGGGCCTGCAGCTCGGCGCCCTGCTGGCCGGTGCGGTGATCACCGAGACGGTGTTTTCCTGGCCGGGCGTCGGTCTGCTGATGATCGAGTCCATCCAGTCGCGCGACTACCCGGTGGTGCAGGCCTGCGTGCTGCTGATCAGCGTGAGCTATGTCGCGGTGAACCTGCTGACCGATCTGGCCTATGCGTGGATCGATCCGCGCATTCGTCTCGGGGCGCATGCATGATGCGGTGTGGCTGCCGCTGCTGATCGTTGTCGTGTGGGCCGTGACGGCGCTGTTCGCGCAGCGCCTGCCGCTGGCCCCCAACCACATACAACTGGAACACATCCTCGATCCCCCCGGACCACAGGCCCTGCTGGGCTACGACGATCTCGGCCGTGGCATCGGCGCACGCCTGGCGGTCGGTGCCCGCACCTCGTTCCTCGTATCGACATGGGTGGTCGGCCTGTCGCTGCTGGTCGGCACACTGCTCGGCACGGCCAGCGCCTATCACGGCGGCTGGTGGGACCGTGCGACGGTGCTGCTGGTGGACAGCTTTCTCGCCTTCCCCGGCATCCTGCTGGCCATCGCGCTGGCCGGCCTGCTGGGTCCCGGCATCGACAATGTCGTGATTGCGCTCACCACGGTTGGCTGGGTAGGCTACGCACGCCTGGCGCGTGCACAGGTGCTGTCGCTGAAACAGCGCGAGCATGTACAGGCGGCCGAGGCGCTCGGCAGCCGCCGCTGGCACATCATGCGCCGCCACCTGCTGCCGCTGATGGCGGCACCGCTGATCGTGGAGGCAACCTTCGGCATTGCCGCTGTCGTCATCGCCGAGGCGGGGTTATCCTTCCTGGGGCTTGGCGTGCAGCCGCCGGCGGCCTCGTGGGGCGCGATGATCCGCGACGGGACACGCTACCTGCTGGTCGCTCCGCACATGGTGCTGGCACCGGGTCTGGCGATACTGGCCGTGGTACTGGCGGTGAACCTGCTCGGTGATCGCCTGCGAGACCGGCTCGACACCCGGCTGGCCAGTGAAACAGGACGGTGTGAATGACTCTGGGACCCCTGATGCTCGATGTGGCCGGCTGCGAACTGTGCGCGGAGGACCGCGAACTGCTGCGGCATCCGGCGGTCGGCGGCGTAATTTTGTTTACGCGCAATTACGCATCGCCGGAGCAGGTCAGGGCGCTGGCCGATGACATACATGTGCTGCGCGACCCGCACCTGCTGGTGGCGGTGGACCAGGAGGGCGGGCGCGTGCAGCGTTTCCGGGACGGCTTCACCCGCCTGCCGCCGCTGGCCTGCCTCGGGCGGATTTACGATACCGACCGTGCGCGCGCGAAACACCTCGCGCGCGTGACCGGCTGGCTGATGGCGAGCGAGCTGCGTGCCGTGGGCGTGGACCTGAGCTTTGCGCCGGTGCTGGACCTCGACCATGGTGTGTCCACCGTCATCGGCAATCGCGCGCTGCACCGGCGCCCCGAGATCGTTGCAGAGCTGGCGACCGCCTACCAGGCCGGCATGCACGAGGCCGGCATGGCAGCCACCGGCAAACACTATCCCGGACATGGCGCGGTGGCAGCGGATTCGCACACCGATCTGCCGGTTGACGAACGGCGCCTGGTGGATATCGAGCAGTGGGACCTGGTGCCGTTCCGGCGCCTGATCGACGCCGGCCTGGCCGCGGTGATGATGGCGCACGTGGTGTACCCGGCGGTCGATAAACAGCCGGCGGGATTCTCCCGTACCTGGATCAGGGAGATCCTGCGCGGCCAGCTGAATTTCCAGGGGCTGGTATTCAGTGATGATCTGAGCATGGCGGGTGCGGCGCTTGCCGGCGACCCGGCGGCGCGCGCACAGGCCGCACTGGAGGCCGGTTGCGATATGGTGCTGGTATGCAACGATCGCCCGGGGGCCGTGCAGGTGGCCGAGGCACTGGAGGCTTACCTGGACCCGGTAGCGTACTCGCGCATGGCACGCCTGCATGGCAGACATCCGCTCACACTCGCCGCCTTGCGTATCGACCCGCGCTGGGAACAGGCCGTTGCGGCGGTGCAGGGATATGAAGCGATGCCGGAGCTGGATCTCGAGGCCTGAACGGGCAGACCCGCAGGCTGCTCACATCCCGTAAAACAATAATAATATTAATTATTACATAGAGTTGAATAGCTTATCTAGAAGTTATATCGCTGCCGGTCAGCCCCCTGCCGCTGCTTGCAGGGTGCCGTGGATGTGGATCGACACCGTCGTGCGTACCCCGGACGCGCATGTCGGCGGCGTCCGCGCGCTGAACAAGCGGCGGTCAGTACGACGCCGGCTGGCTGATGACCCGCACCGACCGGACGCGGGCGGCGGGCTGGCGCGCTGCGCCACTACCGGCCTCGCCGTGATCACGCCGTTGCGCATGACATGGCGGCGTATTTATGAAAACATCTGCATCCGCTGTGCCGGCATCGACAGATCGCCGGCGACGATCGAGGACGTCAGACAGATGCTGCTCCATCACGAAACTATCCACGCGACCCGGACACCGGCAGTGCACTGGCACGGGTTCCTGCCGGTATCGCCGGACACCTTCATCCAGACGACGACCGATGTCGCTCACCCAGGCTGAACTCAACAGGATCCACGCCGAGGCGGATGAACTGTACGGACCGGCGGAGATTCACGCGGCGCTGGACCGCATGGGACGGGAGATCACCCATGCCCTGGATGATACGCTGCCGGTGGTGCTGTGTGTGCTGACCGGCGGCATCATACCGACCGGTCACCTGCTGACACGGCTGGCGTTCCCCCTGGAAAGCGATTACCTGCATGCAACCCGCTACCGTGGCGAGACCAGCGGCAAGGAGGTGCAGTGGGTGTCCGAGCCGGGCATCTCGCTGCGGGGGCGCACGATACTGGTGGTGGACGACATCCTGGACGAGGGCAACACACTGGCCGAAGTGATCCGCTTCTGCAAGGATTCGGGCGCCGAGCGGGTCTACACGGCGGTGTTGATCCAGAAACGGCATGACCGGCGCAATCCGGATGTCAGGGCGGACTTTGTCGGGCTGGAAGTGGATGACCGCTACGTGTTCGGTTTCGGCATGGACTACAAGGGTTACCTGCGCAACCTGAACGGGATTTTTGCGCTGGGTGAACCCGGTTGATTCCGGCCCGCGCGCTTGTCGGGCCGGCTGCCTGTCCTCACGATTGGGTCCGCTGCGACGGACCGTTCCGCTCACACATCGACGGGTAACAGAAACACGCATGGCAAAACTGGCTATCATCGGCGGCACCGGGCTGACCCGGCTGAAGGACCTCGAGATCGAACGACGCGAGGTGGTGCACACACCCTACGGCGAGCCATCCGGCGCGCTTGCCTTCGGCACGCTGTGCGGAAAAGACGTCGTGTTTCTCCCCCGGCACGGCCATGACCACACCTTCCCGCCGCACCGGGTGAATTACCGGGCGAATCTCTGGTCACTGCAACAGCATGGCGTGCAGCGGGTCATCGCGGTCTGCGCCGTAGGCGGGATCCGTGCCGACATCATACCGGCTGCGGTCGTTATCCCGGACCAGATCATCGACTATACCTGGTCACGCCAGCACACCTACTTCGACACCGATCTCGACGCGGTGACCCATATCGATTTCACCGAGCCGTATTGCCGGGAGCTGCGCGAACTGCTCATCACCAGCGCGCACAAGGCCGGTGTCGCCGTGCTGACCTCCGGTACCTATGGCGCTACGCAGGGCCCGCGGCTGGAAACCTCGGCCGAGATCGATCGCATGGAACGCGACGGTTGTGACATGGTGGGCATGACCGGCATGCCGGAGGCCGCACTCGCACGTGAACTCGGGCTGTGTTACGCGGTGTGTGCCGTGTCGGCCAATCATGCCGCCGGGCGCGGTGACGGGCCGATCGAGATGGCTGCCATCGAGCAGAACCTCGAGACGGGCATGGCCAGGGTACGCGCGGTCCTGGAAGCAGCGATCAGCACAGCGGCGTAGCGCGCGTCACGCCGGGCCGGACGGTGGCCGCTCACCGCGTCAGCTGGTCATCATCCGGTGCCGCTGCCGGTTCCTCGCCGCCTGCGCCGCCATCATCCGGCGCGACTTGCTCGACGACCCCGGGCGCGGCCTGTTCCTCCGCGTCCTGGTAGGGCGTAACGCGCGCGATCACGCCGAAGCGCGGGTGATCGAAGTAATGCAGCTCGTTGCTCCTGATGCGACGCTTCTCGGCGAGCCGGTAGACGGGCAGGCTGCCCGTCCCGTTCGAGTAAGCCGCAGGGGCATTGCCGCCCGTCGTCAGCAGCAGGTCCACGTCAAGATGCAGGTAGCGCTCCTTGAGCAGGGTGATGGCGCCGGTCACGCTGTCACGACCGCTTGTGGCCGTTGTGTGGACCGGGTAGCCGACGGCATGTCCCCGGTCGTAGGCCGGCTGCCGCCATACGCGGTGGTACAGCACCCGGTAGCGGCCGGAGCCCGCCAGGGTGCTGCGGATGGCGTTCATGCGGTAGGCGTCCGCTGTCAGCTCGGTGAACTCGCTGGCGGTAAATGGCACCCGTGCCGGCGCGGTGTCGGTACCCGGCCGGTCCATGAGTTCATCGTCAGTACGCGCGGAAGCATTACTGAAGATGATCACCTCGACATCGTACAGTCCCGTTTCGGCGCGCGCGGCCGGTACCGCGAGCACCAGCAGGAGCACGGGCAGGGCCAGCCGGGCAAGGCAGTTTGTCCTGTTGTAAAAGGTCATGTCGGTCACATAGAGCGGTTATACGACGGCTGGCACGTCCGGCTTATACGGCAAGCTGGTCCAGCACCTCGTGCACTTTATCAAAACGCGCGGCCTGCGTCCCGAAATCACCATACAGGCGCAGCTTGTTCACGCCGTCAAAGCGGTAGTGCTGCGGTTGTGTCTGGATGAGTTCGATCAGGCCTGCGGTGTCGATATCCGGCGCGTCGCAGAACAGTATACGGCCTTCCCGGCTGCCGAGCTCGAGTTTCAGGATGCCCATGGGACCGGCCTGCAGCTTGATGGCCCCGATACGAAACAGGTTCTTCGTCGCTTCGGGCAGCAACCCGAAACGGTCGATCATCTCGATCTGCAATTCGTCCAGTTCCTGTGCGGTTTGCGCACCGGCAATGCGTTTGTACAACACCAGCCGGGTATGGACATCGGGAATATAGTCATCCAGGATCAGTGCGGGTACCAGCAGATCGATCTCGGGGCCCTGGTGCAGCGGCTTGTCCAGCTCCGGTATGCGGCCTTCCCTGAGCGCCCTGACGGCGCGCTCCAGCAGTTCGGAATACAGCGTGAAGCCGATCTCGTGGATCTGCCCGCTCTGGTCCTCGCCCAGCAGCTCGCCGGCGCCACGGATCTCGAGGTCATGGGTGGCCAGGGTAAAGCCGGCACCGAGCTCCTCCATCGACTCCACCGCGGCAAGGCGCTTTTCGGCAGCGGCCGAGAGCGTGCGTCGCGGCGGGATGACAAGGTAGGCATAGGCGCGATGGTGCGAACGGCCGACCCGGCCGCGTAACTGGTGCAGCTGCGCCAGCCCGAGTTTGTCGGCCCGATTCATGACGATGGTGTTGGCCGTGGGTACATCGATGCCGCTTTCCACGATGGTGCTGCACAGCAGGATATTGAAGCGGCGGTGGTAGAAATCCAGCATCACCTTCTCCAGGTCGCGTTCGCGCATCTGGCCGTGGGCAATGCCGATGTGGGCCTCCGGCACGATGGTGGCGAGCTCCCTGGCCATGCCGTCGATGGTCTCCACCGCATTGTGCAGGAAATAGACCTGGCCGCCACGCTTGATCTCGCGCAGGCACGCCTCGCGGATGATCGCCTTGTCCCATTCGCAGACGAATGTCTTCACCGCGAGCCGGTGTTGCGGCGGCGTACCGATGATCGACAGGTCGCGCATGCCGGCCAGCGACATGCTGAGCGTGCGCGGGATCGGTGTCGCGGTGAGCGTGAGGATGTCGACCTCGGCGCGCAGGTTCTTGATCGCTTCCTTCTGGCGCACCCCGAAGCGGTGTTCCTCGTCGAGGATCAGCAGGCCGAGGTTTTTGAATTTAACCGCCGGCTGCAGCAGCTTGTGGGTGCCGATCACGATGTCGACCGTGCCGGCCTGCAGGCCGCCGAGCACGCTGTCCTGCTGCTTGCCGGAGCGGAACCGTGACAGCATCTCGATGTGCACTGGCCAGTCCGCGAAGCGGTCGCAGAAATTCTGGGAATGCTGCTGGGCCAGCAGCGTGGTCGGCACCAGCACCGCCACCTGCCTGCCGTCCTGTACCGCCACGAAGGCCGCACGCATGGCAACCTCGGTCTTGCCGAAGCCGACGTCGCCACACACCAGCCGGTCCATCGGCTGCGCCGATTGCATGTCCGCGAGCACCTGGCGGATGGTTTCCTCCTGGTCCGGTGTTTCCTCGAACGGAAAGGCGGCGGCAAACGCCGCGTACTCGTCGCCGGGTGCGCTGTAGGCGTGTCCGCCACGCACCGCGCGCCGCGCATGGATATCGAGCAATTCCGCCGCGACATCACGGATGCGCTGCGTCGCCTTGCGACGCGCGCGCTCCCACTGGTCGCTGCCCAGTTTGTGCAGCGGCGCCTGCTCGGGCGCGGCACCGGTGTAGCGGCTGACCCGTTCCAGCGAGCCGACCGGGACGTACAGCTTGTCACCGCCGGCATAGGCCAGCGCCAGGTATTCATTCTCGATGCCGCCGACCGCGAGGCGCTCCAGCCCAAGGTAGCGGCCGACACCGTGTTCCTCGTGCACGACCGCGGCGCCGATGTCCAGGTCGGCGAGGTTGCGCACGATGCTGGCCGGGTCGCGTACCGGCTTGCGGCGTCGCACCTGGCGCGCGCGCTCGCCGAACAGCAGGGTCTCCGGTATGAGGGCCAGTGGCGGGCTGTCCAGCACCAGTCCCTGTTCCAGCGGGGCGACGGTAATGGCCAGTGCCTGCCGGGACGCCAGGAATTCCGGCCAGCCGGCCACCACGGCCGGATGGACCCCGAAACCGGCCAGCTGGTCACGCAGCGTCTCGCGGCGCCCCGTGGATTCCGCGGTGATGAGGATACGGCCGGCGAAGCCGTCGATGAAGGTGAGCAGGGCGGTGGCCGGTTGCTCGCTGCGTGGCCGTATTTTCAGGTCACCCGGCAGGCGCGTATCGAAACGGCAGCTGTCATCTTGCAGCAGCAGATCCTTGAACAGGCCGATCTGCACGGTGGGGTAGAGGGCGAGCCTTGACTGCAGCTCATCGAGCCCGAGAAACAGCTCGCCGGGGGGCAGGACGGGGCGTTCCCGGTCATGGCGCCGTGCCTCGTAGCGTTCCGCCAGCTGATCGTGAAAGGCCTCGCCGGCGCGCCCGGAGGCATCCAGCTGGATGATGCAGCTGGATGCGGGCAGATAGTCGAACAGGGTGGCCGTCTGTTCCAGGAACAGCGGCAGGTAGTATTCGGCACCGGCCGGTGCGATACCCTGGCTGACCTCGCGATAGACATTGCTGGCCTGCGGATCACCCTCGAAGCTGGCGCGGAAACGCTGCCGGAACAGGCGTATCGCCGCCTCGTCCAGGGGAAACTCGCGTGCCGGCAACAGGCGGATTTCCGCGCACGTGTCAAGCGAGCGCTGCGTCTCGGTATCGAAGGTCCGGATGGTCTCGATCTCGTCATCGAACAGGTCGATGCGAAACGGCTGGCGGCTGCCCATCGGGTAGAGATCGAGCAGGGCGCCACGCACCGCAAACTCGCCGTGCTCCATGACCTGTGCGACACAGCGGTAACCGGCGGCATCCAGCCGTGCGCGCATGGACTCCAGGTCGATGCGGTCGCCGCATTTCAGCAGCAGGCTGTTGCGGTAGATGAAATCACGCGGCGGCAGGCGCTGCAGCAGCGTGGGCGCGGAGACAACCAGCAGGCCCGGTCCGAGCGCGGGCAGCCGGTACAGCGTGGCCAGTCGTTCGGAAATGATGTCCTGGTGCGGGGAAAAAACATCATAGGGCAGGGTTTCCCAGTCCGGGAAAGTGATCACGGGCCGGTCGTCGCCGGTCGCGAAGAAAGTGTACTGGTCCGCAAGCAGTTCGGCACTCTGCATGTCCGGTGTAATGACGACGACCGGACCCCGTGTGTGCTGGCGCACGGCACTGGCAAGCAGCAGCGGCAGGCTGTCACCGTGCAGGGCGGTCCATGTCCGGCGACCGGGGCTGTCCGGTAACCGGGGATGCAGCACGTCCTGCGCCGCCGTCGCGGGATTGAGTGGTTGAACGCTTCGGGTCATGCGCGGGTTACCGGGTCCGGGTCGAAAGCAGGCGGGGATTATCGCATATTCACCCGTGCCGGCAGATCCGGTGTGCAGGTAATGCTATACAGGTACCATGTGCGGCACGGAACCTGTTCGAAAGGAAGCTGCAACGGCTCAGAGCCTGGTGCCGGTACCTTGTCCCTTGAAACCCAGCTTGCTGAAAATAATGTAGCCAGGACAAATACCGGTGAGGCCGGCAAACAGCAGGACTGCCGGCGGTATATAGAGCAGCCAGTGCACCTTGTCCACACCGGTCAGCCAGATGCCGGCGCCGATGAAGAGGGCCGTGAAGATAAACAACATACGGATTGCGCTCATTTTAACTTTCTCCTGTATTATCCATACCCGAAAATGCAGCAGTTTGAGTGCCGACGGGTGGGCCACCCGCCACACCGCAGTCGCCGATTATCTGCCAGTCATGCCCGACATACAAATGAACAATAGCAGGGAACACGCATGGTGAAGTCGTACGGCGAATGGGTAGTGCGCTGGCGCTATCCCGTTCTGGCGGCCTGCATCATACTGGTGGCGCTAGCTGCCAGCGGTGTCCGCTTCATTACCTTCAAGACCGATTACCGGGTGTTTTTCAGCACAGGCAATCCGCAGCTGCAGGCCTTCGAGCAGCTGCAGAATACCTATACCAAGACCGACAACGTGCTGTTCGCACTGGCGCCGAAACACGGCGGCGTATTCACGCCGGACACCCTGGAAAGTATCGCCTGGCTGACCAGGGCCTGCTGGCAGATGCCGTACTCGCTGCGCGTCGATTCGATCACGAACTACCAGCATACCCGTGCCGAGGGCGACGACCTGATCGTTGCCGACCTCGTCAGCGATCCGCACTCACTCGACGCCAAACAGCTGCAGTCGATCCACGATATCGCTGTGCACGAACCGTTGCTGGTGAACCGGTTGATATCACCGGACGGACAGGTGGCGGGCGTCAATGTCACCATCCAGCTGCCGGATGATGGCAACGGCGACGCGGTGCCGGAAATCACCGCATTTGCACGCAACCTGGCTGCACAGGTGAAGACGCAGAATCCGGACCTGGACGTGTATCTCACCGGCATGGTGATCATGAACAACACCTTCAAGGAAGTCAGTGTGCATGACCAGGTCACGCTGATACCGGTCATGTTCGCCATCGTGCTGCTGACGCTGGTGCTGTTACTGTACTCGTTCAGGACATTGGCGATAACAATCCTGATCCTGCTGGTGAGCGGGCTGATAAGCTACGAAGTTTATCAACATTCCCAGGGGTTGCCGGGAAATATGGCCGTACTGGCCGCCCTCGGGTTGCTGCCGACGGTATTGCTGTTTCGGGTAATTCCGGCAGTAATGACTACATTCCTGGTCATCACATTCAGCATCGTGTCGGCGATGGGACTGGTCGGCTGGCTGGGTATCGCGCTGACACCACCGTCCGCGTCCTCACCGCCCATTATCCTCACACTGGCCGTGGCGGACTGCGTGCATATCTTCGCTACCATGCTGTACGCCATGGGCAAGGGCGCGGGCAAGCGGGACGCCATCGTCGAGAGCCTGCGCGTCAACATGCAGCCGGTGTTCCTGACTTCGCTGACCACGGTGATCGGGTTCCTGAGCATGAACTTCAGCGATGCACCACCGTTCCGGGACCTGGGCAATATCGTCGCCATCGGCGTGACCATCGCCTATTTCCTGTCGATCACGCTGCTGCCGGTGCTGGCTGCGCTGCTGCCGGCGAGCGTGAAGCCGGGTGCGACCCGGCACTCGCAGTACATGGACCGTTTCGCGGAGTTTGTCATCGCACGCCGCAATAGCCTGTTCTGGGGTATGGGCATCGTGGTGGCGGTGCTGGTGTGTTTCATCCCGCGCAACGAACTGAATGATGAATTCATCAAGTACTTCGACACGAGTATTCCGTTCCGGACCGACACCGAGTTCGCCACCACCCGGCTGACCGGCGTCTACACGATCGAGTACTCGCTCGACAGCGGTGAAAGCGGGGGTATCAATGACCCTGAATTCCTGCGCGAGGTCGACCGTTTCGCAAACTGGTACCGGCAACAGCCGCACGTGCTGCATGTCAACACGATCACCGACATCATGCGCCGGCTGAACATGAACATGCACGCGGACGACCCGGCCTGGTACCGGTTGCCGGATGACCGGGAGCTGGCGGCGCAATACCTGCTGCTCTACGAAATGTCGCTGCCGTACGGTCTCGATCTCAACAACCAGATCGACGTCGGCAAGACTTCGACCCGCCTGATCGCGTCGCTCGGGAATGTCTCCAGCAACGAGCTGCTTGGCATAGAGCGGCGCGCCCAGGACTGGCTGCGCGGGCATACCCCGCACCTGCAATCCGGCGGCGCCAGTTCAGCGATCATGTTTGCCTACATCGGCCAGCGCAATATACGCAGCATGCTGATCGGCACCAGCGTCGCGCTGGTGCTAATCTCGCTGGTGCTGATCGTGGCGCTGCGCTCGCTCAGGATCGGGCTGGTCAGCCTGATTCCCAACCTGGCACCGGCGGCCATGGGGTTCGGTATCTGGGGTCTGCTGTCCGGTCAGGTCGGGCTGGGGCTGTCCGTGGTCGCGGGCATGACGCTCGGTATCGTGGTGGATGATACCGTGCACTTCCTCAGCAAGTACCTGCGGGCACGCCGCGAGCGCGGGCTGGATGCACAGGATGCCGTACGTTACGCGTTCCACACCGTGGGCAAGGCCCTGCTGGTAACGACGCTGGTGCTGATCGCCGGCTTCCTGGTGCTGACCTGGTCCGGCTTCAGGGTGAATGCCGACATGGGCCTGCTGACGGCGCTGACCATCGCGCTGGCACTGGCGGCGGATTTCCTGTTCCTGCCACCGCTGCTGATGCGGGTGGATAAATAGCACCGCACCCCCGCACTCGCCGGTTTGCCGCTAGCTCAGCGGATATCCTCCAGCGCGTGCTTCTTCTCCATCACCTGCGGGGTGATCAGTGCGTAGCCCTGCAGCTGCCAGTGCGCCAGTTCGGTGATCGCCGATGGCACCACGTCGACGAAGTCATAAAAATCGCTCGTGGCGTAGTTATAATCCCGGGCCGCCAGTGCACACAGCTTGAATTCCACGCCCAGCGTTGCGTAGTAACGCATGCGCTCGACCGCATCCTGGTATTTTGCGTAGTTCTTGCGTGCCAGCGTGACGATCTCGGTGCCATGCAGGACGATCTTGATGTCAAGCGATTCCGGCGCCATGTTGTAGGGTTCCTCCATCAGGGGATTGATCAGTGACCGTACCCAGTACAGCGCCGTGTTGATCTTTTCCGGGTCATCGAAGTAGAAATCGAACACGACCTTCTGTTCGGTGTAGGGCGTCTGCACGGCCTGCGATACCGCCAGCTCGGCCCGGCCCGGCAGGGTAAACAGCAGGCACAGCAACAGCATCACGATTCTGCCTGACATCAATGCACCTCCCGCTGTGACCTTGGAATACGTCCCAGCATAGCTCAGGGTACACCCGGCGACACAACACCGGGCCGCGGATCCGGCCTGACCATGCCATTGCCGGAGCAGAAATTTACCGGCAGAAACAGGCAAAAGTGTGAACCGGTTGACAAATTTACGACACAACCCCCCGTTTCACGGCGGGACCCCTTAAGTCCCACATAAGGTGTCTGCTCCATACTGCATCCCAGTTTACATACAGGGCATCCTGCCATGCACACAGTAAGGGACAGTATACAAGTTGCCATGTCGGCACGCCTGGATGGCACAGCGGCCGATACCATGCAGCTGGAGCTGATGCTCATGGATCCGGCGCATGCGCAGCGTACCTTCGCAGAGGCCTTCGTGAGCGCGATCTTTCGCAAGGCCTATGGCGCAACACTGGGCGCCTTCTATCCGCTGTTGCTGGGGCTGTCGCGCGCAAACGGCGACTATGCGGCGGTCGCCGGTATTCGTCCGGCCGGTGCGGATGCCCTGTTCTCGGAGTATTACCTGGACCAGCCGGTTGAACGGCTGCTGTCGACAGACCGGAACGGCATCGCCGAGATCGGCAACCTCGCCCCGGCCAGCGCCGGCCAGGCCCGCTGGCTGATCTGCACCCTCAGCGCCTTTCTGATGGGGGCAGGTTTCACCCATGTGGTGTTTACCTCGGTGCCGAAACTGCGCAATGCCTTCAGCCGTATGGGCCTGCCACTGACCCGGCTCGCTGACGCGGACCGCCAGCGCCTGCCGGCGGACCAGCAGGCGGAGTGGGGCAGTTACTATGACTGCAAGCCTGCCGTGTATGCCGGCGACATCGCCTCGGGCACGCCGGCACTGCTGGCCCTGATGTCATCGGATCCCGATCTGCTGGACTTGTCACTGAGTGCCCACGCAGCCGGACGGGCGTTCACCGGCGAGGGTCAGACAGCCCTGCCATGAGCGTAATTCCCGAGGCGCTGATGCGCCAGGCAAGCGATACACCGCAACGCACCGCCGTGACCGGCAGTCACACCTCGCTCAGCTGGCAGCAACTCGCCGGAGAGGTCAATTACCTGGCGACCGGACTGGACGATGTCCGCACGCTCGGTTCGCTGCTGGCCAACTCGCCGGCCTGGGTCGTAACGGACCTGGCGGCATTGAGCGCCGGTGTCATGCATGTTCCCCTGCCGCCATTCTTCAGCGCGGACCAGTTGCAGCACGCGCTGCGCGATGCCCGCATCGATTCCGTCATAACCGATGACCCGGCACGCATCGCCGCCATGGTCACGGTGCGCGGCAGCGACATCGTCCGGATCGCCGGGCAGCCGTACACCCGTCTGCGCCTGCAGCCGGTGGCCACGCTGGCCGATCAGCCGACGGTTGCCAAGGTCACCTACACCTCGGGCACCACCGGTACACCGCGTGGTGTGCGGTTGTCACTGGACATCCTGGAGAGCGTCGCCGGCGCACTCACCCGGGCCGCGACCGCCGGCAGCGGAGACCGTGCCATGGCGCTGCTGCCCCTGGCCATCCTGCTGGAGAACATCGGCAGCGTCTATGTAGCGCTACTCGGTGGTGCGGAAATTCTCGTTCCGGATGCGGCGGAATCAGGCGTGGACGGATCGAGCCGCATCGATGCCGGCCGGCTGGCGGCGTCCCTGCAGAAGTACCGGCCAACGACCCTGATCGTGCCACCCGGCCTACTCAAGGTGCTGACACGGCTGGCGCAGCGACGGGCATTACCGGACTCCCTGCGTCTGGTCGCCGTCGGTGGCGCCCCCGTGGGCAGCACCCTGCTGGAAGCCGCGGCCGCCTGCGGCCTGCCGGCCTACCAGGGCTACGGCCTGTCCGAGGCCGGCTCCGTGGTCGCCGTAAATACCCCGGCACACAACCGTCCCGGCTCGGTGGGCAAGCCGCTGCCGCATCTCCGTGTCCGGATCAGCGACGCGGGCGAGATCCTGGTCCAGGGCAAGACCTTCGGCGGTTACCTGGGTGGCCCCGTTCGTGCTGCCGACGCCGTGCTGGCGACCGGCGACACGGGCTATCTCGACGCAGACGGCTACCTGCATGTCACCGGGCGCCTGCGCGAACGCATCATCACCGCCTACGGTCGCAACGTGTCGCCGGAGTGGGTCGAGGCGGAACTGCTGTCGCACCCGGCCATCGCCCAGGCCGCCGTATTCGGCAACAATCTGGAGCAACTGCTCGCCGTACTGGTGCCGGGCACCCCGGGTGACGCGGCTGCGCTGGACGCGGCCGTCGCAGCAACCAATGCAAGACTGCCTGACTATGCGCGGATCGGCGGCTGGCTGGCTGCCGATGCACCATTCAACACCGCATCCGGCGAACTCACGGCCGGCGGCGGTCCGCGACGCGACGTGATCGAACGGCATTATTCCGGACTGCTCGACAACGGCGTACAGCACGGTCATGTCCAGCTTCTTTGAGCGCCTGCAGGTGGAAACACGGGCTGCACGCGAGTCCATGCTCGCGATACCGCAGCTCGTGCGTGGCGTGCAGGGCGGCATATCCCGCGCCACCTATATCGCCTACCTCGGCCAGGCCTACCACCACGTCAGGCATACCGTGCCGCTGCTGATGGCATGCGGCAGCCGCCTGCCCATGGAAAAGGAATGGCTGCGCGAGGCGATCGGCGACTACATCGCCGAGGAGACCGGCCATCAGGAGTGGATACTGAACGATATCCGCGCCTGCGGGGCGGACCCCGAGCAATACCGCAACGGCACCCCGTACCCCGCGACCGAACTGATGGTGGCCTACGCCTATGACACCATCAACCGCGGCAACCCGGTGGGTTTTTTCGGTATGGTGCTGGTACTGGAAGGCACCAGCATCCAGCTGGCAACCCGTGCCGCCGGGGCGATCGGCGCCTCACTCGAGCTGCCGGACGATGCCTTCAGCTACCTGACTTCGCACGGCTCGCTGGATATCGGACACATGGAATTCTTCAAATCCCTGATGAACAGCCTGGAAGACGGCAACGACCAGCAGGCGGTGATCCACATGGCCAATATCATATATCGCCTGTATGGCGATGTTTTCCGCAGTCTTCCACTAGACTAACCCGAGGTAACCGAGATGAAACCTGCAACATTCGTCGCCTTCATAACCTTGCTGGCCGCTTCGTGCGTGGCGCTGGCCGGGCTGGAGGATGATCTCCTGGTCATTCAGCAGCGCTGGGCCAGGGTCAACTACGACACCCCGAAAGACGCCCAGGACAAGGCATTCGAACAACTGACGGCCGACGCACGCAAGCTGGTCGACAGCAACTCCGGCAAGGCCGAACCACTGGTATGGCTGGCCATCATCCTGAGTTCAGATGCCGGTGCCACCGGCGGAATCGGCGCCCTCGGCAAGGTCAAGGAAGCGCGCAGGCAGCTCGAGCTGGCCGAGAAGATCGATGCTACGGTCCTGGACGGCTCGGTCTACACTTCGCTGGGCTCCCTGTACTACCAGGTTCCCGGCTGGCCGATCGGTTTTGGCAGTGCCGCCAAGGCCGAGCTGTACCTGCGCAAGGCGCTGGCGCTCAATCCGGATGGCGTCGATCCGAACTATTTCTACGGTGACTTCATGCTGGAAGAGGGCAAGCCGGCCGAGGCGATCCGCTTCCTCGAGAAGGCAGAGGCCGCCGCGCCGCGGCCGAACCGTCCACTGGCCGACAAGGGGCGTCAACAGGAGATCGCCGCGAAGCTGCAACTGGCACGCAGCAAGCGCTGACCGTAATCCACCCGCGCGGAGCGACCCGATGGAAAACAAGCGAATCATCCTGACCGGTGCGGGTGGCGGCATCGGCAGCCAACTGGCCGGCCTGTTGGCGAAAGCCGGCGCCGTGCTGGTCCTGGTGGACCTCGACGAGCCGGTCCTGGCGGACATGCAACGGACGCTGGGCCCTGAACGGGTGCACACGATCAGCGCCGATATCACATCCGCGGATGCACGTGCCCGCATCGTCAACGAAACCCTGCGCCATTTCGGTGGGATCGACGTACTGATCAACTCCGCCGGGATCAACCCGTTCGGGGCCTTCCAGCAACAGGCGGCCGAACTGGTCCACAGGACCCTCGAGATCAACACCCTGGCCCCGATGCTGCTCACCCATGCGGTACTGCCGGCCATGCTGGGGCAGGGCAGCGGCCAGATCGTCAATATCGGCTCGACCTTCGGCAGTATCGGGTTCGCCTGGTTTTCCGCCTACTCGGCCAGCAAGTTCGCACTGCGCGGATTCTCCCAGTCGCTGCGCAGGGAACTCGCGGGAACCGGCATCGACGTGACCTACGTGGCGCCACGCGCGGTCAAGACCGCGATCAACTCGCAACAGGTCTACGACATGGCAAAGGTGGTCAGCATGAATATCGACGAGCCGGACCATGTCGCGCGCAGGATACTCGAGGCTGTTCGAAGTCACCGGAAAGAATGCTATATTGGTTTCCCTGAATCGCTGTTTGTTCGAATCAACGGGTTGTTTCCGGGTCTGGTAGACAGGGCGCTGCGCAAACAGAATCATTTGGCGCGCGCGTACGCTGTCAAGACAGGGTAACCGGATGTGACCAGAGCCGGTACATGCAAATACTGCTGGTGGAAGATGACCTGTCGCTTGCCGACGGCCTGCAACAGGCACTGAGGCGGGAGGGTTTCACGGTCAACCATGTCGACAGGGGAGCCGCTGCGCTGCTCGCGATCGACACAGAAAGCCCCGACATCGTGATCCTGGATCTTGGTCTCCCGGATATGGACGGCCTCGCCGTGCTCAAGGGTATTCGCGGCAGCGATACCAACCCCCTGGTCATGGTGCTGACGGCCCGTGATACAACAGCCGACAAGGTTACCGGCCTGGACCGGGGTGCGGACGACTACCTGGCCAAGCCGTTCGAGATGCCCGAACTGCTGGCACGCCTGCGTGCACTGGAGCGCAGGGTCAGCGCCGTGCGTACCAGCGAAATAGCCCTTGGCCCGGTGGTGCTGGACACCCTGAGCCACGCGGTCAGCGTCGACGGCCGCCAGGTGGAACTGCCGCGCCGAGAATTCATGCTGCTCAAGGCACTGATGGAAAATCCCGGGCGCATACTGTCGCGGGAAAGTCTGGAGGCGAAACTGTATGGCTGGGGTGAGGAGATCAGCAGCAACTCGGTTGAAGTCCATATCCACCACCTGCGCAAGAAGATTGCGCCGGAGTTCATCAAGACCGTGCGGGGAGTCGGCTATACGGTAAGCAAGGCGTGAAATCTATCCGCATATTCCTGGTCGTCGCATTGCTGGCGACCATGACGCTGACGGTCTTTCTCTCTGCATTGCATGGTTACCGCTCGAGCATGTCCGAGGCTCAATCATTGTTCGACGCCAAGCTGGCTGATGCCGCACAGCTGCTCGCTGCCACCCATGGCCACGACATGCAATACAACAGCGCGCACGGAACGGCCCGCGAGTTCGCCTTTCAGGTCTGGCAGGGCGATACGCTGGTGCAGCATTCGGACAGTGCTCCGCTGACACCCATCGCCGATCTTGAGCCCGGCTACCAGTACAACAATTTCGGCAACTATCGCTGGCGCATCTACGTGCTGAGCGATGCCATGACGAACCGCTGGATCATCACGGCAGAACGCGTAGACCTGCGCAACGAACTGGCGGAGAACGTCATTCTCAAGTCCGTCATGCCGGTTGTGGTCGCCATCCCGCTTGCCGGCCTGCTGATCTGGTTTGTCGTGGGTTATGGTCTTGCGCCGCTGCGCCGGCTCGTCGACCACCTGCGCGACAAGCGCGCGGATGACCTTGGCCCGTTGCCGTTCGATGATCAGCCACAGGAGCTCATGCAGGTAGTCACCTCCATCAATGACCTGCTGCGGCGCCTCGATGCCTCGTTCCTGCGCGAAAAGCGCTTTGCCGCGGATGCGGCACACGAACTGCGTACTCCCCTCAGCGCAATGAAAATTCACCTGCACAATCTTGCACGCGACATGCCGCCCGGGAACCATAACCTGCAGCAGCTCGAGACCGCCACGTCCCGTATGCAGAATGTGGTCGAGCAGATGCTCGCGCTGCATCGCACTGCACCGGACGAGATCATGGTACGCTTCGTGCCAATCGACCTGCATGCACTGGTGCAGGAATACATTGCACGCAAGTATTCACAGTTCGAGGCCAGAAACCTGCAGCTGGAACTCGATGGACAGCGGGCCTGTGTGTCGGGAGACAGCTTTGCTCTCGAGACGCTGGTGCAGAACCTGCTCGACAACGCCTGCAAATATACACCGGCCGGTGGCCGGATTCGGGTGTCCGTTCACGAACTGGAGGGCCGCGTGACCCTGCAGGTGCAGGACTCCGGCCCGGGCATACCCGTCCGCCAGTATGAGCGGATCTTCGACCGTTTTTACCGGCTCGGCGGCGACCAGCATGTATCCGGCGTGGTCGGTTGCGGCCTGGGTCTTTCGATCGTCAGGCATGTTGCGGACCTGCATCATGCATCCATCACGCTGGCTGAATCGGAGTTCGAAAGCGGCCTGTCCGTCTGCGTATCTTTTTCCGCCTGCAGTGCAGGCATGCCGGACAGGAATGGTGCACTGCCCGGGGCAAGGCGGCGATGACGTCCCTGCATCGTTTCTGCACCGGTTGCGCCGTCCTGCTGGCATGGTCGGGTGCGGCCATGCCGGTACATGCGGAAAAACCGGTGTTCGAGATCGAGATACGCAATCACCTGTTCTGGCCATCCGAACTCGAAATTCCCGCGCATACCAAGATCAGGCTGCTGGTCACCAACAATGATCCGACACCCGAGGAATTCGAGAGTTACGAACTGAACCGTGAAAAGGTCATCATGGGACAGCGCACGGTGGTCATATTCATCGGCCCCCTGGCGCCTGGCGAATACCCCTTCTTCGGGGAATTCCACCCGAAAACGGCGCAGGGCAAGGTGACCGCGGAATGAGGGCGCCGGCATGCTGCTGACTTCGGTAATCATAGTGCTCCGTGAGGTGCTCGAGGCGGCACTGCTGGTCAGTATCCTGTCCGCGCTGTCCGTTGCACACGGCATCGGGCGCGGCTGGATCGGGTGGGCACTGGCCGGCGGCACCCTGGCGGCGTTCGGACTCGGGTACAGCATCGATACGGTATCGGGCTGGTTCGACGGGGTAGGGCAGGAAGTGAGCAGTGCCGTCATGCAGTTCGCCATCTACCTGTCCATGGCGGTATTCATCTTCCAGATCAAGGCACCGGCCACCCGGCGCACCGGTCCGGCCCTGCCGCTGGTCATGGTACTGATTATCGCACTGGCTGTTGCGCGGGAAGGCTTCGAGGTGCTGATATACGTATTCAGTTTTGCCGTCAACCTGAAGCAGCTCCTGGTCGTCCTGGTCGGGTCCGGTATCGGCGCCGGTATCGGCATCAGCACCGGCACGCTGATTTATTATCTGCTGTGCAGTACCCCCCGCAACTGGTCACAGTCCGTCAGCCTGTTGCTGCTGGTACTGGTTGCGGCAGGGCTTTCCTCGCAGGCGGCGCTGTTGCTTATCCAGGCGGACTGGCTGCCTTCGCAGTATCCCCTCTGGGACAGTTCGTCCTATATTGCGGAGGATTCGGTTACCGGCCAGCTGCTGTATGCCCTGATCGGCTACGAGGCAACGCCCACAGCAATCCAGGCAGCCTTCTATATCGGCGGTGCGGCACTGATGTTGTTCGTCAGCGCGGGCTCCGGTTTATATTACAGACGAAAGCGCCGCCACTGACGAGGCTAGACAGGCAAATGAACGAATCCGTTTCACGCGCAGGTCCATGTCTGATGCTGCTGTTATGTGCTGCACTGGCGAATCAGCACGCAGCCAGGGCCGATGGCACCGTCATTGACAAGATCTATCACCCCTATGTGCAACCGCTCGAGCGCGAACTGGAACTCAGGGCGTCGCTGGAAAACGGCAGCAATGCGCTTGGTAGCGTCGACCGGCAGACCTGGCGTCTGGGCTACGGCATGGCTGTAAACGACAACTGGTTTGGCGAGGCGTACCTGGTCGGCACGGCAGACAATGCGGATTCTTTTCATATCAGCGAATACGAACTGGAGGCGCTCTGGCAGATAACCGAGCAGGGCGAGTACGCAGCCGACTGGGGCATGCTGTTCGAGGTTGCAAAGGCAGACCCCGCCGCTTTTACGGAAATCACCAGTACCCTGATTTCCGAGAAGGAATGGCGCCGGTGGATCGGCACCGCCAATCTCAAGGTGGCCTACGAGTTCGGGGATGACATTGCCAATGAATTCGAGACGGCGCTTGCGCTGCAGGCACGCTACCGCCTGTCCATGTCGCTGGAGCCCGGGCTGGAATTCTACAGTGCAGAAAATGTGCTCGGTGCGGGTCCTGTCATGATGGGATCCGTTCGCTTTGGACAGGGCAGGCAGCTGCGCTGGGAAACCGGCCTGGTGCTGGGCATGAAGCAGGAGACGCCGAACAGCACATTCAGGTTTCTGCTGGAATATGAGTTCTAGTCCGCATCAATCGATGCGTATACCGTTCACGCTCGCTGAATGGATCCGGTGAAAATCGCCCGCTCACCCGGTACGGAGGCGAGGCCCGGGATTGCCCGGTCCTGCATGCCGCCACGGCACCACGCATCGGGGCGGCCATGCCAGCGACGCTAACCGGACGAGTCCGCGCTTGCTGCATGTTTCCCGTGCAGTGCAAGCCGGTCTTCGTAGGCTTTCCTTGCGATATGGATATCCTCGAGGAAGTAGCCCAGCTCGTCCATGTGCAGGGCCTGTGGCCCGTCAACGAGCGCCTTGCTCGGATACGGATGAAAATCCACCAGCACCATGTTTGCACCGGCGATCACGCCCTGCGCCGTCACGTGAAAGATGTCGAGTATCCCATCACTGGTCGCGTCGCGCGTGCCGACCGAATGCGACGGATCGATGCACACCGGCATGCGCGTCAGCCGGTGCACGACCGGCACATGGGCGAAATCGATGAAATTGCGGTGCGGGTCGCCCATGTTGGTCTTCATGCCGCGCAGTCCGAACACAACGCGCCGGTTACCCTCGCTGGCCAGGTACTCCGCTGCATTCAGTGATTCTTCAAGCGTAATGCCGAAACCGCGCTTCAGCAGTACGGGGAATTCCGGTTCACGTCCGATCACCTTCAGTAATTCGAAATTCTGGGTGTTGCGGGTACCGATCTGCAGCATCACGCCGGTCGGGTGACCGGTCTGTTGCAGCGCCTCGTGTATTTCCCTGACATGCGAGTCGTGCGTCACCTCCATCGCGATCACCCTGATGCCGTACTTGCCGGCAAGTTCGAACACCCAGGGCAGGCACTTCCTGCCGTGGCCCTGAAACGAGTAGGGATTGGTGCGTGGCTTGTAGGCGCCCATGCGCGTGCACTGCTGGCCGTGTTCCCGCAGTGCCTTCATCATCAGCTCGACGTGCTCCGGTGTGTCGACAGCACACAGCCCGGCAAAGACGTTCAGGTTGTCCTGACCAAACCGGACCCCGTTGTAATCGAACCAGGTAGGACGATTGTCATCATGGTGACGGCCGAGTATCCGGTATTCCTCCGAGACACGCACCACGCGCTCCACGCAGGGCAGGCTTGCCATTTCGTCGGTCTGCAGCGATGCCGTGTCACCGACCAGGTAGATCTCGGTCAGCGTCTGAAGGGTACCCTTTTCATCGTGTACGCGTGTCTGGATATTCTTCAGGTTGGAGAGGAAATCCAGTAGTTGCCGGTAGCCTGCGCCGTCCTTGTCGGTATCAGGGGACAGGATGAGTATCATGTTCGCAATCCAATGACTTGTTATTTCAGAAGTACGCTGCGGTGAATGGATTCAGCCGATTGCGGCACGCACAGGCCCCGTGACACCGGCTAGTCACGGAAGCGGGCAAGCAACGCCTGGTAGGCGTCGATGCGCCGGTCGCGCAGGAACGGCCAGCTGCGCCGCAACTGCTCGGTACGTCCGAGATTCACCGGCACCACCAGGGCCTCCGCCGCGTCCGTGCCGGCCTGTGCGAGCAGCTCGCCCTGTGGCCCGATCACGCTGCTGCTGCCCCAGAACCGGATACCGGCGGATTCCCCGGATGGATCGGGTTCATGACCGACCCGGTTACAGGCGAGCACCGGCAGGCAGTTGCTGATGGCGTGACCACGCTGTACCGTGAGCCAGGCTTCACGCTGGCGGGCCTGTTCCTCGCTGCTGTCATCATAGTCCCAGCCGATGGCGGTCGGGTAGAGCAGCAACTCGGCGCCGGCCAGCGCCATCAGGCGTGCCGCCTCCGGGTACCACTGGTCCCAGCAGACCAGCACTCCCAGCCTGCCGAGCGAGGTGTCGATCGGTGTGAAACCGAGATCACCGGGGGTGAAATAATATTTTTCGTAGTAGCCGGGGTCGTCCGGTATGTGCATCTTGCGATAGCGTCCGGCAATCGTACCGTCCGCGTCGATCACTACCGCGGTATTGTGGTACAGGCCGGCGGCGCGTTTCTCGAACAGCGAGGCAACGATGACCAGGCTGAGTTGCGCGGCCAGCCGGCCGAGCACGTCGGTGCTCGGGCCCGGAATGGTTTCCGCCTGGTCGAAGTTGGCGGCATCCTCGACCTGGCAGAAATAGGTGCCGCGGTGCAGTTCCTGCAGCAGGACCAGCTGCGCACCCCGTGCGGCGACGTCCTCGATGCCTGCAATGCTGGCCGCCAGGTTGGCTGCATGGTCGGCGCCGCAGGCGTGCTGGACCAGTGCAATGTTGATAACCCTGTCGTTCACGTCATTCACCCGCTGCCTGCAGCACCCCCGCCGGGAGCTGCATTGTAGCGCAATGCAGGCTGCCATACTGCCTGATCAACGGCAGGCAGTTGATCGGGATGATGTTCCGGTCGGCAAAACAGTCCTGCAGACGCTGCCGGGCAACGGCATCGGCGGGATCGTTATAGACCGGCAGCAGCACCGCACCGTTGATTACCAGGAAATTGGCATAACTTGCCGGCAGGCGCTGTCCGTTATCGTCGTGGACAGCCTGTGGCAGGGGCAGTGGGACCAGCCGGTAGGGCTCGCCGGACCGGGTCAGGAATCCCAGCAACTCCTGTTCCATGGCAGCGAGCGGTGCCAGGTGCGCGTCCTCGCGATCGGCACACTGGGTGTAGGCGATGGTATCGGCATCGCAGAATCGTGCCAGCATGTCGACGTGTGCATCGGTATCATCACCGGCCAGTTCGCCGTGCTCCAGCCACAGCACCCGTTCGATACCGAGGTGCTCGCGAAACGCCGCTTCCAGGCCCGGTTTGCCAAGCCCGGGGTTGCGCGCCGGCGACAGCAGACAGTGCGATGTGGTCAACAGGGTGCCGCTGCCGTCGACATCGATGCTCCCACCCTCCAGAACCAGCGGCAGGCGCTGATAGCCGAGCGTACCAAACAGGCCGGCGGCGTAGAGGTTGCCGGTCACGGCATCGTCCAGCGTGGCACTGTATTTGTCTCCCCAGGCGTTGAAGACGAAATCCAGCAGGACCGGGTGACCGTCAGCAAGCACGGTCAGTGGCCCGTAATCACGTACCCAGGTATCGTTGGTGCGTACACAGGTAAAGATAACCCTGTCCAGCGGGATGCCGGCCGCGGCGAGTGAGGCGTGCACGTGCTCCCGGTGCGCGCTGTCATGACAGACCACCAGCAGGTGTTCGTGAGCGACCACGGCGCGCGCGATATCGAGATAGACAGGCTCGATGCTGTCGAGGTTGACTTTCCAGTCTGAATATTGGTGAGGCCAGGCGAGCATCACCCCGGACTGGGGTGCAAATTCAGGGATTAACACGCGATTACCGTAAAACAATAGCCGGTCATGAGACCGGCTATGATACATCACCTGCTGCGGATCCGCTTACTCGCGGTGTACGACTGAATGCACCACCTTGTCGCGTTCGAAGATAACGGAAAAGCTGGCGTAATCCCAGCGGGTGATAGGTGGCTGTAACGGCCCGCCATTGACGGAAACGGTGGGCTGCTCGGCTACCGGGTCACCGAACTGCTGGCGCACGCTGGACATGCTCAGACCGGCCCGTGGGGTCGATATGGCCGGGGCGGACTGAACGCTGTCAACCAGTAATACATCCGCCGCAACCGGTCCAGCCGGCAGCAGGGGCAGCGCCAGGGACAGCAGCATTGCGTGCATACGGTTCATAGCTAACTCCTTGGTAATCATAATGATTTGTAATCAATACCGGTTGCCTGCACTATAGCATCCATGCCTAAAATACAAAAGCGATTATTTATATAATGTGATTGAAATCACTCACCTGCACACAACCAGTCAGGCTATCGGCTGGCGCGGGCCAATACTGAAAACAGGAGACGCCGGTATCACTCACGCTGACACCCACCGCTTTGCGGTTGCCCCCATGCTGGACTGGACCGATCGCCATTGCCGATATCTGTTCAGGCTGCTGACCCGGCACACGCGCCTGTACACGGAGATGGTGACAACGGGCGCCATCCTGTACGGTCCGCGTGAGCGCTACCTGCAGCATGATGCGGCCGAACACCCCGTCGCGCTGCAGCTCGGCGGCAGTGACCCCGCTGCTTTGGCTGCCTGCGCCGTGATCGGTGCGGACCATGGCTATGACGAAATCAACCTGAATGTCGGCTGTCCCAGCGACCGGGTACAATCGGGACGCTTCGGGGCCTGCCTGATGGCGGAGCCGCAGCTGGTGGCGGAATGTGTCTCGGCCATGACGGACGCCGTAGCCGTTCCGGTCACCGTGAAGACGCGCACCGGTATCGATGATCAGGATTCCTATACCGCGCTTGCCGTGTTCGTGCAGACAGTTGCCGCGGCCGGTTGCCGCCGCTTTATCGTCCATGCACGCAAGGCGTGGCTGCATGGCCTGAGCCCGAAGCAGAACCGTACTGTCCCGCCGCTGGAATACGCCATGGTCTGGCAGCTCAAGCGTGATTTCCCCGAACTGGAGATCATCGTCAACGGGGGGATCGATTCACTGGACGCAGCCGCCGACCAGCTGCGCAGGGTGGACGGCGTCATGCTTGGACGGGCTGCCTACCACAACCCGTACCTGCTGGCGCAGGTGGACAGCCGTTTTTTTGCCGACCCGCACCCGGTGCCCGCACGCGAGCAGGTGGTTGCCGCGATGCTGCCGTATATCGAAAGGGAACTGGCTGCAGGCACACCGCTCAGGCACATGACGCGACCTATGACGGGACTGTTCCAGGGTGTGCCCGGCGCCCGTACCTGGCGGCGCGAACTGGACCGGCTCGCGGCAAACAGAACTGCAGGCACCGGGGTCATCGCCACGGCACTGGCGCGGGCCACCGCTGCCGGAGTACAACAACGGCAGGCATCATACGAATACGGTCATCAGCATGGGTGATTTAATTGCCAGTCACGAGGCCCCGATACGCCTGGCAGTGTTCGTCGGTGTCTTTCTGGTTATGGCCGTATGGGAAATGCTGGCACCGCGACGCACCCTGACCCAGCCGAAGTCCTCGCGCTGGCTGAACAATGTGTTGCTGGTGGCGCTGAACACGGTGCTGCTGCGCCTGCTGTTCCCGACCGCCGCCGTGGGTATGGCCGCCCTGTGCAGTACCCGTCAATGGGGACTGTTCAACCAGGTCGAGGTGCCGGGCGTGCTATCCATGGTCGCATCCGTGGTCATACTGGACGGCCTTATCTATCTGCAGCATGTCATGTTCCACGCCGTACCGGTATTCTGGCGTCTGCACCGTGTTCATCACGCCGACCTGGACTTCGATGTCACCACCGGTGCACGCTTCCACCCGGTCGAGATCATCCTGTCGATGCTGATCAAGTTCGCCGCGATCATCCTGCTGGGACCGCCGCTGCTGGCCGTGGTGATCTTTGAAGTCGTGCTGAACGCCACCTCCATGTTCAATCACGGCAATGTACGGCTGCCACTGCGGGTGGACAGATACCTGCGCCTGCTCATCGTCACCCCGGACATGCACCGGGTGCATCACTCGCACCTCGAGCACGAAACGAATTCCAACTTCAGTTTCAACCTGTCGCTCTGGGACCGCCTGTTCGGCACCTACCGCGACCAGCCGGAGGACGGGCATACCGCCATGACCATCGGCATCGACACCTGGCGCGATCCCGCCCACTGCGTACGGCTGGCTGGCCTGTTGCTGCTGCCGTTCAGCGGCAAGGCCGGCGACTACGCGATCAACCGTCGCAGCTGGAAGAACAGGCAATGAGGTCAACGACACGCCGGGTCGTGCTGCTGTGCGTGCTGCTCGCCGGCATCGGCGCCGCCCTGTACTGGCGCGACCGGCTGTCGACCGCCGTGCTCACGGCGTGGGTCAGCCAGCTCGGCGTGCTGGCACCGCTGGTGTTTATCGCCGGCTACGCGATCGCCACGGTGTTGTTCCTGCCCGGCCTGCTGTTCACGCTGGCCGGCGGTGCGCTGTTCGGACCTGTCTACGGCACACTGTACAACCTGGCCGGTGCAACACTCGGCGCCACGCTGGCGTTCCTGACCGCGCGTTACCTTGCCCAGGACTGGGCCGCACAGCGTGCCGGCACCCGCCTGCGTGCGCTGGTCGAGGGCGTGGAGAAGGAAGGCTGGCGTTTTGTGGCCTTCGTGCGCCTGGTGCCACTGTTTCCCTTCAACCTGCTGAACTACGCGCTGGGACTCACGCGCATACGCCTGTCGCACTACGTCGTCACCTCGTTTATCTTCATGGCACCCGGTGGCGCTGCCTACACCTATCTCGGCTATGCCGGTCGTGAACTCGCCGGCGGTGGCGAGGACGTGGTGCGCAAGGCCCTGCTGGCCCTCGCGGTGGTCGCGACCATCGCGTTTCTGTCACGCATCATCGTGCGCCTGCGGCGCAACCGGAACAGGTAGGCACCCCATGCAACGCAGGCAGGACCTTGCAATCATCGGTGGCGGCCCTGCCGGGCTGGTGGCGGCCAGTGTCGCTGCACAGCTCGGCTTGCGGGTCACGCTGGTCGAAAAGACCGCGCGCCTGGGTGGGGATTGCCTGCACAGTGGCTGTGTACCCAGCAAGACCTTGCTGCACCTTGCGCATACGGCCCAGGCTACCCGGCAGGCGGTGCACGACGGGCTGCTTTCGGGTATGCCCGACATCGACTTCGGTGCTGCGATTGACCGTGTCAGTGCCGTCATCGAACAGATACAGCGGCATGACGATCCGGAACGCTTTCGCGGCTACGGATGTGAGGTACGCTTCGGTGCGGCGCATTTCACCAGCCCGCATGAAATTGCGGTACAGGATGAAATCATCCGTGCCCGGCGCTTCCTGATCGCAACCGGGTCCAGTCCCGCCATCCCCCCGATCGCGGGGCTTGAAGAGGCCGGATACGACACCAATGAAACGATATTTACCCGGCGGACCCTGCCGGGACACCTGGTCGTACTGGGTGCCGGCCCGGTCGGCGTGGAACTGGCACAGGCCTTTGCCCGTCTCGGCGCACGGGTCACACTGGTCGAGATGGCCGGGCACGTGCTGCCAATGAGCGACACGGCCGTCGCGGAGGAACTGCAGCGGGCACTGGAACGGGAAGGTATCAGGATACAGACATCCGTGTCCGTACAGTCGGTGCGCCGCGACGGTGACAGCCGCCAGTTACTGCTCGCCGATGGTTCGACTATCGAATGCGACCGCATCCTGGTGGCGGCCGGACGGCAACCGGCGCTGCAGGGCCTCGGACTCGGTGCGGCAGATGTCGTTTATGACAGGCAGGGCATCAGCGTAGACAGACGACAACGCACCACACAGCGCCACATCTACGCGGCAGGTGATGTATGCGGGCCATACCCGTTCACCCACGTGGCCGAGTACCAGGCCGGCATCGCACTCGCCAATATCGTGTTCAGGATTCCGAAGAAGGCCGATTACCGGGTAGTACCACGCGTTGTCTATACTGACCCCGAGGTGGCCATGGTCGGCCTGAGCAGTGCCGAGGCAGAAGCGCGGGGAATCGGCTATGATGTGCTCGAGTTTCCCGTGCGCGAAATCGATCGTGCGATCACGGCCGGTGTCGACGGCGGCTTCAGCCGGCTTCTGGTCAGGAAGGGGCGGATCGTCGGGGCGAGCATGATCGGCCCGCAGGCGGGCGAACTCATACATGAACTTGCGCTGGCGATGCGGGTCAATGCCAGGATAAGGGAAATCAGCGAACTGATACATGCCTACCCGACCTATGCACAGATACACCGGCGCACCGTCAACAAGAGTTATGCACACCTGTTGCAGTCACGCAAGCTGCGACTGCTGGCATGGTGCATGAACCGCTTGTTGCCCTGATCCACGAGACGGCTGAAAGGCAATGCACGCAACACTCCAGTTACTGAGCGAAACCGACTTCCCGCCGCTGCGGCGCACACACCTTGAAACGCTGCAGGTCAACCTTGGCTACCGCTGCAACCAGGCCTGCCTGCACTGCCATGTCAACGCCGGGCCGAAACGTACCGAGATCATGACCGGCGAAACGGTCGCCGCTGTGATTGACTTCCTCGATGCCACAGCCGTACGCACGCTGGACCTGACCGGCGGTGCACCGGAACTCAATCCGCATTTTTGCGAACTGGTCAGCGCCGCGCGCACGCGCGGGCTCAGGGTCATCGACCGCTGCAACCTGACCGTGCTGCTCGAGGATGGCCAGCAGGATACGGCCCGGTTTCTGGCCGGCCATTCGGTCAAGGTGGTGGCATCGTTGCCCTGCTATCTGAAGGAAAATGTGGATGCCCAGCGCGGTGACGGGGTGTTCGGAAAAAGCATCGCGGCGCTGCGGCTGCTGAACACACTGGGCTACGGGAGGGCCGGCTCCGGCCTCGAGCTCGATCTGGTCTACAATCCGCAGGGCGCCACGCTGCCACCCCCGCAACAGGCACTCGAGGTCGACTACCGGCAGCGCCTTGCAGATGACTACGGGATCGTCTTCAGCCACCTGCTGACGCTGGCCAACGTACCCATCAACCGCTTTGGCAGTACGCTGCTCAGTCGTGGCGAGTTCGGCAGCTATCTGGAGCTCCTCAGGGGGGCGCACCGGGATGAGAACCTTGCTGCGGTGATGTGCCGCTCGCTGATCAGCGTTGACTGGCGGGGTTATGTCTACGACTGCGATTTCAACCAGATGCTCGACCTGCCTCTGCAGCTCGACGAACGACCGCGCCTGCACATTAGCGACTTGCGGGGCAGGGAGCTGGACGGCTGCCCGGTACAGGTCGCGCAGCACTGCTATGCCTGCACCGCGGGACAGGGGTCGAGCTGTGGCGGCGCACTTGAACGGTGATCTGGTCATTACGGGCAGCGCATGATGATGAATGTTGAAGACAGCGTCCTGGCACGCTACACGCAGGGTGCACAGCAACGGCAGGAAGCACTGTGCTGCCCGGTTGATTACGACAATGGACTGCAGGCGCTGCTGCCGCAGGAAATCATTGACAGGGACTACGGCTGCGGCGATCCGTCGCACTACGTGCAGGAAGACGATGTCGTGCTCGACCTCGGCTCCGGTTACATGGCACTCGCGCATTGGAAACGGCTCCAGCGCAGCCAGCGGCCGCTCGTTGCGAGCGAGTCCGTCGACCTGGTGATCTCGAACTGCGTGCTGAACCTGGTCGCTGACCCGTCTGCGGGCCCGCAGCTCATGTACCGTGGACCGTTCGCCTCGGTCACCGACGATGCCGGCAACCACTGGCAGCGGGGCGTGCGAATCACGGTATCTCCCGGTACCGCACGACTGTTGCTGCAACCGGCCTACCAGGGTGCGTTTATCGATCTGTCCGGATCGCAGACAAGCTGCCGTACACCTGACGAAAATGCGACCAGCGGCTGTTGCTGACGACACGCAGATCTCGGTCATCATACCGGCACTGAACGAGGCCGGCGTGCTCGTGCACACGCTGCGCTGCCTCCAGCCGCTGCGCCGGCGCGGACATGAGGTGCTCGTGGTGGACGGGGGGAGTACCGACAATACCCTTGCCGAGGCCACGCCGCTGGCGGACCGGGTCTTGCAGGCACCCCGCGGACGTGCACGACAGATGCACGCCGGCGTTCTCGGCGCCGGTGGATCCGTGCTCTGGTTTCTGCACGCCGACACCCAGCCGCCCGAGGCAGCCGATCAGCTGATCCGGCGTGCGCTGGCCGGCGGGCAGCGCACGTGGGGATGGTTCGATGTCCAGCTGTCGGACGCGCCGCTGTTGCTGAAATGCGTGGCCTGGCTGATGAACCGGCGCTCGCGATTAACCGGTATCGCCACCGGCGACCAGGGGATCTTCGTGCGACGCGCGGCGTATGAACACAGCGGCGGATTCCCGCTGATACCGATCATGGAAGATATCGCCCTGAGTCGCCGGCTCAAGCACCTGGCCAGACCAATGCAGATTGCCACACCGCTGCTTTGCTCGTCGCGCCGCTGGAAGAAGCATGGAATCGTGCGCACGATTCTCACCATGTGGAGCCTGCGGCTCGGCTATTTTCTCGGCATCGACCCGCACCGCCTGGCGCGCTTCTATGCCCTGCACCGGGCATGAAGTACCCGCATGTCCGGTTGCTTGTTTTCAGCAAGGCGCCTGAGCCGGGTCAGGTAAAGACCCGGCTTATCCCGTTACTGGGTGCCGAGGCGGCGGCCCGGTTGTACACACGCCTGCTGGATGACACCCTCCGGAAGGCTATTGCGTGCGGGCTGTGCCCGGTCGAGCTGTGGTGCACGCCGTCCGTCAGGCACGCGTTCTTCCGGCGCTGTGCGCAGCAATATCCATTGCAGCTGCACCCGCAGGGGAAAGGCGATATCGGCCGGCGCATGTCGGTGGCGATCCGCAGTACCCTGCAGGTCGCGGCTCATGCCGTGCTGATCGGCGCGGATTGCCCGGCGCTCTGTGCCGCGGATATCGACAGCGCCATCGTGCACCTGGCCGAGGGCACGGATATCGTGCTGGGGCCGGCGGCGGACGGCGGCTACTACCTGATTGGCATGAGCCGCCATCACCCGCAGCTGTTCGAAGCCATAGCCTGGGGTACGCCCCGGGTGCTCGACGCCACGCTGGCACAGTGCCGTGTGCACGGGTTGGAGTGGTTCTGCCTGCCTGAGCACGCCGATGTCGATACACCCGACGATTACCGTGAATACCGTGCCAACAGACCTGTGCGGTAACCAGCGGAACCGGCCAGGCTGCGCGACAAATCAAACAATTATTGGCGTTTTCACTGGCGTCGATCGACTACCTGTTCTATAAGATAACTATGATTGTTTCATGCCATTAAAATAATTAATATCGATCCCGAGCCCATGCAAGGAGTTAGCCGATGAGAAGGTTGTATTTTCTGATACCCAACATAGACAGCGCCAAGAAAATCGTCGATGAGTTGCTGCTGGCCCGCGTCGAGGAGCGTCACATTCACATCGCTGCGGCCGATCACCACGCCCTGATCGAGGCCAATCTGCCGGAGGCCGGCCTGTTACAGGAAAGCGATTTTGTCCCGGCCGTGGAGCGCGGTCTCGCGGTGGGTGGAGCAACCGGTATCATGGCCGGGATTGCGGCCGTGGCCATTCCTGGGCTCGGACTGGCGCTGGGGGGGGGTGCAATTCTAGGGATCGGCCTCGCTGGTGCCGGCCTCGGTGCCTGGACGTCGGGAATGATCGGCATCTCGGCACCAAGTTCACGACTGAAGGAATTCGAACTCGCCATCAAGAACGGTGAATTGCTGATGATGGTGGATGTACCCAAGAGTCACGTCGAAAAAATCACCGACCTGGTCAGGAGCCACCACCCGGAAGCGCACATCGAGGGCACCGAGCCGGTCATTCCGGCATTCCCCTGAGCGACGGGCAGCACCGGTGCGGCTAGCTGCGGGTGTCACCGGCTGACGCAACGTCCGGCCACTAACCGGGGGTGTCACCTACAACCTTGGTACAATGGTTTTTACCCCGCTGATTGCTGTAAATATAGGTCAGGTACCTAATATTTACGGACAATCACAATGAATGAACGAAGGAAACCACAGGACAGGCGCAGCAACGACATCGAGAGCAAGCGCAGTGGAAAATTCAACCGTCGCATCAGCCCGGATCGACGGCTAAACAGTATTTCAGCGGTATGGATACCGATCAACCATATCTACCTCCATCCATTGACCCGGAATGTCTTCAACAAGCGGTGATTACTGATCCAGAGACCGTGTCATCCGTATATGCGCAATACCCGCGAGCGCGAAGGGGACGCCGCTTTCTTGAAACCCTGCACGCCGGTAATAACCGGCGACCGCGAGCTGTGCGTGGAGACGGACGTGCCGTAAACCACGGGATCCCGCCAGTTCCAGCAGCCGTGACAGCAGCATACGGCCAACACCCAGCCGACGCCACTCGGGCAGCACCGCCATACGCCCGATTTGGCCATCGGGCATCAACCGACCGGTAGCAACGGGCTCACCGTCGCCGGCGCAGCCCAGCACGTGCCGGCAGTCCGGATCGATGCCGTCCCATTCAAGCGCGGCGGGAATCCCCTGCTCGATGACGAACACGGCATGACGCACGGCCCGGATCGCGGCCTGGTCCCCGAGCCAGTCGGCCTCACGAACAGTAACCTGATCCGGATTGGAGTGCACGGGTATGCTGGCGCCTGTGCCGGGTAGCCGTCAGACGGCCTTTGCCTGCGCAGCCGCGTTGCCCGTATAGGTGGCCGGGGTCAGTGCCGCGAGCTCCGCCTTCACTACAGCCGGCAAATCGAGTGTCGCGATGAACGCCTGCAGGGTTTCCCGGTTGACAACGCGGTCACGGGTAAGCTCTTTCAGTTTTTCGTAAGGTTTCTCGATGCCGTGGCGACGCATCACGGTTTGCAGGGGTTCGGCCAGCACCTCCCAGCTGTGATCGAGATCCTCGAGTGTACGCTGTTCGTTGAGCTGCAGTTTGCCGATGCCCTTCAGGCAGGATTCGAATGCGATCACGCAATGTGCCATGGACACGCCGATATTCCTGAGCACGGTGGAGTCGCTCAGGTCACGCTGCCAGCGCGACACCGGCAGCTTGGCCGCAAAATGGGTGAACAGTGCGTTGGCGATACCCAGATTGCCCTCACAGTTCTCGAAATCGATCGGGTTGACCTTGTGCGGCATGGTGGATGAACCAACCTCGCCGGCTATCGTCTTCTGACGGAAATAGCCCAGTGAAATATAACCCCAGACATCGCGACAGAAATCGATGAGCACGGTGTTGAAGCGCGCCACGGCATCGAACAGCTCGGCCATGTAGTCATGCGGCTCGATCTGGGTGGTGTAGGGATTCACCTCGAGCCCGAGGTCGGCGATGAAGGCCGCCGAAAAAGCCGGCCAGTCGATATCCGGATAGGCCACCAGGTGGGCATTGTAGTTGCCGACGGCGCCGTTCATCTTGCCCAGCATGGGGACTGCGGCAATCTGCACGCGTTGCCGCTGCAGGCGAGCGCATACGTTGGCAAACTCCTTGCCGACCGTGGTCGGGGTAGCGATCTGGCCGTGGGTGCGTGACAACATGGGCTGGTCGGCCCAGGTGTGCGCCAGCGTGCCGATCGCCTTGATGATATCGTCCAGCAGGGGCAACAACGACTGGCTGCGCGTTTCCCGCAGCATCAGGGCATAGGCGAGGTTGTTGATGTCTTCAGAGGTGCAGGCAAAGTGAAAGAACTCGCTGACGGCCTCCAGTTCGGCATTACCGGTAATCTTTTCCTTCAGGAAATACTCGACCGCTTTCACATCATGATTGGTGGTGCGTTCGATGTTCTTGACGCGCTGCGCGTCCTGTTCGCTGAATTTCTCGATGAGGTCGTTCAGTACACGCTCGGCATGGCTGCCCAGCGCAGGCACTTCAGCGACAGCGGCGTGACCCGCCAGTGCCTGCAACCAGCGTACCTCGACGATGACACGATGACGGATCAGTCCGAATTCGCTGAAAATGGGCCGCAACGTCGCCGTCTTGCTGCCGTAACGTCCGTCAACCGGTGAGATGGCATTGAGCTCGGACAAGTCCATGTGAGACCTCGCGGGTTCGGTGCTCAGGCGGCCAGTTGCCGGAGCACGTAGTGCAGGATGCCGCCGTGACAATAATATTCGAATTCCTGTGGGGTATCGATGCGCACGCGCGCCCCGAATACCGTTTGAGTCCCGTCCGGGGCGGTCGCCGTGATGCGTGTAACCGGCCGGAGACCGTCCTGCAACCCGTCGATGTCGAGCACCTCGTGGCCGGTCAGTCCCAGACTGTCGGCTGTATCACCCGCGTTGAATTGCAGGGGCAGGATGCCCATACCCACCAGGTTGGAGCGGTGAATGCGCTCGTAACTCTCCGCGATCACCGCACGCACCCCCAGCAGCCGCGGCCCCTTGGCGGCCCAGTCACGCGAGGATCCCGAACCGTATTCCTTGCCGGCCAGGACGACCAGGGGTACCCCGTCGTTGCGATAACGCACGGCGTGCATCGAAGATGCTCATCTGCTCGCCATCCGGCAGGTGTACCGTCACACCGCCTTCCGTACCCGGCGCCAGCCGGTTGCGCAGGCGGATATTGGCAAACGTGCCACGCATCATCACCTCGTGATTGCCGCGCCGTGAACCGAGTGAATTGAAATCGTCCGGCGCGACGCCCTGGGCTCTCGAGATATTTGCCGGCGGGGCTGTCCGGCTTGATGGCGCCGGCCGGTGAAATATGGTCGGTGGTGACCGAGTCGCCGAGCAGTGCGAGTACCCGTGCACCCCGGATGTCGGCCGGGTTCTCCGGGTTGTCTGGCCATGCCATCGAAATAGGGCGGCCTGCGGATGTAGGTCGAGTCATCGTCCCAGGCATACGTTTCGCTGCGGGGGACTCCAGCACGTTCCAGCGAGTCTCGCCGTTGAATATCTCCGCATAGGTCGCTGCGGAATTTCTCCCGCTTGACACTCTGCAGGATGATGGCCTGGATTTCCTGCTGCGATGGCCAGATGTCCTTCAGATAAACCGACCTGCCGTCGCTCCCGGTGCCCAGTGGCTCGGTGTGCAGGTCGATATCCATCCGGCCTGCCAGTGCATAGGCGACCACCAGCGGCGGTGAGGCCAGATAGTTCATGCGTACCTCGGCATGCACGCGTCCCTCGAAATTGCGGTTGCCGGACAACACCGAACAGACCGCCAGGTTCCCGTCGTGTATGGCTTTCGATACCGGCTCCGGCAGCGGGCCGGAATTGCCGATGCAGGTGGTGCAGCCGTAGCCGACCGGTGTAAAACCCAGTGACTGCAGCGGCTTCGTCAGCCCGGCTTGTTCCAGGTAGGCCGTGACCACGCGCGAACCGGGCGCCAGCGAGGTCTTTACCCAGGGCTTGATCGGCAAGACCGCGTTGCATGGCCTTCTGTGCAACCAGGCCGGCCGCGACCATGACCGAGGGATTGGAGGTGTTGGTGCAGGAGGTGATCGCGGCGATAACGACGGCACCGTCGTCCAGTTCGACTTCCTGCCGCTTCGATGCGCGGTGGTGATAGCGCTTGCTGGTCAGGTTGCGTCTCCTGCCTTGAGAGCCGACAATCGCCTCGCAGGAAGCGCGGCCTTGCGTCCCGGCGAGCGGAACGCGGTCCTGCGGCCGCTTCGGTCCGGCGAGGCTCGGCTACGACGCTCGCCAAGGTCCAGCTCGACAGTGTTCGATTAGCTGGCTGCGGCCGCATCGTCGCTCGCGGAACAGCAGCTGTTCCCGCGCATAGGCCTCGACCAGAGCGACCCGTTCTTCGCGTGCGGCCGGTCAGGCGCAGGTAGGCGAGCGTCTCCTCGTCGATCGGGAACAGGCCGCAGGTGGCGCCGTATTCCGGCGCCATGTTGGCGATGGTGGCGCGGTCGGCCAGCGGCAGGTGCGTCAGCCCGTCACCGAAGAACTCCACGAACTTGCCGACCACGCCTTTCTTGCGCAGCATTTCGGCTACGGTCAGCACCAGGTCGGTCGCGGTCGCGCCCTCGGGCAGCTTGCCGGTCAGCCTGAAATCCCACCACCTGCGGGATCAGCATGGAGATCGGCTGGCCCAGCATGGCGGCCTCCGCCTCGATGCCGCCCACGCCCCAGCCCAGCACGCCGAGGCCGTTGATCATGGTGGTATGCGAATCGGTGCCGACCAGCGTGTCGGGATAGGCCTGCGTGACGCCGTCCGTGCTCCGGTCTGAACACCACCCGCGCCAGGTATTCCAGGTTGACCTGGTGCACGATGCCGGTGTCGGGCGGAACGACCCTGAAATTGGAAAAGGCCTTCTGGCCCCACTTGAGAAAACTGTAGCGCTCCTGGTTGCGCTGGTATTCGAGCTCGCTGTTGATGTCGAGGGCGCTTGGCAGAGCCGAAGCTGTCGACCTGCACGGAGTGATCGATCACCAGTTCGGCCGGCTGCAGCGGGTTGATGCGGGCAGGATCGCCGCCCAGGGCCGTGCATGGCATCGCGCATGGCGGCCAGGTCGACCACCGCCGGCACACCGGTGAAATCCTGCATCAGCACCCGCGCGGGGCGGAAGGCGATTTCGCGTGTCAGGCTCCGCCTTCGGATCCCAGTTCGACAGCGCCTCGATGTCGCTGCGCGTCACCGTCCTGCCGTCCTCGTATCGCAGCAGGTTTTCGAGCAGGATCTTCAGCGAACAGGGCAGGCGCGCTACATCATGCATCGCCGCCAACCTGTCCAGGCTGAATATTTCATAGGAACGATCCCCGATCACGAGCGTGTCACGGGTATTGAAGCTGTTATTCATGGACTCTCCTGCAAACCGGCCGGACATTCAGACGGCGGCGGCAATTATACACAGATTCGGGTCGAAACGAGTTTACAGGACGCCGTGCAGGCGGGCCTCGCGCAGCAGCCCGGAACAGCAATTCAGGATGCCCCTGCGCCTGATTATCAGCATGAAGCGATTGCCTCCGCACTGACGCCACAGTACCGCCGCACGGATACCGGCCAGCAGCAGGGCTCGAATCATGTCGCGGGTTCCGGCACCGGCCAGCACGCCGGGATCGCCGTGCACCATCACGCGCGGGGTAAGCGTGCTGATGGTTTGTCGGTAGAGCTCCGCCAGTTCCGCGACCCGTGCGGGGTCGTGCGGCTCGCTGTCCGGCGACGGTGCCCCGATGTGCCGAATGCCATCGCTGATGCTTTCCAGCATCGTCTTGTCCCGCGCCAGCTTTCGCTCCAGATGCAGCAATGTGATGACGTAGCCGGTGATCTCCATGTCCCGCAGCCTGCTGTCATTGCCCAGCTGGACGGCCAGTGTTTCGAGCCCCACACGTAGTGCTGCGACGCCGCCGAACACATCCTCGGCCGACGCGGCATCAGTTTTCAGAATGCTGGCGATGCTGGTCCGGGTAGCGGCCTCGTCCCGCAGCCTGCCCTGGCCGGTTTGCCGGACCAGGGTGGCTGCCTGGAAGATGCCGGCCAGCGCGATGGTGCGTGCGCGTGTGGTCTGGTTATCCGCTGTCTTCATTTCGTATCCAGCGCCTGTTCGATAATGGCGCCGCCCAGGCATACGTCACCGGCGTAGAACACCACGGACTGACCCGGTGCAATGGCACGCTGCGGTTCGGCGAATGCCACGCGGCAGCCCGCGTCGCCGCCAACCCGGACGGTGCAGACCTGTAACGGCTGCTGGTGACGGATGCGTGCGGTAACCTCGACACCGGTAGCGGGCGGAACACCGGCAATCCAGTGTGCGTGGCTGGCCAGCAGGCCGGGCTTGAACAGGGCGGGGTGGTCGGCGCCCTGCACGGCATACAGGACATTGGCGTCGATATCCTTGCCGGCCACGTACCATGGTTCACCCGTGCACGATTTCAGACCGCCGATACCGAGACCCTGGCGCTGACCGATGGTGTAGAACGCCAGCCCGCGGTGCCGGCCGATGGTTTGACCGTCCAGCGTCCTGATGTCACCCGGGCTGGCGGCTAGATACCGGGCAAGGAATTCGCTGAAACGGCGCTCGCCGATAAAACAGATGCCGGTACTGTCTTTCTTGGCATGGTTTGCAAAACCCGCCATCCGGGCCACGCATCGCACGTCCCGCTTGAGCAGCCCCCCCAGCGGGAACAGGCTGCGCCTGAGCTGATCCTGTTCCAGGGTATGCAGGAAGTAGGTCTGGTCCTTGCGTTCGTCCAGCCCCCTGAGCAGGCGCACGACCGGCCCCTTCTCGATACGCGCGTAGTGCCCGGTCGCGATGAATTCGGCGCCCAGGCCGATGGCGTGGTCAAGAAAAGCGCGGAACTTGATTTCCCGGTTGCAGATAATATCCGGACTGGGGGTGCGGCCGGCCGCGCATTCCTCCAGGAACAGGGCAAACACGCGGTTCCAGTACTGTGCGGAAAAACTGACGGTGTGCAGTTCGATGCCCAGACACGCCGCAACGGCGCGCGCATCGGCCAGGTCCCGCGCCGCCGGGCAGAAATCGGCATCATCGTCATCGTCCCAGTTTTTCATGAACACGGCGCTGACGTCGTGACCCGCCTCCAGCAGCCGCTGTGCCGCCACCGCGGAGTCGACACCACCCGATAGGCCAACGACGACCTTGCTCACGGCCGCGTGTTCCCCATGTACCACACCGCCTGTAAAACGCCGGAATTTCGCCGTGACGGCCGGACGAAAGGGCCGCATGACGAGCCGTCTTGTAGCGCAAGCAGGCGGGATCGCGGCATCACAGCGGGCAGGATCCGGTCGCTAGCCGATATCGGCAAGCAACGCCAGCGGATAGCCGGCACCGGCAAGGTAGTCTTCGATCGAGCGCATCACCAGCGGGCTGCGCAGCCTGTCGGCGCGCCGGCGGATTTCGTCGGCCGTCAGCCACAGCGTGCACTCGATGCCTGCATCCAGCGTACAAGCCGGGTCATGTGCGAGCCCGCGCCCGGCAAACGCGACTCTGAGATAGGTTTGCTGGTTCTCCGGCTGGCGCCAGCGGTAGATGCCGGTGATACGGTCCGGTTCGAACTGCCAGCCGCTTTCCTCGCGGGTCTCGCGAATCACAGCCTCGATCAGACTTTCATCGTCATTCAGATGGCCCGCCGGTTGATTGTAGACCGATTTCCCGGCAATGAGCTCCTGGACCAGCAGAAATCGACCTTCCTGTTCGAGCAATGCGGCTACTGTTACGTGTGGTTTCCAGATCATAAATTTCAAGAGCTTATATGTACAATAATAGTGACCGGAAAAAACAATACTTCGTTCTCGCTGCCTGGAAGGCCTGATTGTGTTTGATAATTGACGCTCGCACTGTTACAAACAATCCCCTATACTTTACAACTCGTTCACTGGGGTGTAGTTATGACGCCTACCTGAGGCAATATCTCACAGTATCCCTGTAACGATAAACAATTAAGAACTTTTTAACAAAAACGTCCTGGAGGAACTGGTAATGACTGGCTTGCTAAGAAAAACGCTGTTTGCAGGATTCATACTCATTGTTACAGCAGGCGCTGCCCTGGCTGACGATTACTTGATGCCGTTTGTTCTGGCCGGTACTTCGAGTGGCGACGTCGCATCCGTCTCCTCCGAGGTCAAATCCAAGCTGACCGCCGCCGGTTTCCAGGTGGTCGGCGAATACTCCCCCTACGCGGACGCCAACGTCATCATTGTCACCAATGACGCGCTCAAGAACCACGCCGCCAAATCGGACTTCGGCGCCTACGGCGCAATGGTCCGTGTTTCCGTGACCAAGAACGGCGATAAAACCGAAGTGGTCTATACCAACCCGGTTTATATGGCGGCCGTCTACCGCATGGCCAGCGACCTGTCCGACATCCGTGCCCAGGTGGAGGGTGCACTGGGTGCCGAAAAGGACTTTGGTTCCGAAAAGAACCTGACAGCAGAAGACCTGCGTAAATACCACTACACCGTCATGATGGAATACTTCGACGACCCCAGCACACTGGCCGAGTATGACAGCCAGGCCGAGGCTGTGAAGGCCGTGGAGGACTCCCTGGCAGCCGGCAAGGGGGGTACCGCCAAGGTCTACCGCATCGACATCCCGGGCAAGGACGAGACCGTCTTCGGTGTCGCGCTGAAGGGCAAGGACAAGGACGACTGCAGCAGCGACGAGTACGTCATGAGCCGCATCGACAAGGCAACCCCGCGTTCCACCGCGCACCTGCCGTATGAAATCGTGGTTTCCGACGGCACCGCCTATGCGCTGTTTGCACGTTTCCGCATCGCGATCAACTGGCCGCACCTGCCCATGGTTGCCAGCTCGACCGGCGCAACCTTCATGAACATCATGTGTGCCCCGGGCGCCATCGAGGAAGCCCTGATCAAGGCCTCCGGCGGAGAGCCGTAACCCCAGCCGGCCTGCCGGAAGAGGACAGATGTAGTAAATTGAAGCCCCTGCAACAGCAGGGGCTTTTTTACGAGCAGTTGACTGTTAATTGAATCAGGAACGATATACATGGCGTACAAACACATAGTTATCCCGAAAGACGGAGAACAGATCACGGTCAAGGCTGACAACACGATGAACGTACCGGACCTGCCCATCATTCCATTCATCGAAGGTGACGGCATCGGCGTGGACATCACCCCGGTCATGCGCGACGTGGTGGATGCGGCGGTGGAGAAGGCCTATGGCGGCAGAACGAGAAATCGCCTGGATGGAAGTCTATGCCGGAGAAAAGGCCACCCGGGTCTACGGCGAGGACATCTGGCTGCCGGACGAAACCGTGGACGCCGTCCGCGAATACATGCGTTTCCATCAAGGGCCCGCTGACCACGCCGGTCGGGGCGGCATCCGCTCGCTCAATGTGGCGCTGCGCCAGCAACTGGATCTGTATGTTTGCCTGCGCCCGGTGCGCTATTTCGACGGTGTGCCCAGCCCGGTCAAAGAGCCGGAAAACGACGACATGGTGATCTTCCGCGAAAACTCCGAGGACATCTATGCCGGCATCGAATGGCAAGCCGGCATTGCCGGAGGCGAAAAAGCTGATCGAATTCCTGCAAAATGAAATGGGCGTCAAGAAGATCCGTTTTCCCGCCATCGTCCGCCATCGGCATCAAGCCCGTCTCCATCGAAGGCACCGAGCGCCTGGTCCGCCGGGCGATCCAGTACGCCATCGACAACGACAGCGAGTTCCGTTACCCTGGTGCACAAGGGCAACATCATGAAGTTCACCGAAGGGGGCTTCAAGAAATGGGGCTATGAGCTGGCGCGCGTGAATTCGGCGCCGTCGATCGACGGAGGGCCGTGGTGAAATTCAAGAACCCGAAACGGCATTGTCGTGATCAAGGACGTGATCGCCGACGCCTTCCTGCAGCAGATTCTGCTGCGCCCGGCCGAGTACGATGTCATCGCCACCCTAAATCTGAATGGCGACTATGTCTCCGATGCGCTGGCGGCAGAAGTCGGCGGCATCGGCATCGCGCCCGGCGCCAACCTGTCCGACACCGTGGCCATGTTCGAAGCCACGCACGGCACCGCGCCCAAATATGCGGGCAAGGACTAGGTCAATCCCGGCTCCCTGATCCTGTCAGCCGAAATGATGCTGCGCCACCTGGGCTGGACCGAAGCGGCCGACTGGATCATCAAGGGCCTCTCAGGCGCAATTGCGGCAAAGACAGTCACCTACGACCTGCATCGACTGATGCCGGGCGCCACGAAGGTGGGTTGTTCCGCGTTCGGACGCGCCATACTCGCAAACAGCTGAACCGTCCCCTGCCACCGTGCGCCGCGCACGCCGGGGAGCGACCTGGTTTTCCCGGTTGCACGGCCGGTGTACGTGCCCGCACGGTTACTTTCAAGTTCGTACTTTTATTGCCGATCCATGGCACAGGTGTCCTGCTCCGCAACGCGTACCACGGCAAACTGCCGGCCTTTGTTTTGCGGGCATGTATGTTTATGAAATGAGTGGTAAAATAAGCATATCGTAAGCATCTGTCCGGAAACGGCAGGCAGGAACCGCAAGCATGAGCAATGAGCAGGTACATCGCGGCGGTGACGGGTCTGGCGCTCAAGGAGGCGAAACCCGAGCTCAAGGAACCGTCGATGTACAAGGTGTTTCTCCTGAACGATGATTTCACACCGATGGAATTTGTCGTTATCTGCTGGAGAAACTGTTCGGCATGGATCGTGAGAAGGCAACACGTATCATGTTGCTGGTGCACAGTCAGGGCAAGGGAGTCTGCGGCATCTACACCTATGAGATTGCGGAAACCAAGGTGGCACAGGTGAATGAATATGCACAACGTCACCAGCACCCGCTGTTATGCAGTATGGAAAAAGTGTAGTTGGCGATTGGCCATAGAGGTGCTGACATGTTGAGCAAGGAGCTCGAATTCACGCTGAATCTGGCATTTAAGGAGGCACGGGAAAAACACCACGAGTTCATGACCGTCGAGCACCTGCTGTTCGCACTGCTTGACAATCCGTCCGCGGCCGAGGTGCTGCGCGCCTGCGGGGCAACCTGGAGCAACTCAAGCAGGAACTGGCCATTCCTCGATGAGACCACCCCGCGTCTGGTCCCGGGGGATACCCGGGAAACACAACCCACCCTGGGTTTCCAGCGCGTGCTGCAACGCGCCGTGTTTCATGTCCAGTCCTCCGACAAGAACGAAGTCACCGGCGCCAACGTGCTGGTTGCCATATTCAGCGAGCAGGAATCCCAGGCAGTCTACTTTCTTAACAAGCTGAATATCACCCGGCTGGATGTCGTCAATTACATCTCGCACGGCATCTCCAAGGTGCACGACCAGGCCGAGGAGAACATCGAGAGCCCGGCGGATCGGATCGCCGGGACGGCGGGCAGCAGCAGCCGCTGGAGAACTTTGCGAGCCAATCTCAATGAACTGGCCGCCCAGGGCAGATCGACCCGCTGATCGGCCGCCGCTCCGAGATCCAGCGCACGGTGCAGATCCTCTGCCGCCGCCGCAAGAACAATCCGCTGTTCGTGGGCGAGGCCGGTGTGGGCAAGACCGCCATTGCCGAAGGGCTGGCGAAAATGATCGTCGAGGGTGAAGTCCCGATGTGCTGCTCGGCAGCACCATCTACTCGCTGGATCTCGGCGCACTGGTAGCCGGCACCAAATATCGCGGCGATTTCGAGAAACGTCTCAAGGCGGTACTGGCACAATTGCGCAAGGGAGCCGGGCGCGATCCTGTTCATCGACGAGATCCACACCATCATCGGCGCCGGCGCGGCCTCCGGCGGTGTGATGGACGCCTCCAACCTGATCAAACCCTGCTTGCCTCCGGCGAATTGAAGTGCATCGGCTCCACCACGTATCAGGAATACCGGGGCATCTTCGAGAAAGACCATGCCCTGTCGCGGCGTTTCCAGAAGATCGACGTCAGCGAACCCTCTGTTGAGGAAACCTTCGAGATCCTGAAGGGCCTGCAAGTCGCGCTTCGAGGAGCACCACAACGTGAAGTATTCGATCAGTGCCCTGCGCGCGGCGGCCGAATTATCAGACCGCTACATCAATGACCGTCATCTGCCGGACAAGGCCCTGGACGTCATCGACGAGGCAGGCGCCAGCCAGCGCCTGCGTCCGCCTTCGAAGCGCAGAAAACCATCGGCGTGAGCGAAATCGAGACATCATCGCCCAGATGGCGCGTATACCCGGCAAGACGGTTTCCGTCTCCGACAAGGAAACCCTGCGCAATCTGGAACGCGATCTGAAGATGGTGGTGTACGGTCAGGACCGGCCATCGAGACCCTGGCCTCGGCGATCAAGATGTCGCGCTCAGGGCTGGGCACGGCAGCACAAGCCGATCGGCTCGTTCCTGTTCGCCGGGTCCGACCGGGGTCGGCAAGACCGAGGTGACCCGCCAGCTGGCGCGTATCCATGGGGCTCGAACTGGTGCGCTTCGACATGTCGGAGTATATGGAGCGCCATACGGTGTCGCGCCTGATCGGCGCGCCGCCCGGCTATGTCGGGTATGACCAGGGCGGTCTGCTGACCGAGGCCATCAGCAAAAATCCCCACGTCGTGCTGCTGCTCGACGAGATCGAGAAGGCACACCCGGATGTCTTCAATCTGCTGCTGCAGGTCATGGACCACGGCACGCTGACCGACAACAACGGGCGCAAGGCCGATTTCAGGAATGTCGTGCTGGTCATGACCACGAACGCCGGGGCGCAGGAGATGAGCCGTCCGTCGATCGGCTTCGCGAAACAGGATCATTCCTCCGACGGCATGGAAGTCATCCGTCGCCTGTTCACTCCCGAGTTCCGCAATCGCCTGGATGCCATCGTCCAGTTCAATGCGCTCGACCCGACCGTCATCACCCAGGTGGTTGACAAGTTCATCTTCGAACTCGAGGCGCAGCTGCAGGAGCAGCAGGTGACGATCCAGGTCGACGAGTCGGCGCGGCTGTGGCTGGCCGAACACGGCTATGATCCGAAAATGGGCGCCCGCCCCATGGCGCGACTCATACAACAGCACATCAAGAAGCCACTGGCGGAGGAGTTACTCTTCGGGCGCCTGTCGCATGGCGGCCACCTGCGGATCCGCGAGGAAGGCGGCGATCTGAGTTTCGAGATCGAGGAAAAGGAGTGCGTGCACTGAAATGCAGGCAACCAGCGCAAGGCTTCAGCGCGCGCGATAGGTGATGCGCGCCTTGCTGAGATCGTAGGGCGTCATCTCGACGGTCACCTTGTCACCCCGCAGTATCCGGATGTAGTGCTTTCTCATTTTTCCCGAGATATGCGCGGTCACCACGTGTCCGTTTTCCAGCTGGACGCGGAACATGGTATTGGGAAGGGTCTCGATCACGGTCCCTTCCATTTCGATATGTTCTTCCTTAGACATAGATTCGGGTTCTTGGCTCTCATTGCGGGTAAATTGGCGCGCATTATACACGGAAGGCTGGTGAGGAAAAAATCGTTATTCCAGGTTGAGAACGGCACCTGATCTCAGGGTCGGAAGAGTGCGGGATCCCGCTCGAAGCGCCAGGGAAAAGGCGGCGGGGGCAGGGCGCACGCGCTGCGCAGGATGCCGGTAAATTCCTTGCGTGGCAGGGGTATGGCTCCCAGACTCTCGAGATGCCGGGTATGGACCTGGCAATCGATCAGGGGGAAGCCCCAGCGGCCCAGTTGCGCCGCCAGGGTCACCAGTGCCACCTTCGAGGCATCGCTGGCGTGTGCAAACATCGATTCGCCGAAAAATACCCGGCCGATCGAAACGCCGTACAGACCGCCGACCAATCGCTGTTCCTGCCAGCACTCGACCGAATGGGCGTACCCCGCCGGTTGCAGGTCCAGGTAAGCCGCTATCATTTCCGGTGTTATCCAGGTGCCGCTTGCGTTGTCGCGAGGTCCGGCGCAGTGCTCGATAACCGTCTCGAAAGCCTCGTCGAGCGTCACCCTGAAAGGTGTCTTCTCAGGGTCTTATTCAGGCTGCGCGAGATGTGCAGGTATTCGGGCTGCAGCACCAGCCGTGGGATCCGGCGACCACCACAGGATAGGCTGGCCGGGCCCATACCAGGGGAAAGATCCCGTGCGCATAGGCGATGCGCAGGCGTGCGCAGGAAAGATCCCCGCCGATGGCGAGCAGACCGTCGGGTTCCTTCATCGCAAGTTCCACATCCGGGAAGGCAAGGTCCGGGATCTTTCGGGATCCAGCCAGAACGGAGCCATGTCGCGCAGTGTCGTCATTCACCGGTCTCCGCATCACCGGGGCGCCTTCACGCCTGAATGAGACGCGTGCTGCATCTCCTCCTGGTATTCGAGCATCAGCTCATGCTCCCGGGCCAGATACCGGTCGCATCGCCTCGCGGAAATAGCGGATCCTTGACCCAGTGGGCCGACCAGGTAAGCGTCGGCAGGAAGCCGCGGCTTATCTTGTGTTCGCCCTGCGCGCCGGGTTCGAACAGGCCCAGCCGGTTCTCGATGCATACTCGATGCCCTGGTAATAGCAGGTCTCGAAGTGCAGGCTGTGAAAGTGCCCCGTGCAGCCCCAGTGCCGGCCATAAAGCGCGGTGTCGCTGCGCAGGTTGATAGCCCCGGCGACCGCCTGTCGACCCAGCCAGGCGAATACCAGCACGATCTGGTCGCCCATGCTGCGGCTGATATCGAGCAAGAATTCCAGCGACAGGGTCGGCATGCCGGATTTTCTTCTCGAACGTTGAGCGGTAGAACTCGTGCATGATCACCCATTGTGCTTCGCTGGCCTCGTGGCCGTGGATGATTTCCATGCGGATGCCGGCTTCCTCGACATAGCGTCGTTCGCGGCGTATTTTCTTGCGCTTGCGCGAACTAAGACTGGACAGGAAATCCTCGAACGAGCGGTAACCGTTGTCATGCCAGTGGAAATGGCAACCGGTGCGGCGCAGCAGGCCGTGCCGGATCAAGGCAGTCGGTGTCCCCGCTCTCGGTAAACAGCCAGTGCAGGGATGAGCACCGGTTTCTGCGCCGCCAGCGCCAGCGCCGTGTCGACGAGCATGTCGCGACCATGCGTGATCGGCATCATCCCGACCAGCAGGCGCGGTCCGGTCACCGGGGTATACGGTATCGCGGAGACCAGCTTGGGTAGTAATAGCGTTTGCCGGCGCGGTGATAGGCATCCGCCCAGGACCAGTCGAAGACGAATTCGCCGTAGGAATTGTCCTTGATGTACAGCGGCATGACGCCGGCACAGCCATCCGGCTTCATCGTATAGCCGCGATATGCTGTGGATCCACCCGTAGGTCTCGCCGACGCAGTTGTGGCGCTCCAGGGCAGCGAGGAATTCGTGGCTGAGAAACGGATTCGCGGTGCCCGCTACCCGGTTCCATCTGCCGCCGGTATCGCTTCCAGCCGGTCCATGATGCTCGGCTGCACGCGGTTTACCCCGGCAGTCCGTGGCAACTGCATTGCGGGCGCGAGGTGCACCGGCGAGTTCGTCCTCGTCAGGACCGCGCTTCCGCTTAATCCTGCCTACGGCCAGCTTATCCAGGTAACTCTCGGCATCCAGTGCCGCCATGCAGCCAGTACCCGCAGAGGTCACCGCCTGCCGGTAGACATGGTCGCTGACATCACCGGCGGCAAAAATGCCCTCCACGCTGGTAGCTGTCGGCATCGCCATCCGTCCCGCTCCTGACCCTGATGTAACCGTTGTTCATCTCCAGCTGCCCTGCGAAAATCTAGCGTATTGGGCTTGTGGCCGATGGCAATGAACACGCCCTGCAGCGGGGATTTCACGGGTCGATTCATCCTTGACATTCCTGATGCGCATGCCGGTCACGCCGCTGTCATCGCCCAGCACCTCGTCCAGTACACTGTTCCACTCGATCGTCATCTTGCCTTCGCCTGTTCCTGCAGAACAGGCGGTCCTGCAGGATCTTCTCCGCGCGCAGCGCATCGCGGCGATGCACCAGGGTGACGTGGGACGCGATATTGGCGAGGTAGAGTGCTTCCTCGACCGCCGTGTTGCCCCCGCCGATCACGGCTACCTGCTGCTCCCGTGTAGAAAAAACCGTCACAGGTGGCGCAGCCGGACACACCCCTCGCCCTTGAAGGCCTCCTCGGAGGGCAGTCCCAGATACATCGCCGATGCACCGGTGGCGATGATCAGCGCATCACAGCTGTATACGCCGGCATCGCCCCTGAGGACGAAAGGTCGCGTCTGCAGAAGTCGCAGGTGTGGACAAGGTCGAAAATGATCTCGGTATTGAAGCGTTCCGCGTGCAGGCGCATGTTGTCCATCAGCGGGGACCCTGCAGGTCCGCCGCGCCACCCGGCCAGTTTTCCACCTCGGTCGTCGTCATCAGCTGGCCACCCTGCTCCAGGCCGGTGATCAGAACCGGGGCAAGATTGGCACGCGCCGCATAGATGGCGGCCGTATAACCGGCAGGACCCGAGCCCAGTATCAAGAAGGCGGCAGTGCTTGATATCACTCATGTATATTGCTCCGAATATCGTTCCTGAAACGCCATTTGACGGCCCGTGGAACCACGCAGATCAGTCGATCGCAGGCTCGCGCGCGGTTGGTTCCGGGCAGCGCCGGCTGACCGGGTGTACATAACAGCCTGGCGATGGTACGTAACTTGTGTACAGGGTAAAGCAAGCGTGCGTATAGGAATTCCGCGAGAAATTAAGCCCATGGAAGGCCGGGTCGCGCATGATACCCGAGGCCTGCACGCAGCTGCTCCGCGCAGGCATACCGTCTCCTGGAGCAGGGCGCCGGCCCCTGTCCGGGTTACGGCGATGAACAGTTATGCGGCAGCCGGGCGACGATCTGCGCCAGCGGACCGCGCCGACCTATGGCGAGCCCGGCTGCATTCTCAAGGTCAAGGAGCCCCAGCCAGGGAACTCGCGCTGTTACGCAAGGACCACCTGCTGTTTTCCTTCCTGCATCTCGCCGCCGACCCGGACCTGGGCGCGGCTGCAGGAGATTGGTCTGACCGCGATCGCTTCGAAACCGTCGAGGACGACCCGGCCGGCTGCCGCTGCTCGCACCGATGAGCGATATCGCCGGTCGTCATCGCGACCCAGGTCGGCATGCACCTGCTGCATCAGCCACAGGGCGGCAAGGGACGGCTGCTCGGTGGCCTGGCGGGCGTCGAACGTGGCCGCGTGGTTATCATCGGTGCCGGTACGGCCGGCGGCAACGCCGCCGCCACTCGCGGCCGCCATCGGGGCCGAGGTCATGGTGTTCGATATCAGCCGGACCGCCTTGCCGCCATGCGTGAACTGGGCAACAATGTCACCGGCCTGTACCCTTATCCCGAGGCATCCGTGCGCACGTGCGGTGAGCAGACCGATGTCGTGATCGGTGCGGCGCTGAGCGCCGGCCCCGTGCACCACACGTCGTCACTCGGCGACATGGTGGCCAGCATGCAACCGGGCAGCGTCGTCATCGATATCTCGGTCGACCAGGGCGGCTGCATCGAGACTACCCGGCCGACAAACTATGACGACCCGACCTACGTCGAGGAGGGCGTGATGCATTTCTGCGTCACCAACATGCCCGGCGCGGTGCCGCACGAGCGCCACCCAGGCACTTTCCGCCGCATTGCTGCCCTATGTCTTGCGACTGGCACATCCGGACTGGGAGAATTCCCGGACCTGACGGCGGGGCATCAATATCCGGGCTGGCGAGCTAATTCACCCGGCACTGCAAGTAACACTTGATTGATGGGTAAAAAAACGAATTAAATCCTGCGCATTGGCGGTACAACCTCTGAAAGAAGATTATTTTGGCCCAGGCACGGCGTAAAAAGGCAGGTACGGCGAAACTCACCCACCAGGTAACCCACGGGTTACGCGAGGGTGCGTTGCTGATCCTCGGTGCACTCGCCATCTTCCTGCTGGTTTCACTGCTGAGTTACCACCCGGCCGACCCGGGCTGGTCGAACAGCGGTGCGGTGATGCAGATCAACAATGCCGGCGGCCTGATCGGCGCGTGGCTGGCCGACGTGCTGCTCTACCTGCTTGGCTACCTGGCCTACCTGTTCCCCGTCATGATCGGCTACAGCGGCTGGCTGGTGTACCGTGGTCATACCCCGAGCGGCGGCATCGATCTGCACGTGCTCGCGGTACGCTGGTCCGGCTTCCTCATGACGGTGGGCGCCGGTTGCGGCCTGGCGGCGCTGGAATCCGGGGGTGGCAGCGGCAGCCTGCCGGCCGGTGCCGGTGGTGTGCTCGGCAAAGTCATCTCCAGCGGTCTGGTCGATGTGGTCAGCCCGGTGGGCGCCACGCTGTTCCTGCTGGCATTGTTCCTGACCGGTATCGCACTGTTTACCGGTATCTCCTGGCTGTCGGTGATGGATTTCATCGGCAGGCATACGCTCGTGCTGGCCGAGTACGTCTACGAATACGGCGCCATGATCCCGGAGCAGCTTGCGGCGCGGCGTGCGCGCACCGAGCGCAGGGAAATCATCGAAAGCGTGCAAAAAAAGATTGCCACCCGCAAGCCGGTGCGCATAGAACCGGTCATCACCAGCCCGTCAGTCAGTGAACGCAAGGATCGTGAGCGCCAGGTTCCGCTGTTCGATCCGCCGTCCGACAGCGAGCTGCCGCCGCTGGCGTTGCTGGATGAGCCGCGCGCGTCCCAGGCCGGTTATTCGGATGCCGCGCTGGAGGCCATGTCGCGACTGGTGGAAATGAAGCTGCTTGACTTCAACATCGAGGTCGAGGTGGTGGCGGTCAATCCCGGCCCGGTTATCACGCGCTTCGAGCTGGACCTCGGCCCGGGTGTCAAGGTCAGCCAGATCACCAACCTTGCCAAGGACATCGCGCGCGCGCTTTCGGCGATCAGTGTGCGCGTGGTCGAGGTCATTCCGGGCAAATCCGTGATTGGCCTGGAAATACCCAATGAGAACCGCGCCATAATCAGCCTGGGCGAGATCCTCAACACCCGCGAATACGACGAATCGACCTCGCCGCTGACGCTCGCGCTGGGCAAGGATATCAGCGGCGTGCCGGTCGTGGTCGATCTCGCCAGGATGCCGCATCTGCTGGTCGCCGGCACCACCGGATCCGGCAAGTCGGTCGGCATTAACGCCATGGTGCTGAGCCTGCTCTACAAGACGCTGCCGAAGGACGTGCGCCTGATCATGATCGACCCGAAGATGCTCGAGCTGTCGGTCTACGAGGGTATCCCGCACCTGCTCACGCCGGTGGTCACCGACATGAGCGAGGCCGCCAGCGCACTGCGCTGGTGTGTCGGCGAGATGGAACGCCGCTACCGCCTGATGGCGGCGCTGGGCGTGCGCAATATTGCCAGTCACAACCGCCGGGTCAGGGAGGCGATCGAGTCCGGCGAACCGATACCGGATCCGCTGTTCAACCCCGAAGAGGCGCTGGAAGGCACCGAACACCCGACACTGCAGGCGCTGCCGTATATCGTGATCATCATCGACGAGCTCGCCGACATGATGATGGTGGTGGGCAAGAAGGTCGAGGAGCTGATCGCACGGCTTGCACAAAAGGCGCGCGCCTCCGGCGTACACCTCATCCTCGCCACGCAACGGCCGTCGGTGGACGTCATTACCGGCCTGATCAAGGCGAACATACCGACACGCATCGCCTTCCAGGTCTCATCAAAGATCGACTCGCGCACGATCCTGGACCAGATGGGGGCAGAGCAGCTGCTTGGCCACGGTGACATGCTCTACGTTGCGCCCGGCACCAGCGTGCCGGTGCGCGTGCACGGCGCGTTTGTCTCCGACCAGGAAGTGCACAAGGTGACGGCGCACCTGAAGGACCGCTCGCAGCCGGACTACATGAACGAGATCCTCGACATGTCCAGTGAGCTGGTGCCCGGCCTGTCGCCGGCCAATGGCGGCGGCAACGGCGACGACACCGAGTCGGATCCGCTCTACGACCAGGCCGTGATGATCGTGACCCAGACCCGCAAGGCATCGATTTCCGGCGTACAGCGCCGCCTCAAGATCGGCTACAACCGCGCCGCGCGCATGATTGAACACATGGAGGAAACCGGTGTCGTAGGCCCCATGGAAACCAATGGCAGCCGCGAGGTGCTGGCACCTTCGCCACCCGACTGAAACATGAACACCCGCCTTCTCGAGATCCTGTTCACCGGCCTGCTCATCGTTTCAGACCCGGTCCTGTGTGGCCCGGCGCCGGCCTACCTCGACCGTTTCTTCACCGGCCTGTCCACGCTGCAGGCGGACTTCGACCAGCAGGTCGTGGATGCCAACCAGAGAACCGTGCAGTCATCACAGGGGCACATGTGGATCATGCGGCCCGGGCGCTTCCGCTGGGATTACCTGACCCCCTACAAACAGCTGCTGGTTGCCGATGGCAAACGGGTCTGGTCCTATGACGAAGACCTGGAACAGGTCACCGTGCAGCCCGCCAGCGAGGTGCTGACCACGACCCCGGCGATGCTGCTGAGCGGCTCGAAGCCGCTGGGCGAGGTATTCACCTTCGAGGAACTGACCGCCGACCGGGTGTTGCTGAAACCCAGGACCGACGACAGTAACATCACCACCCTCACGCTGGCATTCGCGCAGGGACAACTGTCGGAGATCGTGGCACACGACACGTTCGGCAACACCACGACATTCAGCTTTTCCAACCTGGTGCGCAACCCGCACCTGCAGCAGGATATTTTCCACTTTCAGGTGCCGGCCGGTGCCGATGTCGTCGGAGACGTTGACTGACGCAGCATTGCATGATGCGCCACGCCGAACCCTTCCGGCCGCTGGCCGACCGCATGCGCCCGCACACCCTGGCCGGCTTTACCGGACAAACGCACATCCTCGGTGAAGACAAGCCGCTGCGGCGCGCCATCGAGGAGGGCAAGCTGCATTCCATGGTACTGTGGGGACCACCGGGCACCGGCAAGACCACGCTGGCGCGACTGCTGGCCGAACAAACCAACGCGGAATTTCTCACCCTGTCGGCCGTGCTGGCCGGTGTGAAGGATATCCGCAATGCGGTCGCCGCCGCACAGCAGGTACGTGACCTGGAAGGGCGCAAGACCATTCTGTTCGTCGACGAGGCACACCGCTTCAACAAGTCACAGCAGGATGCCTTTCTGCCGTATGTCGAAGACGGCACACTCATTTTTATCGGCGCCACCACAGAGAACCCGTCGTTCGAGCTGAACAGCGCGCTGCTGTCACGCGTGCGCACCTATGTACTCAAGCGGCTGGAACCCGCGGAACTGCGCGTCATTCTCGACGCGGCACTCGAAGACGCCGTCAACGGGCTGGGTGCGCGCAGGCTCGTCATCCCCGGTGAACTGCTCGACCGGCTGGCAGTGGCTGCGGATGGCGATGCACGCCGTGCGCTTAACCTGCTGGAGATCGCCGCCGATCTCGCCGAGGAGGTGAACGGCGACTGCGCCATTCCCGAGGCGGTGTTCAACGAGGTCATCAGTGGCGGCAGCCGGCGCTTTGACAAGGGCGGCGATGATTTCTACGACCAGATATCGGCTCTGCACAAATCGGTGCGCGGCTCCAGTCCCGATGCCGCACTGTACTGGCTGGTACGCATGCTGGACGGGGGCTGCGACCCGCTCTATCTCGCGCGGCGCGTGGTGCGCATGGCCTCGGAGGATATCGGTAACGCCGATCCGCGCGCACTGACGCTGTGCCTGAACGCCTGGGACGTTCAGGAACGCCTCGGCAGTCCGGAAGGTGAACTCGCGCTGGCACAGGCGGTGATCTACCTGGCCTGCGCGGCCAAGAGCAACGCCGTGTATATGGCCTATGGTGCGGTACGCAGCGATATCGGCAAGACCGGATCACTGGAAGTGCCGGTGCACCTGCGCAATGCACCAACCAGACTCATGCAGGAACTCGGCTATGGCAAGGCCTATCGCTACGCGCACGACGAACCCGAGGCCTACGCGGCAGGCGAGCACTACTTTCCGGACGGGATGGGGACACCGAACTACTACCGGCCGGTACCGCGCGGCCTGGAGATCAGGATCGCTGAAAAGCTTGCGCACCTGCGCGAACTGGACCGCAAGGCCGGCAAGTCCTAGCCGCACGCGCCGTTTCCGCGCTCTGCACCGGGACATGCATGTGGCCGTTGCCCGGTGCGCGTCGCGACCACCGCAGGCCAGCCCAACCGGGTTGACGGGCCGATCGCGTGCGGCGTTGCAGCAGGCACGGCCTGTCGGTTGTAGGAGCCGTCACCCCCCATGTACCATTGCCCGATGATACGGGATATTGCCGTTTGAACCAGGTCCTTGCCATCGCCGCCGGCGGTGCCCTTGGCGCGCTGCTGCGCTACTGGACCTCGGTCACCGTGCACGGCCGCCTCGGCGCGGCATTTCCCTACGGGACGCTGACGGTAAACGTCATCGGCAGTCTGTTGATGGGCTTCCTGTATATCTGGCTCATCGAGCGCATGACGGCAGGTCCCGCCATGCGCGCCTTCCTGATGATCGGCGTGCTCGGTGCCTTCACCACCTTCTCGACATTCTCCATCGAAACGCTGAACCTGCTGGAATCCGGCCAGCTGGGCAGGGCGGTGGTCAACATCCTGGTCAGCGTGATCGTGTGTATCACCGCCGCCGGAATCGGCGTGTTTGCAGCGAGGCAGTTATGAACAAGCTCGAGGTAACCTTTGTGCGCATCTACCTGACCGAAGGCGAGGGCCGCATGGAAGGCCTGCTGAAACGCCTGCATGATGAAGAAAAGGTCATTGGCGTGACGGTGTTCCGCGGCATCGTCGGTTTCGGCAAATCCGGCAGGCTGCATTCATCCATGCTGCTTGACATGTCGCTGGATCTGCCGCTGGTAGTGGAATTCTTCGACGAGCCACACAGGGTCGAAAGCATCCTGGCGCACGTCGGCAGGGATATCAATCCCGGTCATATCGTGAGCTGGCCGGCCACGCTGCATGTCTAGTGCAGGTGCGCGACCCGGTCTCCGCAGCCAGTCCTGGCGGAGCCGGCGTGTCCGTGAACATTCGCCTGCGCGCCGGCCCGTGCATTACAATCCTATCCCTGTACCGTTAACCGGATGTCTGTAGACCACAAGGAATGCCATGCTTGACCCCAGGCTCCTGCGCAACGACCTCGATACTGTCGCAAGACAACTGGCCCGGCGCGGCTTCACGCTGGATACCGCTGCCCTGCTGGCACTCGAGGAGCGGCGCAAGGCCATTCAGGTGCAGACCCAGGCACTGCAGGCCGAGCGCAATGCGCGTTCGAAACACATCGGCAGGGCCAAGGCCGACGGCGCGGACATCGGACCCTTGCTGAAAGAGGTCGCGGGCCTCGGTGACCAGCTCAGGACCGCCGAAGAGCGGCTCGCCGCCCTCCAGGACGAGCTCAACGACATCCTGCTGGGTATTCCCAACCTCCCGCACGACTCCGTGCCGGACGGCAGGGGCGAGGAGGACAATCTTGAGATCCGGCGCTGGGGGGAACCGCCACCGTTCGCATACCCACCGAAAGACCACGTCGATCTCGGCGAGGGCCTTGGCCTGCTCGACTTCGAGACGGCGGCCAGGCTCACGGGCTCGCGATTCAGCGTCATACTGGGGCCGCTGGCACGCCTGCACCGTGCGCTGATCCAGTTCATGCTCGATACGCACACCCGCCAGCACGGCTACCGTGAAGTGTACGTGCCGTACCTGGTCAACGCCGACAGCCTGCGCGGCACCGGGCAGTTGCCGAAATTCGAGGAAGACCTGTTCAGGATCACCGGCGAGCACGCCTACTACCTGATCCCGACCGCCGAGGTGCCGGTCACCAACCTGGTGCGCGACACCATCGTTGACGCCGCAGAGATGCCGCTGCGCTTTATTGCGCATACACCGTGTTTCCGTTCCGAGGCCGGCTCCTACGGCAAGGATACCCGCGGCATGATACGCCAGCACCAGTTCGAGAAGGTGGAGATGGTGCAACTGGTACGACCGCAGGATTCCTGGGCGGCACTGGAGGAGCTCACCGGTCACGCCGAGGCCATCCTGCAGCTGCTCGAACTGCCGTACCGCGTGGTCACGCTGTGCGCCGGCGATATCGGCTTCTCCGCCGCCAAGACTTACGACCTGGAAGTCTGGCTGCCGGGTCAGCAGAAATACCGCGAGATCTCCTCGTGCAGCAATTTCGAGGCCTTCCAGGCGCGCCGCATGCAGGCACGCTGGCGCAATCCGGAGACCGGCAAGCCGGAACTGCTGCACACGCTGAATGGTTCCGGGCTCGCTGTCGGCCGCACGCTGGTCGCGGTCATGGAGAACTACCAGCAGGCGGACGGCACGATCCGCGTGCCGCCGGTACTGCAGCCGTACATGGGGGACGTCACGGTCATCGGCGCGTGAGCCACGACCTGAACCGGAAAAAATAATCTCGCGCCAAGGCGCAAAGGCACCAGGAACTTCAAACCAGTAGCCACAGAGCGCATGGAGAACACAGCAGTATCAGTATTCCTGACCGACCGGGTTTCCTGAATTAAGGGTATTCCGCAGGAGCTGACCGCGTGTGTGATCTTTCCGCACGGGAGACGATCGCGCTTGCAAAGCACCCACGCCTGCATCCCGGGAGAGGGCACGAAATATTTATCTAGGTGTGCGCTGTGGCAATCTGTTTACTTGGCGCCTTTGCGGCTTGGCGCGAGACCGGGTTTTCAGCTGAATCAGAAGATATGCACGATGCCGTTGACCGGCTTGTTGGTGAAGCGCAGCAGCGTGCCGGCGGCGTCCTGCAGCAACAGCCCGGACTGGTTGCGCATGAAGGTGTAGCGTGTCACGGAGTTGGTCTGCGGGCTGTACATGCTGACGATGTCGTTCTCGACCGTGATCCCGCCGTTCAGCCCGACCGTGCCCTGCTGCAGGCGAAAGCGATTCCCGCGGATATCCAGGATTTCACCGGAACTGCCGTACCAGCGTCCATCGAGAATCGAGCCGGTGTTGGGCAGGTTGGCACGGTTCCAGTTGCCGGGCGCGATGTTGCCAGGATTCAGCGGATAGCCGTAGGCGCTGTTGGCAAAGGGCGCGAACGCATTGCCCGGACGGGTGCCTGGATAGCCACCGGCAAACGGATTGCCCCGGGCATTGTTGCCAAACGGCATCGACCAGGGTGACATTCCAGACATCCCCGACCAGGGTGACATCCCGGACATCCCCGACCAGGGTGACATTCCAGACATCCCCGACCAGGGTGACATCCCGGACATCCCCGACCAGGGTGACATCCCGGACATCCCCGACCAGGGCGACATCCCGGACATCCCCGACCAGGGCGACATCCCGAACGAATTGAACGGAGAAGCAAAGCCCGACATCATCGGCCAGCTGCTCATGCCGGCGTTGAGCGAGTTCTGTCCGCCACCGAAATTGTCGGTCCAGTTGTTGTTGCCCCAGCCGCTGTTGTTGTTGTTCAGCATTGCACCGGACATGACGTTCATCATGGTCAGCATCATGCGAAACATCATGCCGAACATATCGTCCGTTGTGGCATGCACGGCCCCTGGCCCGGCAAGGGCGCCGACCAGTATGAGCATGGCGCATCTGTTCTTCATTGCGTATCGTTCGCTAATAACGCCTTTATCCCTTGATTTTAGGAAATTATTTGCCAACATTATCGCTGCCCGATTATAGTACTAGATATGGTGTTTTGATATACAGTTCACCCCGATATTTTGTGGCAACGTGATGCCGGCTGCATTGGTCTACGTGACCGCCACAACGCCTTGGCAAACACTGATTTCATTTAAGGATCATGCAATTATCGACAAGGCCCATGCTAGACTTGCATGTTTGAAGCCAGACCGCTGATACCAATGACAAAAATCACCGAACATCTCGAGCAACGCATCCTGTTTCTGGACGGCGCGATGGGCACCATGATCCAGCGCCACAAACTTGGCGAAGCGGATTACCGGGGCGAGCGCTTCGCCAACTGGCCGCGCGACCTGAAGGGCAACAACGACGTGCTGGTGCTGACCCGGCCGCAGCTCATTGCGGACATCCACCGCCAGTATCTCGCTGCCGGCGCGGACATCCTCGAGACCAACACCTTCAACGCCACGCGCGTCGCGATGGCCGACTACGGCATGGAGGACCTCAGCCGTGAAATCAACATTGCCGCCGCGCAGCTCGCACGCCGCGTCGCGGACGAGGTGACACAGCAGACACCGGACAAGCCGCGCTTCGTCGCCGGCGTGCTCGGCCCGACCAACCGCACCGCGTCGATCTCGCCGGATGTCAACGACCCCGGCTTCCGCAACATCAGCTTCGACGCGCTGGTCGCGGCCTATCTCGAATCGACACAGGGGCTGGTCGAGGGCGGCGTCGACCTGCTGCTGATAGAGACTATCTTCGACACGCTGAATGCCAAGGCAGCCGTGTTTGCCGTGGAGCAGTTCTTCGAACAGAGCGGCACGCGCCTGCCGGTGATGATCTCCGGCACCATCACCGACGCAGTCCGGCCGCACGCTGACCGGCCAGGTGACGGAGGCGTTCTACAACTCCTTGCGCCACGCGCAACCGCTCTCGATCGGTCTGAACTGCGCACTGGGCGCCGCACAGCTGCGCCAGTACGTGGAGGAATTGTCAGGCATCTCGGACACCTTCGTCTCCGCCCACCCGAACGCCGGCCTGCCGAACGAGTTCGGCGAATACGAAGAAACACCGGAGATCATGGCGCGCGAGCTGGCCGACTGGGCGGCGAACGGCTTCGTCAACATCATCGGCGGTTGCTGCGGCACCACGCCGGCGCACATCAAGGCGATCGTGGAGGCCGTAGCCGGCACCCGCCGCGCAGGATCCCCGCCATCGAGACCCAGTGCCGCCTGTCCGGACTGGAGCCATGCAACATCGGCCCGGACTCGCTGTTCGTCAACGTCGGCGAGCGCACCAACGTCACGGGCTCTGCCATTTTCAAGCGCCTGGTCATGGATGGCGACTACGAGACCGCGCTGGACGTGGCGCGCCAGCAGGTGGAAAACGGCGCCCAGATCGTAGACGTCAACATGGACGAGGGCATGCTGGACTCGCAACAGGCCATGGTGCGCTTCCTTAACCTGATCTCCGCCGAGCCGGACATCTCGCGCGTGCCGATCATGATCGACTCCTCCAAATGGGATGTCATCGAGGCCGGCCTGAAATGCATCCAGGGCAAGGGCGTGGTGAACTCCATCAGCATGAAAGAGGGCGAGGCGGAATTTATCAGGCATGCGCAACTGGTCCGCCGCTACGGCGCCGCCGCCATCGTCATGGCCTTCGACGAGCAGGGCCAGGCCGACACGCGTGCCCGCAAGTTCGCGATCTGCCAGCGTGCCTACCGGCTACTGACCGAACAGGTCGGCTTCCCGCCGGAAGACATCATCTTCGACCCGAACATCTTCGCGATTGCGACCGGCATCGAGGAGCACAACAACTACGGACGCGATTTCATCGAGGCCACGCAAGACATCAAGACGAAACTGCCGCACGCGCTGGTGTCCGGCGGCGTGTCCAACGTGTCGTTCTCGTTCCGCGGCAACAACCCGGTGCGCGAGGCGATCCACGCCGTGTTCCTGTACCACGCCATCCGGGCCGGCATGGACATGGGCATCGTCAACGCCGGCCAGCTGGCGATCTACGACGAGATCCCGCCGGGGCTGCGCGAACGGGTCGAGGACGTGGTGCAGAACCGCCGTCCCGATGCCACGGAGCGGCTGCTGGAGATCGCCGAGCAGTACCGGGGTGACGGCAAGGGCGTACAGCAGGCCGAGACCCAGGAATGGCGCGAATGGGAAGTCAACAAGCGCCTCGCGCATGCGCTGGTCAAGGGCATCACCGATTTCATCGAGCAGGACACAGAGGAGGCGCGCCTGCTGGCCGGACGGCCGCTGGACGTCATCGAGGGTCCGCTGATGGACGGCATGAACGTGGTCGGCGACCTGTTCGGCGCCGGCAAGATGTTCCTGCCGCAGGTGGTGAAAGTCCGCGCGCGTGATGAAAAAGGCGGTCGCCTAGCTGATGCCTTACATGGATGCCGAGAAGGACGTCGCGACCGGCAACAACGGCCGCATCCTGATGGCGACGGTGAAGGGCGATGTGCACGACATCGGCAAGAACATCGTCGGCGTGGTGCTGCAGTGCAACAACTACGAGGTTATCGACCTCGGGGTCATGGTCCCGGCCGAGACCATCCTGACTACCGCGCAGGAACGGCAAGTCGACATCATCGGCCTGTCCGGGCTGATCACGCCCTCACTGGACGAGATGGTGCATATCGGGCGCGAGATGCAGCGCCGTGGCTTCACGCTGCCACTCCTGATCGGCGGCGCAACCACCTCGCGCATTCATACCGCGGTGAAGATCGACCCGACCTATCAAGGTGCGGTTGTCTACGTACCGGATGCCTCGCGCGCGGTGGGCGTGGCTGGCAGCCTGTTGAGCGAGGACCGGTGCAGCGGCTACATCAAGACCCTGAAGGACGAATACGGGGCGTTGCGCGAGCAGCGTGCCGCCCAGCAGCAGGAGCGCAGGCTGCTGAGCCTGGAACAGGCACGCGCCAACAGGTTTGGCAAAGACTGGGGCCACTCCAACGGTAACACGACCCGCATTCACCGGCATGAAGGTGTTCGACAACTACCCACTGGCCGAACTGGTCCGGTACATCGACTGGGGCCCGTTTTTCAAGGCCTGGGAACTGGCCGGGAAATTCCCGCAGATCCTCGATGACGCGATCGTCGGCGGCGAGGCGACACGCCTGTACGGGGATGCCAACGCCATGCTGAAACAGATCGTCAGCGAGAAATGGCTGCGGGCGCGGGCGGTGATCGGCTTCTATCCGGCCAACACCGTTGGAGATGACGATATCGAGCTGTACACCGATGACACACGTGCCGAGGTGCGTACCGTATTCCATACCTTGCGCCAGCAGATCGCACACCGCGGCGACGCGCCGAACTTCGCGCTGGCCGACTTCATCGCTCCGCGGGACTCGGGCGTCGCGGACTACCTCGGCGCCTTCGCCGTTACTGCCGGCATCGGAATCGAGGAGCGGGTCGCCGCGTTCGAGGCCGACCACGACGACTACAACAGCATCCTGCTCAAGGCGCTGGCCGACCGGCTGGCCGAGGCCTTCGCCGAGCGCATGCACGAACGCGTGCGCCAGGAATTCTGGGGCTACGCGTCGGCGGAAAGTCTTTCCAGTGAAGAACTGATCCGCGAGGAATACCGTGGCATCCGTCCCGCGCCCGGCTATCCCGCCTGCCCGGACCACACCGGGAAGGCCCTCCTGTGGGCGCTGCTCGACCCGGCCGGCAACGCCGGCATGACACTCACCGAGAGCTTCGCCATGCTGCCCACGGCGTCCGTGTCCGGTCTGTACTTCGCGCACCCCGGAGCGCGCTACTTCGGCATCGGCAAGATCGGCCGCGACCAGGTCGCAGACTATGCACGGCGCAAGGGTATAACGGTCAGCGAGGTGGAACGCTGGCTGGCGCCGGTGCTGGGATACGATGTTTGACTCTGCAGCCGTACGGTAGTGTGTGCAGGCCAGCGCACATCTCGAACGGCAGGCTTGCCATGGTACCCGCGCGCGCTCACCCTGTGGCAACTACGTATCAGCGAGTGGCGTGATGTGCTCCGGAAACCGGGACAGAGCGCCAGATAGCGGCTAAACGGACTCATCCCCCTTGGGATATTTCTCCTTGACGCGACGGATTCTCTCGTCCACAGCGAGCTGCCGGGCTTTGTCACCCTGGCGTGCCTCGTAGGCCGCCTCCAGCTGTTCCCCCACGCTCGGGTACTCCGCCCGCCGCATGGCGGCATATTCCTCCTCGTGATAGACGTTCGAGATTTCTTCCTGCGCGGCCTTGATCTGCTCGTCTGTGGGCCTGGGCGCATCGGTATTCCATTCCACGATGACAGGCTTCTGGTCCGGGTTGTCGTGCCTGATGATATAGTCTGTCCCTGCCGAGACATTCGGGTTCAGCAGATGTATCGCGCGGCACAGCGCACGCACGCTGTCGTCATGCCTGATGAGGCTGTACTGCTGTGCAGCCAGCTTGATGTCGCTGTTCAGTTTGCGCGAATTCTTCCACAGGAAAAATATCCAGAAGCATACGAGTATCAGCAGCAAAATAACGATATTGGTAGCGCCTTTATCCATTGTTGAATGCTCCTTCGGTGATTGGCATGCCGGTAGCTGCCGGTAGTGTAGCAAGCAACCGGCAGGAAACCTCAAGACAGTGCAGGCCTTTACAGATGAGAACGATTTTCCATACCCTCCTGCACACATAGGGTCAGCTGTCGCTGACCCGCTTCAATATCACTCAAAGATCCCCTTGAGGAAATCCTGCATTGCCTGCCAGGACGCCGTATCGGCAGCGGCATTGTAGGCCAGGGGCAAACCAAATTTCTCTCCGAGGGCGGTCGCTTCCGGGTTGGTGAAGCTGTGCTTCGCGCCCGGGTAGTTGATAAAGCGGTAATCCGCACCGGCGGCATTCATCTCATGCTTGAAGGTGTCGATCTGTTCCGCCGTCGTGAACGGGTCATCCGCACCGTTCGCGACCAGGACGCGGGCCTTGATCGCGCCACTCACCGGACCCAGCCCGCCAAGACTGCCGTGGAAACTCACCACCCCGTCGAGGTCCTCTCCCGTACGCACCATCTCCAGCACGACGCTGCCACCGAAACAGTAGCCGATCGCGGCATTCTTTTCCGGATCCACGGTGGGTTGCTGGTTCAGAAAATGGCGTGCCGCCTCGAAACGGGCCTTCATCAGGGGCAAATCCTTGCGCACGGCACCCGAAAATTTACCGGCATCCTCGGGGTGGGTCGCGGTCTTGCCATCACCGTACATGTCGACGGCCAGGGCGGTATAGCCGAGGTCCGCCAGCATATCGGCACGCATGCGCGCATAGGCATTGAGACCCCACCACTCGTGGACCACCAGGATCCCGGGGCGCTTGCCCTGGACGGCGTCATCCCAGGCCAGGTAGCCTTTCATCACGGTGTCGCCGGCCTGGTAGCTGACCTCCTTGCCGACGATGGCCGCCTGGGCGGACAGGCCCGCCAGCAGCAGTAGTACAGCGGATAAAATTCGCAACATAATTCCTCCGTGGACAATCAGGTTTCAGGGATGTAGTCCGAAATATAGCGAAAAAAGCGTTCCGGCGCCTTTATGGAAACCGAAAACTGTTAAATAATCGCATACCGACCCGATCATTCTGATTTTACGTACTGGAGCGACTCATGAAATTTCCTGCAAGCCTGTTACTGATCCCCCTCCTGGCCAGCGGCTGTGCCAACTTTCCTGCCGGTACCGCCGGGCATCCGTCAACTGCCGCGCAAGGAGGAGCCGTGGAGCAGGAGCAGAAGGATGTGCGCGAGCGTCGGGTACAGTTTGGCAACTGGCGCGTGGACTGCATCTATGAGGAGGTCAACTTCTCCACACAATGCAAGGCCGAAACCTACGGCAAGATCACGGAATATTACGGGGACGAAATCTATCACCCGACCCCCGTGCTGTGGGTCTCCTGGTTGAAGGACGAGCCCAAACAGACCCGCTCGGTTTGCGTTTTCGGGCATGACTATCCGGTGAAGGGTGTCAGTCTGCAGGTAGACAACAACATCCCGTTTCAGATTGGAGCTCACAATGCCACCGGCTGTATCGTTGCCGACAGCATCCTGTTGAAGCAGTTACGTGAGGGTCATGAACTGGCGGTGACATTCCTGCGCTGGCCCTGGGGGCAGACCAGGGCGGTCTTCAGCCTGAACAAGTCCATCAATGCCCTCGACGAACTGGACCGGCTCGTCTCCGGACAGTGATGCCGGCTGTGCCGGTACAGGCTGGCTAAGCAGGGCAACCGCGCCCTGCCATCGGCCCCAGCTTCCCGAGTCTGCAACCGGCAAGAACACAGTTCGCTTGATATTCGTCAAAGATGTCCAGGGCGCGTTAAAGGTAGTGTCAAAAAACACACATCACAAAAACGGCTGGTACCTGGCCCGGCCAGGTGCCGAAGACTGGAGGACATCATGAGCAATCCCGTTACCATAATAAATAACCTGACAGCCCTGCTGGCCGCCCTCGCGCTTTGCGGCAGCGCCGGCTGGATGAACGTGGCGCTGGCTGAAGCGGCCGGGTCTGCCGCCGCCGAACCGGCCACGGAACAGGCTACCACCGAGCCCGCTGCGGAACAGCCTGCCGCGGAGCAGGCCGCCGAGCCCACCGCGGAACAGCCTGCCACCGAATCCGCCACGAGCAGCCGCCGAGCCTGCCACGGAGGAGACCACCGAATCCGCCCCGGAAGAGTCCGAAGAGGAGTCCCGGGCGTATGGTTTCGACCGCGACAGCTACCGTGCCGACCTTAATCGTCGTATTGCACAAATGAAGGAAGCCGCCAAGGCCCGGCGTGAAAATATGGAACGCTGGCGCAGCCAGCGTCGCTGGTGGATCAATCCCGCGGCGGAGCAACGCCGTCAGTGGATCAAGGCACGCAACCAGTGGTATCGCGAGATGGCAGAGGCACGCCGCGGCTACTATGAGAGGTACCGGGCCGGCACGGGTTACGGAGCCGGGCCCGAATACGAATACGAATACTGGCGCGTATATCCCTGAGCGACGGGCCGGTGGCCAGGCGGGCAGGGTACCGCCGTTACCGGTCCTCGGGTGCGTGCCGCCGGTTTACCCGGTCAGGCCTTCGCTCGCCGCGCCGTGGCGACCGCCGGGCGTGTGGCAATGCGCGCCCTGTACCCGATCAGGGCCGGCCACCGGCCCAAGTCGACCGCGAACTGTTCCGACCAGCCGAGGATTGTGAACAGGTAGGCGTCGGTAACAGTGTAGGCCTCGCCCGTCAGGTACGGGCTGTCGCCAAGCGCGTGGCCCAGGCAATCGCAACGACGGCAGAACAACGCCAGCCGGTTCTTTTCCCACACCGGCGTGATCGCCGGATTGAACAGCGCACCGAGAACCGGGCTACACAGCACTGTCACCCGGTCCGGTAGCCGTGCCTGCACCCCGGACGTATGATGCAGGCCGGGTACGCCGCCCCAGGCGTGAAAACACCGGGTGAATCGGCAGGTTTCGTACGGACAACCAACAAAGGAAAGATCATCTTGGACTATAAAATCCTGTTGACTGTGTTTACCGCCGTGTTTATCGCCGAGCTGGGTGACAAGACCCAGCTGGCTACCATGCTGTTTGCAGCCGACCGGGAGGTCAGCAAACTGACTGTCTTTTTCGGCGCCTCGCTGGCCCTGATTGTGGCCTCCGGTATCGGCGTGCTGGCCGGGGGACTGGTTGCCGGGTATGTCGGCGAAAGGGCCCTGCGCTACATCGCGGGAGCAGGCTTTATCGGGATCGGGATCTGGACTTTCATGAAGGCATGATCACCCGCCATGGGACGCTGGCATGGATACCATCCCGGTATCGATCATTCGTTCACGACTCTGAACCGGCTATCGTCACCGGCAAAATGGCGGTTACAGGTGACGTACCGAGAGGGAAACCGGGTGTTCCCGCGGCCGCCGCACCGTAACCGGCTCGATGCGGCATTTCGCCAGCACCTGCCAGGGTAGCAACAAGCTGCATGCAAACTTCGTCTGAACGGCATCTGAACGGCATTCGCATTGTCTGAACCCTATTCACTGATGATACACGGTGGTGCCGGTAGACTGGACCATCCGTACCAGGACCAGGCTCGCTATCTGGCAAGCATCCGTGCCATCCTCGAACAGGGCCGGGACATCCTCGCCGGGGGTGGCACCGCCCTGCAGGCCGTCGAGTACTGCGCCTGCCTGCTCGAGGACGATCCCCTGTTTAACGCGGGCCGTGGCTCCGTACTGAACGAATACGGCATGGTTGAAATGGATGCGGCCATCATGGACGGGCGGCGCCTCTCCGCCGGGGCTGTTGCGGCTGTCAGCAATATTGTCAACCCGGTCAAGCTGGCGCGTCTCGTGCTTGCACACAGCCAGCATGTGCTGCTGGTGGGCGACGGCGCGCTTGAGTTCGCCGAACGCTGCGGAATGCAGCCGGCACCGGACGCGTACTTCGTGACCGAACAGCGCCTGCAGCAGTACCTGGATGCCCGCAGCAAGGTTGAAAATGCTTACCCTGGTGATGACCCGGCCGGCCACCGGGAAGAGGAACACCCGGCCGGAACCATCGGCGCGATTGCACGCGACACATACGGCAACCTGGCCGCCGCGACATCGACCGGCGGATTGGTAAACAAGCACCGGGGCCGTGTCGGCGATTCACCGATCATCGGTGCAGGCGTTTACGCTGACAATGAGACCTGTGCCGTTTCCGCCACCGGCTGCGGGGAAGACTTTCTGCGCACCGTCCTGGCAAAGACACTGGCCGGCTACATCGAGCTGCACGGCCATGACGCGGCCGGCGCGGCGCGTGCCGGCATCGACTATCTGGTACGGAAGATCAACGGACACGGCGGCGTGATCGTGATCGACTCAGCAGGCAGGTGTGCCAGCCGGTTCAATACCGGCAGCATGATCCATGGCTGGATTGAACGGAGTGGCGAGGCCGATTGCACATGCGTGGATGAAAAGCAGCCACACCATGCCGCTAACTGATGGTATTCCTTTCCAGTCTGCGCACTGACCGGCCACGGCATGCTGCCGGGTGCAAGCCGGAAGATCCGTTATCCGTGGCATGACAGGGTGGTGCGTACACGTGCCGGTGCAGGGCAGGGGACGTTTGCACGCCACAGGCACGACCAGTACAAGACGGGACAGTACAGTGGCAAACGGGGCTCGCTCCCGGTTGCCACTGCCGCTGTTGATTGCTAGATGGTGAACTGCAGGTAGAACCAGACGATTCCCAGCACCAGCACTATACTGAACAAGCCCATTAGTACAGTGATTGCATGATTTTTCCGCCAACCCCTGAACACCCAGTAGCTCTGCAGACCCACAAAACCGGCTGCGGTACCAATCACCAGGACGAGTGCCTTGTTTGCGATATCCATGCCCAGGATGAACACGAAAAAGAACACAAACGCGACACCCAGTGGTGTCAACGTAAACATCCAGTCCTCAACCTCATGCCGGTCCCTGCTGGTTTTGAGCATTTTCGCCAACTTGCCTGTTTCAACCATAATTCATCTCCTTGTATAAATTTTGGTACGTGCATAATGCCAGTCGCCGCAATATTGTTATTGATACTGATCAACTCCTGACATGAAAGTACGCGGCCTATTCTAATAATCGCCCTGGTCGTTACAAGCCCTTTCGGAAACGATGTATCGCGGCATTTGTTGATCGCGGAATAACAGCTTTTTCCCGTGCACGGCGCGAGGTCTGACAATTTCGTCAGGCCTGACCGTTGTCCTGTGTGACGGAAAACAGACGCCCCTGTCTTTTGTTCAGACCGGAGGGCGGCCGAACGACACGCCTTACCGGAACACTGGACCGTACGTCATCGTTGCCTTCCCGGTTGGGTCAGTCACGACTGTTTCGCTGCCCGGCCGCGTGAGCCCGCCTGACCTGTACAATGTGATGACAGAGATTACTGCCCGGGACCGCTCGTTCTGCCATGATTGTCCTCTTTAACAAGCCCTTCAGGGTACTGTCGCAATTCACCTGCGCGGACGACAAGGCCGTGCTGGCGGACTATCTCGATATACCCGGCGTGTACTGTGCCGGCCGGCTCGACTATGACAGCGAAGGCCTGCTGGTGCTGACAGATGACGGCCGCCTGCAACAGCGCATCAGCGACCCGGGATTCGGCAAGGGAAAAGGCTACTGGGTACAGGTCGAAGGCATACCCGGTGAGGACAGCCTGGAGCAACTGCGCAGGGGGGTCCCGCTCCGGGATGGCATGACGCGTCCGGCACGCATTGACCTGATCGATCCGCCCGGAATCGGGCCGCGCGACCCGCCGATCCGCACACGCCGGGCCATCCCGACATGCTGGCTGGACCTGGTCATCACCGAGGGGCGCAACCGGCAGGTGCGGCGCATGACGGCGCATATCGGCCATCCCGCGCTGCGCCTGATCCGCTATCGCGTGGGGCAGTGGTCACTGGATGATATTCCGTCCGGCGGCTACCGTGTCGTGGCGTGAAACCCGGTATCGAGGCAATATGTTCATGAAATCGGGGCGTCGCCGCGCCGGGCGTGGCGCGGGACGCTGAATACCGCCGGATGGCCAGAACAGCAAACACACCGCCTGGCTCGCGCTGGTCGGGAAAAGTGACCCGGGAGAGCAATGCGCTCGACCTGGAACAGGGGCTATTCACGTGGACGGACCCGGTGAGGATCGCCCGATCACTGCAGCACTCGGCTGAATGCAGTAACCGGCGCAAGGGACCGCCGTTTCGTTCGGCCATGTCGATGCTGGTGTTCTATATCAACCGGGCCGGCAGCAATCTGGACAGGAAACAGCAGCGCATCCTGGAGCAGGCCAAGGACGAACTGCGCGCACTGTACGGCAGGGAAAAGCGGAGTTGACTTGCCAGCTGGGTTCTTCACACCAAGGTTATTTACGCTATCCTGTATCGCGACGGCCTGTTTCAGGTGGAGGTGAGCATGGCAATGACACTCGGGTCCGCTGCCTTTATCCACGGCGGTGAAATACCCGCACGCTACACCTGTGAAGGCCAGGACAGGGCACCGCCGCTGGCGTGGACGGGCATCCCCGACGCCGCACGCAGCCTGGTACTGATCGTCGATGATCCGGATGCGCCGGACCCTGAGGCACCGAAGACGACCTGGGTCCACTGGATCCTGTACAACATGCCGCCCGACACACGCGGACTGCCCGAAGGGGCAAGGCCGGCAGACCTGCCGGCGGGGACGCAGCAGGGCATCAACAGCTGGAACCGGACCGGGTATGGCGGCCCCTGTCCGCCCATCGGCCGGCACCGTTATTTTCACAAGCTCTATGCACTGGATACCGTCCTCGCGGTCATGGACAAACCCGCCAAGGCGGACATCGAGGCCGCCATGCGCGGACACGTGCTCGGACAGGCGGACCTGGTTGGCACCTACCGGAAATCTGCCTAGCGGCCGCGGTCAGACCGGGCCCCTAGAGAAAGGCAAGCACCAGCCATAACGTCAACAACAGCAGTATTCCCGCCTGGAACCGGTAGTCCTGCCACCAGGGCCCCGTAACCGTTACCCGTGCGACGGCAGGGCGCCAGATGCAGCGTTGCGCCGACGCGGGCAAGGCTTCCCGGTTGAACCGGGACACCAGCCAGCAGATGCCGGTGCTGACGCCGAAGATGATGCCGGCAATCAGGGTAAAGTGCAGATCCATCGCCCCGGTGAGTGTTGCGCCGAAACAGGCGGCGGATACCAGGTGGCCGCCAAACAGCGTGGCCAGCGCAGCCGTGGCACCGGTGCGCCGGCTGAACAGACCGAACAGGAATATGGCCACCACCGGTGGCACCAGGAAGGACAACGCTGTCTGGAGGTAATGGAACAGACCTTCGAAACCACCGATCAGCGGCGCTACCAGCGCGGACAGGACCATGAAAACCACGACCGCTGCACGCCCGATCCAGGCCGTCTGCCGTGGCGTCAGATCCGGGTGCAATGGCTTGATGAAATCCAGCGTCACCAGCGTGGCGGCCGAGTTCAGCGTCGAATCGATACTCGACATCAAGGCCGCCACCAGAGCAGCCAGGACGACACCGGCCAGGCCCGCCGGCAGCAGGCTGGCAACCAGGGCGGGGAAGACCTCGTCACTGCGTTCGAGCCCCGGCAGCAGCACACCCGCCATCACGCCGGGCAGCACCATGAGAAACAGTACCGGCAGTTTCAGCAAGCCGGCCAGCAGTGCACCGTGCCGTGCGTTGCTGACATCACGCGCACCCAGCACGCGCTGCACGATGAACTGGTTGGTGCACCAGAAGTAGAAACCGAGTACCGGCACGCCCACCAGGGTTCCCAGCCAGGGCAGGTTCTCGTCAGTGAGCGGCAGCATCAATGACAGGTGGGCAGGCGGCGTTTCCGCCACCAGACGCGCCCAGGAAAAATCCAGTTGCGCAAAGGCCATCAGCGCGACAATGACGGAACCGGCAAGCAGGATGATGGCCTGCAACACGTCCGTGTATACCACGGCGGCCAGTCCGCCGGCCGCGGTATAGACGCCGGCGACGGCGGCGAGCAGGAAGGCGGCACTGAGAAGGTTCAGTCCCGGGATGAATACCGTGACGACTACAGCACCCGCAAACAGGGTGCCGGCCGTATCGACAACGATGTTTGCGAACAGTGTCAGCAGGGAGAAGTAGACCCGTACCCGCCGATCGTAGCGGTATTCCAGAAACTCCGGTACCGTACCTATGCGTGCCTGGAGGTACAGGGGCAACAGGAATACGGTGAAGAACACCAGGATCGGCGCTGCCATCCACTCGTAGTTGGCGACCGCGATCCCCCAGCTGTAGGCAGCACCGGCCAGGCCGATCAGCGTGGTGCTCGATATATTCGAGGCGAACAGCGAGAGGCCGATGGGGACCCACCCGAGGCGGCGGCCGGCAAGGAACAGGTCGTCTGCATCGTGTGTGCGCCGGGCCACCCAGAAGCCGATGATGAACACGGCAACGAGATAGACAGCGATAATGACGAGATCGATCGTGTCCAGCGCAATGGCCTGCATCGGGACATGATAGGGCAAACGTGTCCGAAACTCACACTACCCGATGGTCGCCTGCGCGCAGTCGCCAGTGACACAGCGCACTGCTACAGTAAAGCATATGGCCGGCGCGGAAATCACGCTGCGCTGGCCGGCAACCGGCGTAAAGGGTCGGCGGATGCGTCCTGACAGGCCAATGCTGCTGTATTTTGCGTATGGCTCGAACATGTCGACCCGGCGACTGGCCAGCCGGGTCGCGTCCGCCCGCGCGATTGCCGTAGCGCGCCTGCCAGCGCATGCGCTGCGATTCCACAAGCAGGGCAGGGACGGATCGGCAAAATGCGATGCCTGTTACACAGGGTCGGAGCGCGATGTGGTCCATGGTGTCGTGTTCGGGATCGCCGTCGATGAGAAGCCGCTGCTGGACGAGCAGGAAGGCCTGGGGAACGGCTACGAAGAGAAAACGGCAAGGGTGACCGGCGTGCAGGGCGAACATCTCCAGGTCGTCACCTATTTTGCTACGCGCATCGATGCCTCGTTACGCCCGCTGCACTGGTACAAGGAGCATGTACTGCGTGGAGCGGTCGAGCATAGGCTGCCGGAGGACTATATCGCTGCCATCCGCGCCATCGAGTCCTGTGCCGACCCTGACCCCGGCAATCATGACCACGAACTGTCGATCTACAGTGGCATCCCGCTGCCCTGACAGGCAGTCGCTCCACATGCGCGGCAGTTCAGCCTTACTGTTCATATTCTGTTAGCGGACAATGCTAAAGTCTGTTCTGTAAGTTTCTATTTACAAATTGTGTTTAAATTACTTTTTATCAAGCCGCCATGGCGGGGAATGCCGTGACGTTGCAACCTCCGACTGGGTGATTGCGCCACGGATAAGTCACGAAACCTGACCTGAACCATCAACCGGTATCGACCCGCCCCGTTCCGTCGGTCCTGGTGGCCGGGAACGGCCACGTCAGCGCCGCCAACACGGCGATTGCGACTCCCACGGGACGACGGCGAACCCGTGGCACATCAGAAAGTCGCCTTGGCCTCAACCAGCAACTGCACAGCGTCGATGCTGTCCTCGCCGTCGAGCGGGAATGCCAGGTCGATATGTATCACCTTGCCGACACCGGTACGATTGTTGCCAACCCTGATACCGAAGCCGACATCCCTGAGCCAGCCGAAGTTTGCCGCACCCACCGGGTTGTCGCCCCAGCTGCGACCGGCATCGAAGAACACCGCACCGCCGATCCGGAACAGCCGGAACGGATACCAGTCCGTGAAATAGCGTTGCTCGATGGTAAACAGGACATTGCGGTCACCCCCCTGGTAACGCAGCGGATAGCCACGCAGGCCGTTGTCACCGCCGAGATACAGGGGATTATCCAGGTCCAGGTGCGAGCCGATGTTCGCCCCCAGGCTGGTATATAGCAGCCGGTGCGTCGATTGACGCAGGTACAGTGAGGCGGCGGTATGCAACAGCAGGTCCTCGGCCCGGGCGTTCTGCCAGCGCATGGACAGGTCCGCCGACGTATACAGGCTGCTGGCAGCCGTATCGCCGAATCCCTTGCCGGCACCGGCGTCCAGCAGTATGGCGTCGTCGAGCGAACCGAGCGAGGTGCTGGCATAGCCAATGCGTAAATTCAGTCGCGCACCCTGCAAGATATCTTCCACACGCCCGATCTGGTCGTGATTCGAGGCGACGAGAAAATCATCCTCGAGTATTTCCATGGCGAGAAACGGATAAACGAATTTCCGGTCGGCCGGCAATACGCCCGACCGGGGCAGGGTGGCATCGCCACCCGGTGTGAAACGGTGTTCCTCGAGACCGAACCCGGCACTGTAGCGTTTCACCCAGCCGTTGTGCAGGCCGGATGAAATACCGGCATGCATCCCGTAGCTGCGTTCCGCGTGGCGGAATTCCGCCTGCTGCTCGCCCCGGTCATACAGGGTATCGATACGGTCATCGCTCAGCAGCGCCAGGCCATTGGCATGACGTCTGTCCAGGGCATAAAACGGCAACCCGAGGTCGAACTCGTAGCCGTTGCCTTCGTTGCTGCCGGTGTAGGCGGCCAGTAACGCATAGCGGGTGTTACCCAGCTCGCGGTCCTGATACTCGATCCGGTCGGTATCGCGATCGACTTCAGATTCATGCAACAGGCTTAGCGAGACACCGGTGCCGAACAGATTGCTCTCCACAAAGCCGAAGCTGCCGGTGTTCTCGCCACCATTACGGCCAAAATCGATCCGCGGCGTAAGTGTCCATACGTCTTTCGTGTACACATGGACGTCGACCTTGCCGTCCGCATAGTGCTCCGGCTCGATCCGGGCGTTCTCCAGGTATTTGTTGCCGCGCAGGATGCGCTCCGATTCATCAACCAGCCGTTGCGAGTACACATCACCGGATCTGAACAGCAGTTGCCGGCGTATGACCCTCGGCAGCGTGCGGATGTGTAGCCGGTTGGCCGCGCGGAACAGCAGATTGTTTTCCCGGGGGTCAGCAGGATCGAAGATGTTCTCGTTCTCGATAATGATCTCGCCGATCCTCGCCCCGGCGGCTTCCAGGAAAACCGGTGTGAGGGAATCCCGCGCCGGGACTTCCGGGCTGTCCGCCTGCGCCGGGGTGACCAATACCAGCGCCAGCAACAGCATCGCCCGGGTATCGACACGCATCCAGCTATCCGAGTGGCGGAAACAGCCCGCGCAGGCCATTGGCGATGATCTCTACCGAGATCGCCGCCAGCAGCAGTCCAAACAACCGGTCGATGATGCTCATGCCGATACGTCCCAGTGTCCTGCCGATTTGCGTCGCCAGACTCAGCATCAGCCACAGCAGGACACAGACCAGCAGGATGCAACCAACGACAACGAACGAATGCAGCGGCAGGGTGGAGCGCTGCATCTGGATGATAACGGTACTGATTGCGCCCGGACCCGCCAGCATCGGGATGGCCAGCGGTACCACGGCGATGCTGGACATCTCCTCGGCGGTCTTCTTCTCGGCATGACTGGTGCGCAGCGTATCAGGCTCGGCACGCAGCATGGCCAGCGCCATCAGCAGTAACACAAGACCACCGCCAACGCGAAACGACGGCAGGCTGGTCCCCATAAAGGCCAGTAACCTGTCCCCGAACAGCGCCGCCGATACCAGCACCATGGCCACGGCCACGCTGGTAGTGAAGGCAACGCGCATGCGCTGGCGACTGTCCTGTCCGCCGGTCAGCGACAGGAACAGCGGGATGGCGATAAAGGGATCGAGGATAACCAGCAGCGCGGTGATAAAGCGGGTGTATTCAGTCCAGTGTTCCATGCGGTTCCGGCCCGGCGGCCAATATCATGAAAGCCCGATTATCAATGTACCCACGCAGAATTAACAGCGTATTAACATGCAGACTGCACAACTTGCGCAGGGGCCCGGATCGGATAAGCTTCCACCCGGGAATCAACACAGGAAATCACCATGTCCCTGCACACCATGGGCAAGGGTGCGACGGCAAGACCGGACACCGGCGCAATCCGGAAAAACCACGACAGCGTACCCGGCACGCCGGCATCCCTGACGGTGTGGAGATCTTGCCGCATCGTAGACAGCCGACCGGTCGCCGCTGACCTGCGGGTACGCGCGCTACACGGACCTGTCTTGCACATCGTGCTTGCCGTGGTGTTTGCCCTCGTGGCCGGGTGCACCAGTGCCGCACCTGGCTCAGGGGAGACAGTGGCAGGTCCGCGGTCCCTCGCGCCGGGCGACCACACCTTCACCCTGCAGCACGACGGCCTGCAACGCCGCTACCACGTACATGTCCCGCCGCACCCGCGCAAGCAGCGTTTGCCGGTCATGCTGGCCCTGCACGGCGGGGGCGGGAGCGGCAGGCAATTCCAGCACGAGAATGCCCTCGATCCCGTGGCGGACAGGGAAGGGTTCCTTGCCGTGTATCCGGATGGCACCGGTCCCTTCAGTGGACACCTGCTGACCTGGAATGCCGGCGACCACTGCTGTGGCTGGGCGCGTGACCACGCGATCGACGACAGTGGCTTCCTGCTGGCCGTGCTCGACGACCTGGCCATGCACACGGCCGTCGATCAGGACCGTATCTACGTGACCGGTCACTCCAACGGTGCGATGATGGCCTACCGGTTTGCAAGCGAGCATGCAGAGCGTGTCAGTGCCGTCATCCCGGTGGCCGGTGCCATGGACCTCACCGAGTTCAGCCCCGCCCGACCTGTTGCCCTACTGCATATCCACAGCGTGGATGATCCGCGCGCCCTGTATGCAGGCGGGCTCGGCCCGCCATTTCCCGGCACCCGCCACCGCGTCGCACATCAACCGGTTGTCCGCGGACTCGCGCAGTGGGCCGCGCACAATGGCTGCAGTCCGCAACCACAGACGCAGGCGGTGATCCGCGGCGACGGACGGGACGCCGGACAAACCGTGACTCATCTCGTCTATACCGGGTGCCTGAAGGGTGGCGCGGTGGAACATCTGCGCCTGAGCGGCAGCGGCCATGGCTGGCCGGGTGTGCAGGCACCCTGGTTGCGCCGGCAGATCCTGGGTGCATCCACCACGCTGGTGAACGCATCAGAGCAGGCGTGGAAATTTGCCGCGCGCTTCTCCCGCACCGACCGGTAGTCAACCAGCAACTGCACGACACGCGATTCGTCGAGAACCCAATACAACCGCCTGCCGCAAGTGTGAGCCGCGTCCGGTTATTGCCTGTCGCGCAGTGCTAGGGTGGTCAAAGGCATTATCCGGAGCCACGTCGTGCGCGCGAATACAGCCATGTTACTTGTCTTGCTGCTGCTTGCGGATGCAGTTGCCGCGGGCGAAGCGGGTTTGCGCGCCGGTGTACGCGAGTGGTTCGGCACCGTCGACGGCACGCTGCGTTACCGCAGCAATGACCCGGCCAACGACATCGACCTGAACCGTGATCTCGGCTACGACAGCATCAACCCCGGCGACTACTACCTGCGGCTGGAACACCCGCTGCCATTGCTGCCAAATGCACTGCTCGGTAAAACCGTTGTCGATGAAAACACCACCGGACGACTGACACGCACGGCCGATTTCGGCGGCAGCCAGTTCACCACGGGCGAGGACGTTGACAGTACTATGCAGTACCGGCAAAGCGACATCATCCTGTACTACAGCATCGTGGATACCGCGGCGAGTGTCGACGTTGGTGTGAACGCAAGATACATCGACAGTCACACGGCGATCAGCGGCGGCAACGGCGGCGTGGAAACGGTGGACGTGTCCGGGTGGCTGCCCATGCTGTATGCCGGCATCGGCTTCGATCTGCCACTGACCGGCCTGTCGATAGGCGCGGACGGCTCGTTTTCCGGCTACCGGGGAAGTCGCCTGTACGATGTCACCCTGCATGCCAGCTACACCACGCCCTGGAAGATCGGGGCCGATCTCGGCTATCGACGCCTTAAAATCAGCCTTGACGATTTTGACGCCTACACCGCCGACGTCGAAATCGATGGCCCCTATGCCGGGGTATTCGTCAATTTCTGAACGGCCTGCATCAGAGCCGGTTGTCAACAAGCGCTGCGGGTGGCTCGTCGGCTGCCCTGCCGCTCATCGTCCACGCCGGCAGGCGCGGGAAAGCACTGATCACCGAAACCAGCAGGCTCGTGAAGTAGGGCACCGACTGGACCAGCAGCACGATGATCCACAGCAACAGGTCGAGCATGCCGGTGTCGCTTTTCCAGGCAATCGCGGCGGCGGCGGTCCACAGGGCGACAGCAAACAGCGTTTCCTCGCGTGCCGCTACCAGCGCCCGCCACAGCGCACTGGCCTGCTCCAGTTTCGGCGTGCGCAGGAACGGGCGGGTGCGCGTGACCAGCCCAAGCCAGATTGCACGCGCGATTGTGTGTGACAGGGACAATCCGGCAAGCGCCGCGGCCAGTGTCTGGCGCACCGTACCGACAATACGCACGCCCCGGTACAGGTAGAAGACCTTGGCCATCTTGAAGCAGAACAGCACCAGCGGCAGGATGGAGAAGATGATCAGTGGCGGGTCGAGGGAGAGCGGTTCGTACAGCATGGCAACCGACCAGAACAGTGCCGCGATATTGAACAGCAGGTTCACACCATCCGCGACCCAGGGCAGCCAGCCGGCGATGTAGTGGTAGCGCTGGCCTGCGCTGAGCCGGCTCTTCAGCGGACCGAACAGGTCGCCGACGTGGCGGCGCATTATCTGCATGGAACCGTAGGCCCAGCGAAAGCGCTGGTTCCTGTAGCCGGTGAAGGTATCCGGCATCAGGCCCTTGCCGTAGCTGTGCGGAATATACATCGCCTGGTAGCCCTGACGCAGGATCAGCAGCCCCAGTTCGGCGTCCTCGGTGATGCACCACTCGCTCCAGCCACCGACTTCTTCCAGCGCCGTGCGCCGCACCAGCGTCATGGTGCCGTGCTGGATGATGGCATTGCGGTCATTGCGCGTGATCATGCCGATGTAGAAGAAGCCGCGGTATTCGGCGTAGGCCATTGCCTTGAAGGCATTGAGGCCGGCATCGCGGTAATCCTGCGGGGCCTGCACGATGGCGATCTCCGGCTGCATGAACTGCGGTACCAGATCGCTCAGCCAGTTGGGTTCGACCACGTAGTCGCTGTCGATCACCCCGATGACACTGGTCTCGCGGAGATCGTGTATCTGCCAGCGCATAGTTGAGCGCGCCCGATTTGTAGCCTTCCAGCGGGTCTACGTGGAAAAACCGGAAACGCTCACCGAGCGCCCGGCAATGCTGCTCGACCGGCTGCCAGACGGCAGGGTCCTTGGTGTTATTGTCGATGACAATGACTTCGAAAGCGGGGATAGTCAAGCCGCGCCAGGGCATCCAGTGTCTCGATCAGCATGGCAGGCGGTTCATTGTGCGCCGGTACATGAATGGACACCAACGGCAGGTCCGCAGCATCCGCCGGCAACGGGATGAACAGGCGGCGGCGTCCCCTGGCCCACAGCGCCTCGGCCCATTCGTGCGCCTCGACCAGCACCACGATGATAACGCCGGTCATGCCAACCAGCATCAGCACCCCGACGGCGATCGCGCTCCAGGACAGGTACTGCTGCAGGTAGTCGTAGACGATCAGCACCGCGGCCGTCGCCAGTGCGTAGGCCACCACCGCGAGAAAACCGCGCCCGCGGGAACTCAGCGAGATCGCGTCCGTCAGCAGCAGGGTGAAGGTGATCAGCGCAATCACAACGGAGATGCCGGCCAGCAGTCGCCATTCAGGGATATCGACGATGGGCTCCGTAAAGGTGAACTTGGGCTTGCGCATCGACGTCGAACACCCCCCAGTAGGCACCGACCGCACCCTCGACCTGCGCCTTCCAGGGCTGGTCAAAGGCCTCCATGACGTAGTAGATATAATTCTGCTCGGCGGCAACCTGCAGGAAGCGGCGCAGAAAAGTCGCCTCGTTCGCCTCCGACGCCACGGCACCCGCACGGGTGCGGCCGTTGCTCGGCCAGCCCACTTCCGCGATCACGATCGGCTTGCCGGGATAGGCGGCCTTCAGGTCGTTGACGCGGTTGACGACGTATTCCACCGCCTTGTCCAGCGGTATGTCTTCCCAGTACGGCAGCATGTGGACCGCGATGTAATCGACATGCTCGACCAGTTTTGGATACTTCAGCCAGACGTGCCAGGGCTCCGCGGTACTCACCGGCACTCCCAGTTCACCGCGCACGTAGTCGAGGTAACCGACCAGCTGATCGACCGTGAGGTCGTTGCGCAGCAGGGACTCATTGCCGACGATCACACGTACCACGTTACGCCGGTTGCTGTCGGCAACGCGCACCAGCTGCTCGACTTCCTGCCGGCTCTTTTCGCGCCGGCCATCCACCCAGGCGCCCAGCGCCACGTTGAGTCCGTACTTGCGCGCCAGTGCCGGCACTTCGGCGAGCGCGCCCTCCAGGGTATAGGTACGGACCGCGTTGGTCTTGCCGGCCAGCAGGGCGAGATCGGCATCGATCTGCGCTGCCGTGGGATTGATGTGTTTCAACGGGTCGTGATGCAGCCGCATGGGCGAGAACGAGAAACCCTGGATCACGGCGGGCCAGGCCGGCTCCTGTTCCGGACGGTTCACCAGCGCCCACAGACTGATGGAGATGGCGGCAATGACCGCGGCGATTATCAGGTTGGTTCGGGTCATCGTGCACGATAACTGGCCGGAACACCGCCCGGCAGTGAAAATTTGTTGTTCTGGATGACCGGCATGTTATCCCAAACAGTAAGGAACGTCGACCAGCCGACGGCCGGCAGCCGGGTCCAGGCAGCTGCAGATACCGGCCTTGTCAGCCCTTGCCGACACCCGTCGGCAAGGCGGTGCCCGATACTGCAGTCACCTGTATCTGACCGGTAACGTGCGGGCAGCAATGCCCGAAATTTTCTTCGTGAGTCGGTCATCGTATCAAGTACAATGACTGCATGAGCAACAACGGGTTCAGTACGGGTTGTGCGACGGGAACTGACTGGCGGTCGGTCGCCTCGGCCTGTCTCAATGCGCTGGGTGCCGTCCCGCCTGCTGCCAGCCTGGGTTTCCTGTACGTCACTGATCCGCTCGCACCCCATCTTGACCTGTTGCTGGAAGCCCTGCGTGATGCCACCGGGGTGCGCGACTGGGTCGGCAGTGTCGGCAGCGGTATATGCTGCACCGGCCGCGAGATCTATGATGAACCGGCAGCCGCCATCATGCTGGCCGCATTGCCGGAAGACAGCTACCGCCTGGTGCCCGCGGGTATCAATGCACTCGCGGACATGCTGACCGACAACCGCGGATGGCTCGACAGGCACAGCGTACACTTTGGCGTGGTGCACGGCGATCCGCGCAACCAGCATATCGCGCAGATCATAGAATCCCTTTCCAGCCAGCTGGACCCGGGCTTCCTGGTTGGTGGCCTGTCATCGGCCGACGATGAGCAGTCGTTGCTGCAGCTTGCCGGCAGTATACAGCAGGACGGTTTGTCCGGCGTGCTGCTGGATGTACAGATACCGGTCATCAGCAGCCTGACCCAGGGTTGCACACCGCTGACCAACAAGCACGTCATAACGAAATGCCAGGGCAACCTGCTGGCCGAGCTTGACCACAGGCCGGCACTGGACGTCTTCAAGGAGGATATCGGCGATGTCATGGCACGGGACCTGTCACGCGTCGTCGGCTATATCTTTGCCGGCTTGCCGATCCCCGGCTCCGACACCGGTGATTACCTGGTGCGCAACCTGATCGGCATCGATCCACACGAGAAACTGCTGGCCATCGGTGATCACCTCGAGGAAGACAACCAGCTGATGTTCTGCCGTCGCGATGGCGCCGCCGCTCGCCAGGACATGCGGCGCATGCTGGCCGACATCGGCAGGCGTTCACCGGGAACCATCCGCGGCGGGCTCTATTACACCTGCGTGGGTCGCGGCCGCCATCAGTTCGGAGAAAACTCGGAAGAACTGAAAATGATCCGCGACGAACTCGGCGAGTTCCCGCTGGTCGGCTTTTTCGCCAACGGCGAGATCTCGCACAACCGGCTGTACGGCTACACCGGAGTGTTGACGCTGTTTGTCTGACCATCATGATAATAGCCACGGAATCCACGGAAGAACACGGAAAGATAAAAAAATACTGCTCAGAAAAGCTTGTACGAATTTGTTGCATCCCGGGATAACGAGATCGCTCGCATGATTTTATGTGGCCCGGATCACAGGGAATGTCATCGCTGGTAAAGGAGCCCACCGGGAATCAGGAATTTTTCCACGTTCTTCCGTGGATTCCGTGGCTATTTGACTGTTAATCCTGCGATGCTCGCGGAGAATCTGTCTGCCACGTTCCGTGTGAACCAACACGGACACTCCAGGTAATCTAGGTCTTCCAGTACTGCTCGGTGGTGATCTGCCCGGGCTCGCGGCGGCGGTTCTTTTTCATGCCGCGCGCTTCCAGGGCCTGCTGCGTGTCGGCGACCATCGCCGGGTTGCCGCAGATCATGACCTGGGACGTATCCGCGTTTAGCGTCAGCCCGGCGTGTGCTTCCAATATGCCGCTTGCGAGCGCGCCGGTGACCCGCCCGGGAATGGCGAAATCGGCCGGTCCGCGACTGACGAACGGGATGTACTGCAACTGGCCTGGGTGCGCGGCCAGCTGGGCATCGATCTGCTCCCGGTAGGTCAGCTCGGGCAGGAAGCGCACCGCGTGGACCAGGATGATGTGCTGATACTGGCGCCAGGCCTGGGCGGTGGTCAGGATGGAGAGGAACGGGCCGATCGCCGTGCCGGTGGACAGCATCCAGAGCACATCCGCCGCCGGGACTTCATCGAGGATGAAGAACCCGGCGCTGCGCGGGGCGATGAACAGCGGGTCACCGGGCCCGAGTTCGATCAGCCGCGCGGTCAGCGGGCCGTCGGGTACGCATATGAAATAGAATTCGAGCAGCGGATCGTCCGGCCCGTTCACGAAGGAGTAGGGGCGCGCCACCATCTCGCCATCGATCTCCAGCGCGAGCCGCGTGAACTGGCCGGCTTTGAACGGCGCGATCTCCGCCTGCATCTGCACCGAATACAGCTCGTCTGTCCAGCGGCGCAACCTGACGACCCTGCCTTCAGCCCAGGCCGTCACCCCGTGCCCGCCTGTACCAGGATGCTGCCATGCTCGATACGCACAGACCAGGTGCGCAGCGCCTCGGTGGCCGGTTCCTCCACCGGTTCACCCGTGACCACGCTGAAACGGCTGCCATGCAGCGTACAGTCAACCAGTTCACCCCTGAGGCATCCCAGAGACAGCGAGGAATCCTCGTGCGTGCACATATCATCAACGGCATAGACGGTCCCGTCGACGTTGGCCAGCAGCACGGGGCTGCCGTCGATAACGACGCGTTTCGTCGTGCCCGGCCTGACTTCGTCGAGACTCCCTGCTACCACATAGCCGTCAATCATTTTACCGCTTCACCCGCCAGTATCAGATGCCTTATCATAACGCACATCCCGTCATCCCTGTCAGCCCGTCTGCAGGCGCTGCCCATCCGAGTCCAGACACGCGATTCCTGATCACATGCAACCGCTTTCAACCTGGGAAATGCTCCTGCTCGGAGCACTGGTTATCCTGGTGCTGTTCTGGTTCGGGCCCGGCATCAAGGCGACGCTGGAGAAAAGCCGCCAGGCCGGGACGCGCGACTGGGCCGGTTTCCTGCTGCCGATCGCCCTGGTGATCCTGTTTGTACTGTTGCTCATGAAGCTGGTTTGAACATGACGCCCGCGCTGTCGATCCGCGACCTGAAAAAGACTTACAAGGACGGCCACGTCGCCCTGAAGGGCATCAGCCTGGACGTGGCCCAGGGTGACTTCTTCGCGCTGCTGGGACCCAATGGCGCCGGCAAGATCCACGCTCATCGGCATCATCACCTCGCTGGTCAACCAGCAGCGGCGGCTCGGTCAGCGTCTTCGGCCATGATCTCGACGCGGAGCCGGCCGCGGCGAAGTCCTGCCTCGGGCTGGTGCCGCAGGAATTCAACTTCAACCATGTTCGAACCGGTGGTGGAGATCGTCGCCAACCAGGCCGGCTACTACGGCATCCCGCGCGGTGAGGCCTTCCGGCGTGCCGAGAAATACCTCAGGCAGCTCGGCCTGTGGGACAAGCGCCGCGACATGGCGCGCAATCTCTCCGGCGGCATGAAGCGCCGGCTGATGATCGCCCGCGCCCTGGTACACGAACCACGCCTGCTGATCCTGGATGAACCGACTGCCGGTGTCGACATCGAGATCCGCCGCTCCATGTGGGACTTCCTGCGCGAGATCAACGCCGCAGGGACTACCATCATCCTCACCACGCATTACCTGGAAGAGGCGGAAAGCCTGTGCCGGAATATCGCGATCATCGACGAGGGCGAGCTCATCGAGAACACCAGCACGAGCAACTGCTCAACACGCTGCACATGGAAACCTTCGTACTCGATCTCGCACACCCCCTGCAGACGGCGCCGATGGTGCGCGCGTCACACGCTGCGACTGGTGGATGAACACCACCCTGGAGGCGGATATCTCGCCGGGAAGATTCCATCAATTCGCCTGTTCACCGAGCTGACCGGGCAGGGCATCCGGGTGCTCAGCATGCGCAACAAGACCAACCGCCTGGAAGAGCTGTTCATGCGGCTGGTCGAGGAAACGGACGCTACGGTGCACTGAGCCATGAACATCACGGCGAGAAACTAATCGCGTTCCAGACCATCCTGATCAAGGAAATCGCTGCGCTTCGCGCGCATCTGGATGCAGACCGTACTGCCGCCGATGATCACCACGGCACTGTATTTCATTATCTTCGGCAACCTGATCGGCTCCGCGATCGGCGAGATGGAAGGCTTCCCTACATGGAGTTCATCGTGCCCGGGCCTGATCATGATGGCGGTGATCACCAATTCCTATGCCAACGTGGTCTCGTCCTTCTACGGCTCCAAGTTCCAGCGCCATATCGAGGAGATGCTGGTTTCGCCGACGCCGAATTACTCATCCTGCTCGGCTTCATCAGCGGCGGCGTCGCGCGCGGCCTGACGGTGGGTAGCGCGGTGACGGTGGTCTCGCTGCTGTTCAACCCGCTCAACATCCACAGCCTGCCGGTCATGCTCAGCATGTTCGTGCTGACCGTCGATCCTGTTTTCGCTGGCCGGGATGATCAACGGCATCTATGCCAACAGCTTCGATGACATCTCCATCATCCCGACCTTCGTGCTGACGCCGCTGACCTACCTGGGCGGCATCTTCTACTCCATCAACATGCTGCCCGACTTCTGGCAACAGGGTCTCGCTGGTCAACCCGATCCTGTACATGGTCAACGCCTTCCGCTACGGCTTTATCGGCGTATCCGACATCAGCCTGGTGACCTCCTACGCGATCAGCTGCGGCTTTATCGTCGTGCTATACCTGTTCTGCCTCTACCTGCTGCGCACGGGAAAGGGGATACGGACCTGAACAGGACGTGAGCGAAAAAATATGCACTGCCTCCCGCGTCAGGTTTCACCTTTCGCGTAACGCGTTTCACAGCACCAGCCGGCCATCGTGCACCGACAGGACCTGCTGGCCGGACAGCAGGCGCCGCAGGCGTTCGCCGACCAGATTGCGGCGCCAGCCGTGCAGCACGGCACTGGCGGGATCATTGAGCAGCAAGGCCTCGAGGTCCCTGCGCCCGGCCAGTACGCCCGGGTTCAGCCGGTTCTCGTCCGCCGTGATGCGCACCACGGCCATCATCACGTCGACCAGGGCCTCCTGCGACGCCGACAGCCGGGTACGTACCCCGCTGTCCGGGAAGGGCACCGGCCTGTGCGCTGCGGCCTGGTTGATCATGTCAAGCAAATCGCTGCCGGCACGACTGAGCAAGCCTTCGCTCAGCCCGCGTATCGCGCGCAGTGCCTCGATGGTACCCGGTTTGTGGCGGGAGATTTCCACCATGACGTCATCGCGCAGCAGCCAGCCACGCGGCCGGTCGTTGCGGCGCGCGGCCTCCTCGCGCCACCGCGCGAGTGCCTGCAGCACCGACAGGCTGGCGCCCTTGAGGCGATTGGCACCCTTGACCTTCAGCCAGGCGCTGGCCGGCGGCGTGTCATACAGTGCCGCGGCGGAGAGCTGCCGGAAGTCCTCCGCGAGCCAGTCGAGCCGTCCGAGTTCCTGCAGCTGCGCGACGATCCTGCGGTAGATGTCCGCCAGGTAGATCACGTCATCGGCGGCGTAGCGGATCTGTTCCCGTGGCAGCGGTCGTACCGACCAGTCGGCACGCGTGTGCAGCTTGTCCAGCGTGATGCCAGCGAGCTCCTTGACCAGGCTGGCATAGCCGATCTGGTCGGCATAGCCCAGCAATGGCGCGGCGACCTGCGTATCGAACACCGGGGCGGGCGGGCGGCCGTCGAGCTGGTAGAAGATCTCCATGTCCTGGCGGCAGGCGTGCATGACCTTGGTAATGCGGGGGTCGGCGAGCAGCGCCAGCAGCGGCCTGAGATCCTCCAGTGCCAGCGGGTCGATGCAGGCCACCTCGCTCACGGTGGCGACCTGCAGCAGGCACAGTTTCGGGTAGTAGGTCTTCTCGCGCAGGAATTCCGTGTCGATCGCGAACCAGTCGACGTCGGACAGGCGTGCACAGAAGCCGGCTAGCGCGGCAGTGGAGTCGATGTACTGGATAGGGGTGTCGCCGTTCACCACAGGGCGCGCCGGATAGTGTTCACCGGCTCGCACCGATCCGGTAGCGGCCGGCCAGGGCAGGTCCGGTGTATGCAGCCATAGCGTTACTCCCGATGCGCAGTCGCGGCTTTTTCGCAGCCGCTTGATGGGTGCGCATGATACAAGCATACCGCCGTCAACTACAGCTACAGGTCCGTTGGCCATTCGCGCTACAATGACACCAGCTCGGCAGTCGCAGCCGCACCGCGCGCCTCCGCTACTTGTCCAGATTATTGAAATATCTTATAACTATTTGTAATGATGGATATTTATTTCTTATCACCCTACGGGTCAACGCGTAGCGGGACACGCAATCCAGTAAGCGTTACTCAGCCTGTTAGCGGATGACTCGCTGCGCTCGCCCTGCGGGCATTCTACGTGTTGTGCCGCAATGACGGAAATGAAGCACGGAGGCCTTCCTGGCAGTTCGCTGATGAATGTTGCACTGATCAATCCCTATGAACTCGGTCGCCAGCCGTTTGGCCTGGCGGAGCCGGCCGCCTGGCTGGCACGAGCCGGTTGCGAGGTCAGCTGTTGCGATCTGTCGATACAGAAACTCGACGAATGCCTGGCACCGGCAACCGAGGTCGTTGCCATCTATATCGCCATGCACACGGCAACGCGCATCGCCGTTGAGGCGTTACCGAAGATCAGGCAGCTCGCGCCAAACGCACACCTGTGCGTATACGGGCTGTATGCCCCGATGAACGCCGGGCTGTTTCGCACACTCGGCGTGCAAACCATCATTGGCGGGGAATACGAAACCGGCCTGGTGGAGATGGTCAGTCGGTTACAGGCCGGGACGCCCGCACTGCCGACAACCCCGCTGATCAATCTCGAAAAGACGCACTTCATCGCACCGGATCGCAGCAAGCTGCCGCCACTTGCGCAATACGCCAGTCTCGTCATGCCGGACGGTTCGCACAGGACGGTCGGTTTTGCCGAATCGACCCGTGGCTGCAAATATTTCTGCCGTCACTGCCCGATCGTGCCGGTCTATGAGGGCAGGTTCTTCGTGGTACCGGCCGGCATCGTGCTGGACGACATCCGCGGCCAGGTCGCCGCCGGGGCGGAACACATCTCGTTCGGTGACCCGGACTTTTTTAACGGCCCGGGGCACGCCCTGCGCATCGTGCGCGCCATGCACGCCGAGTTCCCCGCGCTCACGTTCGATGCCACTATCAAGATCGAGCACCTGGTGAAGTACCCGGACGAAATCAGGGAACTGGGGGATAACGGCTGCCTGTTTATCCTGTCGGCGGTGGAATCGGTGGACGACGAACTCCTGGAAAAACTCGACAAGGGACACACACGCGCGGATTTCCTCGCGGCACTCGCGCTGATGCGCAAACTGGGCATCCACCTGGCACCGACCTTTGTCGCCTTTACGCCCTGGACGACGCTGGAGCACTACATCGACCTGCTCCGGCACGTGGCTGATCTGCAGCTGGTCGAGTCGGTGGCACCGGTACAGCTGTCGATCCGCCTGCTGATTCCCGCCGGCTCGCACATCCTGCATATCGATGGCGTCCGTCAGTACGTCGGCGACTTCGACGCGGCAATGCTTGGCCACCCGTGGCGTAACCCCGATCCACGGGTCGACACCCTGCAGCAGTCGGTGCAGGCCTGGGTCACCCGGGGCGAGGCGGCCGGCAAGACGCGCGCGGAAATCTTCCGGGGCATCTGGCAGCTGGCCTGGCAGCAGACCGGCAAGCCGGCGCCCAGCCTGGAGCTTGCGCACACCGGCACGCCGGTCCCGCGCCTGTCGGAGAACTGGTACTGTTGTGCCGAGCCGACTTGCGAACAGCTCGTGTCCTTCTGATCGATACAGTCCCGAATCAGCACCAGCCGGACGCCGCGTCTTGAACAGGATCATCTTCGTACCGGGCAAGAACGCCAAGCCACCCCCTGCCACGCACCGCAAACTGTTACTCCGCTGCCTGCTGCATGGCGTCAGGCGCATCGACCCGGACGTAGCCGATGCCATCGAAGCCTGTGACTGTTTTTCCCTCGTCGCCTGGAACAGCCTGCTGTATGACACACAGCGTGGCATCGAGGATGACAGACACTGGGTCGACCGCCTGCTGCTGCAGCAAAGCGCCCGCGACACGGACATCCACGAGGCCCGCCCGGTCAGGTACCGGCTGGCCCGGGCCATGTACCAGGCCGCCGATCAAATTCCCTGGCTGCTGCCGCTGATCCCGGACCAGCGGGTCAAGTTATCCATCCGCGATACCGAAATCTATTTCAGCAACCGAGGCAACATCGGCTGCCGGATACGCAACGTGCAAAAACAGCCCTTGCGCGCGGCGGCGGCGAACGGAGACAGTGTCATGCTGATCGGTCACAGCATGGGTTCGGTCATTGCCTATGACGCCCTGTGGGAGCTGGATCACCTGGAAGGCCTGCAGCGATGCGCAGACTGTTTTCTGACCATCGGCAGCCCGCTCGGTATGCGCTATGTGCAGCGGCGCCTGATCGGCCTGGGTAACAGAAGGCAGCGGATCTACCCGCAAAATATCCGCCGCTGGGTCAATATTGCCGCGCGCGGTGACCTGGTTGCGCTGGATCCGTCGCTGGCCGATGATTTCGGGGAAATGGTCAAGCGGCACTACGTGCAAAGCATCACGGACCTGAAAAACGGCGTCTACAACTACTACCGGGACAGCCATGGACTCAATGTGCACAAATCCTACGGTTACCTGGTCAATCCGCACGTGGCGAGGGTCATCACGGACTGGTGGAGAAAGACATGAAAACACTATTGGTTGCGCATCGCGGTGAACCGGACAGCTGGCCGGAAAACTCGCTGGCGGGATTCCGTGCGGCACTGGCGGCCGGTGCACAGTATCTCGAGACGGACATCCAGCTCACCGCCGACAGGGTGGCGATACTCAGCCACGACCCGACACTGCTGAGACTCACCGGCCAGGATCTGGAAGTCACCCGTACTGACTGGGCACAGATCGCAAACCTTTCCGCCGGTGAACCCGAACGCTTCGGCGCCGCCTTCAGCGACCTGCACATCGCGCAACTGGACGATTTTGCGAACCTGCTGAAGCAGTGGCCGCACGCACGTGCCTTTGTCGAGATCAAGACCGACAGCCTGCAGGCATTCGGCACGGACACCGTGCTCGACAGCGTGCTGGACAGTCTGGCGGAGGTGCGCGACCAGTGCATTCTGATCTCGTTCGATGACGCGGTGCTCGCGCAGGCGCGCCACCGCCGCCCCGTCGAGATCGGCTGGGTGCTCTCCGAGTGGTCGGACGAGACGGCTGCCACGGCGGCCGGCCTGGCACCGGATTACCTGTTCTGTAACCGCAAGCGCCTGCCGCCTGCACCCGATCCCCTGTGGGCCGGTCCCTGGCAATGGGTGGTTTATACGGTCGATGCAGCCAGCGAGCTCGCACCGTTATTCGCACGTGGCATCCGGCTGGTGGAAACGAACGGGATCAGCAGGCTGCTGGCCGACCTGGCCAGCGCCGGAACGGCTTGTGGCTGACCATTACGATGTCGCGGTAATCGGGGGTGGTATTCATGGCGTCGGTGTGGCGCAGGCAGCCGCCTGTGCCGGCTATACCGTGCTGGTACTGGAACGGACCGCACTGGCGGCCGGCGCCTCCAGCCGCTCCAGCAAGCTGATCCACGGCGGACTGCGCTACCTCGAGGGACACGATTACGCCCTGGTCAGGGAAAGCCTGCGCGAGCGCCGCCTGCTGCTCAGGATTGCGCCCGACCTGGTGCAGCTGCAGCCGTTTTTCATCCCGGTGTACCCCGACACCACGCGCCGCCCGCTGACACTGCGCGCGGGGCTGTCACTGTACGCGCTGCTGGGCGGGCTCCGGCCCGCAAGCCGCTTCCGTTCGGTGCCACGCCGCGAGTGGGACGCGCTGGACGGCCTGGACACGCGCCGGCTGCAGGCCGTGTTCCAGTATTTCGACGCGCAGACTGACGATGCCGAACTCACCCGTGCCGTCATGCAATCGGCCGTCCGGCTCGGCGCCGTGCTGGCGTTCCCGGCCGAATTCACCGGGGCACGCATCGGTACGCAGCACTGCGACATCCGCTACCGGGAGGATGGCCTGGAAAGGCACTGCAGCGCGGGTACCATCGTCAATGCCGGCGGTCCGTGGGCCCCCCGTATCGATGCAGCCATCAGCCCCGCACCGCCACACATGCCGGTCGAACTGGTGCAGGGCGCACATCTCGTGGTCCCGGGCGCGCTGGCACGGGGCTGCTACTACCTGGAGGCACCGCAGGACCGGCGCGCGGTCTTTCTGCTGCCCTGGGGCGAGCATGCCTTGCTGGGCACCACCGAAAACCGCTACACGGGTGATCCCGCCGCGGTTGCCGTACTGCCCGGCGAGGAGCGCTACCTGCTCGAGGTGCTCGCGCATTACTTCCCGCACCACTCCACGGCTGTCATGGAACGGTTTGCCGGCCTGCGCGTGCTGCCGGTGTCGACGGATACGGCCTTCAGGCGATCCCGCGAGACCATGCTGTCGGTCAACGACGCGTCGCTTCCGCGGCTGGTCTCAATCTATGGCGGCAAGCTGACCGGTTACCGGGCCACCGCACAGAAGGTGATGCATATCCTCAGGCGCGGGCTGCCGGAACGCACGGCCGTCGGAGATACGGCGGATATCAGGCTGACCCCGGCAAGCTGATGAGATGACATTGACACTTGCCATCGACCAGGGTACGCACTCGACACGTGCCGTCGTGTTCGATCCGCAGGGCAGGGTGCTCGCGCAGTCACGGCAGGCCGTCCGGCTGCATGCCCGCAGCCACAGCGAGGTCGAGCAGGACCCTGACGAGATACTCGCTTCCATGCATCGGGTATTGCGCCAGGTGCTGGCGAACCCCGCCATCGCCGGACAGCGCATCGGTGCCGCCGGACTGGCGACGCAGCGTTCCAGCGTGGTGGCCTGGGACAAGCACACGGGGGAGGCGCTGGCGCCGGTATTGAGCTGGCAGGACCGCCGGTGTGCACCACACATCGCCACGCTCGCCGCGCATGAGCGTCGTGTAGTGGAACTCACCGGCCTGCGTCTCTCGCCTCACTACGGTGCGGGCAAGCTGCACTGGCTGCTCAACACCGTACCGGCGGTGGCCGCCGCCGCACGCGACGACCGGCTGCTGATGGGGCCGCTCGCGAGTTACCTGCTCTACCACCTGCTGGCCGACCGGCCGGCCTGCGTCGACCATGCCAATGCCTCGCGCACGCTGCTGTGTAACCTGCGGACACGTGACTGGGAGGACGAATTGCTGGACCTGTTTGGCATTCCGCGCGCGCTGCTGCCCGATTGCCTGCCGATCTGCGCCGACTATGGCCGGACCCGTATCGGCGACATTCCGCTGCGCGCGGTGAACGGCGACCAGACCGCCGCGCTGTATGCACTCGGCGCGCCACAGGACAACACCATTCTGGTCAACATCGGCACCGGCGCCTTCGTGCTGTTGCCGGTAGATGAACCCGGTGCGCGCCCCGATGGATTGCTGGCCGGTATTGCGCAGAGCGACGCCACGTCCGGGCGCTACTATATCGAAGGCACTGTCAACGGTGCGGCCGCGGCGCTGGAGTGGGCCACACAGCGCTATGCGATTGCCGACCCGGAATGGCAGCTGCCTGGCTGGCTGGATGACATCACGGCACCCACCCTGTTCATCAACACCGTGGGTGGGCTGGGCGCACCGTGGTGGCGTGCCGGTCCGGAACCGTATTTCGAGGCGCCGGGTATCCCGGTGGCCGAGGCCATGGTGGCCGTGACCGAAAGCATCCTGTTCCTGATCCAGGTCAACATCGGGTTGATGCGCCAGGCCAGACCCGCCGTCGAAGGCATCCGCATCAGCGGTGGATTATCCAGACTCGACGGACTGTGCCAGAGACTCGCCGACCTGTCCGGCCTCGAGGTACAGCGCCCGCCGCAGGTCGAGGCCACGGCGCGTGGCATTGCCTGGCAGGCGGCCGGAATTTCCGCCGACTGGCCGGCGGCGGGGCCAGTCGCGACCTTTACGCCACGCGAGAATCCGGGACTGCAGGCACGCCATGAACGATTCGTCGGGATCCTGCAAACGTTCCGCTAGCGGGCGGGCCTTTCTGTACATGTCCCGCGCATAGACGCAGGGAATGCAGGGATGTGTCATGTCAGTGCATGTGACCCGGGTAGAGCGGCAGCGCTATCCGGACGAGCCGCTAGCCCGGAACAGAAAACAGCCAGATATAGCCCGCATTGTAATAGGCGTGCAGCAGGATTGGCGCCGTCAGGGCACCGGTACGTTCCTTGAAGAATCCGAACACAAGCGAGGGAACAAACACCGATGCCGCCCAGAGTGGCACGTGGTAGAACAGGTGTGCGGCGGCAAACAGCACGCTGGTCAGCAGGTTGGCCAGCGTCAACGGACCAATCGATGCCTTGCTGATATAGTCGCGTACCAGTTCCTGAAGCAGCCCGCGAAAAATGATTTCCTCGATGACGGGGTAGACCAGCACCAGTTTCAGAAACCACACGGGGTAGTGCAGCGGCTTGTCCCACAGGATGTCAGGCCGCTCCGGGAGGTAGAGCAGAATCCAGAAGGCAGGGCCGGCCAGCAGCGCGGCCAGCAGCAATGGATCCTTGTGCAGCGCGACAGACGCTTTCAAGCCCGTCAGTTGCTCTTCAGCTGCTGTACCATATCCGGCTCCAGGTCGAAGCCGACCGGCCAGTTCGGATTGATGGAGATGCCGATGCCGCTGCCGGTGCGTTCCAGCACCCAGCTGAATTCGGCCAGCAGGCCGCCTTCATAGCCGGGATATTCCTCTACGAAATCCTTCGCCCGATCCGGACTGGTGAACAGGATCAGCACCTCGATGCTGTCCTCGGTCTTCAGCGTCAGCGGCACGGCCTTGTTGCTGGACGTGAAACCCGCGATGCCGATCGAATCTTTCACCGGCATGAACACCTGGGTATCCAGCAGGTAACGGATGAATTCCGTGCTGCTCAGCTGGCCTTCCTGGGCCGCCAGCAACTTTTCTTCCAGTTCGTTGCGTGTCTCAAAAGAGTCGTGCATGCCTGCATCCATAAAAAACAGGCCCCGCATGGCGGGGCCTGTACGGGTGGGAAGTCAGACGGTCATTCATCGCCACCCATTACCCCGAGCAGCTGCAGCAGGCTCAGGAACAGGTTGTAGATGGAGATGAACAGCGTCACCGTGGCCAGGATGTAGTTGGTTTCACCACCGTGGATGATCTCGCTGGTCTGGTAAAGGATCATGCCGGACATCAGCAGCACGAACATGGTGGACACGGCCAGCGACAGGCCCGGCATGTTCAGGAAGACGCTGGCAATACCGGCGAGGAACGCCACCAGAATGCCGACCATCAGAAAACCGCCGATGAAGCTGAAGTCCTTGCGTGTGGTCAGCACATAGCCTGACAGGCCCAGAAAGATGATGCCGGTACCACCCATCGCCGTCATCACCACCTGTTCACCATTCGGTATGGACAGGTACATGTTGATGATCGGTCCCAGCGTCAGCCCCATGAAACCGGTCAGGGCGAACACGAACAGCAGGCCCAGGCCGCTGTTGCTGAAACGGGTGGTCAGGAACAGCAGCCCGAAATAGCCGACCATGGTGACAAGCATGCCCATGGGTGGAAGCTTGAACACGATGGCCGCGCCAGCGCATAGCGCACTGAAGATCAGCGTCATCGACAACAGGGCATAGGTATTGCGCAACACCTTGTTGGTTGCCAGCACCGACTGTTCAGAACGAATTACGGTCTTTTCAATCATGCTCATGTCATGCAACTCCTTGGCTGGGGTAATTGGTAGCGGATATGACAAGCTAAAACCCGAGTAGTTCATTAAGGATATACATCCAGGTCTAAAACAGCAACTTGATAAACATGATCTTTTTGTGGCAATTCGCTGGCCAGGACCGGACTGCTTCCGGTATCCTTGCGCGGCATCGGCCGCGTCCGCCTCACGCGCAATGTATGCGGGTGTACCGGTTGCCAGAGCGTGTTTATGCCCGATGCGAATGGGTTACCGGCGGAATGCCGTACGTTGCGGCAGGCGACAGTGACAAGCGGGCAACGACGAGGAAATAACCGGGAGAGGTGGCTGAGTGGTCGAAAGCGGCGGTCTTGAAAACCGTTGAGGGGCAAGCCCTCCCAGGGTTCGAATCCCTGCCTCTCCGCCATATTAAACAGTCAGTTACGGCGGTTTTTGAGAAGATCTGGCCAATAGTCCCGCAACCAAATGGACCACATTTGGACCACGGGAGCAGAGCATGGCAACGATCGACAAACGCATTGGTACGAACGGCAAGACGACATGGCGCGCACGTGTTCGCGTAAAGGGCCAGACGCGTATTGCCACTTTCAAACGCAAGACAGACGCAACAACCTGGGCAGGGAAAACCGAGTCTGATTTGGCACTCGGTAACTACGTTCCCGAAACTGTAGACATGCGCCGCACGGTCACGCAGATGATTGATAGGTACATTGAAGAACACCTACCCAGCAAACGCCGCAACAAGGATCAGGCGAACCCGAAACGTCACCTTGAATGGTGGCGGGATGAAATCGGGAAAACCCGCCTAGGCAACCTGACCCCTGACCTGATCGCCAGCACCCGGCATAAGCTCACCAAGGGCAAGACCAGAACCGGCGAGACACGGACACCCGGCACATGTAACCGGTACTTGGTCACCCTGGCTCACTGCTGCGCCATCGCGAGCAAATGGGGATGGTTGCGGGACAACCCGGCCAGGAAGGTCGAGAAGCTGCAGGAGCCCAAGGGCCGCACACGCTTCCTGACGGACGATGAGCGAAAAGCGCTGTTGGAGGTTTGCCTAGGCCAGCGATGACCCGAATATCTACCTCGTGGTGGTCCTGGCGCTGTCCACAGGCATGCGGGCAGGGGAGATTCGGAATCTGAAATGGGATCAGATCGACCTCAAGCGGAAGCGGATCACCCTGACTGACACGAAAAACCGGGAAACCCGTACCGTGCCATTGGTCGGGCACGCCTATGACAAGATGAAGGCGCATATTCGTCGCATAGACCCACCCTATGTGCTCGCGGGGCGATTCTCGGACCGGCCGGCATCCTTTCGACAGGCATGGGACGATGCAGTCGCTGCAGCCGGCCTGGAGGACTTCCGATTCCATGACTGCCGTCACACCGCGGCTTCCTACTTGGCCATGGGCGGCGCCACCTTGTCAGAGCTTTCCGAGATCCTCGGCCACAAATCGCTGAGCATGGTCAAACGCTATGCGCACCTGACCGAGCAGCACACGGCACAGGTTGTCTCGCGGATGAACAAGGAGATGTTTGGCAATGGCTGAGGAAAAGCCAACAGTTGAGACGTTAATGGAGCAGATGAGATCAGTTGAATTGCTCATTGAACTCGCGAAGGATGGTGACAGTTATGCAGCAGGAAGACTCCTTGCCGATTTTGTTCTCCGGCATGATCTGGGTAAACAGCCGAAACCAATATTAATCGAATGGCTTTGCGACTGCTTTTCTGAAGTAATCCTTGGTAACAAAACTGCCGATGTTGCTCTCGGCCTAAAACCAGGAAAGGGAAAAAGAGGAGGGCAAAAGAAAAATATTCAAGACCTCTACCAGGAAGCTGTAATGGCTGAACTTGGTTAATAGCGAACTACATCGAGGAAATACGCAGAAAACAAAAATCGCCCTCGAAGAAGCATCGGAAAACGTCTCACAAATGTTCGAGAAGCCGGAATTGATCTGTCCGACTCTACGGTAAAAAAGGCATATCTGAAAATTCAAGGTATTTGAATCTGAATCACTTGACCTGACAAAGCTTTCTACTTCCCGAATGATCCTCGCAGGCCCGCACAACATTGTGCGTATCTGAAATGATTGCGAGGATTAGCAATGACTCTGAAAACCGTAAATCAGCTTGTTGCTGATAATCCTGCCTTCACACCTGGCGGTTTGCGATGGGATATCCTTAACGCCGAGAAAAACGGCCTTGCCGCAAAAGGTGCGATCCTGCGTAAAGGACGGCGTGTCTACCTTGATGAGGATCTCTACTTTGAATGGCTGCGCGAGCAGAGCCACGCTGCATGACAGGCCCAACAGCACAGCAAATCCGCGAGGCGATCCAGCACGCGCGCCAGCCCAATAAAAACCCGGCCGAAGCCGGGTCTATGTGTCCTGTGGCGGGGCGACAGCATATCGGAGTATGCGCCGTGTCGTGGCACTATCATAGCAGCCTTCTGCCACAGCGCAACTGCACGAACTGCCACACCCCGCTGAATAATCGAGAACGTCCATTCTGCCGACCCTACGCGGCCTGGATTCGAATCTATACGGCAACAATCGAAATCGGCCGGCTACTAGCCATGGTAGCGACATAATGGACGCCGCAACCATTGCCGACACACTGGACCTGCGACGCACTGGGGATGAATGGCGTGGCCCCTGTCCGGTATGCGGGGGCAGCCCCGGAGTACCAAGTTTTCACTTTCGGATGGTCACAGCGGCCTGCTGGTGAAGTGTGTTGCCGGATGCACGTTCACCGACATCGTGCGCGAACTGCGCAGCCGCGGCCTTTTGACTGATGCTACACACGAGCAGCGCGAATATGCCGCGCAGAAACGCTATCTCCGAGATCAGGTCGAGGCCAGCCTGATGCTATTCGTCTACCGGCAAAACATCGCTCGCGGCTACCAGTTGAATGAAGCAGAGACCGCGCGCTACCTGGATTTGAAGCGGAGGGCGCTCGGTGACTGACGAATTGACACCGGAGCAAGTCGATGAGCGCGTCGAGGCATACGAACAGGTGCACGGAATCAGTGCCGCCATACCCATTGACCTGAGCGAAGATGCTGTGCCACTTACTGCCTATGCAGAGCAGCACAAGCACGACCTGCGGTATTGCCACACGCGCGGCGCGTGGTACCGCTGGAACGGTGCTTATTGGGAACTGGAACGGACCCGGCTTGCCTTCCATTGGGCGCGCGAATTCTGCCGACAGTGGAATCGCAAGAACGACAAGGGCGTGGCAAAGGTTCGCACCGCCAGCGCGGTCGAGACGTTTGCAATTGCCGATCGGCGCTTTGCCGTTACGGGCGATATCTGGAATCGTGACGCTTGGTTACTCGCAACGCCGACCGGCACCCTCGATTTAAAAACAGGAAAGCTTTGCGCACCAGCCCCGGCGGACCATATTAATCGGTGCACGTCAGTCGGGCCGGAGACAGGCGCAGCGGCGCTGTGGTTGCGCTTCATGGATCAGGCGACGAACGGCGACGCGGAGCTGCAGCGGTTTCTGCAGCAGATAGCCGGCTACTGCTTGACCGGGATCACCAGGGAGCACGCCCTTTTCTTCCTGTACGGGCCGGGCGGTAACGGCAAGGGTACGTTCGTGAATACACTGGCACGCATCATGGGCGACTACGCGATTGCGGCCGCTATGGATGTGTTCACCGCCAGCAAATATGACCGACATCCGACTGACTTAGCAGACTTGTCAGGTGCCAGACTCGTATCGGCTTCGGAAACAGAGGAAGGCCGTGCCTGGGCGGAGAGCAGAATTAAGCAGCTGACCGGCGGCGATCCAATTAAAGCGAGATTTATGCGCCGGGATTTTTTCCAGTACCAGCCTGAATTTAAATTAGTGTTCCTCGGCAACCACAAGCCTGTGCTGAATAACGTCGATGACGCGGCCCGCAGGCGCTTCGACGTTACTCCCCTTCATGCACAAGCCAGCGAAACCAGACCTGGGTCTGGAGGACAAGCTACAGGCCGAGCACGGCCGCATCCTGACTTGGATGATTGCCGGGTGCCTGGACTGGCAAGCCAACAGCCTGCAGCGGCCTGACGTGGTACTGGCAGCGACTGGTGAGTACTTCGAGGAGCAGGACCTGTTCCAGCAATGGCTGGATGAATGCACGGAACCAAAATCTGAGCGCCTGGGCGAGCCGACGACCCGGCTATACCTGTCATGGAAGCGGTACGCGGAACAGGCCGGCGACAGTGCCGGAACCCGCAAGGCATTCCGCGACAATATGCGGACGCGGGGGTATGAATACCGCCCGCACCTGCCGAACGACAACGGCTGTCATGGGTTCATTCGGATTTCACTCAAGGTATCAGTAAATGCTTATTCGCCGTACCCAGATTAGGCGGTTAGGCGGTTTTAGGCACCTCATCCGGTTATCTCATATGCGCGCGCGCTGTTGATAATTGGAAGTACCGCCTTTTACCGCCTAACCGCCTATACGGGAGCGAGCCGGATATTACTTTTTGAGCGTGTCCAGAGACGGTAAAAACAAGGAGACGACCTATGAACACCCTGCCTACCGTTGTTGATACTAGTGCACACAACGAAATCGAAATCCTGTTTCGTAGTCGGAACCGGGCGCTGGCGCGCGACCTGGTGTCTATTATTGACGAGCTGATCGAGTACTGGCCGCTGACCGTCCGGCAGGTGTATTACCAGTGCGTCGCAAGGCAGTTGATAGCCAATTGGCTGCCCGAGTATCAGCGGGTGTCTAAAACCCTAAGTACGCTACGCCGCGAACAACTTGTGAGCTGGGACGCTATCGAGGACCGCACCAGGCGAACCACGGAAAAGCGCGGCGTCTCAGATCTTCAGGACTTCATCAAGGAACAGTCTGAATATTTCCTCGACTGGCGCTATTACCATCGCTGTCGGGTGCAGGAGCAGGAAATCTACATCGAGGCCGCTATCGAAAAGGACGCGCTATCGTCCATTGTCGAGGATGTCTTGTGGCCGTACTGCACGCGGCTGAACGTGGTGAAGGGGCAGGTATCGGCAACGATGGTACGTGACATGGCTATGCGTTTCGGTGCCGCCTACCGCAACGGCCAGCGGCCTGTGCTGCTGTTCCTTAGGGGATCTGGACCCGAGCGGCGTAACCATTCCCGTGTCACTCGTTGAGAAAATGCAGAGACGCACCACGGCGTCAACGTGGACCTCGACCGCTGCGCGCTGAACCCGCGACAGATCGAGCAGTACAACCTGCCGGCCGACTTCGATGCTGCCAGAGCCATCCGATCCGAATTATGCAAAATGGACCAGGGATTATCCCGGGGCGCCGGCTACAGATTGGACGCACTACATCCGGCTACGTTGCGCGAGCTGGTCAAGACCGCCGTGGAATCTCACCTGGACATGGATTCATTTCGGGACCAAATGGAGATTGAGAGGCAGGAGCGCGAGATACTCAAAGGCATGCGCCGCAAGGTTATCGGGTATGCCAGAACCAAATTCCCCGCATATTTTCAACACAGAACTTCATGACTATGCACAGCAAACAGTCAAAAAAAGACGAACTCATGGAAGCTTTGGCCGAGCATGCTGGCAAACAACAGCGCGAAGCCCGTGAAATTCGAATGAGGATGCGCTGCACCAAGCTGTGCAGCCAGGGTGCCTGCACCCGCATGACTCTGCACGACAAGTGCGACAAACACCGCACCCCTGGAATTCAACCGCCGGCGGAGCGAAGGGCGGCTCATGCAAAACCTATCGTGATCTTCCGTTGCAAAACCCACGGGTGACCGACACTGACCTACAGCGCCTCGACGAAGTGACCCGGCTTGTTGAACTGTCCGGTGATGCAGCATTTTCCGACTGGTGGGCTGAATTCCTGAGCGCAGTTATGCCGGTGCATCATGCTATGAGCCGAGAGCGCAAACATAGACGAGATGAGTAGCCTGCGACATGTTATATTCATTAATGCCGAACCCTTAGTTCGAGGATATATAGCAAAATCTACATATTTGCATCTAAAATCTGGCCGATGTGAAACATTTTCAGCGACCGCCGGCTATGCTGTCACATGATGAGCAGCTCATTATTCTATGCGTTCGCCAGCGGCGTCGCATGTGCTCTAACGAGCATCGGAGCAAATTGCACACAATTTAAAAAACTGTTCAGTATTGTAGGCCGAATGACTGCTAAAACCGAACATTTTTGTATCTCTGGCTATTGATCTTCGCTATCGGCGCGAGGATTCTGTCGTCCATGAAAACACGAAACACCGTACATGCACCCGCTAGAAATGAGCTTGCGTAGCTTGTCGTAACTCTTGAAAGCGGCACCGCCTTCGATTAGCTCAAATCTGAAAATCTCGATCGTTGCATCGCGAATTCAAGCGCGCAGAGCTGGTCCGCGAAACTGTCGGAGGTTGCTCACAGCTCGCCCGCCAAGTGGCCGCCGAGCTGCGCGAGAATGAGCGCCAGCGCCACGATGTCACGCGTAAATATCCGCCGAGCAATGATCGCGCTTCTGCGATTTATAGAAATCCGGACCAGCGTGCGGGCGATGTGCGCTGCAGCTCGTAAAACTGCCCTTTCTGAATCGATTAAAAATCGAGGACCGCCGAATTTTCGAAGCCGTGTCGAGATGGCCTTGGATTCACCGCCGGCCTGACGGACGAAGAACGCGACGCGTTTCTCCGCAATTGCCATGCAGTTTTCCACGCCGAAGAAATTGAACGCCTGACGGTGGAGTCGCAGCAGCTGGCGAGCTGCTGGAGCGGATCGAACAGCACCAGCGAATCCATCAGCCAGACCGATCAGCAGGAGTCACCACGTTTCGCATCGTTTAACGAGGAAAAATTTCGCCGACATGAAAGAGAACAAGTCCGAATATCTTTATGGCGCACTTATGGCGATCTCCGAAAAACGCACAGCGCGCACGCCAGGCGCTTCAAGCCCTTGAAGGCGAGGTAATACGCCACCAGAATAAGATCGCGCGCAAGGACGTGCCTGCTGAACTGCAGGCTGAGATTGCGCGAAGCCAAGCAGGACCTTGCAGCGCTTGATCATGCAGTATCAAAAAATTCAGCAACGCTGGCAGGAATATGCGAGCCATCGTCGATCGCTGCGCCGAATTCCTGCGCGAGCGACGGCATTAAAATAAATAATCCGCCTTCCATTTTTGTAAAAGGTGATCGCATGAGCGCAGCCACGCAAGCGACGATTGCAGGATGCAACCGCTGACGCCCGCGCAGAAATCGCTGCAGTCCGCGAGCAGATTGAAGACCGCCAATTGGAGCGCGACGAACTTCAGAGTTCTGGATATCTTCCGGAAACGGATGTGCGGCAGCGCATCGGCGACGCCGTCGATCGAGAGGCTTCGCAGTTCGAGGCTGAATACCTGCTTTCTCCGCTGCTTCGCGCTGACGGCAAGTCAATGGATTTTTCGTTATTCAACCTCTTAACGCGTGTCGGTGACATATTCGCACACAGTTAACCTCGGCCCGCTTCTGTGTTTTTTGTTCGGCGACATGATCAAACGCCGACTTACTGAATTCGCTTCGACATGCGAACTGCCGACTGCTCCGCTGACGGCTGACAGGCCACGACTTGATTAGCAAAACTGGATACGAAAATTCGCGCTCTTGAAGAGCAGCGAGGAAGCGCTGATTGTTGAGGCTGAGCGTGCCGGCCTCGACGTTATTCGGCATCCATGCTTGCAAATCCCGCAGTTATTTTGGAATGGATAGATTGAAATCGGGCGGTGCTTAAGCTGCGCGTCCGCCCAGGGCTCCTCGGCCGTTACTGCGCGCGGCAGGGCCGGCAGCGACCGGGAGGCTCCTCCCTTGCCTGGACCTCCAGGGGCGACACGGGGCAACCTTCATCAACGTGAGGACAAGAATATGAAATATCAATTATGAAACTCGTTCAGGCGTTTCTGGTGCTGTCGATGCCGACAACCGCGCCCAGGCCATTCAAGCTGCTGCATGGCGCAGTTTGGCGCTGAATCCATTGCGTGATCGACGGCAAGCAGTTGCGACACTGCTGACAGACACTGGCGCAGACCACGACCCGCATGGCTGGGCTCAGCTTTCGCAAGAGCCGCGGTTAGCACGCCTGAATCGTTGGTTCTTCCTGGAAGCCGATAGCTCAGCGGGTATGCGGAGCGCGGTATTTAAGCATTTTTTACTTCCGAAAAATTGACTTCCGTTTCCTTTATGACTGACCAATATGATCTCGAAAATGACCTTCAACGCCAAGTATTTGGCTGAATTTTTGGCGTAACTCAGCGAAATATAATCATTACGTCGAGCAGGGCCTGCCAGTGCTCAAGAAAGGCAAGGCCGGCCAGCAGCACACTTTCTGTTTTCCCTGGGCGTTCTATTGGTACGCTGGCTGGGTCCGCCTGCAGGGAATGGGGTGTATACCTTCCAGCTTCGCTGGAAACCGTGCTGATCGGGTTTGCCACTGACCACGATTACCCGGATTTCTCGTTCACGGAATGGCTGGCGCGTGCCCAGGCGATCGGCCGCCGCTATGGGCTACAACAAACGCGCGTTTGACGCAGCGTTTTTATACGTCATCTCGCATAATCTGATTCGCTCCCGGCGGCGGTGAGTTTGATTCCGTGAGCAAAAGTCTGCAGCCGTCTGTAAAGGCCATCAAGCCGAGCCGGAAATCCTAAACGGTCCACCGCTGCGCGCCCCTGCGGCGTTTCGATAGGGCGGGTAGGCCGTGAACCTGCCCGCCCGCCTTTTATACCTTTTCACGGGGGGAATCAATGACGCGACTCATCAAATATGACGCAGCCCGCCAGGCAACTCGGCCGGACCACTCGGCGGTGTCCGCAACAACACCGAGAGCCCGCGGCTTTTCTCCAGAAGCGTGGCGGGCTACCATCCGCCTGCTCAATCTGACCTCTAGGGGCTGGTCGGCGATGGTGTTACCCAGTCGGGACTACGGGCTTGACTAGTGCGGTGTTTTCATATGGCTAACTTCCAAGTTTGGTATGAGAGATGATTCACACTGTACAAATATTCAAATTGTTATGTGAAGCGGTTCCTGTTCGATCTTGTTAAACTTCTATGAGAAGATACACTACTACTAGTTTCCAGATATGATGCCTCGCCAATGCTGGTATAACACAAGGAAATCAAGAACATGGCGGACAGACTACCAGTTAAATTAATGAAAGAACCACTGATCGATGCTGTTTTTGAATTGCGTTTTTTCAAGCAGCACATCAGCGTCAAATGTTCTACCAGGTTTTCTTTTCAGTAAGCTTGAAGGAACCAAGATCATAGAGCGTTTATCAGCAGCAGAATTGCCAAAGCCAATAAGAGATGCTGACCCTAACCTACAATTTGCGCCATTGGTTAACCTTCAATGGAACAATTTCTCCGTAGCGGTCGGTGATCGCAGTTTCATCGTCGCATGCAAACTTCCATATCCTGGATGGAATGCCTTTAAAAGCGCCATACTTGAAATTGTCGGACTTGTTAATGAAATCGGCATTATCAAAAATGTTCAGCGTTTCTCAATGAAGTATATAGATTTAATACCATCGAACGATCTACAAGAGCAGGTTTCCATGATTCTTGCTTCAATTGTTTTAGGGAGCCACACTTTGAGAAAGGAAAACTTCTCACTCAGAATAGATATACCAGAAGGGGAAATTCTTCATATTGTAAATATCGTCAGCTCTGCTGTTGCCAAAGTTAGCGATGGTTCAAGAGGGAAGGGATAATAGTAGACGTTGACACTCTTGTTAATGTAACAAATCAAGAATTGGGGCAGTGGACCGAACAACTATCAAGCATGCTGGAGACGATTCACATTGCAAACAAAAAGATGTTCTTTATGTGCCTACGTCCAGAAACAATAAATATGTTGGAGCCAGTCTATGAATAGTTATTCGAGCAAACATGCGTCTCTGACTGCATCGACCATAGTTTATGGATTACTAGCGACTCAGTGGTTTGGCAGTGGGCCAGCTTTAGCAACGCAGGAAAACCAGCCACAAAAGTTCCATAAGGCTCCTTATGAGACATCTGCTGACTTATCCTCTTTGGCCCAGGTCGGCAGAAATTTCCCGGGCATTTTTGCAGATAATATCGATCAACAGTTTGTGGAAACAGTCGCCACTTTTTACGCCCAGCTAATAGACAGCCAAGAATCACTTGGACAAGAATTTGAGCGTGTGTTGTATGAGAACCTTTGGGACTTGTACGAAAGATAGTCTAATTAAGATGGCTGTTAACACAGAAACAATAGAGACACAATTCCCTACTATCTTACGCGAGAAAAGAAAGAAGGCTTAGTTAGAGCGCTTTCTGATTTTCGAGAAAAACCGATTAATTATTACATCAATCGGTATTCTGAAGAAATGCTCCAAGGGGATGGATGGGTAGGGTTTGAAGTGATTCAGTTCGAGAACGGTGAGCGAAGCAGAATCAAGGGTGTTGTTCTTTCTAATTCCTGCGACATTTCGCCGGATAACAGACGCGAATTACCAGTAAATATAGTATTCGCACCGATCATTAAATTAACTAGATATACCGAGAAACTTCAGACAGCTAATTTATCGCAGGAAATAATTAATAATAAGCTTCAATCGATTAGAGAGCAGAAAGTGACAACAATGTTCTACTTGCCAGGTAATGGGGTACTAGATGATGAGTATGTTGCTCTGCTAGATGATATCCACACTATTCCCGCACAATCCTTCGAGCAAATTAATAGTCGCAAGAAGCTTTTTACATTGAGCATGGTGGGATTTTATCTATTTCTACTTAAACTCTCAGTGCACTTTTGTCGTTTTCACGAAGAAGTGGATAGGTAAACTTTACACTACGCAAGTAAAATCCTTGCCATCAGCAACGCAATCCTCATTGATCACCATAGATATAAGGTTATTCCTACAGACATGTAAAGGCAGATAGCCGAAATTATCCCCGCAACCGAGCGACCGATGGAAACCGGTAATAGTCAGCGATCTGGCGATGCCGGGAGAGGGCGCACTGTCAAATTTTTTTCTTCCTACCCAAACACTCTTTCTTGTAAGTTTGCTCGCTTCTCACCATGTCCATGTGATAATCATGGTCATACTCATCCTGTCTTCCATAATGGGAGGAACATCCCCTTTTGCGTGGACCAAACTTTCTTGCATACTCGCCTTGGAATGCATGAAAACAGTTCCATTCCTTATTAGACCTCATTTTGTCGTTATAATCTTTATGCCAAGGTTTTCTGCCGTATTCATCAAAAGCATCAACAGCGCCACCTTTGTAACCAATTATTACTTCATTTGAGAATGTTACTTCACGCGGGTCTGGCATCAACAGATACGAATCACCTAACTTATCCCATCTTGGGATATTTCCGATCTTCTCAGGGTAGAGCCACTCCCTTTCCGCAGCAGCAATATATCTATACGCCCTATTCTTAATAATGTAGTTTATCTGATTTACTTCCTCACTTGATAACATCCGTCCAGTCTGTATATCTAGAAAACTAAACATGGCTGGCCGTAGCATATTTGGATGTGGCCTGATTTTAAGTGGGTTTTCATATGGGTTTCTTACCCATGATAAATTTGTAAGGATTAATAATATTTCGTAACTTAGTGGAAATATTGTATGTGTACCTGTGAAACGAATATCTGCGTCACCAGTCCCACGACACCACTTTGATGCCGGAAAACATCCTTTATTGAATACAGTTACTGGGTGATCAGATACTATAAATTTAATATCTGAGTTTGATGCATCGGCAATACTCCAAACGCACTCTGTCCATAACGCGCAGAATAAATTCTGAAACTTCTGAATAGCCATTAAGACGATATTTTTATTATCTATGTTTACTGTCTTGGATAAATGACCTAATCCCTTCGGTGTTCGTAATTTTTGAACACTCATGTAAGGTAATAATGCATGAAATGCGTCATGCGGATTACCTTGATCGAATCTGAACGATGAAAAAAACTCGACTGCAGTTTTACCCTCGGAATCTATTTTGCCAAAGAATCGCTCCTCGATTTCTGTTGATTCCCAATCACCAAAACTTGTTGTATACAAATTATCTTCTAAAAAACATCTATTAGGCCCCCAGCGGAGTAAATCTTTTCGAATATATGTCTTACCATTTCTAGTTATTCTTTCTGGCTTGAGATCAAGATAGAAAAACTTTTTCTCCAACATTGCATCAGAAAGAAACCGCTTCTGATACCACTCTGGAACGTAGTGATTTCGACTGTATGCAGGCATCTATATCAAAATAATCATTTCATAGTGGCAAGTGCGCTACGGTACGGTGTTTGAAAAACATTTTAAAGTCACTAGGCACTATTAGCACTGCACCTGATTGATCGAGGCTCAAACTCTCCGAGAAGGGACTGTTTGCGATCTGGCGATGCAGGAGGAGGGTATATCAAAATCTAAAGCAAGTCGTCTAGACGTATGTAGGTGCATATCTAAATTTTAGCCCCGCTACCAAGCTTTATACCCTCATTTTCTGCTTGGAGTCTTACATGGCCCTTCATTAGCATATTTGCAAAACGTTTGTATCTATAACGTGTCTCTGTAGTACCATAGCGCGCAGGGGTGTTAATAATAATGTGGCCAAGTGATGGTAGCTTGAAATTATTTATCGCTGTTCTTAATTTTGTATCCGGCGCTTGACTCCAAGCGTGATTTTTCGCAAGTTCCCTGTACGACCCAATCCATTCGTCTATTCTAAGATCTACGATTTCACTATTCGCAAGCGCCCAAATCAAATGCTTGTAGAAGTCCTCACTTCGTTGTGTAGCTGCCTCATACGAAATCTTTAGCTCTTGTATGCTATCTCCAACAGCTCTTGACACACCCAGTCTATAAACTATTGGTGTTACGGCGTTTGCGCCTGCAATCACGGCCTCGGTGAGAAGCGCTTTACCCATTAAATGGGCAAAGTGAGGAAAGCCGTTACCAATAATTGCGATTCGAAAGAGTATGTCTTGAGGTACAGAAATGCCGACAGCATCTGCAGCGTTTTTTACTACATCAATTAAATCTTGTGCGTGTAATGGCTGCAAGGAAACTTCTTTAAGATAGCGAGGAACTGATTCATGTGCACCAATTAGCTCATGAACATTCTCTGCAATACCGACTAATATAAATCGTAATTTAAATTCCTGATCACCTAATTGTTTGATAAAAAATGCGAGGTCTGTTCGGTCATCTCGATTCAGCTCTTCAAGCTCATCGAGTATGACTACTGTAGAATCGGCATCTGGAAGCAAATCATCCAGCTCTTTCAAAACTCGCACTGCTGCATTGGCGTCATTGAATTCATCAAGTGTAGGTTTATCGTGTTCAAACGAAGCCCGGATTGCTGGGTTCATTGATATTTCCAATTCCACTCTTTTACGTATGCTATCCAAGCTCCCGCATTTAAATATCAGCTTCAGCACTTCTTCGCCTATTTCTCTAAATATGTGGAGAAAACGGGAACCAGGCGAACAAGCAATGTACACATGTTCACGATCTGCTGGCGTAACATTTTGTGCAGCAGTTCTGGCGAGTGATGTTTTTCCAACACCTCGATGACCGTATATGAAAAGAACCGGGTAGAAATAGCGTAATTCTCTCTCGATATTCTCTAATTCCTGCATTCGCCCGCGTAATAATTCCGGCGAGCGTATTGGCCGTTCAGGAGATAAGTTTGAGGCGATTATTTTGAATTTAGCCTCTTCCAAAATATCCTCCGAAGACTCTTATGGTATTGGCAGCGGTTATTAAAACCGTTGCAACGAGCACTCACTGTGGACCAAATTTGGACCACAGAGCCCAAAAAGCGGCAGTATTGGCCATAATTGCCTGTTATGCAATCACCTGATAGTATTACTGTTACGTGTTGCGGGTGATTGTCTCCGACCGACTTGAAAACCGTTGAGGCGCAAGCCTCCCAGGGTTCGAATCCCTGCCTCTCCGCCATATAAACAAGGCCCCGTCCGGGGCCTTGTTTATTGGCCGCGTTATACCCGGCGAGGAACCACCGGTTCGAAAAATGACAGGACAGCCGCGCGGCTCACCGGCCACGTCGGTGCCCGCAAGGCAAATGCACAGGTATTTGCACGCCAGGCTTCCTCTGCCATACCCGGGATGGCACGCGACCCGCCGGCAAACACGACAGGTTCCGGAACAGTATCCGCCTGCAGTGCGCTGCAGCCAGCACTTGCAAACAAAACCTGATACAGATCAAACCGGCAGCGGCGACGGAACCGGTAAACTGTTGTCTGGAACCCCAGGAGACATGAACACAGGTGAACAGACAGGAACGCCACGGTCCGCAACTCCGGGGTGCCATTTTCCGCAGTGGCCTTTCGCTTGCCATCATACTGGCCCTGGTGGTCATCGCGGCCGGTGTCGGCTGGTATCTGCATTACGAACACGAATCGGCGCAAGCGCTCGCCCAGGCACAACCACCCGCCGGACCGCCTGTCGACGATACCGCGAGAGTACCGCAGGCTCCGCCGGTGTCGTTCTCGGATATCACGCAGGCAGCGGGCATCGATTTCACCCACACCAATGGTGCCTACGGCGAGAAGCTCGTTCCCGAGGCCATAGGCAGCGGGGTTGCATTTCTGGATTACGACAACGACGGTGACCAGGACCTGTTACTGGTCAACTCAAACTGGTTCCCTGGCCAGGAGCACGGCGCGGCCCCGATCCAGGCACTGTATCGCAACGACGGCAGCGGCACGTTTACGAATGTCACGCAGCAGGCGGGTCTCGCGCTGAGCTGCTACTGCATGGGTGTTGCGGTCGGTGACTACGACAACGACGGCTGGACCGACCTGTACCTGACCGCACTGGGTAGCAACCACCTGTTCAGGAATCTGCAGGGGACATTCAGCGATGTCACTGACAGCAGCAAGACCGCCGGCATGCCTGGCGACTGGAGTACCGCCGCCGCCCTGATCGACATCGACAACGACGGGGATCTCGACCTGTTCGTCGGCAACTATGTCGAGTGGTCGCGCGAGATCGACCTCGAAATCGATTTCAAGCTACCCGGGCTCGGACGCGCGATCGGCGCACCCAATCACTTCTACGGCAGCCTCAATCGCCTGTATCGCAATGACGGCAATGGCACCTTCAGCGACATCACCGAATCCGCCGGCATCATTGTCAGGGACGCGATGACCGGTGCAGCGGCTGGCAAGGCACTGGCGGTCGCACCGGTAGACTACGATCGCGATGGCCTGGTAGACCTGTTCGTCGCCAACGATACCACGCGCAACTTTCTCTATCACAATCTCGGGCAGGACCGCTTCGAGGAAATCGGTGTGCTGGAGGGCGTCGCCTACGACCGCAACGGCAAGGCAACCGGTGCCATGGGTATCGACAGCGCCTGGTTCCGCAACGATGACGATCTGGCTATCGGCATCGGCAACTTTGCCAACGAGATGAGTTCGCTGTTTGTCACCACTGGCGGCAAGCCGCCGTTTACCGACGAGGCGATCCTCGAGGGATTCGGCCCGGCGTCGCGCCTGGCACTGACCTTCGGCCTGTTTTTCTTCGACTACGACCTGGATGGCCGGCTCGACCTGTTCCAGGCCAATGGCCACCTGGAGACCGAGATCAGCGTGGTGCAACCCAGCCAGACCTACGCACAGCCGGCCCAGCTGTTCTGGAACTGCGGCGACACCTGTCGCACCCGCTTCCAGCTGGTCGATGATCCCGGCGATCTCGATGAACCCATGGTCGGCAGGGGTGCCGCGTATGCCGACATCGACGGTGACGGTGATCTCGACATCGCCGTGCTCCAGAACGGCCGTACGGCCGTGCTGTTCCGCAACGAGCAGCAGCTTGGTCATCACTGGCTGCGTGTACGGCTGGAGGGGCGGCAGGCAAACCGCAGTGCCATCGGTGCCATGCTCGAATTGCAGGCAGGTGGTATCACACAGCGCCGTTTGGTCATGCCGACACGCAGCTACCTGTCGCAGGTTGAGCTGCCGGTAACCTTCGGGCTTGCCGGAAACGACCGTGTCGATTCACTGCGCATCACCTGGCCGGGTGGCCAGATACAGCCGGTTGCAGTGGACCGCGTCGATACGACCATCACAGTCACCCAGGCGCCGGGGTGATACGACCATGACCGTTGCCAGGCTCTGCCTGCTGATGCTTGCCTTGCTGCTGCTTGCAGGCCTACCGGCAGTGCATGCAGACAGCTTGTCGACGCTTCCCGAATCGCTCACCGACAGGCTGCAACCGCTCGCAGAGTTCAGCCTGGACATGCTGGACCAGGATGCGCGGGAACAACTCGTGCAGGCGCGCCGGTTTGCAGTCGACGCCGTCGACCGGCACCTGTCCGACGATGACGTTGCGGACGCCTACGGTGAACTGGGCGCGCTCTACCAGGCGCAGAATGTCTTCACGGCAGCCGACACCTGTTACAGCAACGCCCGCACGCTGAATCCCGGCAACTTCCGCTGGACCTATTACAAGGCCTATCTCGCGGCCGTGACCGGCGAGACCGAGCAGGCTGTTGCACTTTTCGAGCAGGCGCGGCAGATGCGTCCCGACTACCTCGCGGTAACGCAGCGCCTTGCGGATGCCTGGCTCGATCTCAACGAACTGGACAAGGCGCAGGCCGCTTATCGGCAGGTCGTCAAGGCCACCGGTCTGGAAGCGGCTGCGCTGTACGGTCTGGGCCAGATCGCCCTGTTGCAGCGCAAGTACACCGAGGCCATTGACTATTTCGAGCGTGCGCTGGCGATCCAGCCCGAGGCAAACAGGATCCATTATTCGCTGGCACAGGCATTGCGGGCGGCCGGCCAGGACGAGGCAGCCAGGCTGCACCTGCAACAACTGGGCGACCGGCTGCCGGTCATCAAGGACCCCCAGATCGAGAGCCTGCTGTCGCTCAAGCAGGGCTCCCGGGTACAGTTCAGACTGGCCATGAAGGCCATCAAGAAACGGGACTATGCCAGTGCGCGCGATGCCTTTGCCCGCGGACTGAAGGAGGAACCGGATGATATCGAGGCCCGTATCAGCCTTGCACGCACGCTGTTTCTGACCGGTGACAGGCCAGGGACAAAACAGCAGCTGGAGGACGTCCTGTCACGGAACCCGGCCAACACGCTGGCACTGTATCTGCTTGGGGTACTGATCGAGGAAACAGGTGATGCTGCCGGCGCGACCGGCTTTTACCAGCGCGTCATAGCCCAGGAACCCGCACATGCCGGTGCGAATTTCAGCCTTGCAAACCGATATTACCGCGATGGGCAGCTTGACAAGGCGCTGTTGCATTACGCCACCACGACCGCCTCGGATCCGGAGAATCTCGCTGCCTACCTGCCGTATGCCGGAGTGATGCTGCAGACCGGCCGTCCAGGCGGGGACATTCTGGCCCTGATCGAGACCGCCCAGAAACGTTTCCCGGACCAGCCGGTATTACGCTACCTGCTGATCCAGCTGCAGGCCTGCCAAGGCACGGAACAGGTCTGCGCTGCCGGCAAGGCGCTCGCGCTTGCGAAGGAACTGGACGAAAGGCAGGCTATTCCGCCGCATCGTGAGCTGCTGGCGCTGGCGACCGCGGCAAACGGGGACTTTTCCGGGGCCAGTTCCATCCAGCAGGCGCTGGTATCGGACGCCGTCTGGATGATGCCACTGGAGGTGGAACGCCTGCGCGCCTGCCTGTCTGCCTACCAGCATGATGCGCTGCCACAACCCAATGAGCTGTTCACATGGAAATTGCTGCAGGCGCCGCAGACGCATGCGGCAGACGTATTCCGGGACTACCCGACTCCGAAACCCTACTAGTGGAAAAAAAGGCGCGCCCATTTCGGACGCGCCCTGATTTACTTCAACAAACAGGCTTACTTGGCTGTGCTGGTTGATGGTGTGGTCGGTGTCGGTGCCGTGTAGCCGTAACCGTAACCGGGATAACCGCCCCCGCCGTAACCGGGATAGCCGCCCCAGCCGTAACCGGAATAGCCATAGCCGCCCCCGCCGTAACCGGGATAGCCGCCCCAGCCACCGTAACCGGGATAGCCATAGCCGCCCCAGCCACCGTAACCGGGATAGCCGCCCCAGCCACCGTAACCGGGGTAGCCGCCCCAGCCGTAGCCGGGATAGCCGCCCCAGCCGCCGGGATAGCCCCAGGGACCACCCCAATAATCGTCATCACCCCACCACGCATTTGCCGTACCTGCTGCGAAGAGCGCACTCCCGGCTATAGCAGCTGAGACAATGATCTTAGATAGCTTGTTCATCTGAGTTTCCTCCAAACTTGGTACCATTACAGAGTTTTTGATAACAATTTTATGCATACCATGCTGAAATGACTGTATGCAAGACCATTATAAACCGGACCCGGTTGCTGTCTGCCTCTGCGCACAGCCAGAGGGCAGGATTCTATATGTTAATTGACACAGATCAATTACATGCATGTACCGCGAAAGCTTCGAATCCGCTCAACTCCCGGCGCATAGCGCCTGCAGGCGGCCTGCCCCGCGGGCCACGGTGTCCCCGGAAGGCAGATTCCGGGGCTCACCGGTCACCCACGCGGCAATATCACCGAGTACGGTTGCTGCGTGCAGGTCGCGGGTCAGCATGTGGTAGCCATCCGGATACAGCACCAAATGCCATGTGTTATCGGCGCGTTCAGGGAGCGTGGCTACCATACGGCAGAGCGCGTGCTTCGGTATCACCTCGTCGTGCTCACCGTACAACAGCAGCACGGGCAGGGTGATGCCACTGCTTGCCCCGAACGCCTGCTCCATCAAGTCTGTCAGACCATATATCGTGTCGATGCGAGTTGCCTTGATGACGAGCGGATCCCGTCCGAGTGCACGCAGCATCTCGATGTTGTCCGAAGGACGGATTTTCAGACCTTTACCGGTCACCTTGTATGCAGGAACAAGCCATGCCGCAATCCTCAGCAGTGTAGACTGCCAGATCGGCATGGTCTGCCAGCCCCATACCGCTGGTGCAGCCAGTATCACACCACGCAGACAATCATTGCTGTTTTCAGTCACGGTCAGCACACTGACAGCACCGCCCATGCTCTCACCCAGCAGGAAGAGTGGCGTATCCGGGTGTCTTCGGCACAGCAGGCTCAAAAGGGTTGCAGCATCCTGCTGCAGCAACTGCCGGCCTGGCCAGATCCCGCGCTCTGCGGTCTCACCAAAACCGCGCTGGTCATAGGCGACCGTCATGATGCCATGCCCGGCGAAATACCTGCCAGGCTCATTGAATGCATTTCGAAAGTCGTTGAAACCGTGCAACGCAAGGACGATCGCTACCGGCTCACCTGCCGGTATGTGCACGGTCAGGGGCAGACGGTAACCGTCCGCCATTACAGCGGCCTCTGGATATAGCGCGGGCGCCTGTGTAGTATCGCTGACTGGTTGGAGCTGCGGCCCTGCGCAGGCAACCAGCAATACTACTGCCAGCGGCAACGACTTCCACATCACAACCGGACCTGTATCCCTATATCGTCATCAAATGGAGAACTTAACATGGCTAACGAAGGCTACCACGAACCGATTAACGAACTCTCGGATGAAGCCCGTGACATGCACCGCGCCATCACCTCCCTGATGGAGGAACTGGAAGCCGTGGACTGGTACAACCAGCGCGTTGATGTCTGCAAGGACAAGGACCTGAAGGCCATCCTCGCACACAACCGCGACGAGGAAAAGGAACACGCCTCAATGGTGCTGGAGTGGATACGCAGACGTGATCCCTCATTTGACAAGCAACTGAAGGACTACCTGTTTACTGAAAAGGAAATCGCGCACTCCTGAGCGGGTTGTACCTGCCCGGTCACTACAGGGAAAGGTATGCCCCGCATCCTTGTTTATTGCTCGCTCAATGTACCGGGATGCTGCCCATGACCGCATGCACAGGCTCCCGTACCTCGCCAGCCCGGAGTGATTATCCATTGTTTCCGGAAGGCTTGTACAGCAGGCATGCAGAACGCCCGCAACGGACCGAAGGCGCCCGATCGGATGCGTCAGTACATATACATAAGTATTAATTATTTGAATGTTAAGAGTTGTTCTTCAGAACCATACTGATACAAATAACTGCACCACATCGGCACTGAAGCTGTACAGTGGTTCGTCGCCCGGCACCAGTGCCGCGACTCTCAGATCATGGAAGTCCTCATAGTCAAACAGGATATGGTCCCAGGCGAGGTTGAGCGTTCCCTTGTCGATCGAATGCCAGCCATTTTCCAGGAAGTCGTAGCTCAGCTTGACTCCGAGGGAGTGGCTGGAGAACGTGCTTAGCTCCTTGTCACGCGCCAGAAAATTCTGTGCATTCTTGTAGGGAAACAGGTCACTGTAGAAATCAGCCGAATTCTGCGTGTAGAAGCGATAGTTACCCTCGATCATCCAGCCGCCCTTCAGTGGATGCGTATAACCGAGTTTCACAGTATGCGCATCGATGCCCCAGGTATCGGTGAAGAAGCGGTATTCGCCGGACACGGCGGCACGGTAGGGCAGATAGTAAAGTGAACGAATCGCGACCGCGCTGCTGGTGCGGGTATTGGGATAGTCCTCCGCCTGGTAGCTGTAGCTGCTACCGCCAGGGTCGGTATAGCGTACCGAGCGGTAGGGATTGTTCAGGAATCCTTCATCGGTGATCCCCTCGTAATTGAGTTCCAGCAGCATGTCTTTTGTCATCACCTGGGTCAGACCCAGCTTGTAGTCCTGCCGGTCTGCATCACGCGAGAAGGTGCTGTCGAGGTTGTTCATGACCGTATCCCAGCCGCGTGAATAACCCATTGACACCGTCGTCATGTTGCCAAACATTTCCATGCTGATGCCAAACCCCGCGGTATTGGCCTTGTAGTCGCCTTCCGAGCTGTTGGTGTAGGACAGACTCATGATCGAGTTGCCGTGCATATAGTCCACGCCACCGGTCAATTCGGTTCGTTTTTCCGTATAGGGACTTGCACCGCTGGTTATCACATCGATCGAGGCACTGCTGATGGAATCGACGTAGTAATTGCCGTTGACTGCCACGTTCTGGCCGAATTTCTTCAGCACCAGCAGCGACGGTCCGTTGATATCCACACCACCGCCTTCATAGGAATGGTACAGGGCGTCGGCCCTGTCATCGGGCAGTACACCGGCATGTACCGCCAGGACACAACCAAGCAGGGCAGCACCGGCCAGCCCACTCGCAAGCCGACTAGTTACAACCACAACCGCCACCGTGTCCGCCTTCTGCGCCACGCGCCGCCTCGCGTGCCTGGAAGACGTGCGCTATATAAGCACCGGAGACCGGGTCGCGGTCAAAGCTCATTATCGGGTCGGCCAGATGGGCCCGCTCGTAGGGCTTAACCCATGGCTCGATCGAACTGCACCCTGTCAGCAACAGGGCGATCAGCGTCAGGCAGCATGCTCGCAGGCACATGGACACGCATCACTCCCTGATCAGGCTCCGCACCTGTTCGACATAGGTGTTCTCGAGGCCGGGCTTGTATCCCTTGTGCAGGTAGCGCACATTGCCGTTGCGATCTACCAGCACAGTGCTCGGCATGGCGACCACGTCATACTGTTTGCTGACGGTACTGTTGTTGTCAAACAGCACGGGGAAGCTGACTGGCATCTCTTTAAGAAGCTTGCGCGCCGCGCTGGAGTTTTCCTCCACATTGACACCCAGCACGGTAAAACCCATGGCCTTGTACTTGTCGTGCAGCTCGCTCAGGATCGGCATCTCCTGGCGGCAGGGGCCACACCACGATGCCCAGAAATTGATCAGCACCACCTCACCACGCAGCTCGCTGAGTCTCAGGTTCTCTCCACTGTTGCTCTTCAGGGTGAAGTCCGGCGCGGGCGCCCGGGTGATTCCGGCAGTTACCGTGGTTGCCAGCAGGACCAGCACGGCTGTCAATGTATGTCTGATGAAACAGGATTGTGTATAATGCATGGCTGACTCCTTAAAAGAACACGGAAAGGCCGGCAGTGCCTTCCAGATTGTGGGTGTACTTGCTGGTACCAAGCAGGTCCGACTCGAAGATATGGTCCTTGAAGTCAAGATGCAGGACGATCCAGTCGTTCAACAGGAACCGGTAGCCCGCACCCACATTGAAGGTGAAGTGGCTATCATCGGCAAACTCGGTATTGCCCGCACCAGCCATGAGGTAGAGTGCGCTATTGAAAGCATAGCGGCTGCCGATGAAGCTTTCTCCCGGTAGCAGGTTGTAGCCCAGCGAAAGATTATAGTAATACAGGTTGCGCTGGCTGCCGGTCAGCAACTGCGCACCCCCACTGAGTGTTTCGTAGCTGGTCTTGCCCGCCTCGGTTGCGCCCACACTGGCCTCGAAAAAGAAATCCTCGGTGGTGTGGTAGGCAGCCCGCACGCCGTATACGACATTACTGCCAAAGTCCTCAATGCTCATTACGCCGGTAAACGCGCCAACCTCGATATCCTCGCTGTCGATATCCGCCTCGGTGATCGTGCGTCGCTCGATTTCAGGCTTTATTACAGGTTCTGACTCGCTGTATACCGGTGGTTCCTCGGCACGCAACATGGAGCAGCCCCCCGACAGTCCAAGCAGTACCAGCAACGGCACGGATCTCAGAAGAAAAATGCAAACCCGGCTTTCCATTCGTTTATCTCCTGATTGTCATCCTTGTTCTGGAAGATGACATGATTCTGGTATTCAGCACGCACGATAAAGCGTCGCGTCAGATACCAGCGCGCACCCAGACCGACATTGCTGATCTGCTCGGTGCGGTCCTGTTCATTAACCAGCGTCACATTCGGGTCAGTATAGATTGCACCGGTACCGAGCAGAAAAAACGGTGACAGGCGCCATTCCGGAAACGGCTGCGCAAGCAGGTTGACACTTGCCGTCAGCGCGTCCGAGTAATTGCCAAACGCCTGGCCTATCGACAGCTCGACCGAAAGGTTTCGTGTCAGGTAATAATCCGCATACACCGACATGATATTCGCGCCTTCGAAGTCACCTGTGAGAAAGCCCGACTCCCAGCGTCGACGGGTGAAGTCTCCGAATTCCGCCTCGGCAAACTGGGTCGGCTCGCCATCCGGTGTCAGCGTCAGCTCCATCTCCGCGCGCTTGGCCCAGCCTTGCTTGCCTCGCTGTGTCTGCACCATGAACCAGTCGGTGCGGCGCTTGATAACTTTAACCATTTCACCCCTGTCCACCACGTGGAAAACCGGGTAGCCACGCCCGGGACCGGTGTGCAACTCGAGGTACGGCTCGGCAACGCGCACCTGGTAGTATTCCTCACCTGCCTGGGCAGGTATGAAATACAGGCACTGCAACAACAGCATGATGCTGATGAGTGTGCAATTACAGGGGAGGGACCAGGCATTAGTGATCACAAGCGGACATCTTTCCGGCCTCAGGGCACGGCAAACGGGTCGTTGTAATACTGCGCGCCTATGTCCAGCCACTCGGACAGCAGGCGCAGCTCATCCGGATCAAGCCGACCGTCGTGCGAACCGCCTGTGGCAAAGCGCGAGAAAAAGGTCGTGCTGGCATTGGCCCCAGCCGCGCTCATGGAAGGGGCCACCGGTACCGGTACCTGTGTCGGCAGGCCGGTAATCGGGTCGATCGGTCCCGGCATCATGATGTCCTGCAATCCGGTGGGGCCGATCTCCTGGGCAAAGTCCTGGACCAGCAGTTCACGGTAGGCCTTGAATTGCTCGGGGACCTGCGGGTCCGGACCATCGGTCAGATCGAGCTGTCCGTCCGGCACCTTCGTCATACCGACGGCATCAGTTGGCGTGTGACAATTGATGCAGGTATTTGCACCCCGGTCACGGCTCCACAGCGGATGGATATGCTGTTCGTAGTTGATCACCGTGCGGCAGAGACTGTCCCAGCTACCCGTACATGTGGTCGGAACCGGGGTTGCCAGTACAGTGTAGGTATAGGAAAAGCTGGTATCGGGTGTACGCACGTTCGGATCGGTCCACACATCGTCATAGAAGATGTCGACCGTCGGAAGTAACTGGCTATCGTCAAGCCGTGTCAGGACTTGTGCCATGGTTTCGCCGGCATCCGCCCACAGCGTTGAAACGGTGTTGGTAAACGGCAGACCGGTGACCGGGGCCCCCGGATAGACCGATGGCAGACCGCGTGACATCGGATCTACCGGCAGACCGTGCGGCGTTCCCGAGGCATGATTATGACAACCGGTGCAGGTCAGCGTCTCGCCGGCGCGTACCTGTAACCAGTTCTGGTGGCGGGAGCCGATACGGCGACCGTTCTTGTCCAGCACACTGATAGCCAGTGGCACGTTCGCGGGCACCTTGACCCGGACGGATCCGTCCGGCTGTACCGGTACATAACCGATGATCTGGCGCATCAACTGTGCACTGCTCACGCCAAAGGCCGTACCCTGCAGCATCTTGGTATCGTTATCCGGTATGCCGACGGCCTTGACGATGCGCAGGAAGCGGGCAGGGCGGTCATCGGCAACCGCCTGCGCCGGATCGGCCAGCGCGGCAATTCCATTGCTTGTAGTATCAACGCCATCCACGTCATAGACACTGCGGATATCGAGGATACCGACATTCTCGTCATAGGCCTGCTGGTCGAGATTGACGCCGGGGACCTTGTCGAAGATGAGGGGTGGCAGCGGACGTGGTGCGGCTGCAACGACATCAGTGTACACAAAGCCTTCCTCCGGTACGACAATCGGTATTTGCGTGTCGTTATCCATGTCGTAGATGAATATTCCGTAAATCGGGTTTGCCTCCATGGCCGCCGGGTCAGCCAGTCCAGCCGGTGTACACGGTACGATCTGTGTATTCACAATCAGCCGGCAACTGCTCCAGCTGACCAGGGCCCGGTTGGTGCCATCCAGCAGCGGCCAGGCAGCCATGTAACGCCCGCCCGGTGATATCGTGTTATCGGTATGAACGTCGTTAACTGTTGCATCCTCTTGTGCGGGCCCGGCGAGTACCCCCTGGTTGGCCCCCGTAGGGAAGGTGTTGTCCAGGTAATTTCCAGCATCGATCAAGGTCAGGTCACCACCGCGCCAGGAACCGGTGAATGGCAGCATCACGGTCACCAGGCGACCGTCGATCATCTCGCGCGGCTGCAGGAAGTGCACGTCTGCACCGTTGGTACCGGTGTCGTGACTGTGTGCACCGTAATACAGTTGCAGTTCGGATCCATCCGGATTCATTTTGTAGAGACTTATGGCGTTGCGGCTGCCCATGTTGTCCCAGCGGCTGAATACCACCTGGCCGGCATCCGGACCGCTACCCAGCACCATGGGGTCCAGGTCATGGCTCTGGTTGTAGGAAACCTGGTGAATATTGCCACCGTCACTGTCCATAACGTGCAACACGAATGCATGCTCGTTGCGGTTTTCATCAACGGCGGTAAATGCGGTCTTGCCCTCATCCAGCAGGGTGGCACGAGACTGGCGCTGGCGTGTGGAGGAAAAGATGATGCGCCCGTCCGGCAGATAATGCGGTGCTACATCCTCGCCGGCCTTGGCCGTGTTATCCGTTACGGTTACGCGGCGTAGCGCATCGGCAGTAACATCGTATTCCCAGACGTCCCACTTGTTCTGGTCGGCCGGAGTCGCGTTGGGGATGTCGGGCTGGCGCAGTGCAAACAGCAGCCGTGTGCCATCATAGGAGACTTCCACATCCTTGACATCACCCATGCCCTGGGTGATCGCACCGGTGATATTGCGCTCCGCCGCACTCGGCGAGGCAAGATCGCGATAGAACAGGTCACCGCCGGGAGTGAACGACTCAACCTCGCGGATGTCCGACTGGACAGCCACACCGGCATTGTCTACCTCCATAGGACGCCTGACGTAGGCGATACCGAAATCCTCGACCAGCGGGTCCGGATCCTGCCCGTCACCCCCGCCACAACCCGCCAGCAGCACCACTGCCAGCAACAGTGCACCCGGGCTGATTAATAACGATGTTACGGGTGTTGTTACGGAATGTGCTTGCATGTTCATGGCTGGTCGGCCCCCTGGGTGGTAAACCTGATATGCGGGACCGTACGGATCACATAACTGTGAACTGTATCGCTCTCTCTGCCCCCGCTGGTCGCGGACTTACTATAGATTGGGGGGTAGTGCCGTTCCGCGAACCACGTCACAGAAAAATTCCACTCGTCACCTCAGTATCTGCCTTAACGGGCCGAAGGCCGGTCCAGACACCACCACTAGCCGGGATAATTCGCATGCGTTATCAAACTGATGTGCTTTCAGTGTCTTATCGACGTCTTGGTCGTGCCGCCTCAGCCCTTGCACTTGCCTGCGTATTTGCAACACATGCACTCGCCGGTGACCTGGAACGCCGTCAGGCAAAGCGCATGCATGACCGCCTGGCAGGCATACCACCAACCGAGTCGGTACTGGATGCCATGGAGTCGGCGATCGTGTCTGGCGATGCCACTGGTGCAGCCATGCTGGCAATGGATAACAGCGCGTTCTACAACATCACGCTCAAGAATTTCGCTACACCCTGGACGAACCGTGACCAGACCATGTTTGCGCCGTTGAATGACTACACGGCAACGGTTATCGGCATGATCCGTGACGATGTACCGTTCAACACGCTCTTGTCAGCCGACCTCGTTTACACAGGCGCGCCATCGCTGCCGATCCCGCCCTACTCGATGACAGACAATGCGCACTACGCCGCACTGGAAGACCAGGGCATAGATCTGAAGGCCAATCTGGTACCGGTGGCACAATCGGCGGTAACCGGCCTGCCTGCAGCGGCAACGGCCGGTGTCATAACCACCCGTGCCGGCGCTGAAGCCTTTTTCGTTGCCGGAACCAACCGCGCCATGTTCCGTTTCACCCTGAATAACCATCTGTGTAACGAAATGGAGCAAGTCAAGGACATCACACGCTCACCTGACCGCATACGCCAGGATGTATCCCGCAGTCCGGGTGGAGACAGCCGCATCTTCATGAATTCATGCGTCGGCTGCCATAGCGGCATGGACCCGATGGTGCAGGCCTTTGCCTATTACAACTTTAATGAGAATACCGGCAGCCTCGAATATACCCCGGGTGTGGTTCAACCCAAGTACACCATCAATTCCGACACCTTCAAGTACGGCTTTATTACACCGGACGACAGCTGGAATAACTACTGGCGCTCCGGTCAGAACACAGTGCTCGGCTGGAACCCGGGGCTGCCTGGGAGTGGCAATGGCGCCAAGTCGCTGGGCAGCGAACTGGAAAACAGTGACGCGTTTGCCCGCTGCCAGGTGGAAAAGGCATTTCGGACCGTATGCCTGCGTGAACCGGGTAACAACGCTGATCATAACGAAGTTGCCACTATCTCGGCAGATTTCAAGGCCAGCAACTACAACATGAAAACGGTATTTGCGGAAACCGCTGTCTATTGCAAGGGTGACTGAGGCATGAAATACACAATGAATTATCGGTTGCGTTATAACATCCTTGCGCTGGCGATCATCCTGGTGACAAGCGTTGGCCTGTCGGCCTGTGGAGGTGGCGAGAGCACCTCACAGAATCCGAATACCGTCGGTGCAGCCTCGACGCCGAATTACAGCGGGCCGCCACCCGCAACAGGCGACGTGCAGGCCTTCAAGCTTAATGTCTGGGACAATCTGCAGGGAACCAATCGTTGCGGCGCTTGTCACGTGGTCGGTGGCACTGGTCCGACAAAATTCGTGCGCGGGGATGACATCAACCTGGCCTATGCCGATGCAAATACCCTAGTCGATCTTGCCACCCCGGCAAATTCGACCATGGTTACCAAGGTGGCTGGTGGACATAACTGCTGGCTGGCCAGCGACCAGGCCTGTGCCGACGTGATTACCGCTTACATTACCGCGTGGGCAGGTGGGACGGCCGGTTCCGGGACGGTCATTACACTCACCGCACCCCCGCTGAAGGATCCGGGTGACAGCAAGATATTTCCGGCCGACTCGTCAAGCTTTGCAGCAACGATACACCCCGTGCTGACTGCCAACTGTGTAGGCTGTCATATCGAATCGTCCGTCACTGCCCAATCCCCGTTTTTTGCCAATAGTGACCCGGACACTGCCTATGAAGCAGCCAAGCCGAAGATCGACCTGAATAATCCCGCCAATTCCCGTTTTGTCGTGCGTCTGCGCGATGAATTCCACAATTGCTGGGATCCGAACAATACCGGCAGCTCGGATTGCGCCGCCTCGGCGGCAGTCATGGAAAATGCCATAACGCAGTTTGCCAGCTCTATCACCCCGATAGCGATTAATCCAAGCCTGGTTACCAGCAAGGCCCTGAGCCTGCTCGACGGTATCGTGGCCAGTAACGGTAATCGGTATGACAATAATGTCATTGCCATGTACCAGTTCAAGACCGGCTCGGGCAATATCGCGTTTGATACCAGCGGCGTGGCGCCAGACATGCATCTTACCCTGAGCGGCGGCGTTGACTGGGTCGGTGGATGGGGTATCAATATCACCAGTGGCAAGGCCCAGGCGACCACTACCAGCAGTAAAAAACTCTACGACCTGATTACTGCTACCGGTGAATATACCATCGAGGCCTGGGTTGCCCCGGCCAACGTGTCACAACAGGGACCGGCACGCATAATCAGCTATTCAGCGGGCACCACGGTAGCGCAACTTTACCCTCGGCCAGACCCAGTACAACTACAATTTCCTGAGCCGCAGTACCAACACGGACGCCAATGGCGATCCGTCACTGGACACGGCCGATGCCGATGAAGACCTGCAGGCGACACTGCAACATGTGGTCGTCACCTACGACCCCGTCAACGGTCGTCGCATTTACGTCAATGGTGTATTCACGGACGACGTCGACCCGGTCCCGGGGGGGTCCCTGATCGACTGGGACAACAGCTTTGCCTTTGTGCTGGGCAACGAGGTGTCGGGCAATCGCCAGTGGCAGGGCACATTGCGCATGGTAGCCATCCACAACCGTGCCCTCACCCCGGAACAGATCGCCCAGAACTTCTCGGTCGGCGTGGGCGAGAAATTCTTCCTGCTGTTTAATGTCGACGACCACAGCGGGATCGCCGACAGCTACGTGCTGTTCGAGGTAAGCCAGTTTGACAGCTACAGCTATCTGTTCAACAATCCGCGTTTCATCAGCCTGGATCCGAACGCGTCACCGGACGGTATCCCCATAGCCGGTATGCGAATTGGCATCAACGGCAAGGAAGCAACCGTGGGTCAGGCCTACAAGAACATTAACACCACGATCAGCAGCGCACTCTACACGCCTGGTACTGGCCAGATACTCTCGGACCTCGGCACAGTTATCGCACTCGAGAATGGTCCGGATGCCGACGAGTTCTTCCTGACATTCGAGGTCTTCGGAAACGATACCAATGTCGTAGTTGATCCGGCACCGCTTACCCCGGCGCCGCCGCCAATCCTGCCGGATAAATCGGATATCGGTCTGCGTAATTTCGATGAGATCAATGCCACCATGGCTGCTATCAGCGGCGTAAGTACCGAGCAGGTTGACGTCAAGTCGGTATATCAGACGGTCAAGCAGCAGTTGCCAACAGTCGAGAATATCGAAGGTTTCCTGTCCGCGCACCAGATGGCCATCTCACAGCTCGCAATTGAATACTGCGGCGCGCTTGTCGATAACAAGGGCTCGATCACACGTGAAACCTATTTTCCGGGTTTCTTCACCACCGGCACCCCGCCGGAGAGCGCCGATACCGCGTTTGATACCTCGACAAAACGTGACCTGGTGATTGTGCCACTGATCGACAGGGTGATGAATACGGGACTGACCGTGCAACCCGACCCCGCCGATGTAACCGGCGAACTGGACAATCTGATACAGATTCTAACGGGATGTGCGATCGGATCGTCTCCGACATGCGCGACAGCCACGCGTTCCGAGGAAGTCGTCAAGGCAAGCTGTGCCGCTGCATTGGGCAGTGCTGCGATGCTGCTGCAATAGGATCCAAAACGAGGATATTTTCATGGCGAGAAAACGCATCATTCGCTTACCTGACGAGCCACTGCGCCTGAACGACCATGGACGGCCATTAACGCGCCGTGAATTTCTCGGGCAGGGCCTGATCGCCGGCCTGGGTGTGGTAACGGCACCCACGCTGTTCGGTCTGTTTGCCAATCCACACACAGCAGCAGCAGCGTTGTCTTCCGATATCGAGACACTGAAGACGTCCTGCGGCATCGTATCACTCGGCGCAGGCAAGATTCCGTTTATCTGTTTTGATCTGGCGGGGGGGGCCAATATTTCCGGATCCAACGTGCTGGTTGGGCAGCAGGGTGGCCAGCTGGATTTCCTCAGCACTGCCGGTTACAGCAAGCTGGGTCTGCCGGGAGATATGACACCGGCCTCCATCAACCCAAACACCGGTACCGGTTTCGTCAATAGCAGACTTCGGTCTCGCATTCCATCCCAACAGCGCCATGTTGCAGGGAATCAGCGAGAAGGCACTGACACGTAGCGCGCTGATCAATGGTGCGATTATTCCTGCGCGTTCCGATAACGACACCGGCAATAATCCGCACAACCCCATGTACGGTATTGCCCGGGCTGGCGCCGACGGCAGTCTGGTAACGCTGATCGGCTCGCAAAGCTCTGATTCCGGTGGCAACTCCATGGCACCGGCCACGATGATCGACCCGAGCATACGGCCGACCAAGGTAGACCGTCCCTCGGATGTCACCGGCATGGTAGACACAGGCCAGCTGATCGGTGTACTGACCCAGGATGACGCGGTTGCTGTCATGGAATCGATCGAACGCATCAGCAAAATGAAACTGGACAAGGTCGACACCAAGGTCACAGCCGATGCCGTCATCAAGGACCTGGTACAATGCGGCTACGTCAAGGCCGCCGATATAGCCGACCGCTTTGGCGACCCGACCACACTTGACCCGGCACTCGACCCGGATATCGTTGGTTTAAACGGCATCTTCAGCCAGGCGGAATTCAACAGCGACAGCGAATTCCGCAAGACCGCATCTGTAATGAAGATGGTGATCAACGGTTTTGCCGGTGCCGGAACCATTACCATGGGTGGCTTCGACTATCATACCGGTGACCGTATTACCGGCGAGTTACGCGACCTGCGTGCCGGGCGTTGCATAGGCGCCTGTCTTGAATACGCTGCGCGTGCCAATAATGGTGCCGGCGTGCCGCTGATGATCTACGTGTTCAGCGACGGTTCGGTCTTCAGTAACGGCATGACCGACGGTGCGGCTGGCGGGAAGGGCGTCTGGACCGGCGACAACTCGTCCACTGCGGCCTCATTTTTCCTGGTCTACAATCCCGGTGGTCGCGCGACACTGCTTGGCGCGGACGCAGTCGAACAGGCCATGCACCAGCAGATCGGCTGGATGCGCCCGGACGCCTCGGTTGAAACTACGGCGACACCTGCCGCCAACCAGGTCAATCTGCTGGTCGAGACGGTCATCCTCAACTACATGTCCTTGCATGGCGAAGTGGCCAATTTCCCGACGCTGTTCCCGAGTCATGGCCTTGGCAATGCCGCTATGATGGACAGGTTGACGGCATTCAACGCCATTGTAAACGGTGTGATCTAGGCACATGAACGCGTTCCCTGCAGCCCGGATGAAGGCGTAGTTGCCGGAACCCGGGGTTGTCATTGCAGCCAATACCCTGGTTGCGGTGTGCTTCATCCGGGCTGCATCCTTACAGTGTAATCACCCGCCGGCCGATATGCCCGGCCATGAAGCCAGTTAAGCTCCTGATGCTAGTTTTGCCGGTCCTGCTGCTGCCATGCACGGCAAGCGCAGAATGGCTGCGTGAGGAGGCGGCCATCATGGGCACGGCCATCAACGTGGAGCTGTGGCATGCAGACGCGGTCCGGGGCAGAGAATTGATTCAGGCCGTCATGGATGAGATGCATCGTATCGATGAACTGATGAGCACCTACAAGCCCGACAGCGAACTTTCGCGCGTAAATGCCGGTGCGGCGACGGCACCGGTCGCCGTCAGCAGCGAGCTGTTCAGACTGATCAGGCGGGCTCTGGAGTATTCTGACATAACTCACGGCGCCTTCGACATCACCTACGCCAGCGCCGGGCAATACTATGATTACCGAAAGGGCAGGAAGCCTGACAGCAAACAGCTTGCCCAGGTGCTGCCGGCAATAAACTATCACAACGTCAAACTGGATGCCGCGCACCTGACCGTACAGTTTCTGAAACCCGGCGTACGTATTGACCTCGGTGGAATCGCCAAGGGTTATGCCGTCGACCGCAGCATAGCCATACTCCAGACGGCTGGCGTCAGAAATGCACTGGTCAGCGCTGGAGGTGATACACGGGTAATTGGCAAACACTGGGATCATCCCTGGAAGGTCGGTATCCGCGATCCACGCAATCGTGAAGGCATCGTTTCCATGATCCCGCTGGAAGATGTCGCCATATCCACGTCAGGTGATTATGAGCGGTATTTTGAGAAGGACGGTGTGCGTTACCACCATATTATTAACCCACTCACCGGAGACTCGGCACGTGAGGTGCACAGTACCAGCATCATAGGCAGTAATGCCACCGATACCGATGCATTGTCTACCAGCGTGTTTGTTATGGGTGTGGCCAAGGGTCTTGAGTTAATCAATTCCCTGCCGGATACCGAGGCGGTAATCATCGACAACCATGGCAGGATGTACTACTCGGATGGTCTGGCCCGGGTGACGCAATAACCCTTCCAGATTCAGCTGGTTCAGTCGTAGCACTCCCGGTGACCGCCGGATTGTGAACCAGCGCACACTCTGCAAATGCTTCCTGCTCCAGACTCACTGGCAGCCGCCCTGTTAACTTAATTCATGTCAATATTTTCCTGTGTGGACCGACATATTTGCAGATATACGCGCAGCCAGTGCGTAAACACCGAGGCCCAACATGCTGCATCAAGAACTTTCTGATCGTTCAGCCAGATTTCTCCTTACCGGCGCCCTCTTGATGCTGCTGATCGGCGTTGCACGGGCTGAAACACCGGCCGCGACCAGCCTTGACGAGGGCATCCAGTCGCTCAAGCAGGACGTAATTGCACTCAACCGCGACCTGTTTGTCCTTGAGGAGGAACTGTTGTACCCGGCCAACACCCAGCTGGCCGTGTTCGTGTCACTCGATGTGGGTGAGTTCTTCAAGCTCGATTCGGTACAGCTCAAGCTGGACAACAAGGTTGTCTCAAATTATCTCTACACCCAGCGTGAGGTCGACGCGCTACACAGAGGCGGCATACAGCGCCTGTACATGGGTAACCTCAAGGCCGGTGAACACGAACTTGTTGCCATTTATACCGGTATAGGACCGAATGGCCGTGATTACCGTCGGGGTGCCAGTCTAGTGGTCAACAAGAGCCTCGGTGCAAAGTTCGTCGAGTTGAAAATCGTGGACAACCAGAACAGCGAGCAACCGGATTTCAGTATCAAGGAATGGGAATAACACATGCAGCGAGTTGCCTGCAGCTTCATTTTGCCGATGCTGCTGATGCTGCCAGCGATGACGGTGAATGCAGCGGAGCATAAACCGCCTTCAACAGCACAGGATCTCCAGTACGGTGAAACGCTGTATTACTTTTACCAGGAAGACTGGTTCAACAGCATTGTACGCCTGCAGATCGCGCAGGCACAGGGTCGACTGCCAAATCATGGTGATGAGGCGAAGCTGCTGCTTGGCGGACTAGACCTCTCCTACGGATTGCGAAACGAGGCCAGCAAAATCTTCGAACAGATGCTGACCGACGAGCATGCCGACTCGCAGACCCGTAACCGTGCCTGGTTCTATCTGGCCAAGATATCATATCAGCGCGGTGACTCGACTGAAGCACTGCAGGCCCTGTCCCGGGTCAGTGGTGACATGACGCCTGCTACACGTGTCGAGGTAGCACAGCTGCACAGCCTGATGTTGCTGCAACTTGGCCAGAATGACGCGGCCATTAAGGTCCTGCAGGCGGCGAAAGACGCCAATACCTGGTCTCCATATCTCGCCTATAACCTGGGTGTAGCCTATATACGCAGTGGCAAGCTTGAGCGTGGTGCAAAGGAACTGGACACGCTTGGCGAGATGTCAGGCCGCAGCGAAGAGCTGCGCCTGCTGCGCGACAAGGCCAACCTGGCGCTAGGTTACAGCTATCTACAGAAAGGTGCAGCAAAGCAATCACGCGATACGCTTGAGCGTGTGCGACTGGAAGGACCACTCTCCAACAAGGCACTGCTCGGCGCCGGGTGGGCGAATGCGGAAGCAAACGAATTCGGCCATGCACTGGTACCATGGAACGAGCTCGGGAATCGTGACGTCACCGATCCTGCGGTCCAGGAAGCATTGCTGGCAATGCCGTATGCAATGACGCGGATGAACCTGCATGGCCGTGCGGTACAGTACTACAATGATGCTATCGGGACACTCTTCGATGAAAAGGACAAGCTTGACGACTCGATTGCAGCGATCAGGAACGGCGAGTTACTTAAAATACTGCAGCGTCAGGACCTGCGCAGCGGTTCCGGCTGGCTGCAGAAACTAGCCCTGGACACACAATCGCCGGCGCTGCGCTACCAGGTCGAGTTGATGGCGGCAGATGAATTCCAGGAAGGTGTCAAGAACTACCGTGATCTGCTGGTACTGCGCAGCAATCTGCAGTCCTGGGCCAGCAATATTGACGCCTATAACGAGATGCTGTCCGCCCGCCAGCTTCGCTTTGCAAATAATCGTCCCGCTGCGGAGCGTGCGTTGCATTCTGATGAGCGAGAGCGACATGAACAACAGCACCGTCAACTCAGGGCTCGCCTGGCACAGGTCGAGGCCGCCGATGATCCACTCGAACTGGCCAATGCCGAAGAAAGGGCACAATTATATAAAATAAATGCAATTAGTAAGTTACTTACTATACTTCCAGTAAATTCTGACACTGAAACCCTGCGGATGCGCCTGGCGCGTGTGAAAGGCGCGCTCTACTGGCAACTCAGCAGCCAGTACAGGCCCCGTCTGTGGCAGGCAAAACAACAACTGAAAGAGGTGGCGGGACCGATGGACCAGTCCACGCAGGCACTGCAGTCACTCAACACAGCCAGCATTATCACCCCAGACGATTTCGGAGCGCTCAAGCAGCGCATCGACACCAATCGGAGTGTCATCCAGACGCTGCTGGGGCGTACCGAATCGCTCCAGCTTGCACAGGGCAGACACATCGAACAACTGGCCGTGAACGAACTTGAGCAGCAGAAGAAACGTATCGATACCTACATCGTACAGGCACGCTTCTCGCTGGCGCAGACCTTCGACGATGCACTGTACCCGGGCAAGGAAGGCAAGCAATGACACGCCGGCTACTATTACTGTTGGCGGTTGCACTTGCTGTTAATGGTTGCTCCATGTTTCGCTCAGATGATGCACCGACCATCGCTGATCTCGGCAGTCGACCAGTAAAGCTGGATGATGTGCCAATCGAATCCAGTGAACAGCAGGCAATAAGCGCCTATCGCCGTTTCCTGGAATCTGATGACCGGACCGAGGCACGCCCGCAGGCCATGCGCAGACTTGCTGACATTAACCTGGAAGCCGAGGTACTGCCGACAGCAGAGTTCGACGTGTCGAGGGCCGAGTTGAAATACCCGCAACAGGTTGCGGATTCGATTCGTCTCTATCAACAGGTACTGGATAACTATCCCGATCGTTCCGACAATGATTCCGTGCTTTACCAGCTCGCACGCGCCTATGAAGTGGGCGGTGACCCGGACAAGTCGCTGGTAACGCTGAATCAGCTGGTTGCGCAGTACCCGAAAAGCCATTACCGCCTCGAGGCACAGTTCCGGATAGGTGAAATACTGTTCGTAAAGAAGGACTACCACGGGGCCGAGAATGCCTACCAGGCTGTTGTCGATACCGGTGATGACAACCCGTTTTTCCAGCAGTCACTCTACAAGCTGGGCTGGTGTTACTTCAAGCAGGGATTGTTCAAGGAAGGACTCGACGACTTCACCGCGCTGCTCGACCGCAAGTTGCCCGACAACGCGGGCGGCGACGACCGGCTTGCAGGACTGGAGCGCGCGGAACGTGAAATGGTGGAAGACACACTGCGCGTGATGAGCCTGAGCTTTTCCTATGAAGACGGGGCACGCTCGGTTACCGACTACTTTGCAGAACGCGGTGCCCGCAATTACGAAGACGTGGTGTATGACCGCCTCGGCAGGCTTTACCTGGACAAGGAACGTTACACCGATGCCGCCGAAACCTTTCAGTCGTTCGTAAACAGCAACCCGATACACCGCCAGGCACCTGCCTTCCAGATGCGTGTGATCGATGCCTACGAGGCCGGCGGATTCCCTACACTGGTGCTGCAGGGCAAGAAGGATTTTGTAGATCGCTATAACCTGCAGGGGGAATACTGGCAGCACCACGACAAGGCTGATGCAGGACAGGTGCTTGGTTTCCTGAAGGCCACCATGACCGACCTGTCACGCCACTATCACGCACAGGCACAGCAAACCCATAAGCCGGAAGACTACGCCGAGGCCACACATTGGTATCGTACCTGGCTGGGTTCGTTTGGTGACGATCCGGCCGCGCCGGGCATGAACTACCTGCTTGCGGACTTACTCGATGAATCAGGAAAGTACCGCGCAGCCAGCGTGGAGTTCGTGCGTACCGCCTATGGCTATGGTGATCATGACAAGGCCGCCGATGCCGGCTACGCATCAGTCCTAGACTTCAGCAAGGAAGAGGCACAACTGACGGGTCCGGAAAAGGCAGCCTGGCATCGTGAATCCATTGAGAACGCGTTGCGATTCGCAGCGAGTTTTCCGCAACATCCGCAGGCGCTGGCCGTGTTGACGCACACCGCGGAACAGTTGCTGGCGATCAACGAGAACACTCGTGCCATTCAGGTTGCCCAATTGGTCATCGACGACAAGGGCGCCACGGACGAGCAACAACGCGTGAGCTGGACTGTCCAGGCACATGCCTATTTCGATCTGGACGATTTCCTCCATGCCGAACAGGCCTACCAGCAGGTGCTGGCGCGTATTGCTGCTGGCAGCAATGAAAAACCTTTGATTATTGAAAAACTTGCTGCATCTATCTACAAGCAGGGTGAGGCTGCGCAGGCGGCCGGTGACACCCGTGGCGCGGTTAACAACTTCAAGCGCGTACGTATTGCCGCGCCAACTGCAAGTATCGTCGCCACCGCGGAGTTCGATGCTGCCGCCGGACTGATGCGCCTGAACGATTTTCCCGCTGCCACCACAACGCTGGAACAGTTCCGCACTGCCTACCCGAATGACCCTCGTCAGGCGGAGGTCACACGCCGGCTGGCTACAGCCTACCTGGGCAACAACAGGCCACTGGAGGCTGCGCAGGAATTCGAGCGAATCGGGCGTGCTAACGGCGATGCAAGTTTGCGCAGCAATGCACTGTGGCGGGCCGCCGAGCTGTATGCTAAAGCGGGACACGCCGTTCAGTCAACGGCGGTCTATATCGATTACATCGAGCAATTTCCGCAGCCGGTGGAAACCGCCATCGAGGCGCGCCAGCGTGTGGCAGAGCAATACCGGACGGCTGGCGACACCCGGCAGTGGCAAAAGTGGCTGAATGCGATCATCACGGCCGATGCACAGGCTGGCAGCGGCCGCACCGATCGTACACGTTATCTGGCTGCACACGCACGTCTAACACTGGCCGATGCAATGAACGAACAGTACCGTGCGGTCGAACTGAAGTTGCCGCTGAACAGGACGCTTGTCGCCAAGAAGCACCTGCTGGAAGCGACCCTGGCGCAGTATGAGCAGGCTGCCGCCTACGACGTGGCCGAAGTCACCACGGCCGCCGCCTACCATACCGCACAGCTCTATACGCATCTCGGCAAGGCACTGATGGAATCGGAACGTCCGAAAAATCTTAATGCCGAAGCCCTGGAAGAATACAACATCCTGCTGGAAGACCAGGCCTATCCGTTCGAGGAACAGGCCATCACACTGCACGAAACCAATGCTGCGCGTGTCGAATCCGGGATGTATGACGCCTGGATCGAGAAGAGCCTGCAGGCGCTGGCACAACTGGTGCCCGGCAAGTACGCCAAGCTGGAAAGGAGCACGAACTATGTCACTGCGTTACATTAAGGTGCTTGCACTTACCCTTCTGATCATGCTGGGCGGCTGCGCCAGCACACCGCGGGAACGTGCTGTGACACCTGGCTTTGATGCCACATCAGCCAATACCGGAACTGTTACCGATGTCGAGGGTGAATTCCAGGCCGCGCTCCAGTTGATGAAGGCCGAAGACTGGCATGGCGCCGTGGACAAGCTCGTGGCTATCACAGCAACCGGACCACGCCTGTCCGGTCCATGGACGAATCTTGGTATTGCACGCAACAAGATCGGCGATACGGCCGGAGCCGAGGACGCCTTCAAAATGGCGATCGAGACCAATGCGAGCCAGACGGTGGCATACAACGAACTGGGTATCATCTACCGGCGCAGCAGTAGACTGGAAGAGGCCGCAGCCATCTACAACGAGGGCCTGAAGATCAACCCGAATGATGAAGACATCCATTGGAACCTCGGCATCCTGTATGACCGCTACCTGCCGAGCCCGGCGCAGGCGTTAATCCACTATGAACGTTTTCAGCAACTGACACAGTCTGAGGACAGTCACTTGCTTGCGTGGATCAGCGAACTGCGCGAACAGACCAGCCAGGTCAATATCGCCACCGGAGCCAAGCGATGAAACACAGCATCATGAACAAAATTCTGATCGGATTGCATCCTGGGTCTGCTTGCTGCCTGTTGGGACTGCTCTTGCTCGTGACCTGTACGCACGCCGCCGACCGGCTGGATCTGGAAGGCACTACCATTACCGGCAGCCAGGAACTGCCCAAGGCCCTGAATATCGTGCCGTGGAAACCGGCCGAGGCCGGCAAGCTGACAGCACGGCCCATGAACAGCCTCGTTGACGAGATTCTTGCGCCCATCGACCGTGATGTGTTTCTCAGGGAACTCGAATACTACGAAGCAGTTCACAGTTCAAAATAAGCAGTAAATATAAGGTTGTTGAACTTTTTGCGGACCATGCCGATGGGCACAGATAACCACAGCTGTTGCGCAATGATTCGTTAATTACCGGGGATTGAACAGGAGTATCGTCATGGATTTCTACAACACATTCGTCGGATTCTTCCAGTCGGGTGGCTTTTTCATGTATCCGATCGTGCTGGTACTGGCGCTGGGACTGGCCATTGCCGTGGAACGTTACATCTATCTCAGCGCAGCCAGCAGCAGCAATCACCGTCTCTGGAAGAAGCTGGCTCCGCATTTGGCCAAGGGAGATTACCTGCAGGTCGCGATGCTGACCGAAAAATCCCGTTCGGCCATCAGCCACATCTTCAGCTACGGCCTGAGCCGGGCCCGAACCTCGAGACGTCGTGACGATGTCGAAATCGCCATGGAAGAAGGGCTGATGGAAACCGTGCCGAACCTGGAAAAGCGTACTGCCTACCTGGCCACCTTCGCCAATATTGCCACGCTGCTTGGCCTGCTCGGCACCATTATCGGACTGATCCAGGCATTTACCGCGGTGGCATCGGCCAATCCGTCCGAGAAGGCAGACATGTTGTCTGCCAGTATCTCTGTCGCCATGAACACCACGGCATTCGGTCTGATGGTCGCGATCCCGCTGCTGCTGATCTATGCCGTGTTACAGACCAAGACCACGCAGCTGATCGACAGCCTGGAGATGGCCTCCGTGAAGTTCCTCAACAGCATTACCGAGAAACCGCTTGAAGGTAAGGGCTGATGAGAAACCGCTTCAATCGCCGACACTCACCGGACCCTGGTGATATCAATATCACCGCGTTCATGAACCTCATGGTGATTTTGGTGCCGTTTCTGCTGATCACGGCAGTGTTTTCCCGTATTACCATCCTGGAACTCAACCTGCCGGCCGCCGCCAGCACGGCACAACCAGACAAGCTGCAGGAGTTTCACCTGGAGATCATTGTACGTGCGGATAGCATAGAGGTTGGCGATCGCGACAGCGGTCTCGTCAAGCGCCTGCCACTGAAAGGCGGCGATCACGATTATGAGCAGCTTTCTCAACTGCTGCAGCAGATCAAGGCACGCTTTCCCGACAAGCTGGATGCCACACTGCTGCTTGAGCCCGATACCGACTATGAGACGATGGTTCAGGTAATGGACAGTGTGCGCAGCGCGCGCGTGGTACAGGCCGGCAGCGTGGTCAGCGCCGAACTGTTCCCGGAAATCTCCATTGGAGATGCACCGGGCACACACACGAAGGTGGCCACCAAATGAAGATGTCAAGACGTGCCAAACGCATGGAACGCCAGCATGTGCGTCATGGACGTGGCATGGCCCTGAATCTCGTATCACTGATGGACATCTTCACTATTCTGGTATTCTTCCTGCTGGTGAACTCCTCGGACGGCGAGATTCTGCCGACGCACAAGTCAGTCGAGCTGCCGGAATCCATATCCGAGCAACAACCGCACGTGACCGTCACCATAATGGTCAACGAGGAAAATATCCTGCTGCACGGCCAGGTAGTCGCTTCAGTGGATAACTTCATGAAAGAGCCTGGTGACTATTCGAAGTTGCTGCAGGCTGCACTCATCGGACAGGCCGGTGACACACTGGGCAATGGACCTGATGCGGCCGAGTACCACGAGGCCACTATCATGGGCGACAAGAACATACCTTTTCGTCTACTGAAAAAGGTTATGGCCACCTGCACAAAGGCAGGTTTCAACCGAATTTCACTGGCCGTACTGCAAAAGCCTCTGGAGAGCTGAGCATGTCTGCGTTTGTTTTGAGCTATGACATGTCTTGGGGTATCTCCAACCCCGACGACACCCGTTTCAAACGCATCGTACGCAACAATCTGCTGGTGGCTCTTGTGCTGGGTATCGTCATACCTTTCCTGCCCCTGCCTGAGATCGAAAAACCGATGGTCGAGGAACCACCACGCTTCGTGCAGCTTATTTTCGAGAAGGAGGAAGTCAAGCCGACGCCACCACCGGAGCCGGTGCAAAAACAACCTGAGCCACTGCCACAGAAGACAGAAACACCCAAACCGGTGGAAAAGAAAGTCGTGGTAAAGCGTCCGGCACCGGAAAAGCCCAAGGTCACGGCGCGTCAACAGGCCGAGCAGGCCGGGCTGCTCGCGCTCCGTGACACGCTATCCGACCTGCGTCAAAACACGGTCTCCAGCAGTTTCAAGAAGACCAGTAACCTGTCACAGGCAGTGGGTGCAGCACAGAATACCGAGCGTGCCATCCTGACAGCCGGGGTCGCGCGAGGCAGCGGCGGTATCCAGACCTCGAACCTGAGCCGCGATACCGGCGGTGGAGGGCTGTCCGGGCGCAGCACGACCAGGGTGCGCGACCCCGTCGGCAATGGGCCTGGTGGCACGGTGGGAGGCAAGGGCAAGGGCAGCAAATTTGCCGGTCGCAGCATCGAGGAGATCCAGATGATCTTCGACCGAAACAAGGGCTCGATCTACAGCGTCTACAACCGCGCCCTGCGCAAGGACCCCGGTCTAAAGGGAAAAATCGTACTGCGCCTGACGATTGCCGCATCCGGCAAGGTCACCCGCTGCGACCTGGTTTCCAACGAGTTGGGCGATACCGCATTGGGTGAGCAGATCGCCAGGCGCGTCAAGCTGTTCGATTTCGGGGCCAAGGATGTAACAGAGGTCACTATTACGTACCCGATCGACTTCCTGCCAGCGTAGCACAACCGTACATTCATACGTGGTGCCAGCCACGTGGACCTGCCGTAACCGGGTTCAAACTGATTCCTGGCATGTTGGCCGCCAGCCAGGTACCTCCAGGAATACACGTGAATCTTTCAGGTCTGCCCGGCGCAACAGGCAGCGCGGAGATGATTTTGCTGCCGGGCCGTATACCCGGGGCGTCGTCTGTACCGGGACACGATCGCGCTTCTACCGGTGTAACCGGGCGGTATACGAGATCTGATTCCATTCCTGTCAGTCATTGGTGATCCACCTGGCGCAGTTACCGGCTAGAATATGCAACCATGTCCGTAACGACCGCACAATCCATTACCGCACAACCCGTCGTTTCTGCCCGCAGACTGTCGAAGCGGTTCTCCGACCGACTCGCTGTTGATAGTATCGACTTTGACATCCGGCCGGGTTGCTGCTTCGGCTTTGTCGGGCCGAACGGGGCAGGGAAGACCACTACGTTGCGCATGACCATGGGACTGACGCCCGCGAGCAGCGGGACGCTGTCGGTATTCGGGTTGTCGGTGGCCGATCACGACGCCGCGATACGCGCACGCACCGGCATTGTGCCGCAAGCTGATAACCTGGACCCTGACTTCAGTGTTGAGGAGAACCTGCAGGTCTATGCCAGCTTTTTCGGGCTGTCACGGACACAGGTCGCCCCCCGCATCGATGCCTTGCTTGAGTTCGTCTCGCTGTCCGACCGCCGCAAGTCGAAAACCGATACATTCTCCGGCGGCATGCGTCGACGACTGACCATCGCACGAGCACTCATCAATGATCCGGAACTGGTGGTGCTGGACGAACCGACTACCGGGCTGGATCCGCAGGCGCGCCACGTAATCTGGGGCAGGCTCAGCGAGCTCAAGGCACGTGGCACGACGCTGCTGCTGACCACGCACTATATGGAAGAGGCCGAACGGCTGTGCGACGAACTGGTGATTATGGACCATGGCCGGATTCTCACGCAGGGCTCTCCACGCGAGCTCATCGTACAGCATGTTGAACCTGAAATTATCGAGGTGCGCGGCGGGGACGCCGGGTTTGAGCAATTGGCGATCGCAGCCGGCTGCCGCCTTGAGCGGATGGGCAGTAGCCTGTACTGCTATACCCGCAACGCTGCCGAATTAATAAAGCAGTTCAAGGACATGCATTCGCTCAAGTTCGTGCACCGCCCGACGGGACTGGAAGACGTGTTCCTGCGACTGACCGGACGGGAGCTGCGCGACTGATGCTCGACCTGCGACCCCCGCGTATCCGGTCCTGCGCGCTGGCAGTTTGGCGGCGCAATATCCTGGTGTGGCGCAAGTTGCTGTTGCCGGCGCTGTTGATGAACTTCGGCGAGCCGACGCTCTACCTGATCGGCCTTGGTTTTGGCCTCGGCCACTTTATGGGCGATATGGCCGGCATGCCCTACCTGGCGTTCCTGGCATCCGGCATCGTCGCCTCGAGTGCCATGACCACCGCCAGTTTCGAGGGCATGTACTCGGTTTTCACACGCATGGTGCCGCAGAAGACCTACGAGGCCATCCTCGCCACCCCGCTGGAAGTCGATGACATCCTTGCCGGCGAAATGCTCTGGTGCGGCACCAAAAGCCTGTTTAGCGGCATGGCCATCCTGACCGTAGCCTCTGCACTGGGCGTGGTAGCTGGCTGGCAGGCACTTTGGGTGCTACCGGTGGTGTTCCTGATCGGTCTGTGCTTTGCGGGACCGGCCATGATCATGAGCGCACTGGCGAGCAACTACGATTTCTTCAACTATTACTTCGTGCTGATCATCACACCGATGTTCATACTGTGTGGTGTGTTCTATCCCGTTGATACCTTGCCAGCCGCCGTGCAGGGCACCGTCAATTTGCTTCCGCTGACCCATGCCGTGCATCTGACCCGGGGCCTGGTGGCCGGTGCGGAGATCGCACGGCCGTTGCTGGATATCAGTGTACTGCTGGCCTATGCACTGGTGAGTTACTATGCTGCCGTTGTGCTGGTTAGAAGAAAATTGCGCGTCTAGCTCTCACACTTTACCTTAGGCCACATCTTCCCCTGTCTTGCCGGCATAGAAGACAGGCCTTGATATTTAACCGTTCGATCTCAATATGGACAGGAATTGTCAATCGATACAGGATACCGACCGTGAGTGATTCCCAGCACATAGTCTGTCCGCACTGTAATGCCATAAACCGGGTTACCACCGCCCGATTGGCCGATAACCCCAATTGCGGCAAGTGCCATAACCGTCTGTTTACTGCCCATCCGCTGGAGCTGAATGGCAACAATTTTCAGCGGCACATCAGCCGCAGTGGCATACCCGTGCTGGTGGATTTCTGGGCTCCCTGGTGTGGTCCATGCAAGATGATGGCCCCGGCATTCGAGCAGGCGGCTGCACAACTTGAACCACGCGTGCGGCTCGCCAAGCTCAATACCGAAAACGAACAGGGCATCGCCGCCCAGTTTCACATCCAGAGTATCCCCACCCTGGCCCTGTTCAGGAACGGACGCGAGGTCGCACGCCAGCCAGGCGCCATGGGCACAGCCGATATCGTGCGCTGGGCAAGGACGCACGGTGGCTAGCCTCCGGCAGACTGCAGCTTGCGACGCAGCTCACCGATGAGCTGTTCGACCGGATCCTGCAACTCTGGTGGAATCACCTCGAACAGGTATTCCACCCGATCGAGGGCCTCAACGATATCCGCGCGCCCGGTCAGCCCCGGCAACTTGCTGGCGATTTCCTGTATTTCACGGCAGGGTGCCACTCCACTCATGGCTCTGAATGTCATTCTGGAAGTCACGGCCAGTATACATCGAATCTGACATGCGCCGATTGACTCGTCCGTGTTGAAGGCGATAATGGCGCAACCCCGGGCACGGAGCGTCGACAACAACCACTCAGTCATGCTCGACTGGATTACCCATCTGAATGACAGGGTGTTATCCGCGTATCACACCCGCCTGGCAGGCGGCTTCGATGAGCCGTTCTACAAGGCATCCCGTGGCGGTGCGCCAGCCGAAATCAGATTCACACAGGATTTTGAGCGCAGCGCGCTGCATGAGCTTGCACACTGGTGCGTGGCAGGAACGGAGCGCCGCCGGCTCGATGACTACGGTTACTGGTATGCGCCGGACGGCCGCACCAATACGCAACAGCAATTATTCTTCCAGGTCGAGATTACACCCCAGGCCATCGAGAAACACTTTTGCGTGGCACTGGACATACCGTTTGCCGTCAGTGTCGATAACCTGGGCAACGTTGCTGTGGATGGCATTGCGGAATTCAGCGTGGTAGTCGAGGACCGTTTTATCCACTATGCCTTGACCGGACTGCCGATGCGGGCTGAACTGATCCGCCTCTGCCTGCAGGCGTGCAGGTGATATATTTATATATTAATAGGTTGCGTATTCTTTATAAGCCAGGGGTGAGGTGATCCACACTCCGTGACAGCGTTTTTCCATACCACGCCCTGTGCCGGAACGGCGGTTGCCAGACGAGATGTTCGCCGACTGCTGGCCACGTGCCTGCTACTAGCGGTTTCCATGCCCGGCCTTGCACTAGACCGCCACCGGCAGGAATGCGTCATCGTGCTGCATGGACTCGGACGCACCGCATTTTCAATGAGCGCCATCGAGGATGCACTGGTCGAGGCCGGTTATTGCGTATGGAACAGGAGCTATCCGTCACGGACGGCCGATATCGAATGGCTGGCGGCAACAGCCGTCAGTGACGGCCTGGCATATTGCGAGTCACAACAGGCCGTCAGGATTCACTTCGTGACGCATTCACTCGGCGGCATCCTGGTACGGCAATACCTGCAGGAAAACCGTGTCGAAAACCTTGGCCGCATCGTTATGCTGAGTCCGCCCAATCAGGGCAGCGAAGTCGCCGACCTCCTCAAAGACCACGCCGTGTACCGTTTCGCTACCGGACCGGCCGGCCAGCAGTTGGGAACCGGAACCAGCAGCGTGCCACTGCAGCTCGGACCGATCCCGGGCGAGATCGGCATCATCGCCGGAAACAGCAGCTCCGATCCCTGGTTCTCGCCTTTGATCCCCGGCGATGACGACGGCAAGGTATCCGTCGAACATGCAAAACTGGCCGAGATGCGTGATTTCCTGATGGTCGACAGCGGCCACACCTTCATCATGCGCGAGAAGACAGTGATCGCCCAGATTCTCGCGTTCCTGCAGCGGGGAAAATTCAGCCGGGGGCAGGGCACCGGTACGCCGGGAGGAAGTTAAGACGATTTCGAGGAAGCCGATAGCCTGGTATCCGGACTGTTTAATAACCGGAATGTGCTATGGGTATTTACTCGAGTCGATTCCCGTTACCGCTGACGGCCATCGTGCTGGTACTGGCCATGACCGCTGGTGGCTGCGCCTCTGAGCCCGCCTACCCGGTTCATCGAACGGCGGTGCTGTCACGCAACAAACTACCGCTACCTCCGGGTGCAAGCATTGCAGCAGCGCTGGTCGGTACACCCTATCGCTACGGTGGTACCTCACCACGCGGCTTCGATTGCAGCGGGCTGGTGTATTATGCATACCGCAGGGCAGGTATCCGCGTACCGCGCACGACGCAGGCGCAGCTGCGCAACGCCTATCACGTTCCTCTGGATCAACTGCAGCCTGGCGACCTGGTATTCTTCAAGCTGGACCGACGGCCGGTTTCGCACGTGGGAATCTTTGCCGGTAACAATCGATTCATCCATGCCCCATCGAGCGGAAAAGGGGTATCCTTTACCGCCATGAGCGATCCGTACTGGCAGGCGCACGTTATCGCAGCAGGTCGCTACTACTGATAGTGCCGGTCTGTTCTCTGCATGTTGTATAGGCATTTTCAGCACAACCACGCGTCGAATTGACATCCTGAATATATGGAATACAGTTTTGGAAAATCGTCACTCCGTACTGCAGGGCTGTTACTGCTGCTCATGAGTCCGACCGCCATGCCCGTATCAGCGTTTACGTCATTGCCTGCCTGTCCTGACAAGCCCAATTGCGTATCGAGCCAGGCGACCGACCCGGCACACGCAATTGAACCCTTCACCTACAGTGGCTCTGTTCAGGACGCAATGCATCGTCTCAAGACAGCGCTGAAATCAGAACAGCGAATCACCGTTGTTTCCGAGCATGACGGCTATCTGCATATCGAGGCACGTAGCCTGGTATTTCGTTTCGTGGATGACGTGGAATTCCTGATCGATCCCGGGCACCATCTGATCCATATGCGCTCCGCTTCCCGCACCGGATACAGCGACCTTGGTGTCAATCGCAGGCGGGTAGAGCGCATACGCCGGGCGTTCATGCGGGCCCGGTAAGCAGGCATGCAGGGCGAGGGCATTATCAAGTACGACCTGAGGTTTACCTGCACGCCCCCGGAATCACCGCCACCTCTGGCTGCACTGAATGCATGGCGCAGCAGACTTTGGCGCCTGCAGCTGATCGGCAGACAGGCAGGGCGCTACGGTGGTTTCGGCTATGGTAATGTCAGCTGCCGAACCGGGCCACTGAATGCACCCGGGGGACACCGTCAATTCATTATCAGCGGCTCGCAGACCGGCGAGCTGGCACAGCTCCAGGCCTGTCACTACAGCGTGGTGACTGGCTGGGATCTGCAACTCAACAGGGTGATTGCACAGGGTCCGATCAGGCCGTCTTCGGAATCGCTGACGCACGGCATGCTATACGACCAGGATGATGACGTACGGGTCATCTTTCATGTACATTCTCCGGCAATTTGGCAGGCGTCCAGCCGGCTCGGTCTACAGCGGACTGACCCGTCAGCCGCCTATGGCACACCTGAAATGGCATGCGAAGTGGCACGCCTGTTCAGGGAGGCTGATGTCAAACAGACAGGGATCTTCACCATGGGCGGCCACGAAGACGGGTTAATCGCGTTCGGCACAGACCCGGAGGCTGCGGGTACCGTCCTTGTGGAGACCCTTGCGCACAGCCAGGAGCATTAAATCGCACACGCTTGTCGATCACGTTTGGAATCACAGCCTGGGGACATAGGGAGCATTGCACGGGTATTTATACTATTTAACATAATATACATTATACGAACTAATGGACAGTACCAGGATTTCCGGCAACCAGGCTGTGTACGGCGTTTCTGACCACTCCGGAAACCGGGCTGGCTGACATGAAACGCACCTTGAACCGCACATCCTTGCTGTCGCTGTGCCTCGCGATGCTCACCGGCCTCACGCAGGCCGAGACGTTTTTATTGCCTCCCGCAGATGTCGGTGTCATCGGCCAGCTGGAGTTTGTCGATGCCGGACGCAATGACACGCTACTCGACATCGCGCGACGCTATGACATCGGTCAGAACGAGATCCTGCTGGCCAACCCGAACGTCGACCGCTGGATGCCCGAAGACAATTCACGCGTTATCATCCCGAGTCGCTACGTACTCCCGATGGCCGAACGCAGCGGCGTGGTGATCAACCTGCCGGAAATGCGACTCTACTATTTCCCCAGGCCCAAGCCCGGCCAGCAAAAGATCATGATCACTCATCCGATCAGCGTCGGACGCATGGACTGGAGATCACCACTGGGCAAGACCTCGATCATCAGCAAGCAGACCGACCCGTCCTGGACACCGCCGGAGTCCATCAGGAAAGAGGCATTGGCCGAGGGCAAGGTATTGCCGGACGTCATACCCGGCGGCGCCGACAATCCACTGGGCCGATTTGCCATGCGTCTGGGGATACCCGGCTATCTCATTCACAGCACCAACAAGCCCTACGGAGTCGGTATGCGAGTGACTCATGGCTGCATCAGAATGTACCCGGAAGATATCGAGGGTCTGTTCGCCGATATCCCTGTCGGTACGCCGGTCTATCTGGTTAATCAGCCAATCAAGCTGGGCTGGCTGGCCGGGTCGCTGTTTCTTGAACTGCATCCGCCACTGGAAGAGGACGAAGCCCTCTACCAGGACTACCTGCAGCGGGTACTGGATGCCGTTGCCGATATGCTCGCAGAGCAACCGGACTCACCCAACCTCAATGCAGACCGTCGCCTGAGCCTGAGCGGTGCGGCCCTGCGCCAGGCCGTAGAGGAAAAAAGCGGGATACCGATACAAATTACACGGTAAGCAACTGAAATCACCCGGCAACGCACTGGTCAAACGACAGGCCGTGCTATCCCTGCACGGCTGACGCAGCCTGCTGCATCGCCAGTTGACATACAAGGCCCCTTGCGGGGCCCTGTCGTGTACTGCGTGTAACCGCTGATTACTTGTGCATTGCTTTCTTGAACATGCGGTCGATCTTGGTCTCGGTATCTTCGGCAATGGCCTTGGCCTCGTTTGCCGTCTTCAACGCTTCGGCAGCCTGTGCCTTGGCAGCAGCGGCATCCGACTTGGCGTCAGCGGCATCGGAGCTGGCGCTATCGACCTTGGCCTGCATCGCGGCCATTTCAGCCGTGCCTGTGGAGGCACAACCTGACAAGCCAATCATGATGACTGCCAGGGCAGCAACGGCCTGCATGCGAACTCGATTTGAAATATAGACTGACATTCCTTTCTCCTGCTCGATGATTAAAAACGCGTTTATAATCCAGCCGCCCGGGTGGCCGACGGCTGGGCGTATGCTACCTGAAATCCGCAACAACTTGAAATGACGCCAAATAGCGACAAAAACCAACAACAGCTAGCGAATTTCGACAGGCGTTCCGACCTCCACCCACTCCAGCAACTGATCAATCTGGTCATTGGTGAGTGCCACGCAGCCATTGGTCCAGTTGTATTGCTGATGAATTTCGGCGTCCCCGTCACCCAGTCCGTGTATACCTATAAAACCACCCAGCGCCGTGTTCTGGGGAGGTCGCCTGCCCGCCTTTGCTGCCTTACGGATTTCAAGCCATTCCTGCTTATTAATCGTACCTTTAAAGAAACCTCTTGAGGCTGTTTCCAGATCTGGATAGTTCAAGCCGATAAACCGGTGGTAGCGCGTATTCCCGTTTATCCAGCCAATGGTAAAGCGTCCCAGTGGTGTCAAGTTATCGCCACGCTGTTTGATATCGGTCACACCGTAGCGACCGATGGCGATGTCATCAAAGATCCGGATCACCCGCTCGCCTTGCAAGAGCGTCAGCGTCCCGGCCGTGGTATCGACCAGGATATGTACTCCGGCAGCAACAGCGTTGCTGGCGACAAGCAACATCAGCAGCAACAGGCCTACAACAGGACGACAGCAAGGCACTTTTCTTATACGCTCTGGCGGTAGAGGGTTCGCGGAAGAAATAACGCGGATTCTACCTGTATCGCGTGAAAGATGCAGATGCTGCGGCCCGCTGTTTCCAGTACACCATCAGGCGGTGCCGGGCCAGCTGCACGCAACGCATGCCAAAGAGATAAATGTCCAGAGACCAGGCCGCATTCGCACCATGTATGAATCCGAATTCCTGCTCGACGATTCTGTTATTTACCTGAACCACGCTGCCGTGTCACCGTGGCCCAAGCGCACGGTCGATGCGGTCAAGACCTTCGCCGAGGAGAACGGTACGTTCGGCTCGAGCAACTATGCCAGCTGGGTGCATACCGAGTCACTGCTGCGCGAACAGTTGCGCCAGCTGCTGCATGCACGCTCGACGGACGAAATTGCACTACTCAAAAACACCTCCGAGGCCCTGTCGGTTGTCGCCTGGGGCCTGTCGTGGACAGCCGGTGACAATGTGGTCATCAGCAACCAGGAATTCCCGTCCAACCGCGTGGTATGGGAATCGCTTGATGTGCTTGGCGTGGAAACACGTCATGCCGATCTTGGCAAGGGCGACTCACCGGAGGATGCGCTTGTCGCGTGCATGGATTACCGCACCCGGTTACTGTCAGTCAGTTCCGTGCAGTACGGGAGCGGCCTGCGGCTGGATCTCGTCAGGCTCGGCACGGCGTGTCGCGAGCGCGGCATCCTGTTTTGCGTCGATGCCATTCAGAGTCTCGGTGCGATGGACTTCAACGTGCGCGCCTGCCAGGCCGACTTCGTGATGGCTGACGGCCACAAGTGGTTGCTGGCCCCGGAAGGGCTTGCGGTATTTTATTGCCACCAGGAAGCCATGGAGCGGATCGCCCTGAAACAATACGGATGGCACATGCTAAAGGACCCGTTGAGTTTCGATAGCCGATCACGCGAAGTCGCACACAACGCGCGCCGTTTTGAGTGCGGCAGCCCCAACATGCTCGGCATCCATGCCCTGCATGCCAGTCTTGGCCTGATCATCGAGGCCGGTATCGACAGGATTGAACAACTGGTACTGGAAAACACACGCTTCATGCTGGATTTCCTCGCCGCGCGCACCGACCGCTTCGAGGTCATCACGCCATGCACACCCGGTCAGTATGGCGGTATCGTTACCTTCAAACCGCTGCACGAGTCACCGGAGTCACTGTTCAACATGTTCAGGCAACACCACGTCGCCTGCGCGCTGCGTGGTGGTGGCGTGCGTTTCTCGCCACACTTCTACACCCCGCGCAAGAAACTGCTTACGGCACTGACCCTGCTGGATGCGTAGCCAGTAATGTCATCATACCGGCAGACCCGGCCTACACTGTCACTACCTTGTCAGCAGGGTTTGCCCCCTTTTGGCGCTCATATTCACATATGCACTGCCGATAGCCTGCACAGGACATAACGACGCCCGGGACCCGCTTCATGCAACTCGTCAATGCTGTTTGAGTCTAACTTGTTAGTTGCTGTTTTATATATATTTTTGTAGTATTTAGTCAAACACGAAGGCGTGTGCAGCGCCAGGAAACGTCGTCATGATCTGGATGATTGAATTGCCCGTTGTGTTGATCGCAGTCAGCTTCCTGCTGGCGCGCAAGGCCTCACGTTACCTCTGGATAGCGGCCATCGGCGCTCTACTCGTCTACTGGAACCTTGTGCACACGCCACCGTTCTGGGCCGTCGTAACCGCCTGGGTCCTGTTCCTCCCGATTGCCGCCGGGCTTGTGTACACACCACTGCGCCACGCACTCGTCATGCAGCCGCTGCTCGCACTGTACCGCAGGATCATGCCCGGCATGTCCGACACCGAACGCGAGGCACTGGAAGCCGGCACCGTATGGTGGGAGGCCGAACTGTTCAGTGGCCAGCCTGACTGGCACCGCATGCTGGGCTTCAAGGCACCGGCGCTGTCGAATGACGAACAGGCCTTTCTCGATGGCCCGACCGAACAGCTTTGTGCGATGGTCAGCGACTGGGATATTACCGAGGAACGCCATGATCTCACCGAGGAAACCTGGGATTTCCTCAGGGACAATGGTTTCTTCGGCATGATCATCCCGAAGAAATACGGTGGGCTGGAATTTTCCGCCAACGCCCATTCAGCCATCGTCATGAAAATTGCCAGCCGCAGCATTTCGGCCGGCGTCACCGTGATGGTGCCCAACTCGCTGGGGCCGGCCAAGCTCTTGCTGACCTATGGCACCGAGGAACAGAAGAACCACTACCTGCCGCGCCTGGCAAACGGTCAGGAAATCCCCTGCTTCGCCCTGACGGGACCCGAGGCCGGCAGCGATGCCGCCTCGATGCCGGATACCGGTGTCGTGTGCCGACAGCGTTTCAATGGCCAGGACGACGTGCTTGGAATTCGCCTGAACTGGGAGAAGCGTTATATCACGCTCGGACCGGTTGCCACCCTGCTCGGCCTTGCCTTCCAGCTACACGATCCGGACCACCTGCTTGGCGTCAAGACGGACATCGGCATTACCCTGGCACTGATTCCGACCGACACGCCCGGTGTCGAGATCGGCAGCCGTCACTACCCGATGAGCCAGGCCTTCATGAACGGCCCGAACCGCGGCAAGGATGTATTCATCCCGATGGACTGGGTAATCGGCGGACAGTCCTATGTAGGCCAGGGCTGGCGCATGCTGATGAACTGCCTGTCCGACGGGCGCGCCATCTCACTGCCCGCGCTCAGTACCGCCGCCGGCAAGCTGGTCGCTCGCAGCATCGGCGCCTATGCCGCCGTGCGCAAGCAGTTCAAGCTGCCCATCGGCAAGTTCGAAGGTGTCAGCGAAGTGCTCGCGCGCATCGGTGGCCTGTGTTACATCATGAATGGGGCGCGTGGCTTTACCACAGCCGCACTCGATAATGGTGAGGAGCCTTCAGTCGCCTCGGCCATTATCAAGTATCACCTGACCGAGCGCATGCGCATCGTCATGAACGATGGCATGGACATCCTCGGCGGACGCGGGATCAGCATGGGTCCACACAATTTCATCGCACGTTCCTACCAGGCCCTGCCGATCGCAATCACCGTGGAAGGTGCCAATATTCTAACCCGCAACCTGATCATCTTCGGACAGGGCGCAATCCGCTGCCACCCGTTCCTGTTCAGGGAAATGGAAGCGGCCGCCAATAACGATGTCGGGACATTTGACGCCGCGCTGCTGGGGCATGCCAGCCACGTCATGAGCAACGTCAGCCGCAGCATGTTCCACAACCTGAGCTGCGGACGCCTGTTACACGCACCGCAGCACGGCGTGCGCGGTCGCTACTACCGCCAGTTCAGCCGTATGAGCCTGGCATTTGCCGTTATCACCGAAGTAACACTGATTACGCTGGGCGGCGGCCTGAAGCGCAAGGAATCGATCTCGGGACGGCTTGGTGACGTACTGAGCTACCTCTATCTCGGCAGTGCCGTGCTAAAACATCACTACGACAACGGGTCGCCGGATGACGAATTGCCATTGCTGGAATGGGCCTGCAAGGACCTGCTCTACAATATCCAGCTCCGGCTGTTCGAGGTTCTGAACAATCTGCCCGACCGTGTCATGGCCCGCGTCGCGCGCCTGCTGACATTCCCGCTCGGCAAACCCTATGTACGCCCCGACGATGCACTCGGTCAACGCGTGGCGGAGATTCTGATGCAACCAGGTGAACTGCGTGATCGCCTCACGGAAGGCGTGTATATTCCGGATGACGACAAGGAGCCGATTGCGCAACTGGAAGCGGCGTTGCAGAAAGCCGCTGCCGCCGCGCCGCTGCTGCACAAGCTGGGCGTTGCAATGAAAAATGGAAAAATCGCGCATGGTGACCCGGAGGCAAGCCTCGGAGCGGGCCTGACAGCAGGTGTCATCACCGAGGTCGAGGCAAATGTCATTCGTGCCGCCATTACCGCGCGCAAGGTTGTCATACAGGTCGACGAGTTCGAGCCTGAATACTTCACCAAGGAGCAAAAGGCATGGGGGGACAACACTCTGGATGGGGTGGCCGGCCGGTCTATGTAATCGATGGCAGCCGCACCCCCTTTCTGAAGGCGCGCGGCAGACCCGGACCCTTCGCTGCATCCGACCTGGCGGTTTCCGCCGGCCAGCCGTTACTTGCACGCCAGCCCTTCTCGCCGGATACGCTTGACGAGGTCATTCTCGGCTGCGTGATGCCGTCCCCGGACGAGGCCAACATCGGCCGCGTCGTCGCCCTGCGCCTCGGTTGCGGCGACCGCGTGCCGGCATGGACGGTGCAACGCAACTGTGCATCCGGCATGCAGTCGATCGACTCGGCCGCACAGAATATCGCCAGCGGTCGATCCAGCCTGGTGCTGGCTGGCGGTACCGAGGCGATGAGCCGCGCACCCGTACTCTACAACGACACCATGGTGAACTGGCTCGCCGACATGGCCGGTGCACGCACGACGGGTGCACGACTGAAGCTGCTCGCGCGGTTGCGCCCCGGTCATTTCAAGCCGGTTATCGCCTTGTTACGCGGGCTGACAGATCCGGTGGTCGGTCTGTCGATGGGTCAAACTGCCGAAATTCTTGCACACCGTTTCGGTGTCACCCGCGAGATGATGGACAGTTTCGCCATGCGCAGCCACCTGCGCCTTGATGCCGCCCATCGGGAAGGACGTCTCGATGAGATAGAGGTCCTCTATGACAGCAAGGGCAATATCTACAACCACGATGACGGCGTGCGGGCTGACAGCAGCATGGAAAAGCTCGCCAGGCTGCGCCCTGTGTTTGACAGGCCGATAGGCAATGTCACCGCAGGCAACAGCGCACAGATCACCGACGGTGCAGCCTGGGTGCTGCTTGCCTCCGAAGACAGCATCGAAAAATACAATCTGAAGGTGATGGGCCGGCTGGTCGACAGCGAATGGGCGGGGCTGGACCCGTCGCAGATGGGTCTGGGCCCAGTCTACGCCATGGCCCCGATCATGCGGCGTCATCAACTGGATACCCCGGACCTCGATTATATCGAGATCAACGAGGCTTTTGCCGCGCAGGTACTCGCCTGTCTTTCTGCCTGGAAGGATGCGGACTTCTGCCGTGACGAATTCGGCCGTGATACGCCATTCACAGCCATAGACGAGGAACGCCTCAATATCGATGGTGGCGGCGTGGCGGTCGGTCATCCGGTCGGCACCAGTGGCGCACGTATCGTGCTGCATTTGCTGAAGACGCTCGGGCAGAAAAACGCAAAACGCGGCATGGCCAGTATCTGTATCGGCGGCGGCCAGGGCGGCGCCCTGCTGATCGAGAAAGAGTGAGTTGTATTGCGAGGCCCACACCGGCGCGTACGAGCGACCATACCCGTGCATCATGCATTCACCGCTGTTCGCGCACCCTGTGCCCATGAAGAATAATTTCACGGAACAACAACCATGACCGATTCCACCGCTCCCGAACACTTCAAGGCCGAGATTGACGACGACAGCATCGCCTGGTTGACCATGGACAAGGCCGACACTGGCACCAATGTACTCAACCTCGACGTGTTCGCACAGCTCGACCTGCACCTCCGGCAACTTGCGGCGCAGTGCCCGCGTGGCCTGGTAATCCTGTCCGCGAAGCCCAACGGCTTCATCGCCGGCGCCGATATCACCTCGTTTACCAGGGTCACCAGTGCACAACAGGCGCTGGAACTGCTACACACCGGCCAGGACGTCTTCAACCGTCTCGAGGAACTGCCGTTCCCGACCGTCGCCATGATCCACGGCTTCTGTCTCGGCGGCGGCATGGAACTGGCGCTGGCCTGCCGTTACCGCGTCACATGTGATGATCCCGGCACGCGCCTCGGATTGCCCGAGGTACGCCTCGGCATCCATCCCGGATGGGGCGGCAGTGCACGCCTCGTACCGCTGATCGGCGCCATCAAGGCGATGGACCTGATCCTGAGCGGCCGCACAGTCGATGGTCGAACCGGCAGGCGCATGGGATTCGTCGATCTCGTGGTACCGGAACGCCACCTGCGTGATGCGGCACGCAAGCTGGTGCTTGAATCACCACCACAGTTTCGCGCCGGTTTTGTCGACCGGTTGTCCAACAATATGCTGGTGCGCCCGCTGCTCGCCGGCGTGTTGCGCAGACAGGTCGCAGCACGCGCCTCGAAACTGCACTACCCTGCGCCCTACGCCATGATCGACGCGTGGCGTAAATACGCCAACAACAAGCCGGCCATGCTCAAGGCGGAGGCGCAGTCGCTGGCCACCCTCGTCACCGGAGCAACTGCAAAAAACCTGGTACGCGTGTTCTTCCTGCAGGAGCGGTTGAAGTCACTGGGAAAGGACAAGGCCTACCAGCCGCACTATGTGCATGTGGTCGGCGCCGGCACCATGGGTGGAGACATCGCAGCATGGTGCGCGCTGCGCGGTTTTCATGTCACGCTGCAGGACCAGGCGCCGGAACGTATCGCCCCGGCCATTGCACGCGCGCACAAGCTGTTTTCGCAGAAGCTCAGGAAACCCGACAAGGTGCGGGCGGCCATGGACCGCCTGATGCCTGATCACAAGGCGCAAGGCGTGGAACGGGCCGATATTGTAATTGAAGCAATTTTCGAGAATGCCGAGGTAAAGCGTTCTTTATACGAGAATCTTGAGCCACGCATGAAGAGCAGTGCAATCCTTGCCACGAATACCTCAAGTATTCCGCTGGAAGAACTGGCCCCGGCACTGTCGCGGCCGGAGCGCCTGGTCGGGCTGCACTTCTTTAATCCGGTAGCGAAGATGATGCTGGTCGAGATCGTCAGCGGTGCGTCTACCGCACCGGGGGTCAGCATACAGGCCATGACTTTTGCACGCCAGATCGACCGCTTGCCGCTGCCGGTCAGCAGCACGCCTGGTTTCATGGTCAACCGCATCCTCACACCCTACCTCCTGGAAGCGATCGTGCTGGTTGATGAGGGCATTCCGCCGGTACTGGTCGATAGGGCCGCCACCACCTTCGGCATGCCGATGGGGCCGGTCGAACTGGGTGACACCGTCGGGCTCGATATCTGCCTGCACGTTGCCGAGGTCCTCGCCGGCCACTTTCATGCAGAGGTCCCTGCGAACCTCAGGCGGCAGGTTGCCGGCGGGCAGCTTGGTAAAAAATCCGGACAGGGCTTTTACAACTGGAAGCACGGCAAGGCAATCAAACCGAAACCCGCCAGTGGTAACTGGAACCTGGACGAGATTACCAATCGCCTGGTACTGCGCATGCTCAACGAGTCGGTCAGTTGCCTGCGCGAACACGTGGTCGCGGATCCGGACCTGCTTGATGCCGGTATGGTGTTCGGCACCGGCTTCGCACCGTTCCGTGGCGGACCGATCAACTACATAAACGCCCTGGGCAAGGAGACCTTGCTAAGGCAGCTTCAGGATTTGCAAAAGCTCCGGGGTGAACGGTTTACACCGGACCCTGGCTGGGAGCAATTATTCGAGTCCTAGGAGGTGCATGCGTGCAAGGGATAGACAAGGACAGGATTCCGGCAGAGACCGCGAAAACACTGGCCGGTCTTTTTCGCGAACGGGTGCGGCAGACCCCCGGCAAGGTCGCTTACCGCCAATTCAGCGACAGGGACATGCAGTGGCACGACTACACCTGGGCCGACATGGCACACGAAGTCGTGCGCTGGCAGGCTGCCTTCGCAGCTGAGGACCTCGCACGCGGTGACCGCGTCGCAATCCTCTTGCGCAACTGCCGGGAATGGGTCATCTGTGAACAGGCCGCGCTCGGTTGCGGTCTGGTCGTGGTGCCGCTGTTTACCGATGACCGGCCAGAAAATACTGCATATATCCTCAATAACGCCGGTTGCAGGGTACTCTTCCTGCAAGGCGAGGAGCACTGGGGCAACATACAGTCCGTGCTCGCTGAGCTTGGCGGCCTGCAACGCATCCTGACACTGGAACCGGTACAGGCACCGGAAAAGGAACAGCGCGTACGCACCGTAGCCGACTGGATTCCCGAAGCCGGAGGGGAACTGAATAACGAGGACGGCGACCCCGGTGAACTCGCCACCATAGTGTATACCTCCGGCACTACAGGCCGGCCCAAGGGTGTCATGTTGAGCCACACGAATATCCTGCTCAACTGTGAAGGTGCACTGAACATCGTTCAGATACTGCCCGACGACCTGTTGCTGTCATTCCTGCCGTTGTCGCACACTTTCGAGCGCACGGTCGGCTACTACATTCCGATGATGGTCGGGGCTACGGTCGCCTACGCGCGCTCCATCCCGCAGTTGGGTGAAGACCTGCTGATCGTGAAACCGACCCTGCTGATCTCGGTACCACGCATCTACGAACGCGTATACAACAAGGTGCAGGCCGGACTGGCCGAGAAATCGCCCCTCGCGATCTGGCTGTTCAATACCGCGGTCAATGTCGGCTGGGCACGCTTTGAATACCAGCAGCGTCGCGCCGGGTGGCACCTGTCATTCCTGTTCTGGCCGTTACTCAACAGGCTGGTCGCCGGCAAGATCATGGCGAAACTTGGTGGCCGCATGCGCCTGGCCGCGTCCGGTGGCGCACCGCTGCCACCACAGATTGCGAAGATATTCATCGGGCTGGGCCTGCCGCTGATCCAGGGCTACGGCCTGACCGAGACCAGTCCGATCCTCACCGCCAATCCGATCGACGACAACGATCCCAGCAGCGTGGGCATCCCGCTGCGTGGAATTGAAGTAAAAGTCGGCGAGAACGACGAGCTGATCGTGCGAGGACCCAGCATCATGCTGGGTTACTGGAACAACCCGGAAGCAACCAGCCAGGTAATCGACAGCGCGGGCTGGTTCCACACCGGTGACAAGGTCAGTATCGAGAACAACCACGTCTACATCACCGGCCGGCTGAAGGAAATCATCGTGCTTGCCAATGGAGAAAAGGTGCCACCGGCCGACATGGAAATGGCCATCGCCCTGGATCCGCTATTCGAACAGGTGCTGGTGATTGGTGACAGCCGCCCTTACCTCACGGCCATCATCGTGCTGGAACCCGGGCAATGGAAGCTGTTCGCCGCAAGACTCGGACTCGACCCCGATGCACCTGAATCGATCAACGACCCGGTGCTGGAACAGGCCGTGTGTAATCGACTCAGGGAATTGCTGGCCGCCTTCCCCGGCTATGCGCAAATCTACCGCGCCAGTTGCACCCTGGTACCATGGACTATCGACAACGGGCTGATCACACCGACGCTCAAGCTCAAGCGAAACCGCATCCTGGAACACTTCGTCGATACTGTGGAGCACATGTATGAGGGGCACTGAGGTATATTACACACCATCCTCCCCGGGACTCCGGTTTCCAGCCTCCATCCGGGAGAGGATCGGAAAATGAACCCCTCGACTGGATCCCGATGACCGACCGCACCCCGCTTCCCGACGAGCGCCACCTCGCTATTCGCGTCATGGCGACACCGGCAGACACCAACTCCGCCGGCGATATCTTCGGCGGCTGGCTGATGTCGCAGGTGGACATCGCCGGCAGTATCATCGCCCGACGTCGCGCCAACGGCCGCATCGTCACCGTCGCCGTCAACTCATTTGAGTTCAGGCAGCCGGTGTTCGTCGGCGATCTGGTCAGCTGTTATGCCGAGATCACCCGCATAGGCAACACCTCGCTCACCATCAACGTCAAGGCCTTCGCTGAACGCCAGGAAGCAAACCACCAGATTATCCTGGTCACCGAGGCAGATCTGACCTATGTGGCGGTGGATGACAAGCGCAGGCCAAGGCGGCTCCCTTAGCACGGTATCCGGCGTGCAAAGGTTCACGAACCACGTCCGTACCTGCACACGCAGCTGTTTGGCCAGCCACCCGGGTACGGGTGCTCCCGGCGATCACTACGGACATCCCCGTCAACTGCTCATGCATCACCTGTGAAGACCGGCGGTTTGAACAGAGCCTTGAAATTCCCGGTCGTAACGCTGGCAATAGTGTCATAGCTGACACTCCGCAGTCCGGCGATGAATTCGGCGGTATGACGGACATACGCGGGCTGGTTGGGTTTACCGCGGTGTGGAACCGGCGCCAGGTAGGGGCAGTCGGTTTCCACCAGCATGCGTTCCAGCGGCATCTTCCGTGCGACTTCCTGCAATTCGGCAGCACTCCGGAAGGTGACGATGCCGGAGAACGAAATATGAAAGTTCAGATCCATGGCCCGCCTTGCCATCGCCCAGTCCCCTGTGAAGCAATGCATGACGCCACCAACCTCGCTGGCGCCCTCGTCCGCCAGCATGGAGATGGTGTCTTCCCTGGCATCACGTGAGTGGATAATCAACGGCTTGCCGGCCTGCTTCGCAGCGGCTATGTGGCGGCGAAAGCGGTCGCGTTGCCAATCGAGTTCGCCTGAGCTGCGGTAGTAGTCAAGGCCGGTCTCCCCGATGGCAAGCACCTTGGGGTGCTGCGCAAGTTGTACGAGTTCATCGATAGCCGGTTCGCGACCACCGTGTTCATTGGGATGCAGACCTGCCGAGGCCGAGACATCATCGTGTGTCTCGGCAATGCGCAGCATCGCGGGGAAGTCTTCCATGTTGATTGAAACGCACAGGAAGTAACCGACATCGTTGTCGCGCGCGGCGTTCAGCACACCATCGACGGAGTCGCCAAATGGCGCGAGGTCGAGCATATCAAGATGACAATGGGAATCGACGAGCATGGCGTGCGCCTTCGTTGTATATCATGGGGCATCATAGAGGGTTTGACGGCAGCTGCCAATTCAGGACAAGCAATGGGACGCTGACTGCAGAACCTCCTGCGGGCGGCGACCGCCACCGCAGGCAGCCGTGGTTTCGCAGCCGCTGTGGATCGTTTCAGGATATGGTGTGACAGGCTCCACCGGGTAAGCCCGGCATCCTGACTACCCGACACTCATTCAGCTAGACCTTGCCCGGGAACAGCGGTATTGCAGCAGCCCGCGTGGATTACATCGTATGAGTCGGACGATCGCTGTCGAGTGCGCCGGCCAGAAAACCCTCGATCTTGTTGCGGGCGTGGCCCTCGTCCTGACTGCTGAACTGCACGCCGATACCGGCAGCACGATTACCCTGTGCACCAACCGGCGTAACCCAGACGATCTTGCCGGCAACCGGCAGTTTCTCGGTTTCATCCATCAGCGTGAGCAGCATAAACACCTCTTCGCCGAGCTTGTATTCCTTCTTGGTGGGGATAAACAACCCGCCGCCCTTGATGAACGGCATGTAAGCGGCATACAGCGCGCTCTTGTCCTTGATGGTCAGCGAGAGAATGCCCTGACGTGCGGAGGTCCCTGTGTTCATCGTCGTCTGTCCCCTTTTGTTACTGATGTGCCGCCCATGCAAGCAGGATATCCTCGACCATGAGCTGGCGATTCAGACTGCCATCGTTGCTGCGCAACAGCCTGTTGATGTCATCCAGTTGCCGGAACAATATACGTCCATCGAGCCTCGCGGCAAGTTTTGCGAGACCATCCAGAAGATCCACGCTGTGCACCCCGACATTCTGCCCCGTTGTGCGGATCCGTACCATATCCATCAGCCAGTCGCGGAACCAGTGCACCGGCTGCAGGTTCTCGTCCCTGCTCCAGTCCGCCGCGACCGCCAGCGGGTCTGTCTTGCCCTCGAGCACGCTCACCAGCGCCAGGAACTGTTTCTGCCGGTTTTCGATAACCTGCGCCCCGGCCAGCCTCAGCGCTTCCAGCGGTGCACCCATGGCCAGTTGCAGACAGCGTTCCGGATCCTGTCCGTCGAGCTGCCCGGCCAGCCAGGCCTGTGCCACCACGGGGTCCGCTGCCGCAATCCGCAGCTGCTGGCAGCGACTGCGGATAGTGGCGGGCAGGCGGGCCGGTCGCGTGCAGATCAGTACCAGTACCGTATTATCGGATGGTTCCTCCAGCGTCTTTAGCAAGCTGTTGGCGGCATTGATATTCATGGCCTCGGCCGGATTGATGACCGCGACCTTGAAACCGGCATGATAGCTGGACAATGCGAGTTTCTCGCCCAGTTCGCGCACCTGGTCTACCTTGATGACCAGCGACTCCTCTTCCGGCGCAACCTCGAAATAATCCGGATGTGATCCGGCCATGAACTGGATACATCCCTTGCAGCGACCGCAAGGCACGGCGCTGTCATCACGGCCCTCGCACAACAGCAATTGGGCCAGCATCCCGGAAAACGCCGACTTGCCCATGCCCGGCTGACCGGTGACCAGCAGTGCATGCGGCAGACGATCATGCGCAATCACCTCGGCCAGCCTCTGCCGGTAGGGTTCCAGCCAGGGATATTGCGCGGGCATGTCAGTGACGCCTCCTGTGCGTTGAATCGGGAGTCCAGTATAGCGAGGACTGATTATGCCGGATGCCGGACGGTGGCGCATACGTGTGTAGGCACGCGCAGCCGGCGTGCGGCAGCCGGCAAAGCTTCTCAGTGCGGCAGATATACCCGTATCATCTGTTGCACCGCCTCCAGCGGCTGATTCGCATCGATGATGCGATAGCGACCGGGGTGCGCGCGGGCCATATCCAGGTAGGCCTGGCGCACGCGTTCAAAGAACTCCACCTGTTCCCGCTCGAAGCGATCCAGCGCACCGCGCTGGCCGGCGCGCGACAGACCGAGTTTCGCCGGCACGTCGAGCAGCAGCGTGAGGTCGGGGCGAAAGCCGCCCTGCACCAGATCTTCCAGCCGCGCAATAACAGCGGCATCCACGCCGCGCCCGCCGCCCTGGTAGGCGTAGGTTGCATCGGTGAAACGGTCGCACAGCACCCACTGACCCGCGGCGAGCGCCGGTCTGATCACCTTCGCCAGGTGCTCGGCGCGAGCGGCAAACATCAGCTGCAATTCGCAGAGGGGGTCCATTCCGGTGTGCGCCGGATCGAGCAGCAGGTCGCGGATTGCTTCGGCAAGCGGCGTCCCGCCCGGCTCGCGTGTAACTACGACGTCCTTCCCGGCGGCCTGCAGCTGCCGGTGGATAAAATCCATGTTGGTGCTCTTGCCGACGCCCTCGATCCCCTCGACGGTAATGAATCTGCCGCTCACTTGTCGCTTCCTTTCCTGGGCAGGCTGATACCCGGTTTGCCACGCTGGAACTTGTCCACCGCGAGATTGTGTTCCGCGAGCGTACTGGAGAAGTAATGGCTGCCGCCCCCCCTGGCAACAAAATACAGGCTGTCACCCGCGGCCGGATGCAGCACCGCGTCGATCGCCGCCCGGCCTGGCATGGCAATCGGCGTGGGTGGCAGACCTGTACGCGTATAGGTGTTGTATGGCGTATCCTGTGCCAGGTCGGCACGACGGATATTGCCATCAAACCGCTCGCCCATGCCGTAGATCACGGTCGGGTCGGTCTGCAGTTTCATGCCTTTTTGCAGGCGCCTGATGAATACACCGGCGATCTGCGGCCGCTCCTCGGCCAGGCCGGTTTCCTTTTCGACGATGGAGGCAAGGATCAGTGCCTCGTAGGGGGTTGCCAGCGGCAGGTCCCTGTCACGACCTTCCCAGGCAGAATTCAGATATTTCTCCATGGCATTCCAGGCACGCTGAAGAAATTCCAGATCGGTGGTGTTGCGCGGGAAGTGATAGGTGTCGGCAAGGAAACGCCCTTCCGGATTTTCGCCGGGATGCCCGAGTTTTACCATGATGGCCTCACTGTCGAGTCCGGCAAGCGTGTGCTTCAGTGTCGGATGATCCTGGATGCGCCTGAGCATCTCGGCAAAGGTCTGACCCTCGACCAGGGTCAGACCGTATTGCAGCACCTTGCCATCGGTCATTACCCCGAGCAGCATACGCGGCGTCATCCCGCGCGTCAGCGTGTATTCACCGACCTTCAGTTTACGTGCGGCATTGAGTCGGCGTCCAAGCTGGATAAAGAACCGCGGATACTCGATTATGCCCTCTTCTTGCAGGTGGCCGGCCAGTTGTGCAAGCGACATGCCTTCAGTCACGGTAAATATGTAGGTCTCCTGTGGCAGCGAAACGGGAGTTTGGCAGAATTGCTGGTACCGGCTGTAAACGACGGCGACCGTGCCGAGGCCGAGCACGATCAGCAGCACGAGCAGCCGAGACAAACCGGGTTTGCAGGTTGGGCAGACGTTTTCGGCCATCATTCGTTGTCCACGTTATCGCGTAGGTATTCCTGCATCAACCGGGTCAGATTACCAACCGGGTAGTGCTGTTCCGGGATACGGATCACGGGCCAGATTCCGATCAGGCTGTTGCAGAGAAAGACCTCGTCCGCCCTTGCCAGTTCGTTCATGGCAATATCGCGCACGCCGGTTGCGATTCCTGCCTGCTGTGCCAGTTCCAGGATCAGTGCCCGGGTGATGCCTGCCACGCCACAGCGACGCAGGTCGGGTGTCAGCAGCATGCTGTCCTTGACGATAAAAACGTTGCTCATGGTTCCTTCGATCAGGTAACCCTGCTGGTCCTGCATCAGTCCCTCGACGATTTCCGGATCGTCCCACTCGGCACGTGCCAGCACCTGCTCCAGACGGTTCAGGTGTTTGATGCCGGCAAGGGCAGGATTGTATCCCATGCGCAGCGCACAGAAACCGGCACACACCCCGTCCTGCCAGTGTCCAGCCGGCCACGACGGATACGGATGCAGCTGCAATATCCGCGTCGGTGCAGCGGCCGGGGGCGGTCGAAAGCCGCGCCCGCCCGTGCCGCGCGTAATAATGAGCTTAAGCACAGCGCGCTGCGCATCACGGCACAGGGTGGCGGCCTCGTCTTCAAGCAGGCCCGCGTCGGCCTGCGCAATGCCGAGCCTTGCACACCCCGCCCGCAGGCGCGCGAGATGACGTGACCAGCGTCGCGGTATGCCATTCTGTACTGCAATTGTCTCGAAGAGGCCATCACCGTACAACAGCCCACGGTCAGACGTGGACAGGCAATCGCCGGCATGACCATTGACCAGGGTCGCAACCGTGTTCATGCGTCGGTCAGCCCCAGCGCGCGCAGCAGGCCGCGTGCCTTGGCACGGGTCTCCTCCAGTTCCGCATCCGCAATGGAATCCGCCACGATACCGGCACCTGCGCGCAGTTCCAGCTGGCGCTCATGACTGACCATGGTACGGATCAGGATGTTGAAATCCATGCTGCCGTCGCGGTTGATATACCCCATCGATCCGGTGTAGGGCCCGCGCGGCTCCCGTTCGAGTTCCGCGATAATCTCCATGCAGCGCACCTTGGGGCAACCGGTGATGGTACCGCCGGGGAACACCGCGCGCAGCACCTGCCCGGGCAGTATTTCGCTGCGCAGGCGCCCGCGCACGTTGGAGACGATATGGTGCACATGTGCGTAGGACTCCAGCACCATGAGTTCGTTGACCTCGATGCTGCCGGGCACGCAGATCCGTCCCAGGTCGTTGCGCTCGAGGTCGATCAGCATGATGTGCTCGGCACGTTCCTTGGGATGCGCGAGCAATTCGCCGGAACAGGCCGCGTCCGCTTCCCTGCCCTTGCCACGCGGACGGGTACCGGCAATCGGCCGCGTCTCCACAACACCATCGCGAACCGCGACCAGCCGCTCCGGCGAGGAACTGATGATCGCGACGCCCCCCCAGGTCGCCAGGCCACCGAACGGTGACGGATTCTGAATGCACAGGTTGTTGAATAGCAGATCGTGTGCAGGGGGGTTCTCCAGCCCGATGCGCCAGGCACGCGACAGGTTCACCTGGAATACGTCGCCCTCTGTGATGTAGTCGTGGATACGCCCAACGGCATGGAGGAATCGCCCCGGGTCGTCCTCGTCGATGCGGTCGATGGCAACATCGTGCATGGGGACCGATGCCGTGTGCGGTAGCTGCGCGATATCCCCGGCGATAGTCTGGACCACATCTTGCCTGCCGGCCTCGGCGACGATCAGCATGCGCCCTGCGGTACGATCGTGGATGACGGCACTTGAAAATCGCGTCGCAAAGGCCACCGGTAGCATCGTCGACGGTGCTGGAAGCCGCAGCCGCGGCTCAACCTGGCTGGCCAGCTCATAGCCGAGGTAGACAAACCAGCCGCCACTAAACGGGATCCCGCCTGTTGCATCCCGGCCGCGCCCCCCCTGCCACCAATGGTCCAGTTGCCCTAGAAAGTCCGTGCTGCCTGCCTCGACATATGGGCCCTGCAGGTGCCCCGCCGCATCCAGCACCAGGCTTTCACCCGGACAGGCAAACAGGATATCGTAGCGTCCGTGTGTCGCGCTCTGCAGGAGGTGGGGATAACGTGCCGGCTTAGACTGGCGCAGGGCAAGCAGATTTATTTCCAGCTCGACCTCTCTGATGATTGCTGCCATCTGCGCATATTGCTCCGGTGTTCAGCACGAATAAAATCTGCTTTGTACCGGCCAGGATAATCTGGCGCCTGCCAGGTACTCTGCAAGCTTTCATTACATGCCGGCGTCAATGCCCGAGGCGGCGAAAAACCAGCGTGCCGTTGGTGCCGCCGAAGCCGAACGAATTCGACATGGCAATGTCGATCTTCATTGCGCGGGCCGTGTTCGGCACGTAGTCCAGATCACACTCGGGATCGGGGTTTTCGAGATTGATGGTCGGCGGCGCCACCTGATCGCGGATCGCCAGCACGGTGAAAACCGCTTCGACACCACCCGCCGCACCGAGCAGGTGGCCGGTCATCGACTTGGTGGAGCTGACGGCCACCTTGCCGGCGTGCTCGCCGAAGGCAGCGCTTGATGGCCAGTGTTTCGGCCAGGTCGCCGGCCGGTGTCGAGGTGCCGTGGGCATTGATGTAGTCGATATCGGTCGTGGTTGATGGCCGCATCGCGCAATGCGCTGTCCATGCAGCGCGCCGCTCCCTCGCCGCCTTGCGCGGGCTGCGGTCATATGGTAGGCGTCGCCGCTCATGCCGAAACCGACGATCTCGGCATAGATGTTCGCGCCGCGGCGCCTGCGGCCTGTTCGTATTCTTCCAGCACCAGGATACCGGCGCCGTCGCTCAGCACAAAGCCGTCGCGATCCCTGTCCCAGGGCCGGCTGGCGCCCTGCGGATCGTCGTTGCGCGTGGAAAGCGCCCGCGCCGCGGCGAAGCCCCCGATCCCGGTCGGGCAGGTGGTCATTTCCGCACCGCCGGCGATCATGATATCGGCATCACCGTAGGCGATGATGCGTGCAGCCACGCCGATATTGTGCGTCGATGTGGTGCACGCCGTGACGATGGCGATGTTCGGTCCCTTCATGCCGTACATGATCGACAGGTTGCCGGCGATCATATTGATGATGTTGCCGGGAACGAAGAACGGGGAGATCTTGCGCGGGCCGCCGTCGAGGTAGTTCTGGTAGGCGACCTCGATGCCGTGCAGGCCGCCAATACCGGAACCGATCGCGACACCCGCACGCGCGTCATTCTCAGGTGTGATCTCGATACCTGCGTCGGCGATCGCCTGGCAGGCGGCGGCGATACCGTAGTGTATGAACGCGCCCATGCGGCGTGCATCCTTGCCATTTATGTATTGCGCGGCATCGAAATCCCTTATCTCGCCGGCAAAGCGTACTGAAAAATCGGCCGCGTCAAAATTTGTTATGGGACCTATGCCGCTGTTTCCGGCACGGATATTTTCCCAGGCATCGCTGACGCTGTTACCAACGGGAGATATGATGCCCAGGCCGGTTACTACCACACGTCTCTTGGACAATGCCTGACTCCACTATTGCCTGTTTGATGCCGCACTAAAACAAAAGGCCGCACCCGTCATGACGGTGCGGCCGGGGTGCCCATGGAATTGCTTAGCCCAGGTGAGCGTTAACGTAGTCAATCGCCTGCTGGACAGTGGTGATCTTTTCGGCTTCCTCATCGGGAATTTCGCAATCGAATTCCTCTTCCAGCGCCATAACCAGCTCGACGGTATCCAGAGAATCTGCGCCAAGGTCATCGACGAACGAAGAGTTCTCGTTGACTTCATCTTCCTTTACGCCCAACTGCTCAACGACAATCTTTTTGACGCGTTCATCAATCGTGCTCATTTCAGGTTATTCCTCTCTGTTTTATGGAGCGCAGCCGGGGCCGCGCAGGTATTGTAGTGAATGGCCGCGGCAAGTTACAAGTCACAACCCCGGCGTTATTCCAGAACAGTACGGCATGCCCACGCATGTTTCGCAGCCTGTCACCAGCACAAACTATTTTTACATATTTAACAACTGCTTAATGCCATCACACGCAAGCATGCAAGTCAAACTGCACGGCTAGTGCATATACATGCCACCATTCACATGGATCGTCTCGCCGGTGATGTAACCGGCATCGCTGGATGCCAGGAACGCCACGGTGTTGGCGATATCCGTTACATCGCCAAGCCGGCCCAGCGCGATCTGGCCCACCAAGGCGGTACGCTGTTCTTCCGGCAGCGCGCGTGTCATGTCCGTATCGATAAAGCCCGGCGCAACGGCGTTGACGGTAATACCGCGAGAACCTATCTCGCGTGCCAGGGACTTGGCAAAGCCGATCACACCGGCCTTGGTCGCGGCATAATTGGCCTGACCGGGATTGCCGGTTGCGCCGATCACCGAGGAAATCATGATGATGCGGCCGAAACGTGCCTTCATCATCCCCTTCAGGCAGGCGCGGCACATACGAAATGCCGAGGTCAGGTTGGTTTCTATAACATCGTCCCATTCGTCATCCTTCATGCGCAGCAGCAGGTTGTCACGGGTGATGCCGGCATTGTTCACCAGGATGGCCGGCGTGCCGTAATTGTCCGTCACGTCCCTGATCAGCGCTGCAATCGATTCCGCATCGGTCACATCCAGCATCTTGCCAGCGCCCTTGATGCCCGCCGCGGCCAGCGACTCGCCGATTGCCTGTGCGCCCTGCACCGACGTGGCGGTACCGATGACGGTCGCGCCACGCTGGCCCAGCACCTCCGCAATGGCCTTGCCGATGCCGCGGCTGGCACCGGTGACGAGTGCGATTTGATTTTCAAACGACATGGTTGCTCTCCACTGTTTGCTATCCACTGACTGCCAGGGCCGTTTCCAGCGAGGCTGGATCCAGCACTGCTTCGTTGCTGATGCTCTTGTCAATGCGCCTGTTCAGCCCCGTCAGCACCTTGCCCGGACCGGCCTCGATGATGCGTGTGACGCCCTGCGCGTGCATGGTCTGCACGGACCTGACCCACTGCACCGGGCTGTACAACTGCCTGGCGAGATTCTCGCGGATGGTTTCAGGATCATCATGAGGCCGTGCATCGACGTTCTGGACAACCGGGACAGCCGGTGACCTGATGTCCGATTCCGCCAGGCGTGCCGCAAACAGCTCGGCCGCCGGTTCCATCAGTGCACAGTGCGACGGCACACTGACAGGCAGGGTGACGGCACGCCTTGCACCGGCCGCCTTTGCCGCGGCCACCGCGCGTTCCACGGCGGCGGCGTGACCGGCGACCACCACCTGGCCCGGCGCGTTGAAGTTGACCGGACTGACGATTGCACCATCGGCGGCCCCTGCGCAGACGGCAGCCACGGCTTCGTCATCCAGCCCGAGGATCGCGGCCATGGCGCCCACACCGGGCGGCACCGCCTGCTGCATGCAACGGCCGCGTTCGGCAACCAGTGCGATGGCCGCGCTGAAATCCAGGGCACCGGCACACACCAGCGCGGTATATTCACCCAGGCTGTGGCCGGCCATGATGGCCGGGAGCGGGCCGTCGCGCACCTGCCATACACGCCACACGGCGACACCCGCGGCCAGCATCGCCGGCTGGGTCCGGTCGGTCTGGTTGAGCTGTTCCTCCGGCCCGTTCTGTACCAGTGACCAGAGGTCGTAGCCAAGCACCGAACTGGCCTCGGCGAACGTGTCGGCAACCTGGGGAAAGGCCGCGGCCAGTTCCGCCAGCATGCCAACGGATTGCGACCCCTGCCCGGGATAGACCATGGCCAGTGCCGGATCAGCAGTTGATGTATTCATTTCGTTCGACACGTCGGGCTCACCGTAAAGACGCCAGGGAAACGTGGGGATAACATACAGGCCTGTTCATATCAATTCACGGCAATCTGTCATTACCTTGAAACCCGACAGCCTGGATACCGGGTAACCGCGGCGCTTGTCCAGGGTTGAAAGGCGTACCCGCAGGTGAAGGGTTACGGAAAAGTTTCTGAATATACCCTTGTCCTGCCGGCGCATGAAATGACCGTCAGTACCTGATCAATGCCGAGCCCCAGGTGAAACCGCCGCCGAAGGCCTCCATCAGCAGCACCTCGCCGCGCTTGATGCGCCCGTCGCGAATCGCGGTGTCCAGCGCCAGTGGCACCGAGGCAGCCGATGTGTTGCCGTGCTCATCGACCGTTACCACCACGCGATCCATTGGCATCTTCAGCTTCTTGGCCGTCGCCTGGATGATACGGATATTCGCCTGGTGCGGTATCAGCCAGTCCACATCGGTCTTTTCCATGTTGTTGGCCGCCAGGGTCTCGTCGACGATGCGACCCAGCGTGTTCACCGCCATCTTGAACACCTCGTTGCCCTGCATCTGCACATAGGCCTCGCCGGCCTGCACATGTTCATAACCCTGCGAAATGCCGCTTGGTACCGTCAGCAGGTGTTCATAACTGCCGTCGGCATGCAGGTGCGTGGACAGGATGCCGGGTTCGTCACTGGCCTCGAGCACCACGGCGCCGGCACCGTCACCGAACAGTATGGCGGTACTGCGGTCGTTCCAGTTCGACGATACGCGAGAGCGTCTCGGCGCCTACAACCAGTGCACACTTCGCGTCGCCGGTCTTGATGAACTTGTCCGCCACGCCAAGCGCATAGACAAATCCGGTGCATACGGCCTGGATATCGAAGGCCGCCGTGCCATGAATGTCGAGTCGTTGTTGCAGGAGACAGGCGGTGCTCGGAAACACGCGATCCGGCGTGGTGGTCGCAAACACGATCAGGTCGATCTGGCGCGGCGTACTTGCCGGCCGCTTCCATGGCACGCGTCGCCGCGAATTCGGCGAGGTCGCAGGTGGTCTCGTCGCCGGCTGCGATATGACGCTTGCAGATACCGGTGCGCTCGCGAATCCAGCTGTCCGAGGTGTCCATGATCTTTTCCAGGTCATGGTTGGACAGTGTTTTGTCGGGCAGGTAGCTGCCGGTACCGGTGATGCGCGAGAATTTCATATCGCTTCCTGCCTGCCATTCTGCCAGGCATCGAGCTGTATCCTGATCCGTTCCGGCACTTGCTCACGCACCTCCAGTATGGCCACCTTGATGGCATTGGCGAAGGCCAGCGCATCCGCACCCCCATGGCTCTTGATCACGATGCCGTTAAGACCCAGCAGGCTGGCGCCATTATAGCGGCGGGGATCGATACGGCGACGAAACGCCTTGAGCACCGGCATGGCCACCAGTGCGGCCAGCCGGGTAAATACGTTGCGGGTAAATTCCTGCTTGATGAAGCTGGCGATCATCTGTGCGACGCCTTCACTGGTCTTGAGTGCGATGTTGCCGATAAAACCGTCGCAGACGATGACATCGAAGTTGCCCTTGTAGATATCATCACCTTCGGCATAACCGGTGTAGTTGAGATGGCTGTCGGCGATCAGCTTCGCGGCGTGCTTGACCTGCTCGTTGCCCTTGATCTCCTCTGCACCAATGTTGAGCACGCCGATGGCGGGCCGCTCCGTGCCATCCACCGACTGCGCCAGTACCGAACCCATCAGGGCGAACTGGAACAGGTGTTCGGCATCGCAGTCGACATTGGCGCCGAGATCGAGCATCCAGGTATGTTTTCTTTGCGTGGGCAACGCGGTACAGATTGCCGGGCGGTCGATCCCGGGCAGCATCTTCAGTACGAAGCGCGCGGTGGCCATGAGCGCGCCGGTATTGCCGGCGCTCACACAGGCATGCGCCGCGCCTTCCTTGACCAGATTGATGGCAATACGCATGGAGGAATCTTTCTTGTTGCGCAGTGCGTGTGACGGCAGCTCATCCATAGCCACCTGCTGGCTGGCATGCCTGACCGTGAGGTGCGGGTTACCGGTAGCACCTGCACCTGCCAGCGCCTGCTGCAGGGTTTTGGCATCACCGACCAGTATAATGTCGACGTCCGGATACTTGTCCAGCGCCAGCATGGCGGCAGGCACGACGACATCGCGAACCGACGTCGCCCCCCATGACGTCCAGCGCGATGGTGATCCGGCTACTCATGACATGAGCGGTGGCGGCACGGCATCCGGCCGCCTAATGCGCCGGGCCCGGCGATTTTGCGGGTACGCGCGTACCCGCTTAATACGCCTGCCTTCCGCATACATGAACAGAGCGGTCAGTCCTGATTTTTATTGATAACCTTGCGCCCGCGGTAGAACCCGTCGGCACTGATGTGATGACGGAGATGCGTTTCACCCGTGGTCGGTTCGATCGACAGCGTGCTAGCAGTCAGTTTATCATGTGAGCGGCGCATGCCACGCCTTGACGATGTCTTGCGGTTTTGCTGTACGGCCATAGTCGTTACTCCTCTACTGATGTTTCTGTTTCAATCCCGCCAGCACGGCAAACGGGTTTTCCCGTGTCTCGCTCTCCGGCGACCGATAGGCTTTCACAAAATCCGTGGCATTGCGCATTTTCTCCATGCGCTGGCACCAGCGGCAAGGCCAGTAACACCTCGTCCGCGACGATCTCGGCAATCCGGGTCGGCTCGCCATCGACAATCAGCGGTTCGTACCGTTCGTGCAGGGCCCTGGCCGCCTCGTTACTGCGCACGATGCCGAGGCGGAACGCCAGATCCAGCGGCATGTCCATCGGCTCCAGGCAGCGCTGGCACTGCAATTCGACAGCGCCCAGGATGGTGCCGGACAGGTAAAGCGTTCCGTCAGGATACTTGCCCAGACTGATACACACCCGCAATTCGCCGGCACTCGAGTGCAACACCGGCACGACCCGTTCCAGGCTGGCGAGGGGAATACGGCCTTGCAGCACCCGCCCCGCTTCGGCAGTCGCCAGCAGATCAAGGCGCTCGGGCAAGTGGTCAATCATAACCCGCTAATACTACCCATACACCCTGCCGCTGTCAAAACGAAAACACTGATATATCGGCAGTTTCCGCTACCGCCAGGCGGCACTATGATATTGACAGGTGTCGTGAAATTACGTACTTAGTCGGGTACAGGCACCCGACGGAACCGCGCCGACCCACGAAACCCGGATCACAGCTTGATCAAGAAAATCCTGATCGCCAATCGCGGCGAAATTGCCGTTCGTATCATCCGCGCCTGCGCGGAGGCCAGCATTACCTCTGCGTCGATCTATGCGGACGCCGACAGCCACGCCCTGCATGTCAAAAAAGCCGACGAGGCCTACAATATCGGGCCGGAGTCCATCGCCGGTTATCTGAACGCCCACCGCATCGTCAACCTGGCCATCGCCACCAGTTGCGATGCGGTACACCCCGGCTATGGTTTCCTGTCGGAAAACCCGCTGCTGGCTGAAATCTGCAAGCTGCGCAATATCCGTTTCATCGGACCGGGTGCCGCGGTGATCCGGCAGATGGGTGACAAGGTCGCCGCACGCGCTGCCATGCAGGCGGCCGGCATACCGGTGGTACCGGGCAGCGACGGCAATCTCGGCAGCCTGGACGAGGCCGTGCAGCTGGCCAGGGAGATCGGTTACCCGGTCATGCTTAAGGCCACCTCGGGCGGCGGCGGTCGTGGTATCCGGCGTTGCAACAACGAGATGCAATTGCGCCGGAACTACGACCGTGTACTCTCGGAGGCCGGCAAGGCGTTCGGCACGGCCGACATCTTTATGGAAAAATGCATCGAACGGCCGCGTCATATCGAGGTGCAGGTGCTGGCCGACACGCACGGCAACGTGGTGCATCTGTTCGAACGCGACTGCTCGATACAGCGCCGTCACCAGAAACTGATCGAGATCGCCCCCTCGCCGCAACTGGGCGAGGCACAGCGTCAATGGCTGGGTGACATGGCAGTGCGCGCCGCGCGTGCCGTCAACTATGAAAACGCCGGTACGGTGGAATTCCTGCTCGATCGCGACGGACAATTCTATTTCATGGAAATGAACACCCGCCTGCAGGTCGAGCACACCATAACCGAGACCATCACCGGCATCGATATCGTGCAGGAACAGTTCCGCATCGCCGACGGTCAGCCGCTGAGCTACCTGCAGGACCAGATCGGGCGGCGCGGCTACGCCATGGAACTGCGCATCAATGCCGAGGATCCGAAGAATGATTTCCTGCCCAGTTTCGGACGCATCACGCGCTACTTCGCTCCGGGCGGCCCCGGCGTGCGTACCGACGCCGCGATCTATACCGGCTACCAGATACCGCCGTATTACGACTCCATGCTCGCGAAACTGACCGTTTGGGCCCTGACCTGGGAAGAGCTGCTCAACCGTGCAAACCGGGCGCTGCTCGATACGGGGGTGTACGGCGTCAAGACCACCATCCCCTATTACATGGAAATACTCAAGGTGCCGCAATTCCGTGCCGGCAACTTCGACACCGGATTTGTTGAGGATCATCCCGAACTGGTAGGCTACACGACCAGTCGCCCGACACGCGAGCTGAGTGCAGCCATCACCGCCGCCCTGTCCGCGCACCTGGGGCTGTAGCGAATTACCACAGGAAACCGGCACACATGCCAAGCGTACATATCACCGATGTCATCCTGCGCGACGCTCACCAATCGCTGATCGCCACGCGCATGCGCACCGATGACATGCTGCCGGTATGCGAGCAGCTGGACCGCATCGGCTACTGGTCGCTGGAGGTCTGGGGCGGCGCCACCTTTGACGCCTGCCTGCGCTACCTCAAGGAAGACCCGTGGGAGCGCCTGAAGCGACTGCGCGCGGCACTGCCGGACACACGCCTGCAGATGCTGCTGCGCGGCCAGAACCTGCTGGGTTACCGGCATTATTCGGATGACGTGGTGCGGGCCTTCGTGGCACGCGCCGCTGACAACGGCATCGATGTATTCCGAATCTTCGACGCACTCAACGATATCCGCAACCTGCAGACCGCCATCAAGGCGGTACTGCAAACCGGTCGGCATGCCCAGGGTACCATCTGCTATACCACCAGCCCGGTACACAGCACCCGGACCTTCGTCGACATGGCCCGGGCGCTGGAGGACATGGGCTGTCACAGTATCGCCATCAAGGACATGGCCGGCCTGCTCACCCCCATGGTTACCGCCGATCTCGTGGCACAGATCAGGCAGACCACCTCGCTGCCGCTGCATCTGCACTGCCATGCCACGGCGGGCAGCGCCGAGATGTGCCTGCTCAAGGCGGTTGAAAACGGCTGCGAGCACATCGATACCGCGATCTCCTCGTTCTCGGGCAGCACCAGCCACGCCGCAACGGAAAGCATGGTGGCTGCCCTGCGCGGCACAAAATACGACACCGGCATGGACCTCGAGGCGCTCCAGACGATTGCCGTCTACTTCCGCAACGTGCGCAGGAAATACCGGCAGTTCGAGAGCGAGCACCACGACCCGGACACACGCGTCCAGGTCTACCAGGTGCCGGGCGGCATGTTGTCCAACCTGTATACGCAGTTGCGTGAGCAGGGCGCGCTGGAGCGCGTGGACGAGGTGTTCGCCGAGATACCGCGCGTGCGCAAGGACCTGGGCTACCCGCCGCTGGTAACACCGACATCGCAGATCATCGGCACCCAGGCGGTGCTCAACGTGCTGACAGGGAAACGCTACGCAACGATCACCAACGAGGTGAAACTCTACCTGCAGGGCCGTTACGGCCGGCCGCCGGCCGCCCTCGATCCGTTCGTGCGGCAACAGGCTATCGGCAAGGAGAACACCATCGATGTCCGCCCCGCGGACCTCCTGGGCGATGAAATGGACAAGCTGCGCAACGCCATCGGCGAGCTCGGCACCAGCGAGGAAGACGTCCTGACCTACGCCATGTTCCCGGAAATCGGCAAGGACTTCCTTACCCACCGCAAGGCGGGCACGCTGGCGCCGGAGGTGCTCACCGCCGAGCCTGACAATATCGGCGAACGACGCTCGCGTCCGACCGAGTTCAAGGTCATCCTGCACGGCGAGTCGTACCACATCAAGGTCACCGGCACCGGCCACCGCACCCTGGACAACCGTCCGTTTTTCATGACCGTCGACGGCGTCCCCGAGGAAGTCATGGTGGAAACACTGGACGAGATACGGGCGGAAGGCGGCAACCGCAAGCGCGAGCTGCACGCCTCCGGCAGCCAGCGTCCGGGGCCGACGCAGCCCGGGCATGTCACCACGTCCATGCCCGGCACCATCATCGACGTGCTGGTGAAAGTCGGCGAGCACGTCGATGCCGGCACACCGGTGCTGATCACCGAGGCCATGAAGATGGAAACCGAAATCCAGTCGCCGATTGCCGGCACGGTTACCGCCATCAATGTCGCCAAGGGCGACGCCGTCAATCCCGACGAGACGCTTGTGGAAATCCAGGCTGTCGGCTAGCCGCTCCGTACACGATGTCTGCCACTACCTTGCCCCTGGTGCTGGCCTCGACCTCGCCATTTCGCAGACAGTTACTGGCACGGCTCGGCGTGGACTTTCTGACATCGGCACCCGAGGTCGATGAAACCCCGGTGCCCGGCGAGGCCCCCCGCGACCTGGTGGTACGACTGGCCGTGGCCAAGGCACGCGCCGTCGGCCGCATTCAGCCGGGCCTGATCATCGGCTCCGACCAGGTCGCCACCACCGGCAACGACATCCTGGGCAAGCCCGGCGACCACCTCCGGGCGGCTGCGCAACTGGCGTACCTGTCAGGCAAGCGGGTGTCCTTCCATACCGGCCTGTGCCTGCTGAACAGTATGAGCGGCGAACTGCAGGTGGACGAGGTACCGTATCATGTCCACTTTCGCTCCCTCGGTGCGAGTCAGATCGAACGCTACCTGCATGCAGAGCAACCCTATGACTGCGCCGGCAGCTTCAAATCGGAAGGATTGGGTATTACGCTGTTCGAGCGCATGGAGGGCGATGACCCGACCGCGCTGATCGGACTGCCGCTGATACGGCTGACGAACATGCTTGCAGCAGCCGGTATCGAGCTGCCCTAGGCAAGGTCCGGAATTCCATACCGGCCGAAGCAGATACGGCAGCACGCGTAATCAGCGGCGAAGCATCACCCCGCGGTTATTTCGCTGCCCCGGGACAATGCAGCCATGCGGCGATGCGGGATACCGCGATGAAACCGGTGCCGGACCGTACGCTGGCGCACGCCACGGCGGTCATTTCAGCGACGCGGCGCTGCCGGAAATCATCTCGCTCGCGGCTCGCGCCATCGCCACACCGATGCGGTCACTGATGCGCTTGAGCAGGTCCGGCTCACGCGTGTAGTCGACGATGTCTTCTGCACCGATGACGTCGCGTGCCACCTGTGTTGCGCTGCCAATATGATCGGCAAGCCCCATATCGATGCTTTCCTCGCCGGTCCACATCAGTCCGGTAAACAGTTGCGGGTTTTCCTTCAGTCGTTCACCCCGCCCTTCACGGACCGCGTTCTTGAACTGCTCGTGGATATCGGCCAGCAGCTTCTTGACATGCTCGACATCTGATTCCTTGCTGGGCAGGAAAGGATCGAGAAAGCCCTTGTTCTCTCCGGCCGTGTACAGGCGGCGTTCGATGCCGAGTTTTTCCATCCCGCCGACAAAACCGAAACTGTCCATGCGCACGCCTATCGAACCGATAATACTGGCATCATCGACGTAGATTTCATCGGCGGCCGACACCACATAGTAACAGCCGGAGGCACACATATCGGTCACCACGGCATACAGCGGGATATCCGGGTGCAGCTTGCGCAGGCGCTTGATTTCGTGATTTATATAGGATGACTGTACCGGACTGCCCCCCGGCGAATTCGCACGCAGGATGACGCCCTTGGTATTTTCACTGTCGAAGGCATCGCGCAATCCTTCGATAACCGTGTCCGCACTGGCCTCGGACGTATCCGAGATGAGACCCGACAATTCCACCAGTGCGGTATGCTTGGTACCGCCCTCCACCAGTTCAAGCCAGTCTGATGGCAGATACAGGATCAGCAACGTCACCAGGTAGAGGGCCAGCAGGCACTTGAAAAAGATATTCCAGCGCCGCGCCCGGCGCTGTTCATCGAGGGCCGCAAAGGCCAGCCGGCTGATGACGTCCCTGTGCCAGCTGTCGTCGCCATCCAGACGCTTGTCCAGGGGCTCAAAGTTCACCCCGCCCTTTGACTTGCCGCCGAACAGACCTTTTTCAGACATAACATCACCCACAGAGTTGAAGGAATTATTTTACGAGTCCTGCTGCAGACATCCACGCCGGCAGTTCGGTCACTGCGTCCAGGCACACCAGCGGTGCATGCCTGGACAGGCGTTCTTCCGAATGCACACCGGAACGCACCGCGACCTTGCCGGCGCCGGCCCTGGTGGCCATCTCCATATCATACTCGGTATCTCCCACCATGAGTGTCTGTCGTGCCGACATGCCCAGCTCGTCCATCAGCTCCAGCAACATCTGCGGATGCGGTTTCGATACGGTTTCATCCGCACAGCGGGTGGCGTCGAAGTAATCCGTCAAACCGGTCTGTTCCAATACCCGGATGAGCCCGCGTCGCGCCTTGCCGGTCGCGATGCCGAGCAGAAAGTCCCGCGCGCGCAGGGTATCAAGCATCTCGCGCGCACCCTCGAACAGGCTTGAGCCATCCGATGCGAACCAGTGTCTGCGATAGGCCGCGACAAAGTCATGGCGAAACTGCTCGCCACGTCCGGGTACCAGGGTATCGACGGCCTCGCGCAGGCCGAGACCAATCACGTTCCTGACGGTATTGTCGCTCATGGGTGGCAGGCCGAGGTCCGCGATCGAGCCGTGCAGGCAGGACACGATCTGCGCCTCGGAATCCATCAGGGTGCCATCCCAGTCAAAGACGATAAACTGTATATCGCTGGACATATCCGCACGTGCCGTAGCCACGGCCAGAGAAAACAGGTACGGATTATGGCGAATCCAGCTGCCTGAGAACAGCCTGCAGTGCGTCGTCGAGCGGTGCCGTGATGTTGATTTCCCCATTGTCCTCAGGGTCGTCGAACGACAGGCGGCAGGCATGCAGGAACATGCGGCGCAGGCCATGCCCGCGCATCATCTGATTGAACGCCCGGTTGCCGTATTTCTCGTCACCGGCCAACGGGTGGCCAATGTGCGCGGCGTGTACGCGGATCTGGTGCGTGCGCCCGGTCAGCAATTCGGCCTCCACCAGGGTTGCGTCCAGATAACGGCTCACCGGCGTGAATACGGTCACTGCTGTTTTACCGGATTCTACGACGCGCACCATGCGCTCGCCGCCACGCAGCTGGTTCTTGTGCAGCGGGGCATCCACGGTCAGTGCGCCCCCGTGCCAGCTGCCGGCAACCAGCGCCAGGTACAGCTTGCGGACCATGCCGTTACGCTGTTGCTCGTGGAAGGAACGCAGGAAGCTGCGGCGCCTGGCCAGCAGCAGGCAACCCGATGTATCGCGATCGAGCCGGTGCGCCAGTTCGAGATAACGCGCGTCCGGGCGCTCGGCCCGCAACGCCTCGATCACGCCAAAGCTAAGCCCGCTACCCCCGTGCACGGCCATGCCGGCCGGCTTGTTGATGACCAGGCAGCGCTCGTTTTCGAACAGGGTGTACGGTGCAAGGCGCGGCCCCGGGCCGCCTGCGGGTCCCTTCCCCGCCGGCCGCGCCACGCGCACCGGCGGGATGCGCACGGTATCGCCCGCGCGAACCTTGTACCGTGCGGGTATGCGGCCGCTGTTTACGCGCACTTCGCCACGCCGCAGGATACGATAGATATGACTCTTCGGCACACCCTTGAGATGACGTGCCAGAAAGTTGTCAATACGCTGCCCCGCCTCATCGTCGCTGACGCTGACCTGGCGGACCCCTGGTTGATTGTGGGCGGCGGATTGTGTCATGGTGTGTCCACTGGGTTGCAGATCATGAGGAAATTGTACAGGGAATCACCTGTTTGTATCAGCTGAAGTTGTTTGCGGGTATTCTGCAACATTGCTATAGTGCAGCCTCGGCAAAACCCCACGGGTCGGTAGTTGCCCATCCCGGCGCTTGCCGAAGTGTCCTGTATATTCCAGGCGATATCGGGCGCAGTCTGGTCCCGTTATTTCCATGTTTTTCAGCATAGTGCTGTAGAAAATCGGTTTAACGACAATCGCTCCCATGTATCACGCACAGCTTCTGTTCGTCACGTTCGGTCTGGTACTGCTGGCGGGTAGCGCGATGCCCCGCACCGGCCGGTTGCGTAGCGCAGAATCCGCACACCAGCCAGTGCGCTCGTGGCGTGGTCGGGTCGAGCGCACGAGAGACAAAAAATATGAAAAGAATGCTTATCAACACCACGCAGCCCGAAGAGTTGCGTGTTGCCATGGTCGATGGCCAGAAACTCTACGACCTTGATATAGAAGTTCCCGCCCGAGGCCAGAAAAAGTCCAACGTATACAAGGGAAAAATCACCCGTATCGAGCCCAGCCTCGAGGCGGCCTTCATCGACTACGGTGGCAACCGTCACGGCTTCCTCCCGCTGAAGGAAGTGGCGCGCAGTTATTTCAGCGAAACCACACGTCAGGCCGGCGGCCGCCTCAGCATCAAGGATGCCCTGCATGACGGCCAGGAGCTGGTGGTGCAGGTCGAAAAGGAAGAACGCGGCAACAAGGGTGCCGCCCTGACCACCTTCATCAGCCTGGCTGGCCGTTACATGGTACTGATGCCCAACAACCCGCGTGCGGGCGGCGTATCGCGGCGCATCCAGGGTGAAGACCGCGACCTGGTGCGCGACGCCATGGCCGGTATGAACATACCGGAAGGCATGGGAATGATCGTGCGCACCGCCGGTATCGGGCGCAGCAGCGAGGAGCTGCAGTGGGACCTCGACTACCTGACCCACCTGTGGAGCGTCATCGAGGCGGCGGCCGGCGAACGACCCGCCCCCTTTCTGGTCTACCAGGAAAGCAACGTCATCATTCGCGCACTGCGTGACTACCTGCGCAATGATGTTGCCGAGATACTGGTCGACAGCAAGGAGGTCCACGAGACCGCCCGGGAATTCATGGAACGGGTAATGCCGCACAATCTGGGCAAGCTGAAGCTTTACCAGGAAACCATCCCGCTGTTCAGCCGCTTCCAGATCGAATCGCAGATCGAATCCGCCTTCAGGCGCGAGGTGCGCCTGCCATCCGGCGGTGCGGTGGTCATCGATCACACCGAGGCACTGATCTCCATCGACGTAAACTCGGCGCGCGCCACCAAGGGGGGCGATATCGAGGAAACCGCGCTCAACACCAACCTTGAGGCGGCCGATGAAATCGCCCGCCAGCTGCGCATCCGCGACCTCGGCGGCCTGGTGGTGATCGATTTCATCGACATGCAACCGGCGCGCAACCTGCGCGAGGTGGAAAATCGCCTCCGCGACGCCCTCCAGCTGGACCGTGCGCGCGTGCAGATCGGCCGGATCTCGCGGTTTGGGCTGCTGGAAATGTCGCGCCAGCGCCTGCGGCCGTCACTGGGTGAGTCCAGCCAGATTGTCTGCCCGCGCTGCACCGGCCAGGGCACCATTCGCGGCGTGGAATCACTGTCCCTGTCCGTGCTGCGCGTGATCGAAGAAGAAGTCATGAAGGAAAACACGGCACGCGTGATCGCCCACGTACCGGTCGATGTCGGCACCTACCTGCTGAATGAAAAACGCGAACTGCTGGCGATGCTGGAGGCGCGCCACAAGATCGCCGTGATGCTGATCCCGACACCGGCTCTCGAAACACCGAATTTTGACCTCCAGCGCATCCGCACGGATGATGTCGATAGCGTGCGCCAGTTACCCAGCTACGACATGACGATGACACGCGAAGACATCGAGTCGCAGACACCGTTCGAGGAGCTCCGGCCTGAAGCGGAAATCCCGGCGGTGCGGTCCGTATCACCACCCGCCCCGGCACCCATACCGGCGGTACCCGCGGCCGTGGCAGTTGCCACGAAACCGGGCCTGTTGAAGCGGGTATTCAGCAACCTGTTCGGAAGCAGCGGCGATACGGAACAACAAAAGCAGGTCAGCACGCGCGCAACGGCCGGCGCCGGCAAGGCGGTGCATGATCGCGACAGCAGCCGTGGCAGCAACCGGCGCGGCACAAGCCGCCGGCAGGATGACAGCAAGGGCGGCGGCAGCCGCGCTGCACGGCAAGGCAGGCCCGCGCAGACTCGCTCGGGCAGCACCCAGAAAATAGCGCAACCCGCCAGCACGCCCGGCACGGAAGCCGAGGAAACGCGGGCCACCGTGCCGGAAGGCGACCAGGCTGGCCAACGGCGCAGTTCCAGACGCGGTCGCCGCGGCGGGCGCCGGCGCAGCGGGCAAAATCGCAACCAGGAAAGTCCGGCAGATACAACCGAAAACAAGGCTGCCCCGGGTAATGCACCTGCACCGGATGACCGGGGCTCATCAAGCGGCGAGGCCCGCAAGCCTGCGGCTGCGGGACCCGTACCACCGGCAATCGCCGATCCGGCACCGGACGCCGCGAACAGACCGGCCAGCGAGATACACGAACACGGGGAACAGCAGGCTACGAACCCGCCGGCGCCGCGCAGGGAGGACAGTGACCCCGGTGCGCCTGCCGATCAACCCAAGGAGAAGGCGGCTGCGGAATAACGGCGCGTATTCAGAAACGGTGTTGCTGGCGAATACTCGCCAGCAACCCGCTGGACGCCACTTCGATCATGTCCAGCACCCTTTCGAAGCCGGTGTCACCACCATAGTAGGGATCGGGTACGTCCCGCATTCCCAGTTCCGGCGCAAAATCCAGAAACAGGTGCAGCTTGGACAGGTGTTCCGGCAGGCACAGTGCCGCAAGGTCCTCGTAATTGCTGCGGTCCATCGCCAGCACATAGTCAAATGCCTCGAAATCCGCCTCCTGCACCCGGCGTGCCTTCTTGCCTGACAGGTCGATGCCGCGCCGTTGTGCGGCCATACTCGCCCGACTGTCCGGGGATTCGCCAACATGATAGGTATGCGTGCCGGCTGAGTCGATCTTGACGACGTCGGAAAGGTCTGTCTCTGCGACGAGCTTTTCAAACACCCCCTGGGCCGTCGGCGAACGACAGATATTGCCCATACAGACAAACAGTACTCTTACCATTTCCATGGCAGGTAGTTTACAGGAGTTCGGAAAACCGGTTGAGTGATGTAACGCCCGTCAGCCATTTGACAATCTGAGATAGGGCCACTCCCTGTCCGCGTGCTGGACCATCAGACTGACCAGCGCGTCGTGCCCTTGCTGCTCCGCGAGCTGGCGTGCCGTCTGACCCGCATTGTTCCTCACGCCGGGATTGGCACGGTACTTCAGCAACACAACCACCACAGCGGTATGCCCCGCACGCGCCGCCAAGTGCAGCGCCGTTTCATGCCTGGAAGTCACGGCATCCACATTGGCCCCGTACCTGATCAGTGCCTCGCAAATACCACTGTGGCCCTGCAGGGCAGCTATCTGCAGCGGACTGTAGCCAACCGCACGATCGGTGGCATTGAAATCGGCCCCGCTCTCCAGTAACAGATACGTCATGCCCGTGTCGCCCTGCATGGCCGCCAGATGCAATGGCGTTTCGCCGGCGGTATTCGCCTCATTCAGGTTACCTCCCCGTTCGATGAGCTGCACCACCGTGTCGGACTCGCCTCTCGCGACGGCAAGTCCAAGTTCAGTTGATCCTGGCGGAGACAAGTCCCTGATCAGCACACGCAGCGCAACAGATAACAGGTACGGGAAGGCGACGGCGATCAGTATCAGCGGCTCATGCAGGTGACGCATGAACTGCTGGTAGGCGTCCTGGAACGCCCCGTACTCCAGGCCGGGGACCAGTACGATGCCCCGGCTTCCCAGCCACCAGAAAACGGCCGGCACCAGCAGACACCCCGCAGCCCCCCATATCAGCAGGTGCATCAATTCCTTTTTTATGAGATTCATAGCTTAGTCCGGGGCAAGTTAAAGTGATTACTGATTATAATACGCCGAATAGACAACACCAGTGCCTGTATGTTCCGCAACCGGCATAACCGGCAAACCGCCCTGCCGACGGGAGGCGGCAACCGCACAACCCGCAAAAACGCTGCAAGGCTATGAAACTGGCGGGATAACATACTATGATGCAGGCGCCCGACGATGTCTGTAACAGCCAGGCAACCCGAAATTCAGGATACAATGGCGAAAAAGCAACAGCATTTCTGGATTGACCGCGAGCATGACCGGATCACCACGGAGTTGCCGTGCCAGGTCGGCCCAGTCAGTGGCATCAGGAAAAGTGCCACCATCATCAACCTGTCGGCGGGCGGCCTGAAATTCACCTGTACCCGGGAAGTGTTCAACCTGCTGCTGCCGGTTGAACAGAGAATACCCGGCCAGGTCATCGACGTACATATCGGAATTCACTTCCAGTTGCAGGCCGCGGGCAGAAAGAAACCCCTGTCAATGCACTCGACTGCCCGGATTATTCATACCGAACGGCTGGCCCAGGACAGTTACACGGTGGGGGCGCAGTTCATCGCGTTGCGCGATACCGATATCCGCGGCATCGAGCACTTCATGCAGGCGGTTGCCAGGCAGGCAGAGCGTCTGTAACCAGGCGTCCCGCTGTTACCCGTCGTTCACCAGCAAACGCTCGACCCGCTGCAGGTCTTCGTGGGTATCCACACCTGGGCCGGGCAGGTGCGCCGCCATGCTGACATGGATCTTCATGCCGTGCCAGAGCACGCGCAGTTGTTCGAGTTTCTCGAGCTGTTCCAATGGCGCCGGTTCAAGTTGCCGGTAGCGATCAAGGAAACCGGCCCGGTACGCATAAAGGCCAATGTGACGTAACCCGCCTGCAGCCACGTCATCACCGGGATCACGCACAAACGGGATCGGTGCACGGCTGAAGTACAGGGCACAGCCTTCCCTGTCCAGTACAACCTTCACCACATTCGGATCGCTCAACATCGCGTTCGATTCCAGCGGGTACGCCAGCGTCGCCACGACAGCCCCCTCGTGACCGGCAAGATCGCTGGCCACTTGCCGTATCAACGCCGGCTCAATCAGCGGTTCATCACCCTGCACATTCACGATGATGCAATCCGCCTGCCAACCGTACCGCTCGACCACTTCCGCAAGCCGTTCCGTGCCCGATGCGTGGTCAACCGAGGTCATGCAGACAGGCGCGCCAAATCCGGCGGCGGCCGCTGCGATGCGTTCATCATCGGTGGCGATAACGACGTCACTCGCACCGCACCGCCGCGCCCGCTCGTACACGTGTTGCAGCATGGGGCGGCCGGCAATCGGCAGCAGCGGCTTGCCAGGCAGCCGGGACGAGGCATAGCGTGCAGGTATGACTACCCTGAAACCGGGTCCGGCCACAGCGCTTGTTCAGACTTCCTCGTCCGCAGCCAGATTCCTGGCCTCTTCCACCAGCATTACCGGGATATCGTTCCTGATCGGGTATGCCATCCGGTCTGCCCTGCAAACCAGTTCCTGAGCGTCCTTGAGGTAGACCAAAGGCCCCTTGCAAACCGGGCAGGCAAGAATATCCAGCAACTTTTTATCCATGACAGACTCCTTGCGACATATCCGCGCCGGCACTGCGTGCTGCAGTACAGCATCCACGCGACTCCAGCAACGCATTCAGCCGCGTCTGAAAATCATTTGACATTTCGGCCATGACCGGCAGATACCACTCGTTTCCACTGGCGAAGCGGCGACACTTTACCGCATCCTTTGCCGTCATCAGAACCGGTGCATCGTCATCAAAGCGAAGGTCAATGGCCCGGTAACGATAATGATCCGGAAAGGCGTGCTCTTCGACGCGTCTGAGACTTCCGCGCAGGGACTGGAAAAACCGCTCCGGGTTGCCGATCCCGGCAACCGCATGCACCTTGCGATCCCGGAAATCGGACAGCTTTTTCGTAACGTCCACGTCCAGCAGGTTATGCAGCTCACCCGTTTTCAGTTTCATCGGATACTCGCGTGGCCCGCCGATGCCGTTTACCACTACCAGGTCCGCCTCCTGCAGGCGGCTTACCGGCTCGCGCAACGGACCGGCCGGCAACATGAAACCGATTCCGAAGCGGCGTACACCGTCGATCACGATGATTTCGATATCACGTTGCAATGCGTAATGCTGTAGTCCGTCATCGCTGATGACCAGGTCACAGTCATTGTACTTTATCAGGGCCTCGGCCGCGACGACCCGGTCAGGGGCAACCGCCATCGGACAACCGGTCATGCGGGCCAGCAACACAGCCTCGTCGCCGACCACGGCGGGATCACTGTCCACGCGCACCTGTTGCGGCCACGATGTCGCCCTGCCGCCGTAACCGCGCGCAATGATGCCTGGTTTGAAACCCTGTTGCCTGAGATACCCGGCAAGCCAGGCAACCAGTGGTGTCTTGCCGGTACCGCCGACGGTTATATTCCCGACCACGATGACCGGTGCGGCAATCCTGTGGCTGTGCAGCAGGCCTTTCCGGTATGCCATCCGCCGCAACCCGACCAGCAGCCGAAACAACAGCGACAGGGGTGTAAGCAGCACCAGCATCGGGCTGCGTGAATACCAGTAATGGTCCAGGCGTTTCATACCGGCACCGCCGCTGCTATTCCTCGATCTTCGTTGTCGCCAGTGAAATGTGGGTCAGGCCAAGCTGGCTGGTCGCATCCAGTACCCTGATGACGGACTGATTCGGCGTATTCGCATCGGCGCGTATGGTAACGGGCAATTCGCCCCGGTTACCGACTGCATTGCTGATCGCGGCCTTCAGCGTTTTCAGTTCCGAATTGATGACCTGTTGGTCGCCGATGAAATACCGGCCCTTTGCGTCGACCAGTATCTCCAGCGTGTTGTCATCCTGCGCCGTCGCATCGGTCGTTGCCTCAGGCAGCTCGATCTGGATGCGCGACTGGCGCTCGAACGTAGTCGACACCATGAAAAAAATCAACAGCAGGAACACCACATCGATCAATGGCGTCAGGTTGATATCCGGTTCGTCATTGCCACCCGGTTGCAGGTTCATGAGTGCGTCTCCTAGTCATCACGCCGTTTGTGAGTACCGTGCATGATCTCGACCATCAGCATGGCCTCTTTTTCCATGCGCAGCACAAGCATCCTGACGCGCCCGCGAAAATAGCGATAGAACATCAGCGTCGGTATGGCGACCGACATGCCGGCTGCGGTGGTAATCAGCGCCTGGGAGATGCCACCGGCAAGCGCGCTGGGATCTCCCACGCCCTGTGTGGTGATGGTGGAGAACACCTTGATCATGCCGATCACGGTACCCAGCAGACCAAGCAACGGCGTGATGGATGCGATCGTACCCAGCGAATTCAGGAAACGCTCGAGTTCGTGGACCACGTGCCGCCCGGTATCCTCGATGCTCTCTTTCATGAACTCGCGGCTCTTGTGACGGTTGATGATACCGGCTGCCAGGATGGCACCCAGTGGCGAGCTTGCCTGCAGCTCTTTCATGTGCTGGTCGTCGAGCTGGTTGATCTTCTCCCAGCGCCAGACCTGCGCGACCAGGTGCTTGGGCAGGACCCGGCGCACCTGCAATGACCAGAGACGCTCGGCTATGATCGCCACGGCAATCACCGAACACGCGATAATGGGCAGCATCAGCCAGCCGCCAGCTATTACGAGTTCCAGCACGCTATCACCATCCTTTGTCCAGTTGTGTAATCACCAGCCGCTGCAGATCATACTTTATTTACTGCCTCAGCCAAACTCGGCAGTGCACTATTCCTGCCAGCTCCAGACATGGCGGTAACGATCCCGCCAGGAGGCGATCACCGGCTGTTCGGTATCGGATGAAAGCCTGACGCTGAGCGCACCGCAGCGACCGGTTTCGAACAATAGCGCACCGCTGGCACGGTAACGCTGGACCACTTCACGCTTCGGGAAACGGTAGCGGTTCAGCCAGGCAGCCGGGAATATCACGACATCGGGATTGACGGCTGCAATAAAAGCGCTGGACGAGGACGTGTTGCTGCCGTGATGCGGTGCAACCAGGACCTGCGCAGGCAACAGTCCGCGCTGCTCCTCTACGAGGCGCTGTTCTGCGGCCTGCTCAATGTCTCCCGGTAACAGCAGGCGCTGGCCGCCGGCGGCCTCGATGCGCAGAACGCAGGAGGCGTTGTTGCCGGCCAGGCCGTCCGCCGGGTCCGGGTGCAGGATTGTAAACCTGACACCGTCCCACTGCCAGTGCTGGCCGGTCTGGCAGTATCTGGCGTCCGTGCCGGGCAGTTGTTCCGGTACGCTGCTGAAAACGGCAGCCGGCGGATAGGCGGCCAGCAGCGACGCGGCGCCACCGATGTGGTCATTGTCCCCGTGACTGACTACCAACCCGTCCAGCCTGGCTATCCCCTGCCGGCGCAGGAACGGTACCACCACAGCCTGTCCGGTATCGAACTCCGGACTGAAACGCGGCCCGGCGTCATAAACGAGGGCATGCCGCGCTGTCTGTACCACGGCCGCAAGCCCCTGCCCGACATCCAGCAGGGTGATCCACGCATCGCCCGGCCGCGGCGCAGGCGGACGGACCAGCAGCACTGGCAACAGCAGCACACTACTGAGCCACCGGCCCGGGACGCCGCGCGGCATGAACAGGATGGCCAGCCCGGCACATGCCGGTGGCAGGGTCCAGGCCAGTGGCTGATGCCGTGACCAGGCGGCAAACCCCGTACCGGCCAGCCATTGCAGCATGGGCCATGCCAGGTCCAGCATACCGGTGGCCAGTCCGAGCAGCCGCGCACCCAGTGCCTCATTGACAGCAAACAGGATACATCCCAGCAAGCCCAGCGGGACGATCAGCAGGCCGACGAAGGGCACGGCCACGGCATTGGCGAGCGGGGCAAGCAGTGAGGCCTGCTGGAAAAACAGCAACAGCACGGGCGCCATACAAAAGGCGAGCGCCAGATGCATGAGCACGTGCCTTCTGCCGCGCCCCTGCGTCCCGTAGCGGCCCGTGGCCAGCCAGGCGATGATGATGACGGCCTGGAATGACAGCCACCAGCCGGCCGAGAGCACCGACAGCGGGTCGAGTACCAGCGTGAACAGTACGGCCAGGCAAATGACCTGCGGAAAGGATGCATGGCGATCGGACAGGATGGCCAGCATCAGCACACTGACCATTACCAGGGCGCGTCGCGCCGGGATACCGAACCCGGCCAGCAAGGCATACAGCAAGGCGGCGAGCATTGCGCTGACGGCTGCCGCGCGCGGAGCCGGCAGGCGGCCTGCCAGCTGACCGCAATGTGACCAGCCGCGCCGCACCAGCCAGAACACCAGTCCGGCAACCAGGCTGATATGCAGCCCGGATATCGCCATCAGGTGGCTGGTACCGGTGGCGTTGAGGACCTGCCATTGTGCAGCGCTTATCGCATTGCGCTCCCCGACGGTCAGCGCCTTGAGGAAACCCGACCCGGGTGTGCCGCCCTGCCGCGCGAATACGTGTATCAGGCGATTGCGGTAGCGTTCCAGCGGCGACAGCCAGCCGTTAGATAAACGCCGGTTACGCGCATCCTCGCGCACATAACCGGTGGCGCGAATGCGTTGCTGGAACAACCAGCGTTCATAGTCAAAACCACCCGGGTTGGCTAATCCGTACGGGCGCTTCAGGCGTACCGCGAGCTGCCAGTGTTCACCCGCGCCAGGAGCACCGCGATCGCCATACCAGCCGAGCCTGACCTTGCCGTTGAAGGTGTGCCAGCCCGCCCCGTCATTCAGTCGATCGACATGGAAGATGAACCGCTGCACCGGACCGGCGTGTTGCCCGGGTATACTGACGACCTTGCCCTCCACCAGCACGGTGTGCCCCTCGACGTCCCGGTCCAGCGACGGCGTCTGCACCAGCGTGGCTGTCAGCACGGACCACGAGAATCCCAGCAGCAGCATTGAAACGGCGCGCAGCCGGGGCATGCGCAGCAGATACAAAGCCGGAACCAGCGCCAGTACCGCGGTCAGCGCAGGCAGCGTGCTGAGCCAGCGTATCGTGCATATGCCCAGCACAAACAGAATTGTTATTGAATACATGACCTTCCATGATCAACAAACAAGCCGGCCAGGGCGCTTCGTCGTTCATGGAGGACACGTGTTGTGCGATTCGGCTAGTGCAGGCAGCCGTCCTCCAGGTGCACGACCCGGTCCATACGCTCGGCGATCGATGCATCGTGCGTCGCCACCAGCAGGCTGGTACCCAGTTCCCGATTGAGCTCCAGCATGAGCGCGTACACCTGGTCGGCGTTCCGGCGGTCCAGGTTGCCGGTCGGCTCATCGGCCAGCACACAATGCGGGTGCGTCACCAGTGCGCGTGCCACGGCCGCGCGCTGTCGTTCGCCACCCGACAATTCTCCGGGCTTGTGCGCAAGCCGGGCGGACAGGCCGACACGTTCCAGCATGGCCGCCGCCTGCTGCTGTGCCTGTGCCGTTGGCAGGCCGCGGACCAGCAGCGGCATGGCCACGTTCTCCAGCGCGGTGAACTCGGGCAACAGGTGGTGAAACTGGTATACAAAGCCCAGCTCGCGATTGCGCAATTGCCCCAGCTGTGTCGCCGTCAGGCTGGCGAGCGGCCGGCCCGCCAGCACGACCTGGCCCGTGCTCGGCTGGTCCAGTCCACCGAGCAGGTGCAGCAGGGTGCTCTTGCCGCTGCCCGACGCACCGGTAATCGCGATGCGCTCGCCAGTGGCAACAGTAAAATCGATATCATGCAGTATCGTCAGCGCCTGGCTGCCTTCGTTAAAGGTCTTGCCCAGGCCGGCACAACTCAGCACCTCACTCATAGCGCAGTGCCTCGGCCGGGTGGGTGCGTGCAGCACGCCACGCCGGGTACAGTGTCGCCAGCAGGCTCAACCCCAGCGAAACCGACGCCATGATCCACACATCACGCCAGTGCAGTTCGGATGGCACCTCGCTGATGTAATACACGTCCGCTGCCAGGAACTGTACGTGGAACAGCCGCTCGATCGCAGGCACGATGGTCTCGATGTTCAGGGCAAGTCCCACCCCGCCTGCCACGCCCAGCGCCGTGCCCAGGATGCCGATCACGACACCCTGGATGATGAAAATCATCATGATCGAATGCGGTGTGACACCGAGTGTCCTGAGGATGGCGATATCAGAGCGTTTGTCCGTTACCACCATAATCAGGGTGGACACTATATTGAATGCGGCAACGGCGACAATCAGTGTAAGAATAATGAACATGACGCGTTTCTCGGTCTTTACCGCCCGAAAGAAGTTCTCGTGCTTGCGCGTCCAGTCCTCGAGGCGATAGTCTCCGGGCAATTGTGCGGCAAGCTCGCGCACGACCCTGGGCGCATTGAATACGTCGTCCAGCTTCAGGCGCAGCCCGCTGACGGCATCATCGAGACGAAACAGCCTGGCGGCATCCTGCAGGTGTATCAGGGCGACGCCCCGGTCGTACTCATACATACCAATCTCGAATGTCGCCACCACGGTAAACCGCCGCAGGCGCGGCAGCACACCGGTCGGTGCAATCGTGATCTGGGGTGAGACCACGGTGACGGCATCGCCGATGCCGACCCCCAGCGCCGCGGCCAGTTCACTGCCCAGGATAATGCCGTATCCGCCGGGCGTGAGTTTGGTGATATCACCGCCGTGAATGTGCGCGACGACATCGGACACCCTGCCCTCCAGTTCCGGCTGGACACCGCGCAGGATCGCACCACTCACCTGGTTGCCGTTACTGATCATGGATTCACCGCTGACATAGGGGGCAGCGGCCAGCACATGCGGCTGGAGCTCGATGCGGGTGACCAGCGACTGCCAGTCTGCAAGCCGGCCGTCAAACCTGGAAATGGTCGCATGCGCCGCCATACCCAGGATGCGCGTACGCAATTCCGTTTCGAACCCGTTCATGACAGACAGCACCGTGATCAGTGCCGTCACACCAAGCGTTATGCCCAGCATGGAGGTTAACGATATGAACGAGATAAAGTGCGTGCGCCGTTTGGTACGCGTGTAGCGCAAACCGATGAACAGCTCGAGTGGACGAAACATGAATGTGGCGGCTCCCCCTCCGGGGCAATCAGGCAGTGGGCGATTATTACACACCCGGCGTGAAAGTATCACACGGACTGCACTCTGCAGGCCGGACACAGCATGGCAAGTAACCTGTCATGCTGCAGCGACCAGGCAAGACGACCGGGACCGTGTCAGTCCGCAGCCGGTTACCCCTGGACTGCAACACACTGATGTTCCGTGCGACTTCATACCGGTCCTGTCAAAACCGTATCCGGACAAGTATGTCCGCTGTTCAACGGAGGGACGGGAGATGATCACTGCTGCCACCGGTAATGGCACCATGAGTTCCTGTCCGTGCAGCATGTCACCTCTGCACCTTCATCGAAAACATCATAAACTGCCGCACGGCCGGCTTCGACCGCGGACTCCCTGCGCCAGCGCGGCCCGATTGATACGGGTGTAACAGCCCATGTTGCCATGTCTTGGCCGGTTGTTGGCCAGCGGCAGGCAACTGCACACCGGCACGCACCGGGCAGCAAGGCATCACCGCGGGATACCGCGATTCTATCGGTTAGCGGGGCAGTGCCGGCGAGGAAGTCATTACCGTCGCCGGCATTGGCTTCATCATCACAGCGGCTGCCTGACGAGACGGGTTGCGGTGCTGGCCGCTGCGTTGCCGGGATGCCGCCCGCCTGCTGCCTGACGTCCCGTAATTCTGAATAACCGCATAAATCAATTGAGTCTTTCGTATATCGAACGGGTCAGCGCAGAGAATCCCGGAAAGGCCTCCCCGTCCAGGTGAACCAGCTGCATGCGCAGGACCTGTACCAGTCTGCGCGACACCCAGGTCTCGCCTGCATACAGCGCGGGTATGGCCTTGCGCAACATCGACACCAGCGAGGCACGTTCGATGACCCCGCCAATACCCATTGCCAGCGCATCCAGTACCTTGTTTTCGCTGCTATTATCAAGGACTAACAACAACTTGATCCCGGAATGGTGCCGGTAGATCGTCCGGACCGAATCGGCCCAACCCCGTTCGAGCATGACCTCGTCAAGGACCAGGACATCCGTACAGGAGATGGCCGACCAGGCGCCCGTCTGGTCCAGACCGGCCGGCCTGGCCACGATCTCGATTTCCGGACAGTTGCCCAGGATATCCGCGCAACCCGGATACTCCTCCGCGGCTCCCGCGATGATTGTGACTCTGATTTTTTTCATAAGCCTTTGTTTTTATGATTGTAAAGAGTTTAAGTTCGGATCGTTAGCGGGGCAATTGGACTGAGGTACCACCTGTCGGGTGCGCCGTCTTCCGCACCGAGCCCGTCTATAGGTCACTAATTATTCGCATAATTTCGAAAGTCGTTTGCGACTGATGCCGATAGGCAGGATATGCCACCGTACTTCGCAACGATTGCCTGATGCCCGCACCAGCAGGCCAATGGTTTACGCGCGTTTCGCGTCTCATCTGCATGGCGCTCGCGGGTATGATGGGCCTGGCCTGTACGTCGACCTGCAGTGGCGAAGAATTCGCGCTTTCCCAGCAATCCATCGCAAGGATCAGACAGGAATATGGTGAACATGCGGTGCGCCGTATCAACGCCTGGCAGGACATGATCCTGTCAAGCCGCGGTCTGGATGACATGAAAAAACTGGAAATGACGAATTCGTTTTTCAACAAGATGAAATTCGTCAGTGACATCGATCACTGGGGCAAGGAGGATTACTGGGCCACACCCCTGCAGACGCTGGCATCCAACGGGGGCGATTGTGAGGATTTTTCCATAGCGAAATATTTTACACTGCGGCAAATGGGCATACCGGCAGAGCAGATGCGCCTGACCTACGTCAAGGCACTTGAACTCAACCAGGCGCACATGGTGTTGACGTACTACAGTACACCCGATGCGGACCCGCTGGTCCTTGACAACCTGGTCACCGATATTCGCACCTCGTCCAGCAGGACTGACCTGCTACCGGTGTATAGTTTCAATGGCAACGGAATCTGGCTGATCAAGTCGCGCGGTATGGACCAGCACGTAGGTGACCCGGAACGTCTGAGTCGCTGGAAGGAAGTTATAGCAAGGATCAACGATGAGCAGTTTACTGTGCCACGCTGACCCAATCCGGCCCGGCTGCCTGTACAACGAATCCCGCTGAGCCACCGGCATGGACCGGTAATACAGATGACACTCTACAGACAGATATCGACGGGCATTCTGCTGATGCTGTTGGCCGGATTCATCGGGACAGTTGCCATCAGCCTGGAAAACCTGCGCTCGTTTCTGACGACACAGCTCGAGGCGCATGCACGTGACACGGCGACATCGCTTGGCCTGTCGCTGTCGCCATACGTACAGCCTCCGGATATCCCGGTGATTACATCCATGATAGGCGCCGTGTTCGATCGCGGTGAATACCAGAAGATCTCACTGACCTCGGCGAGCGGTGAAACACTGTTCGAAAAGAGCGTCCCGCTCGATACGGGCGCCGCACCCGGGTGGTTCGTGAAGGCAATAGCATTGCACCCCCCTGTGGTGGAGTCACTGGTAGCGTCCGGCTGGAAACAGGCCGGCAGGATCCATGTAACAAGCAACACCGGACGCGCCTACGACCAGCTTTGGTCAACTACAGCGGACACCCTGGCAATGTACCTCCTCGCAGCTGTCATTATCCTTGCGCTTGCGACTTTCACCGTTAAACTCCTGCTGCGCCCGCTGGCGAGGGTAAAGCTGCAGGCTGACGCCATTCGTAACCATTCTTACATGATTCAGAGGCGATTGCCGCGCACACCGGAACTGCGCAGCGTCGTGCTGGCCATGAACCGGCTATCCGAGAAGGTAGGCGAAATTTTCGCCGAGCAGTCTGCGCTCACGGAGCGTCTGCGCGAGCAGGCTTACCAGGACCCGGTCACCGGTCTCGGTAACAGGCGTTATTTCGACTGTCAGCTCGGTGCGTTACTGGGCGCCCAGAGCGAGATCATGCAAGGTGCGCTGTTGCTGCTCGAATTGCGCGATTTTGCGAGTATCAATGAACGCAACGGATATGCGGCAGGAGACATGCTGCTGAAACGTACCGGTGAGCTGATTCAGTCGCAGCTTGGCTACTTGGAAGGCAGTTTTGCTGCACGCATTTCCGGCGCAGGTTTTGGTATCGTCGCCGCCGGTCTTCCTCCAGCCAGTGCTGATGCCCTGGCCGCAACACTCTGTCGGGACCTGCTGCAGCTGCGTGCAGACGGACTGGCCGAAACAAATGATATCGGACACATCGGTATTGCGATCTGGCGGCATGGCAACACCCTGTCGGACCTGCTTTCGGAAGCGGATATCGCACTGCGCTCGGCACAGGCAAGCGGCCACAATACCTGGCAGCGTTATCAGCCCATCGCAGCCAACCAGCCTGAAATCCACAGCATGGAAAGCTGGCGAAAGAGACTGCGCGAGATTATAGACAGGGGTGCAGTCAGGCTGTACATGCAGCCGGTTTACGAACCTGAAACGAAAGCGTGCACGGTCCTGCACAAGGAAGTGCTTGCACGCATCGACGATGACAGCAGCAACGGCGTCAATGCCGGTATATTCATGCCACTGGCCGAACGCTTTGGCCTTGCCAGCCAGTTTGACAAACTCACCGTTACGCGTCTGCTTGAATACCTCACGCATGACCCGGATACAACTTCCCTGTATGCAATCAATCTGTCATCCACATCCCTGCATGATGCGGTTTTTATCCAGTGGCTGTGCAGCAGCCTCGGCCATTCTCCGGTACAGGCAAAGCGTATCCTCGTGGAATTTCCGGAGAATGCGGTACTTGCGAATATCCGGAATGCACAGAACCTTGTCGAACGCCTGCAGCTACTGGGCTGCAAGGCCGGCATCGACCACTTTGGCAGGGGTTTTGCCTCGTTTGGCTATCTGCGCAGTATGGGTATCAGCTACGTGAAGATCGACCGCAGCTACATCCGCGGAATTGATTCAAACAGCGACAACCAGTTCTTCGTCCAGGCGCTCACCGATACATTACACAGCCTCGATATCAAGGTCATCGCACAGGCCGTGGAAACGGCTGAGGAACGCAAGATGCTGGCAAGCCTGAATATCGATGGATTGCAGGGCAACCTTATCGGGAGGCCCGACCAGGCACCGTCTATCACCAGCGAAATATGCGGTGATGAAGGCAGGTGACACCGGGGGGATACCGCTCTGCCTGCGAATGTCTCCTTCTCCGATCACATGGCCGGACCGCGCCACGCCCTTTAGACACACACTGCCGCAGCAATAACGACAGCAGCAGTGCCAGCGGCAGATCCGTCAGCTGGCAGAAAATATCCTGGCTCAAAATAACAGGCGATCCTGCCCGGCAAAATCCGTCTTGCTGTCAGTCGGATACTGCTCGAACGCCACGGCATGAATTACCGCTGTGTCAGTAAGCGTTGAATACGGGACCGTCTGGCTGAAAGCTGCCTTCAGACTGGCCTGCGCAGTGAGTCCAGCGTGGACTGCGGCACAGTGTGATCCGGATCCTGGTCCGGCCGCCCGCAAGGTGGATGGCCAGGCGGGTCATGAAACACGATGAAGGCTGCACCCCGGCATGGACCTGCAGAAATCGAATCCAGGGAGGGTGGCCTGCCGATCGAGGCACACCTTCGTCCCGCCTCACCGGGCGTCGTGTCTGTAGCGGGGCACTCGTACCAAACTAACCTTTTATAAATAAGCAAGTTACAGTTGCTCGCCGGCTAAACTCGAGCGCCTCAGTGCCGATATCATCACTGTTGAGAGCATTTTTCTGATCAATGTAGAACTGAACGCAGCTATCCGGGCAGACAGCTGCTCATGGATAACAGACCCCGCTTAACTGCAATGGCTGATATCCACACGGGCGAAAACACTGAGCTTGTATACCTGTTGAAACCGGTCCTGCGCGCATGAAAAAGGGTACTCACAGAACGGCAGACCGCGGGAACCGGGCAATGGCTGCAAACGCATCACGGACGAATGACTACATCTTGATTGCCAGCTGCGACGCGCGCGTAACGGGCCGTTTTGCAAGTACCCTGAGAAAATATTTCGATATCAGGCTGGCCGGATGTCTGTCAGTGATGCATTCCTGTATCAGGTCAGAAAAACCCGCATTGCTGTTTGTTGATCCACAGATCTGTCCGAAGAACCCGACGCAATTTCTGACCGAGCTTATTAAAAAAATGTTCGGCATTTATGTTGTCATCATCGATAACCAGTCCGACAGACTGGTTGACCAGCGGCATCTGTTCAAGGCAGGGGCACGTGGTTTCTGCAAGGACGATATCACGCCCTCCCTGCTCAGCCGTGCCGTTCACCTGGTGCTGGACGGTGAATACTGGATCCAGAGAAAACTGATAACCGAGGTCATCAGTGAGCTGGCTCGCGAGAGCCGGCATATGGAATCCCGGATCGGGTCTGACAATTCGCTGGTTAATTCCCTGACACCGCGTGAACTGCAGGTTGCTCGCATGGTGCACCTCGGTGGAAACAATAAAATGATTGCACGCGAGCTCGACATATCGGAGCGCACCGTAAAGGCACACCTGAGTGCCGTGTTCAGAAAACTGGATATCGAGAACCGCCTTAACCTGGCACTCTTCTTCAGCGAAATATCCTGATTCGTACAGGAAAAAATATGAAACCGTTCATGGGCCAGCGCACTGCACTGGCCTGGTGTCCGGTTACCACCGTGAAGGGTGACACGGTATCGTTGCACCCACCTTATCCGGAATGACACTGACCGGCAATGCACGGGTCACCAACCCCGGGGAATCATTCGAAATACCATCACCTCCTGTCCCGATATCCTGATTCCGGGTATCGAGCATGACGCCGTCTATCAGCAGTTACAGCTAGCCAGGCATGACGGTTTCACCCGGTTCGACGTCACTGTCGTGGCAGTCCGGCTAAATTCAGTACACATGTGGACACCGGCAGACGGGCGTTACTGGTAACATACCTGGCTGACCTTGCTACTTGCCCGGCCTTTCATGCGAGACCTGCAGTGTCCGGCAAACCTGGCAGCACCGGCTTTCCTTTGCAGGAGGTCGGTTATACGATAAGCCATGTCTGAAAATTCGATAATATTTTCCATCTTCCTGATCTTCACTGGCGCGGCGATACTTGCAGCAGCAGCGCTCTTTGCCAGACAGTCGTTACTGGTCGCCTACATACTGCTTGGAGGCATCGTGGGTCCCTGGGGCCTGCAGCTGGTGACCGATGCGTCGATTATTCAGGAAATCGGTCATATTGGTATCATCTTCCTGCTGTTCCTGCTGGGTCTCAACCTACAGCCATCACAACTTGTCAGAATGTTCAGGGAGGCGCTTCTGGTGACGGCAGCAAGTTCCCTCGCCTTCTGCGCAGCCGGTTATTTCATTGGCAGGATAGCCGGGTTCAACCTGTTCGATAGTCTGATAATCGGTGCGGTCATGATGTTCTCAAGCACCATCATCGGATTGAAACTGCTGCCTACCACGGCACTGCATCATCGTCATATGGGCCAGGTGATGGTAAGTATCCTGCTGCTCCAGGATATACTGGCTATTGTTATCCTGCTCTTTCTCGAAGATATTTCGAGTGCTTCCATAGCATGGACACGGGTCGGGATGCTGACGCTGGCAGTCCCTGCCCTTATCACGGCCGCCTTGCTGTTCGAACGCTTTATCCTGCAGCGCCTGATTCAGCGTTTCGCCACCATCCAGGAATATATCTTCCTGACCGCAATCGGGTGGTGTCTGGGTATCGCCCAGCTGGCAGAAACGGCAGGATTGTCCTATGAGACAGGCGCATTCATTGCCGGCGTCGCGCTGGCGGCAAACCCGATCTCGCTGTTTATTGCAGAAAGTTTCAAACCGCTGCGCGATTTCTTCCTCATCATGTTCTTCTTCTCGCTGGGGGCCAGTTTCAATATCTCGGCCCTTGCCGATGTCTTCATTCCCGCCGCGGCTATTGCCGCCGTGATGCTGGTTGCCAAGCCGTTTATATTTTCGAAATTACTGTTATACTCCGGCGAACAGAAAACACTCTCGATTGAAGCCGGAGTCCGCTTGGGTCAGGTCAGCGAGTTTTCACTGATGATAGCCGTGCTGGCGTTAAACGCCGGCGCCATCAGTTCCAGAGCCTCTTACCTCATCCAGGCTACAACGCTGCTCACCTTCATTGCCTCGTCGTACCTTATCATGCTGAACTACCCCACCCCGATCACCGTGAACGAGAAACTCAGGAGAGACTGAGCCATGTCACGTACCATGCGGGAAATTACCGGCACCGGTACCAGCGTGGCCTTCCACGCAATCCAGCCATGGACGCGCGGTATCAATGATCGTATAGTTCACACGGATCAGGTACCTGCATGGCACCATTCAATGAATACACGGTTCAGCTGCCGGCTTGTGGGGAACACAAGGCAAAGACATGGAACGTAGACGCCAAGCCAGAACACCGGTCAATATCAATGCCACGCTGATCGGCGAGAAAACGATTCCGAAAGGCTGCCGGGTAATAAACGTCAGTCAGGACGGCATGCTGCTGCACTGTGATGCCGACGGCCGGCTGCTGACGCTTAAAGACGGTGATACCGTTGATGTTCACCTGACCGTGCTGCATGAGGGAAAACAAAAAAAACTTACCCTCCCTTCCTGGGTACGCCAGGTCGCCGCGAACAGCGTTGATGTTGAATTCCACCAGCCGGATCCCCTGCTGATGGAGCTGATCGAAGCCTACCGGGTCAGCGAAAAACACAAACTTGAGGCGTCGCTGGACCGTATGGACAAGGGGTCGGCCAATGCCAGGGTAGCCTCCATCACAAACAGTACCACTGGCACCAGTAAGTCTCCCGGTCAGCAGGTAAAGCAGCCGCAACGACACAATAACAGGCCGTTCTACGCCGTAATCCTTGCGACCGTTTTCGCAGTCTGCGTAATCACCGGTGGTTATGTCTACACGGCCAGCATCGACAGCCGGATCAGCACGCTCGAAACGCTTACCCGGCGTCAATCGACAGAACTGACCGAGGTACAGAGCCGCATTTTCAGCGCGAGCCTGCAGGAAGGCAGGTATGCTTCGCTGAATGCCCGTATGACTGCGCTCAGTGAGGCCTTTGTCAGCTTCGAGAACAGGCTTGGCCAGATCATCCCGCCGCCGGCCGGCACGTCTGCCCAGGCGGCGCAAGTGAAAGGCGGGCCTGCCGGTGCCCGGAAAAACAACGCCCCGGCAACCGACCCTGAAACGATCGCTGCAACCGAGACGAAGCCGAAACCGGTCCGGCGCGAAAGCGGCGCCGCTCCGGTCGTGACTACCACCACCCCCAAAGAACCTGCTACCGCGTCAGCAAGTCCTGCCGCTGCGGCAGCCAGACAGGCGGCGATCGCCAGGACAAAATCCTCCGTACCCGCTGTCGGTGAGACAGGCACAGTGGCCGACGTGCGGCAAAAAGGTGAGCAGGATGAAGCCGGACCACAGACAAGCGAAGGCCCGTGGATCATCAACCTGCTGTCCTCGCGTGACAAGGCCTACGTCGAACGGTTCAGCAGGAACAGCGGCGCCGCGGAGAAGTACCAGGCGGCAGTGAACAGTGCGATGGTGAACGGCAGGCAGTACTGGCGGCTGCAGCTTACCGGCTTCGAAAGTCTCGCCGCGGCAAAACGCAAGGCGGAGACGGTCAAGCAGGAACTCGGTATAAACGAGGTGTGGTTCATCAAACGGAAATAGCCGATAGTCCCGGGACCGGTTCCGCCGCCGCGGCTTCGTTCATCACTCCGGCCGTCCGCGCTTCCAGGCCGTCGAGCCGACCCCTTACCAGGGAATGGGTTCCCTGTCGCGGAAGAATCCACCGCTCGGTCCGTCATCGTCAAGCGTGGCCAGCCAGACGATGGTAGCCGCACCCGCCTCCACTGAACGCGTCGCATTCGGGCCGCCCATATCCGTGCGCACCCAGCCGGGACAGACGGAATTCACCTTGATCCGAGTATTCTGCAGTTCATCGGCCATGATGCGCGTCAACGCATTCAGTGCCGTTTTTGAAAAGCGGTAACCCGGGCAGCCACCGTTCATCTCCGACAACTGTCCCATGCCGGACGATACGTTCACGACCCGACCCGAACCCTGCATCAGGGGTAGCAGGGACTGACACAGACGCAGGGGCCCGTACAGATTCGTTTCCATGGTAGTACGCACCGTGTCGATATCGGACCGGAAGACGCTGCTTGCGGAGGGTTCGCTGCCGCCGATGGGGTCGAGGAAGACGCCGGCGTTGTTGACCAGGACATCGACCCGGCCATATTCGTGCAAAATGAACTCGCGCAGCCGGTCGACGCTGCCGGCATCCGTAACATCCAGCGGGTGGAAAGTTATCTCCTGCCCCTTCGCCCGCAGACCGTCGCGCGCCGCCTGGCCCCTGCCCGGGTCGCGGCTGGTCAGTATCACCCTCAACCCCCGCTGCGCCAGCTGCCGGCAGGTTTCCAGGCCGAGTCCGCGGTTGGCTCCGGTGACGACGGCGATGTTTCGGGCTGTGTTCATGGCGGGAACCCCTGTCCTTCAGGCGAACAGGGACAACCTTAAGGCATCCGCACCCGTTTCGCCAACGCGGCGATGCAATCCGCCCGATCGGCGCTCAAGCGTGCATCGAACCCGGTCAGGCGAGATGGGTCATATAGGGCACCGCCGCGATCGATGACGCCACCGCGATGGCGAATACCATCAGCGCCAGCCTGAAGCGGCAGGGGAAGCGTTTGGTGCAGTGTCGGGTCTTCTCGAAGAGGGACATTTCAATATTCCGTAAAATTTCCGTACCAATATCCGGATTTTTATTAATTTATCATTGTCGTCCCGCAAACTCCCTCTCCCTCATGGGAGGGTTGAGGGAGGGGACCGAAGCAATGCCGGTGGGCAACGACTGACGGTCAGCAGTCTGCGGACAGGGCAGCCCGAAGGGAAGACGGACGGTCAAAGGAGTTTTTGGTCCAGGTCCCAGTGATATAGGCCAGTATGCGCACCCAATCCATTAAGAATCCCTACCGTTAACTCGAATTTATCATCCAATTCTAAGCCTCATCTGAGGCAAAATTCAAAGGCATTGGTCCACATGCCATAGATGGTAAGATGTTGATATCGAAACACGAATGAGTTTTTAGACTGCACGGGCGCGGTAATGCGGACACGCATAACTGCCGTATTCCACCAGGGTGATCGGCGCATTCATGGGTCCGAGAATATGATCCCGGAGGCCGTCGACCGGACGGTCGAGACGATTATTCGTGGAGTACCTGGTGTATGAAGGAGACCGTGATCGATCCCTCCCCGACCGCGGACGCCACACGCTTGATATTCCCTGCCCGGACGTCACCGGCCGCGAACACGCCGGGCACGCTCGTTTCGAGCAGGTGGGGAGCGCGGCCGAGCGGCCAGTGCGCCGCGCCCAGATCGTCCCGGGATAGATCGGATCCCGTCTTGATGAATCCGTGCGCGTCGCGCACGACGCGTCCGCCGAGCCACTGCGTATTGGGCGCGGCGCCGGTCATCAGGAAGACATGCCGTATGGCGTGGGTCTCGCTGTTGCCGGTCTGACGGTCCCGCCAGCGCACGCCTTCGAGGTGGTTGCCACCTTCCAGGGCGATGATTCCCGTCTGCGTTCGCAGAACGATTGCAGGGTTATCCTCGATGCGCCGGATCAGGTAACGCGACATGCTATCGGCCAGCCCGTCCGAGCGGACCAGGATGTGCACGCGCTTCGCCGTCTGCGCGAGAAAGACGGCGGCCTGGCCGGCCGAGTTCCCGCCACCCACCACAATCACCTCTTCGCCGGCGCATAATTGCGCCTCCATGAAGGTCGCGCCGTAGTACACGCCCGCGCCTTCAAACCGCGTCAGGTTCTCGATCGACGGTTTGCGGTATTCGGCACCCGTGGCGATGATGACCGTGCGCGTGGGTACCTGCACACCCGCGCCGAGCTCGACGGTGTAGGGTTTGCGCTCGCAATCGAGCCGTGTGGCGCTTTGCGCGATGATCACCTGGGCGCCGAACTTCTGCGCCTGCGTGTAGGCGCGGGCGGCCAGCGCCTGCCCCGAAATGCCGGTTGGAAAACCGAGGTAGTTCTCGATTTTCGAACTCGAGCCGGCCTGCCCCCCCGGCGCACTGGTCTCGATCACCAGCACATCCAGCCCTTCCGACGCCGCGTAGACGGCCGCCGCCAGTCCCGCCGGTCCAGCGCCCACGATTACCACGTCGCGTAGCTGTGCCGGGTCGATCGTGGCGTTGAAGCCGAGGCACTCGGCGATCTGCTGATTGGTCGGGTTACGCAGCACCACGTCGCCACGGCAGATCAGCACGGGCACGTCCGCGGTTGAGACCTGAAACCGGTCCAGCATCTCCTGCACGTCAGCCTCATGATCGAGGTCGATATAGGCATAGGGATGTCCATTGCGCGTCAGGAACTCCTTGACGCGCAGCGTTCCCGCACAATGATTCGAACCGATGAGCACGACATCACCGAAGCCGTGCGCAATCAATTCCACCCGGCGCAGGATGAAGGCGCGCAGGATGATTTCGCTCAACTCGCTGTCGGTCTGCACCAGCGCCAGCAGGTGAGCATGATCCAGCTCGATCACCTCGCCCGCTTCGCTGACGCGCGCCAGGACGAGCGCGCGACGGCCCGAGAGCATCATCTGCACCTCGCCGGTAAACTGGCCCGGACCATGGACCGCGATGAGCGTCTCTGAGGCCCCGGATGGCTGGACGACCTCGACCTGGCCTGTCGCAACCACAAAGAATGGCACGTTCTCGGCACCTGCCTCGAAGATCACTTCACCACGCCGGACCGCTCGCCGCCGACCATGCCTTGCGATGCGTTCGACCTGTGCCGGCGTCAGTGTCGGGAACATCTGGCCGATGCGTGCGGTCAGCGTCAACGGTTCCGGTGTAGCGATGGGTGCGGTCATGGCGATACGCCCATCATGCAGCGGCGGCGTGCGGCTTCATGGGGAGCTTGACGCGCGTGCCCTGGTCTCGGGTTGAAATGACCTTACCGCCACCATGCCGAGTACGCTGATGAGCGTTTGTACGGCATCCTATTCCTGATAAGTGCTTCAATGATTTCACTGCTCACCCTCCCGGGCTACACGCCGTTGCGCCACAGCGTGTCCTCGGAGTCGAACAGGCGGTCGGACTCCGCGGGCCCCCAGGAGCCGGCCGAGTAGGTGTGGATGAAGTCCCGCTCCTGAGCCCAATACTTCAGGATCGGGTCCACCACCCGCCAGGCCCATTCCACCTCGTCGAAGCGGATGAACAGACTCTTGTCCCCCTCGATCACTTCCAGTAGGAGGGCCTCGTAGGCGTCCAGGGGGTGCTCGTCGGCACCACGGTAACTGGCGTTCAGGCGCACCACCCGGGTGTTCATCTCCAGGCCCGGTTGTTTGGCGTGGATTTCCATGTGCATGCCCTCCTCCGGCTGGATGGAGAGCACGATCCAGTTGGGTTCGAGGGTCTCCAGGGGTGTCTCCCGGAAGAGCTGCTGGGGCGGGTGCCGGAGGCGGATAGCGATCATGCTCATGCCCTCCTTCAGACGCTTGCCGGTGCGCAGGTAGAACGGCACACCGCGCCAGCGCCAGTTATCGATGTAGAACTTGGCACAGGCGTAGGTCTCGGTGACCGAGTTGGGCTCCACACCCGGCTCCTCCTGGTAGCCCTGCACCTGCCGGCCCTGCACCAGCCCGGAGGTGTACTGGGCGCGGAAGGCGTGGGCGTGCACGTCGCGCCGGGCGATGGGGCGGATGGAGCGCAGCACCTTGACCTTTTCGTCACGCAGGGCGTCGGCCTCCAGGGCCGGCGGCGGCTCCATGGCCACCAGTGTCAGCAGTTGCATCAGATGGTTCTGCAGCATGTCCCGCAGGGCGCCCGCCTTGTCGTAGTAGTCGGCGCGTTGCTCGATGCCCACCTCCTCGGCCACGGTGATCTGCACGTGATCGATGAAGTTGCGGTTCCACAGCGGCTCAATGAGGGTATTGGCAAAGCGGAATACCAGCAGGTTCTGCACCGTTTCCTTGCCGAGGTAATGATCGATGCGAAACACCTGGTTTTCGTCGAAATAACGGTGCAGCAGCTCGTTGAGCACCTGGGCCGATTCGATGTCCTGACCGAAGGGCTTCTCCACCACGATGCGGTGCAAGCCACGGGGTGTGGAAAGTCCAGCGGCGTCCAGGTTCTTGATCACGGGTGAAAAGTCGTTGGGCTTGATGGCCAGGTAGAAGACGATGTTGGAGCACGATCCCAACTTCGGTTTGGCGAGCAGCTCCTTGAGCCGGGTATAGGCTTCGGCATCGTGCAGCTCACCGCGCAGATACTCGAAGCGCGCAACGAAGTATTCCAGTCGCTCCCCCTCGGCCTTGACTCGCCGGACCAGCAGTTCCCGCACGTGGGTGCGCAAGGCCGACTCATCCCACTCCCGTCGGCCGAAGGCGACGATGTTGAGGCTTTCCGGGAGTTTCCCCGCCAGTTCCAGCCGGTACAGAGCCGGGAGCAGCTTGTTGGATGCCAGATTACCCGTGGCGCCGAAGATGACGAGGTTGCATGGGGGCAGAGGCATTTCCAGATCCAGCATTTTAGACTCCGTTTGAGAGAGGATGGCCGCTAGCGGCAATCGGATCGTTCGATCATGTTCTTGCCTTCGTCATTTGTCATCTGTGGTGGGGTGCGGCCCCGTCGGGGTTACATCGTCCATGACTCTCAGAACCTCTACGTAACGTCTCTAGAAGAAGAATTATAGAAGAGCGCAGGGCATATAACCCCCTCGCATTTCATGGATGTGAACCAGAAAAGCGATCGTCGCGAATACTTCGAAATGAATTCATCCGGCCTTGCGTTTCTGTTACCCTGCCCCGCTGAACCCGGTCAATGCCGCATACTCCAGACCACGGCGATCCCAGCCCGCCAGATCGGCAGCCGCTTCATAGGTATTCTGCGCAAATTCAAGCAGCATGGCGTCGGTATTCACGGCCTGACGCACCGCCTCGTACGGCAGAATGAACTCACGCAGGTCGTTGCTGCAGTACGCGCTCGCCGGACGCACGGGATGGCGCCTGAATCCCTCCGGTTCCGGGTAGGCATAGGCATAGAAGACCGGTTCCGGCACCGGACTGCCGCCGGGCGAGAATCCACAGCTGCTCACTTCGTGCGAATAGGCGAGTCGCGTGACCCAGTCGGCCAGATGCGGGACGCCTCCCGGATGCAGCGGTGCGGGCCGGCCGGAGAAGCGTGTGACCGCCAGGTCGAAACTCCCCCAGAAAAAATGCACCGGACTGGATTTGCCGAGAAACCCGCCGCGGAACGCCTGCAGCACGCGGTCGGCCTGGGCGAGGATGCGCCAGAACCGCTGCGCATATTCCGGGTCATAGCTGCGATGCGCGTCGTCTTCGTCGAACGGGATCAGGTCCTGCACTTCCACGGGCAGGGTCCTGATCTGCGCCTCCAGGCCAAGCGCGCGCAGCGTCGCCATGAACTCGCGATAGAAATCGGCGACCGGGCGTGGCGCCAGGGCGAGGGTCCGGATGGCGCCCTCACTGGTCTGCACGCGCAGTTGATGATCGAGAAAATCAAAGCTGATCTCGAAGCTGACATCGCCGTACGGAATCGGCGAGGTGGTGAGACCGCGTGTGGTCACGTAGAAGGGAACCTGCCACCAGTGATTGAGCATCGGTGCCTGCGCCAGCCGCACCTTGCCGACGATCTGCGTCCACATATGCAGAGTGGTACAGGTATCCTGCCACGCTTCAAGCGGCAGCGGAGGCCAGGTTTCATTGCCTGAAATAATTTCGTCTTGCACGGTCACGAGCGTCGTCCGTCCGGTTTGTGCGTCAGCCAGACATCAGGGGGTCATATCAAACAACAGCACTTCGGCGTTTGCCCCGGCCCGGAGAACAAGCTCCGTTTCGCCTTCGACCGCCGCCCCGTCACCGGCACTGAGCGTCAATCCGTTCAAGGTAAGCGTTCCGAAAGCGACCTGGACCCAGCCCAGGCGCCGCGGGTGCAAGCCGTGTGTCACGGTCTCGCCTTCCGCCAGCCGTCCGGCATAGACATCGACGTCCTGATGGAGGGTGAGCGCACCGTTGCGGCCGCTGCCGCTTGCAACGAGCACGAGACCGATTGTCCCATCGAGCGCAAAGGTCTTCTGCTCGTAGCCGGGAGCGAGTCCTGTGCGCTCCGGCAGGATCCAGATCTGCAGGAAGTGCACGGGTTCGTCCTTTGAGGAATTGAACTCGCTGTGCTCAATACCGGTGCCGGCGCTCATGCGCTGGACATCCCCGGGTCGGATGACCGAACCCGTTCCGAGGGAGTCTTTGTGCTCGAGCGTGCCTTCGAGGACATACGAAAGGATTTCCATGTCGCGATGGGCGTGGCGCGGGAAACCGGCGCCGGGAGCCACGCGATCCTCGTTGATGACGCGCAAGGAACCGAAACCCATATGCGCGGGATCGTGGTAGTCGGCGAACGAGAAGGTGTGGTGGCTGTCGAGCCAGCCGCGGGAAGCCCGGCCACGGTCAGCGCTTTGCCGAATGGTGATCATCGTCCATGGATAACCCCGCGCCTGGTCATCCGCCGCTCACGCGGCGACCTGGTCGGCGCGCTTGATGAACGCGAGCAGATCCTCGTTGATCGGGTCCTTAAGGGTCGTGCACAGGCCGTGCGGGGCGCCCTTGTAGACCTTGAGCGTAGCATTCCTGATGAGTTCGGCGGAGAGCAGGGCCGAGTCCGCGATCGGCACAATCTGGTCATCGTCGCCGTGCAGAATCAGAGTCGGCACGTCGATGTTCGCCAGGTCCTCCGTGAAATCCGTCTCGGAAAACGCCTGGATGCAAAAATAGCAGGCGGGCATGCCGGCCATCATTCCCTGGCGCCAGAACGCCTCGCGCACGCCTTCGGAGATCTTGGCGCCCGGGCGGTTATAGCCGTAGAACGGCGAGGTGAGGTCCTTGAAGAACTGCGAACGGTCGGCGAGCACACCTGCCCGAATCCGGTCGAAAACCTCGACCGGCAAACCACCGGGGTTGGACTCCGTCTTCAGCATAAGCGGCGGCACTGCGCCGATCAGCACTGCCTTGGCCACGCGCCGCGTGCCGTGACGGCCGAAATAGCGGACCACTTCACCCCCGCCTGTGGAGTGTCCGACATGGATTACATCCTTCAGGCCTAGCGTTTCGACCAGCGCCGCGAGGTCATCGGCGTAGGTATCCATGTCGTTACCGTTCCAGGGCTGACTCGAGCGTCCGTGGCCGCGGCGGTCATGGGCAACGCAGCGATAGCCGTGCGAGGCCAGGAAAAACATCTGGTCCTCGAAGGCGTCGGCGTTGAGCGGCCAGCCGTGGCTGAAGACGACGGGCTGTCCTTTACCCCAGTCATTGTAGTAGATCTGTGTACCGTCTTCGGTGGTGATTGTACTCATGGCATGATCTCCTTTGCCCTATAGTGTTAGAGGTGTAACGAAGGTATAGACGCCTCTGAGCCTGAAATCCATGAACATAATCCAGCCACTCGCAGTCGTATCTCGTCCGCAGGTAAGGTGTCCTGCGATTACCCTTGAAGGAGGTGGCTCGTGTCGCGGCATTTCGATGCAATCATCATTGGGACGGGCCAGGCAGGACCGTCCTTGGCCGCGCGGTTTGCAACCGCCGGTATGTCGGTCGCCATTATCGAACGCCACAAATTTGGCGGCACATGTGTAAATACGGGATGTATACCGACAAAGACGCTCGTTGCCAGCGCGTACGCGGCCCATGTTGCCCGCCGAGGCGCCGAATATGGGTTCGTCGTCAATGGCGATGTGCGCGTTAACATGAAACGCGTTAAAGCGCGCAAGGATGAAATTTCCGGACGGTCGAACAGGGGCGTAGAGGAATGGTTGCGAGGTCTTAAAAATTGTACGGTCATCCAGGGCCATGCCCGCTTTCAGTCATCCCGCACTGTCGCGGTCAATGATGAAAACCTGCAAGCCGACAAAATTTTCATCAACGTTGGTGGGCGCGCCTCTGTTCCTGCGATCCCCGGGATTCATGAGGTATTGTTTCTCACAAACTCTTCGATGATGGATGTTGACTTCTTACCGGAGCATCTCGTCATTGTCGGCGGAAGTTATGTTGGTTTGGAATTCGGTCAGGTGTATCGCCGCTTCGGGAGCGAAGTCACGATTGTAGAGATGGGACCGCGCCTGATTGGACGTGAAGACGTAGATGTTTCCGAAACCGTGCGCGAATTCATGGAGAGTGAGGGGATACAGATTCGGCTGAATGCGAAATGTATATCACTGGCGAAGCGCGACAGCCGTATCGCCGTCGGCATCGAATGCGACGAAGGACCGCCGGAAGTATTAGGCACTCATGTTCTTCTGGCGGTTGGACGTACTCCCAACACAACCGACCTGGGTCTCGACCGGTCCGGAGTCACTACCGACCAACGCGGCTACATCGTCGTTGACGATCAGCTGCAAACGAACGTGCCCGGCATCTGGGCCCTGGGTGATTGCAACGGCCGCGGCGCCTTTACGCATACTTCATACAATGACTATGAGATCGTCGCCGACAATCTCCTCAACGGAGGCCATCGCCGCGTGTCAGACCGAATCCAGACATACGCTTTGTTTACTGATCCGCCGCTAGGCCGATGCGGCATGACTGACGCCGAAATACGGAAGTCCGGGCGCACTGCACTCGTTGCGAAACATCAGATGAGCCAAGTGAGCAGGGCCATTGAGAAAGGTGAGACACAAGGTTTCATCAAAATCGCCGTCGATGCGGAAACAAAACAAATTCTGGGGGCTGCGATTCTTGGGACCGGAGGCGATGAAGTGGTTCAAGTTTTGCTGGACCTCATGTATGCGAATGCGCCGTATACCATAGTACAGCGTGCTATGCATATTCATCCGACGGTAGCGGAATTTCTCCCCACCGTATTATCCAAACTGGAACCCTTTGCGTAGAAGGCAGTCATCGGCAGTCCACGGAACAAGTGATTCTGCTGATTGACGCCAGCATTCAGCAAATCCGCCTTTCGATCCAGTTAAACGGACAGGAGAAAAGAACACGGGAAACCTGAAGCTTGACAAAGAGATCACTGCACTAGTTGAGCCAGATCATCCGGGGGAGAACATGTTATTTACCCCGAGGAAAGTCCCTCGTCGCCGGTTGGATCAGGGCTTCACCTCCAGGATGACTTCCAGTTCGACCGGCGAACCGAGTGGAAGGCTCGCGACTCCAAAGACAAGGCGCGAAGAGACAGTCTCCTGGCCGAAGACATCGCGAAGCAACTCCGATGCCGCATCGGCGACCTTCGGGTGCTCAGTGTACTCAGGCGTCGCGGCCACGTATACGCCGAGCCTTACGACGTGGCCCACGCGGTTCAACGAACCCAACTGCTTCTTCGTGAGCGCAAGCACATTGAGTGCAGCCGTATAGGCTGCTTGTCGTCCCGCTTCCACGTCAAGGTCTTTGCCCACAACACCAACCGCCGTGGCCGTATGGCCTGAGGTTGCGAGCATCCCGCTCAGGAACAAAAGGTTGTCCGTCTGAACGGCAGGCACGTACGCCCCAAAAGGCGTTGGCGCATCGGGCAGATGAATGCCGAGCCTGGCGAGACGATCCTCGGCGGTTGTTATGTCTGTGGTCATGACGAAAGCTCCTTTCAGTTACCAGCGGCCGAGATGAGCGCCGCCATCGACGTACAGGATGTCACCAGTGACCGTTGCGGCGTCGGTCAGGTACATGACCGCGTCCGTGATGTCCTTGACCGTCGAAGGCCGACCCATCGGCGACCGACTCTCTATCTCGTCCTTCGTCGTCTCCTGGTGAAGTGGCGTGGAGACGACGCCCGGCGCGACGGCGTTCACACGGATGCCGTCCTTCGCATACTCCATCGCAAGGTGCAGGGTGATCGTTTCAAGACCGCCTTTGGTGAGCATCGGCACAGCCGCCATGACGCCCCGGATCGGGTTGCTGGCAAGAGCCGCCGTGATCGTGACGATGCACCCGCCGGCTTTCTGCGCCAGCATTTGTTTGATGGAGAGCTGGGTGAGGTACAGGAAGCCCGCAACGTTCGTCGAGACGAGCGACTCGAAGTCCTCGGCTGTGTAGTCCGTGAACGGCTTGGTGAAGAAGATGCCGGCGGCATTGACCAGTGTATCGATCGACTTGAAGCGAGACAGCGCCGTCTCGACGATGCTGGCGGCAGTTGCCGGCTCGCCGATGTCGCCGTCCACCAGGGCCACCTGGCTGGAAGCCGCAATTTCGGTGGATTGGGTCATGTTCCGGGAATTGGCAACAACATTGAAACCCCGTTCGACATACCGTTTCGCGATCCCTGCGCCGATCCCTTGTGAAGCTCCGGTGACGATGGCTGTCTTCCGTGGGCCGCTCATGGTTGTTTACCTCGAAAACGTCTTGCCCCCAGAAAAGCTTCAATGGTCAAGCGGATCAGAAATCCGCATCGAGCACGATGCGGTAACGGGCCTTGCCCGATTCAAGTCGGGCGAAGGCCTCGTTGATATCGCTCATCGGGAAGTGCTCGGTCTGCGGCGCGATATTGTGCCGTGAAGCGAACTCGAGCATCGTCCTGATAGCATCCGGTGAACCGGTCGGCGAACCCGAGACGCTGCGCTGCTGCGGGATAAGCGAGAACGCCGCGACCGGGATGGGCTCAAGCACGGCACCGACGACGTGCAAGCGGCCGTTGGGCGCGAGCGTGCCGATCATCGCGTCCCAATCGAGCGTCACGTTGACGGTGCTGATCAGCAGGTCGAAGCTGCCGCCGAGTTTCCTGATCGCCGCCGGGTCCCTGCTCGACACGACGTGATTCGCCCCGAAAGCCCTGGCTTCATCGAACTTGCTCGGGCTCGACGTGAACGCTGTCACGTCGCACCCGTATGCGGCCGCGAATTTGACCGCCATGTGGCCCAGCCCGCCGATGCCGATGATGCCCACCCGGTCGGTCGGCCTGGCGTACATCATCAGTGGCGCGAAGACGGTAATCCCCCCGCACAGGAGGGGCCCGGCATCGGCGAAATTCAGCTTTTCCGGGAGCGGGATGATCCAGGCCCAGTGCGCGCGGATGTGGGTCGCGAACCCGCCGCGATGACCGACGATGGTCGGTTGCACTTGCGGGCAAAGGTGATGACTTCCCGACATGCACTGGTGACAGTGCATGCAGCTACCCGAGTTCCAGCCTACACCAACGCGCTGTCCTGCCTCGAGCCCCTTGGCATTCGGACCCACGGTCGTGATCCTGCCGATGACCTCGTGGCCGAGAATCGCGGGATACTGCGAAATGCCCCATTCATTATTCAGGACGGAGAGATCCGAGTGACACAAACCGCAGTACTCTACAGAGACCTCGACGTCCTCGGCCCCGAGCGGTCCGAAATCGACGGTTTCCAGCAACATCGGCTGTTTCGCCGCCCTGGCAACCCATGCCTTATATTCCATCGCGTCTCCTGTTCTCAACCTTGAGGCGGACTGGACGGGTCAGTAGACGTCAACTGATTGTCCTTCCATCCGCTAGCCGGTTCATCGCGGGTTGGGGTTGAAGTGTACATTGGAACCCCTCCGGTATGGCTGCAGGCGTTTCGATACCAGAATTACAAGTATAGTTCGGCTACTGCAACTGCAACCTTGCAAATTCTGGGTATTCGGTCAGGTATGTATTACGGCTTTTGCAAAGCCGGTTTTTGATAACACCAGAGGCGCGGATAGGTTCGCAAGTTCCTCTCAAGTGATCGCTTATACAGATGTGAATAACTCTCATGGCTCTGGATTCTCTTTTTCAGTAACGATGACCAAAGATTCGAGGTTGGCGCCTCTCACGAAAAACGTCAAAAATTCAGATAGTACGATTTATCGGGAAGGACAGGCATACCAGTGAAAGCCGATCCCCGGGCGGAAGCCCAGATCAGGTTGGCAGGAACTCCCGGCTTAATCATTTTCTGGAAACGTAAGGATTGTCTTTAATATAAAATCTCCATGGCAGATGGATTGATTTTTTAATTCCGATTCTTTGTGTAACAACTATTTTATTTACAGAAATCTTTTTTTGATTTAACAAGAAAATTTCATCGCCGGTTAAATCTATTGCGTTATAGCCTATATCTATATTGAATGCTTTACATAATTTTCCAGGACCATTGGTCAAATTAATTTTTTCTTTTTCATTTAACAAATTATGCCCAAATCTATTATTTGACATATCTTCAATGCCTAACAAAGGTTCAACAGCCCTTATTAATACTGCTGTTCCAACACCTTTAACTCCAGTAACAACGTTGCAGCAGAAATGTGCGCCGTAAGTAAAATAAACGTAAATAAATCCGCCTTCATCAAACATAATTTCGTTTCGCTTTGTTTTTCCGATAAACGTGTGTGCGGCTTCATCAATCGTTCCGTCATAAGCTTCCACCTCAACTATTTTCCCGGCTAATATTTTATTCCTATAATTTTTTACTAGAATTTTTCCGAGAAGATTTTTGGCAACTACAATAACATCGCGAGTATAAAAGTCTCTGCCAAGTTTCGGAAGGCTTAGTAATGAATCCATGTTAAAATAACAAGAAAATTATGAAAGGTAATTTTTTGTATAAATAATATATCAAGATTTGCTATTAAAGCCTGGCTTTTAATTCATCTATTTTTTGATTGTAATATTCCAGCTTCTCAGGGGTTTTTTGCTTTAACTGCCCATATATTTCAATTGCTTCCTTGTATTCACCTTGAGCAGTATAAATTTTTGCCAAGGTATCCGGCTGTGAAGAACCGAGCGCGAATCCCGGCCAGCCTTCACAGATCGATTACAACGTCGCGAACCGGTTGTGAGCAACAAACCAGAACGTTTCCGTCGGCGGGCTTTTCAAGTGGCTCAGGTCCGTAGACGACTTCCCCCGAAACCAGACCACTCTCACAACTGTGACAAACGCCGGTCCGGCACGCCCAACGGACCGGAACGTCGCAAGCCTCGGCCAGTTCCAGGATGCTCTGGTACGCCGAGGCCTTCCAGTGTGCGGCGACGCCACTGCGCGCGAACGATACCAATGGACCGGTGCTGGCGTCGTCCCTGGGCGGATGCGGAGCTCGCGTCGCTACGCCGAGGATGCCAGGGGTCATCGGCTCGCTGCCGTTGAAGAGTTCAACGTGAATCCGTTCCGGCGCTACGCCCAAAGTGGCGAGCGCCTGCTTCATGTCTGCCATGAAGCGAGTCGGGCCGCAGAGGTAGACATCTGCTTCTCGTGGGACGCCTATCTCGTCAAAGACCAACCGCGACAGATGACCGGTCAAATCGAAATCCTCACCCATCTTGTCTCCCGGGCCCGGACTGCTGTAACAAACATAGCGCCGGACACAGGTGAGCGCGGGTATCAGGCGGCGAACTTCAGCGGCGAATGGATGCTGCTGCCGATCACGAGCCGCATGCAGCCACCAGACCTGCCGGGGCGAGCGGGCCTCCGCCAGCGCGTACAGCATTGCCAGAACAGGCGTCGCCCCGATGCCCGCGCTGAGCAGGACCACCGGCCGCTCTCCGGAGTGCAAAATGAAGCTTCCACGCGGCGAGCTGAGGTCGAGCGCATCGCCCACCCGAACATGTTCCCGGAGGTAGGTTCCGGCCGCCCCATTCGGCTCGATCTTCACGCTGATTCGATAGCGCTCCGTCGAGCGGGGCCCCGAGAGCGAGTAGCTGCGAAAAAGCGGTGGGCCACCGGCGGTCGTTTGAAGACGCAAGACCACGTATTGGCCCGGCAGAGCCGTTGGCAACGGCTGGCCATCCTGGCTCTTCATCGTCAGCGAGATGACGTCCTGGGATTCCTGATCGATCGCCGTCACCACGAGCGATCGAAATCCCGGCGCAACCGGATGCGCTCCCGCTTCCGGCACGAGCCCCGCATTGCCACTCGTTTGGCTGTGCAGTAATGCTTCAAACGACCGGCGCCATCCGGGCGAAAGCGCCTCGATCCGCAATGCGCGCTTCAGTCGATCACGTGCATGATCAGGCGAATAGAGGAGCGCGTTGATCTCTGCGACCGTCATTCGCTCCCTCGCATTTCCCACTTTCACGATTTCATCGCCGGCGCCGACCGCACCCTCCTGGAGCACACGGAAGTAGAATCCCGGCCGTCCGCTGGATGTAAGCAATGCCGGCATCCGGGGTTCGTTCATCCGAATGCCAACGCGATAGCAGGTAACGCGAGGTTGCGTGACCTCGAAGATCGCGCTGCCGATCTGGTAACGGTCGCCAATGCACACGGCGTCATCGGGCAATCCTTCGATCGTGAAATTCTCGCCGAACTGTCCATAGACGAAGTCGGACCTCTTCAGCTGCTCCTGCCAGTGGTGATACGACTCGATCTGGTAGACGAATACGGCTCGCTGCTCACCCCCGTGCCCAGCCAGATCGCCTTGACCGTCTCCGTCGAGATTCAACCGCCGGACCCGGCAGCGGCCGCGCACCGGTTCCTTCCAGATCCCGGTGTACACAGTGCGACCCTTCCACTCAATGTTGCGCGGAAGACCGACGTTCACCGATAGCAATCGGGCCATGTCGCTTGCTTAGGCCTCTAGCCGCTCGCAGTGCCTAGCTGTCGATTTGCGCCAATCTGAGTCAAAAACGATCGTTTCTTGCATCGAAAACTGATCCATAGACATGTTGATGTCATCGTGCCGGTGACGCCAGAGCAGGAACAGGCAGGCGCCATTGGCCAGCAGGCCCGCCACACTGAAGAATCCCATGACCTCATACGACGGCAGCACAGGACTCGCAGTCGCTGGATGATCTGTGCCACGACCAGGCTGGCGGCCAGGAAAATCAGCCCGCCCTTGAACAGGGCGACGCGCGCCTTGGTAACGCCACTCCGGGAAACCGCATACAGATTCAGCGCGTAGGTCAGCGCGTCTCCCAGGTTGTCCAGGCTGTCGGAAAGCAAGGCGGTGGACCTGCCGTAGAATGACGCCGCCACCATGACAGCAAACATGACGGCATTGATCCACAGTACCGTAATGAGGGTACTGCGCTGGCGTTCTCGCAGTGCCTCAACGGCGCAGTTGTTTTCACAGCACGATTTCACAAGACCTTAGTTACCATTTCTCATGCCGGTTTGCTACCCGCGATGCTGGTTTACCTCTACCGTGACATGGACTAGCTCCTCATGGATGCTCAACTGTTGCCTGAACTCATCTGGCGTAACTTCTTCCTGAACGGCGAGTGACAGGATGCAAGCATACTTGCCCTTGCCAACACGCCAGACATGCAAATCGGTGATTTCAGCCTTAACCGGACTTGCCTCAATCAGTTCGTGGATTTCAGTCACCACGGGTGCATCCATCTCGGCATCGAGCAATACGCGCCCGGTGTCGCGTATCAGCCCATACGCCCATGCTGCGACCAGTCCTGCACCGACAATGCCCATGGCCGGGTCAAGCCAGTTTGCCCCCCAAAGCTTTCCGCCAGATAGCGCCAGAATGGCGAGTACGGATGTGGCCGCGTCCGCCACGACGTGCAGATAGGCCGAACGCAGATTCAGGTCGTGATTATGGTGACTATGACCACCGTGATCATGGTGATTTTCGTGGCCGTGATGATGAGCGTCGCCGCCTTTGAGCAGCCACGCGCAGGCAAGATTGACCAACAGGCCGACCATGGCAATGGCGATGGCCTGGTCATAGTGGATGGGAGTTGGCGAGATCAGGCGCTCAGTGGACTGGTAGAGCATCAGTCCGGCTACGCCCACGAGGAATACCGCGCTGGTATAGCCACCCAGCACCTCGATTTTCCACGTACCGAAGGCAAACCGTTTGTCGTGGGCGAAGCGTCGAGCCGCACCATAGGCTATCACCGAGAGACCCAGCGCCAAGGCGTGTGAACTCATGTGCCAGCCGTCGGCCAGCAATGCCATTGAATTATACATCCACCCGCCGACGATCTCGGCCACCATCATCAGGGCGGTGAGTACGACGGCCCAGCGCGTGTTTCTCTCGGCCAGTGGGTTGCCCTCATTAAAGACGTGTGAGTGGCGCCAGCCCTCAGCGGCAGTGGAAAATTGCATGTGCACGTATCCTTTGTGTTAGTATACTATACCCGAGTATACTATGAGATAATCAAGAAGGGGAAGACAATGCCACATACGATCAAGGGCAAGAAGCCGTTGTTGACTCGCGTGCGACGCATCAAGGGGCAGGCCGAGGCTTTAGAAAAAGCGCTAGAACATGAGACGGACTGCTCGGTAGTTCTCCAGCAGATTGCCGCGATCCGGGGTGCTGTAAATGGACTGATGGCCGAGGTGCTGGAAGGACACATTCGCGAACATCTTGGTGCGGATGACATACCCCCACAGCAACGCAGTGAGGACATGGAGCAGGTGGTTGCCGTGCTGCGCTCTTACCTCAAGTAAGGCTGGCTAAGCGTAGGATTTTTTCCATTTGTGAATACCCACTACACCACAGCCTGGGCACTCATGATTGTATTGGCAGTTGTTCGGCGTGGCCTCGACGACCCGGCACCTGCACGCGGGACAGGTTATTAGCGAAGGATTTTTTAGTCCCCATACTGAAAATCAACCGATTATTGAGTCTTACATAAATACATGACAGTTTCACAAGGTCAATTCGGCTTGTTTCCAGAATGCCGTTACCAATGTTGGGCGGCGCTGCATGGAACGGAGCCGTCGTCTGGCGAAGTCACTGACCTGGGTAAGCGTGCTGGCACAGAGGTTGCCGATCTCATGGGTCTTCAGATAACCCCAGAGGTATTCCACCGGGTTGAGCTCTGGCGCATAGGCCGGCAGGAACGCCAGCTGGATGTCCACATCGTCACGTTCGAGGTACTGGCGCACGACTTTACTTTTATGCGCCTGCAGACCATCCCGGATAATCAGCAGGGGGCCGGGGATCTGACGGGTGAGCGCGGCGAGAAACTCGACAATCTGGGGACCTTTGATGCTGCCGGGAAACAAGCGGAAGTAAAACTGCCAAAAGGTGGCCCCCGCGATCGCGGAGAGCTGTTTCCAGGAGAAGCTGTATTGCAGGACCGGCGTCTGTCCGCGTGGCGCCCGGGTGCGCACCCGCGCGGGACGTTCGGAGAGTCCCGACTCGTCGACGAAGACTCTGGTTTGGCCGCGTTTTTTGGCGTTTTTTTTAGTGCCGGCCATTGGCGTTGCTTCCACTCCCGGATAGCCGGTTCGTTGCGCTGGATGGCGCGCCCGGTCGGGCGCTGGCAACTGAACCCCAGTTCGCGCAGCAGCCGCCATACATGCACTTCGCTGTATTGGTGTCCAAAGCCGTCCGTGATCAATGCCCCCACCCGCGGCAAGGTCCATAACTCGGTCGGAAAACCGGCGGCCAATGCGCCGCGCTTGAGCAAGCGCGTCAGTTCGCGACGCTGCGCAGTACCAAAGCTGCCCGGTCGACCCAGGGGGGTGGCTTTGAGTGCCTCCGGACCCTCGGTATCGAGCTTCTTCGCCCAGGCATTGACCGACTGGCGGCTGACGCCGACCCGCCGCGCCACCTCGGCCTGGGGCATGCCCTGCTCCAACAGGCGTGCGGCCCGCAGCCTTCGACGTTGCAGTGCTTTCAGATCGCGTTTCATGTCTCGCTCCGCTGGTCATTCTCACACACTCCTATGACAAGCAGAACGGGGAAAAGTGTCAGTTATTTATGTAAGGTTCAATAATTCAAACAGCTTGCCCAATGCGCCTGACAAAACGCCTTCGGCGACAATGGCCTGCTCCGGATTGCTTGCCTGGACCGCCGAGTTGCGTGCCTGAATAACCTTCTGAAGTGTCTCCTGCTCATAGGACATGTAATCCTTGACAACCTCCACCAGGTTTGGAATCAAGTCGTGACGGCGTTTCAGCTGGACATCAATCTGCCGCCAGGCGTTTTTCACCTGATTGCGCAAACCCACCAGGCGGTTGTACATGGCCACGGCGGCCAGAACAACAAAGACAAGTACTACGATAATGATCCAACCAGCCAGGCCCATGACTTACTCCTTAAATTTTCTGATTTTGTTCCTGAATTGAAAAAATGAGCGAAACATCCGGGCGCGGATGACTGAATGGTCCATGATGGCAGAGACCACCTGCCATGTTTTCGAGTATACATTCAACAAGAGGTGATATAGCGTGTTTCCGCCGCAGAGCGGCGTAACTGTGTACCGAAACCACCGTGTTTTATAAACACAGACGGTACCACCTCGAACAGATCAATAAATATCTAACATACCGGAAACGGCGTCATTGAATGAAGAGGTCGGTACATCCGGACCCCGAGCTAAGACGGTAACGTGCCATTACGAGGTGGGTGATGCCAATAGAGACGAGAAAGACCGCTTACAGCAAGATGTGTATTCATACATCCACTCAATAAATTGTCGTACATCAGCACACCAACCATCCACGGCCGGCTATTCGCCGGCCGTGCACAGTCACTTTTAGCAGTATAACCTACCGCGTCGGTGTAATCGGTACCACGGTGGACGGGCTGTAATTCGTTACGGTGTTCAAGTGAGAGCGGGTATCGATTCCTACTTTAACCGGAATGAGCTCGCCACCATGCTCGAATGCGAAATTCCTCACTGCCAGGATTTGCAGGAACCAGCCCTGGCATACCTCGTTGACCGCGGTCGGAGCTGCGGTCTCCAGCTCGCCGGCATTTTTTTTGTTACAAGGATCCAGGACACCACTGGCCCTTGGATCGGTACTGGTTCTCGTAATCCAGTGTGTGTGGGTGTAACTACCTGGCTGGGGAATCACCATGCCAGGATAAGGTGCAGTTGCCTCTTCGGCACGGTTCACCATCCAGATCGGATGGTCGTCGCCATTGACACCCGCATGCGAGACAAACTTCGCCGCGCCCGGCAAGCCGCGCATACGCCACCCTACCTTGCAAACGATGTTCGGCGAGATACCGCATCTTTCGTCATGCACGACATTCCCGTTTGCATCCAGCTCCAGTCCACGCGGATGACGTGCGATCGGCAGTCCGGAGACCGGGTCGATGCCGAGTGAGACACCCTGGTCGTCAGTAAAGATGATATAGAAAGCGCCCGTCAGGACCTTTGGATCGCCTGTGTATCGGGTTCTCAGATTGAGCTGGATGTGGGTATCGATGTGATTACCAAACAGGAAGTCATACGGGGCGGCATGGAATGTATCACCGGGGTATACATCACCCGGCCAGCCAAGCGCCTGGACCGTAGTGCCTGCCAGCGTCAATATCAGTGACATCAGGCCTAGAATGAGTTTTTTCATAATCAGTACCTCCAGCGTGTTATCGTTTTAGCCAGGGTCATCTCACTCGCTGTCGCCATGCACGGCACCACCCTGTTGCAGGCATCGTGTCCTCTGGAATGAGACTGGCCCCCGCCGCTTCTTGACAAATTTTAGCATAGACCATCGTCTGTTAATTTCATGCAGCGCGTCACCAATAACCCTGTTTGTACTATATTTTTCCCGGCCGGCAACGCAGCATGCACATCGGTTAATCAACAAGGATTCCGACAGCTAGCGGTACCCCGCAACGGTCGCTGACACGCACCAGCGGGTAGCGATGCAGAAACCATGGGGAAGAAACCTGCCGGCAGCGCCGGGTCTTTAGTTCCCGTTAAGTAATCGTATATATCAGAAAATGCTGAACTACCAGGTTGGGTGTGCGCCGTGCAAAGGCGGCGTTTTCCAGTGGGTGAGAGTCCCAACCGGCAATGTTGCTCCAGCCGGAAGCAATTGGAGCAGTCATGGAGGTAACGTAGTGGCTGAATCCTCTGATGTAACGGGTCATTTCAGATGATCCAGCGAGTGTGAATGCCGTAACGCGAGTGAACGCTGAGCAAGCCTCGAAAAGGACGTTGCACAGGCCGACCCACCCATGCGGGGAAAGCTGACAGGACTGGGGGAATGAGCGTACAGTGTCTCCAGTCCCTGTGCCGAGGTAGTGGCGACATCACCGAACAACTCAATTTTCTGTGATGAATTCAGTCAGTGATTTGTTCGGTATTTTCGATCGCGAGAACTGTTCCCTACAAAGGGACCGCGCCGATGCTGCGCCAGGTCCGTGCAGCAATTCATTTATCCTGAAATATAAAGCACAGCCTTCCGGCAGTTCTTTTGCCCAAAGCCTGAGCCAACCGAATGGCCCCGCGAGGAGTAAGTCGTATCTAAGATATAGCAACGCATTCTGGCAAATGCCTCTTACCCAACATCTGCCGGAAAGATAAAGCAGTGCGCCAAACATCACTTGGGAACAAAGTTGGTATCGATGAGGGGATGCGAACCCCCAATATTTTTCTTTTCAAATCTGATTGTTACAAAATGGCGCTTTACAATCCGAAATTATTTGTATTTTCTTTTTTATTTTCAATATGTTACAGAATTTTGGCGTCCCCAAGGGGATTGCTCGGCCCTTCCCTGGGCCTCGCCGCTGCGCGGCCAGCGTCGCTATGCTCCGCTGTCCCAAATCGCTCCCGGCGATTTGGTCGAACCCGGGGTTCTCATCCCCTCCGGATGTGATAAACCAAAAGACCCGCGACAGCGGGTCTTTTGGTTTATGGCGTCCCCAAGGGGATTCGACCTTATCCCCCGCCTGAAGCATTCCTCTCAAGTATCAACATATAATGACAAAAAGATGGGATAGCCCTGTCGCCAATTAGCATCATGATCAGGAGAACAACGCTACCTTTTTGCCTTTGCCTATCCAGGAAAATCGTTAGAGTGCAGAAATCGGCCATTCGCGCTACAATGTATACATTGCATACAAAGAGGCATTCCTCAATGGCAAACCTGAGTATACGCATACCTGAAGAGCTTGGTGAGCAATTGGAAAAGCTGGCGGAATCTACCGGTCGAACCCGTTCATTCCTGGCCCTCGACGCCCTGCGCCGCTACCTGGCCCAGGAGGAATGGCAGGCGCAGGCAGTGCGAACTGCTGTAGAAAGAGCAGACAGTGGAACGGCAAAATACGCCAACCATAATGCCGTCGACCACTGGCTGGCTGGCTGGGGTACTGATGCAGAGGGAGATGCCCCGGAATGCGAATAAGATGGCAGGACGACGCCATCAATGATTTGATTCAAGTGCGGCGCTTCATCGCCATGGACAATCCCCCGGCCGCCGTCAGGGTTGCAGATCGCATCCGTAACGCTGTCCCCGAACTCGCCGATCAGCCTGGTATAGGCAGACCCGGACGAGTGCCCGGAACCCGTGAATTGGTGCTGGTCGATGTTCCCTACATCATTGCCTATCGCGTGGAGGGCAACAGTGTTGTGATACTCAGAGTTCTTCATACCTCCAGAAAGTGGCCTGAGACGATAACCTGACAAACGCTTGCCCGTCAGTGCCTTTCTTGAAACATCACACCGGGCCGTTCAATGACCCAACCTGAACTCGGGGTGTTGCCTTCGGGACACCTGCACTGGTTTTCGGTGGAGGACGACAGTGAGGCTGGCCAGAAAACCGGACAGGTAGCAATTGACGCCGCGTTTGCGCAAGGCATCGCCGAAGGCCTGATTGCTCTGGCAGCAAAGGACAATGCCGCGGACCTCTCTCCTTCTCTCAGCTACTGGCGGGCTTTCACCTGCCAGTATCTGGCTGAGCGATGCCAGATGACGCAAGCCAACCCGGCGCGACCCGGTCCAGTCGCTGCACTCGACGAACAGCAAGTAGCATCGCTGCTGGAAAGCACACCACCGATGCGCGGCGCCGAGTATCTCTCCCCTCAAGGACTGAATGGTATCTGGCTCTGGCTCGACGACTGGGTATGCACGCAAATTCGTCGGCAAGGCGGGCTCGATACATTCCTTGAAGAAAACGCACCACGCTGGCATCAGGTCGGCCGCGTCTGCTTTCACCTCGCGGAAAACAAACTAGACCGGGACTATCCGTTCGCGTTTATGGCGACCTATGCGCCGGAACTCTCCAGCCAGAGCCATGGCAAAATACGCCACCAGCCCCTGGCCAGGGCCTTGCAGGAGTATGCAGGCACCCGGAACAAGCGAGCCCTGATTTGTCTGCTGTCCCCGGTACAGCGTGCATCCGAGTCCAGTGTTCTGATCAGGGAACTGGTCGAGAGCGGTGACTTGTATCACCCACTCGCATGGACACCAGCCGAGGCCTATGAATTTCTTAAGGAGACGCCACTTTACGAACAATGCGGTGTGATCGTCCGTCTGCCCAACTGGTGGAAACAGCACACTCGGCCGCAAGTCAACGTCACCATAGGCAACGTTAAACAGACGATACTCGGCGCTGATGCGCTACTGGATTTCAAACTTGGGATCGTCCTGGGTGACGAGACCCTGACCAAGCACGAAATACAGTCGCTACTGGCAGCACAAGATGGTCTGGTATTCGTCAAGGGACAATGGGTCGAGGTAGACAGGGAGAAACTGGCAGAGGTCCTTGCACACTGGGAAAAGGTTGCTACCGGTGCAGCCAAAGACGGGCTGTCTTTCGCCGAAGGGATGCGCTTGCTGGCCGGTGCTCCGGCAGATCTGAACCAGGGGGAAACGCTGGCCGACGACCGGAAATGGGCCTTTGTCCAGGCGGGTCCGTGGCTGGGACCCTTGCTTGATGGACTGCGGGCGCCGGAATCGCTCAAGACCATCGACCCAGGCAATGCTCTCAAGACTCAGCTGCGCCCGTATCAGAAAGCAGGTGTCAACTGGCTGTGGCTACTGTCACAACTGGGACTCGGCGCCTGCCTGGCCGACGACATGGGTCTTGGCAAGACCATGCAAATCATTGCCCTGCTGCTGGTACTGAAAAAACGGCGCTGCAAGACACCTTCTCTGCTGGTGCTGCCCGCATCGCTACTGGCCAACTGGAAAGCCGAACTGGAACGCTATGGACCCTCCCTGCGCTGCCTGTTTGTGCATACATCACAGATGAGCAAACAGGAAATTGAGGCCCTGGCCAGCGATGACGTGCAGGGACGCACTAAATTCGCGGGAGCCATGGATGGCGGGAGCGATGACGTGCAGGGACGCACTAAATTCGCGGGAGCCATGGATGGCGGGAGCGATGACGTGCAGGGACGCACTAATTTCGCGGAAGCCACGGATGGCGGGAGCGATGATAGGGCCGGCCTGGCAGGAATCGACCTGGTCATCACCACATACGGCATGTTGTTGAGGCAACCCTGGCTGCATGAACAGATCTGGCGGTTGCTGATCCTTGACGAAGCACAAGCAATAAAGAATCCTGCCAGCCGACAAACCCGCGCAACCAAGAAGTTGAAAGCCACTTCCCGGATCGCGCTAACCGGAACACCCATAGAAAACCGGCTCAGCGATCTCTGGTCCCTGTTCGATTTTCTGTCCCCGGGCCTGCTTGGATCGGCGACGCGATTCAAGGGCTTTGCCAAATCACTGTCCATTGGAGAAGGCGATCAATATGCTCCCTTGCGTAACCTGGTACGTCCCTACATCCTGCGCCGTCTCAAGACCGACAAGACAATCATCACCGATCTACCGGGAAAAACCGAGGTACATGCGTGGTGCGGCCTGACCAAGGCACAGGCCGTGTTGTACCGTAAGGAAGTCAAGAAACTGGCCACTGCACTGGAGACATTGGACGGAATGCAGCGGCGCGGTCTGGTACTCGCCACTCTCATGCGTCTCAAACAGATCTGCAACCATCCCTCGCAGCTGCTGGGCGATGATCGGTATGATACCGGCAGCAGCGGCAAATTCGCCCGGCTGGCCGAGTTGTGTGAAGAGATCGCCTCGCGCCAGGAGAAGATATTGGTCTTTACCCAATTTCGCGAGATCACGGAACCACTGGCCTCCTTCCTGGCTGAGCAGTTCGGCCGGCCCGGACTGGTTCTACATGGCGGCACCCCGGTCAAACAGCGCAAGCAACGGGTGGACGAATTTCAGCATGAAAACGGGCCACCGTTTTTTATACTGTCGCTCAAGGCCGGCGGAACCGGGTTGAACCTGACCGAGGCATCCCACGTGGTCCACTTCGATCGCTGGTGGAATCCGGCCGTGGAAAACCAGGCCACCGATCGGGCATTTCGTATCGGCCAAAGCAACAATGTACTGGTCCATAAGTTCGTCTACCCAGGGGACGGATGGAAGAAAAAATAGACGCCCTGATAACGGAGAAGATGTCATTGGCCAGTGAATTACTGGAAGGTGGCGCCGAAACCCTGCTGACCGAAATGAACAACCAGGAATTGCTGGAACTGGTTTCACTCGACCTTAACAAGATACAAGTCTGACGGGAGAACTGTCGATGACTTATGGTGAATGGCGACCCTATGTGTCGGTAGCGCAGCGGCGCGCCAAGGCGGCCCGGGAAATGAAAAAGCTGCGCAGCAGGGACATGGACGTAGAACCCATCGAGATCCGGGGCCGCAAGATCGCTCATACCTTCTGGGGCGAGGCCTGGTGCAAGCACCTGGAACGATTCAGCGACTTCGCCAACCGCCTGCCACGCGGCCGAACCTATGTCCGTAACGGTTCGGTCTGTCACCTGCGATCAAGAAAGGCAAAGTCGAGGCCATCGTCTCCGGTTCCGAACCATACAAAGTTGCCATTGATATTGCACCCAGGTGATGGGAATCGTGACCGACCCCGCCAAGGGACTGTTTCCTCAACCCGGGGATATCAAGCTCCACTGCGACTGTCCAGACTGGGCCGACATGTGCAAGCATGTGGCCGCCGTGCTGTACGGTGTTGCCGCCCGCCTGGATAAAAAACCGGAACTGCTCTTCGTGCTGCGCAAGGTCGATCACGAAGAACTCATCACGGCGGATCTGGACATGCAGGTAGCGACCACTGGAGAGGGGAAACGGCGTCGGCTTGCGACCCAGGATCTCTCGAATATATTCGGTATTGATATCGAGGACACAATGCCGCCGGCAGCAAAGAAACGAAAAACACCACCGCGGAAAACCGCACGCCGATCAAGTAGCAGGAAATCAATTACGAGAAAGAATTCAGTGGCAGGACGGAGGAATTCCGAAACTAGCAATACCAAAACACCACCAGGAAAAAGGACATTTACTCCGAGTGGCGCTGCAGTTACCCGACTGCGCAAACAATACAAAATGACGCTTTCCCAATTTTCGGACCTGCTCGGGGTGAGCCCACAGACAGTAGCAAACTGGGAAAGCAAACGTGGCAATATCAAACTTCAGGAGCGCACGCTGGAAGCCCTCACCAGAGCATGGCTAAAGAAATGATCTCAAACCGAGGAATAGTGTGGCGTCAGGAGGATGATGCGAACCCCAGATTTTATTCAGACTAATTCAGCATCTTGCAAGGCCAAACATTTTTTTGCGAAATCCTGATTTTTATTGCTTTATTTTACAGCTACTTAGAAGACAATATGGCGTCCCCAAGGGGATTGCTCGGCCCTTCCCTGGGCCTCGCCGCTGCGCGGCTAGCGTCGCTACGCTCCGCTGTCCCAAATCGCTCCCGGCGATTTGGTCGAACCCGGGGTTCTCATCCCCTCCGGATGTGATAAACCAAAAGACCCGCGACAGCGGGTCTTTTGGTTTATGGCGTCCCCAAGGGGATTGCTCGGCCCTTCCCTGGGCCTCGCCGCTGCGCGGCCAGCGTCGCTACGCTCCGCTGTCCCAAATCGCTCCCGGCGATTTGGTCGAACCCGGGGTTCTCATCCCCTCCGGATGTGATAAACCAAAAGACCCGCAACAGCGGGTCTTTTGGTTTATGGCGTCCCCAAGGGGATTCGAACCCCTGTTACCGCCGTGAAAGGGCGATGTCCTAGGCCGCTAGACGATGGGGACTGAGACGCAAATCAGCGACGACTCACGCGAGCCATGGTTGATCTGGTGGAGCCAGGCGGGATCGAACCGCCGACCTCTTGCATGCCATGCAAGCGCTCTCCCAGCTGAGCTATGGCCCCGAAAAAACGAGACGCGAATACCGACCTCCCACGGTAGAACACCCTATGCCATGTCCTTAATTGTGCATTACGGTTAAATATTAATCAGTATCATACCTTCTGGTAAATTTCCTAAGCGATTCGGCCTGGCGCCGGATCTCCCCTACCGCCCGCTGTCCGATCCCGTTGCAATGCGCTTCGTCCAGGAATCAATATTCCGCATGCTAGACCTTCCGGTACGGTTACGCAATATCCGGTGCGATTGCGCCAGATCGACCTGTGCCCTCGAATCGACACAAAAATAACCTTCCCGTTCGAACTGAAAGCTCTCGCCGGGGGCCGCCTGTTCCAGGTCCGCTTCAACGATGCATCCGGTCAGCGTCCGCAGGGAATCCGGGTTGAGGTACTCCTTGTAATCCCTCCATCCTTGCCGGCGGCATCCGGTGCGGGGTGGCTGAACAGGCGATCATAAAGTCGCACCTCCACCGCCAGGCCAAACCTAGCCGATACCCAGTGGATGACGCCCTTGACCTTGCGGCCCACCGGATTGACGCCGAGCGTCGCGGCATCGTGACTGCAGCGCAATTCGATAACCTCCCCGTGCACATCCTTGATGACCTCGTCACAGCGGATGACATACGCATTGCGCAGGCGGACCTCGCCAGCGGGGACAAGCCGCTTGAAGCCCTTCGGGGGGTCCTCCATGAAATCGGACCTGTCGATGTAGAGTTCATTCGTGAACTGGAGCACGCGGGTGCCCATGGATTCATCCTGGGGGTGATTGGCAACCTCGAGATGCTCGACGCGGTCTGGCGGATAATCCGTGATCACCACCTTCAAGGGGTGCAGGACGGCCATGCGGCGCGGTGCATTCACATTCAGGTCCTCGCGGATACAGTTCTCCAGCACCCCCATCTCGACCGTGTTTTCCGACTTGCTGACACCGATACGCGCGCAGAAATCACGAATCGACGCGGGCGTGTAGCCACGGCGACGCATACCCGCGATCGTCGGCATGCGCGGGTCGTCCCAGCCTTCCACGTGACCGGCGGCGACGAGTTCAGTCAGCTTGCGCTTGCTCATGACCGTATACTCGAGATTGAGCCTGGAGAACTCGATCTGCTGGGGATGGCAGGGTGCCGGTATATTGTCCAGCGTCCAGTCGTACAAGGGACGGTGGTCGGCGAATTCCAGTGTGCAGATGGAATGCGTGATCGCCTCCAGGGCATCGGATATCGGATGCGTGTAGTCGTACATGGGATAGATACACCATTCGGCACCCGTCTGGTGGTGTATGACGCCATGGCGTATCCGGTACAGCGCAGGGTCGCGCATATTGATGTTAGGTGAGGTCATGTCGATCTTTGCGCGCAATACACGCTCGCCATCCCCGAATTCGCCCGCACGCATGCGTTCGAACAGGTCCAGGTTTTCTGCCACGCTGCGATTGCGATAGGGGCTCTCCCTGCCGGGCTCGGTCAGGGTACCGCGGTATTCGCGTATCTGTTCCGCTGTCAGATCACAGACGTAGGCCTTGCCCGTCTCGATGAGACCGATCGCGAATGCGTAAAGCTGTTCAAAATAATCAGAGGCAAAATACAGGCCGTCCCAGTCAAAACCCAGCCACTGAACGTCGGTCTTGATCGCCTCGATATATTCGACATTCTCCTTGTGCGGATTGGTGTCGTCAAAACGCAGATTGCAGCTGCCCTGGTAATCCTCGGCGATACCGAAATTCAGGCAAATGGACTTGGCGTGCCCGATATGCAGATAGCCATTCGGCTCCGGCGGGAACCGGGTCACGACCCGCCCGTCGTGTTTACCGGCAGCGATATCCTCATCGATGATCTGGCGGATGAAATTGCCGCTCGTCGCAGCATCAAGGTCATTCATGTTCAGCCCTCGTCGGTCCGCCGCCCGATGTAATCCAGCGCCTTGTCGATCCTGCGCAGACAGGCCTCGCGTCCCACCAGATGCAGGGTAACGTCGATTCCCGGAGAGGCCGCACGCCCGGCAATGGCAACGCGCAGCGGCTGCGCCACCTTGCCGAGCTTCTGGTCAAGGGCCTCTGCGACATCCTTGACCACCTGATGCAGGACATCAGGTTCCCACTGCTGTACATTTCCCAAGGCATTACGCAACCTTTCCAGTGGCTCACGCGCCGCGGCCTTGAGAAATTTTTTCGCGGCCTCTGCATCGAAGTCATCATAGTCACGGTAGAAAAATGCGCTGATTTCCGCCATCTCCACCAGTGTCTTGGCTCGCTCCCGCTGCACCTCGGCAACGGCCACCAGGTCCGGACCACAGGCTGGGGTCTATCCCCAGCTGTCCCATGTGCGGACTCAACAGGCGTGCAATCCTGGCCGGTTCCTCATTTTTTATATAGTGCTGGTTCAGCCACAGAAGTTTCTCGCTGTTGAATGCGGATGCGGCCTTGTTGACGCTCCTGATATCGAACAACTCGACCATCTCGTCGAGCGAGAAGACTTCCTTGTCGCCATGTGACCAGCCCAGCCGTACGAGATAGTTGAGCAGTGCCTCGGGCAGGATACCCTGGTTCCGGTATTCCATCACACTGACAGCACCATGACGCTTGGACAGGCGCGTGCCGTCATCGCCGAGGATCATCGGCACGTGTGCATAGACGGGCTGCTGCGCACCCAGTGCCCTGAGGATATTGATCTGGCGCGGCGTATTGTTGAGATGGTCATCACCACGAATGACATGTGTAATCCCCATGTCCATGTCATCCACCACCACCGTCAGGTTGTATGTCGGCGCACCATCGGTTCGCCGGATGATCAGGTCATCGAGCTCGCTGTTGTTGAAAATGACCTTGCCACGGATCTGGTCATCCACGACCACGCCACCCTCCGCCGGGTTATAAAAGCGGATGACATGCGGCTCATCGGGCGATACGGACTGCTTGCGGCAGCGTCCGTCATACCTGGGCTTCAGCTTGCGCTGCATCTGCGACTCCCGCAGCGCCTCCAGACGTTCCCTGGAGCAGTTGCAGCGATAGGCCAGTCCCCTGCCGAGAAGATCGTCGATTATCTCGTTATAGCGATCGAACCGGTGGGTCTGGTAAAAAGGCCCCTCATCATATTCCAGGCCAAGCCAGGTCATACCCTCCAGAATGGCATTGATGGATTCCTGGGTGGAACGCTCGAGGTCGGTATCCTCGATACGCAGGATGAACCTGCCGCCATGCTTGCGGGCATGCAGCCAGGAAAAGAGTGCGGTACGCGCCCCGCCTACATGCAGATAGCCTGTCGGGCTCGGTGCAAAACGTGTTATTACGCTCATTGCTCAACCACATGCAGAAATCGAGCCATGGATTATATACCGTGCGCCCGGCGTGACATACCGCTTCCGGCATTGGCATACGGCAGCGCGGATCAAACCTCCTGGCCGACGCCGCCGGACCTGACCGGCGTGACATACGCACTGGCCAGGTCGTGCAATCTTTCCAGGGACACGGGTTTCGCCAGAAATGCCTTTACGCCCAATGCTTCGCATTTCTGCTCGATATCCGCGGTGGCGTCGCCGGTGATCATTGCGATGGGCACTCTTTGCGAGGCCGGCGTGATCTCATGGTATTTGTTGATAAGATCCATGCCGGACATCCCCGGCATCTGCATATCCACGATAAGCAGGTCGTATTGCCGCTCTTTCAGCCTGGCCAGCGCGATCTCGCCGGTTTCGGCGAGGTCAACCTTTACACCCAGGTATTTGAACATGGTCGAATAGACGTAGCGGTTGATCTCGTTGTCCTCGGCGACGAGGATACTGGCCTCCCTTCTGGATGGATCCGCGTCCTGCAGCAGCGAACGCTGCCTCGTTACGGCCGATTGCCGTTGCAATTGCGCCGCCGTGGGCCTGACCAGCGGCATGGTGAACCAGAATCTGCTGCCGGATCCATACCGGCTTTCCATACCGATCCGCCCGCCCATCAATTCCACGAGATTCCTGGCAATCGCTGTGCCCAGACCCGTGCCACCGTGACGACGCTGCGCCGAGTCGTCGGCCTGTCTGAATCTGTCAAAGATGTGTTCATGGAATTCCTTTTTTATGCCTCTCCCGGTATCGACAATCTCAAATCTGAGACGGTCAGCACCATCGGTCATCCTGTCAGGGCTGACAGTCACATCGATGCGGCCCTCGTCGGTAAACTTGACCGCATTGCCGATCAGATTGACGAGCACCTGCCGCAGCCGCTGCATGTCGCATATAACCCATGCCGGCACCGCCGGTTCCACAGTCGTGGAATACCTGATGCCCTTGCGGCCAGCCTGCAGGGAAAACATGCCCTCGATCGAGTCCAGCAGGGCACGCAGATCGGTCATGACCGGTTTAAGTGTTACGTGTCCGGATTCGATTCTGGAGAAATCCAGCACGCCCTCGATCAGGTCCATCAGGCTGTCCGAGGCCTCCTTGATGCGTACAGCCATCTGGCGTTGCTGTGCCGTGTCATCGACCCGGTTCATCATGCTGCTGAATCCGACGATGGCATTAAGCGGAGTTCTGATCTCATGGCTGATGTTTGCAATAAATCTTGATTTTTCCCTGCTGGCCGTTTCCGCACGTTCTTTTGCCTCCTGCAGCCGCTTCAACATGACAGCAACATAAACCGGTATGACCGATAACAACATCACTCCGGTAACAGACAGAAGGTATTCATCGATCCAGTATTGCGTGGTTAAACACATGAGAATAAAACCTGTCAGCGACAGGCCGGAGCAATATATCAATTCACGATACCCGTACCTGAAGCCATTCCCCACGATTAACCATAAATACAGTACAAAGTAAGGCATTCCATATTTACCAAAACCATGCATGGCGACACATGTCAGCAATACATCCAGGAACATATAGATGCTGTGCCGCCACCTGCCGCCTGCAGGCCACAGATAAACCTGTAATGCACCTGCACAGGAAACAGCGATGTAAAAATAGCCAAGCGTTACAACTTTATCGAGAGGTCCATTTTCAACCACCCCCTTTGAGGAAACCGCAACAGCGTAGACGACGGTAACTGTAACGAGAATTACCCGCATCAATGCCTGCTCAAGCTCCAGGTTCCGGTCTTTCTTTAATGAAAAGCGCCTGTTAAGCCTCATCGATAACTCTCCCTGTCATGGCGGCTGCTGAACAATTCATGCGGGGCACCGGCAAAACCGTATACACCATCGCGCCATAAACTACAATTCGGGAAATCCGCCCGACTACTGTATATAATCACAGTATATGGAGCGTCCTGCAAAAACCGTCGGCATTATCTGGCCCCGCGCCATCGCGCTGGTCGACATGAACGCCTTCTTCGCATCGATCGAGCAGCGCGACCGGCCCGAGTGGCGCGGCCGCCCGGTGGCGATCACCAACGGCCTCAAGGGCACCTGCATCATCACCTGTTCCTACGAGGCGCGCGCCTACGGCATCAAGACCGGCATGCGCCTGAAATACGCACGCCGGCTGTGCCCGGAACTGATCCAGTGCCCGGCGCACCCGGAACGCTATGCGGAGACCTCCACCGCCATCATGACGGCGCTGCAGGACATCACCCCGGATATCGAGATATTTTCCGTCGACGAGGCCTTCCTGGATATCACCCGCTGCCAGCGGCTGCTGGGCACGCCGGCATGTATCGCGCAACTGGCCAGGCGCAAGGTGTTCGAGGCCTCGGGGGTGCTGTGCTCGATCGGCGTCAGCGGCGACAAGACCACCGCCAAGTTCGCCGCCAAGCTGAACAAACCCGACGGCCTGACCGTGATCCCGCCCTGGGAAGCGGCGCAGCGCCTGCACGATGTCCCGGTCACCGCGCTGTGCGGCATCGCCGAGGGTATCGGCGGTTTCCTGGCCGGGTATGGCGTGCACACCTGTGGCGAGGTCGGGCGCCTGCCGATCAGCGTACTGGCGCGGCGCTTCGGCAACCCGGGCCGGCGCATCTGGTACATGTGCCAGGGCCGGGACCCGGCGGGGCTGCAACTGGAGGTCCCGCCACCCAAGTCCATCGGCCATGGCAAGGTCGTGCCGCCCGGCACCCGCGACCGGGAACTGCTACTGACCTGGCTGCTGCACATGAGCACCAAGGTCGGCGTGCGGCTGCGGCGTCACCGACTGCAGGCGCAGACCTTCTTCATCGGTCTGCGCACCGCCAACGGCTGGGTGAGCGGCAGGCTGCGCAGCGCGCTGCCCACCAGTGACGGCATGGAAATCATGGCGTTGTGCCGCGGCGTCATCCACGGGGTATGGCGCGGCGAGGGCGTACACCAGGTGCAGGTCACCGCGCTGGACCCGACCCCCGCCGGCCGCCAGCTCGAGCTGTTTGACGGCGGGGAGAGCGAGGCACAACACGAAGTCAACAGGGTCATGGACGCCGTCAACCGGCGCTACGGCGAACTGGTGCTGGCGCCTGCCCGCCTGCTCAACCGCTCCGACATGCCCAACGTCATCGCGCCGGCCTGGAAGCCGTTCGGGCACCGCCAGACCATCTGAGGGCCGCATGTGCGACGGTGTCTACTATGCGGCGAATGGCCAGGATATCCGGGTTTACTTCCCCAATCCCGCCGCGCAATTGCCGGCCAAGACCCGTGGCGGCGGCACCGGCCTGCTGGCGTGGGGACGCCGGCACGAGCAGGCCGGCAACCTGCCGCTGGGCGGCTGGGCGCGGCTGGACGGCATCTATGCCGGACGCTGGGATCGCTGGTTCCCGGTACCGGTCAAGATACCGGTCAGGAGCTTCCTGGAGAAGGACCTCGAGGGACGCAGCCACTGGTATGACCTGACCCGGGGCCAGTGGATCCAGGGGCTGGTGGCGCGCGACCGGCACGAACGGCGCATCTACGTGGTCACGATCGAACCGGAACTGGCGGAGGCGATACATCCGCGCTGGCCACGGATCATGAGCGGGTAAAAAGGGGCCGGGTCGATGACCGGGCCGCTGCCGTGTGCCTAGAATTCCAGGATGCCGGCCGGAATGGTGTCTGCAGGCGCCGTGGACAGCAGCCGGCACTCGAAGCGCCGGTCCCCGTCCCTACGGCATTCAACAGCGTTGCCGGTCTTCAGCGTCACGAAACCCGCGAAGGCGACGAACTCCCCCTCTGTCGCGCAGCTGAGCGAGACGCCGCGGTAGCCCAGCCGGGGTGAGGTCGGTACCGGCGGCGCACAGGGTTCGAGCCGTTCCCATATCGCCGCGAGCTGCCTCGCGTGATCCGCATCAACGTCCCATGTCGGATCGGGACGGCCCGAAAAGATAGAGGCGCGCGCGGTGCACTGCATCATTCCCCGGCCTGTCCCATCGCCTAATTGATCATGACGTGCCCGTGCTTGACGATCATGAAGGTGCAGAAATCCGTATAACCGCCACGATCCGCGTTCCGGGGGTCGTTGATGGCATTCCCGCTGTTATCCAGGTTCGTCACTGGTGTAGAACCGGGCTTGTGAGTCCATTTCCCGTCCCGGCCTTTCCTGTACCAATGGTAATCCACGTTCGGCCAGATCACCAAGGCCACGAGATGTCCTTCTTTAGGGCATTTGTTGTCGGCGCCCGGACTGTCGATCAGTTCATCGGCGATCGCGCCGGCCTTGACCTCCGTGCAATTCAGGTTGTTGTACATTGCACCCGCGGCGCGGCCGGGCTGCGCGAAGGTATTGGTCCGGTAGTTCGTGGCATAGTTGTAGCAGTTGTTGAAGGGTTGACGGGTCGACACGTTCCACCAGTCCGGCTCGTAGAGCGGTGCGCACTTGCACTTCGCCTTGCGTACCGGCGGCCAGGGCAGCTTGCCCTTCCACCGCCATTTTGCCCAATAGTCGTGCAGCTTTCTGAGACGCTCCACCTCCTTCCTGAAGACGTCGATCGGAAGCAGCTCCCTCGGAACGGTGCCGCAGACGAAGTCCTCGAACGCCTCGTCGGCCAGCGTATAGGACAGATCCCGGCCGAACGCGGTGCCGGCGGCCACGCGAAACGTCCCGGGCAGTTCGAGCACTGGCACCCCCTCCTGCTCGATGATGAGCCCCCGGTAGCCGAGCGTCGGGACGGGCGGGAGACTCGATTTCCTCGTCTCGAACTTCCGCTCCGGCCTGAGTCGCTCGGCAATTTCACGGATCGCATCCCCGCTGAACTCCACCACCGGGTTCTCCTTCCCGCTGAAGATGTCGATCGTGATGCGCAGTTTCGAATCCTTCATGAGTTATGCCTCCTGGGTCCCTTAACATACGAGCTGTTGATGGAACGGTTTCATCATCCAGTCTGTCTGCATTTCGGTGACACCGGCCGCTGCGGTGCATAGCGCGGCACGAGGTGTGTTTCCACTGATCCGGATCGCATGTCCGGTTTCAATACGACGAACGTACCAGCCATTGGGATTTATCCGGATCTGATAACGAGGCCGTATGCATTTTCCGATGTCATCCCGTGGCAGTCACCGGCTAAACCCGAGCCGGCCTCCGTGTACCGGTAATCCCCACGCGTATTGCCGGTTTGGATACATGCTTAGGCATAGACGCGTGCATCGAGCACTTCGCCAGTCATTTCACCTTCCACGCTTGCGATGTAGGCATTCGCTACCTGTGAGGCCGGCAAGCCGGACGCGGGATCACGGCCCATGGCCTCCAGCGTCTCGGATACCCACGGCGGAGAGACGACGTTGACGCGTATTCCGCGCGGCAACTCCAGCGCCGCCGCCCGGGCAAAGGCCTCCACACCGGCATTTACCAGGCTGATCGCCGCGCTGCCCGGCACCGGATGCTGACTCAGCACACCGCTGGTGAGGGTGAACGACCCCCCGTCTGAAACCGCGGACTGACCCAGCCGTACGAGGTTTACCTGTCCCATCAGTTTGCTGGTGAGACCGAGTTGAAAGTCAGCATCGGAGAGTTCGGCGAGCGCGCCAAAGGCCGCCTGACCGGCGGCGCAGACGACGGCATCGCAGGGTGCGGCGTCCTCGAACAGGGCCCGGAGCGTGGCGGGCTTTGCGATATCCGCCTGAAAATCGCCGCTGGTGCGGCCCACGCGGACCAGTTCGTGTCGTGACGACAATGCCTGCGCTACGGCACGGCCGATGGTGCCGCTTGCTCCGATGACCACGATTCTCATAGGGCTACGACGGTTGAAGCCTGGTTAACTGTACGTCGAGTATAGTTGGCGGATTGCTTGGCGTTAATACATGGTGTCCAGGAAAGGCGCCGGATACGTATTCTTATCAAATCCCGTTGCATCTAATTTCCAGATTTCCTAAATGTATCCGTCCCTTTTTTCTCGGTGCCCACGCACGGGTAGCATTTAGTGCTGAGCTTGGTAACTACCTTAGTGTCATATATGGTGCCCGGGGCCGGAATCGAACCGGCACGGGTTAGCCACCGAGGGATTTTAAGTCCCTTGCGTCTACCAATTTCGCCACCCGGGCAATTGGACGGCCGGTGAAATTCTACCGGGACGAGAACGGGATGTAGAGTGAAATGGAGGCTGAGGCCGGAATCGAACCGGCGTACACGGCTTTGCAGGCCGCTGCATAACCACTCTGCCACCCAGCCATGGACGGTATCCGGCACTTGACAGTTACAGCCCCGGAACCGGGGCGCGCCGCAATGAGAAGAAATTTGGAGCGGGAAACGAGACTCGAACTCGCGACCCCAACCTTGGCAAGGTTGTGCTCTACCAACTGAGCTATTCCCGCACACAGCAACCCGTCATTTTATAGACTGGCCGGACCCTGTCAAGCACCCCCGCCCGACCGGTTAGCCAGGCTTGCGTAACAGCAGTGGCCAGGCCGCCCGTACGTAAATCAGCATGGACCACAGGGTCAGGACAGCGGCCACGTAGAGCAGTACCAGCCCCACCTGGTGGGTAGGAAACACCCCGACGGGCACGTCATACAGCAGCAGCAGGATCGCGACCATCTGCGCCGTGGTCTTGACCTTGCCGATAATCGAGACGGCCACCGCGGTGCGCTCGCCGATCTCCGACATCCACTCACGCAGCGCCGATACGGCAATCTCCCGGCCGATAATGACCGCGACGGGTATGCTGAAGTACGGGTCGTGATTGGTCTCGACCAGCAGCACGAGCGCCACCGCGACCATCAGTTTGTCGGCGACCGGGTCCAGAAAGGCGCCGAACACCGACTGCTGTTCCAGGCGCCGCGCGAGATAACCGTCCAGCCAGTCGGTCACGGCAGCAAGCCCGAACAGCGCGGCGCACAGCAGCGGCACCCACCGGCCGGGCAGGTAGAACACGACGACCAGCACCGGTATCAGGATGATGCGCAGCAGCGTCAGGATATTTGGCCATGTCCATTTCATGCCGGAAAGCCCCGTTCAGTGGTCGCCATGAAAGGCGTCGTATATCTGCTGCGCCAGGGTGCGATTGATGCCCTTCACGCGGGCCAGGTCCTCGACACCCGCACGCGCCACCTCCCGCAAACCACCGAACTGTTGCAACAGCAGCTGCCGCCGCCTGGCACCGACACCGGGTATGTGCTCCAGTGGCGAGGTATTGCGCTGCCGGGCACGCCGTTGCCGGTGACCGGTTATGGCGAACCGGTGCGCCTCGTCCCTGATCTGCTGGATCAGGTGCAAGGCAGGCGAATCCGCCGGCAGGACCAGGGGCTCCTTTCGATCCGGCGTATGCAGTGTCTCCAGTCCCGGCTTCCGCCCCGGTCCCTTCGCCACGCCCAGCACGCGCAGGTCGTCGACCTGCAGTTCCTCCAGCGCCCTGCAGGCGGCGGTCACCTGTCCCTTGCCGCCATCGATCAGCAGCAGGTCGGGCAGACGCCCCTCCCCCTTCTTCAGCCGGGTGTAGCGCCGGCTGATGGCCTGGTCCATTGCCGCGTAGTCATCGCCGGGTTCGATATCGCGGATATTGAAGCGGCGATAGTCCGATTTTAAAGGTCCCTCGAGTCCGAAAACAATACAGGAGGCAACCGTCGATTCACCGCCCGTATGGCTGATATCGAAACACTCGATGCGCTCAGGCACATCCGGCAACTGCAGGGCATCGGCCAGTGCCTGCAGGCGCGCTGCAAAACCCGTGCGTGTATTGAGTTGCGCCGTGAGCGCATGCCCGGCATTCTCCATGGCCATTTTCACCCAGCGTGCCCGGTTGCCGCGCACCCGCGAGCGCAGTACCACCGCGTGTCCCGCATGCTGGCTCAATACCTGTCCGATCAGTTCGCTATCCTGCAACTCGTGGCTGAGCAGCAATTCGGGCGGGATATCCTTACCGAGGTAATACTGGGGAACGAACGCGGACAGCACGTCTTCGACGGCCAGTTCCATCGGCACCCTGGGGAAGAATACCGCGTTGCCGAGATTCCTGCCGCCGCGAACGAAGAATACCTGCACACAGGCACTGCCCTTGTCGGTCGCGCAGGCAATGATATCCATGTCACCGTGTTCCTTGCTGATATACTGCTTTTCCTGCACGTGGCGCAGGCTGGCGATTTGATCGCGAAAGATTGCTGCGAGCTCGTAATCCTGCGCTGCCGCCGCCTGCTGCATGCGCCGCACCAGTCCGTCGATCACTGCACTGCTCCTGCCCTCGAGGAACATGACCGTGTTTTGGACATCCAGCGCATAGTCCTGCGCGTCGATCAGGCCGACGCAAGGCGCCGTGCAGCGCTTGATCTGGTATTGCAGACAGGGCCGGCTGCGGTTATTGAAGAAACTGTTTTCGCACTGCCTCACCCTGAACAGCTTCTGCAGCAGCTGCAGGCTTTCGCGCACCGAGCCGGCACTCGGATAGGGACCGAAATAGCGGCCCGCCGCACGGCGCGCGCCGCGATGCAGTGCGAGACGCGGAAATTCCTGTGTATCCGACAGAAAGATATACGGATAGCTCTTGTCGTCGCGCAGCAGGACGTTGTAGCGCGGCCGGAATTGCTTGATGAGGTTGCTTTCCAGCAACAGTGCCTCACCCTCGGTGTGGGTGACTGTCACCTCGATCGCGGCGATCTGCCCGACCAGCGCGGCCGTCTTGGCGGTCAGGCCGGATGTCCTGAAATAACTGGCGACCCGCTTCCTGAGGTTGCCGGCCTTGCCGACATAAAGGACGTTGCCCCCGGTGTCGAGCATGCGGTACACGCCCGGCCGCACCGACAGCGTCTTCAGGAAATCCCGCGCATCGAAGACCGGTCCAGGTGCATTCATGCGGATGCGTTCAGGCTGAAATCGTACCGGCCGAGGTGGCGGCCAGGACGTCACCGGCACGCCGGAAGACCTGGCCGAACATCGCCGGCGTGAGGCGGCGCGTCTGCGTGTTGTAGCGGCTGCAGTGATAGGAATCAACCATGTGCAGCCCGCCGGGCAGCGTGTGCAAGGCGTCGTGCCGGAACGGGTAACCGGAGAGCCGCAAATCCAGCGCACGCAATACGGCGTCGTGGGCGAGCTTGCCGAGCGCAATGACGACCGCGGTATCCGGCAGCCCGTGCAGCTCCGTACGCAGGTAGTGATTGCAGTTCCTGACCTCCTCGAGCAGCGGCTTGTTTTGCGGCGGCAGGCACTTGACCGCATTGGTGATGCGGCAGTTGCTGAGCTCAAGACCATCGTCGCGTGCAACGGAGACGGGTTTGTTGCTGTAGCCGTATTCATACAGCGTCTCGTAGAGCAGGATACCGGCGTAGTCACCGGTAAACGGGCGCCCGGTGGCGTTGGCGCCGTGCATGCCGGGCGCGAGCCCGACGATCAGCAGGTTCGCCTGCGGGTCCCCGAAGGGCGGTACCGGGCGGGCGTGGTATGCGGGGTGTTTGCTGGAAACCTGGTCGAGAAAGCCGGCCAGTCGGGGACACGTTCTGCAGTCAGGATCAAATATCTGTTTGCTCTTCGGTGACATTCAGTGCTTCGGTCAGACCATTGTTGGGATTCAGCCGCAATACTTCGTGCGCATTGGTATTGGCAATGTAAAGGGTATTGTTGCTAAATGCCAGCCCGCCCGGCTCATCCAGCCGCCGGTCCAGTAACACGCTGGAAACGTGCCTGGTCTTGACGCCGATTCGCCTGATCTTGTTATTGTACGTATCCGCCACCCAGAGCATGTTCTGCGTCTGGTCGGCCTTGATGTCGAGTGGATACTGCAGCCGCGCCGCCTGACCGATACCGTCCTGTTCACCGAACGCAAACAGTCCCTCGCCGACCAGGGTGGAGACCGAGCCTGACGCCAGGTCAACGCAGCGTACGGCGGATGCCGTGGCGTCGACCGTGTAGAGCTTGTCACCACAGACCGTCAGGCCGGTCGGCTGGGCAAACGACGCCGTACCGGGTGCGCCATTGGCCAGCCCTTCATGGCCACTGCCCGCAAACACCTCCAGGGTATTTTTCATCAGGCACAGTCGCCAGATCTGGTGCACACCCACCATCGCAATGAACAGCTGGCCGTTATGGAAAACGACATCCGTGGGTGAATTGAGTGCCGTCTCGGCAGGCGCGGTGGCGGGGCCCGCCAACGGACCACCCTGCCTGCCGGTGCCGGCAATGGTCACCACCTCGTCGGTACGCAGATTGACGCGTCGTATCGCATGGTTGCCCTCGTCGGCGACAAACAGGAAATCGTCATGTACCTCGATACCCTGCGGATTACTGAACGCGGCGGATTGCCCCTCGCCATCCACGAACCCCGCACCCCCACCACCGTATTGACGCAGCACATGACCACTTGCCGACGTCACCAGGATGCGGTGATTGCCGCTGTCGACGATATACACCCTGTCCCCGGCGACGACGATCCGTCCCGGAAAGTTCAGCACCCCCGGAGGTTCGGGACAGTGTTTCAGCTGGAAGGAACTGCGTGCTGTCGCCGAGGTGTGCTCGCGCCTGCCGAGCAGCTTGCCGACGATCTGTTCCAGGCGTGCGGACTTGCCATCGCCCGACAGCGAACCCACGATGTAGCCCTCGTGGTCGATCAGCACCTGCGTCGGCAGGACACTGATGCCATACAGGTTCCAGAGCTTCTGTTCCGGATCGTGAATCACCGGAAAATCGATGTTGTGCCGGTTGATTGCCTTCTGGACATGCGAACGGCGCAATTCGCTGCGGAACCTGGGACTATGCACACCGACGATCACGAGGTCATCCCGGTACCGGCTGGCCAGCTGGCGGAGGTCTGCCAGTGCGTGCCGGCACTGGACCGAGCAGTAGCTGCCGAAATCGATCAGTACGATCTTGCCACGCTGCTCCGACAACCTGACCGGTGCCTCGACATTGAACCATTCGAGACCACCGGTAAACGCCGGTGCACGGCTCCTTACCGTAGACATCCTCGCACTCCTGTCCCTGCCGCAGACAGACCCCCCGCGATAAACAGGAGAGCCCAACGAAAAACAGCTTAGCAACGTCAGCCGGCAAGACTCTGACCGACGTCTCAATTCCGGAGCATAAGTCATCGCAATCGGCCGGCAGCCATGCCGGGCTGCCGGCGGCACAAGGACCGCTCAGTGCGAAATATTTTCCTTGATGAGACCGTGGCGGATGGCAAATCTCGTCAATTCGACCTCGTTGTACACCCCCAGTTTGTCAAACAGGCGGTAGCGGTAGGTGCTGGTCGTCTTGGGACTCAGGCAGAGTTTCTCTGATATCTGCTTGTTCGTGTTTCCCTTCACGATCATCAGCATGACCTGTGTCTCGCGCTGGGTGAGCCGGTCGAGCGGCGATTTTTCCCCGTTATTGATGAATGACAGCGCGAGCTTCTGGGCAACAGCCGGGGTAATGTACTGCTTGCCGGTATGCACGCAACGAATCGCGTTGATGATTTCCCGCACATCGCACCCCTTGGTCAGGTAGCCGACAGCCCCGGCCTCCAGCAAGCGCGCCGGAAACGGGTCATCATCGTGAATCGTCACGGCAATGATCTTGATGCCCGGCAGGGACTGAGCGATCTTCCGGGTGGCCTCCAGTCCGCCGATGCCCGGCATGCTGACATCCATGAGGATGACGTCGGGCCGTTGTTTTCTAACCTGCCTGATGGCCTGCTCGCCGTTTTCCGCCTCGGCGACGACGGCTATGCCATCGACATCGTCGAGAATACGCTTGATGCCGTTTCTTACCAGCCCGTGATCATCAACCAGCATGACATTGATCATGTTCCCCTCCTCCTGTCATCCATAACCCACATGGTAGTTTTTCGCCAATACCACTTTTCAACTGGCGAGACTAGCGCTGTGAAAGCGCAATGGAAATAGGAAATATCCTACACGAGCGGGATAAATCGCCTGTGTATCCGGTAGGTCATTGTCCCTGCCGGTCGCTGTGGAACCAGTCGAGCTTGTCGTGCAGGCTGACGACCGGGCCCACGATTATGATGGTCGGCGGCTTGATCGTGTGGCGCTTATCCAGGTCTCGCAGCGACTCGAGCGTTTCGATAAATACACGCTGCTGCGGCGTGGTGCCCTGTTGCACGAGTGCCACCGGTGTAGCGGCGGGCAGGCCATGGGCGATCAGTTCCCTGCTGATCACCGGGATGCTGTACATCCCCATGTAGAAGACGATGGTCTGCGCCGGTTTTGCCAGCTGCTCCCAGTCGAGATTGACGCTGCCGTCCTTCAGGTGACCGGTCACGAAGATGCACGACTGTGCGTAGTCCCGGTGAGTCAGGGGTATACCCGCATACGATGCACAGCCCGAGGCCGCGGTGATACCCGGTACCACCTGGAAGGGGATGCCCTCCTGCGCCAGGGTCTCGATCTCTTCACCACCGCGCCCGAAGATAAAGGGGTCACCCCCCTTCAGCCGCAATACCCGCTTGCCTTCCCTGGCCAGCCGCACCAGCAGCTCGTTGATGCTTTCCTGGCTCAGGGTGTGTTTGTCACGCGCCTTGCCGGCATAGATCATGTCGGCGTCACGCCGCACCATGTCCAGGATCGGCTGCGATACCAGCCGGTCGTACACCACCACATCGGCCTGCTGCATCAACCGCAGGGCGCGAAAGGTGATCAGGTCCGGGTCACCCGGACCGGCGCCGACCAGGTAGACTTCCCCGCCGCTGGCATAATGTTCGCTGGTGTCTTCGATGGCCTCCTGCAAGGCGGTACGCGCCTTGTCTTCCTGGCCGGCGAACAGCAGCTCGGCAACACGCCCCTGCAGGATGCTCTCCCAGAAGTAACGGCGGTGACCGGCATCCGGAAAGCGTCGCTTGACGCGCTGACGGTATTCGTCGACGAGGCGTGCCAGCCTGCCATAGGCCGACGGGATAAAGCTCTCCAGGCGCGCCCGCAGCAGGCGCGCCAGTACCGGCGAGGCGCCGCCGGTGGATACCGCGACCTGTACCGGCGAACGGTCGATGATCGATGGCATGATGAAGCTGCACAGCCCGGGATTGTCGACCACGTTGACCGGTATGTCACGCTGTCTTGCCAGCTCCGAGACCGTGCGGTTGACCGCCTCGTTATTCGTGGCAGCGATCACCAGCGCCACACCGCCGATATCGCTTGCCTGGAAATCGCGCTCCTCACAGGTCACGTTACCACCGGCCGTCAGAGACCGCACCTCGGCACAGCATTGCGGCGACACAAGCGTGACGTGCGCGCCGGCCCGCAGCAACAGGGCCACCTTGCGCGCGGCTACCTTGCCTCCGCCCACGACGAGGCACGGACGGTCGGTCACTTTCAGGAAGATCGGCAGGTAGTCCATATTGACCGGAGGCGTACGGGAAATCAGTCCACGGCCAGCAGGGAATCCAGCCCGCCACGGGAATCCAGCGCGGCAAGGTCATCATAGCCGCCGATGTGCCGCTCACCGATGTAAATCTGCGGCACCGTCCTGCGGCCGGTCAGCCTGACCAGGTCCTGGAAACCGTTTGGCATGCTGTCTATGAAGACCTTGTCGAGCGCCTTCACACCTTTTGACTTGAGCAACAGCTCGGCACGCACGCAATAGGGGCAAAAGGCGGTACAGTACATACGAATATCAACCATCTTGCATTACCTGAACAATTTACGAATCCCGGAGAACGCTGATCTGCTGCAGCACCGGTCCGGTTACCGGTTTCAGCTTCTTGCGCATGACCGTGCCGATCGCATCGGTCCTGGAGAACACCGGATCCAGCACCGGCTCATCCAGCAGGCCGAGGAACAGCATCGCGCGGATATGATGCACACGCCCGGGCAATGCCTGCAATACGGCCGCGAGATCCTGCCGCGCGACAGTACCCTGTGCTGCCGCGGTGATCACGCGATCGACTTCCGCGACGATGTCTTCCACGTAGGCAAACCGCCTGTCCGCCAGCGGCAGTGCCCGGGCGTGTGCGGCCAGGGCGTGCATCAACTCCACCATCACATCCTGGTTGGCCGGCCTGTTCAGGACGTTCTCGACGCCGGCAAGGAATGCCTGGCCGGCCGGACCAAGCAGGCGGCATAACTGCACGGCATAGGGATTACCCGCCGTCATCAAACCCTGCAGCTGCAAGCGGGCAGGCTTCCACGCCGGCCCGGGCGCCTGCTCATAAGGCAGGTCATCCGGCATGGCCTGCAGGAAACCGACATGGAATGCATTCCGGTGCTTGCCCTTCTCCCACAGGCGCAGGCGTTCCTCGCGATCGATCAGGTCACCCTGCAGCACCAGCCGCACCGACCTGATCTGGTCGCGCGCCTCGACCTCGAACGGCAGGAATTCCAGCAGAAACTGTGCCAGTACCGGACCCATGCGCCCCTGCACCACGGTCGGCTGGCGCAGCATGCAGCGCGCGTTTTCCGCCGTCTGCGACGCCCACCAGGCGCGGCTGGCGATTTCATCGGTGATACCGGGCGCATTGACGACGGCGACCACCGCCTCGGGTTCCCCCAGCAGCAGCAGCGACTCCAGGATGCTGTCCCGCGCCTGGCCCATGCGCGTCCAGCGCTTCAGGTAGACCGGGTAGCCGCCGGGAGATCCCAGTACATGGCTGGACAGCGTTTCACGCACCTCCCGCAGGTAGGACTCGTCGCGGCAATTCGGATTCAGTTTGATCGTCGCCTCGCCCTTGTCGGAAAGCGCGTGGAGCATCATCCTGGACTCATCGATGCGCACGGCCTTGAGGGCACCGGCCAGCAGCACGTTCACCCGCAGGGCATCTTCCGGTGTCAGGTTCATGTCAGACCGGCCCGCTCAGCAACCGGTGCTGTTACAGTTCGAATCCGGCCTCGGCGTACAGACGCTTCGCCTCTTCCGGATCTTTTTCGACGCCGTTGCCTTCCTGGTACATCAGGGCCAGCGTCGTGAGCGAGCCAGCCAGGCCCTGATCGGCCGCCTTGCGAAACCACTCGGCCGCCCTGGCGCTGTCCTGTTCGACGCACTCGCCCTCCAGGTACATGAACCCGAGACCGTGCTGTGCAACCGCATGCCCCTGCTCCGCGGCGGCCTTCATCATCCTGTAGGCGCGCATTTCATTGCGTACCACGCCGAGCCCGTTCTGGCACATGATCGCCACGCGATGCTGCGCACCGGCGTTGCCGGCATCCGCCAGCGGCGACAGGAGCCGCATCGCCTGGGAAAAATTTCTGGACTCGAATGCCGCCACCCCGCTGGAGTAATCAAGGTCGTTCGCTTCGTCTGACATGCATTGCCTCTCGGGTCTGTGGGTGAGCCGCCTGGCCGGTATCAACTACCGGCTATGCTAGTGTTTCAGGACGGCTTATCGAATACCTCTAAAGAGAGAATATCTACGATATTCATATGGATACAACGCAAATGCAGGCTGCGATCACTCTCTCCATCGGGATATACGGGGTCAATTTGGCCTCCTGTATACTCCTCACTCGCATCTGTAAACTCAATTGAAACAACGAGCTAGCGTATCATGGCGGCACAAATGATAAGCGGTAGCGACACCGACCTGCTGCTGCACAGCTGCATCCAGAAGGTGGCGACCGGCCCGGAATACAGCAAGGACCTGACCTTCGCCGAGGCACACGCCGCCATGCGTCACATCCTGGAAGGCAATCCGGACCCGGTCCAGGCGGCCGTGCTGCTGATCGCCCTGCGCATGAAACGCGAGACCGACGAGGAAAACGCCGGTGTGCTGCAGGCCATCCTCGACACCATGAACCCGGTCACCGCCGCCGTCGACGAAATCATCGACGTGGCCGATCCCTATGACGGCTACACCCGCGGCCTGCCGGTTTCACCCTTTCTGCCGGCCGTGTTTGCCGCCTGCGGCTTGCCGGCCGTGTCGCACGGCCTGGAAGCCGTCGGTCCGAAATACGGTGTCACGCATCGCAAGGTCCTGCGTGCCGCGGGCATCGATGTCGATCTCGACGGGCAACAGGCGGCGGCGCGGATCGCCGACCCGGACATTGGCTGGGCTTACGTCGACCAGAAGATGTCTGCGCCGCGCCTGCATGACCTGATCCCGCTGCGCACCCGCATCGTGAAGCGGCCGGTGCTCACCACGGTGGAGGTACTGACCGGACCGGTACGCGGCAAAGTCAGGACCCACCTGCTGACCGGCTACGTACACAAGGTCTATCCACCGGTCTACGCACGCCTGGCACGCCATGCCGGTTTCGCTTCGGCCGCGATTGTCCGCGGCGTCGAGGGCGGTGTCATCCCCTCGCTGAAACAGCCGGCAACGGTATTTTGCTATCATGACGGCGGCGCGGAATACCCGCTGGAAGTACACCCGGAAATGATCGGTATCGTGCAGCCCACCCGCGCCGTACCACTGCCTAAAGACATTGCGCCGGCCGCAGCTACAGCGGACGCAGCCCCCGCGGCGATCGACTGCACGGCCGCCGCACAGGCCGCGGCGGATGCCGGCCTGGCCGCGCTGCAGGGTGCACCGGGGCCGGCACGCGACAGCCTGATCTATGGCGCGGCGATCATGCTGTATCACTTGCACCGCCACGCCGCGCTTGGCGAGGCGGCAGCGGCGGCGGCCGCCGCGATCGACTCGGGTGCGGCACTGGCACACTTTAACGCGGCACGCGGCTGACCGCTGCCGGAGCGGACGACTTTCAACCCAAACAAGGACCCATACGAGGAAACAACGATGAACCAGGAATACTACGAAACAGTCACCAAGATGGAAGCAATGGGTGTCGACCCGGAATACATACAGGGCTGGCAGGGTGGCTATCTGCTGAATCCGGAGCGTGAAGAACAGCGCGTCACGGAGGCCTATTCCGCCGGCTATGAAGACGGCAAGGCACACAACACGGACAACTTCGGCGACTGGAAAAAATAACCTCGATACCGCCGGAGACGAACGGGCGGGCCCGGCCCGCTCTGTTCATGCCCCCGGGCGGGCAAACAGGTCGCGCAACGCCTTGTTCAGGGGTTTCAATGCCTCGGGTACCTCGATTTCCATCACCTGGTCGGTGATCCACTTGTTGTCCTTCGCGCCCATCACGGCGCGTACGTTCTCGCCGAAATAGCGCTGCATTGCATAACCGGGCTCGCCGGCGTGCACGGAGAATTCCGCATAGTCCGCGGCACGCTCGTTGAGCAGCCTGACAAACGCCTCCCGGTATTCACCGGTACCCTGCGCGTCGGTGCGGTTTTCCTGCATCTGGTCTGCGAGGTGCCGGGCCAGCGCGGTAATGAATTCCTGGCGTTCCGCCTGCTCGAGGTCCCCGGCCTTCAAGCGATCGACCATGTGCACCAGAAATGCCACAAACTCTGCCATGATATCCAGGCGCTGAGCATTGGTGTCGGTCTGAAAACCCTCGTTTTCAAGGTTGAGCATGCCCTGCTGTGCAATGCGCCACAGGATGAAGGCCGCCGCGCCGCCGATCTCGCTGAAGCTGCGCTTCCGATCCCTGATATTCCACTTGCTCTTGACTCGCACGACTGCTCTCGCTGATCGCTATTGCCTGCTGCCCGGACGATGGCGAGGCATGATGACACATGCTAGCATAGAAAAAACAGTGGAAATCCAGGGGTATCGAACGTGAACAGCAGCAAGGCCCGGTCACCTGAAGCGCCGGCTGACATCAGCAGTCTGATGCCGACACTGGATGCCGTACGCACCAACTGCCACATCTCCGATGCGCAATTTGCCACCAACTACACCCTTTGCGTCTATCTGCTCAAGATGCGCGAGTACTTTCGCTGGGAACACGGATTGCCGTTCGGGGCCGTCCTGTCGCATGACGAACTGACCGACTGGCTGACCCGGCGCGAGGATCACTGGGGCCGTCTCGAACACAACACCTTCGAGACGATACCGGTCGGTGATGAACGCTTCAGCCCCTTCGATGCAGCGCCTATCAACGCGGCACTGAATCCGCTCGGTTACGTGTACAGCAGCGGCTACGGCCCCGGCATGAAGCCGGTTTTCTTCATGGGCACGCTTGAGGTGCACAGGCAGCACGAAGACTACCTGCTGCTGGTATCCGGCAAGGAACTGGCGCGCGACCTCGCCGCGCCGCCGGCCATGAGCCTTGACGGCACCATCTTCATCCGCCGCGAATCGCTGCGCAGGATGCTGTGGGAGCGGATCGAGGAATGGCGCTGGAACCGGCCAGCCAATGCCATGCAGCAGGCCCTGGAATGCTACGATTTCGAAAAGGCGCCGGATGAATCCCTCGAGGCCATGACCGACAACGAACTGCGTACCGTGATGCTGCACGAGATCGGCGAGGTACAGGCCGGCAAGATCCTCGGGACCGGCTGGGAGGACATGCTGGCGGCACTCGGTCACAGCAAGGAGGAAGTCATGCTGCGCGCCGTTCGTGACTATCTCGCCGACGTTCTCTCGACGCTGCCCGGCCTGCTGGCAGAGAACAATCCGGCCTCGCTGCATTTCTACATTGCCAACCTGTCCAATATGCGCAAGGAACTGTTCCCGCGCCTGCTGTCCGCCTACGAGATCTGGACAATCACCGGAAACACGCGGGAACTCGAGCAGCTGGTGCGGCGCTCGGCCGCGCACTGGACGGCACTGGCCAGCAAGCTGCTCGAGCTGTTCCGCAAATTCGGCACCGCCGGCCGGCAACAGCTCGTGTCGACCATCGAGACAGGCACGCTCTAGCGGCAACGGCAAGGCACCGTTCATGAAGCAATCCTCACCGGCGCAGGCGGCGCCATTGACAACCATACGGGAAGTCAAGCCACACAGTTTCATCTTCGAAAAACAGCGTGCGCTGGCGCTCGATATCTGCAACGAGATGATCCGCCGCTTCGAGGAGCGCGGGGACGAACAGTATCCCGGTCGCATCGGCCAGACGGTGCAGCAGGAACCGGACATCAAGCGCTCGACCGACCTGGTTGTCAGCGGCAAGGACCACTGGAAGGACATCGACCGTGAATTGTTCCGTTCGCTGGGTCTTGCCGTACAGGAATTTCGCGGCGCGTTTCCGTTCTTCAGAGGGCCGTTCAAGGATAGCGGCTACGCCATCCAGCGTACCCGGCCGGGCGAGTATTATCACTGGCACATCGACGGTGGCAGCCACGAATTCAGCCAGCGCCAGCTGGTGGCGGTATGGTACCTGAACGATGTACCCGGTCCCGGCGGCGCCACCGAGTTTTCCTACCAGGGTGTGCAGATACAACCCGAGGCCGGCAAGCTGCTGCTGTTTCCGCCGTTCTGGACCCACGAGCACCGCGGCGCCATGCCCGAGCAGGGCACGAAATACATCGCGACCACCTGGGTCGTATTCGCCTGACGACTTAACCGGACAGACATGCGGATCATCGAACCGTCAGGCACGCAGGAGTACCGGAAGTATTACGATTTGCGCTGGAGAATACTGCGCGCGCCCTGGAACCAGCCGCGCGGCAGCGAACGGGATCCGCAGGATGAACACGGCACACACCTGATGCTGGTCAGCCCCGGCGGCAAGGCGCTTGCGGTCGGGCGCCTGCATTTCAACTCGATCCGCGAGGCGCAGATCCGCTACATGGCGGTTGAAGGTCCGTATCAGCGCAGCGGCCTCGGCAGCCGGCTGCTCAAAGCGCTGGAAAACAAGGCACATGCCCTCGGTGCCGCCGTCATCGTGCTGGATGCGCGGGAGACGGCGCTGGGCTTTTACCGCAAACACGGTTACAGCGCGCTCGGCAGCGGACACATGCTGTTCAACTGCATCGCCCACGTGCGCATGAGCAAACGGATCGGCGGCCGCACCGACCGGGGCAGCTAGGAGCCTGTCCGAGTAATCTGCGCGTAGCGAGGCGCGTGGGATTTCGAGGGCAGACTTTCGATCCTTTGAGGAGCATAGTAGGCACTCTGTGACGAAAAGGATCGGAAATATGGACCGAAAGAACACCGCCGCAACAGCGACATGATTACTCGGACAGGCTCCTAGCCAGCCCCTGCCCGAACGGCCTGCAGCCGACCTGCCGGAGGCGCCAGGCGTTTCAACCTGGCGTCGCGGCCAGCGGGCTAACGAATCAGCAGCGGCAGGGTACGGGATACAGCCCGGCGATTCTCGGGCAGGCACAGGGGCCAGATGCTCAACCCGAAACCAGTTCGGTTTCCATCATCTCGCCATGGGTGTCGATGCGGATGCCGGTCACGCCCGGTGCCCGCGCGAGGATATAGGCGGACAGCAACATCATCATCTTCCTGTTGTCGTTGTGCATGGCGGTCAGCATCTTGTCACCGATGATCTGGCAGCGTTGTTCCAGTGTCGGGTTATCCACCCAGTCACGACTCATCTGCCAGCCCCTGTCCATGTCGGCATCCAGCTTGTCGAAGAAGTCGCCGGCCTCGTTGATCAACAGATCCGGCACGTTGACCGGGTAGACCTGCTCCTCTACCACCACGTTCAATATCATGATTACAGCCCTGATTTTGGTTACACTCCAGTCCCTGGCTGAATGTTACCGCATACCCGCCGCGTAGTGCAGGACAGGAATCATGCTGATCCATATCAAGGGTGTACTCGACAGCCGGCAACTGCAGGGTGCCGCGGCCCTGATCGCCGGCGGGCGCTTTGCCGATGGCCGCAATTCGGCCGGCAGCGCGGCACGGCGTGTCAAGCACAACGAGGAGCTTGCCCTCGATCCCGCACGCCTTGCCGAGCTGAACACGCTCGTCATGGGCAGCCTGGTCCGGCATCCGGTATTCCGCAGCGCGGCCATGCCGCTCAAAACGGCCGCGCCCTACTACGCCCGTTACACGCCCGGCATGTCCTATGGCAAGCACGTCGATGATCCGGTCATGGGCCAGGGCGATCTGTACCGTTCCGACCTGTCGGTCACGATTTTCCTGAATGACCCGCAATCCTATGCGGGTGGTGAACTGTGCATCCAGACTGCGTTCGGCGAGCAGCAGGTCAAGCTGCCGGCCGGTGACGCGGTCGTGTACCCTGCGTCCAGCGTCCATCGCGTCGGTGAGGTCACCCGTGGCGAACGGCTGGTTGCCGTGAGCTGGATCCAGAGCCTGGTACGCGAGTCCGAACGGCGTGCGTTGCTGCACGAACTCAACCAGGCGCGCGAGGCACTGCTGAAGGAAAGACCCGACGCACCGGAAACCGCGCAGGTCAACCAGTCCTATGTCAACCTGGTGCGCATGTGGTCGGAGGTCTGAGAACCCGGTATCGCGCCAGGACGCGAAGACACAGCACACCAGAGACGATCAATGGGGGCGCTGCTTTCCGGCACGATATCCGGGTTAGAACCTATCTCAAAATGCCCCTCGGCCGCCAATGCGGTGTTGTGGACCCTGCTGTGGTGCGGGGCGCGCGCAGCGGCAGATTCGAGTAAACTGCACTCCTCACAGGGTACACGCCTGGCCTTGACGACCGATTCGCAATTTTGAGATGGGTTCTAATCACGCCTGTGCGTCAGGGCACGCACAAGGCGGCTGACCCGGGACTGGATGCCGATCATGTCGAAGGGGAATGGACGGTGCCAGCCGTAGATCGCAACCCGTTGTCTGCCTGGCCGTGCATCGCCTCTTCGGTGAAAGCCAAGTGTGTTTGCGATAACCAGTGTATTTGCTGCACAGGTGATGGTAACTGGTCGAGGCAGGTGTAGTTCTGTAATCTGCTGTTCGCTGATACGGAACGATCCACCCCTATCCTCCACATTGGCCAGGCCCTCAGCGGCCAGATTGGCAACCCTTTCTTCCCAGTCCAGTCGTTCGCTTGTAAGCAAATGACTGCGAGGTACGTAGACGAACGGTCCGTCGTCTGATGTCACGGGACGAACGAAATACCAGAGTTTCATGGAACTGAAGTAGGTATCCCGGTGAAACACCTTCTGCAAATCGGGATTATCCTGCTCGGAGCCGTGTATGGTCAGGTACAGGTGCGTCTTGCGTGGATCATGCGGCAGGCCGCAGACAGCGCGGGTCAACGGCGCAAGGCGGGCGTCATATGCAAACCGTGTCGACGCCGGAAGCCGACTCGCGCCGATCGTCAGGAATCGATTCAGTGTCCCACCGTCATAGCGGTCGAATCCGCCGGGGAAGTGCTGCTTCGATCCGAAGCCGGGTACCCGGTTCTCGCCTACCGGCCGCACGTTTTCCAGGTCGCGGAATGCCGTCTCAACCTCGGCAGATAACTGTGCGAACGCGTCAACGGGCAGGAACTCCCCGATAACGGCGAAGCCCTCGTCATCGAGCTGCTGAACAGCCTCTTCCATTTGCCTCCCAAACGGGGGCGACAGGAACTTGCGTACCTGCACGCAAGTCCGTGCCGAGTTCATGCGCCAGCGATGGAGACGGTGACGATTGAGAAAGGGATGGCCGATCCACTTGTCGTCGAATGTTCTCTTGCTGGTGAATATCGAAAGCATTGGCGCACCTTGCCTGGGTGATCCTGCGGATACATTCGATTTGTCCAAACCGGCGCATTGCGTCGAGCATTCCTTGCCGGCGGAATTCGGGCAGGGCAATCTGCATTGTAGGCGTTTTCGCAGCGACCGGCGAAGTGACGCGTGCCCGGCCTTCCCGGCTGCAGAGTCGGCCAGGAACGTTCTTACAGAATCGCCTTGAACGCTGCCGGATCGACGAGTGTATATTCCCGGAACAGCATGCCGTTCCCGTTGCCCACAAAAAAGCCGCGCAATGCGCGGCTTTTTTGTTACACATAGTGACAGGATCTAGCGGTGCGAGCCCTTCTCGGCATGCGCCATGTCGACCAGCTTGTTGGCCAGCGCCATGTAATCCTGGCGGAAATGGTACAGGGGGTGACCCTCTTCCGGAACGAAATATTCCTCCATCTCCACGCCGTGCGCATGTTCGTAATCGATGAATTTCTTCTGCAATTCCAGCATTGTCGCGATCAGTTCCTGTTTTTCACTCATGTCTGTGTCTCCGGGATACAGGTAATATCGTTATAAATTCGTGGATTGAGCCGACTATAGCCACTTGCCCGTGGCGCGAAAATATCCCCTATGGGCAATCGCCAGGTCTGCGGCCGGTCAGTAACCGCCCTTGCGCATGCTCTCCGGCAGGCCGCCGATCTTGCCGGCCTGTTTGCTCGGGTTGCCCGGGAACAGATCGAATAAATCCTTGGATGCGATCTTGCGGCCCCAGCGGGCGCCCATGTCCTTGATCATCACGCGGTTGTTTGGCTGGTTGCCACTGTTGTTGAGGTATTCGTCACGCAGGTAGTTGATCACGTCCCAATGCGCCTCGGTCAACGAAATCCCTTCGTTTTCGGCTATCGCACGGGCAATGTTCTCACTCCAGTCATCCATATTCACCAGGAAACCGGTTTCTGTGGTTTCGATCGTCTTGCCGTCGATCTCATATGCCATGATGCTCTCCTGAAACAGTTGCGGTTGCGAAAAAAGTGCGAGAATTCTGCCGCGTGCGCGCAAAAAGGCAACCCCCCGACCGGGATAACACCTGTAAAATGAGGTTATTCCTTTGCATCGTTGACCGGTTTGATGCCCTTGTGGGGCAGAAACAGGCCACAGCCGATGCTGCGCCCTGCCCCCAGTCCCTGCTGCTGCAGGCGTACCGACTGTTCCGGTTCCAGCTCAGCCACCATCAGGCTGCGGGTATGGACCGGCCCGTCCGGAAACCGCAGGGTATGGCTGATACCGCCAAGCATCTTGCGGCAGTCGATGCCGATCGCCCGCAGTCCGCGCGCCGCTTCCTCCAGGAAGGCATCCTCGTCGCTGTCGACGCCGGTAATGACGTAACGTGAGAACAGCGTGGGCAGGCTGCTCAGCAACACGACCTCCGACTCGCCGACTTCCAGCGGGTGTCCATCGATATCGAAGCAGCGGCCGGTGAGCTGCCGCGCATCCTCCAGGCGCTGCCTGGGAACACGCAGGCGCAGGCGGGTGCGCCTGGGCAGGTGCAGCACCGCGCTGGCGGTGTCCGGCGGCCGGATCCAGCCATTGCCCGAGGTGGCGCCGTGAATCAGGTGTATGCCGGCGCATGCCTCCTCCTCGAGCCAGGGCAGGATGGCCAGCAAGGCGGAGGACAGCGCATGCGCATGATCCAGCGGCAGGATCGGACAGGTGATTCTGAAGGCCAGGTCGACCACGTCATCCGGTATCTCGAATGCCGGCGTTTTCTCTTTTTCATCGTTCCAGTACATAGCGGCCTCGCTGGCGGCGGGCGGTTACCTGTTCACCGCGTAGAAGGCGGCTTCCAGCCGGTCTTCCCAGTCTTCCGGGGTATCGGGAAACGGCGGTCGCACATCCATGCGGAATTGGATCTCGCCGGCGCGCGCGCGCGCGCTGACGGCCTGCATCAGCGCCTCGAAGGAATCGAGGTCATGCTGCTGGATCAATACTTCACTCAACCACAGCATTGCCTGTCTCCATATAAACGGTCATCGGCCACGGTGCCCTGTATCCGGTCATAATAACGCGCCCGGTACAGCAGCCGGGTCTGGCCGGCAGCGACGTCATCGTCAAACGCCTCGCGCCTGTGCAATATATTATTGCAGATTATGCCTTGCCCGGCCTGCAGGCGGTGGCGGAAAATCCACGGTTGTCGCTGTCGAGCAGTTCACGGAGGAACTCGATGGCATCGCGCACGGTGCGGTCGTCCTTCCACTCGATGCTGCGGGTACGCGCCGTATAACGCATATGGAGGGCGTTGCGGCCTTTTTCAACCGTAAAGACCGGTCCGGATTGCGCCCCGCGAAGCTGCCTGCCGCCCTCGATGTTGGCCGGAATGAGCATGGCGTCCGGCTGCATGAGCGCCTGGATGTAGTCCGGATTCCTGTCACGCATCTGGATGTAGACGATCTCCGGATCGAGCAGCAGGTTGTCTCCACCACTGGCAGACGCTGACACGCAGTGCATCACGATCGCGCGCACCTGCTCGTCCGGCGTGTTGTAGTAACCGTCGGTATGCCAGTTGAGCGGCCGGTTCGTGTAGGGAATGTAGCGGGTCGCCGCCGATTCCGGCATCACCCGCAGCGCGGTAATGCTGTCCTCGTCGGCACGCAGGTTCATGTCCAGCCGCTCGAGGCCGAACTGCCTGCCCAGCGCAGCGGACCGCTTCCCGGTCCGCCGCCGCGTCATTCGGGATAGCGTAGATCGCCATATTGGCCTTGCGGCAGGCCGCCAGGACTGCCGCCTGCTCCGCGGCCGATACGTGCACCGGATCGGCGATGGAAACCAGCAGGTCTTGCGCGGTAACGGGGTAGTCATCCAGCTTCCACGCGCGCCATGCCCGGTAGTCCGTGTCACTGGAGAGATCGAAGGGGTGAAAGGTGTCTGCTGTGTGTATCATGGCGAGGCTGGGACGGACGGCTTTCCGGGTGCGTGTATGTTACGGGGACCGGCGAGTTTTTACACACACGGGCCGGCCGGCGCGTGGTGGGCCGCCGTTCAATTGCTAATGAGATCGATTCGCACCTGATTGTCCGCTATTGCATCCGCCAGCCGTTTCCCCAGGGTGAAAGAAGTATTAAGTACAGGTTAGTATAAGAAAAAATGTTACTCATATTAATTTATCCGGTCACGTCCGGTAACTACCGGAAATTAAATCATTATTATGCCAATACCCCGTTCGGGATACAGGCCAATATGCGCGCCATCCCAAGGGTAGGATATGTTCACCTGAACAGCCTTCCTACAATGCGTGCAATAGAGGATCACGCTGTCGTAGTTCCGTTTAACTCACTGATTTACCGGTTGCCAGAAAGGGCAACGGCGCGCGATGCATCAGTAGCAAACCAAGTGGCGTAGAAAACAATCCAGGAGATCATTGCCATGGCCAAGAACACCTATCCGACACCCATGCTGGACGAACTTGAACACGGCCCCTGGCCAAGCTTCATTACCGGCATCAAGCGACTCCGCGACAAGCATCCGGACGAGCGCATCAACGCCATCAACAACGGCCTGCTGGGGCAGTTGGAACATTCCTATGAAACCCGCAAGGGTTACTGGAAAGGCGGCACCGTGAGTGTATACGGATACGGTGGTGGCATCATTCCGCGGTTCTCCGAAGTCGGCCAGGCATTCCCCGAGTCCAAGGAATTCCATACCCTGCGCGTGCAGCCACCGGCAGGCAACTTCTACACGACCGACATGCTGCGCCAGCTCGGCGACAGCTGGGAAAAATGCGGTTCCGGCCTGGTGACCTTCCATGGCCAGACCGGCAACATCATGTTCATCGGCGCCACCACCGAAAACACCCAGCACTTCTTTGACGAGATCAACGAGTACGGCTTTGACCTCGGCGGCGCCGGCCCGTGCGTGCGCACCGCCATGTCCTGTGTCGGTGCCGCCCGCTGCGAAATGTCCTGCGCGCACGAGCACGGCATTCAGCGCTGGATGGTGAACAACTTCACCGACGACGTGCACCGCCCGGCCCTGCCCTACAAGTTCAAGTTCAAGGTATCCGGCTGTCCGAACGACTGCCAGAACGCCATCGAGCGCTCCGACTTCGCGATCATCGGCACCTGGCGCGACGACATGAAGGTGGACCAGGAAGAGCTCAGGTACTACCTCGGCAAGAAAGGCCGCCAGTACATCATCGATAACGTCATCACGCGCTGCCCGACCCAGGCCATCACGCTGAACGATGACGACACCATCACCGTCGACAACCACAACTGCGTACGCTGCATGCACTGCCTGAACGTCATGCCGAAGGCGCTGCACCCGGGCGATGACAAGGGCGTCACCATCCTGATCGGCGGCAAGCGCACGCTGAAAATCGGCGACCTGATGGGTACCGTCGTGGTGCCTTTCATGAAGCTCGAAACCGAGGAAGACTACGAGAGCCTGCAGGAGATGGCCGAAGAGATCATCGACTTCTGGGCGGAGAACGGCCTGGAACATGAGCGTTGCGGCGAGATGATCGAGCGTATCGGTCTGGTGAACTTCCTCGAGGGCATCGGCATCGAGGTCGACCCGCACATGGTCAACGACCCGCGCCAGAGTTCCTATGTCCGTATGGATGGCTGGGACGAGGAGGCCGAGAAGTGGTTTGCACGAAAGGCGCGAAGGAAACAGGCCGCGTCCGCCTGAACCGGGCATTCTGTGTTCGCTTACTAACAGTCCCGGCGTCCAGGCGCCGGATCTGTTCAATAACTTGACAGATTTCAGGAGAGTCACATGGCACATGAAATGCGTTCGCCGATCGAATCCGGATGTCCTGACGGATTCCAGTACATGCATCCCGGTGATGCGCAAGAACTACGGACAGTGGGCCTATCATGAAGACCCGCGCCCGGGCGTCCTGGTGCACGTCGCCAACAACGGCGACAAGATCTGGACCGTGCGCGCCGGCACCCAGCGCATCCTCGATGTATTCACCCTGCGCAAGCTGTGCGATATCGGTGACACAGTACGGCGAGGCTATGTCCGCTTCACCATCCGCAGCAACATCGAGTACCATGGTGGCAGACGAGGCCAAGGTTGCAGCCGCTGATCAAGGCGCTGACAGATGCCGGCTTCGTGGTCGGCGGCACCCGCAATTCCGTCGCCATGATTTCCCATACCCAGGGCTGGCTGCACTGCGACATCCCGGGTACGGACGCCTCCGGCGTGGTGAAGTCCATGATGGACGAGCTGATCGACGAGTTCAAAGGCTGGAACATGCCGAACCGCGTGCACATGACCACCTCCTGCTGCCAGATCAACTGCGGCGGCCAGGGCGACATCGCCATCAACGTGCAGCACACCAAGCCGCCGAAGATCAACCACGACCTCGTAGCCAATGTCTGCGAACGCCCGTCGGTGGTCGCGCGCTGCCCGGTCGCGGCCATCCGCCCGGCGCTGGTGAACGGCAAGCCCTCGCTGGAAGTCGACGAGAAAAAATGCATCTGCTGCGGCGCCTGCTACCCGCCCTGCCCGCCCATGCAGATCAACGATGCCGAACATTCCAAGCTGGCGATCTGGGTCGGCGGCAACCACTCCAATGCCCGCGGCAAGCCGACCTTCCAGAAGCTGGTCGCCGCCGGTATCCCGAACAACCCGCCGCGCTGGCCGGAAGCCACCGCCGTGGTCAAGAAAATCCTCAAGACCTACAAGGAAGATGCGAAGGACTGGGAGCGCATGAATGACTGGATCGAGCGCATCGGCTGGCCGCGATTCTTCGAGAAGACCGGCCTGCCGTTCACCAAGTACCACATCGATAACTGGCGTGGAGCGCGTGCGAGCCTGAACGCCTCAACCCATATCCGTTTCTGATTGATCCAGCGAGGATCATGTGAATGAAGCTTGCAATTCTTGTCAACGAGGTCCCTATCAGCACCAGTCCTCCGATACGCCTACTCAATTTGCCAAGGCGGCGCTGGAGAAGGGTCATGAGATCTTTCGTGTCTTCTTCTACCACGACGGCGTCAATAACGGCACGCGGCTGACGCACGCCGCCGCAGGACGACCGCAATATCATCAGCCGCTGGTCGGAACTGGCCCAGGCGCACAACATCGATCTGGTAGTGTGCATTGCGGCCGCCCAGCGGCGCGGACATCTCGACGATGGCGAGGCAAAGCGCCACGGCAAGGACGCAACCAACATCGCGCCCGGGTTCCGTATTTCCGGACTGGGCCAGCTGATCGAGGGCGGGCATCCAGAGCGACCGACTGATCGTGTTCGGCGACTGAGCGGGAGAACGACAATGTCTGAAATAAAGAAATTCATGTATGTCAACCGCAAGGCGCCCTACGGGACGATCTATGCGCTCGAATCCCTGGAAGTCGTGCTGATCGGTGCCGCCTTCGAACAGGATGTCAGCCTGGCCTTCATGGACGACGGCGTGTTCCAGCTCACCAAAGGACAGAACACCGCCGGCATCGGCATGAAAAACTTCTCGCCCACCTATACCGCGCTGGGCGATTACGACGTCAACAAGATCTATGTCGACAAGGAGTCACTCGAGGAACGTGGCCTGACGCCGGATGACCTGAAGATCTGGTCTAGGAAGACGAGGACGAGGACTATGCTGAAAAGGAATCCATACGCCTGGTCAGCCGCGCCGAACTGGCAGACATCATGGCCGAGCAAGACGTTCTATTCAATTTTTGAGGAGCCACGGAACATGACGATGTCACACCTGGTCAACAAGTCACCTTTCGAACGCCTGTCACTCGAAAACGCCTCGACCATTACGCGGGACGGCGATCAGCTGCTGCTGATCGAGGATGGCGTTTATGGTGCAATGAAAAGCAGCACAGCGCGGCAGGCCTGCTGAGAAGGCCTGAAGCGTTCAGTCTGTGCTGCGGACCTGATCTTGGCCGCACGCGGCATAGGATGACAAGCTGCATTGATGGACGTCGACGTCGTGGACTACGGCGGATTTGTCGACCTGGTCGTAGCCAACGACAAGGTTCAGTCCTGGCTCTGATTTTTTGTTCTTTTTTGATTAGCGTCATCCAACGAGGAGAACACACATGGGTACTATTGAGGCAAACGGCAAGACTTACGAAACTGATGAAGAAGGCTATCTGGCAGACCTGAATTCATGGGACAAGGATGTGGCGGTTATCATGGCCAAGGCCGACGATGCGAGCTGACCGAGAACCACTGGGAGGTGATCAACTTCCTGCGCGAATACTACGAGGAATATCAGATCGCCCCGGCCGTCCGCGTACTGACCAAGGCCATCGGCAAGAAGCTGGGCAAGGACAAGGGCAACAGCAAGTATCTCTATGAGCTGTTCCCCTACGGCCCGGCAAAGCAGGCGTGCAAGATACGCCGGCCTGCCGAAGCCGACCGGCTGCGTCTGACGCAACAGGCCGAAGTCTGCAGGGGGCCGCACCCGCTGCAGCGCTTCCTGATCCGTCATCCACACTGTTACAGGAGCCCGGACAGCATGCCGTTCTGGACCATTGTGTACGCACTTGCTGTTCTATATCGCCACCGCCCTGCTGATCGGGGGCCTGGCTGTACAGGATCTGGAAGTATGCGACAACACCGGCACCACTGAAGATTCCGACCACGCCCGGCGCCGATGACGCGCCAGGGCGTCGTGCTGCGCATGTTGCGCGAAGTCGTGTTCTTCGAGAGCCTGTTCAAGTCCAACAAATGGATCTGGCTGTTCGGCTGGCTGTTCCACTTCGGCCTGTTCCTGGTGCTGCTGCGCCATCTGCGCTATTTCACCCAGCCGGTGTGGACGTGGGTGGCGCTGATCCAGCCCTTCGGCATGTATGCGGCTTTGCCATGGTCGCCGGCCTGGCCGGCTTGTGGGCGCGCCGCTTCCTGGTCGACCGGGTACGCTACATCTCCGCCCCGTCCGATCACCTGATGCTGGCCCTGCTGCTGGGCATCGCGCTCACCGGCCTGAGCATGGATTACCTTTCGCACACCGATATCGTCGTCGCTCAAGGCTTTTTCTGGGCTGATGTACTTCGACTGGCAGCCGCTGCCCGCGGATCCCCTGTTGCTGGTGCACCTGGCGCTGGTCGCCACGCTGATGATCATCTTTCCGTTCAGCAAGCTGCTGCATGCCCCGGGCGTGTTCTTCAGCCCCACCCGCAACCAGGTCGACAATCCGCGCGAGACGGCGCCACCTCGCGCCGTGGGCGGCAGAACTCGAAAACCGATAACCGGCTGTCAATGACACGATCAGGAGCAAAGCCGTGGCTGATTTCGAGACACCGGAACTGAAGGAATATCCCGTCATCCCGCTCATTCACGAAGGGGTGATGGCGCACAGCAAGCCGTTTGTCGCCAAGGCGGAGTTCCAGAAGCCGCTCGGATTTCCGGGTGAGCTGGTGGAGAACTGGCAGCAGGTCGCCATCGACAAGATGGGCGAACTGCCGGCAAGTACCGCTCGCTTGCAGGTGTTTCTGGATTCCTGCGTAAGTGCGGCGCCTGCACCGACAAGTGCCACTACTACCTCGGCACCGGCGACCCGAAAAACATGCCGGTGGCGCGCCAGGACCTGCATGCGCAAGGTCTATCGCCGCTATTTCACCTTTGCCGGCAAATACTTTCCCGAAGCTGGTCGGCGCGGCCGATCTGACCAAGGAGGTGCTGGACGACTGGTACAGCTATTTCCACCAGTGCTCGCAGTGCCGCCGCTGTTCGGTGTTCTGCCCCTACGGCATCGATACCGCGGAAATCTCCATGGCCGCACGCGAAATCATGGACAGCGTCGGCATGGGCCAGAAGTACTGCAACGAGATCATCGGCAAGGTCTACAAGATCGGCAACAACCTCGGCCTGCCCGAGCCGGCGCTGGCCGACACCCTGGAAGGGCTCGAAGAAGACATCGAGGACGACACCGGTGTGACGGTGCGCTTCCCGCTGGACGTGAAAGGGCGCCGATGTCCTGCTGGTCACGCCGTCCGCCGACTTTTTTGCCGAACCGCATGTCGACGGCCTGATCGGCTACGCCAAGGTATTCCACGAGGCCGGCATCAGCTGGACGCTGAGTTCCTATGCCTGCGAGGCCGCCAATTTCGGCATGTTCATCGGCAGCTATGAGAACATGCGCAAAGTCTCGCTGCGCATCCGCGAGGCCGCGCTGGATCTCGGCGTCAAGCGCATCATCTTCGGCGAATGCGGCCACGCCTGGCGCGTCGCCTACAGCTTCCTGAATACCCTGGCCGGACCGTTCGACTTCCTCGACCCGAACTATCCGGTGCCGCAGCACATCTGCGAATTCACCCACGACCTGATCCAGCGCGGCGCTATCACGCTCGACAAGTCCGCCAACGACGACATGGTGCTGACCTATCACGATTCCTGCAACGTGGCACGCGCCTCGCGCATGGGCCAGATGCCCGGCGGACAGTTCACCATCCCGCGCGAGATCATCAAGGCCAGCTGCAACCACTTCTACGACATGCCCCAGGACACCATCCACGAAGCACCTTCTGCTGCGGCGGTGGCGGCGGCCTGCTGACCGACGACCTGATGGAAATGCGCGTCAAGGGCGCCCTGCCGCGCATGGAGGCCCTGAAGCAGGTGGTCGAGACAGCACGGCGTGACCCACATGGCCGCGATCTGCGCGATCTGCAAGAGCCAGTTCACCAAGGTTCTGCCCTACTACGGCTTCAACATGGACAGCATCGTCAGCGTGCACCAGCTGGTCAGCAACGCGATCGTGCTGGGAAGCAAACAATGATTTTCGATAACGAATCTGGCTCAGGTGACCACACCTGATCAGATAACAGGAGAACAGCATGGCAACTTCACAAGACGACATGGAAAACACGCAAATTGTCCTTCCGCCGCTTCAAGGACGGCGATCACAGTGTGCACGCATTCAGGTGACGAGCATCTTCGAAGCTGACCATACCCACAAGTGCCCGACCTACGTGCACCGCACGCCGCCCTGCCAGGGCAGCTGCCCGTCGGGTGAGGATATCCGCGGCTGGCTGCAGATCGTGCGCGGCATGGAGAAGCCGCCGGCGGCCATGAGCTGGAAGAATACGCCTTCCGCCGCTCCACCGAGGCCAACCCGTTCCCGGCCATGATGGGCCGCGTCTGCCCGGCGCCCTGCGAGGACGGCTGCAACCGCAACAACGTCGAGGATTTCGTCGGCATCAATGCCGTCGAACAGTTCATCGGCGACTCCGCCTACCAGAACAAGTTCGCCTTCGAGGCCACCGAGCAGCTGAGCGGCAAGAAAATCGCCATCATCGGCGGCGGCCCGGCCGGCATGGCCGCGGCCTACCAGCTGCGCCGTCATGGGCCATGCCAGCGCCATCTTCGACGAACACGACGAGCTCGGCGGCATGATGCGCTACGGCATCCCGGGCTACCGTACCCCGCGCGACGTGCTCGACCACGAGATCAAGCGCATCATGGACATGGGCGATCGAAGCTGCGCATGAATACCCGCGTCGGCACGGACGTCAGCATCGAGGACCTCGAGAAGGAATTCGACGCCATCCTCTGGGCCCTCGGCTGCCAGACCGGCCGCGCCCTGCCGGTCCCGGCGGCGATGCGCCCAACTGCGTCACCGGCGTCGCAGTTCCTCGAGGCCTTCAACAAGGGCGCCCTGCAGGTGACCGCCGACCAGGTGGTGTGCGTGGGTGGCGGCGATACCTCCATCGACGTGGTCTCCGTCGCCCGCCGTCTGGGCAAGATCACCAAGATCAACAAGGAAGTCCGTCCCGAGCAGGTCATCGGCGGTATGTCGCCCACGACGCGGCCTTCGCCGCGCACGCGAAGGTGCCGACGTCACCCTGACCTCGCTGTTCGCAGCGCGAGAAGATGACCGCCGCCGAGCACGAAGTCGCAGGATGCCCTGCGCGAGGGCGTCACATTTGATAACGGCGTCATGCCGATCGAGGTCATCGTCGACGCGAAGGCCGCGCGACCGCGCTGAGGATGGCCCAATGTGAGATGGACGACGGCCGGCCGAGCCAGGTCGAGGGCACCGAGTTGATATCGAGTGCGACCTGATCGTCTCCGCCATCGGCCAGGGCGGCGATCTGACCGGGGTCTGGAGGCGCTGAATAACGGCCGGGGTCTGATCGACGCCGACGCCTATTACCAGGTGCCCGGAACGCGCCGGTCATTTCGTCGCCGGCGACATCATTCGTCCGCACCTGCTGACCACCGCCATCGGCCAGGCCTCCATCGCCGCGGAGAGCATCGATCACTACCTCAAGCACGAAGAGCAGACCAAGCGTCCCAAGGTCGACGTGCATCACTTCAACCTGCTGGAAAAGCTGCCACGAAACCAACCTGCGACCCGCATGTCTTCAAGGCCGAGGCACGCGGGGAACTGCGCGGCACCGATCGACGCGCAACTTCGCGGTGCACAACTACGAGGACCGCTCCTGGTCGGAGATCATCTCCGCGGAGCAAGCCTGTTCCTCGGCCATTTCCCCTACGCACCGCGCAACAAGCGCTCTTACCTCGGGCCCGTCGGCCGAGGAAGTGCTGGGACATTTCGACGAACGCGGCATCGGCCTGACGCACGAGCAGGCGGTCGACGAAGCCGAGCGCTGCATGAGCTGCGGCATGTGCTTCGAGTGCGACAACTGCGTGATCTACTGTCCGCAGGACGCCATTTTCCGCGTCAAGAAGGACAAGGCGACCACCGGCCGCTACGTGGATACCGACTACGACAAGTGCGTCGGCTGCCATATCTGCTCCGATGTCTGCCCCACCGGCTACATCGACATGGCGCATGGGTGACACTAAGACGGACACGCCCATGGCAAACGTGTTGATAAAAAGTCTGATCGCTGACGCTTCTGGCAATCGCGGTCCTCGGGTTCCGGCCCTGCGGTCAGGGCGGGCGATCCCGCTCCTGCCGGTGTCCCGGCGGCACAGGCCGCTTCAGTGCAGTCGCAGGGCTGCGTGGAACCCACCGCGGACATGCGCAGGAATCACATGAAGTACATCCTGCACCAGCGTGATGAGACCATGCACCAGGGTATCCGCACAAGCAGCACAGCCTGAAGAGTGCATCAACTGCCATGTGAGCAGACGCACCCGATGCACCACGGGTGAGCAGCGAGCAGCACTTCTGCAACAGCTGCCACAGCTACGCGGCGGTCATATCGACTGCTTCGAGTGCCATGCCGACCGCCCGGTCAGGTCCGAAGCCACAGCACTGTCCACTGTCATCCGGCTCCGCCAGCCGCCAGTCAGCATGCGACAGGCGGCTCCCGCTGAACACACGCCGACCGGGGATGACCAGCGGGTCCTGGCCAGCGAGGGTATCAACTCATGACTGACGAATCGCGCATACGACATACTTCACGTCGCCGCTTCCTCGGCGGCGCTGCCGGGCCGCGGCTCGCCTGGCCCTGGTCGCGCCCGGCGTGCTTCTGCACCATGCTCGGCCAGGCGCAGCCCGGCCGACCAGCCCGTCACCAGCACGGTGCGCTGGGGCATGCTGATCGATACCAGCAAATGCGCGAAAGGCTGCAACGACTGCGTCCATGCCTGCAACGAGGAAACGGCCTGACCAGCCATGGCCGTCCCGAGACCGACGCGCAATGGATCCGCAAGGTCGACTGCGCGACAAGCAGACCGGTCATATACCCAGACGCTGCCCCTGCTGTGCCAGCACTGCGAGCATCCGCCCTGCGTGGATGTCTGCCCGACCGGCGCCTCGTTCAGGCGCGCCGACGGAATCGTGCTGGTCGACAAGCACATCTGCATCGGCTGCCGCTACTGCATGATGGCCTGCCCCTACAAGGCGCGCTCCTTCGTTCACGAGACGCTGGAAGACCAGTTGCCGGACGCCCCGCGCGGCAAGGGCACCGTGGAGTGCTGCACCTTCTGCGTGCACCGGGTCGATGCGGGACGCACGCCGGCCTGCGTCGAGGCCTGCAGGCGGAGAATAACAACGCCATGGTGTTCGGCGACCTGAATGATCCGGCGAGCGAGATTTCCAGGCAGCTGCGGCAATACGAGAGCCGCCAGATACGTGCCGATCTGCGAACTCAACACCGGCGTACGCTATCGGGGAATCTAATGAAACAGCAGATACAATTCAGCGAAATCGACGGCGGACCGCCGCTTCTATCCGCTGCTCGGTTTTATCGGACTGTTCGTGCTGGCGGGTCTGGGCGCCGCCTTCTACATGGAGCACAACGGACACTAGGTCACCGGCATGAGCAACCAGATCGTCTGGGGCACGCCGCACGTGTTCGCCGTGTTCCTGATCGTCGCCGCCTCCGGCGCGCTCAACGTCGCCTCGATCAGTTCGGTCTTCGGCAAGACGCCGTACAAGCCGCTCGCGCGGCTGTCCGGCCTGCTGGCCATCGCCCTGCTGGTCGGCGGTCTGGCGGTGCTGGTGCTGGATCTTGGCCGCCCGGACCGGCTGATCGTCGCGATGACCAACTACAACTTCAAGTCGATCTTCGCCTGGAACATCTTCCTGTACACCGGCTTCATGGCCATCGTCGGCGTCTATCTGTGGATGATGATGGAACGCGCATGAATCCATTTCACCAGGATCGCCGGCTTGTTCGCCTTCATCTGGCGCCTCATCCTGACCACCGGTACCGGCTCCATCTTCGGCTTCCTGGTGGCGCGCCAGGCCTATGACTGCCGCCATGCTGGCGCCGATGTTCGTCATCATGTCGTTCTCGTTCGGACTGGCCATCTTCATCCTCGTGCTGATGGCGGCCTGTCAACTGGTCGCAACGCCCGCTCGGCGACGCCATCCTGTACCGCCTGAAGAACCTGCTGGGCGTGTTCATCGCCGCGGTGCTGTACTTCGTCCTGGTCTATCACCTCACCAATCTCTACATCACCGAGAACCACGGGGTCGAGCGCTTCATTCTGCTGGACGGCGGGCATTTACACCCGGCTGTTCTGGATCGTGCAGGTGCTGATCGGGCAGCCTGCTGCCGCTGGCCCTGCTCTACCTGCCGTCACCGGCAAATCCCGCGGCTGGATCGGCATCGCCTGCGCGCTGGTCATCCTCGGCGGACTGGCGCAGATGTATGTCATCATCATCGGCGGACAGGCCTATCCGCTGGAAATCTTCCCCGGCAAGGATGTCACCAGCTCGTTCTTCGACGGCGTGGTGAATACCTACACGCCCAGCCTGCCGGAGTGATGCTCGGCATCGGCGGCATGGCCATCGCGCTCGCCGCCATGGTGGTGGGTATCCGGGTTCTGCGCTTCCTGCCGGCGAGTCTGGCCGATGAACTGGTTGACCCGCATTATTCGACCGACAAGGCCGTTGCCTGATGCATTCCGCAGCGACCCGGTGACGACGGGTGCTGCCGCCTCACACCGGCGCAGTGGAACGGGATACACTCCGACCTGCCCGGACCGTCAGACGTTATGTCACGTCTGCTGATCTCGGCGGCGCATAAATCCTCCGGCAAGACCACCATCACGCTGGGTCTGTGTGCCGCGCTGGCGAAGCGCGGCCTGGTCGTGCAGCCGTTCAAGAAAGGTCCGGACTACATCGACCCGATGTGGCTGGGCATGGCAGCCGGCCGCCCCTGCCACAACCTGGATTTCTACTGCATGTCGCATGCGGAAATCCTGACGACCGTCGGCACACGCGCTCCATGTCGGCGGACATCTCGCTCATCGAGGGCAACAAGGGACTCTATGACGGCCTCGACCTGGACGGCAGCAACAGCAACGCGGCGCTGGCCAAGCTCACGCAGACGCCGGTCGTGCTGGTCCTCGACGCCCGCGGCATGACGCGCGGCATCGCGCCTCTGATCCTCGGCTACCAGGCTTTCGACCCGGACGTGCGGATCGCCGGCGTGATACTCAACCAGCTCGGCGGCAGCCGGCACGAGGCCAAATTGCGCGCCGTGATCGAACATTACACCGATGTGCCGGTGCTGGGCGGCGTACACCGCAACCCGGGACATGGAGATCACCGAGCGCCATCTCGGCCTCATCCCGAGCAACGAGGAACCAGCATCGTTGACCCGCATCGGAAGCGATCCGCGAGCGCATCGCGCGACAGGTGGATATCGACGGCCTGCTGGCCGTCGCGGCGACGCGCCGCTCGTCTTCGAACCCCCGACCGGCAGCGGGCGGTCACCGGCGACGCGGGTACGCATCGGCATTGCCCGTGACGAGGCGTTCGGATTCTATTACCCGGATGACCTGGAGGCGCTGGAACGATGGCCGGCGCGGAGCTGGTAGCGATCAATACCCTGCTGCGACCAGCGATCTGCCCGCCATTGACGGTCTGTTTATCGGCGGCGGCTTCCCGGAAACCACATGCAGGCCCTGCAGGCCAATGCGGCGTTGCGGCGCCGCATCCGGGACGCCATCGGCAGGGCCTGCCCGCCTATGCCGAATGCGGCGGTCTCATGTACCTCGCACGCAGCCTGAGCTGGAAGGGCAAGGCTGCGAAATGGTCGGTGCGATCCCGGGCGACATCGTCATGCACGAGCGGCCGCAGGGCCGCGGCTATGTCCGCCTGCGCGAGACACCCCGGGCGCCCTGGCCTGACGCAAGCCCAGCCGAGTTTCTGCCGCACACGAATTTCACTACTCCAGTCTGGAAAATATTACCGCCCGGCCTCGACTATGCGTGGATGTCGGCGCGGAACCGGCATTGACGGCAAGCATGACGGGATGTTATCAATAACCTGCTCGCGAGCTACAGCCATATGCGTGACACCGGGCAACACCGCTGGGCAAGCGCTTCGTCGACCTTCGTCCGCGCAGCACCGGCAGCACGATGAAGACAGTCACTCGCACCATAATATCCGCTACACTTCAAGGAGTTATAGATGATTACCATCACACCGGCCGCCGCCCGGCAGATCCAGCGATCTGCGCAACAGGGTCAGATGGAGGGCCTTGCCATGCGTATTGCAGCCCGCCGCAATCCGGACGGGACCATTCATTATGGCATGGGGTTTGATGACAAACCGGCCGACGGCGATCTCAGGATCACTTTGAAGGCATTGACGTCGTCATCCGGGTAAGCCATGCCGCTGCTGGTAGACGGCATGACGCTGGACTACGTCGAGATCGAACCGGGTTTCTAGCAGTTTATCTTCCTGAACCCGAATGATGCCAATTTCGTCCCGCCCAAATAGCTGTAAACACCCGCCTGCCATGTTCCGTACAGCTAGCGCAGGATGACCAACCATACCTTTCAGGCGGGTGGCAGGGCGATGCGCTGCACAGCCGACTGCTGATTCGACTGGCCGCATTGTTGCTGATACTCGCGCATCCATAGGCTGTTTCGGCATCGAGTGGGCCGTACTCGATGACCTCCGCTTCCGGGCTCTGCTTGCGGCGCTGCTGCTGGCAGCAGGGATCATGCTGACCCTGTCCATCGCCACGCTGGTGCGACACCACCTGCTCGACCCGCTCAGCGAGATCAGGGCATGGGCCAGAAACTGCGCGAAGGTCATCACACCGACCCGATTACCGCGCCGCCCGTACCGCGTCTTTACGGAACTCGCGGAAGATCTGAATGTCATCGGCAAACGCATGACCGCGTCTGACGGCGGAAGATTACATGCCACCTTCGGGGCATCAGACCTCGAGCGAAGATGCGGTCAAGATACTCTACGATGTGGTTTCGAGCATCAATACCGCGCACGGTCTTGACGACCTGATTACCGCTTCATGTTCACCCTCAAGCGCATCACCAGGCACACGGCGCCACGATCTGGGTAACGCATCACCAGCATCAGGTCGAACTGGCGGCAAGCAGCGGCATCGACGACGATCCCTGCTGCAGCCCGACCGGCACGAATTCCGGCGCTGCCTCTACGAACGCGCGCAGACCGAGGGCAAGATCTGGGTCGAACAAGACCTCTACAAATGCGAAAAGATTGCCGGCAGGCGCCTCTTCGAGCAAGAGGATCATCGGCCTGGTTTCGATGCCCATGCGCTACCGGGCAGGATCACCGGCATGATCAACCTGTTTCTGGATAGCCGGATGCATCGGCAGGATGGAGAGCATGAAGCCCCTGCTGACCAGCGTCGGCCATCATCTCAGTGTCGCCATCGAACGCTATCGCAATGACGAGCAAATCCACACAGCACCTGATCAAGGAAGAACGCACCCGTATCGCCCATGAGTTGCACGATTCACTGGCCCAGAACTCGCCAGCCTGCGTTACCAGGTGCGGGTGCTGGATGAAACCCTGCACCAGGGCGATGAATCGACCACCTGGCAACAGCTCGAACGTATCGAGAACAGTCTCGACGAGGCCAACACCGAATTGCGCGAACTGATCGCGAATTTCCGCGCACCGGCCTACCAACGCGGCCTGATCGGGCCATCGAGCAGATGTCAACCATTTCCGTAACGAGACCCGTATCAAGACCTATATTCAGAAAGAATGTTCAACCAGTGCTTTACCAAGGACACCGAGACGCAAATCCTGCGTATCATACAGGAGGCATTGTGGAACATTCGCAAGCACAGCCAGGCCAAGACAGTGCGCATCATGCTCGGGGAACCAACAACGATTTCTATCATATCCTGATCGAGGATGACGGTATCGGCATCAACAAGAAGGTATACGGATCACCGGGCGAGCATGTCGGCCTGACCATCATGCGCGAGCGCGCCAGCAAGATCGGCGGTGACCTGCGCATCGAAAGCGAACCCGGTGAAGGGACGCGTGTCATGCTTGAAATCAGGAATCAAAACGGCAGGCGGTGAAACGCCATGAGTCTGAACATCATTGCTGGTCGATGATCACACGCTGTTCCGCGAGGGTCTCGTGGGCCTGCTCAGCCGACGCCACATCAACATACTCGCGGCGGTCGGCAGCGGCCAGGAAGGACTGCGCCTGGCCACCGAACTGAAGCCCGATGTCGATCCTGCTGGACATGCGCATGCCGGAAATGGACGGCATGGAGGTCTTGCGCCAGTTGCGCAAGAGCGGGTTCAAAAACCCGGTCGCCATGCTCACCACCAGCAGCGACGAACGGGACCTGGTGGAGTCACTGCGCAGCGGGGCCCAGGGGTATCTGCTGAAGGATATGGAACCCGACCAGCTGGTGCTGGCATTGCGCGACATCGTGGCCGGCAAGACGGTCGTGGCCCCCGACCTGGCGCCGGTGCTGGCCCGCGTCGTGCAGGGCGAGAGTATCAGCCCGCCCACGAGAGCCCGTTCGCGAAACTGACACCGCGCGAGTCCGAGATCCTGGCCTTGCTCGCCGAGGGCCAGAGCAACAAGGTCATCGCACGCAACCTGGGCATTTCGGACGGCACGGTCAAACTGCATGTAAAATCCATTCTGCGCAAGCTCGGCGTTCATTCGCGCGTCGAGGCCGCGGTTATCGCTGTTGAACAGGGCATGCGCTCGGGGCGCGGCAGCGACAACGTCGACAACGGCTGAGGCACGTGTTGCCATGAAGCGCTTCACGGACCTGGTAGCCGACTGCCTGCCGGAGATTACCGAGGTGTTTCCCTGGGATGTCGCCGACAGGCTTGCCGGCAACGACAAGCCGCTGATCGTCGATATCCGCGAAGCGGTGGAATTCAGCGCCATGCATATCGAGAAATCGCTGCATGTCCCGCGCGGGATACTTGAGGCAGCGTGTGAATACAATTACGAGGATACCGTCAGGGAGCTGGTCCAGGCCCGGGACCATGATGTCGTGGTGGTGTGCCGTTCCGGCAGTCGCAGCGCGCTCGCTGCCCACACCATGCAGCTGCTGGGCTACCGCAAGGTCTGCTCCATGAAGACAGGTCTGCGTGGCTGGAACGACTACGAGCTGCCGCTGGTGAATGCGGACGGGATGCTGGTACCGGTCGAGACAGCGGATGAGTTTCTTCACCACCCGCCTGCGTCCGGACCAGATCGACCCGGGAGGCAGGTAAGCATCACGGCACGGGGCGCGTGGCTTCAGGTGTAGTGCTTGCTGTCCCTGCGGCGACGCGCGCATCGCTGGATAACCACACCCTCGATACCCGTGAGATCCGGCAGCTCGATCACCTCATGTCCTTCCTGCAGTGCCTTGAGAAAATAGCGGCCCGTGCCGTATACCAGCTGCCGGAATATGTAGGAATCGCCGTGGCGGGCCATTACGTAACAGCCGTCGCTGAGCACGCCCTCCGGGTCGATGATGATGATGCAGCCATCGACAAACTCCGGTGCCATGCTGTCACCGATGACGCGCAACGCGAAGGGTTCCCTGCCGCAACTGTGTTCCTGCATGGCCCTGCTCCTGATATTACCGCGCTACAAACTTCATTATTGTCATTATAACAACAAGTTGGATTTGTTATCTCCGGAAAATTCCAGGGTATTTTCCAGGACGCGGTGGACGCTCAGACCCGGTAGTAATCACGGTACCAGTTGACGAAACTGGCAATCCCCTGCGCTACCGACGTGTCCGGCCGGTAGCCGATGTCGCGTACCAGGTCGGCGACGTCGGCATAGGTCGCCGGCACATCGCCCGGCTGCAGGGGCAGCATGTTCTTCTCGCGCCTGCTTGCCCAGACAGTCTTCCAGTACCTCGATGTACTGCATCAGTTCGACCGGCTGGTTGTTGCCGATGTTGTAGAGGCGGTAAGGCGCCGTGCTGGTCGCCGAATCCGGGTTGTCTCCGGACCAGTCGGGATTGGGCCCGGGCACCTTGTCGAGCACGCGGATGACACCCTCGACGATATCGTCGATATAGGTGAAGTCGCGGCGGTGATTGCCGTAGTTGAACACATCGATCGGCTTGCCTTCAAGAATGTTCCTGGTGAACAGGAACAACGCCATGTCCGGCCGGCCCCAGGGACCGTAGACGGTGAAGAACCGCAGTCCGGTCGTCGGCAGGCGATAGAGATGGCTGTAGGTATGCGCCATCAACTCGTTGGCCTTCTTGCTGGCGGCGTACATGCTGACCGGATGGTCCACATTGTCATGCACGGAGAACGGCATGTTCGTGTTGGATCCGTACACCGAGCTGCTGGATGCATAGACCAGGTGCTCGACGTCATTGTACCGGCAGCCCTCCAGGATATTCATGAATCCGACCAGGTTGGTATCCACGTAGGCATGCGGATTGATCAGTGAATATCTCACCCCGGCCTGCGCCGCGAGGTTGATGACGCGTTGCGGCCGGTAGCGTGTGAAGACGTCCGCGATGTCCGCACGGTCCTCCAGGTTGATACGCAGATCGGTATAGTTGTCATGGCCGGTGGTACGGGCAAGCCGCGCCTTTTTCAGGTTGACATCGTAATAATCGTTCAGATTGTCGATGCCGATGACCTCGTCCCCGCGCTCCAGGAGCCGCAGTGACAACGCCGATCCGATAAAACCGGCAGAGCCTGTTATCAATACCTTCATTGCCCTTGTTGCCCCGATTCAGATGAACTCACAGCCGGCCATCAACCTGGTTCGCCGGCAGCAGGTACTTGACGTCATACAGGACACCGTCCTGCTTGCACAGCGCGCGCAGGCCGGCTGATCCCATGTCCGCAAAATCCCGGTGCGCCACAGCCACGATGACCGCATCATACAGGCCCTGCAACGGCTTTTCGATCAGCTCGATACCGTATTCCTCCATGGCCTCGTGCGCATCGATCCACGGGTCGTGCACGTCGACCTGCACACTGTAACCCTGCAATTCCCTGATCACGTCGATCGCGCGTGAATTGCGCAGGTCCGGGCAGTTTTCCTTGAAGGCCAGTCCGAGTACGAGCGCACGCGAGCCGGACACCTGTATCCTGCGCTTCATCATCAGTTTGATGACCTGTTCGGCCACGTAGCCGCCCATCTGGTCGTTGATGCGTCGCCCGGCGAGAATCACTTCCGGGTTGTAGCCGATCTCCTGTGCCTTGTGGGTAAGGTAATAGGGGTCGACGCCGATGCAGTGCCCGCCGACCAGACCCGGCCGGAACGGCAGAAAATTCCACTTGGTACCGGCGGCCTCCAGCACCTCCTGGGTGTCGATGCCGAGCCGCCTGAATATCAGGGCCAGCTCGTTGATCAGCGCGATATTCAGGTCGCGCTGGGTGTTCTCGATCACCTTGGCGGCTTCGGCCACCTTCAGGCTGCTGGCACTTGTGGGTGCCGGCCGTGATGATGCTGCGGTACAGGGCATCGACGAAATCCGCCGTCTCCGGGGTCGACCCGGAGGTGACCTTGAGAATGATGGTGATGCGATGCTGCTTGTCGCCGGGATTGATGCGCTCCGGGCTGTAGCCGGCAAAGAAGTCACGGTTGAACACCAGTCCCGATTCGGCCTCCAGCACCGGCACGCAAATCTCCTCGGTGGCACCGGGATATACGGTCGACTCGTAGATCACCACGTCGCCCTGTTTCAGCACGCTGCCCACGGTTTTGCTGGCACGCTGCCAGCAACGACAGGTCGGGCCGCTTGTAGGCATCGATCGGTGTCGGCACGGTGACGACGTAGGTATTGCACCCGGCAAGATCCTGCGGGTCATGGGTAAACACGAGGTGCTTCGAGCCAGCCAGCTCCTCGCTGCTGACCTCGAGGGTCGAATCATGTCCCGCCTTCAGCTCCTCGATCCGTCCCTGCTTGATATCCAGTCCTGTCGTCGGATAATGCCTGCCGAATTCGATCGCCAGCGGCAATCCCACGTAGCCCAGGCCAATGACTCCAATTTTCGTTGATTTTAGATCAGACATACCCTGCATCCATTTGTAAGACCTGATTTTGTGGGCGAAAACCGCTGTTACCGAAGTTGCCGCATTCTAGCAGAGACACCTGGCGACTGGTAAACATTCTGGCCCTGACGGGCTGCAGATCAGTGTCTTGCCGGCAGCGCTGGCGTGGCGGATCAGCTGCGCGCGGTGACGGGAAACGGGGTGCTGTGTTGCTTCATGCCGGTGCGGCGTCCGAATCGCCGGCCGGCCATTCACAGAACGGCCTGTCGACCAGGCTGGCATTGCAGTAGCGCGGATCGCCGGTCACTTCCCTGCCCACCCAGTCTGGCAGATCGATGCGCTGGTTTTCGTCGGCCAGTTCCACCTCGGCGATGACCAGCCCCGCGTTCACGCCGTCGAACTCGTCGACTTCCCAGACAAGCCCGGCCGCCTCGACCCGGTAGCGTGTTTTTTCGATCAGCGGGCGACGGCACAGCCGGTCGAGCATCTCGCGCGCATCAGCCACGGGGATCGGGTATTCGAACTCGGCACGCGAGATGCCGACGGTCTTGCCCTTGATGGTCAACCAGGCCTGCCCGCCCGCCAGCCGCACGCGCACGCCGCGCGCCGGGTCGGTGCTGAGGTAGCCCTGCCGGTAGCGCGTGCCGGCAGACGGCGCCAGCCACACGCCATGTTTCACCAGGAACTTGCGCTCGATCTCCAGTGCCATGATTCACTTTTCGGCGACGATGAAGCACACCCAGCCCGGATCGGCATCACCGACGGTCGCCGGCGAGTACACGCCCGTGCCATCACCCGTCGCTTCATCCGTCTCTTCCCAGTACACGGTCACCCGTGCAAAACCGGCCTCGCGCAACAACTCCTGGAGTTCCGGCAGCGTCCACAGACGCCAGTCATAGGTGAATGCCTTCTTGAGTTTCGATCCGTCCGGAAAACGGAAGTGAATATGGCAGAGAATCTCACCGCTGATCGGGTTGTAGCGGGCGTGTTCCCAGATGTAGTCGAAACCCTTGTGACGGGTCTGTTCCTTTATTTCCTGGAACGCCTCGTAGCCGCCGAAGGCATCCAAGAAAAACACACCGTCTTCCGCAAGCGCGGCGTGCACGGCACGGAAATAGCCACCGAGCCGTTCCCGCGTCTTGAATACCTGGTAACTGAAATTCATGGCGACGACCACATCCGGCGGCTCGGGGGTATGCACCGTACAGACATCTTCCTGCATCAGCCTGACACGCATGCGGTCATCCGGCCTGAGCCGTGCCAGGTTGTGCTGCCTGCCCCAGTCCAGCACTTCCGGATCGATATCCACACCGATAGCAGAGTTGTTCCGGTTGCGCCTGGCCCATTCGCTGCACACCGCCGCGGTACCGCAGAAGTCCTCCCTGAGCAGTCTGGCGGGCCGCCCGCGCAGCTTGCGGAAGGTCTTGCGGATAAACCTGCACTCTTCCACTGCATCCTGCACGGACAGCTCGTACAGCCGGTGCGGGTCGGCTGACTGCGCGAGGTTCTTAGCCTTCTTCCTGCTCCGGTCCTTCAGGGTCTTTGCCATCCGTCTCTCCTTGCGTGTAACCTGTCTGTATGACTGATCGTCCGGCACCGCGGGGGTTGCCGTCATCCCTGGCGATTGTAGCTATCCTGCAGCGGGTTGTCTCGCACCTGACTGCTGCAGCACGGTGTGCCTTGCGCCTTCACGCACAGGACCGGTGCAGCAACATGGCATGATTGGCGGGCAGTGGGCCGCCGGCTGTTCTGTTTCAGGTATCGGCACCGGCCTGATGTATACAGTCAGGGAAAGTCTGCCCCGGCCGTCATTCCGGTCGCGGCGCAGCGGAATCCCGGCATGACGAAAGCGGGGCGAATCAGACCCTGCCAGGAAAACAAGGAATCTGCGGCACGGAATATCATGCATTACCATATACCCGCGTTCGAAACGCCCGCTGCAGGATCACGTCGCATCCTGACCAATCTGCTGGACAATACCGGCGACAGGCTAGCCACACCGGCGGCGGCTTCCGATACCAACATCCACGAGATGCGCAAGACATGCAAAAAACTGCGTGCCCTGCTGCGCCTGCTCCGGTCGGCGCTGCCTGATGAGGGCTATCGCACCATGGACCGGAAGGTTCGTGATTTTGGCCGGCAATTCGGTACGCTGCGCGACAACAAGGTGATACTCGACACGCTCGACCAGATCGGGGAGCGCTTCTCGCCCCTGCTCCGGGCGGATACACTGACGCCGGTACGTGCCGCGCTCGGCAGCATGACGGCACCAGGAACCGGCGGGCCGGCCGTGCCACTGGATATACCGGCCCTGCAGGCGCAGCTGGCAGACCTCACGGCCATGGTCCGGGGACTGGATTACCGCCACATCGGTGCAGAGACCCTGCTTGCGGGCCTCGTTGACTGCTACCGGCGCGGACGGCGCGCGCTGGCGAGGATGGAGGCGTCAACCGACACCGAAAACGCCCACGCCCTGCGCAGGCTGTCGAAGTACCAGTATTACCAGCTGCAGATGCTGGCGGCATGGAACGACGTACAACTGAAACCGCTGGTCGACAGTTTTCACGAGCTCGAGGACACCCTGGGGCATGATCACGACCTGGCCATGCTGGAAGACACGCTCGCAGCACGTCCGGAAATCTGCCAGGACAGGGTACATCGGGAAATGCTGAATGCACTCATCGAGAGTCGCAGGATCGCGCTCATGTCGCATGCCCTGCGACTTGCCCGCGAGCTGTTCCACACGAAACCCGGCAAGTACCGTGACTGGCTGGAAGCCGCCTTCGCGCCGTCGGCACGAACGTAATACGCGATGCGTCCGTGTACGCTGCAAGGCCCGCGGCCGCACGCATTGATAAAGATCAAGGCCGGTTGCAGGCAGGTAATGATAATTCGTGCATGAATACACGCATGCCCGTGATGAGCAGGCCGTACCTGCCCCCCGGATGGCCCGGCGGTTGGTTAGTCGTGTGGCTACTGCTGACCGGCACGTCCGGCATGGCCGCAGCCGACCCGGTTTTCGATCTGGCACAACGCTTTTTTCCGCAGGCGGACAGCATCGGGGCATTCGAGGGCGACCCGCTGGCCGCGCCGGTGTACCGGGGTGCACAGCGGCTGGGTTATGTCATCCGCAGCACGGATATCGCACCGATACCGGCCTATTCCGGTAAACCGATCACCCTGCTGGTCGGACTGGATCTGGCGGGCCATATCACCGGCCTGCGGATACTGAAGCATTCCGAGCCCATCCTGGTTGTGGGCGTATCCGACCAGGACCTGAAACGCTATGTCGACCAGTACCGGGGTGTATCGGTGCTGGAACGCGTCAAGCTGGGCGGACCGGAACGCGAGGGTTACGTGACCATCGACAGCATCACCGGCGCCACCATTACCGCGATGGTGATGAACGCGACGGTCATGAAATCCATCGAGTCCGTCGCTGAATCACGCGGCATCCCAGTGACAGCCGGACCGGCTGACACCGCTTCGGCCGATGCCGAAGGACACCTGCAACCGGCAGGACAGACGGCGGGCCCACCGGCCTGGTGGCTGGGCGAGAAGACGGAACCCTTCTGGGTATCGGTCTGGCAACAGCGCTGGTGGCAGATCGTCGTCCTGTGTGTTGCCCTTGGCGTATTGACCCTTGTCCTGCTGTTCCAGGACTGGCTGGCGCGCCGCCCGCGGCTGCTCAAGGTCGTGCGCACCGGTTACCTGCTGTTCACCCTGTTCTTCATCGGCTGGTACACCCTGGCCCAGCTGTCCGTTATCCATGTGCTGACCTTTATCAACGCCATCCTGCACCAGTTCACCTGGGAGTCGTTCCTGGTCGACCCGCTGATTTTCATCCTCTGGGGCTTCGTGGCGCTGACGCTGCTGCTGTGGGGCCGGGGTGTGTATTGCGGCTGGCTGTGTCCCTTTGGCGCCCTGCAGGAACTGATCCATCAGCTTGCCCGGCACCTGAAACTCCCGGCGTATGAATTCCCGGATGTCATGCATGAGCGGCTCACGGCGCTGAAATATGTCATTTTCATCGCCCTGTTCGGCCTGTCCCTGCAGTCCATCGGCTACGCGGCCAGGGCCGCCGAGGTGGAACCCTTCAAGACGGCGATCGTGCTGCACTTCAACAGGGAAGGCCTGTTCCTCGCCTACGCCCTTGCCCTGCTGATAATCGGGATGTTCTACCGCAAGTTTTTCTGCAAGTACCTGTGCCCGCTGGGCGCCGCCCTGGCGATACCGGCCCCGCTGCGCATCTTTCAGTGGCTGCGCCGGCGCAAGGAGTGCGGCCGACCGTGCCAGATCTGCGCCATACAGTGCGAGGTGCAGGCCATACGACCGACCGGCGAGATCAATCCCAACGAGTGCCACTATTGCCTGGATTGTCAGGTGACCTACTGGGACGATCACCAGTGCCCGCCATTGTCGGAGAAACGCATCAGGAAGGAGAAGAGCAAGGCCGCGCTGGAAACCCTCAGGGCCGTGAAAACGGCAACGGATCCAACACATCGCTGATGCCCCGGAACGCCTTGATGTAAATCAAGGATAACGATGCATGGCGCTGTAGGATGCAGGCAGCATGCAGACCTAACGAGGAGATCACGATGAAAATATCAACAGTTTCCCGAGCTGCGCGTCTGGCGACAATTGGCGTGCTCTCACTAGTTGCAATGGGGGCGAACGCCGCCAGCGAATCCGAACATCCGGGAACGACACCGGGAGAGCTGCGCTACAAGGGCGCCCCGATCCCCTTGCAGGAAGGCTCGAAGGACGTACTCACGCCCGGCGCCCCGGTACTGACCGAGGCCGAGTTTGCCAAGGCGAAGCAGATCTACTTCGAACGCTGTGCCGGCTGTCACGGGGTGCTGCGCAAGGGTGCGACCGGCAAGCCGCTGACACCGGACATCACCCTTGCCAAGGGTACCGATTACCTGAAGGTATTCATCAATTTCGGCTCCCCGGCCGGCATGCCGAACTGGGGTACCTCGGGCCAGCTCAGCGAGGATGAAGTCACCCTCATGGCCAAATACCTCCAGAACGAGCCGCCGATACCGCCGGAGTTCGGCATGAACGATATGAAGGCGACCTGGAAGGTGCTGATACCGCCGGAACAGCGCCCCGTGAAGAAGGAAAACAGCTACAACCTCGACAATGTTTTCTCCGTCACGCTGCGCGATGCCGGCCAGATCGCCCTCATCGACGGCGATACCAAGAAAATCATCAATATCGTGAATACCGGCTACGCCGTGCACATCTCGCGCTATTCCACCTCGGGCCGGTATCTGTTCGTGATCGGGCGTGACGCCAAGATCAACCTCATCGACCTGTGGATGAAAAAGCCTGACAACGTCGCCGAAATCAAGATCGGCCTGGAGGCGCGTTCCGTCGAGACATCCAAGTACAAGGGTTACGAAGACAAGTATGCCATCGCCGGCTCCTACTGGCCGCCCCAGTACGTCATCATGGACGGCGACACGCTGGAACCGCTCAAGATCGTCTCCACCCGCGGCATGACCGTGGACACCCAGGAATATCACCCGGAACCGCGCGTGGCGGCCATCGTGGCCTCGCACGAGCACCCGGAGTTCATCGTCAATGTGAAGGAGACCGGCAAGGTCCTGATGGTCAACTACGAGGACATCGACAACCTCAAAGTCACCGAGATCCCTGCCGCGCGCTATCTGCACGACGGTGGCTGGGATTCGACCCACCGCTATTTCCTGACCGCGGCCAACCAGTCGAACAAGATCGCGGTGATCGATTCCAAGGAAGACAAGCTGGTGGCACTGATCGATGTCACCAAGATCCCGCACCCGGGTCGTGGCGCCAACCTCAACGACCCGAAGTACGGACCGGTCTGGGTGACCAGCGCGCTGGGCAACGAGAACGTCACGGTGATCGGTACCGACCCGAAGAGACACAAGGAAAACGCCTGGAAGGTCGTGCGTACGCTCAAGGGCCAGGGCGGCGGATCGCTGTTCGTCAAGTCCAACCCCGGGTCGCACAACCTGTGGGTGGATTCTCCGCTCAATCCGGATGGAAAGATCAGCCAGAGCGTCGCGGTGTATGACGTGAACAACCTCGACAAGGGCTTTGAGGTACTGCCGATCGCGGAATGGGCCGGCCTGGGCGAGGGTCCGAAACGCGTCGTGCAGCCGGAATACAATGCAGCGGGCGACGAGGTCTGGTTCTCGGTCTGGAGTGGCAAGGAGGAGGAATCCGCCATCGTGGTGGTGGACGACAAGACCCGCAAGCTGAAGACAGTGATCAAGGACAAGCGCCTGGTGACGCCGACCGGCAAGTTCAACGTGCACAACACCATGCACGACATCTACTAGGCAAAGGGCCGGGCATGGCAGGCCGTGCGGCTGCCATGCCCGCCTCCCGATCCCGAGGAGCCTTGGAACATGCCACAACACGCCAGGATCTATCTCGTCGGTGCCGGTCCCGGGGATCCCGACCTGCTGACCGTGAAGGCCCTGCGCCTGCTCACTCAGGCCGATACCGTCATCTATGACCGGCTGGTCTCCAGTGAAATCCTGCGCCTGGTGCCGGAGCAGGCCGCGCGCATCTACGTCGGCAAGGCGACCTGCCGCCATACGCTGAGCCAGTCGGAAATCAACACCCTGCTGGTCGAACAGGCGAGCACACACAGGATCATCGTCCGACTCAAGGGTGGCGACCCGTACATCTTCGGTCGCGGCGGCGAGGAGGCGCTGGCGCTGGTACGGGCGGGGATCGACTTCGAGATCGTGCCGGGTATCAGCGCCGGTCAGGCCTGCGCGGCCTACGCGGGCATACCACTGACCCACCGCGGACTGGCAAGCGGCGTACACTTCATCACCGGGCACCGCCGCAACAACGACACACTCAGCATCGACAGCCGGACCCTGGCTGACCCTGACCAGACACTGGTGATCTACATGGGCCTGGCCAGCCTCGGCCTGATCGTGGACAGGCTGCTGGCCGCCGGGCGCAGCCGCGACACACCCGCCGTTATCATCGAGCGCGGCACGACACCACAACAACGCAACTGCTTCACGACCATCGCCCGGCTGGAAGCGACGGCGGCAACCGAGGCGATCGAATCACCCGCGCTGCTGGTGATCGGCGCGGTGGTTGCCCTGGCCGGTGAACTGGGCGCTGTGATGCCGGAGACAGCGGATGCCTGGCGCCAGTATGCCTAGGGGGCTGCCCTGCCTGCTGCTGGCCGCCCTGCCCTGCCTGCCGGCCTGCGCCGGCGCGCTCGCGCCTGAACGCCAGCAGGAACTGCAGGACCTGCTGCACGAGGACTGCGGCGCGTGTCACGGCATGCGCCTGACCGGCGGGCTGGGACCCGCACTGACCCCGCGCGCACTGGCCGGCAAACCGCGCGCGCTGCTGGTCGCCACTATCCGCGACGGTCGTCCGGGCACCCCCATGCCCCCCTGGAAAAAACTGCTCGGCGAGCAGGACATCGCCTGGCTGGTGGACTACCTGATGCAGGCACGACAATGAGGACGCTGTTGTTGCTGGGCGCACTGATAGTCAGCCTGCCGTTGCTGGCCGGGCTGCGCGGTACCGGCGATCTCGGCGTGGTGATAGAACGCGCCACGGGCCAGCTGCTGGTCGTCGAACACACGACCGACAGCCGTCTGGCGGAGATCGACGGCCTCGGTGACCTGTCGCATGCCTCCGTCGTGTTCTCCCGTGATGAGCGCTTTGCCTATGTATTCGGACGTGACGGCGGCCTCACCCGGGTCGACCTGCTGGAGGCACGCATCAGCAAGCGCATCCTGCAGGCCGGCAACAGCATCGGCGGCGCGATCTCGCAGGACGGCAAACTGGTCGCCGTGTCGAATTACGAACCGGGCGGGGTGCGCATCTTCGATGCCGGCACGCTCGAGCCGGTCGCCGACATCCCCGCCGAATACGCCCCGGGTAAACGCGCCAGGGTCGTCGGCCTGGTCGATGCCCCCGGCAATCGCTTCGTGTTCAGTCTGTACGATGCGGACCAGATCTGGATAGCCGACATGAGCGTACCGGGCAAGCCGGTCATCACCCGCTTCAGGGACGTCGGTCGCGCGCCCTACGACGCGCTGATCACGCCGGACGGCCACTACTACATCGCCGGCCTGTTCGGCGATGACAGTCTGGCACTGCTCGACCTGTGGCACCCGGAACGGGGCGTACGCCGCATCCTCCAGGGGTATGCGGCACATGACGAAAAATTGCCGGTTTACAAAATGCCGCACCTCGAAGGCTGGGCCATGGCCGGCCGCTACGCCTTCATCCCCGCAGTCGGCCAGCACAAGGTGCTGGTGGTAGACACCGAAACCTGGCAACAGCAGGACGCCATCGACGTCCATGGACAGCCGGTCTTCGTGATGGCACGCCCCGACGGCCGCCAGGTGTGGGTCAATTTTGCCCTGCCGGACAACGACACCGTTCAGGTCATCGATGCCGAAACACACGCCATCGTCAAGACCCTGCAGCCGGGCAAGGCGGTGCTGCACATGGAGTTCACGCCGCGCGGCGAAAAGCTCTGGCTGTCCGTGCGCGACGGGGACCGCATCGAGGTCTATGACACCGCCAGCCTCGAGAAAACGGCAACCCTGCCGGCCAGCAAGCCCAGCGGCATCTTTTTCAGTGCCCGCGCCCACCGCACCGGACTGTGACCTGCATGGAAGCGCTGACCCAACGCCTGTTGAACGACTACCAGAGGGCGTTCCCGCTCGAACCGCAGCCGTTCGACCATATCGCGCGGGAGCTGGACACCTGCACCGGTACCCTGCTTGACCGTCTGCGCGAATTGCAGGACAGCGGCGTGGTCAGCCGGGTCGGACCGGTGTTCCGGCCCAACACCATCGGCGTGAGCACCCTGGCCGCGATGGCGGTGCCGCCCGCGCAGCTGGAACAGGTCGCGTCGCTCGTGAACGGCTTTGAACAGGTCAACCACAACTACGAGCGCGAACATCATTACAACCTGTGGTTCGTGCTCACGGCACCACACCACGCGGCCATAGCGGCCACCCTGGACGCAATCCGGCGACAGAGCGGCCATGCGGTCATGTCGCTGCCGCTGGTGCGGGACTACCATATCGACCTGGGTTTTCACCTGGACTTCGAGCGCCTGACGAAAACCACGGAAATCACCGGCCCGGCACTGGCCGCGTCGCTGACGCCGCCGGTCGTACCGGCCGCGGGCTGCGCGGAAGACCTCATCGAGGCGATCCAGGACGGCCTGCCATTGACTCCGCGACCCTACCAGGCGGTAGCCGAGCGGATCGGCTGCTCAGAATCCGACGTCATCGAACGGCTGCGCGGCCTGCTCGACGACGGCATCATCAAGCGCCTGGGCGTGGTCGTCCGCCATCACGAACTGGGCTACCGCGCCAATGCCATGGTGGTGTGGGACGTGCCGGATGACCGGGTCGACCGGATCGGCCTGGCACTGGGCGACCAGGACTGTGTCACCCTCTGTTACCAGCGGCCGCGTCACCTGCCCGAGTGGCGCTACAACCTGTTTTGCATGGTGCACGGCCAGGATCGTCAGGCGGTGCTGGGCTGCATCGACCGCTTGGCCGCGACGCTCCGAATCCGCGACCTCCCGCACGCGGTGCTGTTCAGCGGCCGTCGCTTCAGGCAGCGCGGCGCACGCTACCGGATGCAAGGCTGATGGACGCACTCGACCGCCGCATCATCAACGAACTGCAGGGCGGCTTCCCGGTCTGCGAGCAGCCCTATCGCACGGTTGCCGAGCGACTCGGCTGCACGGAGAGCGAGCTGATCACCCGCATCGGCTGCATGCTGGATGACGGCCTGCTGACCCGGTTCGGCCCGCTGTTCCATGCCGAGAACATGGGTGGGGCGCTCAGTCTGTGCGCGCTGCATGTCCCGGAGGAGCGCTTCGAGGTGGTCGCAAGAACGGTGAATGCCTGTCCCGAGGTAGCGCACAATTACCGGCGCGATCATCACATGAACATGTGGTTCGTGCTCGCCACGGAAACACCGGCGGCCTTGCAGGTGGCCATCGACCGGATCGAGGCACAGACCGGGCTTGAAATCCTCGATCTGCCGAAACTGGAGGAGTTCTATGTCGGCCTGCATTTCGAGATCTAGCCCGTGAGCGCCGGCAACCCGTCGCGTTCGACCGGGCGTCTGGCGGAACTGGACCGCCGTCTGGTGCTGGCCACGCAGACCGGCCTGCCGCTGGATGCCCGCCCCTACCACTGGCTGGCTGTGGAACTCGGCGTCACCCCCGTGCTGGTCATGGAACGCATCAACGCCATGCTGGCTGACGGGCGCATCCGCCGCATTGGCGCTGTGCCGAACCACTACCGCCTCGGCTACACGGCGAACGGCATGACGGTATGGGACATTCCGGACACACTCATCCGCGCGGTCGGCCCGGAGGTCGGTGAACTCGATTTCGTCAGCCACTGCTACCACCGCCCGCGGCGGCTGCCGCACTGGCCCTACAACCTGTTCGCCATGGTGCACGGCCACAGCCGGGCCGAGGTGGAGGCACTGGTGGCGCTGATTGCGGGTCTGCTCGGCGACCGGCAGCGCGGCCATGACATCCTGTTCAGCAGCCGCATCCTGAAAAAGACCGGCCTGCGGCTGGGAGGCTGATATGTTTCGTATCTCGCACTACATGCAGTTGCTCGCACAGCCGGCGCCCGACACCCTGCCGGCGGTGCGCAAGCCGTCCGGCCCGGTGGTGATCTGGAACCTGATACGGCGCTGCAACCTGACCTGCAAGCATTGCTATTCGATTTCCGCGGACATCGACTTTCCCGGTGAATTGTCGACGGCGGAGATCTGCACGGTGATGAACGACCTGAAGCAGTTCGGCGTACCGGTACTGATCCTCTCGGGCGGTGAACCGCTCCTGCGCCCGGACATCTACGCTATCTCGGCGCGCGCGAAGGCGATGGGCTTCTACGTCGGCTTGTCCACCAACGGCACGCTGATCGACACGGACAACATCGAACGCATCGCGGCGGTCGGCTATGACTATGTCGGCATCAGCCTCGACGGCATGCGTGACACGCACGACCGCTTTCGGCAGAAACGGGGAGCATTCGACGCCTCGCTGGCCGCCATCCGCCTGTGCCGGGATGCCGGCATCCGCGTCGGCATGCGCTTTACGCCGACGCAGGACACCGCCCATGAGCTGCCGGACATCCTGCGCCTGATGGACACGGAACGCGTCGACAAGCTGTACGTCTCGCACCTGAACTACGGCGGCCGCGGCAACCGGCATCGCAGCTCCGACGTCATCCACAGCACCACCCGGCAGGTCATGGACCGGCTGTTCGACGCCTGCTGGGCCGATGTGCAGGCCGGTCGCACGCGCGAGTACGTCACCGGCAACAACGACGCCGACGCGGTCTACCTGCTGCAGTGGGTGGCTCGACGCATGCCGGAACGCCACGCCGAGATGCATGAACGGCTGCTGCGCTGGGGCGGCAATTCTTCCGGCGTCAATATCGCCAATATCGATAATCTGGGCAATGTGCACCCGGATACCTTCTGGTGGAATTACAACCTGGGCAACGTCAGGGAACGACCGTTCTCCGCGATCTGGGCCGACACCAGCGACCCGCTGATGGCCGGCCTGAAGGCATCACCCCGGCCCCTGCGGGGGCGCTGCGCAGTCTGCGGTTACCAGGCGGTGTGCGGCGGCAACACCCGGGTGCGTGCCTTCCAGATGACCGGCGACCCCTGGTGGGAGGACCCGGCCTGCTACCTGGATGACCGGGAACTGAACATCGACCCGTCCGCGTACGCGGACGCACGACCGCAGCCCCTGGCGCTGAAGGTACGCACCATCCGGCGCGCGGGATAGCAGGTTAATTCGCAGATACTGTAAAGCAGCCTAACCCGATGACAAACCGGCTCTCCGATACACTTTACTCCCTCTCCCTCCGGGACGCCGACAGGGGGAAGGAAATCCCTTTTCATCAGGGACGGTCCATCATTCCGTACGCACAACAATGAACAAACCCGACATTCTCCCCTTGCTGCTCCAGGTCATCATTGGTGTGTGTATCGGTATCAGCACGCCAGCGGGTGCGGCACCCGATGCCGCCGCACTGTACGCGAGCCATTGCGCCGCCTGTCACGGTGTCGACCGCCTCGGCGGCACGGGACCGGCCCTGTTGCCTGATAACCTGCAGCGCCTGCGCAAAGACAACGCGGCCGCTGTCATTGCCGGGGGCCTGCCGGCCACGCAGATGCCCGCTTTCACCGGTACACTCGATGCGGATCAGATCGACGCGCTGGTCGCCTATATCTACACCACCCCCGACCGGATCCCCGCATGGGGCGAGGCCGAAATCCGCGCCAGCCATGTCATTCACAAGCCGGAACTGCTGACGGCCGCGGCGGCCGATCTGAAGCCGGTCTACAGCGCCGATCCGCTGAATCTGTTTCTGGTCGTCGAGGCCGGCGATCACCATGTCACGGTGCTGGATGGCGACAATCTGGAACCGATACACCGTTTCAAGTCACGCTACGCGCTGCATGGCGGACCGAAATACTCCTCAACCGGGCGCTACGTCTATTTCGCCTCGCGCGACGGCTGGATCAGCAAGTTCGACATGTACCGGCTGGAGACCATCGCCGAGATGCGCGCCGGCATAAACACACGCAATGCCGCGGTATCCGCCGATGACCGCTTCGTGATGGTGGGCAACTACCTGCCGCATTCACTGGTGGTGCTGGATGCACGTGATCTCGGCCTGGTCAAGGTGATCCCGGTGCAGGACGATTTTGGCCATGGCTCGCGGGTCAGCGCTGTGTATACCGCACCGCCGCGCGAGAGTTTCATCGTCGCGCTGAAAGATCTCAAGGAAGTGTGGGAGATCAGCTATGCCCGCGACCCCGAGCCGGTCTACCGTGGCCTGATGCACGACTACCGGATGGGCGAGGGTCTGGCCGAAACCGGCCGCTTTCCCGATCCGGCGCATCAAACTGGATGACTATCTCGACGATTTCTTTTTCGATCAGGACTACCGGAATCTGATCGGCGCCGCCCGTAACGGCAACAAGGGCCAGGTTGTGAACCTGATCGTCGGGCGCAAGATCGCCGACGTGGACCTCCCCGGCATGCCGCATCTCGGGTCGGGCATCACCTGGCCGTACGGCGACACGACCATCCTCGCCACGCCCAACCTGGAGGAAGGCGTGGTGACCTTTATCGACATGAAGAACTGGAAAACGGTGAAGAAGATCGAGACGCTCGGTCCCGGGTTTTTCATGCGCAGCCACGAAAACTCGCGCTACGCCTGGGTCGATGTGTTCTTCGGTCCGGACAAGGACGCGATGCACGTCATCGACAAGCAGACGCTCGAGATCGTCAAGACCCTGCGTCCCGCGCCCGGCAAGACCTCGGGCCATGTCGAGTTCACCCGTGACGGCAAATACGCACTGCTGAGTATCCAGGAGATGGACGGCGCCATCGTGGTCTACGACGCCGACAAGCTGACCGAGGTCAAGCGTATCCCGATGTGCAAACCGGTCGGTAAATACAATGTCTACAACAAGATCACCCGGTCCGGCGGGACCAGCCACTGACAGGCCGTCGCGACGTGCCTCTCAGGCTGCGGCCCCGAACCAGAACGCGGTGTTCTTGGCCAGGAATTCATCGTAGCGCATGTAGTGCGAGCCGTCGCACGAGAACGTGAGGCTGACCATGCCGTTGAAGATGTTGATCGATGACATCCGCAGGTACAGGTTCTCGTCGGTCATGCGCAGTGCCCGCAGGGTGTCCAGTATGCGCATGATGGCGTGCTGCGGGATGACGGCAGCGGGCGGATAGGCACGCGACGGGTAGACCAGACAGATGTCCGGATCACTCAGGGCCTCGTTGTCGAGAATGCGGTAGCGCAAGGGGTCATCCACCGTCCAGATAGTGGCCTGGCTGCTGGAGAAGTGTACCTGGCACTGGAATACACCACGCAGGGTCAACAGCTCCTCCAGGATGGACAGCGCCTGATCGAGATTGCGGTCCATCGGACTCTCGATGCGGCACTGCTGGAATACCACGCCGCGGATGGCCGGGTCACCCTTGATCTGTCGCCAGGTGCCGGGTTCCTCGTAGAGTTTCGACGTTACCGGCAGGTTGCGCAGGTCGAAATCGGCCCCCAGGTAGCCGAGCGGGCCGGTACTCGTCGTGCACCACCTGCAAGGCGGTGAGCGAGGGCCGGTGTTCGGACAGGCTGATGTAGGCATCCGAAAGCAGGAATCCCCAGTCCGGCACCGCTTCCTTCATGTAGGGCCGCTGCGAGCGATCGCGTCCGAAATACTCATGTGTCACGCCGTGCCGGCCAACATTGTCGCAAATCTGCACACCGCTGGTGTCGACACAGTACAGGTAGCTGCAGTGCGGTATACCGGCGAAGCCGTCCAGCAGCACGGCATTCAGCTGCTCGCGGTCGGTCCAGACCGTGGCACACCGTTCGGCCAGGTGCGCGAGCGGTTCGTGCAGCATGCGTGCGAGCTGTTCACGCTGCAGATAAATGTTGTCTTTTAATGAAATCTCCATGACATTGTTCTCCCGGGTCGTTATCTCGCAAAATCAGGTCCGCCGGAAGATTACCGCGGCGGGGTGCAGGTTGGATAGTCTTCGTCTGCGATAGTTCCAGTCAGCGCGGCGGTGCGTGGCAACGCCGTCGCAACACAGAACATCGGCAAAAATTCCTGCTTGACAAAAACAATTGTCAATAATTACAGGTAACGTTCGCAGAATTCATTCCCCTTACGGAACTCCGGCAATTTCGTGCAGGCACCTCTGCATAATTAATGTATCCCGCCATCCCGCCGTTGCGGGCACGATTTACATCCGTGTACATTGCAGGCGCAAGTGGCCGGCGAAGCACTCTACTGGATTCATGACCGGTCATTCTGGATTTGCTTTGTCAATTCGCCCCGCTGACTGCAGCATGTCTTGCTCCCGGTACTTGCATCCAGCCGCACACTTTCGGGTCCAGCCATGGGCTCGTCCCGCCCGTATCCCTCAGTCGTCGCAATAACGGCTTGATCAAGGTTTCCTTAAATCAGTCCGGTCGTCCCGGCACAGCGCCGGTCCAGGCGCGTCCGGATTGCCTGTGCAATCCCGCGGACAATCCACCACCGGGGCACCCGCGGCCACACCGAAAATCACCTTGATATACATCAAGGCAGCCAGATGGCATGACCGCTTTAATCGACTCCCGATGACGGCACACAGGAGACACAGGCCATGAGCACTGTCTTTACCAAAAGCATGGCGAGAAACATCTACTACGGAGGCAGCGTGTTCTTCATCCTCCTGTTTCTCGCATTGACCTTCGACACCAGCGGCAAGACGGCGGAACGCGACAATCACGCGGCAATCACCGCACAGGTCGCCCACGGCAAGCGCGTCTGGGAGCAAAACGACTGCATCGGCTGCCACACCCTGCTGGGGGAAGGCGCCTACTTCGCCCCGGAACTGGGCAATGTCTACGAGCGTTTCGGTAAATCGACGGATGCCATCATCGGTTTCATCAAGAGCCGTCCCCCGCAGGGTATCCCGGGGCGCCGCAGCATGCCGCAGTTCAATCTCTCCGATGAGGACCTGGCCGCCGTCGCGGCGTTCCTGAAGTATACCAGCGAAATTAACAACGCCAGTTGGCCACCCAACATTCAGGGCTGAGGGACTCACCATGCAATATCAATCACAAGCCGTTGCAAAACCCTATTTCATCGCCGCCATCGGTCTGTTTGTCGGCCAGATCCTGTTCGGCCTGGTCATGGGCCTGCAGTACGTGTGGGGCGATTTCCTGTTTCCCGAGATCCCGTTCAACGTGGCACGCATGGTTCACACCAACCTGCTGATCGTATGGCTGCTGTTCGGCTTCATGGGCGCCGCCTATTTCCTGGTACCGGAAGAACCGGAACGCGAGCTGCACAGCCCGGGGCTGGCGCTGCTGCTGTTCTGGGTATTCCTGATCGCCGGGGCACTGACCGTGCTGGGCTACCTGCTGGTGCCCTATGCGGGCCTGGCGAAACTGACCGGCAACGATCTGCTACCGACCATGGGCCGCGAATTTCTGGAACAGCCCACCATCACCAAGCTCGGTATCGTCATCGTCGCCCTGGGCTTCCTCTACAACATCGGCATGACCATACTAAGCGGACGCAAGACCGTCGTCAATCTGGTGCTGCTGACCGGCCTGGTCGGCCTGGCCGTGCTGTTCCTGTTCTCGTTCTACAACCCGGTAAACCTGGTCAAGGACAAGTTTTACTGGTGGTGGGTCGTGCACCTGTGGGTCGAGGGCGTCTGGGAGCTGATCCTGGGAGCGATCCTGGCCTTCGTGCTGATCAAGGTCACCGGCGTCGACCGCGAGGTCATCGAGAAATGGTTGTATGTCATCATCGCCATGACCCTGATCACGGGCATCATCGGCACCGGCCATCACTACTACTGGATCGGCACGCCGGAGTACTGGCAGTGGTGGGGTTCGGTCTTCTCTGCACTGGAGCCGATCCCGTTCTTCATGATGACGGTGTTCGCCTTCAACATGGTAAACAGGCGGCGGCGGGAACACCCCAACCAGGCCGCCGTGCTGTGGGCACTGGGTACCGCCGTCATGGCCTTCCTCGGGGCCGGCGTGTGGGGCTTCCTGCACACCCTCGCACCGGTCAACTACTACACCCATGGCACACAGATCACCGCGGCGCACGGCCACATGGCCTTCTACGGCGCCTATGTGATGATCGTGCTGACCATCATCTCCTACGCCATGCCGAACCTGCGCGGCCGGAGGCCAACAGCAAGCGTCGCAGGTGCTGGAGATGTGGTCGTTCTGGTTCATGACCGTCTCCATGGTGTTCATCACGCTGTTCCTGACCGCGGCCGGTATCCTGCAGGTTTTCCTGCAACGCTACTCGGAGACCCCCCTGCCCTTCATGCAGGTACAGGAGAAGATCGCCCTGTTCTACTGGATGCGCGAAGTGGCCGGTGTGGTGTTCCTGGTCGGCCTGGTCATGTACGTGCTGTCGCTTCTTCGTCAAGGGCGGCGAGCGTTTCGCCGTGGCGGCCGGCCGGCCTGAGCCGTGCACGATCGTGAAGTTCCCGGCAGCACCAACAGCCATCCCTGCCAGGGAGCACGTTCCGGGTCTTCAGCGCCGCCGCCGGCGGGACCGGCAATCCGGTGCGGCGCCAGTCGCTCCGGCATAACGGCCGGGAGCACGCCGGGATGACACAGCCCGTGGCAACACTGCGCGCCACCGATGCGCAAACGCCGTACTACCGGCCGCAGCGCAACGAGGTGGAGCTGTTCGGCTATGCCTGGCACAACCAGCTGCCGGTGCTGCTGAAGGGTCCGACCGGCTGCGGCAAGACCCGTTTCATCGAACACATGGCCGCACGCCTCGGCCGGCCGCTGTACACGGTGGCCTGCCACGACGACCTGACCGCGACCGACCTGGTCGGGCGTCACCTGCTCGGTGCAGGCGCCACGTACTGGCACGATGGACCCCTGACCCGCGCGGTGCGCGAGGGTGCCATCTGCTACCTCGACGAGATCGTCGAGGCGCGCAAGGACACCACCGTGGTGCTGCACCCGCTGTCCGACGACCGCCGCATGCTGCCGATCGAGCGGACCGGCGAACTCCTGCAGGCCCCGCCGGAATTCATGCTGGTGGTATCCTACAACCCGGGCTACCAGCACATGCTCAAGGGCATGAAGCCATCACGCGGCAACGCTTCGTCTCGATGCGCTTTGACTTCCCGCCCGCGGTGCTGGAGGCCGAAATCCTGGTCACGGAAACCGGCATCGCGACCGCGCTCGCACAGCAGCTGGTCCGGCTTGCCAATGATCTGCGTGCCCTCAGGGATCACGACCTGGAGGAATCCGCCTCGACTCGCCTGTTGATCTATTCCGCACGCCTCATTCGCGACGGCTTCGATCCGGTGGAGGCCGCCCGCGCCGCCCTGATCGAACCCCTGAGCGATGATGAGGCCACGGTCGAGGCATTGATGGAGGTCGTCCAGGCAAGCCTCGGAACGTAACCGGCGTGCTGCCAGCGGCGTGATGACATGGACACAACTCCCGGCAAGACCCTGGCCGTGGCCGCGGAGACGCTCTACCTGGTCAACCTGATGTTACTGCCGGGCGTAGCTTTCCTCGCCCTGCTGGTGCTGTACCTCGCCCGGCGCCAGCACGCCGCACCGCTGGCCGTCAACCACCTGGCCCAGACCACCGGCGTCAGTCTCATCGGCGGCGCATTGCTGGTCACCGTCAGCGCAGCGGTCATCCTGCTGGTCGGCCGGGATACGGCCGCGACCTGGGTGCTCGTGATCCTCTATTTCACCTTCATCCACAGCACCCTGATCCTGCTGGGGGTGCTCGGGCTGGTGCGCGCCCTGTCCGGCCAGCACTACCGCTTCCCCCTGCTGGGCCGGTTGTTCCAGCCATGAACAGGACACAGCTCGCCCGAGTGGGGTGGCGCAGCGGCTTCTTTGCTTTGTTCCTGCTGGCGCCGCCGCTCGACGTGTTTCGCTACGACCTGACCCGGGGTTATTTCCTGTTGCTGGGTCAGCCCTGGACGCTGGGCATCGATGCCGGCGACGCCGTATCGGTCAGCCTGAACCTGATACTGCGCGGACTGCTGCCGGTCATCGCCCTGGTGGGCACCGGCATCTGGGTGGCCTGGCGCTACGGCCGGCTGTATTGCGGCTGGCTGTGTCCGCACTTCACGGTGGTGGAAATCATCAATGCCCTGATGCGCCGCGCCTGTGGCAAGCCCTCGCTCTGGGAGCGGGACACCCTGCCGACCCGTCAGTCCGACGGTGTCCGGATTGCACCGCATGCCGCCTGGTGGCCGGTGGTCGCCGTGGCCGTGACCGGCTTCGCCCTGCTCTGGTCCATCACGCTGCTGACCTATCTGCTGCCACCCGCCGAGGTCTGGGGCAACCTGCTGCACGGCACGCCGACGCGCCACCAGGCGCTGTTCATCGCGGTCGCCACGACACTGCTGGTGATCGAGTTCACGCTGGCGCGCCACCTGTTCTGCCGCTATGGCTGTGCCGTCGGCCTGTTCCAGAGTCTGGTCTGGATGGGCAATCCGCACGCCCTGGTGGTGGCGTTCGACCGTCGAAATGCCGCAGTCTGCGTGGACTGTGACCGCTCCTGCGAACACGCCTGTCCGATGCGCCTGAGGCCACGCCGCATCAAGCGTCACATGTTTACCTGTACCCAATGCCAGCAGTGCATCCAGGCCTGCGATAACGTCAACCAGCCGCAAGGCAAACAAGGCGTGTTGCGGATGGTCGCTGGCGCTGCCGCGCTCGAACTGCCGGTACGCGAATCGCGGCGGCAAGCGGTCACGACCGGGCACAGGGAGGCACACTGACATGGAAGAGCAGGTCGGACAATTCTGGCACCGGCTGGTCATGCGCGCCGCCCGCAGTGATTACCCGCAGGTCGCGGTTCACCTGACCGAGGTACAGCAACCGGTCGCGCTGCTGTTTCGCGCGCTCGGCGGGGACCCCGGCCTGCAGGTCAGGTCCGCCACGGAAACCGCGCACGGTGCGCACCGCCGCCTGATCCAGCGCATCGCCGGCCGGGGTCGTCACATCGAACTGGCCTGGCGTGATGCCGAGACCCTGCGGCTGCCGGGACACATCGCCTGCTTCGCCGATCGTGGACTGAACCGCGAGTTGTACCTGTGGCTGGCCGTGCTCGCCACCAGCCGGCTGCCGGCTGCTGGCGACTGGCTGCAGCGCAGCGCCGCCGCGACGGCGGCGCTGCTGGCACGCTATCCTGGCCTGCGCCGGCGCTATCACCGGCTGGTAGCGGCACACCTTGCCCAGCGTGCGGCACCCTCCGGCCGGCGGCCGGCCGAAGCGGCGCGCGAACAGGCCATCCGCCAGGCATTGTGCGAACCGTCCGCGGTGACCGGCCCGTTGCCCGACGCATGCACACCGCCAGCACCGGTGCCACTGTGGTTGCATCCCGAACCGCCCGTCATGGTAGCGACACGGAACGCCGCTGGTGATCCGGATGCAGAGACCGGGCAAAACGACAGCCACGACGTCACAGCCGACAAGCGCCGGCGCGGCGAGCGCGTCGAAGCGCGGGAGGGTCGGGGCGGGCTGCTGGCATTTCGCCTGGAGAGCCTGTTCACCCGTGCGGAATACGCCGCGGTCGACCGCAGCCATGAGGAAAACGCCGACCCGGATGCCCGCTCCGCGATCGAGGACCTGGAGGTCCTCAGCCTGGCGCGTGACCGCAAACGCACGGGGGCACGCCTGCGCTTCGACCTCGACCTGCCGCCCGAGGCGTACGACGACATCCACCTGGGTGCAGGAATCGCGTTGCCGGAATGGGATTACCGCACCCGACAGCTGTTGCCGGACCACTGCCGCCTGCAACCCCTGCTCGCCCGCGCCGCCGAACCGGTGCCGCTACCGGACCGTCTCGCAGGCAAGGCACGCCGCCTGCGTGCCATGTTCGAACAGTTGAAGCCCCGCCGGGTCTGGCAGCATGCCCAGCCGGATGGCTGTGAACTCGATATCGATGCCGTCATCGCGCACACCACAGACCGCCTGCAGGGCAGAGAGTCCGATGACGCCGGCCTGTTTCGTAATTATCGCAACACCGGGCGTAACCTGTCCTGCCTGCTGCTGGCCGACCTCTCGCTGTCGACGGACGCCTTCATTAACAACAAACAACGCGTCATCAACGTGATCCGCGACAGCCTGCTGCTGTTTTCCGAGGCGCTCGCCGCCAGCGGCGACCGCTTTGCGCTATGCGGCTTTTCCTCGCGGCGACGCAGCCACGTGCGCTTCCACCTGATCAAGGCATTCAGCGAGCCGTACACGGACGCCGCGCGCGGCCGCATCGCCGCGCTGCGTCCGGGGTATTACACGCGCATGGGCGCCGCCATCCGTCATGCCAGCACGCTGCTGCAGCGGGAACCCGCCAGCGACAGGCTGCTGTTGATGCTCACCGACGGCAAACCCAACGACCTCGACCACTACGAGGGACGTTATGGCATCGAAGACACCCGCAAGGCGATCCACGAGGCCGTGCAGTGCGGGGTACGGCCATTCTGCGTGACCATTGACGAACGGGCCCGCGATTACCTGCCCTACCTGTTCGGCAACAATGCCTACATGCTGGTGCACAATGCCGGCGAGCTGCCGGGCAAACTGCCGCTGTTGTATGCGCGTCTGACCGGCTAGCCGGCGGTGACGACACCGCCCTCGCGCACATAGGCACGCAGCTTCTCGATATCGTGTATGCGTACCGTGTTGTCCTCGATATCCAGGAAGCCCTCCCGGCCCAGCCGGGCGAAGGTCCGCGACAGCGTCTCCGGGGTAATCGACAGCCGCGAGGCGATCACGTGCTTGGGCGTATCCAGCCGGAACACGCTGGTTTCAAGATCGGTACTCGGCACCTGGTCCAGCAGGTAGGCGATCACGCGGAAGGCGGCATTGTGCAGCGTCAAGCGGTCGATCTCGGCGACCTGCCAGTGCAGGCGCCGGCTCATCTGCGCCATCACCGCGAAACAGGCATCGGTCGACTGCCGCAGTATCCCTTTATAGGTGCCGGCGTCGATACCCCAGACCTGGCTGGCAGCCAGTGCCGTGGCCGTGACCGGGTAGACGTGGGAACCGGAAAACATCACGGCCTCGGCGAACGAGGTGCCGTGGGAGATCAGGTCGATGACCTTCTCCTGCCCCTCGGGGGACACCAGCGCCAGTTTGATCTGCCCGCTGCACAGCAGGAAGATTTCCCTTGCCGGCTGGCGCTGCTCGAACAGGACAGCGCCCTCGTCCAGCTGTATGGCGCGCGTATGCGCCATGACACGCTCGAACTGCTCTTCCGGCAGTTTCGAGAACAGCATGCAACGCCGCAGGCCGCTGCGTGCCTCATCGCGCTGTTCTGTCGTCAGATGTCTCATGGAGCCAGAGCAGAATCCGTACCCAAGTCCGAATGTTACAGGAAAGCGTGCGGGGAATGCGCCATTTGTCGGGCCGGTGACACAGGCTGTCGGCGTTGCCCGAGCGACCATTATTGACCCCTTTCGATGAAACCAATACCCTAACGACTCGCAAGGTCACGGGCGATTAGCTCAGCGGGAGAGCACTGCCTTCACACGGCAGGGGTCACTGGTTCAATCCCAGTATCGCCCACCAATCAAATCAATCACTTGGAAACCACGACACACCCTGTTTTGGTTACCAACTGATTATTTGTCACAACGTTGTCACACTCGTTCGCGAATGAACGGAGTGTGACGATGACATCCTTCCGTAAACGCGGCGCCTATCAATGGCAGGCACAGGTCCGAAAAAAGGGCCAGCCGCTGCAGACCAGGACCTTCTGGATCTGCGCTAGAGCCGGGCAACGGGCATATGCCAGGGTGAAACACGACCTTGCAGACACTTCGATCCGATGGCCTACCCTGCAGGTTCTTTGATACAGGTGTCGACCGGGATGAGTGGAAAGTAACCAACACATATACCGTGATGACATTAGGTTGAAATTTGAGTCTCCCTGCCGCTCTGCCTGTTTTGGCACAAGACGTTTACCACCGGCATCGCCTGCCGTGGCAGGTTTTGCAGACTGACGCACAAAACCCGTAGAAAATCCCGGAACGACACATATCTATTTGTTTTGCGGATTTATTTTTTGTCTTAATATCTGACTGTTTTACTCAAGTATTACACACGGTTGCCGTAGACCTCGACAGGCATCAGCTGGGAAGGCTGGTACCTCAAGTTTGTTCAGCTGCAACGAAGCTGTAGTGACCAATGCCCGTCAGGGAATGACGAAATAAATCGAGGTCATCTATATGATCAGCATGAAGAAGCTGGCAGAGCACACCAGTAGTTTCCGGAACAAGCTCCTGTTGCCAGTCGCCCTGATGCTGCTCTCGGCGTGCTACCTGCACCTGGTCTGGTTCCCAGGTATATATTCTGATGTATTGCATAACAGCCAACGCTCGGAAACTGACTACCTGCAGATGATCAGCCAGCGGATTATTCCACTACTGGAGCAAGGAGATACTCTAAAAGCCAGAAGCATCCTGAGTAATGTCTTGCAACAACGCTCTGCCTGGATGTCGATAGAAGTCGACGGTTATATCGACAAGGACATCGCCCTGCAACGCAACGATATCCCGACAAACACAGCACTGACGTTTATCAGTGTGCCTGTCCAGTTACATGACGACCAATCGCTGACTTTAATGGCCGGTATCGATTTCAGCAGTAACCAGTTTAACAATCTGTTACAGCTGCGGGCCTTTGAGCTGATACTGGCCATCAGCATCGTGCTTACCGCGCTGGGTGGTTACTACATCCACGAGATAAGAATTCGCAAGCCGCTGCTGGCGCTGTCCAGAAGTGCCGAACAGTTCATGAAGTCAGGCATCGCCGGCATACAGCCTGAACATTCGGCTAACGAGCTTGGCAAACTGTCCCAGGTACTGAATTTCCTGCACTCGGAACTGCTCAGGTGCCAGTTGGTTATCGACAAGCGTCACAAGGTGCTGGAAATTATCCGGCGCTCACAGATAAATTTTATACGGGATGTCGAGCCCGAAGATATATTTTACAGCCTGCTCAGCAGCCTGCTGGATATTACTGGCAGTGCTTACGGATATATCGGCGAGGTGCTGTACACAAAACTCGGCAAGCGCTACCTGAAAATAATCTCTGCGGTAAATATCGGGCTGTATGAGGAAACTTATGATGCACTGCAACTTGGCGCAGTCATCTCCAGTCCTTATACCCTCTCAGGCAAGGTCATGAACCATGCCGAGCTCGTTATAAAGAATGCAGCGGATATCGATATGGAAGCAACCGGACTCGATGAATGCCTGCCACTCCCGGATACTTACCTCGGTATACCGCTAATGCGCGGCCAGAAGGTCATAGGCATGTTCTGTCTCGCCAACAGAAAGAGTGATTACGACCCCGATCTGATCGAATCCATGCAACCGATTATCAGTACGTGCGCCCATCTCGTGGAGGCCACGAAGAACGAGAGGGAAAGACAGCGCGTTGCAAGCGAGCTGGAAGACAAGGCAGAGTATATCAAGGCGATTGTCGATACGGTTGTTGACGGAATCATCACCATCAACGAGAGGGGCATTATCGAATCCTTCAATCCTGCCGCAGAAGACATATTCGGTTACGCGGCCAGTGAGACTATCGGGCAGAATGTCAGCATGCTTATGCCGGAACCCCACAGGAATGCGCACGATGGTTACCTGGAACACTACAAGCATACAGGAGAGCGAAAGGTAATCGGAATCAGCCGCGAACTTGAAGGTCAACGCAAGGATGGCAGTGTTTTTCCGATGGATCTGGCGGTCAGCGAAATGTACGCCGGTGGTAACAGGATGTTCACCGGGATCATCAGGGACATCACCGATCGCAAGATCGCCGAACGTGTAAAAAACGAGTTTGTCTCGGTAGTAAGCCATGAATTGCGCACACCGCTTACCTCGATTCACGGGTCGCTGCGCCTGATCGAGGGTGGCATGGCAGGAAAGATATCCAGCAACTGCACGGAACTCGTGAACCTTGCCAATAAAAATGTCGAACGGTTGATACGGTTGATTAACGATTTACTCGATATCGAGAAGATGGAGGCCGGAAAGAATTCCTACAGATTCGAAAAGACCGGTATGAAGGAAGTTATCGAGTACGCAATCCGGGAATGTACTGGTTACATTGAAGAATACAATGTCGAATTCGTACTCAACGATATACCCGATGACGTCATGGTGCATATCGATCACGACAGGATTGTCCAGGTCCTGGTCAATTTGCTGTCCAATGCCGCCAAAGTCTCGCCCGCCGGCAGCAAGATTGAGATATCTCTTGACAGGAATCAGGAACGAGTTCGCGTGTCGGTAACGGATCATGGCCCGGGAATACCACTGGATTTCCAGCAGCATGTTTTCAAGAAATTCTGCCAGTCAGACTCATCGGACAGCCGCAAGCATGGCGGAACAGGCCTTGGATTGAGTATTTGCAAGGCGATAATCGAGGGCCATGGCGGTATCATCGGTTTCGACTCGATTCCAGATGCGGGCACTACATTTTATTTTGAACTTTCGAAAGCCGGCCAGCGAAAAGCCATTGCACAAGATGACACACGACAGAAAACCGACCGGTTTCGCGTACTGATCTGTGACGATGATGGCGATGTTGCCGAATCGTGCGAGTTCCTGCTGCGCAACGCCGGATTCGATATTGACCAGGCTAATGACGTGACAACGGCCAGGCACTTGCTTGCATCCTGCCACTATGATGCCATGATCCTTGATCTACCGGAGCAGGACAGCACGTCGTTCGTCAGCGAACTGGAACCGCTGGAAGCAAACACACCGCTAATCCTGATATCCACAGCCACAACGACAGGCTGTGATGCACTGGAAAACGCCCAATCCCGCATTGTGAAATACCTTGACAAGCCGGTGATACAACAACGGCTGGTCGAGACTGTGCTGCTGTGTATTCAGCAACAGGACAGCCAAACGCACCGCATACTTCATATAGAAGATGATGAAGATATCATCTCACTGGTCGGGGCGTTGCTTGATGACACCTGGGAAGTCATTCCGGCCAGGACTGTTGCAGAGGCAAGAAGGCTGCTTGCCGAATACAAATACGACCTGGTACTGCTGGATATCGGCTTGCCGGATGGTTCCGGATTAGACCTGTTACCCGAAATAAAAGACCTGGACTACCCTATCGTGCTGCTTTCGGAAGAAGACTCCATAGAATGCGCACTTTTCAGGTTTGATGCGAAACTGGTGAAATCATATACCTCCAGCGCAGAACTTCTCAAGACACTGCTTGACCTGACCGAGGCGGCGTGAAACCCGGCTAACGGTAATTCACTGATTTCGAGGGGCATAAACAATGAAAACAGACTATCCACAACGCATCCTGTATGTCGAGGATGAACCAGACATCCAGACCATCACGCGCATCGCACTGGAAACGGTTGGTGGCTTCACTCTTGAGGTTTGCAGCACTGGCAAAGAAGCCGTAGACAAGGCAGGGGCATTTGATCCTGATCTGATTCTGCTCGATGTCATGATGCCAGGCATGGACGGGCCATCTACACTTGCAGAGCTTCGCACACTGGAAGTTACAAAAGAAACGCCGGTGATATTCATGACTGCCAAGGCGCAGCACCATGAAATAAGACAGTACAGGGCGCTGGGCGCACTGGATGTGATTTCCAAACCATTCGATCCGATGCATCTGGCCGATAACATCAGGTCAATCTGGGAGCGGTCAGATGTCCATCACTAGTACCGAGGTTCAACAGAAACTGGCAGCGCTTCAGCATGACTATATCTGCAATCTGCCCGACAAACTTGGCACAATCACGCAACACCACTCCCTGCTGAAGAGTGGATCCGACAAGGCGCAGGCACTGGATGATCTGCATATGCTTGCGCACAAGCTTGCCGGCACGGCCGGTACATTCGGCTGCCAGGAAATCAGCACCGCTGCCCGTAACTACGATGAACTTCTCAAGCAGCTCAAAATACAGCCCTATCTAAACAGCAATGACATGCAGGCGCTGGAAACCAGATTTGAGAATCTGCAGCTTGCAGTCGAACATACCATGAAACATAACCACTGCGCTGCAAATGACAAGGCAGCACCATGAAACAAGGAGGTATGCACAATGAAGATCCTGATCGCCGATGATGACCGTGAACTGAACTGTTACATTGAAACCTGGCTTACGGCAATGGGCTGCGAAGTCGTTACTGCCCTGGATGCAATGCAAACCATGTATTTCAGTGTCAAGGACAAGCCCGACGTCATACTGCTTGATGTGGAGATGCCCGGTGGCACCGGTCGCAAGGCACTCCTGAACCTGAAAAAATCCGACGAAACCAGGTCGATCCCGGTGGTGGCATTCTCGGGCAGCGCAAACCCGTTTTTGTACTACGAAATGACCGATCTGGGCGCGGAAGACTTTCTGCAGAAACCTGTCGAACCCGATGCGCTTTATGGCGTATTGCGCCACTTCGCAGAACGCGGAAAGCGTGAGCAGCTGTGACACGCCGCAAGTCTGTGCCTGCCTGCAGCCATCCTGGGTTGTAATCATCAAGACTCCAACCCAGGACGGTATCAGCGGCATCAAACTCAGTACAGGTCGTAAGCGGTCATCGCCGGCTGTAAAAAACAGCCGGGCACGGTGCACCCTACACACCCGGCATCCGGCATCCGGCAATGACCGAACATACACGCCCCCGTCAGATTACAGTATAGAATCCAGTCAAATACGGGTATTGAACCGTCCCGGTACTCCGGAGACCCGGTTGTTTGAATCAGCTGGTGACGTAGTGTTCCAGCTGCTCGATCACGAACTGCTGGTCGGCAATAATCGCCTTGACCAGGTCACCGATGGAAATGATGCCTTCAACCCGGTCTCCGCTGACGACCGGTAGATGACGGACTCTCTTGTCGGTCATCAAGGCCATCCCTTCCTCTACGGTCTGCTCCGGTTTGACGCAGAGAATGTTTTTCGACATGATCTGACTGACGCTGGTATCCCGCGGGGATCGCTCTTCCAGCATCACCTTCCATGCACAATCCCGTTCGCCTACCAGACCGACGAGCCTGTCACCCTCCATCACCACCAGCGCCCCGACTCCCCTCTCTGCCATCAGGGTGACGGCATTGTATATCGAGGCATCCGGAGCAATCGTCAGTACTTCATGACCCTTGGAATCCAAGACTTCCTTGATCTTCTTCATACAAGCTCTCCTCTCAACGCCATTGACCCCGTTTCACATACAGCGTCTTGTTGTTTTCCTGTTAAACTTTAACAGCCAGTCAGGATTATAGGAACACACTGTGCCGGGTATCTCTCCTGCCTACCCGGTGGCGGTGTGACACCGGCAGGCTGATGAAATGGTCCCAGTCGAGAGTCATCCGGATATCAATGCTCTCGTCACGCTTGTCGTGTTGATGGGACCTGGCCCTGCCGTCCGCACCGATGCCTGTACGGATTTGCCACGCGTGCGTTTCACTACCGTTCGATCGCCACATTGAACTGGTGCCAGCATCGGCCTTATCAATCCATCCTGATAGTCACACAGAAAACCGCGCATCACGCTATGCGGCTTTCTGGCAAGCGCTGCTGGTTGACTTCAGGCAGGCCTCTGGTCTGCTCACTGACGTAAACCGGTGAAAATCCCTGGTGGAATTCCAGCGTGTACCGATGTTGAAATCACCCGGCAGCCTCAGGGACAGAGATGTGCAATACTCACTGCAAAATACAATACATATTAAACTACCGTATAATTATGCTACACTTATGGCCAATATCTGCCGATTAGTTATACTATTGTTTAATGTCCAAACCTGTTATGGATTTGATCAATCAGCTGGTTGCTGCCGCCAGGGCGCGCGGACTTTCCCAGGCCAGGCTGGCTGAAATGGCCGGCCTGACGGCTGTGGGCCTAAGCAAGGCCAAGCGCCGCGGGGATATCCGCGCCTCCACGCTGGAGGAACTCGCCGCACAACTGGACCTCGAACTGGCGCTCATTCCACGCCGCTCCAGGGCAAAGGCCGCCGAAGCCATCAAGGCCGGCGCCTTCTTCCGAATCCCCGGTGATTCGGAAGGCTGGGAGGAATAGGTTTGGCACGCGACCAGCATGCCGTGATCTGGACCCGACTGTCCGGGATACCGGAAAAAATGGGCCACCTGGTGTTATCAGCTGGGCAGACCGCCTTTACCTACACCAGGGAATACCTCGCTTCCGGCCGCCCGGGATTCTGCCTGCTGGGCGATGGCGCCATCTGGGGAACCGACACGGTCACCTACCCCGTTAGTGAACGGATACCGGTGTTTCCCCGCCTGCTAAGCCTGATTCCCGGCAATAATCCACGCAACCTGCAGCGCCGGCATTACCTCGATATCCTGCGTGCCAAATCAGGAAAGGAAGCGCCACCCGGACTGGAAACGGAGTGGCAACTGCTGGTGCTGGGCGGCCATGGCGGCATCGGGCACGTCGACGTGTTCCCGGACGATATCGTCGCCGAGCGCTGGTATCACACCACGACCGGTTCTCGCGGGGCCGTTGCAACGGCCAGACGATCCGGCAGCCGATCGCAACTCTGGCGTATGCTCAAACACGATGTGCTGGATGAAAACCTCGATTTCGACACACAACTGATTGAGGAGACACTCGGGCCGACGCCATCGGTTGGCGGCATGATTCCGAAGCTGCTGGTATCGATTGCGCCGGGCGATACGGAACCCGATTTTTATCCGCCCGGCACGATGCATAACAGCGATGTCGTGCTGAAGATCGAGCCACCGGAATATACCGGCTTGCTGGACCTTGAAGCGCTTTGCCTGGAGATCCATCGCGAGGCCGGCTTCGAGGTACCCGCCTGCCACCGCTACGACGATGGCGGGCTGCATTTCCTGGCGGTAGAACGTTTTGACCGGGTGGATGGCATGCCGATCCCGATGGAATCCCTGTTTTCCGTGATAGCGACCGGGAATCACCGCTTTCGCGAGAACGGCGATATTATGCTCGATGAACTCGGCGACATCCTGGAACGTCTCGGTCAGGTGGCCACATTGGGCAAGGATACGGGAGAACAGCTGTACAGACGGTTCCTGATGGCACTGCTGACCGGGAATGGCGACCTTCACCTGGATAATATCTCGCTGCTGGGCGGGTTGCCCGACTGCCGACTGGCGCCGGTCTATGACCCGGCACCCATGCGGGCCTGGCCACGACATGACCTGGTGAGCGCGATTCCCTTCGACCCGCACGGACATGCAGATCATGGTGCCTTCTTTGTGGCCCTGGGCAAATCCTTTGGCCTGAAAACTGACACAGTTAACCAGTGTATCAGTGCAGCGCTCAAGGCGACCTTATCCTATGGCGAACGCGTGATGGATCTGGACCGGGTACCCGTACAACAGCGCAACCAGCTGACGGCGATCGCACAACAGGAACGTCTCCTTCTGGAAAAGCACCGCAAGTAGTGTTCTCACTGGAAGGGTTGCCTCGCCGCCACCATTTCCGGCACCAGGGACTGTTTGGCATTGCAGCACCCGGCGTGCTTGTTCCGGACATTGGCATGCAGCGAAAACCGGTTATCCCTCCAGGCATTCACGCTTCCACTGACCCGGGAACCGGGATCAAGCAGCGTGCCGCCATGACCATGGCCGCGGCACAGGCACATGTTCAATCCCGACACCAGGATGGTAATATGACGGTTGGCCACCCCTTCCGGAGAGGACGCCCCAATGAGCATTCGAGCCATGCCTCTCGTTGTATTTCTGGTCATCGCAGCGGGTCTGACAGCCTGCGATAAGAATAATGCAGAACAGCTGCATAAACAGCAGGTGACCTATGCGGATGATGTGGCCCCCATCTTGCAAAAGCATTGCGCTGAATGTCATGTGGCCGGACAGCAAGGCGCCAAGGCAACCGGCTTACTGGTAGATTCCTACGCATCGTTAATGAAAGGCAGCCAGTTCGGACCGGTCATTGATCCAGGCTCTGCCAGAACCAGTTCGCTGTATATCCTGATTACCGGCAAAGACAACCTGACAGTCAATATGCCACACGGCGGGGCCCCACTCAGTGTTGCAGAGATCGATACCATCCGGTCCTGGATCGATAATGGTGCTGTCGAAAAGTGACCCGGGCCTTATGCCCGTTACGGGACGGTACTGCCGCCGCCGTTCGCAGCCTGCAATCCAGTGCCGGCACACTGTCTCCATGCACGTCTTGCAAGGATGTTTATGAAACAACACGCACTGTCCCCGCTACTGCTTGGTGCGAGCCTGCTGCTTGCCGCCTGCAACCAGGCGACGTCACAAAATCCTCCGGCCCCGCCACCGCCGGAAGTCGCTGTCATCGAGGTCCATCCCCGGGCCGTGCCGCTGACACGTGAACTCGTCGGCCGCCTGGCACCGACGCGGGTTGCACAGGTGCGTGCGCGGGTGGCGGGTATCATCCTCAAACGTGTCTACACGGAAGGTACCGACGTCGCGCAGGGCGAAATTCTGTACCAGATCGATCCCGCGCCGCTGGAGGCGGCACTGCACGCGCAGGAGGCCGCCCTCGCCCGGGCGCGTGCCGACGCTACCAATGCCGCGGCGACCGCCAAACGTTACCGCGAACTCGCCCAGAAGCAACTGATCTCGACCCAGGACCTGGACAACGCGCTCGCCAGCGAACGCAGCACGGCGGCGGCGGTCAAGCAGGCGCAGGCCGATGTGGAAAGCGCCCGCCTCGATCTGGGCTACGCCACCGTCACCGCGCCCATCGCCGGGCGTGCCGGGCGCGCGCTGGTAACCGAAGGCGCCCTGGTTGGCCAGGGTGAGGCGACCCAGCTCACCACCATCGAGCAGATCGATCCCGTGTACGTGAACTTCAGCCTGTCGGTGGCCGACATGCGCGAACTGCGCAACACCGCGACGGCGCAGCAAGCGGCGCGTGTGGAGATCAAGCTGCCGGACGGGACGCCCTACCCGCAGGCCGGCATACTCGACTTTTCCGACCTCGCCGTCGACCCCGGCACTGGCGCCATGTCCCTGCGCGCCGTGCTGCCCAATGCTGACCATGTACTGCTGCCGGGCATGTTCGTCAACCTGCGGCTGACGACCGGTGTGATCGAAAACGCGTTCGTGTTGCCGCAGTCCGCCGTGGTACGGGACACCGAGGGCGCCTATGCACTGACCGTTGGCACCGACGGCAAGGTGGTACAGCGCCGCTTGCAGACCCACGGCATGACGCGTACCGGCTGGATCGTCACGGGCGAGCTGGGCAACGGCGACCAGGTCATCGTCGAGGGCGTGCAGAAGGCGCAGCCGGGCAGCACCGTTAAAGCGGCGCCTGCGACCGCGCCCGCGGCCGACACCGCCGCGCACTGAGGCACGCACCGATGCCACGCTTCTTCATCGACCGGCCGATCTTCGCCTGGGTAATTGCCATCCTCATCACCCTGGCCGGCGGTGCCGCCATCTTCAACCTGCCGGTATCGGCCTATCCCCCGATCGCCCCGCCCCAGATCAGCATCAACGCCGTCTATCCCGGCGCGAGCGCGGAGGTGATCGAGAAGACCGTGACATCGGTGATCGAGCAACAACTCACCGGCGTCGACAACCTGCTGTATTTCGATTCCACCTCGCGCTCCAACGGCACGGTGCAGATCACCCTGACCTTCATCAGCGGCACCGATCCCGATATCGCGCAGGTGCAGGTACAGAACCGGCTCAGCGTGGCGCAGCCGCGTCTGCCGCAGGAGGTGGTGCAGAACGGCATCACCGTGTCCAAGGCCAACAATGACTTCCTCATGGTGGTGGCGCTGCACTCCGAGGACCCCAGCCTGGACACCTACGCCCTCAACAACCTCATCGCCTCGCAGGTGCTCGATCCGATCCAGCGCCTGCCCGGCGTCGGCAGCCGCCAACCTGTTCGGCGCCGCCTATGCCATGCGCATCTGGCTCAACCCGGACAAGCTGCACGGTTATGGCCTGAGCGCCTCGCAGGTACTCGATGCCGTGCGTGAACAGAACGTGCAGATCGCCGCCGGCTACATCGGTGCAGAGCCGGCCCCGCCGGGCCAGGGCTTCAGCGCCTCGGTCAACGCCGCCAGTCGCTTCACCTCTCCCGAGCAGTTCGGCGACATCATCCTGCGCACCAACCCGGACGGCAGCAGCGTGCACCTCGAGGATGTTGCCCGGGTCGCACTCGGGGCCGAATCCTACGGCCATAATGTGCACCTGAATGGCGACCCCATCGCCGGCGTCGCCATCCTGCTCGCGCCGGATGCCAATGCCCTGGAAGTGGCCGACGCGGTACGCGCCAAGATGAGCGAACTCGATGCCTACTTCCCGACCGGCGTGAGCTGGCTGGTGCCCTACGACAGCACGCAGTTCATCAGCATCTCCATCCACGAGGTGCTGTACACCCTGATCGAGGCCGTCGTGCTGGTGTTCCTGGTGATCCTGCTGTTCCTGCAGAACCTGCGCGCCACGCTGATCCCCACACTGGTGGTGCCGGTGGCGCTGACCAGCGCCTTCGCGGGCATGTATCTCGCCGGTTTCTCCATCAACGTACTCACCCTGTTCGGCCTGGTGCTGGCGATCGGCCTGGTGGTGGATGATGCCATCGTCGTGGTGGAAAACGTGGAACGCATCATGACCGAGGAGGGCCTGCCGCCGAAGGAGGCCACGCGCAAGGCCATGGACCAGATTACCGGCGCGGTGATCGCCATGACCACGGTGCTGGCGGCGGTGTTCATCCCCATGGCGCTGGTCGGCGGCAGCGTGGGCGTGATCTATCGCCAGTTCTCGCTGACCATCGCGATCTCCATGGCGATCTCGGCGCTGATGGCGCTCAGTTTCACGCCGGCGCTGTGCGCCACCCTGCTCAAACCGGTGCACGGGGAACCGAACCGCTTGCTGCGCGGCTTCAACCGCCTCTACGGCGGGCTGACACGCGCCTATCTCGCGCGCGTGCACCAGTCGATCCGTCACACACCGCGCTGGATGGCGGCCTTCGCGGTGCTGGTAGGCGTGGCGATCCTGCTGTTCACCCGGCTGCCGACCAGCTTCCTGCCCGAGGAGGACCAGGGTTATGCCTGGTGATCGTGCAACTGCCGCCCGGCGCCAGCATGGAGCGCACGGGCGAGGTGCTGCGGGAGATGGAAACCATCATTGCAGAAGAACCCGGCGGTGGAAAAGGTGCTCGATGTCGCCGGCTTCAGCTTCGTCGGCCAGGGCGAGAACGTCGGCCTCGGCTTCGTCCGCCTCAAGAACTGGGATGATCGCCACAAGACGGATGAACAGATCAATCGCCTTCATCCAGTGGGCGAACGGCGCGCTGCAGGCGATCAAGGGCGCACGCATTTTCGTTATCAACCTGCCCACCATCCGTGGACTGGGGCGTTTTGGCGGCTTCGATTTCCGCCTCGAGGACCGCGCGGGTCTGGGATACCAGGCAGCTGCTTGCACGCGCGCAATACCCTGCTGGCGAAGGCCAAGGCGAATCCTGTGCTCTACGGCGTACGGCCCAACCAGCTGGAGGAGGCCCCCGAACTGCACCTCGATGTGGATCGCGTACAGGCGCAATCCATGGGACTGTCCCTGCCGGACATCTATGAGGCCATCCGCCTGATGCTGGCGCCGGTCTACGCCAACGACTTCAACTACGAGGGCCGCGTGCTCAAGGTGCTGCTGCAGGCGGACGCCGGCTTCCGCAGCCGCATCGAGGACCTGAACCATTACTACATACCCGGCAGCAAGGGCGGTGTCGATGACATGGTGCCACTGTCCAGTGTCGTATCATCGAACTGGACCATTGCACCGCCGGCGATCGATCACTACAACGGTCACCCCGCGATACAGATCAACGGCGGCGCCGCACCGGGCTACAGCTCCGGGCAGGCCATGGCGGCGATGCAGGAAATCGTCGAGCAGGACCTGCCCCCGGGCATCGGCTACGAGTGGTCGGGCCAGTCGCTACAGGAGATCATCTCCGGACAGCAGGCGCCCATCTTGTTCGCGCCTGTCACTGCTGGTGGTGTTTCTCGCGCTGGCAGCACTCTACGAAAGCTGGTCGATTCCGGTGGCGGTCATGCTGGTGGTGCCGCTGGGCGTGCTCGGCGCGCTCAGCTTCACCTGGCTGCGCGGTCTGGAGAACGATGTGTATTTCAAGGTCGGCCTGATCGCAGTCATCGGCCTGTCCGCCAAGAATGCCATCCTGATCATCGAGTTCGCCAACACCATGCGCCAGCAGGGCCGCGGGCTGCTGGACGCTACCATCGAGGCCTGCCGGCTGCGTTTCCGGCCGATCCTGATGACCTCCATCGCCTTCATCCTCGGTGTACTGCCGCTGGCCGTGTCCACCGGGGCGGGCGCGAACAGCCGGCATGCCATCGGCACGGATGTGATGGGCGGCATGGTCGGCGCCACCCTCCTCGGCGTACTGTTCGTGCCGGTGTTCTTCGTCGTGATGCGCCGGCTGCTCGGTGACCGCAGCGATCGGGACGTACAGGACCGACAGGATGCCTGACCGCAACACCGGGTGACCCTGGTGACCCGGCTGAACCGCCCGGTTCACCGCACAAACCTTTGCCCGGCACGAGACACCGCGATAACAACACGCCGGCGTACACTGTATCACGGCACGGCCGTACCTGCCGTCGCACCGTCAACGGCCCCGGCAAAATACCGGCAGTTTCAGTCGCAACGAAAACCATCCATTCGACGGCGACGTACGCAAATACCCTACCCAGGCTGATCTGGAAATACCCGCACGCCCTGCTAGGCTTAATGTTGCCTGGCGAGATTCCTGCCGGGCATCCGGGTATCTACCTGCATTCACCACGATCACCTGGCTGCATGCTGTGAATACCACTGTCATCTCACGGAGGACCGCACGATGAGCAAGATTCTCAATGAAGTTCTGGATGCCAATGAACGGTACGCCAGCACCTTTGACAAGAGTGGTCTGGCCATGCCGCCGGCACGGCGTTTTGCCATACTGACCTGCATGGATGCACGTCTGGATCCGGCCAGGTTCGCCGGCCTTGCCGAAGGTGATGCGCACGTAATACGCAATGCGGGCGGGCGTGCCAGCGACGACGCCATTCGTTCACTGATCATTTCCTACAAGCTGCTCGGTACACGCGAGTGGTTCGTGATTCATCACACCAACTGTGGCATGGAGACCTTCACCGATGGAACCATGCGCGGGCTGCTGAAACACAGCCTGGTGACCGCGACGCTGGACAAGGATGGCTGGCGCGATGTTGGCCAGGGACCGGGATCGCCGGAAGGCGACTTCATCGACTGGCTGACCATCAGCGATCAGCACGAGGCGGTCACGGAGGATGTGCAACGTATCCGCTCGCACCCGCTGGTACCGCATGATATCCCCATCTACGGATTTATTTACGATGTGGCTAGCGGCAACCTGATGGAAGTCCCCGAGGCCACCCGGCTGGGCGTCGCCGCCTGACAACGGCGAGGTGAGGCGGCGAAACAGTTACCGCCGCCTCACCGGATCACGAAACGGCTACTCGTCCTGCAGTCTCCGTAAGCGCCCTGCCCGGTAGCGGCAGAACCTTACAGTCCTGTGTTGCAGGTCTGGGGTTTTACGGCCGTGTCTCGCCGGTGCCGGGTGCTGTCTTGTTATTTTCTCCAGGCGGTACATTCGCTACCCGTGAAAGGAAAAGGGAATGTGGCGACATACGAAAGTGCGCCTGTGACGCAGGTGCCCCGGGGTGAACGGGATGTGCGTTACCTGCCTGCTTGGAAACAGACCAGCCCGTATTTCTCATCGGTATCCCGGTTGCCGGCGCACGGGAACCGGCCATGGCCGGGGACAGGCATCACCCGTTGACACACTGTTCGTTGGCGAATTCGTATGACTTCCTGTCTTGCGGTTCCTTAAGTCGTGCTACCGTCGCCCGGTGAGTAATCCGGGCTAGGTGACTGTTATCTATTGGGCTATTATCCCCCGTCCTGTCACGGTACGCGTCTGATCAAGGAATCACCCGGCAGGACTCACCGGAACATTCCGGATTTACTCACCGTATTCCTCAGCCTGTACCGCATTACAGGCCATTGCGGGACGCGGCAGAGCAGGCAACAGCGTCGCAGGGAAATAACTGCGGCATGGCAGATCTGCCGACAACGCTAACCCAACAACGCTGGAAGAACAGGGAGGTAATGCATGACAGACCTGACTACCCGGGTAATGCTGGCCATAGCAGGCACTCTTTCCCCAGTGGCTGCAAGGGCCGCAGAGAACGGCCACTCGCAACTTCTGGACCTGACCGGCCACTGGGCCGGCTTCGCCGCGCTGGCGATATTCTTTCTTGCCTACGGCCTGGTCATCGCCGAGGAAGCCCTGCACCTGCGCAAGTCCAAACCGGTCATGGTCGCGGCCGGCATCATCTGGACCCTGGTGGCCATCGTCTATGCCCAGCATGGCGATACGCATACGGCAGAGACCGCCGTGCGCCACAACCTGCTCGAGTTTGCCGAGCTGTTCCTGTTCCTGCTCGCGGCAATGACCTACATCAACACCATGGACGAGCGTGGCGTGTTCGATGTGCTGCGCGTGAAGCTGGTTTCGAAGGGATACTCCCTGCGTACCATCTTCTGGATAACCGGAACGCTGGCGTTCGTGATTTCACCCGTTGCCGACAACCTGACCACCGCCCTGCTGCTGGCCACGGTGGCCATCGCCGTCGGCGTTGACAACACGAAGTTCATCGGTGTGGCCTGTATCAATATCGTGGTCGCCGCAAATGCAGGGGGTGCATTCTCGCCCTTCGGCGATATCACCACGCTCATGGTCTGGCAGAAAGGCATCGTCGAATTCCAGCAGTTCTTCCTGCTGCTGCTTCCCGCCCTGATCAACTGGCTCGTGCCGGCCTTCATCATGAGCCTCGTGATCGGCAGGCAATCACCCGATGCCGTTGCGGAGCAGGCGGTACTTCGGCATGGTGCCTGGGTGGTCGTCGCCCTGTTTCTGGTCACCATCATCATGGCGGTCAGTGCCCACAATTTCCTGCACCTGCCACCGGTCATGGGCATGATGACGGGCCTGGGCCTGCTGAAATTCTATGGTTACTACCTGAAGCGGCGCTCTCATTGCTTCCCGGAATCGGCTGCAGACGACCTGGGCGATACGGCACTGGCGACGGAGCTCATGGTACCGGAGCGGCATGACCGGGATGCCGACAGACAGTTCAATATCTTCAGGTCACTGGAACGGGCCGAGTGGGACACCCTGATGTTCTTCTACGGCGTCATCCTGTGTGTCGGCGGGCTCGGCGCCATGGGATACCTGTCGCTGGGCTCGGAGCTGATGTACGGCGAACTCGGGGCAACCAGGGCGAATATCCTGATCGGCTTTCTGTCATCCCTGGTCGACAACATCCCGGTCATGTTCGCGGTACTGGCCATGTTGCCCGACATGGACTCTGGCCAGTGGTTGCTGGTCACGCTGACCGCCGGCGTCGGTGGCTCGTTGCTGTCGGTGGGTTCAGCCGCGGGTGTTGCCGTCATGGGTCAGGCCCGCGGGATCTACACCTTTTATTCCCACCTCAAGTGGAGCTGGGCCATACTGCTGGGCTACGCAGCCAGTATCTGGATGCACTTCCTGGTAAACGGCCACCTGTTCAGCTGACGGGGACCGGCCGGCGCCATCAGGGTGTAAAACTGCCCGACGCTATGCGGATGATCAGCAACAGGTCGCCAAGCGTGATCCGATTGTCCGGTTGTGAAGAACCGCCGGCATAGGGGGCGATGTCACCGGCAATCAACTGGTCCGCGCTCGGTGCCAGACTGCCGAACACCATATGTCTGCCAAGCAGGATATCCGCCACATCTACCTTGCCATCGAAGTTCAGGTCACCGTCACCGACCAGGGGGGTACTGGCGGTGAACAGCATGTTCGCGGTCATCAGGAAAAACGTAAACGGCGCTGGCCCCGGAAAGGCCAGTGCTGAACCGCCCGCGCCCAGCGTCACACCGGGAAAGGCAATCAGGGGATAGCTGTAATAGCTCGTCGCACCGAGCTTGTCGCCCGCGAAACCGGCAGGGTAATAGGCCGCCAGCACATAGGTTTGCGACGCATTCAGCACGACCGGGGAGATTGCGGCAAAGCGAAAACCGTTCTGCAGTGTACCCGAATTGTCCACCGTGGCCGTTGCAAGCAGTGACCCGGTGTCCGTGTACAGGCCAACATCGTGAGCCGTTTGCAGACCGGGACCGTCAAGCCCGCCATCCAGAACGCCCAGCGCATTCACGGTCACGGTCGCGGTTGGTGTGAATTCGAAACCGAGGGTGGCGCCGTTGTTGGCATCATTGAAGCCAATCCCTGTATACAGCATATTGTCAGCCGAAGCGCCGGAGGCAAAGCCCGCCAGCAGCAGCAGGGCTGCACGGAACGCAAACAGCTTGTCAAACCATGACCTGAGGTCCTTCATAACGCCTACCTTTACTTTCCGCTGTTATATTCCGCCGGTACCCGGATACATCGGGGACGCTACCGGTTCATTACCCGACTCTGTATCCGGTCCGGACTGGATAAGCACATCGATCGCCCCGTCGTTCGTATTCGATAACTGCCTGATTTCATATTTTTCAATGTATTTCTTTGCCTTACGTTAACTTATTAATATTTTTTCCGCAAGGTTAGCCCGGCCGGTGAAACGGCACAAGCCGCGATCGTAAACACCGTCAATCCTGGCGAGACCACCAGGCCTGAAGATTCACCCTCCCCGGCGCACAAGCCGGGTATCGGCCATGCTGGCACCGGATTACAGCCGCCTGAAACCGGGTACCCTTGCCCTGCTTCTGGCGCGTTCTCATCACGGCATACCTGGCCAGGGCGATGCACCCGGTCTGTCGAGCAGTGCGATGGCCTGGGCCGGCCCGGAATTTGCCTGAAAGGCTTTCCAGGAACCGCCCCGTGGAGGCCGCTACTGCATCCTGATGAGCGCGGGCCCTGCAGGACACTGACGCGGTCAACGGCCTGTGCCCGGACCCGGCAACAATCGGGTTTGGTACTGCAGTGGTCGTAGTGATGCGGCCCTGGCCATCATCCCTGCCCGGATCGGCGCGTTCGATATCGGGTCGAACAGGCGGACCGTGCGCCGATTCGTGTCATCATCAGTGCGGCAGCCTGCTGCTATCCACCTGAATCCGCGACCGGTCCTCAGGCATCGTTCCTGCGCCAGACCACGTTTCCGTCGCACATGCCCGTGATGGCATCCAGCCTGGCCTCGTGCAGGGCAAGTTCATCGTCCGTCGCCCGGATCACACGCAGCCGTGGACGCCCGGCAGGCAGGCGGCGAATGGCGCCGTCAGCACCGCCACTGCGCGTTTCGCCCGCACCCTCCGCATCGAGCGACAGGCTGACCTGGCCGCCGGTCATGGCGAGATAGACATCGGCCAGTATTTCGGCGTCCAGCAACGCGCCGTGCAACTCGCGTTGCGTGTTGTCTATCGAATAGCGCCGGCACAATGCGTCCAGGCTGTTGCGTTGTCCGGGATGCATGCGCCGAGCCAGCAACAGCGTATCCAGCACGCTACAATTCTGTTCCACGCTGTGCGCGGGTTCCCCCAGCCGCCGCAGCTCGTGGTTGATGAAACCGACGTCGAACGGCGCGTTGTGAATAACCAGTTCAGCGCCCTTGATGAACTCGAGAAACTCACCGGCAATGTCCACAAAGCGCGGCTTGTCGAGCAGTTGTTCGTTGGTTATACCATGCACCTCGATGGCGCCCGCATCGATCTCCCGGTCAGGCTGAATATATTGATGGTAGGTATTGCCGGTCAGGCGGCGGTCGAGCAGTTCGACACAGCCGATCTCGATGATGCGATGCCCGTCGGCGGGTTCGAGGCCGGTGGTTTCGGTATCGAGTACGATTTGTCGCATGGTTACTCCTCACTGTCTGCCCGGGCACCGGTTATTCCCGGCACGACAGCCTGTTGTCCCGTATATACCCGTCAGCGTTGCGGTATTGTCTCATGTTGCAATAATTCATCGATCGCCTTGTTGGCCAGCCGGTCCGCCTGCTCGTTTTCCGCATGGCCGCTGTGGCCGCGCACCCAGCTCCAGCGGATGACATGACCGCTCGTGGCACGGTCCAGGCGCTGCCAGAGATCCACGTTCTTGACCGGTTTTCCGGCCGCGGTTTTCCAGCCACGCCGCTTCCAGCCCGCCAGCCATTCATCGATGCCCTTTTGCACATACTGCGAATCGGTGACCAGGTGGACACGGCACGGCCGTTTCAGGCTTTCCAGCCCCTGAATTGCCGCCATGAGTTCCATGCGATTGTTGGTCGTCAGTGCTTCCGCACCATACAAGGTCTTTTCGTGGCCATTGTAGCGCAGCAGCACACCCCAACCGCCCGGACCGGGATTGCCACGGCAGGCACCGTCGGTAAAGATTTCCATTTCAGTTGACTCTGCGCACATTGCCCTGGCTTGAATACGGAATGCCGACCGGGAACAGGCGTTGTTGGGCGCGCACGACGTCCCTCAGCGGCGTCATGACGACAGTGCGCTTGCGCGCGACCAGGATATAGGTTGCCGACAACAGCATATGGCCTCTGCCGGCAGCCGGTTCCAGGAACTGCAGCCGCGCAAGCAGGCGCCGGCTGCGCACCGGCGGCCGCTGAAACAGGTAGTTGCTGTGCAGGGTGTCGAAGCCGAGCAGGCCGAGCCAGTCATTGATGCGGTGCAGGCTCTGGAAGCGCGCACCCCAGGGCAGTACATCAGTGCGTCGCGACAATTTCCGACGCAGACCCCACAGGCTGAACGGGTTGAAACCCAGGATCACGAGGTGCCCGTCCGGTATCAGGCTGCGATCGGCTTCACGCAGCACCTGGTGCGGATTCTTGCTGAGTTCGAGCGTGTGCGGCAGGACGATCGCATCGACCGAATCGGTCATGATCGGCCAGTTTTCCGTGTCTCCGGCCAGCCCGATCCCCTTTTGTGTCACGGGTTCGACGCTCTGGATCACATGGTGCGGTATCCGGCTGTCATCCAGCCGGCACTGTTCCCAGGGCGGATCGATGACCACCATGTGATAGCCGAACAGCATGGGCAGCTGGGTGGCCAGCGCAGCCTGTTCCGCCGCTGCCAGGTGTTGTCCGAGTGGACGCCGGTACCACGCGCGCAACGACTGCGCTCGGCCCGGCAGGGAAATATCTGTATCCATGATCGCAATATTATCGCATCCGCCAGCCCGGTGTGTCATAAAAACAGCATTCTGGCCGCGGTGTTGACCTGATCCGGCGGGGCTGTCAGCATACCCGGACACTGGCTCCGCCCGCAGGCGGGTTGTTTGCGCCTGTTAACGGTGCAACAGTGAACTGCGTCACAGTTCACGCTATCAAGCCACTTTTCAGCGATGTCGATACCAATTCTATGAAAGCACTGCTGATCGCATTGCCCGCCCTGTTTATCCTGCTGCTGTCAGGATGTGCATCCTTTGATACAACGAGGGCGTGTGTGGATCAATCCGGAGATGTAGCATTTGAGGCACTGCCGTTCATCAGCGCACACGAGGGGCCGGCCGCCGGTTATCCGTCTCCATCGACAAGCGATACCGACGATGATTTCTGGCAACAGCTCCGCAGCGGCTTCAGACTGTCCGGGGAACAGTACCAGGTCGTGCAGCGCCAGGCTGATACCTATGGGCAGAATCCACGGCACGTGGAAACGATCTTCGAACGCGGCAGCCCCTACATGGCGTATATCCTGCGCGAGGTCGAGCAGCGCGGCTACCCGAACGAACTCGTATTACTGCCATTCGTCGAAAGCTCGTATGACCCGTTTGCCTACTCCAACGGGCGCGCCGCAGGTCTCTGGCAATTCATACCCGGCACCGGCCGGCTCTATGGACTGAAACAGGACTGGTGGTATGACGGACGGCGCGACGTCATCGCCTCGACCGAGGCGGCACTCGACTACCTGGGCAAGCTGCATGATGAATTCGGGGACAACTGGCTGCTGGCACTGGCCGCCTACAATTCCGGCAGCGGCACCGTGCATACCGCAATCAGGCGCAATGCCAGGGCCGGCAAGCCAACCGACTACTGGCACCTGAAACTGCCGCGGGAAACGGCCGCCTACGTACCGCGTCTACTGGCCATCAGCGCGATTGTCAGGGAACCGGACCGCTACGGCGTCGCCCTGTCGCCTGTCGATCCCGAGCCGGCCTTTGACGTGGTCGATACCCGTGGCCAGCTCGATATCGCAATCGCCGCCGACCTGGCCGGCATGGACACCGAGACACTCTACCAGCTCAACCCCGGCCTCAATCGCTGGGCGACACGCCCGGATGGTCCGCACCGGCTGGCCATTCCCGTCGACAAGACCGGCACCTTCCTGCAGGGTCTCGATGAACTGCCGGCTGAAAAGCGGCTCAAATGGGTCCGTCACGCCATCAAGCGCGGTGAAACACTGTCACAGATCTCGAAACACTACGACACCACGGTCGCCGTGCTGCGCAGTGCCAACAATTTGAGCGGGACCCGGATAACAGCCGGTCAGCACCTGCTGATACCGGTTGCGGCGCGCGATCCGGCTGTCTATACCGCGTTGACGTTCAACAGAACGGGCAGCGGGGCCGGCAAAACGATCAGCTATGTGGTGACCACCGGAGACAGCCTGTGGTCGATCGCGCGACGCAACAAGCTCAAGGTCAGCCAGATCAGCCGGTGGAACCGGCTGGACCCGGGTGCCGCAATCAGGCCGGGGCAGACACTGGTGCTTTACACGCGGGACGGCGCAGCATCAGCCGGCAAACAGGTCCGCACCATACGCTACACCGTCAGGAGCGGCGATTCTCTGTACCGCATATCAAAAAGGTATAACGTCGCCGTCAGCGACCTGCGCCGCTGGAACAAACTGCCCGAGGGCAAACTCCTGCACCCGGGGCAGCAGCTCACGCTCTATATCGACGTCACCGACGTCGCCAAAAGCAGCTGAGGATCAACCGCGCATCCGCTGCGTGGTGAAGTCCTGCATCAGTTTCGCCGAACCGGCGCCACAGCTGATGATCGAGCGCATCGCGTCCTGCACCGGTATGTTCACCGGATGCACGTATTTCCCGTCCAGGTGGTAGATCAGCCCGGAGGTGGGATTCGGCCCCGTGGGCACGAACAGCGTATAGCTGCCGTCGGCATGCGTATCGGTGATGAAGGCGGTCACCCGGGTGTCGTTGCCGAAAACCTGCGCAATGGCCACAGACGAAAACGGTGAATCCTTCCGGTTACCGAAGATCTGCAGCACGGTCTCCTTGATCATGGAGTAACCGGGCGCGAGCTTGAGGATGCGCGTTTCGATCACCCGGTAGAGAAACTCCCCCAGCCGGGTACGCACCAGCACACCGACGAAGAAGCAACTCACGACGATCAGCGCGATAACAAGTACTTCTGCTACATATTCATTAAGTTGTGAATCCTTAATCAGAAATCGCGTTAATGGCTCTATCAGCCCCGTCACCAGCCTGAAAATCCATGTCGAAACGGCCGCCAGGATGGCGACCGGCAGGATTACCACCACACCGCCAAGCAGGGATGTCTTCAGGAAACGCTTGAGTTTGCCCATTCATGCACCTCCGTGTAATACAGGACGGCCTGACACACCCGGTCTATTCGGGACGCATGTGCGGGAACAGCAGCACGTCACGGATGGACGGCGCATCGGTGAACAGCATCACCAGCCGGTCGATGCCGATACCCTCGCCCGCGGTCGGCGGCATGCCGTGCTCCAGCGCGCGGATGTAGTCCGCATCGAAGTGCATGGCCTCGAGGTCGCCGGCGTCCTTGTCCGCCACCTGCGCCCGGAAGCGCTCCGCCTGGTCCTCGGCATCGTTCAGCTCCGAAAAGCCGTTGGCCAGTTCGCGTCCGCCGACAAAGAACTCGAAGCGGTCGGTCACGAACGGGTCGGTGTCATTGCGCCGCGCCAGCGGCGAGACCTCGGTCGGGTAGGCGGTGATGAAGGTCGGATCCTCGAGTCGTGCCTCCACGGTCTTCTCGAAGATCTCGATCTGAACCTTGCCCAGCCCGTAGCTGTCCTTCAGCGGTATACCGAGCGAGGCGGCTGTCGCCCGCGCGGTCTCGTCGTCGTCGATGTCGGCGGCCGTCAGCCGCGGATTGAAATGCAGGATGGACTCGCGCACCGTCATGCGCCGGAATGGCTTGCCGAAGTCGTAGTGCCTGCTCTGGTAGCCGATGGTGGTGCCGCCACACAACTGCTGTGCCATCCGGCGCAGCAGGTCTTCCGTGAGGTCCATCAGGTCGTGGTAGTCGGCGTAGGCCTGGTAGAATTCCAGCATGGTGAATTCCGGGTTGTGCCGCGTGGACAGGCCCTCGTTGCGGAAATTGCGGTTGATCTCGTAGACCTTCTCGTAGCCGCCCACCACCAGCCGCTTCAGGTACAGCTCTGGCGCGATGCGCAGGAACAGGTCCATCTCCAGCGCATTGTGGAAGGTGGTGAACGGACGCGCGGTCGCGCCGCCGGGAATGGCCTGCATCATCGGCGTCTCGACCTCCATGTAACCCAGCCCGTTCAGGTACTCGCGGATGAACTGGATGATGCGGCTGCGCATGCGAAACGTGGCGCGCGACGCCTCGTTCATGATCAGGTCGAGATAGCGCTGCCGGTAGCGCGTCTCCTGGTCGGCCAGTCCGTGGAACTTCTCCGGCAACGGCCGCAGTGACTTGGTCAGGATGCGAATCGATTCCACGCGCACCGACAGCTCGCCCGTTCTGGTCCTGAACATCACGCCCTCGGCCGCGAGGATGTCGCCGATATCCCAGCCCTTGAAGGCCTGGTAGAGTCCCTCCGGCAGACTGTCACGCTGCAGGAACAGCTGGATGCGCCCCGACATGTCCTGCAACTGGGCAAACGCGGCCTTGCCCATGACGCGCTTGGCCATGAGCCGTCCGGCCACCTTGACACGCACCGGCTGCGCTTGCAGCTGCCCGTCGTCCCTGTCGCCGTATTCCGCGTGCAGCTCGCCGGCCATGGCATTGCGGCGGAAATCGTTCGGAAAGGCGACCCCTTCCTCGCGCAGCGCCTGCAACTTGGCGCGCCGCTGCGCAATGAGTGCATGTTCGTCCTGCCCGGTCATGGTGGCATGATACCTATAATCCGCTCTTCAGGCTGGCCTCGATGAACGGGTCCAGGTCCCCGTCCAGCACCGCCTGGGTATTGCCCACCTCCACGCCGGTGCGCAGGTCCTTGATGCGCGACTGGTCGAGCACATAGGAGCGGATCTGGCTACCCCAGCCGATATCGGACTTGCTCTCCTCCAGCGTCTGCTGGTCGGCGCTGCGCTTCTGGATCTCCATTTCATAGAGCTTGGACTTGAGCTGTTTCATCGCGGTGGCCCTGTTCTTGTGCTGCGAGCGGTCATTCTGGCACTGCACCACGATACCGCTCGGTGCATGCGTGATGCGCACGGCCGATTCCGTGCGGTTGACGTGCTGGCCTCCCGCGCCGCTGGCGCGGTAGACATCGATGCGCAGATCGGCCGGGTTGATCTCGATATCGATGTCGTCGTCGATCTCGGGCGACACGAACACCGCGGCAAACGAGGTATGGCGGCGATTGCCGGAATCGAACGGGGACTTGCGCACCAGCCGGTGCACCCCGATCTCGGTGCGCAGCCAGCCAAACGCGTAGTCACCCTCGAACTTGACGGTCGCGCTCTTGATGCCGGCGACCTCCCCCGGCGAGACCTCGATCAGCTCGGTCCTGAATCCGCGCCGCTCGCCCCAGCGCAGGTACATGCGCAGCAGCATCTCGGCCCAGTCCTGTGCCTCGGTACCGCCGGAGCCCGCCTGGATATCCAGGAATGCACTGGCCTCGTCCATCTCACCGGAAAACATGCGCCGGAATTCCAGCCCGGCGATCTCGGTTTCCAGTTCGCCCAGGTCCGACTCGATGATATCGAGGGTTTCCTGATCACCTTCCTCCGCCGCCACCTCAAGCAGTTCGCGCGCATCGCGTACGCCCTGGAACAGCCGGTTGAGCGTAAGCACCACCTCCTCGAGACGCGCACGCTCCCGGCCCAGTTCCTGCGCGCGCTCCGGGTTGTTCCAGACGTCGGGTACTTCCAGTTCGCGTACGACCTCGGTCAGCCGTTCCGTCTTGCCTTCGAGGTCAAAGGTACCCCCTAAGGCTCGTCGAACGCCCGTCAAGGTCCTTGATATGGTTACGGATGGTGGTCAGGTCAGACATGGTAGACGTGCACGTAAAACCGGGGAATCAGGCGCGTGATGATACTCCTGTTGGCACAGCGCGGCCACCGCCGTGTAGCGGTTCAAGGTACTCGACCCGCAGCTGCGGGCTGACCTGGCCACGATATTCGTTCACATCCAGCCGGTAGGCCAGACGGACATGCCGGCACGCCGCCGGCACGGGATCGGTATTGAAGGCGATCCCGTCGATACGCGTGGCGTCATTGCCAGGCTGCAACACCAGTTTCAGGTGCCGTTCCCCGACCACACGCTGTTCGAGGATGGCAAACTCGCCGTCGAACAGCGGCTCGGGAAAGCCCTGTCCCCACGGCCCCGCATCGCGCAGGGCCTGTGCCATCGCCAGCGACAGGTCCGTGCCATCGAGCGACCCGTCCGAGAACAGCACGCTGTCGAGGTCATCGGCACCAAGATGCCGCGACACTTCGGCATCGAAGGCCTGTGCAAAGGCCGCGAAATCCCGTTCGGCCAGCGACAGGCCCGCCGCCATGGCATGACCGCCGAACTTGCGGATCAGCTCCGGATGGCGTGCGGCCACGGCATCCATCGCATCGCGAATGTGCAGACCGGGTATCGAGCGCGCCGAACCCCTGATCTCACCGTCGCCGCTGCGAGCGAAGGCGATCACGGGCCGGTGCAGGCGTTCCTTGATGCGCGCCGCGAGGATACCGATAACGCCCTGGTGCCAGTCCGGATCAAACAGGCACAGGCCGGTCGGCAGGCTGCTTGCCTGCAGTTCGAGGCGCTCGATCGCCGCCAGCGCCTGGGCCTGCATGCCGCTCTCGATCTGCTTGCGATCGCGGTTCAGGTCATCCAGCTGCACGGCCATTTCGCGGGCGTTCGCCGTGTCATCCGCCAGCAGGCATTCGATGCCCAGCGACATGTCATCCAGGCGCCCGGCAGCGTTCAGGCGCGGGCCGGCCGCGAAACCGAGATCCGCCGCCACCGCGCGTGCCGGGTTGCGGCCACCGGCCTCCAGCAGGGCACGAATGCCCGGCACGCAGCGCCCGGCGCGAATCCGCTGCAAACCCTGCTGCACCAGGATGCGGTTGTTGCGATCCAGCGGCACGACGTCGGCCACCGTACCGAGTGCGACCAGGTCCAGCCACCGGGCCAGGTTGGGCTCTGCCAGCTGCTGCTGCGCGAACCAGTCCGCTTCACGCAGCCGTGCGCGCAATGCCAGCATGACATAGAACGCGACACCGACCCCGGCGAGCGCCTTGCTTGGAAAGGCATCTCCCGGCAGGTTCGGGTTGACGATGACATCGGCATCCGGCAAGGTCGGCACCGGGCAGGTGATGATCGGTGACCAGGACCCGGATACCGGCACGCCTGGCTGCCGCCACTCCGGCGACGCTGGAGATGCCGTTGTCCACCGTCATGATCAACGCCGGTTGCTGCTGCCGGGCAACCGCGACGATCTCCGGTGTGAGGCCATAACCGAATTCAAACCGGTTCGGTACCAGGTAATGCACGTCGCACGCGCCCATGGCACGCAGCGCGCGCAGGCTCAGCGCGCAGCTGGTGGCACCATCCGCATCGAAGTCACCGATGACCAGGATACGTTGCCGGTCGCTGATTGCCTGCTGCAACAACGCCGCGGCCGCCTGCAGGCCACCCAGCCGTTGCGGGGGAATCAGCCTGTCCAGCCCGTAATCGAGTTCCGCGCCGGAGACCACCGCACGTGCCGTGTACACCCGGCGCAGTATCGCCGGAAGCCCGGCCGGCAGGTCGGCCGGTATTGCGGTTGTCTGGCGCCGGACAATCCTGCGGTTCATGACTGCAACAGCTCCTCGAAACGACGCGTGCGTTTCCAGAAGGCGCGCTGTTGCAGGCGACCGGTGCGGAACCGTCGTCCATTGCAGTCCTCGATGACCAGCGCGCCGATGCGCCCGCTGTTGAGCGCGACCAGCAGTGGTGCGAACCAGATCCTTTCCATCTCCGCAAGCTGCACCAGCCAGCCTTCGATGTCATCGTAATGGGCCGGCCAGGCCAGGTTATCCAGCACCAGTAGCCGGTGCCGGCCGGCATCGTCTGACATCAAATCACCCACATACTCCGGCGCGTCCCGGCATCTGACGCCGGCCTGTCGCGCCAGTCCGTGGGCCAGGGCATCGCCGGCATACACCGCATTCGGCTCCGGGTGGATCGACACCGGCAGCACCCCGCCACCCCACAGCCACAGACTGTTGATGACCGGCTCGCCGCGCGCCTCGCGCGCCTGGTTGACCGGGTGTTCGTGCAGCAGCATCTGTAGCTCGTTCAGCACGGCGGCCCAGCGGCCGGCGTCCCTGCCCCGCGGAATGAAGGCATCGATATCGTGACCGGCTACCTGCGCCGGTGGAGTCGTCTGCATATCCGGCGCGCCCGGCAGGCCCAGGTACCAGCGTTGGGGGTGCGGCGCACTCAGCTGCCATCCCGCCGCGGTATTGAAGTCATTGATGCTGGCCACCAGTGCATCGGCCTCGTCCTGCGTGATAAAGAAGCTGTGCGACTCGAACAGGCGCAGGCGGCTCTGGTCGGCACGCAGATGCACCGGATCCGCACGCAGCACATAGCCTGTCGGCGGCGAACCGTGATCCGCCAGGTAGCTCAGCGGCGCAACCGGCAGGTCCCCGCCAGCAGAGACACCGAACAGCTGGCACAGCGCCGCTTCCACCCCTGCATAGGGCACCGGCTGTACCAGGCTGCGCGACAGCAGCCGGTCCAGCGCCGCCGGGCGCGACGGGATGTACGCGCTGACCGGTCGATCGACTGACGGACCGGCCAGGCCCGGGACAAGCAGGGTGAGCTGGTCGACAGCTGCGCTCACCCGCGGATCAGGACAGGTTATTCATGATCACGGCCTGCACCGCTTCCAGCTCGGCATCCACCGTCAGCATGCCGCCCTGGCACTGCCTGATGGCGGTATCCGGATCCTTCAGGCCGTGTCCGGTCAGCGTGCACACCACACTAGCTGCCCTCGGGTATCCGGCCGGAGCTGGATGTCGCGCAAGGCGCCGGCCATCGAAGTGGCGGAGGCCGGTTCGCAGAAGACGCCTTCCTGTTCAGTGAGCAGTTTCTGCGCAGCGAGGATCTCCTCGTCGGTGCATTCATCGAACCAGCCGCCAGATTCCTCCCTGACCTTCCAGGCCCTGTCCCAGGACTGCGGATGACCGATGCGGATCGCGGTGGCGACGGTTTCCGGATTGTCGACCATCTGCGCCGCGCAGGAACGGCGCGGCACCCGGCGGCCTGGTAACCGACCATGACCGGACGCGTGCCTGTCACCCCGCGGCCGCCGTAGCGGCAATCACCGTCGCAAAATTGCACATCGTGACCGATCGTCGCCCTGACCGGCATATTCGCTGTAGCCGATCCAGTGCGCCGTGATATTGCCGGCATTGCCGACCGGCAGACAGTGATAATCCGGCGCATGTCCCAGCTCGTCGACGATTTCGAAGGCCGCGGTCTTCTGTCCCTGCAGGCGATAGGGATTGATGGAATTGACGATGGTCACCGGCGCCTGATCGGCGACTTCCTTCACCAGGCGCATGCCGGCGTCGAAATTACCGCGGATCTGGATCACCACCGCCCCGTGGATCATGGCCTGCGCCAGCTTGCCCAGGGCGATCTTGCCTTCCGGGAATCAGCACGAAGGCGGCGATGCCGGCGCGCGCGGCATAGGCGGCGGCCGCGGCGGAGGTGTTGCCGGTGGAGGCACAGATGATCGCGCGGCTGCCCTCGGCCACCGCCTGGGTCACCGCCATGGTCATGCCGCGGTCCTTGAACGAGCCGGTCGGATTGAGACCCTCGTACTTGACGTACAGGTCGACCTGCCTGCCCGAGCGCGGCAGGAATATTCTCCAGCCTGATAAGCGGTGTGTTGCCCTCGCCCAGGCTGATCATGCGCGTGCTGTCCGTGACCGGCAGCCGGTCACGGTAGCGTTCGATCAGGCCGGTGTAGCGTTTTGATTCAGACATTGTATGTACCCTTAAAAACCTTGACTCGCGCAGAGACGCGAAGGCGCAGAGAAAACCATCAAGAAACTTGTAGAAAACCTGCAGTAATACTGCATGCATGGTGTTTGCGCATCCGTCAGTACTTCGAAATCCCGTGCGGACCAATCCGCAATAAATCAAAATTCACTATCCGTTGTTATCAAGATACGCAGCAACGATTTATACCCTTTGCGCTCTCTGCGTCTCTGCGCGAGGCACGTAAACTGACATGCTAATTCACATTCAGGTGTTCCAGCCGGATGCGCGTCACCTTGCCATGGATGCTGGCCAGCGCCTCGATGCTGGCAATGGCATCGTTCATCTGGCGTTCCGGCACCACGTGCGTCAGCAGGATGATCGACGCCCTGTCCGCATCCGGCGCCGGTTCCTTCTGCAGTATCGCCTCGATACTGATGCCGGCATCGCCGAGGATGCGCGTCACGTCCGCCAGCACGCCGGGCTTGTCGGTCGCCTGCATGCGCAGGTAATAAGCGGTCCCCACCTCCTCCATGGGCAGCACCGGCATGTCCGACGATCGAGTCCGGCTGGAACGCGAGGTGCGGCACGCGATTCTCCGGGTCGGAGGTCAAGGTGCGCGTCACGTCGATGATATCCGCCACCACCGCGGAAGCGGTCGGCTCGGCACCGGCACCGGCACCGTAGTACAGCGTCGGACCGACCGCATCGCCCTTCACCAGCACGGCGTTCATCACGCCGTCCACGTTGGCGATCAGGCGGCGTTCCGGGAATCAGCGTCGGGTGCACGCGCAGCTCGATGCCCAGCTGCTGTGCGGCGGGCGATGCCGAGGTGCTTGATGCGGTAGCCGAGCTCGCTCGGCATAGCAGACATCCTCGCGCGGTGATCCGGCTGATGCCCTCGGTATAGACCTTGTCGAACTGCAGCGGGATGCCGAAGGCGATCGAGGCCAGGATGGTGAGCTTGTGCGCGGCGTCGATGCCCTCGACATCGAAGGTCGGATCGGCCTCGGCATAACCCAGCGCGCTGCGCCTCCTCCAGCACGTCGGCGAAGTCGCGGCCCTTGTCGCGCATTTCGGTGAGGATGAAATTGCCGGTGCCGTTGATGATGCCGGCCATCCACTCGATGCGGTTCGCCGCCAGGCCCTCGCGGATCGCCTTGATGATCGGGATGCCGCCGGCCACCGCGGCCTCGAAGGCCACCATCACGCCCTGCTCCTGGGCGGCGGCGAAGATCTCGTTGCCGTGCTTCGCGATCAGCGCCTTGTTGGCGGTGACCACGTGCTTGCCGTTGGCGATGGCCCTCAGCACCAGCTCCCGCGCCGGTTCATAGCCGCCGATCAGTTCCACCACGATCTCGATGGTCGGGATTATCGACCACCGCGAAGGCGTCATCGGTCACCCTGATCGCGTCCAGCCCCGGCAGGCGCGCCGGATTCGAAGTCGCGCGCCGCGGCATGAGTGATCACGATCCCGCGGCCGGCACGGCGGGTGATCTCCGCCGGCGTTGCGGTTCAGCACCTTGAACGTGCCGCCGCCCACGGTGCCCAGACCCAGCAGGCCAACATTGACCGGATTCACGACTATCCTCCAGAGGCTTGCGCGGCCTGGCCCGAGGTCGTCGACGGAACATGTCGCGGATGCCGCGGATCGCCTGGCGGGTGCGATGCTCGTTTCTCGATCAGGCCGAAGCGCACGTGATCGTCGCCGTACTCGCCGAAGCCTATGCCGGGCGACACCGCGACCTTGGCCTCACCCAGCAGCCGCTTGGAAAACTCCAGCGACCCCATGGCGCGGTAGGCTTCGGGTATCCGCGCCCAGACGAACATGGTCGCCTTCGGTTTCTCCACCGGCCAGCCGATGGCGTTCAGCCCGTCGCACAGCACGTCGCGGCGCTCGCTGGTACATCTCGCGCGATCTCGCTCACGCAGTCCTGCGGGCCTTCCAGCGCGGTGATGGCGGCCACCTGGATGGGCGTGAACATGCCGTAGTCCAGATAGGACTTCATGCGCGCCAGCGCCGCGATCAGCGTCTCGGTTGCCGCACATGAAGCCGACACGCCAGCCCGGCATGTTGTAGCTCTTGGACAGCGTGAAGAATTCCACCGCGACGTCCTTGGCGCCCCGGCACCTGCAGGATGGACGGCGCCACGTAGCCGTCGAACACCAGGTCGGCATAGGCGAGATCGTGCATCACCCAGATGCCGTGCTCGCGCGCAATCGCGACCACCTTCTCGAAGAACTCCAGCTCCACGCACTGCGTGGTCGGATTGCCGGGGAAGTTCAGCACCAGCATCTTGGGCCTCGGCCAGGAGTCCTTGATGGCCTTTTCCAGTTCCGCGAAGAAATCCACGCTCCGGGTCCAGCGGGACGTGGCGGATATCGGCGCCGGCGATGACGAAGCCGTAGGGGTGAATCGGATAAGCCGGATTCGGCACCAGCACGGCATCGCCGGGACCGACCGTGGCCAGCGCGAGATGCGCCAGACCTTCCTTGGAACCGATGGTGACGATGGCCTTCCGTGTCCGGATCCAGTTCCACGTCGTAGCGACGCCGGTACCAGTCGCAGATGGCCTTGCGCAGGCGCGGAATGCCCTTGGACATCGAATAGCGGTGGGTGTCGCCGCGCTGCGCCGCCTCGACCAGCTTGTCGACGATATGCTGCGGCGTGGGCTGATCCGGATTGCCCATGCCGAAATCGATGATATCTTCACCGCGCGCCCGCGCGCCGTGCCTTCAACTCATTGACAATATTGAAGACATACGGTGGCAGGCGCTTGATTCGGGGAAATTCGTCTATCACGCTGGTAACCGGTTATTTCTTTGTTTATGAAGTAATTACTGCACTCTTTTAGACTGCTTACGGTACTCAAAAGCGCGTGGGGAAACAAGAGGGCAGGATCATGGTAACGGATTGATGCTATCGTTGCCGCATGCGCTTCCATCAGGACACCGCCGCCGGCAACAGCATCCAGTCCTACAACGAGCAGGGCATCGTCATCAAGGACCGGCTCATCAGCACCAGCGTGCTGGTCACGGCAGACAGCATCGATGCATGGCCGCCGGCAGCGGTTGCCGATCTGGATGAACGGCACCTGGAACTGCTCACCACCCGGCAGCCCGGCATCATCATTCTCGGCACCGGTGCAACCACCGTCTTCCCGCCCGCAGCGCTGCTGGTTGAGATTCAGCGCAGGGGCATCGGGATCGAGGTCATGGCGAACGACGCCGCCATCCGCACCTTCAACGTACTGCTCTCGGAAGACCGCAAGGTGCTGCTGGCCCTGCTGCAGGGCTAGTGGCGGCGCTGCGTCCGCCTGACGGGGCACTTGCCGGGCAACCGGTCTTGTTTGCGACCTTGCGTCGCGGGCACGCGCTTATTTCAGCAGGGCCTCGAGCGAGATCCCTTCCTGCTCCAGGATCTTCTTGAGCTTCTTGAGTGCGTCCATCTGGATCTGCCGCACCCGCTCGCGCGTGACCCCGATCTCGGCGCCGACCTCCTCCAGCGTGGAGACCGAGTAACCGTGCAGGCCAAAGCGGCGTTCCACCACCTCGCGCTGCTTGTCGCTGAGCTGCGCCAGGCATTCCTCGATGTTGATGTGGATGTCGTCGTCGGCGATAGAGTCCGACGGGTCCGCCGCCTGCTCGTCGGCGATGGTATCGATCAGCCTCCGGGACGGATCATTGAGGATCGTGCTGTCGGTCGAGGTAATCCGTTCGTTGAGGCCGAGCATGCCCTCGACATCCTCGATCGGCTTGTGCAGTAAATCGGCGATCTCCTCCGCGCTCGGCTCGTGATCGAGCGTCTGCGCCAGGCTGCGCGCGGCGCGCAGGTAGGTGTTGATTTCCTTGATGACATGGATCGGCAGGCGAATGGTGCGCGTCTGGTTCATGATGGCGCGCTCGATGGTCTGGCGGATCCACCAGGTCGCGTAGGTGGAAAAACGAAAACCGCGCTCCGGGTCGAATTTTTCCACTGCGCGGATCAGCCCGAGGTTGCCCTCCTCGATCAGATCGAGAAACGCCAGTCCGCGGTTGGTGTAACGGCGTGCGATCTTCACTACCAGGCGCAGGTTGCTCTCGATCATGCGCCGGCGTGCCGCATCGTCGCCGCGTTGCGCGAGGCGCGAGAATCTGACCTCCTCCTCCGCCGTCAGCAGAGGCGAGGCGCCGATCTCGTTGAGGTACAGTCGTGTCGGGTCGTGACTGTCGCTGGCGTGGTGCTTGACCGGAATACGCTTCTGCCCGTCCGCCTCTCTGTCCGGCGCATCCTGCCCGTCGACCGCGTCGAACTGGTCATCATCCTGCGACTCGTCAATGCCCTTGTGTTTCGCCACTGGCATTCCCGCCGTATTCGTTGATTTCAGCCGGCCCGTTGTCAACGGGCGCCGCTGGCGATCGGTCAGGATTATTGTCTTGGCAGGTATCTCACGGGATCGACCGGCTTGCCATCCTTGCGGATCTCGAAATAGAGCACGGTACGGTTGGTGCCGCTGTTTCCCATGTATGCGATCAACTGCCCTGCCCTGACGTGATCACCCTCTGCAACGAGCAGCTTGCTGTTATGCCCGTAGGCACTGAGCAGACTTTCGTTATGCTTGATGATGATAAGCCTGCCGTAGCCGACAAGTCCACTACCGACATAAACCACCTTGCCGGCGGCGGCCGCATTGACCGGCTGACCGTGGTGCCCGCTGATGTCTATTCCCTTTTTACCGTTGGTATTTTCCTGATAGCCGTGGAGCAGCTTGCCGCGCGTGGGCCAAACCCACTTGCCATCATAGTCGGGTACCTCGGCAACGTGGGCGGCGGCGGGCCTGGGTGCGGGCGTGGCGGCGGGCCTGGGTGCCGGTCTGACGGCGGGTGCGGCGGCGGGCGCGGTAGCGGGTCCGGGTGCAGGAACCGCCCTTGCCCGTGCCGCCGGCACGGGCAAGGGTGTCGAGGTGATCGGTGCCGAACGCGCCAGTGGCACGGCCTGTGGTACCTGGCCGGCCTTCAGTTTCAGGTGCTGCCCCGCGAAGATGGTATAGGGCGTGCGCAAGCCATTGATCCGCGCCAGTTCACTGACCACCATACCGTGCTGCCAGGCGATCGAGTACAGCGTGTCACCGCGCGCTACCACGTAACCGGTCGCTACCGCGGCCTGCCGCTGTGGCACTGTCGCTCGCGGGGGGGGCATGATTCTTGCCGGCGGCTCGGGCGCCGTACCGCGTGAATACACCGGCGCGTTGATGTACGAGGTACAGCCGGGCAGGACAACAGTAAACAGGAATAACGTGGTGATGTAGTACCGTAACGGCATCACTTTCTGAGATAAACGTACGCCACGACAGCGAGTGAGACCACCAGCCAGCCCAGCCATTCGACCCAGGTGCGCAGTTTCGCCTCCATGCGTGGACCACCCCAGGCCATCATGCACGCCACCAGAAAGAAGCGCCCGCCGCGTCCGATAACCGAACCCAGCGCGAACAGCGGCAGGTTCATGGCCAGCGTACCGGCCGCGATCGTGAATACCTTGTAGGGTATCGGCGAGAAGCCGGCCACCAGGATGGCCAGGAAACCCCAGCGCTCGAACCACTCGCGGGCATGCAGGTATTTTTCCCAGTAGAGACTTTCCTGCAGCCACGGCTGTATCAGCTCAAAGGCATACACCCCGATCAGGTAGCCAAACAGACCACCGATGACAGAGGCGATGGTGGTCAGGGTGGCAAAGCGCAGTGCATGCTGCGGCTGCGCCATGCTCATGGGCGCCAGCATCACATCCGGCGGAACCGGGAAGAACGAGGATTCCGCGAAGCTCAGCCCCGACAGATACCACACGGCATGGCGATGACGCGCCCATGCCATAGCCTTGTCATACAACCATGTAAATATCTGCATCAGATTTGTCCGCCGAGTAGAGGTACGAAGATTACCGGATCGAGGTCTTCCCGTTCAAATTCACTGCCGTTGCGTGTCACCAGCGTCAGGGTCTGGCCCTTGCGGCCACCGAGCGGTATCACCAGGCGTCCGCCATCGGGCGACAGCTGCTCCAGCAGCGCCTCCGGAATGGACTCCGCGGCAGCCGTGGCGATGATGGCATCATAGGGGGCGAACTCCGGCAGCCCCGCGGTGCCATCGCCGTAGCTCGCGCGAACGTTGCGCAGGCCGAGCTTGTGGAACCGCTGGCGCGCCAGCCTGGCCAGCGGTTCGATACGCTCCACCGTGTAGACCCTGGGCACCAGCGCCGCGAGCACGGCGGCCTGATAACCGGAACCGGTACCGATCTCCAGCAGCTTCTGCGGGCTGTTGCGTATGATGAGATCCGTCATCACGGCGACGACGAAGGGTTGCGAGATCGTCTGGTTGAAACCGATCGGCAATGCGGTGTCTTCATAGGCACGGCTCGCCAGCGCCTCGTCCACGAACAGATGACGCGGGGTGGCGCCAATCACCTCCAGGACACGCTCGTTGCGTATGCCTTCAGCGCGCAGACGCTCGACCAGGCGATCTCGCGTGCGCTGTGAGGTCATGCCGATGCCGCGCTCCGAGGTTATCAAGGCAGGCGTCCCGATCAGTCCGCCAGCCAGCTGGCCAGCCGGTCGATGGCTTCGTAGCGGGTCAGGTCGACATCCAGTGGCGTGATGGACACAAAGCCCGAACGCACCGCGTGGAAGTCCGTACCCGGACCGGCGTCCTGCTCGCTGCCGGCCGGCCCTACCCAGTACACCGTGCGCCCGCGCGGGTCCAGCATCTTCACGACCGGCTCCGACTTGTGACGGTGGCCGAGCCGCGTCGCCTGCATGCCCCGCAGCGCATCCCATGCCACGTCCGGCACGTTCACGTTGAGGATGGTATCCGCCGGCAGGCTGCCGGACAGCACACGCTGCACCAGTTCGAGCGCAACGCGCGCAGCGGTGTCGTAATGGGTGGGTTGATTGCCGGCCAGCGAGATCGCAATCGCCGGTGAGCCGAGGAAGCGACCCTCCATGGCCGCGGCCACGGTGCCCGAATAAAGCACGTCGTCGCCGAGATTCGCACCGGCGTTGATACCGGCCACCACCATATCCGGTTCCTGGTCGAGCAATCCGGTGATCGCAAGATGCACACAGTCCGTCGGTGTACCGTCGACACAGGTATAGCCGTTCACACCGGTGTACGCACGTACCGGGCTGTCCAGGGTCAGCGAGTTGCTGGCACCGCTGCGGTCACGGTCCGGGGCCACCACGTGGATGGTGGCCATCGTAGCGAGCGCATCGGCCAGCGTCCTGATGCCCCGGGACTGGTAACCGTCGTCGTTACTGATCAGGATGTGCATGGCGCGGGCCGCCACCGGGGCGGCTGTCTGTCGGTGTTCGTATAATCAGGCACGGCACACGAAACATCATTGCTGCCGAAGGGCAACCGTGGAACAAGCCTCAAACAGCACATCAAGATGACCGTCATTCGTGTTCATGTCATTCCATGGATAGCCATGGCCGGGTAGCAGAATGGTCCTGCGCGTCAGGAATTTGGCCGCTAGTATAAGGATTTCAGCGACCCGTGGACACTGGCAATCACACCTATTGCGTGATACGTGCAGAGCGGTTACGGTTATCCCGTATCGAGTTAATGGAATACCAGCCAGCATGACCCGGGAAAAGAAACCCAGTGCGGCGGATATCGCCCTGTTTCGAGATCACGTCGGCCCGGTCAGGAAACTCGCGGACGCCAAGGCACCGCAACCGCGCAAGGCGCCGCCGCGGCCACTCAAACTTGCGCAACAGGCGCACCGGCCCACCGCTGACAGCTTCTCGGACGGCTTTGATGCGGACACAGTCAGCCCGGAAGACACCCTGTTCTTCGCACGCACTGGCCTGCAACAACGCCTGCTGCAACGATTGCGCCGCGGCCAGCTCGCAACCGGCGCCGAGCTCGACATGCACGGCATGACCAGCGCAGTTGCACGCCAGGCAGTCAACGATTTCATTTCGATGTGCACTGAGCGGCACATCCGTTGCGCGCGTATCATTCACGGCAAGGGTAGCGGTACGACCGGCGCGGCACCGGTACTGAAAAACCGCCTGAACGGCTGGCTGCGCCAGCATCATGATGTGCTCGCATTCAGCTCGACGCAAGCACACCACGGTGGCGCCGGCGCGCTGTATGTGCTGCTGCGCTCCGCGCGCCGTGAGAGATAGTTTCATGGTACAGGAAACATCTCGCGCAGAGACGCAGAGGGCGCAAAGATCGCAAAGAACTTCAGGCTCGCGCCAAGGCGCAAAGACGCCAAGTGAAAAAAATTTCAAGGAACTCAGAGTGCAGAGTTAAGTTACATTCTTGCAGGATGCAGTAAGGCACTAACCGCGTCATTTGTGCCAGTCATACTTCCCGCGCTCTCGCATCCCGTGTAATCTCCATGATCTCCGTGGCATTAATCCGTTTTTTTCTCTGCGAACTCTGCGTCTCTGCACGAGTTGATTTTTTCTTTGCGTCTTTGCGTCTCTGCGCGAGTTGATTGTTTCTTGGCACCTTTGCGTCTTTACGCGAGATTACTTTTCAGATACCAGTTCGCACAGCACGCTGGTGGCATAGCTGCCGGCCGGCAGGCTGAACGCCAGTTCCAGTGCCGTCTCATCCAGCCAGCGCCACTGCAGGTCGGCGACCGGCAGGCACAGGGCGCGCCGTTCCTGCTTCAGACCCGCCGCGGCGAGACCCCGCGCGATGGCGTCGAATCCGGCCAGCACCGCCGTCTCCAGTGCAAGACTACGATCACGCACCACGCTGTCGCCGCTGCCGTGCAACGGCCCGGTGGCATGGACATCGTGACTGGCGACGCGCGCCAGCAAACTTGCATCGATGCCGTCCGCCATGAAAAAGCTGTGACTTCCGGCCAGCTGCATCGCGTCACCGGGCAGGACACCGTTCCAGCTGCCGTCACGGACACGCTGCGACAGTACCCGGTTGAACAGCAGTGAACGCGCGGCCGACAATGCCAGGCTGCGCCGGTTGCGCGAGATCCGCATGTGCGGGTTGGCGAACAGCTGGCTTGCCGTGCGCAGGTTGCCGCCCGCAATGCCGAAACGCTGCTCACCAAAATAGTTCGGCACACCCCCCGTCCTGATCTGCCGCAGCCGTCGTTCGAGGTCCGTACGCGAACCGTCGCATTCACGCACGGCGATCACGAAGCCATTGCCGCGCAGGGTGCCGCGTTGCAGCTTGCGGCCATGGCGCGCGTGGCGCAACACCGTGATGGTGTCGGTGCACAGGGTCTGCCAGTCCGGCTCCGTGCGCCCCGGCAGGTGCACCGAGAACCACTGTTCGGTAACCGCATGACGGTCCTTGAGGCCGGCGTAACCGATATGGCGCGGGTGCACACCGGCCAGTTTCGACAACAGCGTGGCGACATGATCGGTATTCTCCCCGCGCTTGCGGATCCACAACCACACATGTTCGCCGCACCCGTCCGGCTCCAGCTTCGACAACTCGGTCACCCGGAAATCCTCCGCCTGCCGGCGCAGCAGCCCGCTGACTGGCGGCCCACCCCAGGCATGGGCCAGTCCCTGCACGGCCAGCGCGAGCCAGTCGTCACCCGTCACGGTCGCCGGCCTATCGGAAAACGGGGACAGCGTGCGCAATCAGTCGTCCAGCAACACCACGGCAAACGCGGCAATACCTTCGCCGCGTCCGGTGAAACCGAGCCGCTCCGTCGTGGTGGCCTTGATATTGATGTGGTCGGCACTGACCTGCAGATCGCTGCTGATGTATTCGCGCATCGCGCCGATGAACGGACTCAGACGTGGTTCCTGTGCCACCACGGTGATGTCTGCATTCGCCAGCCTGCAGCCTTCATCGTGCACCATTGCAATCGACCTGCGCAACAGGATACGGCTGTCGACATCGCACCAGGCCGGGGCACCCGCCGGAAAGTGCTGGCCGATGTCACCCAGGCCGGCCGCGCCCAGCAGGGCGTCGCACAGCGCATGCAGCACCACATCACCGTCCGAATGCGCCTCCAGGCTGCGTGGATGCGGGATGATCACACCACCAAGCACCAGCGTCCCCCCATCCTTGAATGCGTGCGCATCGATGCCCTGACCTACTCTCATCGGGGTTTCCTCGCTTGCAGGTAAAAGGCTGCCAGCGCCAGGTCGGTCGGCAGCGTGATCTTGATATTGTCGCGCTGACCCTGCACCAGGCGCGGCGCATATCCGGCCCGCTCCATGGCGGACGCCTCGTCCGTGACCGGCACCCGGGCGTCGATGGCGGCGGCGAGCGCGGCGCTCAGCAGGTCGATACGAAACAGCTGCGGTGTAAGCGCATGCCACAGGCCGTTGCGCTCGACCGTTTGCGTGACGCGCCGCTCACCATCCACCCGTTTCATGGTGTCGGCCACCGGCACACCCAGCAGTCCGCCGTTTTCATCAGCCCCCACCGTTTCGATCAGCCGCCTGATATCTGCCGCGCACAGGCAGGGGCGCGCGGCATCGTGCACCAGCACCCGGTCATGGGGATGTGCCTGACGCACAAGGTGTTGCAGGCCGTTGAACACCGAGTGACTGCGTTGTGCGCCACCGGTCACGGTGACCAGCGGGCTGTCCCGGTAGCGTTGCCCGATCGTCGCCCAGCGCGTGTCGTGCTCCGCGATCACCACCACGATACCGGACAGTGCGTCGCAGGCGAGCAGCGCATCCAGGGTGTGCTCGATCACGGTCCTCCCGTCCAGCACCAGGTATTGCTTGGGCAGGTCCGCACCCATGCGCATCCCGGTACCGGCGGCAGGCACTACGGCCCAGTAGTTCGTGTCAGCAAGCGGATCGGACGCCACGGGATATCACTTCTTGTACAAGCTGTTGCTGTCTGACGGCCCATTGCAGCGCACGCCGCGCAATCCCTGCAGGGCCCATACACCGCTGGCGCAGGGTTCGACATCCTGAAGGGTATTCACCCCGGCAGGCACGGGCCCGTTGCGCGTACCCTGTGCCGCTGCACAGGAATTCAGCGGCACCTGCGCCGGTGCCGCAGACAGGCGGGGCCTACTCCACGATCTGGTAGAAGGTTTCTCCCTCCTTGATCATGCCGATATCCTCCCGCGCACGTTCCTCGATGGCATCCAGTCCCTGCTGCAGATCCAGTACCTGGGCATTGAGCGTCTCGTTGCGTTCGCGCAGTCGCGCAGTTCTCCTCGCGCTGCGCCTCGACCTCCCGGTGGATATTGCCATACCTCCAGCAGGCTGCCGTCTCCCAGCCACAGCCGATACTGCAGATAGCGCAGAAGATGCAACAGCAAGAGCATCAGTTTCCTCATGGCATGGCGGGTACAGCTGCCAATTCACGGGCTGCCCGCCATGCCGCCTCCCAGCTGCCAGCGAGATGCCTGAAGGCCGCACGACCGGCGATAACTCGCCGCGTCTGCCGAGTTCGTCTTCGATGCGCATCAGCTGGTTGTACTTGGCCACGCGGTCGGAACGCGACAGCGAGCCGGTCTTGATCTGGGTGGCCGAGGTTGCCACAGCCACGTCGGCGATGGTGACGTCCTCGGTCTCGCCGGAGCGGTGCGAGATGACCGCGCTGTAGCCCGCGTCGCCGGCCATCTCGATCGCCGCCAGCGTCTCGGTCAGTGTCCCGATCTGGTTGAGCTTGATCAGGATCGAGTTGGCGATGCCCTTGTCGATGCCCTTCCTGCAGGATCCGGGTATTGGTGACGAACAGGTCGTCGCCGACCAGCTGCACCCGGCTCGCCCAGTTCGCTCCGTGAGGATTTTCCAGCCGTCCCAGTCGCTCTCGGCCATGGCCGTCCTCGATGGAGATGATCGGATACTGGTCGACCCAGTCCAGCGAGATAATCGGCAAATCCGCCGGAGCCGAACTCCTGGCCTTCCGAGGCCAGCACGTACTTGCCGTCCTTGTAGAACTCCGAGCTGGCGGCATCGAGCGCCAGATAGATGTCGCTCGCCGGCGCTGAAGCCGGCCTTGTCGATCGCCTCGAGGATAACCTCGATGGCCGCCTCGTTGGACGGCAGGTCCGGCGCGAAACCGCCCTCGTCGCCGACCGCGGTATTCAGGCCGCGCGCCGTGAGCACGCTCTTCAGCGCGTGGAATACCTCGGCGCCGTAACGCACCGCCTCGCGCAGGCTGCCGGCGCCCGACCGGCAGGATCATGAACTCCTGCAGGTCGACGCTGTTGTCGGCATGCACGCCGCCGTTGATGATGTTCATCATCGGCACCGGCATCTGCAGCGGTACCGTCGCCGCCCAGCAGCCGGTACAGGCCGACACGACTGTTCGCGCGCCAGCGGCGTGCGCGCTGGCCAGTGACACCGCCAGCAGCGCGTTGGCACCCAGTCGGCCCTTGTTTTCGGTGCCGTCGAGTTCGATCAGCGGTGCGGTCGAGTCCGGCCTGTGCCAGCGCGTCCATGCCCATGCACCGCGTCGCGAATGACTCGCTGTTGACGTTGCCACGGCCTTGCAGCACGCCCTTGCCGCCGATAGCGCCTCTTGTCGCCGTCGCGCAGCTCCACCGCCTCGCGCGAACCGGTCGAGGCGCCGGACGGCACCGCGGCGCGGCCCGACCACTGCCGATGGCCAGTGTGACTTCCGCCTCGACGGTGGGATTGCCGCGGGAATCGAGTATCTCACGGCCAGAAACTCCGGATATTTCAGACATATCAGCTCCGGTTTGCGATCGTAATGCAGTTAGTGCTATCCCTTCACAGGAGATGCAGTGATCAATTTTCTGCATCAGATCGCCGCGTAATTTCGCGGGCAGCGGCTGCCCGCCATTTGATCGACGGCGCTCCGATCGCTTGACAGCGTGGTCCAGCAGGATCTTCGCATGCTGCCCCAGCGGCCAGGCATTCGGGCCGTCGCTCAGCGCACCTGTCCGGGTCCGGATGGGTCTCCATGAACAGGCCCGCGATACGCCGGCGGCCACCGCGGCGCGCGCCAGCACCGGCACGAACTCGCGCTGACCACCGGAGCGATCGCCCTGCCCGCCGGGCAGCTGCACCGAATGGGTGGCGTCGAACACCACCGGCACGCCGGTGTCGCGCATCACCGCCAGCGCTCGCATGTCGGAAACCAGGTTGTTGTAACCGAACGAGACGCCCCGCTCGCACACCATGATCTGTCCGTTGCCGCGTTGCCATGCGCCTTGTCCGACGACATTGTTCATGTCCCACGGCGACAGGAACTGGCCCTTCTTGATATTCACCGGCTTGCCCTGGCGCGCGACATTCTGGATGAAGTTGGTCTGCCGGCACAGGAAGGCCGGCGTCTGCAGCACGTCGACGACGGCGGCCACCTCGGCCAGCGGGCGTGTCCTCGTGGACGTCGGTGAGCACCGGCACGCCGATCTGGCGACCTGACCGCTTCGAGGATGCGCAGGCCTTGCTCCAGGCCCGGGCCCGCGGAAACTCGTGTGCGAGGAACGGTTGGCCTTGTCGAAGGAGGACTTGTAGATGAACGGCATACCGAGCGCACGCGGTGATCTCGCTGCAGCCGGCCGGCCGTGTCGATCGCCAGCTCTCGCTCTCGATGACGCAGGGGCCGGCGATCAGGAACAGCGGCTGGTCGAGGCCGGCCTCGAAATCCACACAGTTTCATCGCGCGGTTGCCCCGTTTGCGTCGCGACGGCTCAGGCATCGGCCTTAGGCGACGGCCTGCGCCAGGCGCGAGCTGCAGCCGCGCCGGCCGGTAGGCCAGCGCGGCCCGGACGAAAGCCGGTGAACAGCGGATGCCCGTCGCGCGGCGTCGAGGTGAATTCCGGATGGAACTGGCAGGCGAGGAACCACGGGTGTCGCTGGCGATCTCCACCACCTCGACCAGCTTGCCGTCCATCGAGATGCCGGACATGATCAGGCCATGCGCCTCCAGCACCTCGCGGTAGCGGTTGTTGAATTCATAGCGATGACGATGCCGCTCGATGATCACGTCCTTGCCGTAGGTGAGATGCGCGAGACTGCCGGGCAGCAGGCGGCACTTCTGACCGCCGAGGCGCATGGTGCCGCCCAGGTCGGATTGCTCACTGCGCACCTCATGGCCGCCGTCCTCGCGGCTCCACTCGGTGATCAGCGCGATGACCGGGTGCGCGGCGTGCTTCGCTGAATTCGGTGGAATGCGCACCCTCCAGCCCGGCGACGTTGCGCGCGAACTCGATGACCGCCACCTGCATGCCCAGGCAGATGCCCAGATACGGCACCTTGTTTTCGCGCGCATAGCGCACGGCCGCGATCTTGCCCTCCACGCCGCGCTCGCCGAAGCCGCCGGGAACCAGGATCGCCGTCCGCGCCCTCCAGCACGCCGGTGCCGTTGCGCTCGATACTCTCGGAATCCATATAGCGGATGTTGACCTTGCGTGCGGTGTGGATGCCGGCGTGATCAGCGCCTCGGACAGCGACTTGTAGGATTCGGTCAGCTCGACGTACTTGCCGACCATGGCGATAGTGACCTCGCCGTCGTGCGCGTTTCGACTGTCCGCGTACCGACCTGCTCCCACTCGGACAGGTCGGCCGGCGGCGCATCGAGTCCGCAGCTTCTCGACCACGATGTCGTCCAGGCTGCTGGGCGTGCAGCAGCAGCGGGATCTTGTAGATGCTGTCGACGTCCACGGCCGAGATCACCGCGCGCTCCTCCACATTGGTGAACAGCGCGACCTTGCGGCGCTCGGCCGGCGGCAGCGGCCGGTCGGCGCGGCACAGCAGGATATCCGGCTGGATACCGATGGAGCGCAGTTCCTTGACCGAGTGCTGGGTCGGCTTGGTCTTGATCTCGCCGGAGGCGGCGATATAGGGCACCAGCGTCAGGTGCATGAACAGCGCCTGCTCGCGGCCCAGTTCGACACCCATCTGGCGGATGGCCTCGAGAAACGGCAGCGACTCGATGTCGCCCACGGTGCCGCCGATCTCGACCATGCGCGACGTCGGCCTCGCCGGCGCCCGTGTGGATGCAGCGCTTGATCTCGTCGGTGATATGCGGAATGACCTGCACGGTGGCGCCGAGATAGTCGCCGCGGCGTTCCTTGCGGATCACGTTCTCGTAGATCTGGCCGGTGGTGAAGTTGTTGTCCTTCGTCATGGTGGTGCGGACGAAGCGCTCGTAGTGGCCGAGGTCCAGGTCGGTCTCCGCACCGTCGTCGGTGACGAACACCTCGCCGTGCTGGAACGGACTCATGGTGCCCGGATCGACGTTGATGTAGGGGTCCAGCTTGAGCAGGGTAACCTTGAGGCCGCGGGCCTCCAGCAATGCTACCCAGCGAGGCCGAGGCGATGCCCTTGCCCAGTGAGGACACCACACCACCGGTGACGAAGATGAATCGGGTCATCGACTGCCTGGTGCTGGGTGCGACACGCAGGCTCGCAAGACGGGAGCCAACGTTACCAGATTGCAGCGGCCACCTCAATTGCCCGGCAGTGATGGTGACCGGAACCCGGCCAGCGGATCATCCCAGTAAATCTGCACACCGGGTTCGCCGGGGCCGGCCTGGAACGGCTCGCAAACCCACAGCCCCGCGATGGCCGCGAGCCGGTCGTCGATGTAGATCAGGGGAATACGCGCGCGTTGCCAGGGCGGGATGCCGTGCTCCTGGAACAGTTTCTTCAATGCGTGGTGCTGGCCGCGCCCCGCCGGTGCGACAGCATTCGCCGCCACGGCGCCAGCCGACACGCACACCGGCCGGTCCGATGGCGGAGAGCCGGATACCCTGCCCCGCCGGCCGGCTCGCATGCAGTGTCCCGCCGGACGCCGGCAGCTCGAGCGGCTGTGCCAGTGACCACGGCAGCGTTTGCGCCGGCTCCGGTGGCGGCGACTGGTGCAACAGGTAGAGCGTATCACGGTAGCGCCGCAGCTCGAAGCGGCCCCAGCGCACGCAGGGTGACGCGTCCGGCCGGCTGCCCGTCAGATCGCACAGGATACGCGCCAGCACGGCGGCCGACGGCGCACGGCCGGTCAGCTGCCTGAGCCAGTAGCGGACCGCGTTGCGCTGCCGATGCGCCGGCAAGACGGTAAGCACATGCAGGGCGAGCCGGCCGGCCGCCGCGCCGGCCGCGACCAGCAGGTCCTGCTGCGCCTCTGCATCCAGCAACACGGCCGCCTCGGCCTGGTGACCCGCGCTGCGTGCCAGGCTCGCCGCGGCGGCCGGCCAGCGCTCCTGGAGCACGGGTAACACCCGGTGACGCAGGAAATTACGGTCATACCCGGTATCGAAATTGCTCGGATCGTCCACCCAGTCAAGCCGGTGACTTTCGGCGTAGACGCGCAGTTCGTCACGTGCGGTATCCAGTAGCGGCCGCAGGCGGGCACCCGCGCCAAACCGGCTGTACGCCGGCATGGCGGCCAGGCCGTGTACGCCAGCGCCGCGCAGCAGCTGCAGCAACAGGGTCTCGGCCTGGTCATCGCGGTGCTGTGCGGTCAGCAGACAGTGTCCGGCCGGCAGCCACGCAGCCAGTGCGTTATAGCGCGCGGCGCGCGCCGCGGCCTCCGGGCTGTCACCGCTGCCGGCACGTGCATCCACGGTCAGCGAGACATATGCGAGTCCGAGGTCCGCGCACACCGCGCGGCAGTGCGTGTCCCAGCGGACCGCATCCGCCTGCAGCCCGTGATTCACGTGTACTGCAGCGACACTTGCCGGCAGCAGGGCGCGCAGCCCGGCCATGGCATGCAGCAGCACATGCGAATCCATGCCGCCGCTGAAGGCAACCTGGTAGCCGGCCGGCTGTGGAAACTGCTGCAGCCGGCGCAGGAGTGTTCGGGTTGTAAACGTCACGTGATATCCGGTCAGGCACGGTGCACGGCAAGGATACCGGCGGCAGGCCTGTTCGCAAGCGGCACGGCAGCCCTGATTATTTCATCATTCCGGGTGCAGCGTGCCGGAACGGCGAAAGCAGGTATTGATCAGACCCTTTCCCGGCAACCTGTCAGGGTAACGGCGACCGTCGCGGGGAGGTGGTGTGGCGGGAACGGCCGGGTGCAAACCGGGGAAAACAACCGGCACGATTTGAGGAGGATCTGCGCGCACGCGCCGTCGTGGCGCAATCGCGGCAGTTTCAGCATGATCCGGACCGGCACCTAGCGTTCGCTGAACTGCCCGTAGGCCATCAGGCGCTTGTAGCGCTGTTCGACCAGCTTGTCCGGCGACTTGTCACTCAGCTTGTGCAGGGAGTCGACCAGCACCTTCTTGATACTCTCGGCCGCGCCATCCACGTCGCGGTGTGCACCGCCCAGCGGTTCCTTGATCACCGCGTCGACCAGGCCCAGCTCGCTGAGCCGCGCGGAGGTGATCCCCAGCGCTTCCGCGGCGTCGGCCGCCTTCTCCGCGCTCTTCCAGAGAATCGAGGCACAGCCCTCGGGCGAGATCACCGAGTAGGTGCTGAATTCCAGCATCAGGGTGAGGTCGCCGACACCGATCGCCAGCGCGCCTCCGGAACCACCTTCGCCGATCACGGTACAGATGATCGGGGTGCGCAGGCGCGCCATCACCATCAGGTTGCGCGCGATGGCCTCGCTCTGGCCGCGTTCCTCGGCACCGATACCGGGATAGGCGCCCGGTGTATCGATGAAGGTCAGTACCGGCAGGCCGAAACGTTCCGCCATCTGCATCAGGCGCAACGCCTTGCGATACCCCTCGGGACGCGGCATGCCGAAATTGCGCTGCAGCTTTTCCTTGGTGTCACGTCCCTTCTGCTGGCCGATCATCATCAATGGCACGCCTTCGAGGCGTGCGAGACCACCGACGATGGCATTGTCGTCACCGTAGTGGCGGTCACCGTGCAATTCCTCGAAATCGGTGAACAGCCGAACGATGTAGTCCATCGTATACGGGCGTTGCGGATGCCGGGCCAGCTGTGAAATCTGCCAGGGTGTCAGGTTGGCGAAGATCGTTTCGGTCAGCTCGCGGCTTTTTGCCTTGAGCTTGCCGACTTCCTCGCTGATATTGATGTCGGTATCGCCACTGACATAGTGCAGCTCGTCGATCTTCGCCTCCAGCTCGGCGATCGGCTGCTCGAATTCGAGAAAGTTGAGATTCATCAGATAGTCCGGGAAAGTATCGAAACAGCGCCTAAGGTAACGTTTCCGTCATGGCGAGACAAGTCGACCACCGCTTCAGGCATACTCCACCAGCACGCTGTCCTTGCCGGCCAGATCACGCAACCGGTGCAGCAGCTCGTCGGTGGGATGTACGGCCCACTCCTCGCCCAGCGCCAGGCGGGCGCTGGCGCCGCCGCCCGTGTAGTCGATGCAGATTCGGCAATGTCCCTGGCGGAACGGCTGCAGGATGTCGGCGAGGCAGCCCGCGAACCCGTTGCCGGCCTGCACCGACTCGACCCCCACCACCAGGCGCCGGGCGAACAGCTCGCGTGCCTGGTTGATGTCGTAGATGCCCTGCGCCGTGACCTGGTTGCCGCCGGTGTAGTCGTCCAGCCCGAAGCCGCCCTGGATCACCAGCACCTTGTCCTTGCCCAGCAGCGCCTGGTATTTCTCGAATACCTCGGGAAACACGCGCACGTCGAGCCGCGCGGTATTGTCGTCGAGGGTCAGGAACGCGATCCGCCCACCTCGCTGTGTCTTGCGCACGCGCATGCTCATTACCAGGCCGGCTATGGTCACCGCGCGCTCGCCGCTCCCCGGCCGGCCCGGGCGACCGGCGGCGCTCGCCGGCATGGCGGCGCACACCTGCTCGAGATCGGCCAGCTTGCCGCTGACGATGTTGACCAGTTCCTGTGCATAGCGCGTGATCGGGTGGCCGGTCAGGTACAGTCCCAGCGCGTCCATTTCGCCCTGCAGGCGCTGCTCCTCTTCCCACTCGGGCAACACCTGGCGGTCGGACGGCGTTGCGGGAACAGCGGCCGCGGTTGCGCCGAACAGGTCATTCTGCCCGGTATCCAGGTCACGGCTGCGCTGTTCCGCCAGCTTCAGCGCCCGGGTGATGTTCGCGGTGTGCGAGGCGCGCGTCTCGCCCATCGAATCGAGCGCGCCGGCACGGATCAGCGCATCGATCACGCGCCGGTTCAGCTTGCTGCGTTCGACGCGCTGGCAGAAATCGAACAGGTCGGCGAACGCGCCGCCGCGCGCACGCTCGGCGAGCATGCCCTCGATGGCGGCCTGGCCGACGCCCTTGATGGCACCGAGCCCGTAGACGATGGTGTCATCCGACTGCACCGTGAAGTGATAGTCGGAACGGTTGACGTCCGGCGGCACAACCCGCAGCGTCATGTCGCGGCACTCGGCGATCAGGTGCACGACCTTGTCGGTGTTGTCCATGTCCGCCGACAGTACCGCGGCCATGAAGGCCGCGGGGTGATGCGCCTTCAGCCAGGCGGTCTGGTAGGAGATCAGCGCGTAGGCCGCCGAGTGGCTCTTGTTGAAGCCGTAGCCGGCGAACTTCTCCATCAGGTCGAAGATGGAGGTGGCGACGTCGACATCGACGCCGCGCGCACGCGCGCCGTCCTGGAATATCGAGCGCTGCTTGGCCATCTCCTCGGGTTTCTTCTTGCCCATCGCGCGGCGCAGCATGTCCGCGCCACCCAGCGTGTAGCCGGCCAGCACCTGGGCGATCTGCATCACCTGTTCCTGGTAGAGGATGATGCCGTAGGTCGGCTTCAGGATGGGTTCCAGTTCCGGGTGCGGATACCTGATCTGTGCACCGTGCTTGCGCGCGATGAAGTCGTCGACCATGCCGGACTGCAGCGGACCGGGACGGAACAGCGCCACCAGCGCAACGATGTCCTCGAAGGTGTCCGGCTGCAGGCGCCGGATCAGGTCCTTCATGCCGGACGATTCCAGCTGGAACACCGCGGTCGTGGCCGCGGACTTCAGCAGCGTGAAGGTCCGTGCGTCAACCAGCGGCAGGTTGTTGATGTCGACCGGTGGCTGGCCCGCTTCCGCGCGCTGGTGGTTGATGGTCTTCAGCGCCCAGTCGATGATGGTGAGTGTGCGCAGGCCCAGGAAGTCGAACTTGACCAGGCCGACGGCCTCCACGTCATCCTTGTCGAACTGGCTGACCACGGCGTCGCCACCCTGCTCGCAGTACAGCGGGGTGAAGTCGGTCAGTTGCGACGGGGCGATCACCACACCGCCGGCATGCTTGCCGGCATTGCGCGCCAGGCCCTCCAGCGCGCGCGCCAGGTCGATCACCGCCTGCACGTCCTCGTCGCCGTCGTACAGCTCGGCGAGCTGCGGCTCCTGCTCCAGCGCCTTGTCCAGCGTCATGCCGATCTCGAACGGGATCAGCTTGGCAATGCGGTCGATGAAGCCGTAGGGATGACCGAGCACACGGCCGACATCACGTACCACCGCCTTCGCCGCCATCGACCCGTAGGTGATGATCTGGGAGACCTTGTCCCGTCCGTAGCGGTCGGCGACGTAGTCGATAACCCGGTCGCGCCCTTCCATGCAGAAGTCCACGTCGAAGTCCGGCATGGACACGCGTTCCGGATTCAGGAAGCGCTCGAACAGCAGGTCGTAGCGCAGCGGATCGAGATCGGTGATGGTCAGCGCATAGGCGACCAGCGAACCGGCGCCGGAGCCGCGCCCCGGACCGACCGGGATGCCGTTGGCCTTGGCCCACGTGATGAAGTCGGCGACGATCAGGAAATAGCCGGGAAAACCCATCGCGAGGATCACGTCGATCTCGAGGTCGCAGCCGTTCGTGATAGCGCCGGCGCACACCGGCGGCGTCCGCCTGCCCGGCTCGGGCAGCTGCCGCAGGCGCCGCTCGCAGCCCCGCCTCGGCCTGGGCACGGAAGTAATCCGCCGATGCCGGTACCCGCCGGAACCGGGAAATCCGGCAGATAATTCTTGCCCAGCTCGAGTTCGAGGTTGCAGCGGCTGGCGATCTCGACGCTGTTTTCCAGCGCCTCGGGGATATCCTCGAACAGGTCCGCATCTCCTGCGGCGTGCGCAGATATTGCTGGTCGGTAAACCGCCGGGAGCGACGGGGATCGTTCAGCGTGCGGCCTTCGTTGATACAGACACGGGCTTCATGGGCCTCGAAATCGGCGGCCTTCAGGAAATGCACGTCGTTGGTGGCGACCACCGGCACGTCCGTGGCGCCGCCAGCTTCGACCGCCTGTGCAGGTACGCCTCCTCTCCGTGCCGTCCGGTACGCTGCAGTTCCAGATAGAAGCTGTCCGGAAACAACCTGCACCAGTCACGAGTGGATTGCGCCGCGAGTTCCTGCCGGTTTCCAGCAGGGCCTTCCGATATCGCCTGCGACGCCGCCGGACAGCGCGATGAGTCCCCGCGTGCAGCCGTCAACAGCCAGGTTCTCGAGCACCGGCATGCCACGCTGCTGGCCCTGGTGTAGGTGCGCGATACCAGCCGGGTGAGGCTCGAGAAATCCGTCATGGTGCCTGCACAGCAGGACCAGTCGCGTGGGCTGGCCTTCGCTGGCGGTATCGGCGACCCAGAGTCGACGCCGATGATCGGCTTAACCCCGGCTGTGCCATCGCGGCACGGTAGAACTTCACCATGGAAAACATGTTGCTCTGGTCGGTAACGGCAATCGCCGGCATACCGGCCTCGGCGACGCGTTTTACCAGTGGCTTGATGCGGACGGTGCCATTGACCAGTGAATATTCCGTGTGTACATGGAGGTGGACAAAGGCGGGTTGCATGGAAAAAGTGTGCGTTTTTCATCGCCCGGTTGCAAGCCGGATCATGATCATGAAACCGTTTTAGAATAGTAATATATCTTATTGTTATATATTACTTTTTACCTGCCTTCCCGGCAAACGCAGGCCGGTGCCGCCCGCGCACCGTGAAATTGCCTGCGGTGTGATGCCGATCATATTAATTATCAGTGACTTTATGTCGATACACAGCAGTATATGAACCCGTCTGCCACCACCACCGCCATGCCTGCACCCCGTTGCGATCACCTGAGCAGCGTCTTCGAAGCCGAGGAGCTGAAAGGTTTCTCGCACAGCATGGCCGACCTGCACTGGCTGCTGCTGATTCTCGTGCTGGTGTATTTCATCGTACCGACCGGCCCGCTCACCTCTGCGGATGCCGTCATACTGTCCATGGTGTGCTATGCCGTCTTCGTGCTGATGTTTCGCTACCTCAATGTCCGACTGCGCGATACCCGCTACAAGCTGGCGATCGAGACCTGGGCAATGATCTTCTTCATCACCGTCGTGCTGACGCATACCGGTTACATCGACAGTCCGCTGCTCAATCTCTACCTGCTGGTGATCATTACCAGCGCGATTACCCAGGGCAAGGCCATGACGGTGCTCGAGGTATTCCTGATCGCCAGCTGTTACCTCTACACGGGTTATCAACAATACGCGGAAGGCATCTTCTCGGCGGAGATCTTTACCCTGCTTGCGGCGAAATTCTCCCCGTTCCTGCTGGTCGCCGGCGTTACCTCGATGCTCGCCTCGGACATCCTCGCCGCCAGGCGCAGAATCACCCTGCTGTCACAGTCCGACGAGCTGACCGGACTGCTGAACATGCGCGGCTTCAACACGATCCTGAACCGGGAAATCAACCGCGCGATGCGCTACGCACAACCGCTGACCCTGGTCATGATCGACCTGGACGGGTTCAGGCAGGTCAGAGACATCTATGGACAATCGGCCGGCAGTCGCCTGATCAAGACCGTGGCGCACACGCTGCAGCACTGCCTCCGTGCCACGGATGTCCTGGCGCGCTACGGCGATGATGAATTTGTCATCCTCATGCCCCACACCGGTATGGACAGTGCCCGCCGCTGCGCGGAACGCATCCGCACCACCGTCCTGGACGCGACCCTTGATGCCGACGGGCAGTCCATCGCCTCGACCGCCAGCATCGGCCTGGCCAGTTTTCCGGAGGGCGTCGACAAACCGGCCGATGTGCTCGACAAGGCCGACCTGGCCCTGTACAGCAGCAAGCAGTGCGGTCGCAACCGCGTGACGGCCTACACCAGGGGGCTGGAAGCCGGTCCGGTCTGAGTCTGAACTCAACCCTGCCCGGCCAGGCGCCTGACCGGCGCGAAGGAGCGCCGGTGCTGCGGCGTCGGCCCGAGGGCCTCCAGTGCCTGTATGTGCGCCTTGACGGGATAGCCCTTGTGTTGCGCCAGGCCGTATCCGGGATAGCGCCTGTCGAGTTCGATCATCTCCCGGTCCCGGCTCACCTTGGCGATGATCGAGGCGGCGCTGATGGCGGCCACGCGGCTGTCACCCTTGATGATGGCCCGCGCCGGACAGTTCAGCCCGGGACAGCGGTTGCCATCCACCAGGGCGTGTTCGGCGCACGGTTGCAGCGCGTTGACCGCACGCTGCATCGCCAGCAGGGTCGCCTGCAGTATATTGATGCGGTCGATCTCTGTGGCCTCGGCACGCCCTACCGCCCACGCCAGCGCGCCCGCGACGATCTGGTCATACAGGTGTTCCCGGCGGGTCGCGCTCAGGCACTTGGAATCACGCAGGCCGGCGATCGGCCGCTGCGGGTCGAGAATGACCGCCGCGGCGATCACCGGCCCGGCCAGCGGCCCGCGACCGGCCTCGTCGACACCGGCTACGCGTCCGGCTGGCAGATACAGCTCAGTCTCCATCACAGTCTCCGTTGGCGGTCATTTGCAACACGGCCTGCGCCGCGCTGTGGCTGGCATTGCGGCGCAGCACGTTGTGCAGCTCGGCAAACGTGCGCCGCATCTGCTCGACCCGCGTCGCATTGTCGAGCAGTTCCAGTACTTCACGGCCGAGGTTCTCCGCGGTAACCGCGTGCTGTATCAGTTCAGTGACCAGTGGCCGGCCGGCCAGCAGGTTGGGCAGTGAATAGAACGGCGTCCTGACCAGCCACCGCGCCAGCCGGTAGGTCATGGCCGACAGGCGGTAGGCCACCACCATGGGACGCTTCAGCAGCATGCATTCCAGTGTGGCGGTACCCGAGGCCAGCATGACCGCATCGGCCGCGGCCATCGCCTCCAGTCCACGCCCCGCCAGCAGGGTGACCGGCACGGCCGCATCGATACCTGCAAGCGCCTTTTCGAACTCCGCCCGGCAGCTGTCATTGGCCAGCGGCACGACGAATTCCAGCTCGCCGCGGCGTGCGTGACACCACGCCGCGGCCTCCAGAAACGGTCGCGCCAAACGCCTGACCTCGCTGACCCGGCTGCCCGGCAGCAACGCCACCAGTGGCCCGGCGGGCGCAAGTGCGAGCCGCGCGCGCGCGGCCGCCCGGTCGCTGTCATCAGCAATCAGGTCCGCCAGCGGGTGTCCGACAAAGCGCGCCGGCACGTGCTGTTCGTGATAGAAACGCGCCTCGAAGGGAAACAGGGTCAGCATGCAATCCACGCTCGCGGCGATCTTGCGTACCCGGTACCGGCGCCAGGCCCACACCGACGGGCTGACGTAATGCAGCGTCCGGATACCGGACTGTTTCAGGGAGCGCTCCAGCGCCAGGTTGAAATCCGGCGCATCCACACCGATGAACAGGTCGGGCGGCGCGGCGCGGAAGTGACGGCGCAGCGCACGGCGCATGGCGAGCAGCCCGGGCAGGTGGACCAGCACCTCGGTCAGGCCCATGACGGACAGGCGCTCCATCGGGAACAGGCTGCGGCAGCCGGCGGCCGCCATGCGCGGACCGGCGATGCCCTCGAACTCGGCATCCGGCACCTGTGCGCGAATCGCGGTGATCAACCCCGCCGCGATGGTGTCGCCGGATGCCTCGCCCGCGACGATGCCGATGCGCAACGGCATCGTCTAGCGCACGATCCCGCGTGTCTGGTTTTCCAGGAAACGGATCAGCACCTCCAGTTCCGTGCTGTCGCTGTCCAGTGCCCTGAGCTGCGCGACGGCATCCTGCAGGGAGAGGTTCTCGCGGTAGATCGTCCTGTAGGCCTGCTTCAGCAGGCGCCGCACGTCCTCGGGAAAACCGCGCCGGCGCAATCCTTCCATGTTCAACCCGTGCGCATGCGCCGGGCTGCCGCCCACCGTCACGTAGGGCGGGACGTTCATGCTGATGCCGCTGCCGAATGCCGTCAGGGCATGCGGGCCGATAGTGCAGAACTGGTGCACCAGCGTGAACCCTCCGAGGATGGCATAGTCACCGACGTGTACATGCCCGGCCAGCGAGGCATTGTTGGCGAAGATGGTCTGGTTGCCGATCTGGCAGTCGTGCGCGATGTGCACATACGCCATGATCCAGTTGTCGTCACCGATGCGGGTGACACCGGCATCCTGCACCGTACCCCGGTTGATCGTCACGAACTCGCGTATCGTGTTGCGGTCGCCGATCTCCAGCCAGGTGTCTTCACCCGCATATTTCTTGTCCTGGGGCGCCTCACCCACGGACGCGAACTGGAAGATCCGGTTGTCCCTGCCGATCCGGGTCGGTCCCCTGATGACGACATGCGGCCCGATCCAGGTACCCTCGTCCACGCGCACACCCGGCCCGATCACCGTGCAGGGGCCGACTTCCACGCTGTCGGCAAGTTCCGCGCACGGATCGATGACCGCGCGGGGATCTATCAAGATTCGATATCCTGTTCGGTGCACATGATTTCCGCACTGGCGACCACGTTGCCGTCAACGCTGGCGTCGCAGTCGAACACCCAGATCCCGCGCCTTGCACGCAGCAGCCTGGCGCGCAGCACCAGCCGGTCGCCCGGTTCAACCGGGCGCTTGAAACGCGCCCGGTCCATACCGACGAGATAATAGAGGCTTTCGCGACGGGCACCGCGTTCCACGGTCTTGAATGCCAGCAGACCGGTCGCCTGTGCCATAGCCTCGAGTATCAGTACACCGGGCATGATCGGGCGTTCGGGGAAATGCCCCTGGAAAAAGGGTTCGTTGTAGGTCACGTTCTTGTAACCCACCAGCGATTCACCGGCATTGAACTCGGTGACGCGGTCGATCAGCAGAAACGGATACCTGTGCGGCAGGTGTTGCAGGATGTCGTTGATGTCCATGGATGTACGCCCGGTTGGTGTCATTATGAAAAGGCCCTGCGGTAGCTTCCCGCAGCAGTCAGTCCCGTCCCTGTTGCCTGCCGTCGCGGGCCGCAAGCTTGCGCTCCAGGGCCTGTACCTTTCTCGCGAGCCGGTCCAGTTGCCGGAAGCGTGCATAGTTACGGTTCCAGCTGTCGTTGTCCTGCGCCGGTACACCGGAGGAATAGATGCCCGGCTTGGTAATCGATTTCGTGACCATGGTCATACCGGTGATGATCACGTTGTCCGCGATCTCGAGGTGCCCGACGATCCCCGCACCGCCACCGATCATGCAATGCCTGCCGATCCTGGCGCTGCCCGAGATGCCGACGCAACCGGCGATCGCGGTGTGCGCACCGATGTGAACATTATGCGCAACCTGTATCTGGTTATCGAGCCTGACGCCGTCCTCCAGCACGGTGTCTTCCAGCGCACCGCGATCGACCGTGGTGTTCGCGCCGATCTCGACATCGTTGCCGATCCTGACACTGCCGAGTTGCGGTACATTCAGCCACTTGCCGTCCTCGCTGGCAAGCCCGAAGCCGGCGCTGCCGATGACCGCCCCGGGATGGATGTTGGCCCGTTCGCCGATGTTGACGCCGTGGCAGATGACGACGTTCGGTGACAGGCGGCTGTGCGCACCGATGCGGCTGCCGGCGCCGATGAAACAGCCGCCGCCGAGCTGCACGCCGGCATCGATGACGGCCCCGCTTTCGATGATGCAGTGCGGTCCCACCCAGGCCGATGCATCAACCTGGCAACCCGGCTCGAGACAGGCCGTCGGGTGGCAACCCTGGCGGGGCGGCGCAGGCGGCGCGATCAGCGCGGCGGCACGCGCGTACGCCGCATAGGGATTGGCAGACACCAGCACGGCAACCGGGCATTCGCCCGCGTGTTCCGCGTCGAGGATTACGGCCGAGGCGCGCGTTCCGGACAGGTACTTCCGGTAGCTCCTGTTGGCGAGGAAGCTGAGGTCACCCGCGCCGGCATGCTGCAGCGTGGCAACGGCGGTGATTTCGCACGCCGGGTCTCCCCTGTGCAACGCGACCCTCAGCTGCAGCGCCAGTTCGCCGAGGGTAATGGTCATGCACAATTGTCCTCCGCTGCGCCGCCGTGCTACTTCTTGTCGGAGAGACGCTTCAGTATCAGGTCGGTGATATCCACACGCTCGCCCGCATACATGACGCCCTGGGCGATGATGAGGTCATACTTTTCTTCCTTGGCGAACTTCTCGATAACGTTGCCGATCTCGACATTGACCTGTTTGAGTATTTCGTTCTTGCGGATATTCAGATCATCGCGGAATTCGTCCTGCGAACGTTTCAGGTCGCGGCGCTTGCCGAGGATATCGCGTTCCTTGCTGCTGCGTTCCGACTCACTCATCACCGCACCATTGGTCGACAGTTCCTCTTCCATCTTGGAAATCTTGCGCTGCAGTGCGACCAGCTCCTTTTCCCGCGATGAAAACTCGGCATCGATCTTGCCTTGCGCGGAAATGATCTGTGGCGCGTTCTCGCTCAGCTTGGCGAGGTCGACAAACCCGATCTTCAGTTCGGCCCGGGCGACGCCGGCAAACAGGGTCAGGGCGGCCACTGAAACCATGGCCAGTATATAAGGCTTGCAATTTTTCACATCAATTCTCCGTGCAGTGTTTACGTAATCAGAAAAAGGTCCCCACCGTGAACTGGAAGAGCTGCTTCCTGTCCCCGTTCTTGGGATTCAGCGGGACACCGAGACTCACCGAAATCGGGCCGAGCGGGGATGACCACAGGCCCGCCAGACCGACAGAATACCTGAATTCTGCGGTATCAAACGCATTGATGTCCTCGTAGACGTTACCGCCATCGAGGAATGCACTCAGTCGCGAGCCGCTACTGGTACCGAGGAAAGGCACCGGAAACAGCATTTCCATGTTGAAGACCGTCAGGAACGAGCCGCCGATTGCGTTGCCGTTCGAATCCTTCGGACCCATGGTGTTGTCATCGAAGCCGCGTACCGAGCGGATACCGCCGGCATAAAAGTTCTCGAAAAACGGCAGGTTGTCAAAATCACCATAGCCGTCGCCGAAGGCCAGCCGGGCCTTCAGTCCGAGCGTCAGGGTGCGGGTGAGCGGGAAAAACTGCTGCTGCGTGTAATCCAGCTTGTAGTACTCGAGCCCGGAACCCGGCACGGTCGTCTCGAGATTGATGCTCTTCAGGCCACCCTCGTCCGGGAACAGGACCTTGTTGCGCGAGTCATGCTGCCAGCTTGCGGACAACAGCAGGTTACCGAAGGTGTTGCCGTAGGTGTCCTCGAAGTCGGTGACCTCTGCCGGCGACACGGTGGTCGATTTCAGTTCCAGTCCCTTGTAGCCCGTGCTGAAGCGGACCGTATCGTACTCGTTGATCGGGATACCGAAATTCATGTCGAGGCCGCGGGTGTTGGTGGTGTAGTCCGTCAGGTTGGCCTGGCTGGCATCCGTTTCCCGCAGGTAGGCGCCGAAGCCGCGGCTGACGCCGTCGATGGTCCAGTACGGGTTGACGTAGCTGAAGCTGTAAACGGTGTTCACCTGGCTGTTGTCGAAGGTGACCGCGACCCGCTTGCCGCTGCCGAGGAAATTGTTCTGCTGCACACTGGCATTGAACAGGAAACCGGAACTCTGTGCATAACCGACACCGGCCGTGATGCTGCCGGAAGACGTTTCCTTGACGGAATAGTTGACGTCCAGCTGGTCGGTCGTGCCCGGGACCGACGGAGTCTCGACGTTGACCTTCTCGAAGAAGCCGAGACGATCCAGGCGGGTACGCGACCGTTCCACCTTTTCAGCCGAGTACCAGCCGCCTTCCATCTGGCGCATTTCACGACGCAGCACCTCGTCACGCGTGCTGGTATTGCCGGCGAAATTGATGCGCCTGACGTACACGCGCTTGCCGGGGTCAACAAAAAATCCCAGCGCGACCTGGTTGTTTCCCTCGTCGATTTCCGGCACGGTGTTCACGTTCGCAAACGCGTAACCCTGGTTACCGAGCAGCGAGCTGATCCGGTCGACCGACTCGGTGACGCGTTTGCGCGAGAACACGTCTCCGGGATTGATATTGATTAGCGGGAAGATCTCCTCGGCCGGCACAACCAGCTCGCCTGACAGCGTCACCACCTTGATGGTGAACTGTTTACCCTCGGTTATGTTGATGGTGATATAGATGTCCTTTTTGTCCGGGGTAATCGAGACCTGGGTCGAGTTGATGCTGAATTTCAGATAGCCCCGGTCGAGGTACCAGGTGCGCAACACCTCGAGATCCGCCGACAGCGTCTGCTTGGAATACTGGTCGCTCTTGGTAAACGCGGAAAACAGCCGGGGCGTGGTCAGGCTGAACTGCTCCAGCAGTTCCTTGTCGCTGAAGCGGTGGTTGCCGATGATGTTGATCTGCTTGATGCGGGCGACCCGGCCTTCCGAGATATCGATCCGGATGCCCACCCGGTTGCGTTCCAGCGGGGTGATGGTGGTGTTGATCTTCACCGCATACTTGCCGCGGCTGAAGTACTGTCGCTGCAGTTCCTGCTCCACCTTTTCCAGCAGCGACCGGTCGAACACGCGCCCTTCCGCAAGGCCGATTTGCTTGAGGCCTGACAGCAGTTCATCGGTATCGAGGTCCTGGTTGCCCTTGATCTCGATGCTGCTGATCGCAGCCCGCTCCCGCACGTAGATGACCAGCACGTTCCCGTCACGTTCGAGATACACGTCATCGAAGAAACCGGTCTTGAACAGCGCGGTAATGGCCGCGACACTGGTCTCGCTGTCCATGGTCTGGCCGATCTTGACCGGCAGGTAATTGAACACCGTACCGGCGGAAATGCGCTGCAGCCCCTCGACACGAATATCCACGACGGTGAACGACTCAAAGGCCTGCGCGGCCCCGTTGAGCAGCAGCGATAACAGCAGGATCCGGCACGTCAGGAGCAGGCGATTCAAGGACAAGGCCATATTCTTATTGGTCAATCAGTCGTACCAGATCGTTATAGAAAGCCACAGTCATCAGCAGGAGCAACAGGGCGATGCCAAGCTTCTGTCCGGCCAGTTGCGCCGCCTCTGACACCGGGCTGCCCTTGACCAGCTCCACAAGGTAGAACAGCAGGTGCCCCCCGTCCAGCACCGGTATGGGTAACAGGTTCAGGACGCCGAGACTGACACTGACGATGCCCAGGAAACCCAGGAACGTCGTCAGGCCGATTGCGGCCGACTCACCTGCATATCTGGCAATGCTGATGGGCCCGCTCAGGTTCTCGACCGACGCCTTGCCGGTCAACATCTTCCACAGGGTGCGCAGCGTCAGTGTGGTAACTTCCCGTGTCTTGCCGAGCGCTGCGGGAAGCGCCTTCAGCGGGCCGTAGTGCACGACGACGCGCATTGTAGCATGCTGGTCGGCGTCCGGAAGGCGTACCGATGCACCGATGTAGCCGTGCTCCTCGCCGTGCTCGGATAGCCGCCGGGGCACCAGTTCGAGCCCGGTCGTCGAGCCGTTGCGCAAGACCTCCACGTGTATGGCCTGCTCCGGGCGTGCGCGCACGTAATCCACCCAGTCGTTCCAGCTGGAAACCGGCTTGCCGTCGGCAGCGACGATGCGGTCGCCACTTTGCATACCGGCACGTTCCGCGGCCTCCCCCGCAACCACCTCGTCTATCACGGCGGGCAGCTGCCAGGGCGCGAGGCCAAAGTTGTGCAGCACGCCGCCTTTTTCCAACAGCTCACCGGACTGCACCAGCGGCACCTGCAGCGTGCGTTCGACCCCGGCCGGGTTGCGCACGGCCATGTCAATTGCATCCCGGTCGTCGAGACTGGCATCGAGCAGCGCCATGACGGCCGATTCCCAGGTCGGCGTCGGCTCTCCCTGAATGGCGACAATTTCATCGCCGGCGACGATACCTGCCTGTGCGGCGTAGGATCCGGGGGTGACGTCACCCACCACCGCACGCAGGCCGGGTACGCCGATCACGAACATCGCCCAGTAGGCGATTATCGCAAACAGGAAATTGAACAGTGGTCCGGCAACGACAACGGCTACCCGCGTCGTCACGGGCTGGCGGTTGAATGCGCGGTGCAACTCGGCAGGCGCGACCTCGCCCTCGCGCTCGTCCAGCATCCTGACATAGCCGCCCAGTGGCAATGCAGCCAGCACGAATTCACTGCGATCGGCGCCGAACGTTTTCTTCCACAGCGGCTTGCCGAAACCGATGGAAAACCGCAGCACCTTCACGCCCAGCCGGCGTGCCACCCAGAAGTGTCCGAACTCATGCACGGTGACCAGCACACCGATGGCAAGGATAAAGGCAAGCAAGGAGAAGAGTACGCTGTTCATCGTGCCAGTGTGACCTTGCCCCTGTTGATGAGTTCAGCCGCACTGTGACGCGCGTCCGCGTCATCGGCAAGGATGGTGTCGAGATCGCCGGCAGGTCGTGACGGGCAGCGTTCCAGCGTGTCGCTGACCACACGGGCGATGGCGGTAAACGGTATGCGGTGATCCAGGAAGGCCTGCACGGCGACCTCGTTGGCCGCATTCAGTATCGCGGGCGCCGTGCCCCCCGCCTGCAGGGCGGCATACGCAAGCGCCAGGCAGGGATAGCGCGCCAGGTCCGGCGCCTCGAACTGCAGCGCACCGACAGCCATGAGATCGAGGCGCGCGGCGCCGGAATCGATGCGTTCCGGCCAGCCCAGCGCGTGGCTGATCGGTATGCGCATATCGGGATTGCCCAGTTGCGCCAGTACCGAGCCGTCGCGGTACTCGACCAGCGAATGCACCACCGATTGCGGATGCAGTACCACGTCGATCTGTTCCAGCGGCAGACCGAACAGCCGGTTCGCCTCGATGACCTCCAGTCCCTTGTTCATCATGGTGGCCGAATCCACGGAAATCTTGCGGCCCATAACCCAGTTGGGGTGTGCACACGCCTGTTCCGGCGTCACTTTCGCCAGCTTGCCGGCAGGCAGGGTACGAAACGGCCCGCCGGAGGCCGTCAGCAGGATCCGGCGTACGCCGCGTGGCACGCTGCCGGCATGGTAGTCGCCGGGCAGGCATTGCAGTATGGCATTGTGCTCGCTGTCGATCGGCAGCAGCGTGGCGCCGTGCGCGCGCACCGCCTGCATGAACAGCTCGCCGGACATCACCAGCGCCTCCTTGTTCGCGAGCAGTACACGCTTGCCGTGGCGCGCCGCGGCCAGCGACGGCAGCAGGCCGGCCGCGCCGACGATCGCCGCCATCACGAATCCAACGCTGTCCAGTGCCGCGACCTGCTCCAGGCCCCGGGTACCGGACAGGACCTCGACGTCCGGCGCCGCCGTTTTCAGTCGCTGTGCGAGTTGCTGTGCGGCATCCGCATCTGCCATGACGGCATAGTCCGGCCGGTAACGTATGCATTGCCCGGCGAGCCGCTCGACACCGCTGTTGGCGGTCAGCGCCACGACGCGAAACCGGTCGGGATGGCGCCCCACCACGTCCAGCGTATTCACACCGATCGAGCCGGTGGAGCCGAGGATGGTAATGCCGGCCGGGTTGAGTGCGGTCGCTGACATTACAGCTCCAGCCACAGGAACCCGGCAAGAAACACCGGTGCGGCGGCCACCAGGCTGTCGATGCGGTCGAAAATACCGCCGTGCCCGGGGATGAGGGTGCCACTGTCCTTGGTGCCGCTGTGGCGTTTCATCAGGCTTTCCAGCAGGTCTCCCACCACGGAAAACAGCATGGCCGGCAGCGAGACCAGCATGAAGGTCAATGTCCAGGATGGCGAATGACTGTACAGCCAGCTGGCAGCACCCGCAAACAGCATGCTGGCAAGCACGCCGCCGTAGACGCCCTCGCGGGTCTTGCCCGGACTGATCTGCGGCGCGAGCTTGTGGCGTCCCCAGTGGCGACCGGCGTAATAGGCACCGCTGTCGGCGCACCAGGTCATGGTCAGCAGCAGCAGCGTCAGCAGCGGGCCGTCCTCACCGTGCCGGTGCAGTACGACCAGTGCCGTCCATGGCGGCACGCTGACCATTGCGCCGGCCAGCAGCTTGAGGGCAATACACGGCGCAGATGTTACGGCGCAGTATTGCGGGTTTGCCAGCCAGTAGAGCACAAACAGCCACCAGCAGCCGGCGGCGACCAGCAGGTAGATGACCAGTTCAGCCGGTCCGGCCAGCCAGGTCAGTGCCATCAGGCCGACGATCGCCGCACAGTAGAGCAGGCGCGCCGGATAGCCGGACAGCAGCGCCAGCTGACTCCATTCCCAGATACCTGCCACCAGGATCGCACCGAGTAGCGCGGCGAAGGCTGCCGTCGTCAGCTCCAGCACACAAAATATAACCAGCGGTATCAGGATGACCGCGGAGATCAGTCGCGCCTTAGGCACCCTTCAGCTGCTCCACCTGGTCACCGGTGCGGCCGAACCGCCGTTGCCGGTTGGCATACCAGAGCAGCGCCCTGTCGAGTTCGCCGGCGTCGAATTCCGGCCACAGCAAGTCGGTAAAATAGAGTTCCGTGTACGCCAGCTGCCAGAGCAGGAAATTGCTGATGCGCTGTTCACCACCGGTGCGGATGAACAGGTCCGGCATGGGCAGGTCCGCCATGGACAGCGCGGCACTGATGTCGTCGGTGCCGATGTCTTCCGGCTTCAGCACGCCGGCAACGACACGCCGCGCAAGCGCCCTGCATGCCTGGGTGATGTCCCACTGGCCGCCGTAATTGGCCGCGATGGCCAGCTCGAGACGGCTGTTACCCGCAGTCCGCTGTTCGGAATGGCTGATCAGTTTGCACAGGTTCTCCGAAAACGCCGAGCGATCGCCGACAAAACGCAACCTGACATCGTTCCGGTCCAGTACGTCCACCTCTTTCTTGAGCGTGTTCACGAACAGGTCCATGATGAGATTGACCTCTTCACGCGGACGGCGCCAGTTTTCACTGCTGAAGGCAAACAGCGTCAGTGCCCCGACGCCGCGGTCGATGCAGGCCTCCACGACACGACGCACCGACTTCACACCCTCGCGGTGACCGATCGCACGCGGCAGCAGGCGGGCACGCGCCCAGCGGCCGTTGCCGTCCATGATGATGGCAATGTGGCGCGGCAGGCTGCCCGGCTTTTCTTCCGGTGATTTAAATTCAGTATCGCTGCTGGTCATGTCGTATGCTTGTTAACACCTGACTCGGTTTCGGCCGTGACCGGCTAGGCCCCCCGCGCCGCGCAACACCCGGCGCACGAGGTGCTACCCGGTTGCTACATGACCATCAGTTCGGATTCCTTTTTTTCCAGCACCTTGTCGACCTCGCCGATGCGCTGGTCGGTAAGCCGCTGGATGTCTTCCTGTGCACGGCGATCCTCGTCTTCCGATATTTCCTTGTCCTTGAGCAGCTCCTTGAAATCGCTGTTGGCATCACGCCGTATGTTGCGAATCGCCACCTTCGTGGCCTCGCCTTCCTGGCGCACCACCTTGACCAGATCGCGGCGGGTTTCCTCGGTCAGTGGTGGCATCGGGATGCGTATGATCATGCCTGCAGTGGCCGGATTCAGTCCGAGATCAGAACTGAGGATCGCCTTCTCGATCACCTGCACCATCTGCTTCTCCCACGGCGCCACGGTGAGTGTGCGCGCATCTTCCACACCGACATTGGCAACCTGTGAAATCGGCACTTCCGAGCCGTAGTAATCGACCCGCAGGTGATCAAGCAGGCTGGGATGGGCACGCCCGGTGCGCACCTTGCCCAGCGACTGTTTGAGTGCTTCGATGCTTTTCGTCATTCGGACGCCTGCGTCCTTTACGATATCCCCGATCATTTCCTACCCCTGCTACTGAACCAGAGTGCCGACAGCCTCGCCGGCGACAATCCTGCCGAGCTGGCCGGCCTCGAAAACATTGAATACCCGCAGCGGCATGCCGTGTTCGCTGCACAGCACCAGCGCGGTCGCGTCCATCACCCCGAGCTTCTGCTCCAGCGCCGCGGCAAAGCTGATGCGTTCGTAAAGGATGGCATGCGGGTGTGTTACCGGGTCGGCCGAATAGACACCGTTGACCTTGGTTGCCTTGAGCAGCAGGTCGGCGCGGATCTCGATCGCGCGCAGGCTGGCCGCCGAGTCGGTGGTGAAAAACGGGTTGCCGGTGCCTGCCGCGAAGATGACGACGCGGCCCGCCGCCAGGTGCCGGATGGCCTGCCGTGCGGTGTAGGACTCGCACACCTGGTCCATGGTCAGCGCCGACATGACGCGGCAGTCGATACCGGTCTGTTCGAGCGCATCCTGCATGGCAAGCGCGTTGATAACCGTGGCCAGCATGCCCATGTGATCGCCGGTGACCCGGTTCATGCCCCGTGACGCCAGTCCGGCGCCGCGCAGGAGATTGCCACCGCCGATCACCAGGCCGATCTGGACACCCCGGTCGACCTCGGCATGGATTTCCCCGGCCAGCCGGCTGATGATCGCGGGATCGATACCGTGCGAGCCCTGTCCCATCAGCGCCTCCCCGCTGAGCTTGAGCAGTATGCGCTGGTATGCCATATCAATAACCTTTTTAATCAGTTAGATAGCGAGACTTTTTGCAGCACTCCCCGGCCGGCATTGTCTTACTTTTCAGCGCAGAATGCCATAAAAAAACGGGGCCGAACCTCGACCCCGTTTGTGCAGAAACACGCGACAACATGCCGGGGTACTGGCAGACCGGTCAGCCACCCTTGACCTGCGCCATGACCTCGTCGGCAAAGTTCTCGAGCTTCTTCTCGATACCCTCACCGAGTTCCATGCGCTCGAAGCGCGCCACGCTGGCAGCCTGCTGCTGCAACAGCTTGCCCACGGTCAGGTCCGGATCCTTGACGAAGGACTGGCCCAGCAGGGTGACCTCGGACAGGTACTTGCGGATACGGCCCTCGATCATCTTTTCGATGATGTTGTCCGGCTTGCCACTGTCACGCGCCTGGGCGCTGAAGATCTCGCGCTCGCCGGCAACCAGTTCCGCCGGCACCTGGTCCTCGGAAATACAGATCGGGCGCGGGTCATGCGCGGCAATGTGCATCGCCAGATCCTTGCCCAGCGCGGCGTCGCCCCCGGCATAATCCACCACCACGCCAATACGCGCGCCGTGGCTGTAGATGGCCAGCGGGTTGCTGCTTGCCACGCGGACGAAGCGGCGCACGCTGATATTCTCGCCGATCCTGGCGATCAGGCCCTTGCGGGTGTCCTCGATCGTCGTCGCGGCGGTGTCCGTGAGCGGCAGCGCCAGCAAGGCATCGATATCCGCGGGATCATCGGTCAGCACGCGCCTCGCGATAGCACCGGCGAATTCCCTGAAATCATCCTTCTTGGCGACGAAATCGGTTTCACAGTTCACTTCGACCAGTGCCGCCGTCCTGGCATCGCTGGACAGTTCAATCACGACCAGGCCCTCAGCGGCAACGCGACCTGCCTTCTTGTCGGCCTTGGCCATGCCGGCCTTGCGCAGCGCCTCGATGGCGGCATCCATGTCGCCATCGGCGTCGACCAATGCCTTCTTGCACTCCATCATGCCGGAGCCGGTTCGTTCGCGCAGTTCCTTGACCAGCGCTGCAGTAATAGCCATTTCAAAATCCTCTGTCAGATCTGTTCAGTGCCTTGCATCCCGTGGATGCGCGTCATTCGCCGGTCGTGTCGGCCTCGGTTTCTTCTGTCTCGGACTCGGGCGCGGACTTTTTGGGTGCCGCCTTCTTCTTGACCGTTACCTTGCTCGGGGCCTTCCTGGGTGCTGCGGCCCGTGCCTTCCTGCGGGCAGGCCGTGTGGCGCCGTCTTCATCGAGCTCGACGAACTCGTCCGTGGATTCGGCCACGGCATGGGCCACGCTCAGCTTGCCGGTCACGACGGCATCGGCGGCACTTTCGACATAGAGCTTAACTGCGCGGATGGCGTCGTCGTTGCCCGGTATGACGTAGTCTATGGCGTCGATGGAATTGTTGGTGTCAACCACGCCGACCACCGGGATACCGAGCTTCTTCGCCTCGCTGACGGCGATCTTTTCGTACCCGACATCGACCACGAACATGGCATCGGGAATGCCGCGCATGTCCTTGATACCGCCCAGGCTGCGTTCCAGCTTGTCCAGCTCGCGCGTCAGCATGAGTGCCTCTTTCTTGCTGATCCTGTCAAACGAACCGTCGCCCGACATGGTCTCGAGTTCCTTCAACCGCTTGATCGACTGGCGTACGGTCTTGTAGTTGGTGAGCATGCCGCCGAGCCAGCGGTGATTGACGAAGGGCATGCCGCAACGAATCGCATTTTCCATGATCGTCGTCTGTGCGGATCGCTTGGTGCCCACGAACAGGACGGTGCCGCCATTCGCCACCATGCTGCTCATAAAGTTCATTGCATCGGAGAACAGCGGGAGGGTCTTTTCGAGATTGATGATATGAATCTTGCCACGTTCACCGAAGATATAGGGGGCCATCTTCGGGTTCCAGTAGCGGGTCTGGTGACCAAAATGCACGCCAGCTTCAAGCATCTGGCGCATAGTGACATCTGCCATGGTGTACTTCTCCGTTTTCAGGGTTGGTCTTGCAGGTACCCCAGGCATGCAACCCGGGGCCGTGTGAAGGCTTCCCGGGCACCCTGCAGCCCGTGCCGGTACCGGCGTGGATTTTGTTCAGCGAACCCGCTTCGGGCCACTTAACAAGCCCGCCTTTATACCATACACTTCCGGACACGGCAATCTGCCCACGACCCGGCCAGCCGTATTTCCGCCCACGAATCAGGACCCTGGATGCCAGTCACCATCAAGACACCGGACGAGATCGAGAAGATGCGCGTCGCCGGTCGCCTCGCGGGCGAGGTATTGCAGCATGATCAGGCCGCACGTGCAGCCCGGCATCACCACCGGGGAACTGGATCGCATCTGCCACGACTACATCGTCAACGAACAGCACGCCATCCCGGCGCCGCTCAATTACCGCGGCTTTCCGAAGTCGATCTGCACCTCGATCAACCATGTCGTCTGCCACGGCATCCCGGGCAACAAAAAACTGAAGCGGGGCGACCTGCTGAATATCGATGTCACCGTGATCAAGGACGGCTGGCACGGCGACACCAGCAAGCTGTATTTCGTCGGCGAACCAACCATTGCCGCGCAGCGGCTGGCCCGCATCAGTCATGAGTGCATGTGCATCGGTATCGGGATGGTCAGGCCCGGCGTGCAACTCGGCGACATCGGGCACGCGATACAGGCACATGCCGAGTCCAACCAATGCTCCATCGTGCGCGAGTACTGCGGCCATGGCATCGGCCGTGAATTCCACGAGGACCCGCAGGTACTGCACTACGGCAAGCCGGGTACCGGCCTGCAGCTCGAACCCGGCATGACCTTCACCATCGAGCCCATGGTCAATGCCGGCAAGCGCGAGACAAGGCTGTTGCCGGACGGCTGGACCGTGGTCACCAAGGACCACAGCCTGTCCGCACAGTGGGAACACACCATCCTGGTGACTGAAGACAGCCACGAAGTGCTGACCTGCCTCCCCGGCGACGACACCTAGGGCACGCCGTTCCCATGACCGGTTACCAGTCAGTCACGGCAGACCCCCAGGATTTCGAGTCGTGGTTCAACCTCGAACCGCTGGACCGCAAATATGCCGACGACCACGGCCCTGATCGCCGCCTACAAGACCTGTCTCAATCAGGCCGGACGATGATCAAGCAGCAGTTCGACGCCGGTCGCGATACCCACACACTGCTGCTGGGACGCTCATGGCTGGTCGACCAGGTGCTGGTGCACGCCTGGCAACTGCTCCTGGACGACGCTGCAGACAGCCTGGCGCTGGCCGCGGTCGGCGGTTATGGGCGCAGCGAACTGATGCCCGGCTCCGACATCGACCTGCTGCTGCTGCTGCCAAACGATGCCGGCGACCGCTACAACGCCCGGCTGGAAGCGCTGCTCACCTTTCTCTGGGACATCGGCCTGGAGGTCGGCCACAGCGTGCGTACCGTCGATGATTGCGTGGAGCAGGCACTTGCCGATGTCACCGTGATCACCAACCTGATGGAGGCGCGCTGGCTGAGCGGTTCGCTGGAACTGTTCTTCGAGATGCAGGATGCGACCGCACCGGACAGGATATGGAGCAGCAGCGACTTCTTCCGGGTCAAGCGCGAGGAACAGCGCATCCGCTATCTGAAGTACAACGATACGGCCTACAATCTCGAACCCAACATCAAGGAAGGCCCCGGCGGACTGCGCGATATCCAGATGATCGCCTGGGTCGCCAACCGGCATTTCGGCACCGACTCGCTGGAAAAACTTGTCGAGCGCAGGTTTCTCACCGCCGCGGAATACCGGACGCTGGTCGACGGCCGCGAACAGTTGTGGAAAATCCGCTTCGCGCTGCACATGCTCACCGGGCGCGGCGAGGACCGCCTGCTGTTCGATTACCAGCGCACGCTCGCCGCACAGTTCGGCCACGAAAACGACGAAAACCGGCTCGGCGTCGAGGCATTCATGCGCCAGTACTACCGCACCATCATGACACTGAGCCGGCTCAACGAGATGCTGCTGCAGCTGTTTTACGAGGACATCCTGTTCCCGGAAGACCCCGGACAACCGCTCCCGATCAACAAGCGTTTCCAGTCACGCCACGGCTTCCTCGAGATCGCCTACCCGACCGTGTTCAGTCACTACCCCTACGCGCTGCTCGAGGTGTTCCTGATCCTGCAACAGCATCCGGACCTGAAGGGTGTGCGCGCCGATACCATCCGCTCCATCCGCGAGCACCGACATGTCATCGACGAGAAGTTCCGCAACGACATCCGGGTGCGCAGCCTGTTCATGGAGATCCTGCGCCAGCCGCACGGCGTCACCCACGCACTGCACCGCATGAACAACTACGGCGTGCTGGCCCATTACCTGCCGGTGTTCGGCAACATCGTCGGCCTGATGCAGTATGACCTGTTCCATATCTACACCGTGGATGAACACATCCTCACCGTGATCCGCAACCTGCGCCGGTACACCGTACAGGCATACGCGCTCGAGTTCCCGCTGTGCAGCCATATCGTGGCGACCATCCCCAAGACGGAGCTGCTCTACCTCGCGGGCCTGTTTCACGATATCGCCAAGGGCCGTGGCGGCGATCATTCCGAGCTGGGTGCAGCGGAGGCGCACGAGTTCTGCTTGCGCCACGATCTCAGCGAGTACGATGCCGGACTGGTGACCTGGCTGGTCGAAAACCACCTGATCATGTCGTCTACTGCGCAGCGCCAGGACATCAGCGATCCGGTCGTCGTCAACCGGTTTGCGAAACGGGTCAGGGACCCGATGCAACTGGACTATCTGTACCTGCTGACGGTCGCCGATATCCGCGCTACCAACCCGGGCATGTGGAACAGCTGGAAAGATGCCTTGCTGAAGCAGCTCTACTACAGCACGCGCCGTGCCCTGCACCGCGGCCTGCAGGACCCCATGGAGCGCTCGGAGCATATCCAGAAGGTGCAGGAGGCCGCCCGGGAGCTGCTCGGGGCGGATACCTCCGTGTATACCGCCATCTGGGAACGGCTTGGCGACGAATACTTCCTGCGCCACATCCCCTGGCAGGTCGCGCACCATACCTGCCTGCTGCTGGAGCGCACCGATCCATCCGCCAGCCTGGTCGATATCCAGCCGCTGACCGAGCGCGGCGGCACGGAAATCTTCATCTATGCCGTGGCTACCGATGACCTGTTCAGCCGCATCACCGCCGTGCTGGACCAGCTCGGCCTGAACGTGGTGGATGCCGGCATCGTCACCACCGATGACAATTACGGACTGCATACCTACCACGTGCTGGAAGAATCCGGCGCGCCCGTCGTCGAACTGCAGCGCAGCGAGGAAATCCGCTCGGCGCTGCTGGCCGAGATCGGCCACGGCAACAAGAACATCTGGCACGTGGCACGACGCATGCCACGCCGCTACCAGCACTTCCCCATCAAGACGCTCGTCGATTTCAAGCTCGACGAGTACGACCAGCGTACCGTGATGACACTGGTCACCGCAGACCGGCCAGGGCTGCTGTCACGCGTCGGCCGCGCCTTTGCCGACTGCAAGGTACGGCTGTTCAATGCGAAGATCGCCACGCTCGGCGCCCGCGCGGAAGACGTCTATTACATCACCGACCTGGACAACCGGCCGCTGTCCGAACAGTCGCAACTCGACTGCCTGGAGCAGGCCATCCACCGCTATCTGGAGCAGGAAACGGACGACCGGCAGTCCGTATTCCATATCTAGGGAAGACCGGGTAACGCCCGCGAGAGCGCCCGGCTGCTGCCTGACATACCGGTGGATTCGATGGCCATAAAGAACACCTGAAACAGCCACGCCTGCACCCGGAGATACACAGCGGGTGTTATTTCCCGTGGCTTGTGCGGGTACCGTGGCCATTCCCCCGCCGTGGCGGAGCAGCGTATCAGACGGCGCTTCCCTGCCCGTCCGGTGTATGCCACGCAGCGGCCTGCTCCACCAGCTCGATCGCGTTGCCATCCGGGTCGCTGCAGAACAGCGCGCGGCGGCCGGAACGGCTCAGCGTGAACCCGATACCCGCGGCCTCCAGCGCGGCGATCGCCGCGTCCATGCCGGCGACGGCGAGCGCGAAGTGATAGTCGCGGCCGGCGTGCCGTTCCGCGGCATCCCTGCCCGCCCCTGCACATTCCAGCAGGTGCAGCTGCTGTCCCTGCCCGAGTTCCAGCCAGGCACCTGCAACGGACAGCGACGGCCGGTGCCGGCTCACTGGCAGCCCGAGCACACCGTGATAGAACGCCAGTGCACGCGTGGTATCTCCGACCACGACGCTGACGTGGCTGAACGCCGTTACCCTGATCATGCGACCGTCCTGGTATGGATGCGTGCGGCGAGCCAGGCGGCGAGCACGATCATCGTCCCGCCGAACCATTCGCGCGGCAGCACGGTCTCGTCGGTGAGCAGCAGGGAAGAAACCGCACCGACCACCAGCTCGAACAGCAGGATCACGGCCGAACGGTGCACGGGCATGCGTGTCACGCCGTACTGCACGCTGATCGTCATCACCAGAAAACCGCACAGGCCCAGCATGACCGCTCCGAGCCAGGCCCCCGGCCCGACACCCGGCAGGCCGGTTGCGTTGACGGCGATCCACAGGCCGGCCACCAGCACGACACCCGCCCAGCTGCAGGCGGATTTCAGCACTACGTTCACGTCCTGCAGGCGACGCACGTAGACATTGCTCAAGGCAAACGCGAAACCCGCGGACACCGCCAGCCAGTCGGCGTCATCACGCGGCCACGGCACGCCGATCTGTTCATTCCACAGCATGATCAGCGCGCCGATCACCGCCAGTACGAATACCAGCAGGGACTGCCGGTCAAGTCGTTCGTCCAGCATCAGCCAGCCCAGGCACACCGCCCAGAACGGTGACAGGTAGAACAGCAGCAGCACGCGCACCACATTGCCATCCAGCACCGCGAGGATAAAGGCCACGTTGCACCAGCCGGCGCCCAGGGCGAGCACGGCAAGTGCGGAAAGGTTCATGGCCAGCAGCCGGCGGTCACGCACGAAGATCCACAGGAACAGGCACAGCAGCGCGCCGTAACTGACCAGCGCACTCCACAGTCCGTGCAGCCCGGCCGCTTCCAGCAGGCGCAGGGGATACCAGACGATCCCCCACAGACTGGCCGTGAGCAGCAGGCTGAATACCGGCAGCAGGTGGTGTTCCGCTCTGGCGCTGTTCATGACATGTGCGCGCTACGCCTGCCGGGCGGCGCCTCGGGCAATACCCTGCCCCGTGGATTGCGACGGACAGCCCGCCGGCGGGCCGGCTTGACTGGCGGTTGCAGCTGTCCCGGGTGAGCACAGGACAAGGCAAAATCCGGTGAAAAAGCGCTGTGTACACGCCAGTCTGCCGCCGTGCGGCCGCGCATTTTGAGCCGGTACCTGATGCCGCGGTGTGTCACGCAAGGGTTTTTCAACAGCCTGTTAATGCCGCTCCGGGAATCCATTATACTGGCGTCTCCTCATACAACTGGCAGGCAGGATAGCGCACCCGCGCGCATCAGGCTGCGAAACCGGCAATAATCATGAACCCCGACATGGCGAGGTTGCAGCCCTACCCGTTCGAACGGCTGGCGAAGCTGTTCAGCGGTATCACGCCGCCGGCCGCGCTGCAGGAAATCTCGCTCTCGATCGGCGAACCGCGTCATCCTACACCGGGCTTTATCGCGGAAGAAGTCATCACCCACCTGCACGGCCTGTCGAACTACCCGGTCACGCGCGGCAGCGACAGCCTGCGCATGGCCATCGCCGACTGGCTGATGAAGCGCTTCGCACTGCCGGCCGGCAGCATCGATCCGGAGACCATGGTGCTGCCGGTGAATGGTACGCGCGAGGCACTGTTTGCCTTTGCCCAGTGCATCATCGATCGCAGCCGTGCGCCGCTGGTGGCCATGCCCAACCCGTTCTACCAGATCTACGAAGGCGCCGCGCTGCTGGCCGGGGCCGAGCCGTATTTCCTCAACACCACGCGTGCAACCGGTTACCGCCCCGACCTCGACGGCGTGGCGCGGCAGGTCTGGCAGCGCTGCCAGCTGGTGTATATCTGCTCGCCGGGGAACCCCGCCGGCGCGGTCATGCCCGCCGGTCAATTGCAGCAGCTCATCCGGCTGGCGGACGAACATGACTTCGTCATCGCCGCGGATGAATGCTATTCGGAGATCTACCCGGACGGCGCGCCCGCACCGGTCGGACTGCTCGCGGCCGCCGCGGGCATGGGACGCACGGATTTTCGCCGCTGCATGGTGTTCCACAGTCTGTCCAAACGCTCCAACGCACCCGGGCTGCGCTCGGGTTTCGTCGCCGGTGATGCCGCGCTGATTGCACACTTCCTGCGCTATCGTACCTACCATGGCTGCGCCATGCCGCCGGCCACACAGGCCGCCAGCCGGCGCGCGTGGGAAGATGAGCAGCACGTCATCGAGAACCGGCGGCTGTACACGCGCAAGTTAACCGACGTGCTGGGCATCCTCGCGCCGCTGCTGGACGTGCAGCCACCCGCTGCCGGCTTCTACCTGTGGGCACGCACGCCGGGGGATGACACGGAGTTCGCGCGCGCGCTGCGTGCGCACTGCAACGTCACCGTGCTGCCCGGCAGCTTCCTGTCACGCCCGGTCGCGGGCTTCAACCCCGGCCAGGGCTACGTGCGCCTGGCGCTGGTCGCTCCGGCGGAGGACTGCAGAGCGGCGGCGCGGCGTATCGAAACGTATCTTCTCGCCCGCTAGGAACCTGTCCGGTACAATCGACCTTTTGCACAGCCACACCGGAGAGACCATTTCATGAGCGATCTGCAGTCAACCATCGAAGAGGCCTTCGAGCGACGCACCGACATCACGCCGCGCAGTGTGGAAACCCATGTCAAGGAGGCCACGCTCGAGGCCATCGACATGCTCGACCGTGGTGTTGCGCGCGTGGCCGAGAAGCGGGACGGCCGGTGGGTGGTCAATGACTGGCTGAAGAAGGCGGTGCTGCTGTCGTTCCGCATCGAGGACAACGCCTTCATCAAGGGTGGCTTCACCAACTATTACGACAAGGTACCGTCCAAGTACGCCGACGCCAACTCGCGCGAGTTCCGCGAGGGCGGAGTGCGTATCGTACCGCCGGCTACCGCGCGCAAGGGTGCCTACATCGCGCCCGGCGCGGTGCTGATGCCCTCCTATGTGAACATCGGTGCCTACGTCGATACCGGCACCATGGTCGACACCTGGTCCACGGTCGGCTCCTGCGCACAGATCGGCAAGAACGTGCACCTGTCCGGCGGTGTCGGTATCGGCGGCGTGCTGGAACCGGTACAGGCCGCGCCCACCATCATCGAGGACAACTGTTTCATAGGCGCCCGCTCCGAGGTCGTCGAGGGCGTCATCGTCGAGGAAGGCTCGGTCATTTCCATGGGTGTGTACATCGGACAGAGCACGCGCATTTACGACCGCGAACAGGACGAGATCATCTACGGCCGTGTCCCGGCCGGCTCGGTAGTGGTGTCGGGCAACCTGCCCTCGAAAGACGGCAGGTACAGCCTGTACTGCGCCGTGATCGTCAAACGCGTCGATGAAAAGACCCGCGCCAAGGTCGGAATCAACGCACTGCTGCGCGACATCTGATTACCCCGTTCACACCATGACGACCCTGTACGGCATCCCCAATTGCGACACGGTAAGGCGGGCCCGGCGCTGGCTGGACGCGCACGGCGTGGCCTACCGGTTTCACGATCTGCGCAAGGACGGCCTGGACGCGGCCCTGCTCGCGGACTGGATCGCCGGGCTGGGCTGGGAAGCGCTGCTCAACCGGCGCGGCACGACCTGGCGCAGGCTGCCGGCGTCGACGCGCGAACACATCAACCGCGCCGCCGCCACCCGGCTCATGCTCGAGCAGCCGGCCATCATCACGCGCCCGGTGCTGGCACAGGGCAGGCAGCTGCACCTCGGATTCAGCGCCGATCGCTACCGGGCGCTCTTCAAGCCGGCGGCCGTGACATGAGCACGACACTGGACCTGGCGCAGGCACTGATCGCACGGGCCTCCGTCACGCCGGATGACGCCGGCTGCCAGGCACTGCTTGCCGTGCGTCTCGAGCAGGCGGGCTTTCGCGTCGAACAGCTGCGCTTCGGGGAGGTGGACAATCTGTGGGCGCGGCACGGCACGGCGGCACCGCTGTTTGTCTTCGCCGGCCATACCGACGTGGTTCCGCCCGGTGCGCTGGAGCAGTGGGACTCGGCCCCGTTCACGCCCGTGATCCGGGCAGGCTGCCTGTACGGACGCGGTGCCGCCGACATGAAGGGGAGTATTGCCGCCATGGTCACGGCCTGCGAGCGTTTTGTCACGGCGCATCCGCATCACCTGGGCTCGATCGGCCTGCTGATCACCAGCGACGAGGAAGGTCCCGCCGTGAATGGCACGGTCAGGGTGATCGAGCAGCTCGCGGCGCACGGGACACATATCGACTGGTGCCTGGTGGGCGAACCGTCGAGCGTCGAGCGTGCCGGTGACGTGATCAAGAACGGGCGGCGCGGTTCACTCAACGGCACGCTGCGGATACACGGCCAGCAGGGACATGTCGCCTATCCACAGCGGGCGGACAACCCGATCCATCGCGCGCTGCAGGCGCTGGCCGACCTGGTGGCGGTGGAATGGGACCGGGGCAATGATCATTTCCCGCCGACCAGCCTGCAGATTTCCAACATCCACGCCGGTGACGGCACCGTCAACATCATTCCGGGCACGCTGGAGATACTGTTCAACCTGCGCTACTCCACGGCCTCGACCGCCGCCGGCATCCGCGCGCGGGTCGAGGACATCCTGCAGCGGCACGGTCTGCGCTACACGCTGGACTGGCTGCTGTCCGGTGAACCGTTTCTGACCCCGGCCGGCGAGCTGGTCGACGCCGTGCGCGCGGCGGTCGCGGACGTCACCGGCATCGCCGCCGCACTGTCCACCGGCGGCGGCACCTCGGACGGACGATTTATCGCACCCACCGGTGCCCAGGTGGTCGAGCTCGGGCCCGTGAATGCCACTATCCACAAGGTCAACGAGTGTGTAAAGATTGATGAAATTGATGAAATATCCGTAATCTATGAAAAAATCCTGCAACGTCTTTTAGCATGAGCCCTGTCATGACGTCATTCGCCACCGTTCTGCAGCCGCCGGCACGACCGCGCCTGGTCTGCACTGTCGCCGGCGCGCTGCTGCTGTCGGCCTGCTCCATGGGCCAGCTGGTGGTGCGCGGCACCGTATCCATACTCGACAGTGGCATGGATGCGATGAACCGCGAGCCGGACCTGCAGCTGGCGCGCGCGGCGATGCCCGCAAACCTGAAGCTGCTGGAGGGCATGCTGATCGAGGACCCGCGCAACAGCACCCTGCGCCTGTACGCCGCCGAGGGATTCTACGGCTACAGCTTCGGTTTCATCGAGGCCGAGGATACCGGACGCGCCGCGCAGCTGTACCGGCGCTGCTACACGCATGCCCGGGTGGCACTGCACGCGGCCGGCCTGACACTCGATCCTGAAACCAGCAGTGCGGATGCACTCGCCGCCGCCGCCGGCAAGCTTGACCGGCACGCCGTCCCGGCCCTGTTCTGGACCGCCTCCTGCCTTGGCAAGTGGATCGATCTCAACCGTGACACGGTCACCGGCATCGCCAGCCTGGCCAATGCCGCCGCCCTGATGCAGCGGGCGCTGGAACTGGACGAAGGCTTTTACCATGCCGGCCCGCACCTGTTCTTCGGCGTCTACTACGGCGGTCGCGCACCGATGCTGGGCGGCGACTTCGCGCGTGCCGGCCGGCATTTCGCACGCGCCGGGGAACTCAACGCGGGCAAGCTGCTGATGGTCGACGTACTGCAGGCGCAATACCTGGACCGGCAACAGCTCGACCAGGCCGCCTTCCGCGTACACCTGCAGCATGTGCTCGACGCGCCCGCCGACCTCGACCCGGATCTGATGCTGATCAACGGCGTTGCCAAGCAACAGGCCGCGCGCCTTCTGGAACACGAGACTGACTGGTTCTGATTGACATGGACACACTGAAAGGCACCCTTGCCGCCCTGCTGCTGACACTGGCATTTGCCACCACGCCCGCGCTGGCGCACAAGACCTGGGTACTCAAGTTCGCCACCCTGGCGCCGGCCGGCACCACCTGGGTCAAGCTGCTGGAGGAATGGGCGCAAAAGGTCGAAATGGAAAGCGGTGGCCGACTGGTATTCAAGATCTATCCGGGCGGCGTACAGGGCGACGAACCGGATGTACTGAAAAAGATCCGCTTCGGCCAGCTGCAGGGCGGCGCCTTCACCGGTTACGGCATCGGCCAGATCTATTCCCCGGCACGCGTACTGGAGCTGCCGTTCCTGTTCGGGAACATCGATGAAATCGACTACGTCCGCAAACGCCTGATGCCTTCCATCGAGCAGGGCTACCGCGACAACGGCTACGAGCTGGTTGGCTGGATGGAGGTCGGCTATATCTATTTCTTTTCCAGGGAGCCGATCGCCACGCTGGATGATCTCCGGAAATGCCGCATCTGGTACTGGCAGGGCGACCCGCTGGGCAAGGCATTCTTCGACGCCAGCGGCCTGTCACCGGTACCGCTGTCGATCATCGACGTCTATACCAGTCTGTCCACCGGCATGATCGACACCGTGTACGCGCCCCCGCTGGGCGCCATCGCGCTGCAGTGGTTTACGAAAACCAGGTACATCACCAACGTACCGATGGCCAACGGCATCGGCTCGCTGGTAGTGTCCCGCCGTTTTTACCAGGACCTGCCGCAGGACCTGCAGAATCTGCTGAAACGCACCGGCAACGAAACCGGGGCGAGGCTCATCGAGGCCACGCGCCGGGACAACCACGAGAGCCTCGCGCTCATGCAGGAGCGCGGCATGGTCATGGTCGAGGCCGACGCCTCGCTGATCTCGGGCGATATCGAAACCATCAGCCAGCAGGCCGCCAGAAGGCTGATGGACGACGGCTACATCCCGGAAGACGTGCTGCGCGAGGTCAACGGCTGGCTGGCCGAGTATCGCGCGGCACAGGCAGAAAGTCCGGGCCATGCTGCACACTGAGCCCGCCTGGGTCAACGCACTGCGCCATGCACTGATCCGCCTCGACAGCTTCATGGCCGGCCTGTCGCTGCTGCTGCTGATGCTGGTGGTGCTGGGCCAGGTGCTGCTGCGCAATTTCCTGGATTCCGGCATCCCCAATGCGGAGATCCTGTCGCGTTACCTGGTGCTGTATATCACCTTCTTCGGTGCGGCGCTGGCCATCGAGCGTCATCGTCATATCCGCATCGACGCCGTCGCCGCCTTCCTGTCGCCGGCCCGGATGAAGCGCATCACACCGCCGCTGTACCTGCTGTCGGCACTGCTGTGCGCCGTGATGGCCTGGGCCGCCATGCGCTTCTGGTATGATGACTGGCAGTACGTGGCCGCCCATGAGCGCTGGTCATCCATCCTGGGCCTGATCACGCCGTTCGGGTTCTGCCTGCTGACCGTGCATTTTCTGATTGGCGGGCTGTTCCAGCCGGCCGAGGCAAGCGAGAGACGATGACTGCCCTGCTGGTCGTCGTCCTGATCGCCCTGGCGCTGCTGGGCATGCCGCTGTTTGTCGCGCTGGCCGGCGGCAGCCTGCTGGCAACCTGGAATGCCGGCCTGGATCCCGCGCTGCTCGCGGTTGAACTGAACCGCCTGGCCTCCTCACCGTATCTGGCCGCCATCCCCCTGTTCACCTTCAGCGGCGTGGTGCTGGCCGCAGGCGGCGCCCCGCAACGCATGATCAAGCTGTTCAACGCAGTGGTCGGCTGGCTGCCCGGCGGCATAGCAGCCGTCACGCTCACCTCGTGTGCGTTCTTCACCGCCTTCTCGGGCGCCTCGGGCGTCACCATCCTTGCACTCGGGGGCCTGATGATGCCGATGCTGCTGAATGCCGGCTACCGGGAACGCTTCAATCTCGGCCTGCTCACGACGTCGGGATCGCTGGGCCTGCTGTTTCCACCCAGCCTGGCGATCCTGTTGTACGGCATCGTCGCCGGGGTCAGCATCGACCACATGTTCCTTGCCGGCATCGTGCCGGGCCTGCTGCTGATGCTGATCCTGGGGATGTACTGCCTGTACACGTGTAGCCGGAGCGGGGCGGAACGGCTCCGCTTCTCGCTGCGCGCCCTGCTCGGCGCACTGCGGGAAAGCATCTGGGACGTGCTGCTGCCGGTCGGCGTACTGTTCGGCATTTTCGGCGGCTACGTCACCATCAGCGAGGCGTCGGCCTGCACGGCGGCCTATGTGCTGCTGCTGGAATGCGTCATCCACCGCGAACTCAGCCTGTTCCGGCAGGTGCCGGGACTGTTGCGCGACGCCGCCATACTGGTCGGCAGCATCCTGATCATTCTCAGCGTGGCCATGGGACTCACCAACCTGCTGATCGATGCGCAGATACCGATGAAACTGCTGGGCTGGATGGAAACGCACATCGATTCAAGACTGCAGTTCCTCATGCTGCTGAACGTTTTCCTGCTGGTCGTCGGCTGCATGATGGATATTTTCTCGGCCACCGTGGTGGTGGTGCCGCTGATCCTGCCGATCGCCCGAAGCTACGGCGTCGACCCGATACACCTTGGCATCATCTTCCTGGCCAACCTGGAAATCGGCTACAGCACGCCACCGGTGGGCATCAACCTGTTTATCGCCAGCCAGCGTTTCCGGCAGCCGGTACTGAAGCTGTTCCAGGCCGCGTTGCCCTTCCTGCTGCTGATGCTGTTGTGGCTGATCGTGATCACCTACGTGCCGTCGATCACGCTGTGGTGGCAATAACCCGTCTCTGTTACCGGGTGCCGCAGCATGCCGGGCAACGGCAACCGGGAAACTGGCAGGACTCGGATTTCTCAGCAGGACACGGAAATCCGGCAACGCGATTATTCCAGGGACAGCCTGACGGATTGCCGTTCCTGATACAGCGCGACGGGAAACAGGCCGGGGAGCCGTCTGGCACGGAAGCGACGATTCAATCGGCCGGTCCCGGGGCCTTGCCACCCGCCAGACCGTGCTCGACCGCGGCCACCACGTCCTCCTCGAGTTCCTGCAGCAGTTGCGCCGCCTTGCTGTCGCTGCCGACGCGGGTCGGCCGCAGGAACACCACGTGCGTCGTCCCGTCCTGACGGTACAGCGTGATATGCAGCGGGCACAGCGCCAGCAGGCGCGGGTCCAGGTTGCTCACCTCGTTGGCGTACCAGGCACTGCAAAACACCAGCGCGCGAATACCGTTCAGCTCGTTGCGGTTGTAATCCGCGCCCCAGCGCGCACTGAAACCCGCCAGGTTGCGCCCGATATCGGGCTCGAAGACGACATAGAACCTGTTTTTTTCCAGTGAGTTATAGATATTATCGTAGACTGTTTCAAGGTCTGTCGCGGTACGCCAGTGCACTACCCCCGGCAACTCTGCACGGACCGGCGCACCAGCCAGCATCAGCAACACCAGCCATGTCAGTCTGTTCATCCGCCTGCCTCCGTTATTATCATCCGCCATGCCCCGCCAGACCGTGCACGACCGTTTCAGATCAGTAAATGAACCGCCACGGTAGCATGCAGGTTCGGTTATGCAAGCAGGCGGTCGGCGTGCTGCTGTTCTGCACGGGTGTGCTGCTCGGCGCCTGCGGTGACCGACAGTCACGCCTGCCGCTGCTGCCGGCCGATGCCGTCATCCTCGCCTTCGGCGACAGCCTCACCTGGGGCAGCGGTGTGGAACCCGCGCAAAGCTACCCGGCGGTGCTTGCACGTCTGACCGGGCGCAGGGTCATCAATGCCGGCGTCCCCGGCGAAGTCAGCACCAGCGCCAGGGCGCGCCTGCCCGGGCTGCTGGAACGCTACCGGCCGGCACTGCTCATCCTCTGCCACGGCGGCAATGACCTGTTGCGCAGACTCGATCTGCAAGCCCTGCGCAGCAACCTCGAGGCGATGATCCGCGCTGCCAGTGAGCGGGACATTCCGGTCGTGCTGATCGGTGTACCGCGGCCCGGTTTGTTCGGCCCGCAATCCGCCGGCTTGTATGAAGAACTGGCCGCACGTCACACGCTGCTCTTCGAGGGCAACAGCGTGGCTGCGGTGGAGGCCGACAACCGGCTCAAGTCGGACCGCATCCATCCCAATGCCGCCGGTTACCGGCTGATCGCGCAGGCCGTGTACCGTATGTTGCAGGACAGTGGCGCGGTCGACTGAACCGCACGACCCCGGCCCGGACTGAACGCATGCGCGGGACGTTGATCCGCGCCGGGCCCGGCCAGGCGGCAGCCGGCTCACACCCGCTTCACATCGGCCACGTTGTTGCGCAGGTACACCGGGATGGCCGCCTCCGGGCTGACCGTGCGCCCCTGTCCGAACGCCTCGACCGCCAGCCGCGCCACATCGGCGGCACGGGGTTCCAGATCGGGCAACATCCGTACCACGCGCGCGCCGAGCCGCCGCATCAGGATCGCGCCGTACGCGGCCCAGCCGCTGCCCGCGGCCACCCAGTCGCCGGCCGCCGGACACGTGACCGCTGCCGGTGAACTCACCACCTCGTCACCCTGCAGCTGCAGTCCACCGGCCCCGCTGCCCAGGTAGGCGCCCCAGTACACCTCGTCCTTGCGCGCATCCAGCGCGGCAAGCACCGCCGGGCTGCCGGCCTCGCGCCCGGCACCCAGTGCCAGTGCCGCCAGCGTTGAGACCGGCACCACCGGGCGCTGCGCCGCGAAGGCAATCCCCTGTACCACGCTGGCTGCGATGCGTACCCCGGTAAATGAACCCGGCCCGCGGCCGAAGGCGATGGCGTCGAGCTGCGCCAGCGTGAGGCCGGCCTCGACCAGCAGCGACTCGATCATGGGCAGGATCAGGGTGGCGTGCTGGCGCGGCGCCAGCACGTAGCGTTCCAGCACCGTGTCGCCGACGGCCAGCGCGGCGGAGCAGGCGTCGGTTGCGGTCTCGATGGCCAGGATGCGTGCCGTCATGGCCAGCGCGGTCAGGAAGGCGCAGCCAGTGGTTCGACGTGTGCCGACGCGATACCCGCAAAGAATTCATGGACCGCGTCAAGGTCGTGGGTACGCGGCATGTGCGGCAGACTGCCGAGGAAGATCCGGCCATAGGACTTGCTGCGCAGGCGTGGATCACACAGCACCAGCACGCCGCGGTCGGCCTGATCGCGGATCAGGCGTCCGATGCCCTGCTTGAGCGCGATCACGGCATTCGGCAACTGGTAGGCCATGAACGGATTCACGCCCTGCCTGCGCAGGGCCTCGATGCGCGCCTGCAGCACCGGGTCACCGGGTGAACCGAACGGCAGCTTGTCGATGATGACACAGGACAGCGCCTCGCCACGCACATCGACCCCTTCCCAGAAACTGCTGGTGCCCAGCAACACGGCGTTGCCGAGTTGCCGAAACCGTTCCAGCAGTTCGCGGCGCGGGGCCGTACCCTGCACCAGCAGGGGATACGGGCAGTCGCGTTCCAGCTGCCGGGCGGCGGCACGCAGGGCGTTGTGGCTGGTGAACAGCAGGAAGGCACGCCCGCTGCTGGCCGCCAGCACCGCGCGCGCATGCTCCACCACGGCATCGACGTAGTCCGGCGCGTTCGGGTCCGGCATCGCGTCCGGCAGGTAGAGCAGCGCATTGCGTGCATAATCGAACGGGCTGTCCAGCTGCAGCGTGTGCGCGTCTCCCAGCCCGAGCTGTGCGGAAAAATGTTCGAAGCTGTCACCGACGGCCAGCGTGGCCGAGGTGAACACCCAGGCGCTATCCAGCCTGTCGAGACAGCTGCGAAACACCGGCGCCACGTTCAGCGGCGTCAGGTTGAGCCGGAACGCGGTATGCTGGGTCTCGAACCAGTGGATGTACGCATCGGCTTCGTGTCCCCGCAGCTGCCCCAGCCGGCCGTTCAGCAACGCGGCGCGCTGGTGGCAGTTTTCCAGTCCCTTGCCGCGCTCGGCCGCCTGCACCAGCCAGTCTGTCAGTTGCTGCAGCGCAGCAGCCAGTTCCTCCAGTACCGTCTGCAGGCGGTGGTCGCCCGCCACTTCCGCCCAGGCGGCGCGCCGGTCGCGCTGGCCAAGCGCCAGACGCAGTCGGTGCACCATGCCCTCGAGCCGGTCCGCGGCCTCCGGCAGGTCCTGCAGGTCGCCGGCCTCGCGCAGGTGCTCCACACGCACGTCGCGCGCCAGGTCCCGCAGCTGGTGGCTGCTCAGCGTGATGCCGAAGAATACCGAGGCGACCTCGGGCAGCTGGTGCGCCTCGTCGATGATGAAGGCATCGGCACCCGGCAGCAGCTCGCCGAACCCCTCGTCCTTCAGCACCATGTCCGCGAACAGCAGGTGATGATTGATGACCACCACGTCCGCCTCCAGTGCATTGCGGCGAGCCTTGACCACGAAACACTCCTGGAAATACTCGCATTCCTGTCCAAGGCAGTTCTCGGCGGTCGATGTCACGCGTGGCCACACCGGGGAATCCTCCGACAACACGCCGAGCTCGGCGATGTCGCCGTACGGCGTGCGCCCTGCCCAGGCCCGCACCTGTTCCAGCTCGTGCAACGGCCTGCCGCTGAACTGGCGGCCGTCGGTGGCCGCGGTCTCCAGCCGGTGCCGGCACAGGTAATTGGTACGTCCCTTGAGCAGGGCGATGTGCACCGGCAGGCCAAGCGCCGCGCGCACCACCGGCAGGTCCTTGCCAAACAACTGGTCCTGGAGGTGGCGGGTACCGGTGGAGATGATGACCTTGCGGCCGGAACGCAATACCGGCATCAGGTAGGCAAAGGTCTTGCCGGTACCGGTGCCGGCCTCGACGATGAGCCTGTCGCGGCAGGTGATGGCAGCGGCCACCGCCTCGGCCATCTGTTGCTGCTCGGCGCGCGGCGCGAAACCCGGCACGGCCGCGGCCAGTGGGCCGGTTTCGCTCAGCAGTTCCGTAATGTCGGACATTGTCTATTCTTAATCATGCGCATATTCAATCAGCCACGGAATCACACGGAAATACACGGAAGAAAGTGCTGAACAAATCGTCATCGAGGAGCGCATTAATGAAACAACCAGCCGCAGGCTTCCCGGGCATTTCGAAACGGTATTGCGCAATCGCCACGGGCGCCGGCGAAGTCCTTGTGAGTGGAATTGAGGCACTTGCCTGCATGGCCCCGGCCAATCTCTCGAACACTTTCCGGTCTCACTGTCTCACCGCCTCGCGTAGCCGCACTTCCCTGATCATCGCACCCGCCACGAGGTGATACACGTATTGATCAGCCGGTACCGGAAAGCGTTTGTCTTTTCCGTGTCATGCCGTGTGTTTCCGTGGCTATTTCTATTGTTTCTGATTTCCCGTGCACCCGGTGCGCCCGCCGCAGTTCGCGGGGAATCCGTATCGTCATCGCCCCGCCAGCTCGCGCGCGCGCTGCTCTGCCGCCGCGGCGCCCTGCTCGTCCTGCCGGGCATGCCGGGCGCGTGCGATCAGCTGCCAGTTGCGCACCTGCTGCGCCGTGTTGCCGGAGGCAAACCTGTTCGACTTGTCGGCGAACTGTTCCGCCGCCTGCGCATCGCCCTGTGCCAGATGCACCGTGGCGAGGTGATACCACAGCACCGGGTTGCGCGGATCTATACGAATGGCACGTTCCAGTGACGCGGCCGCCGCCTCGAGGTCTCCGCTGTTGGCCTGTCGTTCGGCCGTGTCGAGCAATGCCACCGACCGCCGGCGACTGGGGTCGCGTCACCGGCGCCGGCACGGGTTGCGGCACGCCCGTCAGCGGCGGCGGGCGTTCTCTGGCGGCAGCGGCGTGCCCTGCTCTATGACTGGCGGCGGCCGTTCACCGCGCGGCGGATAATAGGTCGGGGTCGTGCAACCCTGCACGAGCAACACGACCGCGAGCGCAACCCGCGACAGGCCCGTCAACACTATCGATCCCGATCTCACTGAAACAACTCCTTGAACCAGTCAACGGGCTTCCGGCAGCGAGCCGGTCCCGCGCATGCAGGGTGCCTCTCCGTCGGAGCGCTGCCGGTGATGAAGGGTAATTGTACTGCATCCTGGCAGCCGGATCAGCCAGCAGTCCCGGTCGCCGGGTCGATCCAGATGTACTCGATGCCTTCCAGATCTGGGTCTGCGTCCAGCCCGAATCATTGAAGCCGGCAAACAGGTCACGCCACACGCGCAGCGCACCGGTGGAACCAGTCAGGCCGGTCGGCTGGTTGTCATCCCGGCCCACCCAGACCACACCGAGCCGGTCTCCGGTGTAACCCGGCGAACCAGCTGTCACGCAGTCATCCGTAGTGCCGGTCTTGCCGGCGACATCGCGGTCCGCCGGCAGGACCTGATAGATCGACGTCCGGTGCCTTCGCGCGACCACATAGAGCAGCGCGGTGGTGATCAGGTGGTCGGGACCGGTTGATGGCCGACCTGACGTTCAGCGGATAACGTTGCAGCGGGGTCCTGTCCGACGCCAGCACGGCCGTGATGGCGCGCAGCGGCGTGGCAAAACCGCCGCTGGCAAAGGTCTGGTACATACGCGTTACCTGGAGCGGCGACATCTCCACCGCACCCAGCAGCAGCGATGGATACGGCTTCAGTTTCTGCTCGACACCCAGTCGTCTGAGCGTGTCGATGACCTTGTCGACACCGACGTCAGGCCCAGCCGGGCCGTACTGATGTTGTAGGATTGCGCCAGCGCCAGGTACAGCGGCACCTCGCCATGGTTCTGCCGGTCGTAGTTGCCCGGTGCCCAGACGTCGCCGTTGCGTGCGGTGTAGGTCAGCGGGCTGTCATCGAGCAGGGTGGCCAGCGTGTAACGCTGCGGCTGTTCCAGCGCCGTCAGATACACCGCCGGCTTCAGCATGAACCCACCTGCCGGTAGGCGTCCAGCGCGCGGTTGAACCCGGCAAATCCCGGTTCGCTTCCGCCCGCCAGGGCCAGCACCTCGCCACCCTGTACCGATGTGACGACGGCAGCCCCTCCAGCGTGCCTGATTCCATGCCAAGGCTGGTGCTCGAGTACCGGCCAGGCGCCTTGCCAGCACCCGCTCGAGCTGCCACTGCGCCTGGGGATCCAGCGTGGTGAAGATGGTCAGGCCGTCCGAGGTAATATCCTCGTCGCGGTAATCGGTCTGCAACTGGCGCCGCACGAGGTCGAGGAACGCCGGAAAGGTGTTGATCGCCTTGCGTCCGACACTGCCGACACCGAGCCTCTGCGTCCTGGCGCGTACCGCCTCGTCCTTGCTGATCAACTCCATATCAGCCATCACGTCCAGCACGAGGTTGCGCCGCGCAAGCGCGCGATCCGGGTGTTTCCAGCGGATTGTAGTAGGACGGTCCCTTCACCAGGCCGACCAGCAGGGCATACTGGTCGACGCTCAGCTCCGCCAGCGGGCGTTCGAAGTAAAAATAACTGGCCAGGCCGAAACCGTTGATGGAACGGTCGCCGTCCTGGGCCAGATACACCTCGTTCAGGTAGGCCTCGAGGATTTCATCCTTGCTGTAGTGAAGCTCCAGCAATACCGCCATGATCGCTTCGTTCAGTTTGCGCACCAGCGAGCGTTCACTGGTAAGGAAGAAGTTCTTCACCAGCTGCTGTGTCAGGGTGCTGCCGCCCTGCACCACCTCGCCGGCGCGAATATTGGCCCAGAGTGCGCGCAGGATGGCGTGCGGTGCGATGCCATGGTGCCGGTAGAAACCATGGTCCTCGATGGCGATCAGCGCATTGGTGAGTCCGACCGGCACCTGGTCCAGCTGCAACAGTACCCGGTCCTCGTTGTGCGCCGGGTAGAAACTGCCGACCAGCACCGGATCAAGCCGTGCCAGGGCAGTCGTACTCCCGCTGGCGCTATTGGCGAGTTGCGAGACCGTGGCGCCCGCGAAGGTCACGCGCAGGTTGCGGGCCGGTTCCTCGCCGTCCCAGAAGGTGAACGGGCGGGTCATGATGTGGAATACCTCGCGGTTGCGCGAGTACTGGCCGGCCTGCTGCACCGAACGAACCGGCCGGTAATGCAGCGCATCCAGTTCCGCCGTCAGCTGCTCCGGTGTCAGTTCCTGGCCGGCATAGAGATCCAGCGGGCGCGCATACACCCGTGCCGGCAGCGACCAGCGCTTGCCGGTGAACTGGGTGGTCACCTGGATGTCGAGCCAGACGACGTATCCGCCCATCACCAGCAGCAGGACGAGCAGCAGTTTGAACCACGGAAACGATCTGTGGCTGTGCTTGCGCCGGGACGGCTTGCGCCTGCGCGGGCGACGTCGGGTCATGACAACGGACCTTGGTAATCAGCAGATCGCGGTGCGTGCACCGCAGTCCAGAGGGATTAAAGCTGGTTAGTTTACCCGATCAGGGCAAATGACTGCCAAACACTTTCTTGAGCAACTCCGAGGTACGCGCCAGCGGGTTCTCGCGGATGCGTTTCTCTTCCTCCGCCACCATCAGAAACAGGCCGTCGAGGGTCTTTTCAGTGACATAGCCGTCCAGGTCGGTCGCACTGGATGACAACAGGCTGGTCATGCCGCCTGCCCTGGACATCATGTTCTTGTAGGAAGCCGTGACGCCGGTCGCTGCAGTGGCCTGCTCGACGATGGGCCGCATCTTTTCTGTCAGCCTGGCCGAGGTGGTGTTGCGGAAATATTGTGTAGCGGCATCGTCCGGACCGCTGAGGATACCGCGGGCGTCCTCCAGCGTCATCTGCTGGATGGCAGCGCCGAACACCGCCGCCGCCTCCGGCACGGCGCGCTCGGCGGCGTGGTTCATCGAGGCCACGAACTCGTCCGCGAGCTTGTCCTGACGCAGGGTACGCAGGGTTTTTTCAACCCATGAAAGACTCTTCGGCATCGGGATACGCACCCTGGCATTATCCAGGAACCCCCCCTCCTTGCCGAGATTGTCCACCGCATACTGCGTGCCCTTGCCGAGCGCCTCCTTCAGGCCTGAGATCATCTCGTCGTTGCTGAGCCCGCTCGTGGCGGGAGTGCTTCCCGCCTCCTTGCCGGACACGCTGTCCTTCAGGGTGCCAAGCAAATCCGACAGGCCGGCGTGCAACGGACTGCTCGCCAGCAACACGCCGAGCAAGCCGGCCGGGATGAGTAGACGCTTGTTCATGGTGGACCTCCACGAGACGGGCGATGCAGGCGAACTCCGGTGACGCCAGCGATAAAATACGCAGATCGCCCGCCATGTCAGGCCGTTTCCAGTCAGTACGTTCCTGACTGGAAAATAGCACAAAAGTCGCCACGTGGCGTGGCGGACGTCCGCACCGGCACACCCGGGCCACTACCCGATTGCGGCACGCGCCGGAGATCAGCCGCGTCGACGGGCGTAACCGGCCAGCCCAAGCAGGCCCGTCCCGAACAGCCAGAGTGCCGGCGGGAGCGGTATGGGCGCCAGCGAAGCAAGTTCACCGAACCCCTGGTAGACGAGCGTGTCCTGGTCATCGAATTCGCTGATGAAGAAGAATGCGCGATCGATATTACCCGACTCGGGCGGGAAATTACCGAACCCGACTCCCGAGAAGACGGTACTGTCCAGTGTAACGAAAGTCAGACCGAAGACGATGCTGCCGCCGGAAGGCAACAGATATTGCGTATCAATATCCGCGGTATCGATCGTATCACCGACCGACAGGGTGGTGCCCAGAATGGCATTGATGATGGCGGCCGAGGCCGCGTCGATGATCTGGTCATCGGACACGGAGACCTGCACGATCTCGCCGGGCGTACCCGTGGTCTGCGTGGTCCCGTCTGTGATCGAACCACCAAAGGGCGGGTTGGGAAAATCGTAGTCACCCGGAAACAGCGGGTCGGTCGTGGCGTCGGCGAGCACGCCGTAGGAGAGGACGCCGGAAAACGGCTGGCCGACCGATGCACCCGCATAGCGCCCGGCGCCGGTATTGGTTTCGATCAAGTCCAGCTGACCGGAATAGCCCAGCGTTGTCGCCTGGCACATACCGGCCCATGCGCCGAGCAGACCGGTCATCAGCATACGATAAGTATTACGCGACCACTGTATCGTCATGTCGATCCCCCTGACAGCAGCTGTCTGCAGGCACGGTCCCAACCACGCAAAAAAATTCCCCCGGTCGAAGCTGAGCCGGGGGTAATTTACGGAGACGAAAAATTCCCTGAATCCCGGTTCCGAAAAAATTCCCCCGGTCGATGCTGAGCCGGGGGTAATTTACGGAGACGAAAAAATCTCTGAATCCCGGTTCCGAAAAAATTCCCCCGGCCGATGCTGAGCCGGGGGTAATTTACGGAGACGTTAAATGCTGTTAACCCGGCGCCTGCGGGTGACACCCGCCAGGCCAAGCAATCCGCAGCCCAGCAGCCAGACCGCTGCGGGCAGCGGCACCACGAGGGGCGTGCCACCCTGGAATTCGGCTCTGTAGATCACGTCGCAGTTGCGGTGGTCACCTTCACCATCGCCACATTCACCGACACGGAATTTAAAGCCGGCGACCAGGGCACCGAATTCTCCCTGGACGTCATCCAGGCCGAGACCGAGGATGCTGAAGTGCAGCGGGTCCTGGCGACTGCCCTCGCTACCCAGCAGGCGCACGTCGAATCCCTCGCCCTTCCCGCCGTCGCCAAGCAGCACGTTCCAGCCGCCGGGCAGGATGAAACTGTCGGTCGTCAGAATATTGTCCAGCTTGCAGCACGGCCCGTCGCCGTGCTCGGTCAGGCCCGGCTGCAGATCGCGAACGAGATTGAATGAGAACGACTGGATACCGAAGTTATCGGTGGCGATCGTGGACAGGGATGACCCCACGTCGACCCAGAATTCGAGCTGACCGGCCACGTCATCCGACAGTGTGACGGTGAGGTATTGCACGTTGTCCGGAAGTACATTAGACCGGTCCATGATATAGCTGACGTTCGCCGCCTGTGCGCCCCATGTGGCGGTTAACAGGAGCGTGGCGAAAAAGGCCGTTTTGTATGTGCTGTTGTTCATTGTTAATACCCTTGCAAGGCTGCCTTGTTGGAATGGTTTATACGCTGTACTACCGGTGTTTCGTTACCCGCACCAGTTGCATCCTGCCGGCGTCTGTGTCCGCGGCATTCACGTCGTCGGCAACGCCGGTGCCGTATTCGTCGCGAAGTGTGTTTACCAGGCTGCTGTAACTGGAAAAGGGCTTGCCGTTGTCCTGCCGTCCGACCCGCTCGACCAGGCCGGCGATCTCGTCGGGCTGGCCGTCTTCATGGGTGATATGCCGGTATACCCTTATGATGAAGCAATCCATAGTCATATCCGTTATTAGTATGCTGGATCTTGTTGTTGTATCCGGTGACAGGGTATCCGGCACAGGCTTACAAATAACTTACAGATTCGGCATTGCGTTGCCCGTCGTTGCGGCATTACGCAACGACACGGCTGGCGGGTCGTTGACGGCCGGACAGGTGTGCGGGACGTAACCGCCCTGCGAGCGGATGCCCTCAGGGGATGGTGCCCGTGCACCTCAGCCGTTAGTGAGCGGGAAAGCCTGTTACAGGCTATGCGAGCTTTGCGTAGCGTGCGATCAGGGAGTGATAGATCCGTGTCGTCTGTTCGGTCGGCTGCAGACCCAGCATGACGGAAAGCAACTGCCGGCACTGGCGATAGGCCGCGATAGCTTCCGGTACCTTGCCGCTTTCCTTCAGGCAGTGCATGAGGCGTTGATAGAACGTCTCGACCAGGTCATCGACCTCGATACCTTTTCGGTAGCATTCGATGGCCTTGTGCAACAGTCCGCGCGACTCCCAGTATCTACCGAGGTCGATCAGACAATGGATATACTTGTTGCGCAGCCGCTCCTGCATCGACACCATCCAGCACGCCGTGTCGTCACGTGACAGGAAGTGTCCCTGGTACATGACCAGGATGTGACTGGCGATCCGGTCGATCCGGTCGGTGCTGTCGCTGCCCGGCGGCGTGGACAGCAGCCGGCGCAGTTCGGCAAGCAGTCGCTCGAATTCCCATACATCCACCCAGACCATCTCGCTGTTGAGGGTCAGGCGCCCGTCTTCCAGCAGCAGGTAGTCATCGGTCCCGAGGTATTTGCGCAGCCGGTGCAAGGTGGTTTCAAATGACTGCTGGGCCAGGTCGCCTTCCTTGTCCGGCCACAGGATCGTGGCGATATTGCCGCCGCCCACCTGCCGGCCACCGCAGGCGATCAACGCCTTCAGCAGCAGGAGGGGTTTGCTGGGTGCCTTGCGGGTACAGCGGAGTGGCATACCGTCCCTGACCAGTGAGAAACGTCCCAGTGTAAAGATACGCAACGGCCGTGTTGCTGAATCAAGCATTGCACCACCGGGTGCGTGGCTGTACTCCATCTGCACTTTCGACTGGCTATCCTGAACGTCCATATCTATCCTTGAACACCTCATGAATTGGATTATAGCAAAATCCACGCCACGACCCGCAGATTATTGAACCAGCGTCGGTTCATGCCTGGGAGCAATGGGACGGCAGCACGGTTTGTAAAAAAATTTTGCAGTACCACATCGTGTCAGAATTATCTTTCGGTAATTTTCATTCTGCTATACAGGCCCTGCTGGAGGCCCGTCAGGGCGGACCAGCGCCCTGCATTCTATACCTGTTCAGGGGGTCCCCGACAAATACGGGGCCATGCCTTGAATGCCGGCTTGCCCGTACCGGTGAAGTATACCGGCTCACCGACCCAATGGATCACTCGGTGCACTGCCCGGGCAGGCGGATGGCCGACAGCCCGTCCGCTCACCCGCCGGTCTTCACGAGCAGGCTGTCGATACCCTGCGTTTTCAGGGTACGCCGCGCTTCATCAAGGCTGGTCAGGTCGTGGTAGGGCCCGACCCGCACGCGGTGCCAGGTCTCCTGGTTGTCGAGTACGATGTCTTCAATACCCGCCGGCAGGCCCAGTGACTCGATCCGGGTCCTGAACCTTCCTGCGGAATCCGCTGCACGGAACGCACCGACCTGCAGATAGTATCCCGCCGCCGGTGCGGCGCGCGCTGCCGCCTGCGGTGGACGCCCCGGTACCGCCGGCTCCGGTGCCGGCTGTGGCGCCGTCGCCTGCCCGGTAACCGGTTCCGACGGTGGCGGCACGACAACCTGCATCTCCGGTAGTGTCTTGTAGAAATCAAACCTGGGTTGCCGCTGTCCTGGCTCGCGAGGCTGATCCGCCGCCGGTGTACCGCCTGGCCGTGCCTGGGCTTGCCCGGTTAGTGCCGACCGCGGCTGTGGCGCCTCCCGCTCCGGTAGTGCGGACCGCTCGACTGTATCCTGGTCACTGTCCTGCATACGCCCGGGTGGCGGCAGCGGCAGGCTGATGGTCACACCGTTCGAATCCCGCTCCCGTCCTGCATCCGGCACGGCCATCGGCACGCTACGGCGCGTTGCCTCCGGCGGCGCGGTCAGGCTGGTTTGTTCCTGCACGAGTAACACCAGCGCCACGCCGACGAGTGCCACGCCGGCCGCGGCACCGGCTGCCAGCCAGCGATTTCCAAATGGCGGTCCGGACCGGCGCCGGACTGACTTGCGCGCCAGCTCCATGACAGCGAGATCGATCTGTGCCGGCGGCTCCTCGCGCGAGGAACGGATATAGAGTTGTGCAAGACTGTCGTCGCGTTCATCCATCAGGGTCAGCCCTGTTCCAGACATTCTTCCGGCAGCGCCATGCGCAGCCGGTCCATGGCATAGCGCAGTCGGCTCCTGGCCGTCTCCGTGCCGGTCTTCATGGCCTCGGCGATCTGCACCAGTGACAGGCCAGCCTCGTGGCGCAGCAGAAAGGTGTCGCGTTGCGCATCCGGCAGTGCCGCTATCTGTGCCAGTAATTGTTCGATGCAGTCACGCAGTTCCGCCAGGTGTAACGGTCCGTTCCGTGCGCCGCGGTCATCCGGAAGTTCGTCATCAGCCATCCCGGCATCCAGCTCCGGCAGCCTGCCCAGCACACGCCAGTGATCGATCAGGCGGTTGCGTGCCAGGGTATACAACCAGGTGCGGAAGCCGGCGCTCGGGCGATAGCGCCGGCGCGACTGGATCACGCGGACCCACACGTCCTGGAACAGTTCCTCGGCGATGCCGGGGCCCGTCTGGCGCAGGATATAGCGGTACAGGCTGGCGCGGTGACGATTGTAGAGACTGTGAAAGGCTTCGAGGTCGTCACGGGCATAGTGCAGCATAAGATCCTCATCGCTGCCTGCCGCCGGATTGTCAACCCTCATCCACACCCCCTTCCGTATCGCTCGCCGGAAAACCACACAAGCTTACAGGGACGCAGCCAGCTGCACCAGTTGCAGGAACTCGCCACGGTAGCCGAACGGATCGGCGCCTCGCCCGGCACCGGATGCAGCCGTCCCCCTCGCATCGTCTGGCCCGGTCAGCGTGCGGTGTCCGGCGGGTTAGGCACTGCAGGCAGCGGCCAGCAGTGTGGCGACAGCGGACAACACCACGCGTGCGGGATCCAAATGACGCATGACGCGCCCCTTGATAGATCACCCATATCTCTATGAAACGAACCGGCGCGCCGCTCAGGGTTGGCCGCGGTGATATTTTTTCCCGGCCTGCACCGGATAAGCAGTGTGCGGGCCCGTGACGTGCGGGCTGTCGCCGACGGCTGCCTTGACAAACCGCGGCCTTATCCTAGTGTTAATGCATGATGCTGATTCCCCGGTTACAGGCCTTCCCGGGATCACACTACAGCTAGTGGAAGGCTGTGCCGCGATACGCAATGGACGCCAAATTGCACGCATTCGATCATCCTGTCGGTCTGCTGAACAGCGCGGGTTTTCTCAACGATCCGCGGGCGTGGACAGAGGCTATTGCCGTGACGCTTGCACGGCTGGACGGTCTGCCGGAATTGACGCGCGAACACTGGGTGATCATTCGTGCACTGCGCGATCATTACCTCCGCTTCGGCGCGGCGCCCCCGGCATTCAGCCACCTTTGCAACAAATACCGCCTTGGCCCGCACTGCGTGGACAGACTGTTTCGCAGCGAACGCGAGGCATGGCGCATCGCCGGCCTGCCCGATCCGGGCGAGGAAGCGAAGACCTACATGTAGCGATCAGTCCTGGACTGGCTGGTCAGGAAATACCCATGAAACGCAGACTCTATTTCCTGTTGCCCGATATCGCGTACACCCGTACCGTGGTTGATGCCATGGCGGCCAGCGGCATCCGGCGGCGTTCCATGCATGTGGTGGCGAAGCCTGACCTGGACCTCGCCGGTCTGCCCGCAGCCTCGTCCAGACAACGCAGGGACACGGGCAGCATCATTGAGACCGTGCTGTGGGACGGCAACCTGGCGGTGTTTTTCATTGCCCTGCTGACCCTGGTCGGTCTGTACCTGCTGCGGGTCGAGTGGACCTGGTTGCTGATACCCGCTGCCGTCATGCTCTTTACCTTCGTTGGAGGGCTGGTGTTCACCTCGAGCGTCCCCAGCGTGCGCCTGTCCGAATTCACCGATGCCATCCATCACGGCGAGCTGCTGCTGATGGTCGATGTGCCGGTGCCGCAGGTTTCGTACGTGGAATCACTGGTACACCGGCACCACCCGGAGGCCGTCGCCGGCGGCGTCGGCTGGCATCTCGACATCCTGCACGTTTGAGGCGCGACCTACGCCACTCCGTTGATACCCGGTGACACACCGGTCACCGGCACTGCACCACCGCACTGGTGGAGGAGATTCCGGATATGAACACCACCGAAACACCGGTAAAGACCCGCGCGCTCCGGTTCGAGGAGCTGAACTGGGTCGCCGGCACGCCACTTCCCCGTGACCGGGCACCGAGTCACCTGCTGCACCAGCCGGCGTACCTGAACGGCACCATCGATCCGATTACCGGACACGACATCTTCGCTGTGTGGGACCACCCGTTCGTCGTGGACGGCAAGCTCACCATCTATTTCGAGAACGAGGAAACCCGGCAGGCGTTTCTCTCTACGCCGGTCAACCACCCGTACGAGCACGCCCTGGGCACGCCCTCGGAAACGATCGACCGCGGCGGCTAGATCCTGACAAACACAGGCCAGTGCCGGATGCGGGCAGCGGGGTACACGGCGGATTGCAGCGTTTCAGAGGATGGTCCCGACTTGCCCGGCGCAGTCCTCGATTCGCGCCTGCAGGGCGGTGACGTCAAACGGCGCTTGCGTATCTATACGGATACAGTGCGCCAGCCCGCTTTCCGGTAGTTCCTGCCAGGCCGCCAGCTGATGCTCCAGGACAGCCAGGTTCGCATCGGATGCCCCCCGCTCACGCTGGCCGATCCGCGCGCGCAGGACATCGGCCGGAGCATGGAACTCGAGGATAACAAACGCGGCGCGGCGGGCGCTGGCCAGTGCGCGGAATGGCGCAATCCGGGCTGACTCGAGACAGGCGGCATCGACAATCACTGAAATACCTGCATCCAGCACGATGCCGGCGAGTTCGACGAGCCGTTCATAGGTCCTGAGGCCGGCCTCCGCGCTATAGATCCCCTGGCCGACGGCAGCCTGCCCGTTGGCCTGCGCCGGCAGGCCGAACAGGCGCTTGCGCTCCACGTCCGAGCGGATGCGAATGGCCCCGAGCTGTTCCAGCAAGGGCCGGGTCAGTGTCGTTTTCCCGGAGGCGGACAGGCCCCGCGTGACCAGCAGCACGGGCCGGCGGGCCTGCGTATAGTTCCGTGCCAGCGCCAGGTAGCCATGACATGCCTGCCATACGATGGCGCGCCCCGCGTCATCGAGATCCGGCTGTGTTGCACGTATGGCCTCCACCTTGGCACGTACCATGGCGCGATAGACCAGGTAGAACGGTAACACACCGGCACCCGCGTAATCGCCGCCGTATTCCAGGTAGACATTCAGGAAGCGCCGGGCAAGGTGCACCTGGTTGCGGTCGTGCAGATCCATGACCAGGAAGGCCACTTCGCTGATGACATCGATCCAGCGCAGGGCGGGATTGAACTCGATGCAGTCGAAGGCCAGCGGCTGCCCGTCAACCCAGGCCAGGTTGCGCAGGTGCATGTCGCCGTGACATTCCCGCACGAAACCGCCGGCCTTGCGTTGCCCGATGACGGCACGCCGCTGCCCGAACGCATGCCGGCTCCAGCGTTCCAGCTCCTCGAGTTGCGCCAGCGCGGCACTGTCGCGCCCGATAGCCGTGCGGATCTGTCAGGAAATTCTCCTCCACCGGCTGGAATACCTGGCCGGGATCACCGAAGGCCACCGCTGGCCCGGCGACAGCGGCACGCCCGTGGAAGTCGGCCACCAGCCGTGCCACGGCATCGATATGCCGCGCCGTCAGCGCACCGCGCTCCAGCATCCGGTCGAACTGGGCCGCCTGCGGGAATTGCACCATCCTGACGGCATACTCGATGACCGCGCCCGGCCCGTCCAGCAGCGGCTGTCGTGGCGTGCCGGTCACCGCGACCACCCCGAGATACAGACCCGGGGCCAGGCGCCGGTTCAGGCGCACCTCTTCCTCGCAGCAGATACGGCGCTGCTCGAGACTGGAGAAGTCGAGGAAGCCGAGGTTGACGGGTTTTTTTATCTTGTAGGCATAGTCACCGGTCAGGATGACCCACGAAATATGAGTCTCGACCAGTTGAATCGACTGCACCGGGTGACTGTACGCCGCCGCCTGCATCAGGGCGGCAACCAGTGTTTTGGACGCGGTGCCTGTGTTCATGCCGTGACGGTGTGCAACCGGTGTACGACCGTCAGGGCCCGGCAACGGGCCACATCGGGCGAACCGGGACGAGGCTCACCCGGCGAGCGCCAGGCCGGCAACGCGCAGAAAGGACGGCGACAGTTCACCCCGGCCGAATTTTTCGAGAATCTCCTCGGCCGTACGGGTGATCTCCGCCAGTGGGCCGGTGAAATACACCATGCCGATCTGGAGGGTCGCGTGTACAGCGGACGCCGGATTGCCGGCATCGGGACGTTCCGGATGCAGGAACACCATCTGGATCTCGTCGACCTCGTCGGGTATGCGCTCGCAGCCACCTCCCGGTGCAATGAACTCGAACAGTTCCTCCGGGCTGTGGATCGGAACGCTTTCCTCCTGGTAGTGTGTCCCGGCTGCACGGGCATCAAACTCGACTGTGATGATGGGTTGCTTCATGTACGCTCCTGCTCGCTGCATCGATGGTCCACCGCCTGATCATGCCGGCCCGCCCTGCCACCCTGTTTAAACCCCTCAACGGTTCACCACATTAACCCTGATCAATGCGGCGGTACGGCGTACCCGACGCTAACGGCTTTCCCGGATATGGCGTGCAACGGGGGTCTTCAACCCGTCAGTGTCGATAGGCACCATGGTCTGCGGTCAGCTGGAAATCCGGTGAGCTGCGCCTCTGCGCAGGCAGGGAAATCCAGTGTAGCAGAGTCCGCGACCGCGACGGGACGCACGCGCCGTGGCTGAGGCGGCGAACCCGGAACGACATCAGGCAGGGTTTGATCACGATCAATGTAGACCGTTTGCAGCACGCGGACAATGGGCACAGCGGTCGGCCAAATCAGAGGAGCACAACAGACATGACGTACGGCGAACCGGAAATTCCACCCGGTGTTCCACCCGAAATGCCGCCGGCAGAACTGCCGCCGGAGTTGCCACCCGGTGACCTGCCCGAGGTCCCCGAGCCCCCTGCAGAAACTCCGCAGGTGCCGCCACTGGAAGTGCCCCCGCCGTCCGAATAACGTGCGCACGTGCTGCATTGCCGTTGCGCGCCACCCCGGCCCGGTGGATGAGGAGTAAGTCGTGTGCGGCCGTTTCTCGCTCGCTACCCTGCCGAATACGCTGGCCAGGCAGTTCGGCGTGGCGGATGTGCCGACACTGCCGGCACGCTACAACATCGCGCCGTCGCAGGACATCGCCGCGGTACGCCAGGGCACCGGCGGGCGCGAGTGTACCCTGCTGCACTGGGGCCTGGTACCGGCCTGGTCGAAGGAATCGAAAACACGCTACAGCACCATCAATGCACGTGCCGAGACCGTAGCCGCGAAACCCGCCTACCGCGATGCCTTCCGGCACCGGCGCTGCCTGATCCCGGCCACCGGCTTCTACGAGTGGCAACAACAGGGGGACACCCGGGTCCCTTACTATATCCGCATGCAGGACGGCGGCCTGTTTGCCTTTGCCGGCTTGTGGGAGCACTGGCAGCAGGGTGACAGTACGCTGAATTCCTGCACTATTATCGTGACCACGGCAAACCGGCTGATGGCGCCTATCCATGCACGCATGCCGGTGATCCTCGCACCGCCGCAGTATGCTGACTGGCTGGACCCGGGCAACACGAACCGGGAACACCTGCAGTCCCTGCTCGCCCCCTGGACCGCAACCCCGATGGAGGCCTGGCCGGTCAGTCGGCTGGTTAACAATCCCCGTCATGATTCCGCCCGTTGCATGGAACGGGCCGGGGATAAATGAACGGGACGCGCGCCCGCCCCGGCGGCCCGATATGTTATAAGTAATCCTGGGGGTACGACCCGGAAACCGCGGGTGCGCGCCGTCTGACAGATTCCGTTTGCAGGCCCGCTGCGGGAAAAGTCCGTCGCCTGTCCATGCAGGCCATGTCATCGTCCGGCTCGTCATGTCACCGGGGGCGGTCGTGCAAGGTCTGCCGAACCTGCGACGGCCACCATGCATTCTGGGGAGACGAGCACGTGTTTGAAGCAGCTGAAGTCGGTTCAAGCGTCGACAAGGGCGAATACAAGAATCGCGAACCTGTCCTCCGTCAGGAGCTGCTGGAGATCCAGCAGGAACTGCGGGACGCCGCTGATTTTCCGGTTATCATCATATTCGCCGGTGTCGACGGTGGCGGCAAGGGACAGACCGTCAACCTGCTCAATGAATGGATGGATCCGCGCTGGATTGTCACCTGCGCGTACAACGAGCCCACCCAGGAAGAAGGCGAGCGTCCGGAATACTGGCGTTTCTGGCGTGATCTGCCCCCGAAGGGCCGGATCGGCCTGTTTCTGAGTTCGTGGTATTCACGGCCAGTGCTGGAACGGGTGTACGGGAAGCTGGACCTGCCTCGCTTCGTGGACTGCCTGGACCGCATCGTAGCATTCGAGAATGCCCAGACCGAGGACGGGGTCGTGCTGCTCAAGTTCTGGATGCATCTCAGCAAGACCGCCCAGAAACGGCGCCTGAAAAACCTCGAGAAAGACCCCCTGACGCGCTGGCGCGTGACGGAACGCGACTGGAAGCACTGGAATATGTACGACCGATTCATCGAGGCCGCGGAACGGACCATTATGCGCACCAGCACCGGGCGTGCCCCGTGGACCATCGTGGAAGGCGAGGACTTCAACCACCGCAGCCTGACAGTCGGCGGCATGATCCGGGACGTCATCCGGAAACGGCTCGACGAAGTGCGCCGGGAGCGGGAAGCCCGCGACCGGTTCAGGAGCACCGCTGCGCGGGCACAGTCCGGCGCCACCGGCGCGGAAGAGACGGACATGCGGCCGCCGCCGCTTGCGTCCGAGCCGGGACCGACCGTACTGAGCAATCTGGACATGTCGAAACACCGGGACAAGGGCGCCTACCAGAACCAGCTCAAGGAACTGCAGGCCCGGCTCAACAGGCTGTTCCGTGCGACTCTCGAAAAAAAGGTCACCACCATCCTGGTGTTCGAGGGGCCGGATGCCGCGGGGAAAGGCGGCGCCATCCGCCGGATCACGGCACCGCTGGATGCACGCAATTACCAGGTACTGCCGTTTGCCGCGCCGACCGATGAAGAACAGGCACACCATTACCTGTGGCGGTTCTGGCGGCACCTGTCCCGTGCCGGACGCCTGACCATTTATGACCGCAGCTGGTACGGGCGCGTGCTGGTCGAGCGTGTGGAAGAGCTGGTGAACGAAATGACCTGGCGACGGGCGTATGCCGAGATCAATGATTTCGAGGAGCAGCTCATAGAACATAATATCGTGCTGCTGAAATACTGGGTTCACATCACCAAGGATGAACAACTGGCCCGTTTCCAGGCGCGCGAGAAGGTCCCCTACAAGCGCTGGAAGCTGACCGATGAAGACTGGCGCAACCGCGAAAAATGGGATGGCTATGAGCTCGCGGCACATGACATGGTGCAGTACACCAGCACCATGTACGCACCCTGGACCCTGGTCGAGGGCAACGACAAGCGGTTTGCGAGGATAAAGATCATCAACACCCTGTGCAACCGCCTGGAGACCCGGCTGAGCGGCAAATAGCCGGCACAAGCCGCGCCCTTCACGTCGCCCAGGTCCGGCCCTGTCATATAACGGTAACATTCCCGTAACACAGTCCTGCTAGGCTTTCGCCAACCACCATGCGACGCCGGCCCGGGGCCGGCGTCACGGTCATGGTACCCTGAACCAGCGCGGTAACCAGATGCCAACACACGCCAAACCCGCAGACAACCGCCCGTCCGGCACCTCGCCGGTCACGCATCCGGTGCTCGTGCCGGTGGACTTTTCGTCCAGTTCCCGCGCCGCCCTGCAGTTCGCGGCTAATTTCATCCGTTGTGTCGACGCCCCGCTGCTGGTGCTGCACGTGATCCACGAACCGGGCCACGAACCGGGTTTCTACCGCAACACCGGCACACCGGGGACATTGCGCCCGGTCGAGGACATCGCCCGCGACATGCTGGCGGAATTCGTCGCCGCCGTCTGCAGCCCGTGCTGGGATGCCGTTGGACCGATCGAGCCGCGCCTGCTGCTGGTCAGCGGACTGCCTGCACCGCGCATCCAGGAAATCGCCGAACGGGAACAGGCCGGACTGATCGTGATGGGCTCGCATGCGCGTTCCGGGCTGGCGCGCATTGCAATGGGGTCCGTGTCGACAGAGGTCATGCAGCACTGCCGTGTGCCGGTGACCATCGTCAAGGCACAGCCGGAGCGAAGCGGCGCTGACGGTGATACGGTGACGATAGAGGACTGGTGGCCGCGCGTCACCGCCGGTCAGGACAGCGAGCACAGTCTGGCGTGACGAACGGCCGGCCGCCGCCCGCGCGGGGCAGGTTCACCCATAGCGGCCCTCGATATAATCCGCGGTTTCCCTGCACTGCGGCGTCACGAACAGTTCCCCGGTTGCCGCATGCTCGATGACCTTGCCCATGAGCATGAAGATGCACGCTTCGCTGGCACGCCGGGCCTGCGCCATGTTGTGGGTCACGATCAGTATCGTGTACTGACCGCGCAGCTCCCAGATCAGTTCTTCCACGGCCTCGGTGCCGTTCGGATCCAGTGCCGAACACGGCTCATCCATCAGCAGCACGGCAGGCTTGACCGGCAGCAGGCGAGCGATACACAGCTTCTGCTGCTGCTCGAGTGACAGGCCCGTCGCCCTGTCATCCAGGCGGTCCCTGACCTGGTCCCACAGCAATACCTGGCGCAGCGCCGCTTCCACGATGTCGTCTCGCTCGCCGCTGGACACCCTGCCCCGGCCGGAATGCAGGCTGTACCCGAACAGCACGTTATCGCGTATCGAGATCGGCAGCGGGTTGGGCCGCTGGAACACCATGCCCACCTGCTTGCGCACCTGCACGAGTTCGACGCCCGGCGCATAGATATCCTGACCCAGCACGTCGATGGTACCCTCGACACGGGCATACCCGAGACGTTCGTTGATCCGGTTGATGCTGCGCAGCAGGGTGGATTTACCGCAGCCCGACGGCCCGATCAGGGACGTGATCCGGCCGCTGCGTATGTCGAGATCCACGTCGAACAGCGCCTGGAACGTTCCGTACCAGAAATTGAGCCTGCGCGTCTGGATGGCGTACTGCGCGGTTGTGCCGTCCATCAGCCAAACCTGCCTTCCACGTAATCGTGCGTGCGTCGGTCGCGGACCTGTCCCGTGAACAGGTCCTCCGTGGCGCCGATCTCCACGCATTCCCCGTCCAGGAAAAAGGCGGTCCGGTCGGCCAGGCGGCGTGCCTGCTGGACCAGGTTGGTCACCAGGATGATGGTCATTTCCTGGCGCAGTTCCTTGAGCACATCCTCGATGCGCATGGTCGTCACCGGATCGACCGCGATCGAGAACTCATCCAGCATCAGCAGCTCGGGATCCTGCGACAGGGCCCGCGCGATGGTCAGGCGCTGCTGCTGCCCGCCGGACAGCAGGCTGCCCAGCGTATCCAGCCGGTCCTTGACCTCGTCCCAGAGCGCGGCGCGCTGCAGGCAGCGTTCGACGATGACATCGAGCTCGGCCCGGTTGCCGATACCGGCCAGGCGCGGCGCGAGGGCGACGTTCTCGTAGACGGTCAGGGGCAATCCGACCGGCAGGGGAAACACCACCCCGATACGCGCGCGCAAGGCGTAGATATTCCTCAGGTGGTCGAGGCGCCAGTCCGTTGAAACGGATCGACCCGTCCACATGCATGGACGCATCGAACAGGTCCATGCGGTTGAGCGACTTCAGGAACGAGGTCTTGCCAGCATTCGACGGGCCGATGATGCCGAAGATTTCGTTCCTGCGGACCTCCAGACTGACGTTGCGCAATGCCGTGTGTTCGCCGTAGCGGATACTCAGGTTGGAGATTTCCAGGGTATTGCCGGCGGCGTCTCCTGTCGCCGTGTCCGCGCCGCCGGCCGGGGCAGCCTTGCCGGGGATGGCTACCATTTCTTGCGGCCCCGCAGGTACATACGAAAGGCGATGGACAGGCTGTTCATCAGCAACACCAGGGAAATCAGCACCAGCGCCACGCCATAGGGCAGGTCTTCCGGTACCCCCGGCACCTGGGTCGCCACGACGAACAGGTGCAGCGACAGCGCCATGGTCTGGTCGAAGATACCCTGTGGCAGAAACGGGGTGAAAAACACGGCACCGGTAAACATGATCGGTGCGGTCTCGCCCGCGGTCCGGGATACCTCGAGGATGACGCCGGTGAGTATGCCGCTGACCGCATTCGGCAGCACGATACGCCGGATGGTTTGCCAGCGGGTCGCCCCCATGTTCCAGCAGGCCTCGCGAAACGCCATCGGCACCGCGCGCAGGGATTCACGAGTCGCCACGATGACGACCGGCAGCGTCATGATCGCCAGCGTCAGGCTGGCGGCCAGGATACTGGTGCCGAAGTGGAAAAAGATGACGAAGGCACCGACACCGAACAGCGCATGCACGATGGAGGGTACGCCCGCCAGGTTGATGATGGCGAGGTTGATGACGCGCGTTAACCAGTTGTCGGACGCATATTCATTCAGGTAGACGGCAGCCGCGACACCCACCGGTACGGAAACGATCAACGCCACCGATACCAGCCAGATCGTACCCAGCAAGGCCGGGAAGATACCCCCCGCGGTCATGCCGTCGGTCGGTGCCGTGAACAGGAAATCGATGGACAGCATGGAGCCGCCCTTGTAGACGAGCGTGGCAAGAATAATGATCACCGGCAGGATCAACAGGCCGGTCATGAGCATGAACAGGATGCGAAACAGTCCCTGGATGCGCCGGTTGCGGATATTGAGTGCGGTCTCGCTGAACATGATTACCCGGACAGGCGCCTAACCCCGCCGCACACCACGCACGACCAGGTCTGCCGTCAGGTTGATGAAGAAGGTAATGATGAACAGCAGGATACCGATCGTGAACAGCGCCTTGTAATGATCCGATCCGACCGCCGCCTCGCCGAGTTCGGCGGCAATGGTCGCCGTCAGTGCCCGCACCGAGTCGAACACGCTGGTGGGCAGATTGACCGAGTGGCCGGTTGTCATCAGCACGGCCATGGTCTCGCCGAAGCCCCGGCCGATACCCAGCAGCACCGCGCCCAGCAGGCCGTTCCTGGCCGCCGGCAGCACGACCCGGTAGATGACCTGCCAGCGGGTCGCGCCCATGGCCTCCGCCGCCTCGCGATAGCGGTCGGGTACCGCCTTGAGCGCATCCTCGGCAATCGAGGTCATGATCGGTGCCACCATGAGGCCGAGGATGAGACCGGCATTGAGCACGTTCAAACCGACCGGCACATCGAACAGCCTGATGATCAGCGGGTTCATGATCGTGAGTCCGATGAAGCCCCACACCACGGACGGGATGGCGGCGAGCAGTTCGACCAGCACCTTCAGGAATTCCCGCGTCTTGCCGGACGCGAACTCGCCGATGAAGATGGCGGCACCGAGTGAAAACGGAATGGCCACCAGCAGTGCCAGGCCGGTCACGCTGGCGGTGCCGGCCAGCAGCGCGAGGATGCCGTACTCGGGCGCGTCCTCGTCACTGGGTTCCCAGTACTGGGACCCGAAGAACTCCGCCGGGTCCATGGTATCCCGTATGAAACCGATACCCTCCACGGTGATGAAGGCGAAGATACCGATGATGAAGATGATGGCGGAGATGCCGCTGATGAACACCAGCAGCTGGACACCCTTGTCGATGTACCAGTCGAGGTTGCGGCGATCGAATCGGCCTGTCGTGCGTGCTTCCATCAGGCTCCGGCGCATTGCTCAGGGCGCGTCCGGCCCGCGCAGGATTTCCATCAGGTCACGAACACGGGTCGCGATGTCCCGGTACAGCGCCTCCCACTGTTCCGCCTGTTGATCGATATCACCGCCCGGGGCGGAACCGACGTCCCATTCAATGGCCGTGGTGTGCAAGGGCAGCTGCGGTATATAGCTTTTCACCGGTCCCTGCAGGCTGACGATGACATGCTTGTCAACGAGCTCGGCGCGGGTGAGGTCGAGCGGCACGGGCCTGGCATCGGTCAGGTCGAAACCATGGTTCTCGAGAAACCGGACCATGTGCTGATTGAGCGCAGCGGCCGGGTTTCTGCCGCAGCTGCTGTAGCTGCCGCTCGCGGGGTACGCCTTGCGGGCCACGAGTTCGGCCATCTTGCCGAGGCAGCTGTTGTCCTCGTCGAGAAACAGGATGTTGTAGACCTTGGGCGCCTTGCCCTCGCCGGTTACGGCAAATACGGTCTCCTCGCACAGGTTCTTCGCCTGGTCCGCCACGCGTTTAAGGTGTGTGAGTACCATGAACACCACCAGCAATTCCTTGACCTTTTCGCGGCCCGGGCTGGCGGTCAGCTCCGAGTAAACGGACTCCAGGTCGTACTCCATCTCCTTCTCCAGCACCATAGTCGCCCTGGCCTGTTCGGCATACAGGGTGTTGAAGGCCTCGATGGACTGGCCCAGCATGACCGTTGCCTCGATGGCGATGCGTTCCAGTTCGTGCCCCAGCTCACCGCCCGGCGGCTCGGACAGCTGCCCGGATGCGCGTGCGATGGTGACCGCGTAGTCGCCGATGCGTTCCAGCGCAATATTGGCGCGGATCGCCGACGACAGCAGTCGCAGGTGACTGCCGCTCGGGAGGTGCACGGCGATAAAGGCATGGCACAGCCGGTCGATTTCGCGCATGGCGCGATTGATCGGCTGATCGCCGAGTATGGTCGCTGCGGCCAGCCTGCTGTCACCGGTCTGGAAGGCACGGACAGCGTCGCTGACACCGGTCGCGACCCGGGCGGCCATGTCCGCGATAGCGTCGCGGATGCGTTTCAGATCATGTTCCAGCCGTTGCTCGTAATGGCTCATACTGCTGACTCCGCCTGGCTGCACTGCCAGGATGAACACCGTTGCCGCGAGAATACACCGTTACGGCGCGCGCGGCGCGCTGCGGTCAGCCGCCATTCACCGGCAGGTGACCTTGCGGACCGGGGCGTAGCCCTTGTTGTTGATGATGCACTGGCCCTCGTCGCTGAGCACCCAGTCGAGATAGGTCTTGATTTCACCGGTTGGCTCACCGCTGGTGTACATGAACAGCGGGCGGGCAATGGGATAACTGTTGTCACTGGCCGACGCCACGCTCGGGCGTACACAGCCTCCCTCCGCCTCGCGCTGTACGCAAACCATCTTGACATTCGCTGTGGCGTACGCCAGGCCGCTATAGCCGATCGCACAGGGTGTTTTCTCGACCAGGTCGACGACATCCTTGGAACCGTTCATGTCCAGCGTACCCTGGCGGTACTTCCCCTTTGCACCCAGCACGGCCTCCCTGAAGTAGGCGTAGGTACCGGAATTGTTTTGCCGGCTGACCACGACAACCTGCTGGTCCTTGCACCCCGGCACCTCGACCCCGAGATCCGTCCACTTCGTCACATCGCCGCCACGACCGAAGATCTCGCCCAGCTGTGCAATTGTCAGCATGGTCACCGGGTTCGCGTTGTTGATGAATACGGCGAGCGCATCGTAACCTACGATATGTTCCACCGGCGCATGACCATGCTCCTGCGCCAGCTTGATCTCGCTGTCTTTCATCTTGCGGCTGGCATTGGCGATATCCACCGTGCCGTTGATGAGTGCGGCGATACCCGTGCCGGAGCCGCCACCCGAGACGGCGACCGCCACCGCCGGGTTGACCTTCTGGTAGGCTTCCGCCCAGGCCTGGGCAACGTTGACCAGCGTGTCGGAGCCCTTGTTCTGGATTTCGCTGCGTGCGTGCGCAACCGGTGTTGCCTGGATGGCGCCGGCCACCAGCAGTGTGACGAAAATTCGCTTGCAGTACATGAGTCATGCCCCCGGGTGATAGTTGAATTGACCGCCAGCCTGCGCCGACCGTCTGCCGTAACGGGTCCTGATTTCCATTGATAACAAACGCTTGGCACAGCAGTCGCGGCTGAAAATTACAGCAGCCGACAGTGAGTGGTTATGATACAAGTCTACCGGACGGGAGTCATTGCAGATGTCGATTGAATTTCAGACGATATTTCAGTATCCGGCGCTGCCGGGAGGCCCGTTACATGGTTGAGTTGCTGGCGTTACTGTTCCTGCTGATCCTGTCAGGCATTTTTTCAGGTTCCGAAACGGCCCTGGTAACGCTGTCCATCGGTCGTGTCGAGGGGCTGGTACGCGAAGGACGGCGTGGCGCGCAGGCACTGCACCGCCTGAAACGGGACCCCTCGCGCATGCTGACCGCCATACTCATCGGCAACAATCTCGTGAACATCGGGGCATCCGTCATGGCGACCGTGATTGCAACGCACTGGCTGGGCAAAGCGGGCCCGGGGGTTGCGGTTGGCGTGCTGACCATCCTGATCCTGGTGTTCGGCGAGATCACGCCAAAAAGCCTCGCCACACGCTACTCCGAACGGATATCGCTGTCCGTCGCCGTGCCACTGCTCGGCTTCATGCGCCTGATCTACCCGCTGGTCTGGATCTTCAGCAAGTTCAACACCTGGGTCCATCACATGAGCAGCGAGGAGGGCGACCCGGTCGTCACCGAATCGGAATTCATCAGCATGCTGCAGCACGGCGAACGGGAAGGCACGATCGAGCACAGCGAGCGGGAGATCATCGAACGCGTATTCGGGCTGAATGACCTGAAGGTACGGGACGTGATGACACCCCATAACGCCATCTTCGCGCTGGATGAAAGCCTGACCGTGCGTGAGGTGCTGCCAGAGGTCCTGAACGCACCGTATTCCCGCATCCCGGTCTATGAGCAGCACCGGGACAGGCTCTACAAGGTGCTGCACCTGCGGGACCTGCTGGGCGCTGTCGCCGCGGGCCGGCTCGATGTCCCACTCAGCGAACTCGCCCATGAACCGTTGTTCGTGCCCCAGTACCAGACGATCGGCGAACTGTTCGCCGAATTCCGGCGCCGCAAGCGGATGTTTGCCATCGTGGTCGACGAATACGGCGTGGTCAGGGGACTCGTGACGCTGGAAGACCTGGTCGAGGAACTGGTCGGCGAGATCTACGACGAGAGCGACCTGGCGCCCCCGCTTGTGACCGGCGTATCAGAGAACGAGCTGCTCGTGCAGGGCGCAACCGAGCTGCGGGTCGTCGAGGACTATTTCGGTATCGATCTGCCCGGCAAGCCGACCGACAGGGTGAATCTCTGGATCCTGACCCATACCGAGAATATTCCGGCACCCGGCGAGGTATTCCTGATCGACGGACTGGAGGTCACGATACGTGCGGCAACGCCGCGCCGTATCGAGCAGGTCAGCATCCGGCACGTCGCGGCTGATGAAGGTACCGCGGCGCCGCCGGATGACCGGCCGGAATCCGGCAGCTAGGCGCCAGCCGCCGCCAGCTCTTCCGGACCGCCTTCTGCGTCAATGGTTTTCGCCATGCGCTTGGCAAAGTAATAGGTCCGCTTCAGTTTCTCGATGATATCCATCTCGATGGTATAGGCCGCGAGGCGATTCGGTTCCTCCGCGACCAGGCGCTTGATCTGGTGCATGGCGGCGGAATCCATCAGGCGGTTGATTTCAGTCTTCATGATTGACGATTTCGCGCGCCGCCCGCGGGATTGTTCTCGACCACGGCCCGATGGCCAGGTCCGTCGTCGTCGCGACGGCCTTGTGCAGCTGCGTCAGCACCTGCCGTGTCGACGGGCTGATCGAAACGCCCTCGCTGATGCGCTGGTTACCCAGGTGCACGAGGTCGGTTTCGATGATGTCGCCGATATTTTCCAGGTCGTTGACGGCCGCCATCAGATTGACGAAGTCACGCGTCTGGTTCTCGGTAAGCTGCTTGCGGCTGATCAGGCCCAGGTAGGTGATCACGTGTCCGTGCAGGACATCCACGTTGTCATCGATCCTGGCGATATCTCTCAGGGTGATGCGGTCACCGCCCAGGATGGCCGGCATGATCAGGCGCAACATCTCCCGAACCTGGTCCCCGATGCGGCCGATTTCGAGACGCACCCGGTCGAGCGCCAGTGACGGGGTGTCGAGCAAGGCTTCATCCAGGTATCGCGGTCTCGCCACGACCTCCTCCAGCGGCTTGTCCGGGACCAGCCACTCGACCAGGCGTGCCAGCTGCGCGGTGAAGCCGATGAAGATAAGGGTATTTGCGACATTGAAGAACGTGTGGGCATTGGCGATCTGCCGCGGCGTATCGGCGGCCAGTCGCGCGGTGCCCGACAGCTGGGCATGGACCGGCGTGAACCAGGTGACGAATTCCGCCAGCCGGGGTATCAGGCCAACCCAGATCAGCACACCGAACACGTTGAACAGCACGTGCACGAGGGCCGCCCGAACCGCCTCCCGGGGTTTGCCGATCGAGGCCAGCAGGGCCGTAACGCAGGTGCCGATATTGGCGCCGAACGCCAGCGCGATGCCGGCCGTCAGCGTGATGAAACCCTGGCTGGCCATGACGATGACGATGCCCGTCGTGGCCGCGGACGACTGCACCAGGGCGGTAAACAGCAGTCCGATCAGGATACCGACGGCCGGGTTTTCCATATGTGTCATCAGGTGCAGGAACGGCTCGTAGTCACGCAGCGGGTACATGGCGTCACTCATCACACTCATGCCGAAAAAGATCAATCCCACGCCCATGAGCATGCTGCCGTAATATCCGATCTTTTCATGTGCGGAGATGAACCGCAGGCCGAATCCGACGGCAATCATCAGCAGCGCGCCCTTGGTGACCTTGAAGGCGATGATCTGGGCGGTGATGGTGCTGCCGATGTTCGCGCCCAGGATGACGCCGATGGACTGTGCCATGGACATCAGTCCGGCGGATATGAAGCCGACGACCAGCACCGTGGTGACAGACGAGGACTGGATGATTGCCGTCACGAAGGCCCCGGTCAGTGCGCCCATGATCCGGTTCCTGGTCAGGCTGGCGAGCACGACTCGCATGCGTTCGCCGGCAACGGCCTTCAGCGCCTCGGCCATCTGGTCCATGCCGAACAGGAACAGGGCGAGTCCCCCGAGCAGGTTCATCGCCATGCCGCCCCAGTTCATGTCGGCCGCCGCCTCCTGCGCGGCCCGGAGCGGGGTGGCGGTAAGCAGCACACCCGTCATGAACAGCAGCAGACCGGCGGACCGCCGCATCCGTATACCCTGATGGCCGCTCATTCGCCGCATCCCGGTCGCTCCCCGCGGCCAGCCCTACCCGTTTTCCACGCCGGACTTGACGATGGTCACCGGGATGCGCGCCAGGCGTACGATCTGCTCGGCCTTGGACCCCAGCAGCACGCGCGCCAGCCCGGTGCGGCCCTGACTGCCCATCACGATCATGCGCGCCCCCGACTTGTCGACCAGTTCAAGTATCCGGTTGACCGGCAGGCCGGTGACGAGGCTGGTTTCGGCGTCCCCGAGCGCGGTGAACTCGGGATGGGCGGCGGCAAACGACTGGACGAATTCCCTGAACATGTCGGCCGCGACATCCTCGAGTTTGTGCAGATGACTGTCGCGGCCCGGTACCGCATAGTAGCCGGGGGCCTCGCCGGGATCGTGTACGACGTGCACGATCAGCAACGGAGCCTTGAACAGCGCGGACAGCTCGGCGGCGCAGGCGAGCGCTGCTTCCGAGTCCGGCGAAAAGTCGACCGGTACCAGAATCGGCGATGCCTGTGGCACTGAACCCATGGTCTGTCCCCATTGTGCCGGTTGGTGTCCGCGCGTGCGCTGCCCGGCCTTGTCGTGGCCATAGCGGTTCGATTCTATACCGTTTCACTGACTATGAAAGCGGCATTCACCCGAGCATCGCCCCGGGTTACCCGCGTGCCCTTACCCGGCGCAGCGCTGCGGGCTAGTCCTCCCAGTCCAGGTCATTCAGATTCGCCGGGTAGTGTTTCATGACCCTGGCCATGACCAGATTCTGGACTTCGCTGACGGTGCTCTCGATGTGCCAGTTGGTGATGATGGGCACCCCGCCGTTGTCAGCCTCGCTCAACAGGTAGGACTGCAGCCCCCAGATATCATCGATGTGTTTCAGGTAGCGGGACGCCTGGCGCCCGCTCTTCTCGCGGCCGCGGCGCCTGAGCTGTTTTTCCAGCATGGCCTTTTCCATGACCGCGAGCATGAGCGGTACGACGATGGCATGCTTCTGCGCGTCCGCCAGGTCCAGCCTGGTGGGCGCAATATGCACCCCTTCGATGATCAGGTCCTGTCGTTCCTTGACCGCACGACCGATCGCGGCACCGAGCGCCGGCTTCATGGTGTTGAACTGGGACAGGAATCCGGCAATCACGGGATTGCCGGATTCACTGTCATGTTCGCCAGTCGGGGCCGCCAGGCCACGCCAGGCCTCGAAGCTCGAATAGCCGAGCGTAGGAACCGCCTCGGGCGTCAGGTAGGCCCGGATGATTTCACGCACCATGTCGGTGGACTGGATGCGGCCGATGTCCATCCGGTAGGCCACTTCCGATGCAATGGTGCTCTTCCCGGACCCGGTCACCCCGCCGATCAGCACGATGAGCGGGACCCCGCTGTTCTGGAACCTGCGCCACGAGAGATAGCGGTGCGCCGCCTTGATTGAACAATGGTCCTTGAGGCACAGGTAAATCACCTTGCGCAGGGTCTTGTGGCTGATTTCGCGGTGTCCCGTATTCTGCAGGGAGGCGTAGACCATGCGCGCCCCTTCCAGGGCAACGTCCGGCTCAATTGCACAGCTCTCGAGTGAATGGGCGAGGATACCGACGGAAAACGGTTCGCTGCGCGTGGGCGTATGTACCAGGATGTCAGGCACGGCAGCCGGCCGCACCTCGTAATTCACGCGCCGGTTACTGCCGAACCGCGCTTCCAGCAATCCGGCCACCTTCGTCTTCAGGTCGGTACTGGTGATCTCCTCGGTATCCCGCAGCGCCTCGCGCACCTTCTGGGCAAGCTGATAGGCCTCGTCAAAGCTCAGGCCGAGGTTCATCAGCGACTGCACCAGTATGCCCCGCAGAAAGGGCGTACGGTCACCTTCGGGCTGCTTGACGACAACGGTTTTTGCCATTAGGACACCCTTTCAGGCCCCCGTCTCCGGGACTGGAACACCAGCACCGCGATAGTACATCAGCAAATCGGCGGGGTGTTTGATAACTTCACCCGGCCGCGTCCCGACTCCTGAACTGTGCCGGCAGGCCGTGCGGGTCCGCAACAGCAACGCAGGGTAATCAGTCATCTATCATGCAGGCGGGGCACCCGGCACGGGCATAACGGCCGTGACCGGCAAGGTATTTTTTACAATACGCGCGTTACTTGTTAACGTCATGTCCATGCGAGCGATAGTACTCAGGCATTACAAGACCCTGCTGAATGCCTCCGACCGGATTCTTGGCTGGGGCGATGCACCAAGGGCGAAGGACTGGAGGGCCGACATCGCTTTCGTCGACAGCCGCCTGCGGGAGATGGCATTCACCTTTGAGCGTATCTATTCAAGCAACCTTGAAAGGGCACGTCGCACGGCGATGCACTATGCCCGTTGCTACGGCATAAACATCGTGCATGATTCCGCTGATCTGAATGAAGTCAATTACGGTGCACTGTACAAGAAAAGCAAGCAGTGGGTCACAAGGAATATCCCCCAGCACAAGAAAGACCCTGACTTTGTCTATCCCGAGGGCGAGAGCTTCCGCCAGATGCAGGAGCGCAGCGTGCGTTTCCTGCTGCAGCAAAATGCTGAATGCCCGGACAGCACGGTGCTGGTGGTCGTGCATGCCGGCGTCATCCGCGGTTTTGTCTGTCATTTTCTCGGGCTGGACTATGCCCGCCACCTGAAAGAAAAGACCTCGCACCGGTATATCGGGGATTTCACGATCGGCAAGGATGGTCGTTGCACACGTTATGATGAACTCGGCAAGCGATCGGGGTTTGTGCGCCCCGGCACCATCAAGCTGCCCTGGTCGAGTCCGCCTCCCGGTGGCGACCGGCCAGCCGGCATGGCGACCACACCCGTCATATAAGACCGTCCCGGCAGCAGTAGCGCTTCCCGCACCACACTGACGTCCCGGTGTACTGATCCGGCGGGCCGGAAACCGGCATCCGGCCTGAGCGGCCGTCCCGTACCTGCACGGCCTGCATGATGTTTTGTGTTTCTGGCGGGAAATGCGTATTTTACCGGTCCCGGCGCAGGCCCTGAACCGTTACCTGAAACGCATGGATACCGAAGCAGTCACGGGCAGTTCACTGTTGCAGTGGATCGGCAGCGAGAACGTCCTGCAGCAGGCCATGGCCGGACTCTCGACACCCGTCCTGCTGGTCATTACCGTTGTGTGCATCGCGCTGCTGTCCCAGGGCGCGGACTGGATGATCGACGGCGTCGTGGTACTGGCGGAACGGACCGGCATGCCCCGGATCATCATCGGTGCCACGGTCGTCTCGCTCGGCACCACCCTGCCGGAGGCCTTCGTCTCGGTGATGGCGGCGTACCTGGGCAATCCCGGTCTGGCGCTTGGCAACGGGGTCGGCTCGATCATCGCGGACACCGGCCTGATCTTCGGCCTGACCTGCGTACTGGTCGCCGTGCCGGTCAACCGTTTCATACTCAACCGCACCGGCTGGATCCAGGCCGGATCGGCCACGCTGCTGGTCGTTGTCGCTGTCGTTGCCTTGCTGACCACCGCTGGTCCGCCCGTGCTTGATCGCCGGGTCGGTGTGCTGTTCCTCGCATTACTGGTCGCCTACCTGTATCTGACCTACCGCTGGGCCAGTCAGGGGTCCGATGCCGCGCTCGTCGAGGAGGAAACGGCAGGCAGCGGCGGACTGGCGGGGCCCGGCAAGTGCTGGGGCCAGGTGGCCGGTGGCCTGGTGATGATCGTGGTCGGCGCGCGGATCCTGGTTACGGCGGCGGTGGCGGTCGCGCTGCGGTTCGGTGTCCCGGACGATGTGATCGCGGCAACCATGGTGGCGCTCGGTACCTCGCTGCCGGAATTGACGACCGCGATCGCCGCGGTACGCAAGGGTTATCCCGAGATCACCGTCGGCAATATCGTCGGTGCCGACGTGCTCAATTGCCTGTTCGTTATCGGTGCGGCGGCCGCCACGGCGCCGCTGGCGATACCGGCCAGTTTCTTCTACTTTCACTTCCCCGCCATGCTCATCATACTGTACTCGTTTCGGGTCTTTATCTCGATGAATACGGACGGGGTATTCCGCCGCTGGCAGGGGGTATGGCTGCTGGGCATCTACTGCACCTACGTCGTTCTCCAGTATGCCCTGAACACCGGCGGCGCACGCCCGGTGTGATGCCACGCCGGGCGGCTTCAACAGGCACGGCAGCAAGGGAACCTGGACATGAACATTTTACTGGCAACCGACGGATCCGGCTGCGCCATGGCTGCCGTGGATTTTATGGCCGGCTTTCCCCTCCCCGGCGACAGCACGGTGACCCTGCTTGCCGTCATCGATGATCGCACCATCAAACGCATGATGACCGGGCCCTTCGATAACGGGCAGAACTCGGTCCTGGTACAGGCCGGGAAGGCACTGCTGGAAGACACCGAACAACTGCTGGCCCGCGAAGGCCGGCGGTTACAGGATGCAGGACGGGCCACTTCGACCGTGATCCGCACAGGCAGCCCGGCCCACGAGATCATCAAGGCGGCAGAGGCGCTACAGGCCGATCTGATCGTCGTCGGTTCACACGGGAGCAGCGGCCACGGGGATTTCCAGCTGGGTCATGTCTCCGACAGGCTGCTCGAATACGCGCCCTGCTCGGTGCTGATCGTCAAGACAGCGCCCGCACAGGCCGGCCTGCCGGAGGCCGCAGCCGGGACACCGCCACCGTGGCGTGTGCTGCTGGCGTATGATGAATCCGAACCGTCGCAACAGGCGCTTGCGCTGTGTGCAACGCTGCCGTTCGACGGGAATGCAGAAATCACCACGCTCAGCGTGATGCCGATGGTCACCGCCTTCCGTCAGGATATCCGGCAACGGATGAACACCATATGGCAGCAAAGGAAGCACGGCCTGCAGGCTGCCCTGGACAACGCGGTGACCGGCCTGAGCTGGTCCACGCCCCATGTGACGGCGCAGCTGCGTGAGGGCCCCGATGTCGCGAAGGAAATTCTCGCCGCCGCCGAACAGACCGGCAGCAACCTGATCATGCTGGGCTGCAAGGACGAGGGAGCGGTCAGGCACTTCCTGCTCGGGTCCATCACCCGGCGGATTGCACGACACGCGCACTGCTCGGTCTGGGCCGTGCGCAACCGGCACCAGCCGGGCTGACACGCACCCGTGTCGCGGCGGCGCGCCGCACGCGGCTACTGACTGGCCTGCACGCGCTTGTGGAAGTAGTTCAACAGTTTTTTACGCAGCTTGGCCTGCCGGTGCTTGGTCGCGGCAGCCAGGCGCTTCTGGGCCAGTTCGATAAAGATTTCCTGGCAACTGCGGGATTCCTTCTCGCCGCTGTCCGGCACCTCGACATAGCTGCCGTCGGGCTGCATCTCCCAGACGTTCTTGCGGCTGGAGAGCTGGCCGTCCAGGACAAGGCGCAATTCCTGTCGCAACTTGGGTTCTTCCACCGGCGCGATGACTTCCACGCGGCTTTCCAGGTTGCGCTTCATCAGATCCGCGGAGCCGATGAAATATTCTTCATCGCCCCCGTTGCGAAAATAATAGATACGGGAGTGCTCGAGGAACCGGCCGGTGACACTGATGACGCGGATCGTGTCGCTCAGACCGGGGACCTTCGGCCGCAGCCGGCAGGTATCACGGACGATCAGGTCGATGCGGACACCCGCCTGTGACGCCCGGTACAGCGCCCGGGTGATGTCCTCGTCCTCCAGTGCGTTCATCTTCAGCTGGATCAGGCCGGGTGTTTCGGGGCCATGAATCCTGGCCTCGCGCTCGATCATCTCGAGCAGCGATCTCTTCAGGGCGTACGGCGACGTGAGGATCTTGCGATAGCGGGGCGGCGGCGAATAACCGGTCAGGTAATTAAACAGCTCGGTAAGGTCCTGGGTTATTTCCTGGTCGCAGGTCAGCATGCCGAGATCACTGTAGTATCTTGCGGTCCCGGCATGGTAGTTGCCCGTACCGATATGCGCATAGCGGCGCAGCCCGTTGTAATCCTTGCGCACCACGAGGATGACCTTGCTGTGCGTCTTGAGTCCGACCACACCGTAGGTGACGTGAATACCCACCTGCTCGAGCCGGCGTGCCCAGCCAATATTTTTCGCCTCGTCGAAGCGCGCCTTGAGTTCGACCAGGACCGCAACCTGTTTCCCGTTGAGGGCCGCCTGCACCAGGGATTCGATGACCTTGCCCTCCCCCGAGGTCCGGTACAGCGTCATCTTGATCGCCAGCACCTTGGGATCTTCGCTGGCGGTGCGCAGGAAGCGCTCCACGCTGGTCGCGAACGATTCATACGGGTGCTGCAGCAGCAGTGCCTTGCGCTCGCGGATGATGTGGAAGATATTCCGTGTATCGTGCGCCAGATGGGTATGGTCGATCGGTGTATGCACCGGGTCGTGCAGTTCCGGAATTTCCAGGGACGCGATCTCGAACAGGTCCCGCATGGCCATGAGTGCCTTGACCTCGAACACGTCCGCCTCTTCATCCAGCCCCAGCTCCGCGGCCAGCATGCCGCGGTGCACGGGATTCATGCCGTATTCGACCTGCAGGCGGACGATCGGTGCGAAGTGGCGGTCCCTCAGTTCCGACTCGATCATTTCCAGCAGGTCATCCGCCTCCTCTTCGTCCACCTCCACGACGGCGTTGCGGGTGACCCGGAACAGCTCGCAGGACACGATCTCCATGCCCGGGAACAGCATGTCCATGTTCGCAGTGATGACATCATCCAGTGTCACGAAGGTATTCCTCTCTCCCACCCGGATGAAACGCGGTGCCACATCCTTCGCGATCGGCACCTTGACGCGGGCGATGTGAGTGGCGCTGCCACCGGGGTAGCGCACGGTCACCAGCAGGTTGAGCGCCAGGTTGGAAATAAAGGGAAACGGGTGGCCCGGATCCATCGCCAGCGGTGTCAGCAGGGGGAAGATATTGGCGCTGAAGTGTTCGCGCAGGGACAGCTGTTCGACCTCGTTCAGGTCGGCATATTGCACGATGTGGATATCGTGCTGCCTGAGCAGCTCGCGCAGCCGTTCCAGGACGACCTTCTGCTGCCTGTGGATGTCACGTACCACGGCCTGGCACTCGGCAACCTGCTCGTACGGCGTCCGCCCGTCTATCGTCGGCGTACGGATGCCTGCCGCGATCTGTTGCTTCAGGCCGCCGATGCGCTTCATGAAAAATTCGTCGATGTTGCTGCTGACGATGGCGAGGAACTTGACGCGTTCCAGCAGCGGCGTGTTCTCGTCCTCCGCCATGTGCAGTACGCGCCGGTTGAACTCCAGCCAGGTCGTCTCCCGGTTCAGGTAGCATTGCGGGCTGTCCAGTTCGATCCTGCACTCGGGTTCGGCCGCGACCGCTGGAACACCGGCGCCCGCCGTTGTCTGGGAATGAGCTGATTCTGCCGGAGGTGGTACGGAATGGATCGTTGTTGCCATCTGGATTACCGTTTCATGTCGTGGTTGAACACGCGTCGGCCAAAATTGCATGCCATACGCTTATACTAGAACCTATCTCATCATTCCACGCGGCCGCGACCGTGGCGATTTTTGTTTCTGGCAAGACGCGGCGAGCGTGGTGTAGCCATAGCTACAGGAGCGAGCCGCAACACAGCCAGGGGCAAAAATCGCCCGGTCCCAAAGGGTTGCGACTGAAATCCGGTCCTGCTGTGTTGCATCGCTTGCCCGTAGATCACGTACTGTGCTGCGCGCTGCGCCTTGCAGGACCGGATTTCAGCCAGCAACGCGGCTCGCGCGGGATTATGAGATAGGTTCTAGTCAAGTTACGCGCATATTCCTGTCATATCAAGCACATGATACGTTGTTGCCCGCCGTCCGGATCAGTCGCCCGTGGTGCAGGGCGACGTCAATGCCCCGGCACCCCGTAAGGGTACGCGTGTTCCGGCAGCTGCCTTTGACACGCTGCCGCCCGGCCGGGTGCGAGCAGCGCGGGCCTCCCGCTACCCGTAACGAACGGACTGTTCACAGTGCGGCGGATATGGCCATGCCGGCAGTCGCCCTGAGGTACAGGGTCCACGGCCGTCCCGGTGGCACGCCCGCCCCGCAGGCGGGGCTGGCTGATGTGCGTGTCCAGCAAGTACTATCACTCGGCCGGATGGGCCACGACGTTCCAGCCGGCGAGGAGACAGTGCCATGCCCGATGACAACCCGGAAGACAGCCCGCAGCTGCGTGGCTACGACCTGCTCAGGCACGCCGCACTCAACAAGGGCACCGCCTTTACCGAAACCGAGCGCGACCTGTACGGCCTGCGCGGCCTGTTGCCGGCCCGCGTGTCCAGCCTCGCAACCCAGGCGTCCCGCGCACTTGCCAACCTGCGCCGCAAGGACAATGACATCGAGCGCTACATCTTCCTGCTGGCGCTGCAGGGACGCAATGAACGGCTGTTTTACCGCCTGGTGATCGACCACATCGAGGAGATCATGCCGCTGATCTATACCCCGACCGTCGGGCAGGCCTGCCTCGAATTCGCACATATCTTCCGTTATCCGCGCGGCTTCTACATTACCCCGCAGGATCGTGGCCGCATTCGAGACATCATCGGGAACTGGCCCTGCAGGGACGTCCGGCTGATCGTGGTGACCGACGGCGAGCGCATCCTGGGACTGGGTGACCTGGGCGCAAACGGCATGGGCATCCCGATCGGCAAGCTCGCCCTGTACACCGCCTGTGCAGGCATCCCGCCTCAGCAGTGCATGCCGGTCATGCTCGACGTGGGCACCAACAACGAAACGCTGCGCAAGGACCCGCTCTACCTTGGGTTAGACGACACACGCCTGCGCGGCAAGCACTACCTGTCACTGGTAGACGAGTTTATCGAGGCCATCCGGGACGCGTTTCCGCATGCCCTGATACAGTTCGAGGATTTTCTGACCCCGAACGCCTATGCCCTGCTGGACCGCTACCGTGCGCGCGTGCTGTGCTTCAACGACGACATCCAGGGCACCGCCGCGGTTGCACTGGCCGGCGTGCTGGCCGCCTGCCGCATCACCGGGGTCGACATCAGCGAGCTGCGCATCCTGTTCCTCGGTGCCGGGTCTGCCGCCTCCGGTATTGCCAACCTGGTGATGACCGCGCTTCGCGAGGCCGGCCTGGACGCGGAGCAGGCGCGCAGTCGCCTGTGGTTTGTGAACCGCTCCGGACTGGTCGTGAAGGCGAACGGGCCGCACGCCGCCCACCTTCAGTCCTACGCACACGATGTCCCCGCGCGCGACCTGGGGGATGCCATCCGCGACATCAGGCCCCAGGTACTGATCGGGGCGACCGGTTCGGCCGGTATCTTCACCCGGGAGATCGTGCACCAGATGGCGGAGATCAACACGCGGCCGGTCATTTTCGCGCTCTCCAACCCCACCTCGCACGCCGAGTGCACGGCCACCCAGGCCTACCAGTGGAGCGAGGGCCGGGCCGTGTTTGTCAGCGGCAGCCCGTTCGACGCCGTCGTGATCGACGGCAGGACATTGCGTCCCGGCCAGGGCAACAACGCGTATGTCTTTCCGGGCATCGGTCTCGGCGCACTGGCCTGCCGCGCCCGCCGGATCAGCGATACCATGTTCCTCGCCGCCGCGTACAGCCTCGCCGCCCAGGTGTCCGACAGGGATCTTGCCAGCGGTACGGTTTACCCTCCCCTGGCGGACATTCGCAAGGTTTCGACCGCAATTGCCGTGGCCGTGGCACGCGTGGCCCGGCAGGCGGGGCTGGCACAGCAGGAACTCCCGGACGACCCCGAACCGGCGATCAGGGCAATGATGTACGACCCGGTGTATTGATCGGCAGGACCGGCGCCCGGCTTCCTGAAGGGCAGACCCGGTCAGGGCCGGGTCACAGCGTCTGCCGGTCGGTCGATTGTGCCGAGATATCATGCAGTATCCCGGTAAACTTGCGCCGTCCGTTCAGCGTGAACTCGCCGATGGACAGGTACAGCGACAGGGTCCGTCCCGTCTTGTGCAGGCCCACGACCTTGCGCCCGATGCCGATGATATGGGCTTCACCGGTATCCAGGTAGCGCCCCAGGTAGTCACCGTGGTGGCTCCGGTACGGCTCGGGCATCAGCATCTTGACGTCGTGTCCATGAAGTTCGCTGGCCGCATAACCGAACAGACGCTCCGTGGCCGAATTGGAATATTCCATGGTGCCACTCTGGTCGATGATCACGATGGCATCCGGAGCAGTCTCGAACAGGCTCTGGAACCGTTTACCCTGGATCTCCAGTTCCATCACCTGCTGATCGATGCGGGTGGCCATATTGGCAAATGCCAGTGACAGCAGGCCCACCTCATCACGCCGGTTCACCTCGGGCAACTGCGGCTGCCGGCCGGGAATGTAGCGGCTCACTTCACGCGTCACCCGTTCCAGGGGTGAGATCAGGATATGCACCATCCACACGACCACGACAGCACCAATCAGAATGAACGGCATGATGAGCACGGCATTCCGGCGCCGGGCCTGGTTGACCTCCGTCAGTATGGGCGCACGCGGCCGGGTCAGGGCGATAATCAGGTCATTGCCGCCCCCCGCCTTGATCGGCAAACTGCTCAGGTAGGCGACCACCGGCTCGGTTGCCCCCTCAGGCGTGATGTCTTCCAGTATCACACCGGAACCGCTGACCGGTTTCAGGGCGTCCGCGGTGAAGTCGTCCTGGACCAGGTGGCGCTGCCCGCGCTCAAAGCCGAAGGTCTTGTCCGGATTCGGGTGATACAGATAGTCACCATCGTGATTTGCAATGTACAGCGTGACATCGGGTGTGACGACTTCCCGTGCGGCGTCGAACACGCGCCGTATATCGAGGTTGATAATCACGATACCGAAGGGTGTGCCATACTTGCCTGCGACGGGCATCCCGGCGCGCAGCACCGGCTGCCCGGGTTCAACGATACGGCCGCGCTCCCTGTTCAGGTCGATCGCCGACCAGAACACCTCGTCCGGCGGCACGTTCAGCGTCTCGTGAAAATAGTACCGATCTCCCTTGTGTTGCAATTCCGCTTCGGGCACACGCGTGATCTTGCCGTCGGCCTGGTCGACACGCACCAGTTCCTTGCCTTCGTCGGACACGCTGATGAGCCGGATCTGCACATACCAGGGATGGTTGTTTAGGAGGGCCACGAGCACCTCCTGCAGGCGGTTTCTGGCCTGTGCCACTGACCTGATCTGTTCAGGACTGTTACCGCCGGCTTCCATGGCACTCACCGTGGCGTGCACGGCAGGACTGTGCCCCAGAAATTCGACGTCGCGCTGCACCGCCTCGAAAATATCCTGCAGGCGGATCGACACGACCTTGCTCTCCTGCGCCAGCCGCTCCGTGGAGGCCTTGATCAGCAGACTGGTACCGGCCTGGGTCACCGCGATCCCCAAGAGAATGCCGCTCACGGCCACGATGACCACGAGGGCGATTGACAGGCGGGTTGCAATACGCCGGCGCATGGTTACGTTACAGGGTCATTGGCTGTCACTGGTCAACATCCGGCGTAGTTATACAGGCATGTGACGGCGGTAACCAGCCTGTACCGGTGCCCGCCGGGCAGGCCGGGCTGTCATACCGCAACCGTTCGACAGTGCCGGGGCCGGTGCGCCGACTGTCACGAGACGTGGTCCCGGTCCATGCCAAGCAGCGGGACAAAGGCGACGCCGAGGATGGTCCTGGAGTGTATCCCACCACGCGCGTCCTTTTCCACCAGCTGCAGGTCCTGGCGACCGTGCATCTCCCCGACCGGGATGACCAGCCTGCCACCGGGCCTGAGCTGTTCGACCAGCGCCGGCGGGATATACGGTGCGGCCGCGGTAACGATGATGCCGTCATAGGGTGCGTACTCCGGCCAGCCCGTGTAACCGTTGCCGATGCGGGTCTCGATATTGTGGTAATCCTGCGCCTGCAACCGGTGTGCCGCCGCCTCCCCCAGTTCCCCGACCAGTTCCACCGTATAGACACGGGCGCACAGGCGCGACAGAATCGCGGCCTGGTAACCTGAGCCGGTGCCGATCTCCAGCAGGCTGTGCCCGGCTTCCGGTTGCAGCAAGTCGGTCATCAACGCCACGATGTAGGGCTGTGATATCGTCTGACCGTGGCCGATCGGCAGGGGCCCGTTGTCAAATGCCATCATGCGCAAACTGGCCGGCACGAACCGGTCGCGAGGCACCTCGGCCATGGCCTGCATGACACGCGGATCGAACGCCTTCCGGCCGATGAGGTGTTGTGTATAGCGCACCTCGGCCTCGATATCGCTGATCATGTCACGCTGCTTCGCCATCATGAACCCAGCACACCGCAAGTACCCGACACACTGCCGCGTCGCAACTACCGTACCCGCGGCTTCGCCGCCTCGTCAATGACGCAAACGGATGACGGACGCGTGTACGGTTTGCACGGCGCACTGCCCGGGCGTGCCACGCGCAAGCCATGCCGTCACCGGCAATCGATGCCGGCGGCAAGCGGGCGCGGGCGCGAAGGACCGAAGCCGCCTGGTCCGTTCACCGTTAAGTAACACGGTGCACCGCCCGGGCTGCCGGCGTATCCAGCGCCCTGTGAGTCCCGAAATAGTACTGCGCCGGCACATAACGCAGTAGAATACCGGCAGGTTCTTACTTGCGCATTATGTCCAATCATCCCGCAGGCGGCGCTACCCGAATGACAAACCCGACTAACGGTCTTCCGATACAGCGGAAAACCAAGATTGTTGCCACCATCGGGCCCGCCTGCAGCTCGCTGGACAGGCTCACCGCCATGATCAGAGCCGGCATGAACGTGGCGCGCCTGAACCTGTCGCACGGCACGCTTGCAGAGCACAAGGAACAGATCAGACTGCTGCGCCAGGCGTCCGAACAGCTGGGCACGCACATTGCCATCATGATCGATACCCGGGGCATCGAGATTCGCACCGGCCGGTTGGAGGGGGGACCGGTTGAACTGCTGCCGGGCGCCGTTTTCACCCTGTACACCGATGAGCACCCCGGAACCGCGGACGGTGTCCCGGTGACCTACCGGAAACTGGCGGAGGAAGTTTGCGCCGGCACCCCCATCCTGCTCGATGACGGCGCCATAGAGCTGGTCGTTACGGCGGTCGCGGGCAGCGCAATCACCTGCCGTATCATCCACGGCGGCTGGCTGGGCAACAACAAGAGCGTCAACCTGCCCGACACCCGGCTTGCGCTCAGCGCCGTCAGCCCGGAAAACCGTGCGGATGTCGTCAGGGAGCTGGGCTTTGCGGCCGAGAACGATGTCGATTACATCGCGGCCTCCTTTATCCAGTCTGCCGACGATATCTACAAGATGCGGGAAATCCTCATCGAGAACGGCGTGAACATACCCATCATCGCCAAAATCGAGAACAAGGCCGGCGTCGCGAATCTGCAGGAGATCGTGAGTGCGGCGGACGGCATCATGGTCGCGCGTGGCGACATGGGTGTGGAGTTGCCGCTGGCCGACGTCCCCGCCACCCAGAAACACATCATCCGCACGACGGTGACCAACGGCAAACCCGTCATTACCGCCACCCAGATGCTGGCCACCATGGAACACAACCCGAAGCCGACCCGTGCCGAGGCCAGCGATGTGGCCAATGCCATCCTGGACGGAACGTCAGCCGTCATGCTCTCGGGCGAGACCGCGGTCGGTAAATACCCGGTGGAGGCGGTCAGCACCATGGCCACCATCGCCCGGCGTGCGGAGGCCTCGCTGGACGAGTACGGCTATTTGCAGAGGATCAACCCGCATCCCTCGAATGTGGTGACCGAAGCCGTCAGCCAGGCCGCGGTCAGCATGTCGGCGCACCTCAAGGCGGCGGCGATCATCAGCCTGACCGAAACCGGTTTTACCTCGCGGCTGATCTCGAAATACCGCCCGGAGATCCCGATCCTCGCGATCACCTCTTCCCCGACGGTGGCGCGCAAACTGGCCATGAACTGGGGCGTCATTCCCATGCTCTACAGCGGTGATCCCACCGACCACGCACGTCTCGACTTCGCGATCGAGCAGGGCAAGGCGCTGGGATACCTGCGGCCGGGTGACATTGTGGTATCGACGGCCGGCCAGCATCAGCAGGCAGGCGGAACCGATCTGATACGCGTTCTCACACTGGGAAATTGACCCCGGGGCATTCCGGCAGCGACGTTGTGAATGCCGGCGGCGGAACGCACACCGTTACGCCCTTCACTGTACCCGACTGACACGGTGTGGCACCGGATCCACACCCCACTGGCGCAGCAGCTTGCCCGCGAGGTGGTCGGGAACCGGGGCATAGTGATCGAATTCCATGGTGAACATCGCGCGGCCCTGCGTGACGGAACGCAGGTCCGTGGCATAACCGAACATTTCGCCCAGCGGTACGCAGCCGAGCAGGGTTTGCGTGCCATCGGACATCCGCTCGGTACGCTCCAGTTCACAGCGCCTTGCATTGAGCTGCCCCAGGACGTTACCCAGGTACTCCTCGGGGGTAACGACTTCAAGCCTGCAGACGGGTTCCAGCACGACGGGCGATGCCGCCATGAAGGCCTGTTTGAACGCACTGGCGCCGGCGTTGCCGAAGGCCATATCGCTGGAGTCCACATGATGGCAGGAGCCGTCGACCAGGGTGACCCCGACATCGGTCACCGGCAAACCGCCGATCACACCTGCAGCAGCGGTCTGCCTGACGCTTTTTTCCACGGCGGGGATAAACGGGTCGGGGATCACGGCGCCCTTGATCCGGCTGATGAACTGGATGCCGCTGCCGCGCGCGCCAGGCTGCATATCGATCACCACGTGGCCGTACTGGCCACGTCCGCCGGATTGATGGATGTAGCGGCCCTCGACCCGGGCAACCGCCTGTGCAATGGTCGTCTTGTAATTGACCTGTGGCCTGCCCGTGCGTACCGCGACATGATGCTCTCTTTGCAAACGGTCAATCAGCACCTCGAGGTGCAGTTCACCCATGCCGGACAGGATCGTTTGTCCGGTGTCCTCATCGATGCCGGCCCTGAAGGTGGGATCCTCTTCCGCGAACTGCACCAGGACCTTGTGGATTTCGTCCCTGTCCTTGTTTTCAACGGGTTCGATGGAAACGCTGATGACCGGATTGGGGAACTGGATACTCTCCAGCAGCAGCGGATGCCCCGGGTCACAGAGGGTATCGCCGGTATAGAGCCCTTTCATGGACAGCACGGCATCGATTTCACCGGCGGGCACGCTGTCGAGGTCCGCCCGGTGGTCGGCAAATACGCGTACCAGACGCCCGACGCGCTGTTTGTTATTGCGGGTGGCGTTCAGCACCATCGACCCGCTCTTCAGTTCGCCCGAATACACACGCACGTAGACCATGCGGCCGGCGTAGGGGTCGGCGACGATCTTGAAGACCAGGGCCGCCAGCGGCGCCGCGCTGGTCAGCGCGCGCACCTCCGGTTCCTGTGTCTGCGGATTGGTGCCGGTCACCTCCCCGATGTCCCGCGGCGACGGTAGCAGGTCGACCACGGCATCCAGCAGCGGTTGCACGCCGATGGCGCGCAATGAAGCGCCAAACAGCACGGGAAACAGCCGGTTCTCGAGCGTGGCCCGGCGCAGGGCGGCAAGCCACTCCCCGGGCTCGATGCCATCCTCCGACAGGTAGCGCTCCAGCAGTGCATCGTCGGTCCCGGCGATGACCTCGTACAGGGCATCCCGGGCGCGTTCGGCCGCGTCCAGCATGTCCCGGGGAATCGCGGTGATTTCGGGCGCTATTCCGGTAGCGTCCTGCCATACCAGGGCGCGCATCCGCAGCAGGTCTACCACGCCGTAGAACCCCCCTTCCTCGCCGAGGGGAAGCTGGAGCACCGCGAGCGACGCATGCAGGCGCTGGCGTATGCTGTCGAGGGCCTTGCGCTGACCGGCGCCGGCGCGGTCCATCTTGTTGATGAAGCACAGCCGCGGCACCCGGAACCGGTCCGCCTGGCGCCAGACCGTTTCACTTTGCGATTCAACACCATGGACACCGTCGAAGATCGCGACACCGCCATCGAGAACGCGCAGCGCCCGTTGCACCTCCGCGGTGAAATCGATATGCCCCGGGGTGTCGATGAGGTTGATCTGGTGCTGGCGCCACTGCGTGGTAACCGCCGCCGAAACGATGGTGATCCCGCGCTCGCGCTCCTGTTCCATCCAGTCGGTAACGGTGGTGCCGGTATCGACCGAACCGGGCTTGTGGGTAATCCCCGTGACATAGAGAATCCGCTCCGTCGTCGTCGTTTTTCCGGCATCAATGTGCGCGATGAGACCGATGTTGCGGATTTTCTCCGGGAGAAAATGACTGGTATCCACGGTAGCTACCTCGACTTCCTGCGAGCAGGGACCAAGGCCCGTAAGTTACGGGCGCGCACAGCGACGCTACTGGAAATATAGTGCATGTTTCCTGCAGTGCACGCCGCATGGCGAACACGGCACAATCCTCCTACACTGCACGGTGGAACCCCTGGAATCCTGGCGGAGGCATGGCATGAGCGAAATCAGCCACAGTCTTTATGATGATTTCCCCGAATACCGAGAACGTATCAACCGACTGAAACTGGAAAATGAGAAATTCGCCCGACTGGCGTCGGAGTATCACAAGGTCGACCACCGGGTGCGCGGCCTGGAAATGAACGACATCCCCGTGTCTGACCAGACGTTCGAAGAACTGAAGGTCAGGCGCCTGCACCTGAAAGACGTCCTCTATAGAATGTTGCAGCCCTGCTAGCCGGCCATATCGAGCCTTGCGCGGTTGTCGAATCAGGCAAGCCCGCAGGCCATGGACCGGGAGCCGGGAAATAATTCCATTTGCCCGGCGGGTGCCGCACGTCACCCGGCCGGATTGTTCCGGCCAGCATCCATCCATGGTCCGGCAATGATCCGATCCGTATGCAAAAAACGTCAACGCAATCCAGGCGGACGCATGCGCCAGTACCGGATCAGGAGATAACCGAACAGCATGCCGCCCAGATGGGCAAAATGCGCCACCCCCGCCTCGGTCCCGGTGATGCCTGCCAGCAGCTCGATGGCCGCATAGAGCGTGACGAACCATTTTGCCCGCAATGCCACCGGCGGGAAGATCAGTATCAGCACTTCATTCGGGAACCACATTCCAAATGCGAGCAGCAGCCCGAATATACCGCCCGACGCACCCACGGTCGGGTAATAGCCGCCACTCAGCGTCGACACCAGCAGCTGTACCAGACCGGCGCCCAGCACACACACAAAATAATAAACAGCGAACGGAGCGGAGCCCCATACATTCTCCATACGCGTACCGAACAGCCACAAGGCATACATGTTCAGCAACAGATGCATCACGCTGCCGTGCAGAAAGCTGTAGGTCACCAGCTGCAGCAGCCGGAAATGCTCCTGTACGGATTCACCCGCGAGACTGCCCGACTGATCCAGCGGCCACAGCGCCAGGGCCGTGATCAGTTGCCCGCCATAGGACAGTTCGAGAATGAACATCAGCCCGTTGGCGATCAGCAATGACTTGACCACGGGCGGCAGCAGCGAATAGCGCGAAGTGAATCCAGCCATAAGAATCAGTCCTGTCAGTCAGGCAACCCCGGATCAGTTCGCCGTTGCGACGACTATACGGATGCCGTAGGCAGCGCAGCAATGGCAGGCGTGATCAACAACCCGTAACCGCTATCAGGGTGCCCGCCATCTCGGTGCCGATGGTGGCAATCAGCAGCAGCCAGGCGAGCACACCGGTCAGGCCCAGCACGCTCGATTCCGAAGAACATCGAGCTGTCCCTATACCCCGCAGTTTGAAACCGGTTCCGGTGCCCGGCATCTCCAGGGGCAGGATGAAGTCGGGCCCCGTGGCTATACGGGCAAGCTGCGCACCGGGTGGAGGCGCCGGTCATCTGCCGCCACCAGCCATTCGCGAGCACCGGCCCGTGACAGCGACCGCCGGCTAGTCCGCCCCTTCGGTCGTGATATGCAGCACCTTGCCGCAGTGTTTGCAGTGCACGGCATCGGCATCGTGACGGGTGAGTCCGCACACCGGACATACATAACGCACCTTGCCCGGCCGGAAGATGGTCTGGATCAGGCGCAGAAACAGTGAAATTCCGAAGATCATGATCAGCACCGCCAGGATGTGCCCGCCGGTGCCAACCAGGGTGATGTCGCCGAAACCCGTGGTAGTCAGGGTGGCGACAGTGAAATACAGCGCATCGAAATAGTTGGCGATCTCGGGATTGCTGCCCACCTGGGTCACGTATACCACGGCTGTTATAACGAAAATGAAGACCACCAGGTTGACGATGCTGAAAATCACATCCTCATGGATGCGTACAAACTTCGACTGCTTGCGCAGGTTATTGATCATGTGATACGAGCGAAGCAACCGCAGCGCACGTATCACACGCAGGAAGACGAAGTTCTCGGCCAGCGAAGGCGCCAGCAGCGAGGCGATCACGATCAGGTCCGCCAGTCCGACCGGATTGAATATGGCGTGCAGGCGCTGCCTGCTGATGTACAGGCGCGCCATGAATTCCAGCAGGTAGATGATGCCGATCGCTTCTTCCACCACATGCAGGTCATCGATGTGATGAAAAAAGGAGGCGACGATGAAATAAAGGATGGTGATGCTGTCGAACGCCAGCAGTGCCCAGCGAAAGTAGCGTGAACGCCGGCTGACGCCGTTGTACAGTTCATTGATGCGATAACCGAGCGTCTGCTGCAAACCGGCACTCGTCTTCTGCGTCTTGTTCATGCTGCCCGCTACCCGTCCGGTTCTCCGGGGATTCCAGGGGTAGCTGAAGAATAAAGGCCCTGTCCCCCGAAGTCCACGGCCGTCGGGCAGTCGTTCGAGACACTATTCGCCGGCACGGGCGATGCCGGCAATGCGGCTGTCACCGCTGGCCAGATAGTTCGCAGCCCGCCAGCAGGCATGGATGTGTTTCAGTTCCTCGGGAGACAACGGCCGCTCTGCCGTCGTCGATGCCATGGCACGATCATGCATCGTCTTGCTCCTTGTGCAAACGCTGCAATTTAACGTCAGACAATCCCAGACGTGCCAGGTTCGGACGCCAGCAGGGCGGCCGTGTGCCGCGCGATCACCTGTTCCTCGTCCGTTGCAATCACCCACGCTGAAACCCGGCTGCCGGGCGTGCTGATCCGCAACGCATTCGCCTGGTTGGCCGGTGCATCGATTTCGAGCCCAAGCCAGGCGGCGGCCCGACAAATACCTGCACGCACCGGTGCAGCATGTTCACCGATGCCGCCGGTGAAGACCACGCTATCCAGCCCACCCAGGGCCGCCGCCAGCGAGCCCAGCTCACGGCTGACACGATGGCAGAAGAAGTCCACCGCCTCGGCGGCAGCGGGATCGGAACTGGCGAGCAAGGTGCGCATGTCGCCGCTGATCCCAGACAGACCCAGCAGTCCGGACCGGTGATACAGCAAGTCGGCGATGTCATTGCCGGCCATCCCCCGCTCCAGCAGATACAACACGATGGCCGGGTCGATCGCGCCGCAGCGCGTACCCATGGGCAGACCGTCCAGCGGTGTAAAACTCATGGTCGTCGCGATGCTTCGCCTGTTTGCCACTGCACACATGCTGACACCATGGCCGAGGTGGGCAATCACCACCTTGCCGTCTGCCGCTTCACCCAGGTGTGCCGGCAATACGCCGGTGATGTATTCATAGGACAGGCCGTGGAACCCGTAGCTGCGTATCTCCTCCGCGGCCAGCGCGCGGGGCAGCGCAAAGCGCTGTTCACGCATTGGCCGGGTCGCATGGAAGGCCGTGTCGAAACACGCCACCTGCAGCATGTGCGAGCGTTGCGCCTGCAGGGCCTCGATGGCCTGCAGGGCATACGGCTGGTGCAGGGGCGCCAGTGGTATCAGTGCCCTGAGCCGGGCCAGCACCGCCGCATCCAGACGTAGCGGTTGATAGAACGCTGTTCCGCCGTGCACCACCCGGTGACCGGCGGCCACGAAACGCAGGCCGGCCGTTGCACCTTCCAGCCACTCCATGATGATCCGCAGGGCGTCGGCGTGGCTTCCGGCCGACACCGCCCGTTCCGTCACATCGCCCGTAACACGCCCACCGGCGGCGAGGGTGTCGCTGCTGAATCGTGCCCCGGTGTCTTCGCCGATACCATCCACCGAACCGGCGCACAGCCGCACCAGTGCGGATTCCGCCGCTCCGGTGAAGACCGCGAATTTCACGCTGGATGACCCGGCGTTGAGCACGAGGATCGCGTCTTTCATTGCAACGCGCCGATGTCCACGGCATCGCGCGATCGACAGCGCCATGCCGCGGGTGCCGCAGCGTGGCGGTTGCCTCGACAGGCGTGGGAACCGGGACCCGCCCGCCTGCCGCCCCAAAGGGCTGTACGGTCAGCCGCCGGGGTCAGCCGCTGGACGACCCCGGCGCCAGCCGGCCGCCGCGGTGTCACGGGACCCCCCGCGCCATGCGTCGTTCAATGCCGCGCTGCGAACCTGGCATCCACGGCCGCTTCCGCCTGTAACCAGTCGTTCAGTGCCAGGTCGCCCTGAAAGCCACGCTGTTCGGCGATAATATAGGCGGCCTCGGCGATCATGTAATGGCGCCGTTGCTCAGTGACACCCTGTGCCTCCTGATGCGTCGCCGGCACTACGGTTGCAGCGGGTTTTACCGCGGCGGTCTGCTGTGCGGCTGCGGCCTGTTTCGGATCGTGTTTTCGACGTGCCATCGGTTTTCCTCCTTGCCTGCTGGATGCAGGTAACGTTGTGCGACCCTCGCCTGCAGCGAGAGTTCCTGCCGGATAAATAGTGTTCAGTTTGGCGGTCCGGATCCGGGATTGCAATCCGCCCGTCCGTTCATCGCAATCCTTTGCCCTGTCGTGCCGCATTCAGTGCACGATTCAGCTGCAGCTGTTCACGCTCTTTCCTGAGCTCATCGAGCCGGTCATCGATATACTTTCTGGTATCATTCATGGCGCATTCCTCATCCCGATTGGAAAATGATTCTTCAGCATCATCAGCGCTGCAGGCGGCTCGTCGCCTCGCCGCGGCGGGTCTTAGACAGGGCCTGACCGACCGTCCTGACGCCAGCCATTACAGGGTGGCCAGCGACCGCTCAGCGGTGCCAGAGGATGAAGCCGGCCTCGATCGGCACGCGTGCATCGGCATGCGCAGGTACGATGCGTGCGGCAAGCTGCTGTTGCGGCGCCCGGAGATACCGTGCGTCGCCGGCCAGCACGTTGAGCCGCTGATCGGACACGGATTCGAGCAGCAGCCAGGGGTTCCCGGTCGCATCCCACAGCTCGAGGTCGACCGCCCGCCACAACTCATCGGCGCCATGCTGCCAGTTCCAGCGTAAATCCAGCGCCAGCGCGCCCAGCGCCTCCAGGGGTTCCGGCAGCGCGCGGGGAAGATAATGGCTGATTTGCATATTATGTATCCCTGCCGGTAATCGGGACGCCGACGCGACCAGACCCCTGGCACCACTGGTAATGACCAGCGGCCCGGCAATCAGTTCAGGCGATGCCGGAACAGCCATCCCGCCAGGGTCAGCGTTACCAGCGCAATGACGCCCATGGGCCAGTAATTGTGAAACAGGATTTCTGCCGTGTCGCCCTCCAGAAACACGCCACGCAGGATAACCAGAAAATAGCGCAAGGGATTGATACTGGTCAGCCGCTGCACCGCATCCGGCATATTCGCAATCGGTGTCGCAAAACCGGACAGGATGACGGCCGGGACCAGGAACAGAAAGGCACCCAGCATGCCCTGCTGCTGTGTCACCGCCAGCGACGAGATCATCAGGCCGATGCCCACCGCCGACAGCAAAAACAGAAACATCCCGGTATACAAGGCACCCAGGCTGCCACGCAGCGGCACGTCGAACCAGTAGACGGCCATCAGCAGGATGAACGATCCCTCGATCGCGCCGATCAGCATACCCGGGAAAGACTTGCCGATCAGGATCTCGACCGGGCGCAGCGGCGTCACCAGCAACTGGTCGAACGTGCCGGCCTCGCGCTCGCGTGCCACGGAAAGCGCCGTGACGATCGTGGTGATAACCAGCGTCAGCAAACCGACAATACCGGGCACGATGAACCAGCGCGATACCAGGTTGCTGTTGAACCAGGCCCGAATCTGCAACGCGGCCGGCGGCGGCGGCCGACCGCTGCGCTGCGCCCAGGCCAGGTTGAAGTCGCGGACGATTTCACGCAGGTAACCCTGCATCAGCAGTGCCGTATTCGAGTTTCGACCATCCATGATCACCTGCACCCCCGGCGCAAGTCCCTTCAGCAGGTCGGCGCTGAAGCGTGGACCGAGATGGACAACGCCCAGCACGGCCTTGTTGTCGATCAACGGCGCGATCTGTCCGTCGTGGTCGATTTCCGCATACAGGTGAAAGTGCGGTGAACCGACGATGCGCGAGACCAGTTCCCGGGATGGCGCACCGCGGTCCTCATTGTAGACAGCGACGGGAATATCGTTCAGATCGAATGTCGCCGCATAGCCAAATACGATCAGCTGCAACAGCGGCGGTACCACCAGGACGATCCGGCTCTTCTTGTCCTTCAGGACGGCGAGCAGTTCCTTGATGGCCAGTGCCACGATGCGTTGCAGCGACTGCTTCAATCGAGCCGCTTCCTGGACTTGCGCCGCGCCACGCCGAGGAAGATCACCATCATCAGCAGTAATGCCGCGCTGTTGGCCAGTATGACCGGCCAGATGTTCCCCGCGGCAAACAGGGTTTGCAGGATCGCCACAAAATAACGGGCCGGTACGATATGGGTAATGACCTGAATCGCCGCCGGCATCGAGCCGATCTGAAAGATGAAGCCGGACAGGATGAAGGCGGGGAGAAACGTCGCGACCAGGGCGATCTGGCCGGCCACGAACTGGTTGCGGGCGACCGTGGAAATCAGCAGACCCATGCCCAGTGCCACCATCATGAACAGCGCGGACACCGCCGTGAGCACACAGAATGACCCGCGCAGGGGAACATCGAACACCCACAGCGCCATGGCCACACTGAGCAGCATGCCGCCCATGCCCAGCACGAAATAAGGCAGCAGTTTTCCCACGGTGATCTCCCAGATCCGGACGGGTGTCACCATCAGTGACTCCATCGTGCCACGCTCCCATTCCCGGGCAACCACCATGGATGTCAGCATGGCGCCGGTCAGGGTCATGATGACCGCAATCAGACCGGGTACCAGAAAATTGCGGCTGCGCAGGGCGGGATTGAACCAGATTCGCGGCTCCAGCTCCACGCCCGCCGGCAGCCCGCTGCCCTGCTCCCGTGCATAAGCCGCCAGCCAGAGCTGCCATACACCCTGGATATAGCCTGCCGTGATGCGTGCCTGGTTCGCATCCACACCATTGACGAATACACCGACCATCGCCTTGCCACCACCGAGCAAACGGTCGCTGAAATCGTTGCGCAGCCAGACGATGCCGTCGACCGCGTGACCCGTCATGGCCTGCTCCGCTGCCTGGATACTGTCATAGGACCGGGTGGCGAAAAATTCGGAGCCCCGGAAGGCACCGGTCAGGCTGGCCGTGTTGGTATCCGGCTGTTCCACCACCAGGGCCAGGCGGATGTTCCTCGCATCCAAAGAAACACCAAAACCAAACAACAGCAACAGGATCACCGGCAGCACAAAGGCAATGGCGATACTCGACGGATCGCGCAGGATTTGCAGGCTCTCCTTGCGGATCATCCCGCGCAGGCGCATGCGCACGGCCGCCGCGGTATTCATGCCGCCACACCCTTGCCCTGTGCGCGGCGTTCGATAAGGCCGATAAATGCATCCTCCATGGTCGGGGCTGGCGTTGCCGCGCTGCGAAAACCCGCCTTCATGTCGGCCGGGGTGCCCTCGGCCAACACCTCCCCCTCGGCCATGATCACCAGGCGGTCGCAGTAGTTGGCCTCGTTCATAAAATGGGTGGTCACCAGCACGGTCACGCCCGTCTCTGCCAGGGCATTGATACGCTGCCAGAACTCGCGCCGCGCCAGGGGGTCGACACCGGAGGTCGGCTCGTCAAGGAACAGGATATCCGGCTCATGCATGAGCGCTGCCGCCATCGCCAGGCGCTGCTTGTAGCCGAGCGGGAGATCGCCGCTGCTGGTCGCGGCATGCTCCGCCAGCTCGAAGGCCTCGAGTGCCCAGGCCACGCGTTGCCTGCGCCGGCTGCGGTCGAGCCCGTAGGCGCTGGCGAAAAAATTCAGGTTCTCCGTCACGGTGAGATTGACATACAGCGAGAAGCGTTGCGCCATGTAGCCGAGACGGCTGCGTGCATCTGCCGCGGCGTGGCGCAGATCGCGGCCGACCACATGCAGCTCGCCGGCACTGGCGGGTAGCAGGCCACACAGCATGCGGAAGGTCGTGGACTTGCCGGCACCATTGGCACCGAGCAGACCGAAGACCTCACCCCGTTTGACGCTGAAGCTGACATTCCTGACCGCGTAGAAATCACCAAAGCGCCGCTGCACGTCCCTGACCTCGATGACCACATCCTGTGCAGTGTCCGCCCTGCGCTGACCGGACAGCTCCGGGCCGGTGGCGGCGTGTTCGCCTTTCAGGGCCGCGACAAAGGCATCTTCAAAGATCGGCTCGGCCGCCTCGATACGCAGGTCCGCCACACCGGCGAACCCGGCACCGGGCTCCAGGGTACCTGCCTCGCGGGTGACGACGCGCACCTTGTCCTCTTCGATAACGGCATCGATGACGCCCGGCATGGCGGCGGCCCGGTTTTGCAGGGTACGTTTGGCCAGCGCCGGTGTACTGATGTGAAACGTGCGACCGCGCATGGGGTCGCTGAAGCTGCGCGGGCTGCCCTGTCCGAGGATACTGCCCTCGTGCATCAGGATGACCTCGTCACAGCGCTCGGCCTCATCCAGATAGGCCGTGCTCAACAGCACGCCAAGACCCTCGTGGCTGACCAGCCGCTGGATGATAGCCCACAGCTCGCGTCGCGATACCGGATCGACACCCACCGTCGGCTCGTCGAGCAACAGCAGTCGTGGCGTCCTCACCAGTGTGCAGGCCAGACCCAGCTTCTGCTTCATCCCGCCGGACAGACGACCGGCCAGCCGGCGTGTAAAGGGTGCCAGCGCGGTCATGTGCATCAGTTCCTCATAGCGTTCTGCGCGCTGCAATGTGTCGACACCCTGCAGGTCGGCGAACAGGTCGAGATTTTCCTGGACGCTCAGGTCCTCATACAGCCCGAAGCGCTGCGGCATGTACCCCACAGCCGACTGCGCCTGCAGTGGCGCTTTGACCACGTCGATACCGAGCACCTGGACGCGCCCGCTGTCCGGCAGCAGCAGTCCGGCGGCGAGCCGCATCAGGGTGGTCTTGCCCGCACCGTCCGGTCCGATCAGGCCGGTGATCTTCCCTGCGTGCGCCCTGACGCTGACATCCTCCAGGGCCGACACCGTCACGTCACCGGAGACAAAGCGCCTGGAGACACCCTCGAAGACCAGTGCGGCGGCGTTTGTCATCGCTGTCCGGACCCGTCTTGCGTACAAGGATCGTCGGGCTGTGCATCTGCCGTGCCGGACTGGCCGGGCGGGATGGTCACCGTGGCCGGCATTCCCAGGCGCAGCTCGTCCCCGGGATTGCAGGCGAAAATACGTGCCTGGTAGACCAGGCGTGTGCGTAACTCCGGTGTTTCGACGTTTTTCGGGGTGAACTCTGCGGTGGGGGAAATAAATCCGACCCATCCCGCATAGCGCTTGCCGGGGAAGCTGTCGGTCGTTATCCAGGCACGCGCACCGGGGTGCACCTGACCCAGATAGCGCTCCGGGAGGTAGCTTCTCACCCATACCGGGTCGGTCAGCGCCAGCGTGAGAACCGGCGTCTGGGGTGTGACGAAATCGCCCGGCTCAACGATGCGTTCACGGACAATGCCCGCAACCGGGGCATACAGTTCGGCATCCCTGACGGCCAGTTCCGTCTCCGCCAGCACAGCGTCGGCGGCGGCAACCCGGGCGGCCGCCGCCAGGCTGTTGCCTTCAGCCTCATCCGCCTGGTCCGTGGACGCCAGCTTGCGGTCTGCCACGGTCCTGATGCGCCGATAGGTCAGCTGTGCGGCATGTGCCTGTGCCTGTGCCGCCGCAAGCTCTGCCCGGGCGCGATCACGAGCCGCCAGCAGCCGTTCGGTATGCAGGCGCGCCACCAGCTGACCGGCCTCTACGCGATCTCCTTCGTCCACCCGTATCTCGCCCACATGCTCACTGCCATTGAAGGCCAGGCGAACCTCGCGGATATCGACATTGCCATACAGGACAAGATCGCTGTCCTGGACAGTGCGTCCTTTCGTGACGTGCCACCAATAGGCGCCCGCCAGGATGCCGATGGCTACGAGCACGGTAATCACGATCAGTTTTCTGGTCATTGTGGCAGTCCTTCCTGGTGCCGGCTTCGCTCGACATGAAACTATGGACAACGTCAAACGGCTCGTTGCGGCAGGCAACGATCGCCCCGAAACCGGCGCTGTTTCCCCGCTTGCAAGCAAACGGTTCGCTTTGACGAGATACCCGATGATCTCCTGCCATTATCGGTCAAACCCGCCGGCCCGGATGAAGACGGGGACATGGGAGGCCGGTAGGGCCAGGCTCATTGAGCGGTCAAATTATCCGTAATCGGGTCTGCTGACAACAGCCGAGGGCTCGCCCGGAACGTTGCAAGCGGCGCCCCGTGCGGCCGCGCCGCGAACGGTCCCGGCGACCAGGCGTGCACCTGTCCGCCTCGGTAAGCTGCGCGGCACAACGGCGCCCGGCCACCGTCATCCACTTCCGCAACTGCAGTTGTGCATAGTTCGAGATAATATATTTATCTTATTGTATATACGTAATATAATTTCACATTCTCTGGGACCTGAGGCGCCGGTAGTCGGTCACACCTAACGCCGCATGAACGGAACTGCGACGACCACCCCGCAGGGGATTTTTCAGGTGGACAGACGTGCGACGCCATCCCGTACCAGGGCGGTTTTGACATCCCCCGCAGGAGCGGATTTCAGCTGCCCTGCCGGGCCGCAACGTCACCGGGTACGGCGTGAAACCGGCTCCCATCACCGTACCGGCCTGATCGACCCGCGGCCGGGATTGCTGCCGGCCTGGACGGCTCAGCGCTGCGCTGCATTCGTGCTTCATTGTTGATCCGATGGTCAATTATCGATTATTGCTCCCGCGATTATATCGATCGGGATATGTACTGTAATTTTAACAGGTATATATTTTACTTGTTTAAACAGTCTCGACAGGCTGCGACTGACAGCGTGTGCATCATACCGGGTTGACAGCGGGAGACGGATTCATGCTTCGTATTCATGTATCGATGAAATTCACCAACCAGCCGGTAAAGCGAACACCGGTGATCCTGTACCTCGACACCCGCCCTGACCACCCGATCGAGGGCGCTACCGACCGCAGCGGCACAGCGGCGTTCGACATACCGCCCGCAAGCGGCAAGGTCATGATCAACGGGGCCGCACGATACCACGGTCGCCTGCAGGGCGATGTGGAGATCAGCCTCTGGTCACCAACCGATGCCGGCACGGTTGCTGAGTCCGGCACACCCGGCGGTGACGAGAGTGGCAGTATCGCTTACCCCGGCATGCAGATCCGCACCCTCCAGGTCGAGGATCACGCGGTGCAAACCGACAGCGAGGGTTACCTCGTCAACCTCGGTGACTGGTCGGAGGCATTCGTGCGTGCCGAGGCCGGATACGAAGGCCTTCCGCTCACCGATGAAGTCTGGGAGGTGATCCGCTTCCTGCGGGACTTTTACGAGCGACACCGGGTCCAGGCCAATGTACGCGAGATCATCAAGCATTTTCGCAAGATCTGGGGACCGGAGCGTGGCAGCAATCACCATCTGCACACGATCTTTCCACGAGGCGGTCCACAGAAACAGGGCAACCGGCTGGCGGGACTGCTGCGTACCAAGGGGGAACACTAGCCGGCAGACGTATTACCGGCGACTGACCGTGCGGTACCTAGGCGGTGCGCAACAGCCGCGCCACGGCCGCGCGGTTCACAATCAGATCAGCCAGCGTGTAGGTGTCCAGTACGGCATAGAAGGCCTGTGTGGCCTTATGAAAGGCACTGCGAAGCCTGCACGCGCCCTGAATACGACATTCAGAGGCATCATGTGAAAAACATTCCACCAGCGCGCTGCCCGCCTCGGAGCGGCGCACAAGTTCACCGATCCGGATGCGGCCCGGATCGAGCTTCAGCTGCACCCCGCCCCCCTTACCGCGCGTCGTTACCACATATCCTTCATCCACCAGAAACAGGATAACCTTCATCAAATGGTTCCTGGATATCCCGTAGGCAGCCGCAATCTCGCCGACCGCCGACCGCCGCTCGCTGCGCACACCAAGATAGATCAGGACGCGCAACGAATAATCTGTAAATCTCGTCAATCGCATTGTGCAGTCACCGGATGTGTCATCAATCGGGCCGGCTTGAGTCAGGCCAACCCTGGACGCCGGTAGTTACCAGCAACAGACACGGATTTCTGCCGGTTCCCGGACGACCACCGTAATTGTAGTATATTATTTACCGTTTATAACAGGCCGCCAGCCTTAAGTTACCCTGAGTCGCAATGAGGACACCATAATAGTGGAACCTGACGATCCTGACTCCAGGTCCGCTCCCGGGATAGCACTGTTCGATCTCGGCTTCAGACCCTTCTTCCTGTGCGCAGGTATCGCCGCGCCCCTGCTGGTGTCACTCTGGGTCTGTGTCTACACGCTGGGTGGCATCGAGTTTCATTATTACGATCCGATCACATCCTGGCACAGCCACGAAATGATCTTCGGCTACACCGTGGCGGTGATCGCGGGATTCCTGCTGACGGCGGTGCGCAACTGGACCGGCATCCAGACGCCCGGCGGAACGGCGCTGGCAAGTCTGGTCCTGCTCTGGCTGGCGGGCCGGGTGCTACCGTTCTGCTCCGGGGCATTGCCACACTGGATCATCGCATTCGTGGATTCGGCGTTTCTTCCGGTGCTCGCCGTCACCCTGGCCATTCCGGTGATACGCCGTCGGCAAAAACACAACCTGGTCTTTCTGTTCGTCCTCACGGCCCTGACAGCGGCGAATATAATGATCCATTCGCAGCTGCTCGGTTTTACACACGCGACCGCAAGTCGCGGGGCCGGGTTCGCGGTTGACCTGATCGTGCTCCTGATCGCGATACTCGGCGGGCGGGTCATCCCGTTCTTCACGGAAAAGGGTATTGCCGGGGTCACGACCAGGCAATGGAAACCGGTTGAATTCCTTTCATTCGGAACACTGATCATCCTGATACTGCTTGATCTGACGGATGCGCCTGCGATCGCGGTAACCGTTATCGCCATGCTTGCCGCGACGGGACACGGGATACGCCTGTTCGGCTGGTACCGGCGCGCAGTCTGGTCGGTTCCGTTACTCTGGGTGTTGCAGCTGGGCTATGCCTGGCTCGTGGCCGGCTTCATACTGAAGGCATTGTCCGCCGCCGGACTGGTCAGCCCGATGCTGGCTATCCATGCATTCACCACCGGCGGCATCGGGACGATCACGCTCGGCATGATGGCGCGCGTCGCCCTGGGTCATACGGGTCGCGCATTGCGCGTTGCACCCGCCATGGTCCCGGCCTTCGTGCTGGCCAACCTGGCAGGCCTGACACGCGCAGTTCTACCCCTCTTCGTACCCGCAGGCTATCGCGAGTGGATTGTCCTGGCAGGCCTGTTCTGGGTCGCGGCATTCGCCCTGTTTGTGATGTCCTATGCACGCATCCTGATCCGGCCTCGCGTGGACGGACAGCCGGGATGAAACCCGCGGTCGCGCCCGCCTGTCCGCCAGCGTGCCTTTGCGTCAGCCGCTGTAGTCTGGGGCGCTGATCGCGACGGCTCAACCGGCATCAACCCGGGCAGTCAGTGCGATGACAAAACCTTCGGCCCGTGCGAAGCGGCCGGTGATGGCGCGCGTTCCCGCAACCGCCGGCAGCTGTGGATCGACGAGCTCGGCACGAAAGGTACCCGCGGCCTCCTCGAGGGTAACGCGCAGATCATGGAAGTCGAGGAAGGTGCCGGTGAGCGGCCAATACAACTTGTAGACCGCCTCTTTAAGGACGAACAGCAACTTGCCGTGCCGGAGATTTCCGGTATGGGACGGATTGCAGCCGGGAACCAGTTCCTCCGGCCGGCAGACGATCCGCACCATTGTCGCATCGTCGAGCTGGCCGTCCCCTTCGATATCAAGGCCGATCCCGTACACCGGGGGACTGCGCGCCACCACGGCGGCGGCGACCTCGTCGGTGTGGCTGATCGAGCCGACGAAACCATCAGGCCAGCACGGCGCGCCCGCGGCACCGGCGGGAATCGCAACGGGTTGTACACCGAGTTCGCCCAGGGCGGCACGCGCGCAGGCACGGCCGCCCCGGAAGGCCGCGCGGCGTCGAGGCTGTGCGCCGTCAATCGCCGGCAGCTCTGTCTGGAACAGGACGGTGGTCGAGAAGGTCTCCAGCATGCCGGCCGCGACAGCACAGCCGGCGGGCAGACAGCCGCGGGACAGCGACTTTAGCGCGAGTTGCAGGCGGTGCGGGTCGATCGCGGGTGTCGTGATGGTAGCTTTCGTGTCGGAGCTTTCCAGCAGAGACTCACTCGCGACGCGCGCCGTGTACGCCTGTTGATGACGTCGCACCGAACGCGCGCCACGCGGACAATGCGGTTTCGTTGCAAGCCCTGCCACCGACCGCGCCGCAGTTTCCCTGGTTCATGCCGGTCATCCAGCGTCCTCAGGAATCCGGCGGTGACTCTCGCTTGCGGGCGTCTTCCTCCATCTGGCGCACCAGGCTCAGCGGCCGCATGTCGGTCCAGTTCTCGTCTATCCAGGCGAGGCACGTCTTGCGCTCACCTTTCGGTCCGGTCGCCCGCCAGCCTACCGGGATATCCAGATAGGCGGGCCACAGGGAATACTGGCCCTCCCCGTTGATCAGCACCAGATACTCGCCCTGTTCGTCTTCGAACGGATTGGTCATCGCAACAGGCTCCCTTCGGTTATCGCCAATGCCGGGAAGGCGGCCAGGTGACCACCCGTATCCCGGCACGCGGCTGGCACAGGCTGCGAACCGGCCAGACTGAACCGGGGTGCAGGCCACACCCGGTCGCGATGCGACCGGCGGGCCGCGTTGATGCTGCCATTACATTGGCCTGGACGCATGGTCATGGGATCCTGAAGATGGCACCCGAGCAAGAATACGACCCGGCATGGACGCGCGCAAGGCCAGCATCTGGCAGCGTGGAAACCAGGGAATTGCACAAGGCAGCGGCATTTACCTCGCCGCTGATCCCGGGTCTCGTGCAGGCGGCGCCCGATGGCGGATGGCGCAACCCCCAGGATCGACAAGGTCGAACTCGCCGACAGCCGGCGGGTACACCCGGGACACGGCAAAAACTCGCAGCGAGAACCGATCGTGAGTAATAATGCAGCTCAGCAGGCGGGTCGATTTTCCATGCGACACCGGGTCCGCGCTACTTGAGGACGCTACTTGATGAACGAGCGCGAGTTGCAGGGTGCGCAGAAGGCAGCGGAAGAATCGGCGAGCAGCTACACAGGAACGCTGACGCCGGAATCAGAACCGCACGACAGGCGGCCGACCGGGGACCAGAGTGGCGTCGTGCACCCGCTCTCTACGGCGCAGTTGGGCATCTGGTGCACGCAGCAGCGGGATCCCGACGGCCCGGACCTCAACCAGGCCGAATACCTTGCAATCGAAGGCACGCTCGATCCCCGTTTCTTCACGGACGCCTGCCGTCAGCTCGTCACCGAGTTCGATCTCTACCGGCTCATTTTCAGCGATACACCTAACGGTCCCCGCCAGCAGGTCCGGGACGCCCCCGCCGGGTCAACGGTGATAGTCGACCTGCGCGACGAATCCGATCCCGAGCGCGCCGCGATGACCTGGATGCAGGCCGATCTCGGCACACCGGTCGAGGTGACCGGCGAGCGGCTGTTCACGCTCGCCCTGTTGCTTGTCACCAGCGAACGCGGCCTGTTCTACCAGCGCTGCCACCGTCTGATCTGCGACAGGCCGAGTTTCGCGATGACCACGACCCGCCTCGCGGCGCTCTATAGCGGCCTGGCCACGGGCGAGCCCGTTCCGTTCTTGGTGCAGCCTTCCGCGCTCGCGCTGGTCAAAGCCGAGCAGGTGTATCGCGCAGGCGAGACCTTCGCGCACGAGCAGGCCTTCTGGCGGGAGCGGCTCGCGCTACTGCCCGAGCCGGTGAACCTCACCGGCAAGTCCCTGCGCAAGGCCACGGCCCCGCCGGTCCGTTATTCGCTTGAACTGCGGCAGGCGCTCACCACGGAGCTGTTGGCACTCGCCGCGGCGCAGCGAGCCGGTCTCACCGCCATCCTCACCGTTGCCGTGGCAAGCTATCTTCACCGGCTGAGCGGGGCGCAGGCAATCCCGCTTGCCCAACGGGTGACAGGCCGGCTCAACGCCCAGTTCCGCATCCCCGGCGTAGCCAGCACCGTCCTGCCGATACATCTCGAGATCAAGCCGACGGACACGCCGCTCGATCTGCTCGGCGCGGCGAGTTCTGCTCTCGAGCAGCTGCTGCATCGACAGCGCTACCGCTACGAGGACCTGCGCCATGACCTCGGCCTCACACCGGACACGCCCGACGGTTTTGGTCCTGTCGTCAGCGTACAGTCCTACGATTACGCCATCGCCTGGGCCGGCCAGCGCTTTACGGTACATAACCTCTCGAACGCGCTGCGGTGCGACGATCTGGCGATCGTCCTGTACGACCGTGGCACCGGGTTTCCGCTGCAGCTCGAACTGGGCGGCAATCCCGAACGCTACACGGTGGAGCAGCTGGCCGGTCACGCCGCGCGCCTGGTGCGGCTGCTGGAACAGATCGCCGACGACCCCGCCGCCCCGCTGCACCGGCTCACCATCCTCAGCCCCGCAGAGCGCCAGCACCTCGTGCACGACCTCAACGACACCGCCGCCCCGTGCCCCGCGGACACCCTGGTCGCACTGTTCGAGCAGCAGGTCGCCCGTACCCCACGGCACACCGCCCTGGTCGGCGCGGACCAGACCCTCAGCTACACCGAACTCGACGCCCGCGCCAACCGGCTCGCCTGGCACCTCATCGCCGACGGCATCGGGCCCGAGGACATCGTCGCCCTCTGCCTGGACCGCACGCCCGAACTGATCGTCGCCCTGCTCGCCACCCTCAAGGCCGGCGCCGCCTACCTGCCGCTCGACCCCGACTACCCGCGCGCGCGCCTCGCCGGCCTGCTCGAGGACGCCGCACCCCGCTACCGCCTCACCACCACCGCCCGGCGTGACCGCCTCCCGGACGGCCCGCACACCCTGTGCCTCGATGACCCCGCCGTCACCGCCACCCTCGCCGGCTTCCCCACCACCGCCCCCACCGATGCCGACCGCACCACCCCCCTGCGCCCCCGGCACCCCGCCTACCTCATCTATACCTCCGGCAGCACCGGAACCCCCAAGGGCGTCGCCGTTACCCACGCTGCCATCTGTAACGCCATCCTTGCGCGGACCTGTTACTACACCAGCGACATGAAGGCGCTGGTTCTCTCGTCATCGATTTCGTTTGACATATCGCTTGCCCAGATTTTCTGGACATTTGCCGGTGGTGCCAGACTTGTTGTCGCCTCCACCCCCGCGGGCGAAGGTCTCGATAGCGAGGACGACCGGGAGCTGCGGGTTGGCATCACGCATCTGATGCTGCCCGCCACGGTCTACGCCGGTCACCTGACAGCGAGCCGCAGGCGCGATTTACCCGGTTTACGTTGCGTCGTCGTCGGCGGCGATGCCTTACAGTCGCAAACGGTCCGGCTGCACAGCACGCTCCATCAGGGCGTCGACCTGTTCAACGAGTACGGGGTGACGGAGGCCACTATCTGGAGTACGGCAGGGCGCTGCCGCGCCGATGCGGACGATGATGCCCAGTCCATCGGTGCACCGATCGCCAACACGCGCGTCTACGTGCTCGATGCGGACCTGCAGCCCTGCCCGGCGGGGGTGGTGGGGGAGCTGTACATCGCCGGCGCCGGCCTGGCACGCGGCTACCGGAACCGGCCGGGTCTGACCGCCGAGCGCTTCGTCGCCAACCCCTTCGCCATCACCCCCGGCGAGCGGCTCTACCGCACCGGCGACCGCGCCGCCTGGCGCACCGACGGCAAACTGGACTTCCACGGCCGCACCGACTTCCAGCTCAAGCTGCGCGGCTTCCGCATCGAGCCCGGCGAGATCGAGGCCGCGCTGACCCGCGCACCCGCCATCGCCCAGGCCGCGGTCATCGCCCGCACCGACGGCGCCGGCGACCCGCGCCTCGTCGCCTACCTCGTGCCCCGCCAGCCGGCGCCGCAACAGCCCGACGCGCTCGACCTCCAGGCCCTGCGCCAGCACCTGGCCACCCAGTTGCCGGACTACATGATCCCGGCGGCGTTCGTGGTGCTGGCGGCGCTGCCGCTGACCCCCAACGGCAAGCTCGACCGCGCCGCCCTGCCGGCGCCCGAGGGCAGCGGCCTGGCCACCGACTACGTGGCCCCCACCACCCCCGAGGAGACCCTGCTCTGCGACCTCGTGGCCGACCTGCTCGGCCTCGACCGCGTCGGCCTGGCCGACAACTTCTTCCACCTCGGCGGCCACTCGCTCCTGGCCACCCGCCTCGCCGCCCGGATCCGCGCCCGCCTCGGCCGCGAACTGCCGATCCGCACCGTCTTCGACTACCCCGGTGCTCGGCGACCTCGCCCGCGCCCTGCATGCCCTCCCCAGGGCCGGCCGGCCGCTGACCGCGCAGGCCCGCCCCGCCCGGCTGCCGCTCTCCTTCGCGCAGGCCCGCCTCTGGTTCCTGCACCAGCTCGAGGGCGCGCACGCCAACTACAACATCCCGATCGGCCTCCGGCTGCACGGGCCGCTCGACCAGCCCGCCCTCGAACGGGCGCTCGGCGACCTGCTCGCCCGCCACGAGAGCCTGCGCACCCGGCTCGTCGCGCACGATGGCACGCCCTGCCAGCGCATCCTGCCGATCGACGCGCTGCCCGCCCCGCTGCAGTGCCTCCCCGGCACCGCCAGCACCCTCGGGGACGACCTCGCCGCCGCCGCGGCACACGGCTTCGACCTCGCCAGCGAGCTCCCGCTCAAGGCCACGCTGTTCCGGCTCGCCCCCGACGACCACGCCCTCCTGCTGCTGGTCCACCACAGCGCCGCCGACGGCTGGTCGGTCACCCCGCTCCTCGACGACCTGGCCCGCGCCTATGCCGCGCGACGCACGGGCGCCGCACCCGCCTTCACGCCGCTGCCCGTGCAGTACGCCGACTACACCCTCTGGCAGCGCGCCCTGCTCGGCCGCGAGGACGACGCCACCAGTCCGCTCGCCCGCCAGATCGCCTACTGGACCGCACAGCTCGCCGGCCTCCCCGCCGAGCTCGCGCTGCCCACCGACCGGCCGCGCCCGCCGACCCCGAGCTATGCGGGCGACGTCGTCGGCTTCACCGTCCCGGCCGCGCTGCATGCCCGGCTCCAGGACCTGGCTCGTGCCCGGGGCGCCACCCTGTTCATGCTCCTCCAGGCCGCCCTCGCCGCCCTGTTCACCAAGCTCGGCGGCGGCACCGACATCCCGATCGGCACCGCCATCGCCGGGCGCACCGAGGCCGCCCTCGACGCACTCGTCGGCTTCTTCGTCAACACCCTCGTGCTGCGCACCGACACCGGCGGCAATCCGGCCTTCACCGAACTGCTCGCGCGCGCCCGCACCACCTGCCTGGCGGCCTACGCCCACCAGGACCTGCCCTTCGAGCGCCTGGTCGAGCTCCTCGACCCGCCGCGCGCCTTCGGCCGGCAGCCGCTGTTCCAGACCCTGCTCGTCCTGCAGAACAACCCGCCGCCGCGCTTCGAACTGGCCGGGCTGCGCGCGACCGCGCTCAGCCCCGGCACCCGCACCATCAAGTTCGACCTGGCGTTCAACTTCACCGAGGCCCACGACACGGCGGGCCAGCCCGCCGGGCTCACCGGCGAGCTCGAGTACAGCACCGACCTGTTCGATCCGGACTCGGCCGAACGCCTCGCCGCGCGCCTGGTGCGGCTGCTGGAACAGATCGCCGACGACCCCGCCGCCCCGCTGCACCGGCTCACCATCCTCAGCCCCGCAGAGCGCCAGCACCTCGTGCACGACCTCAACGACACCGCCGCCCCGTGCCCCGCGGACACCCTGGTCGCACTGTTCGAGCAGCAGGTCGCCCGTACCCCACGGCACACCGCCCTGGTCGGCGCGGACCAGACCCTCAGCTACACCGAACTCGACGCCCGCGCCAACCGGCTCGCCTGGCACCTCATCGCCGACGGCATCGGGCCCGAGGACATCGTCGCCCTCTGCCTGGACCGCACGCCCGAACTGATCGTCGCCCTGCTCGCCACCCTCAAGGCCGGCGCCGCCTACCTGCCGCTCGACCCCGACTACCCGCGCGCGCGCCTCGCCGGCCTGCTCGAGGACGCCGCACCCCGCTACCGCCTCACCACCACCGCCCGGCGTGACCGCCTCCCGGACGGCCCGCACACCCTGTGCCTCGATGACCCCGCCGTCACCGCCACCCTCGCCGGCTTCCCCACCACCGCCCCCACCGATGCCGACCGCACCACCCCCCTGCGCCCCCGGCACCCCGCCTACCTCATCTATACCTCCGGCAGCACCGGAACCCCCAAGGGCGTCGCCAACACCCAGCAAAACGTCGTCCGCCTGTTCGACGCGACGCGGCCCTGGTTCGGTTTCGACGAGCACGACACCTGCACGATGTTCCACTCCTGCGCCTTTGATCTCTCGCTGAGAACTCTGTTGCGCCGCTCCACGGCGGGCGCCTGCTGATCGTTCCCAAACACATCGCCGGCGGCGGCGCCTTCCGCGACCTGCTTGCACGGATGCCGTTACGGCCCTGAACCAGACGCCTGCAGCCTCTCCAGCTGATGCAAGCGGACGAGGGGGCGGGCGATACTGCAGACGCGCTCGCCCTGCACGGTGATCTTCGGCGGTGAGGCGCTCGAACCGCGCCGCCTGGAGCGCTGGTATCGCCGCCATGCCGAGGATCGCCCCCGGCTGGTGAACATGTACGGCATCACCGAGACCACCGTCCACGTCACCGGCACGCTGGATCGCGCGTGCATCCACGGACCGGCAAGCTGATCGCAGCCGGCAACACGCGCGTCTACGTGCTCGATGCGGACCTGCAGCCCTGCCCGGCGGGGGTGGTGGGGGAGCTGTACATCGCCGGCGCCGGCCTGGCACGCGGCTACCGGAACCGGCCGGGTCTGACCGCCGAGCGCTTCGTCGCCAACCCCTTCGCCATCACCCCCGGCGAGCGGCTCTACCGCACCGGCGACCGCGCCGCCTGGCGCACCGACGGCAAACTGGACTTCCACGGCCGCACCGACTTCCAGCTCAAGCTGCGCGGCTTCCGCATCGAGCCCGGCGAGATCGAGGCCGCGCTGACCCGCGCACCCGCCATCGCCCAGGCCGCGGTCATCGCCCGCACCGACGGCGCCGGCGACCCGCGCCTCGTCGCCTACCTCGTGCCCCGCCAGCCGGCGCCGCAACAGCCCGACGCGCTCGACCTCCAGGCCCTGCGCCAGCACCTGGCCACCCAGTTGCCGGACTACATGATCCCGGCGGCGTTCGTGGTGCTGGCGGCGCTGCCGCTGACCCCCAACGGCAAGCTCGACCGCGCCGCCCTGCCGGCGCCCGAGGGCAGCGGCCTGGCCACCGACTACGTGGCCCCCACCACCCCCGAGGAGACCCTGCTCTGCGACCTCGTGGCCGACCTGCTCGGCCTCGACCGCGTCGGCCTGGCCGACAACTTCTTCCACCTCGGCGGCCACTCGCTCCTGGCCACCCGGCTCGCCGCCCGGATCCGCGCCCGCCTCGGCCGCGAACTGCCGATCCGCACCATCTTCGAGCACCCCGGTGCTCGGCGACCTCGCCCGCGCTCTGGCCGCCGCTCGGCGACGACCGGCGAGCGCGGCCGCGCCGCTGCAGCGCCGATCCCGCCGCGGCGCACGCCCCCTTCCCGCTGACGCCCGTGCAGGAGGCCTACTGGCTCGGCCGCCAGCGCCTGGTCGACCTCGGCGAGGTGGCCTGCCACGTCTACGCCGAGCTCAGGCTGCACACGCTCGATCGTCGAGCGGCTCAGCCCGGGCCTGGCGGGCCGTGATCGACCGCCATCCGATGCTGCGCGCGGTGATCGGCGCCGGACGGCACCCAGCACATCCTCGCCGCGGTGCCCCCCTTCAACATCGCATTTGCCGACCACAGCGACACCCCGGCGGCCGCAGCAGAGGCGGCGCCGCGCGCGGTGCGCGAGACGATGTCGCATCAGGTGTTGCCCTCCGACCGCTGGCCGCTGTTCGAGGTCCGCGTGACACGCGTCGCCGCCGCGGACTGGCGCCTGCACCTCAGCCTCGACGCCCTGATCCTCGATGGCGAGAGCAACAACCGGCTGCTGCAGGAGGTCTTCGATCTCTACCACGGACCGCACCGCGCCCGCACGTCCCGACACAGCTGACCTTCCGCGACTATGTCCTGCAGCTGCAGCGCCCGTGCCGCCGCCATCGACCAGGCGCGCGCCTATTGGGAGGCCCGCCTCGACACGCTGCCCCCGGCGCCGGCCCTGCCGCTGGCCGTCGATCCCGCGCGCCTCGCCGATCCGCGCTTCACCCGCCAGCATGCCCGCCTGGACCCGACGCGTCGTGGAACGCACTCAAGACGCGCGCCGCCACCGCCGGACTGACCCCGTCGACCCTGCTCCTGACCGCCTATGCCGAGGTCCTGGGCACCTGGGCGCGCAGCGACGACTTCACCCTCAACCTCACCGTCGGCGACCGCCGCCCGCTGCACCCTGCGTCGCCACGATGCTCGGCGTGTTCACCAACCTCACGCCGCTCGAGATCCGCGGCGCCTGCCGCGGCAGCTTCCGCGCGCGCGCGCCGCGCAGCAGCAGCCAGCTGGCGCGCGATCTCGACCATCGCGCCTTCAGCGGCGTCGAGGTCCAGCGCCTGCTCGCCCAGCGCGCCGGCGATCCCGCATGGCCGGCCTGCTGCCGGTGGTCTTCACCAGCGTGCTCGGCGAGGCCCAGGTCGACCTGCCCATGGACGGGATCGACATCGTCCACAGCATCACCCAGACCCCCCAGACCTGGCTCGACAACAAGGTCTACGAACTCGACGACGGGCTGGGGATCGACTGGGATGCGCCGGCGGCGCTGTTCCCGCCGGGCCTGCTCGAGGCGATGTTCGCGGCCTATGTCGCCCTGCCTGCACGACCTCGCCGCTGCGGACGCGGCGTGGACGACCACCGACCGCTCGCTCGTCCCCGCCGCGCAGCGCGACGCTCTTCGCCGCCGTCAACGCCACCGCCGGCCCCCGGCCCGACGACCTCCTGCACGCCCCGGTGTTCGCCGCCGCCGCGGCCCATCCCGCGGCGACCGCCGTCATCACCGCGGACCGCACCCTGAGCTTCGGCGAACTCGCGCACCGCGCCCTCGCACTCGCCCACCGGCTGCAGGCCGTCCTCGACCCCACCGACCGGCTCGTCGCCATCGTCATGGAAAAGAGCTTCGAGCAGATCGTCGCCGTGCTCGCCGTGCTCGAGGCCGGCCGCACCTTCCTGCCCGATCAGCGCCGGCCAGCCCGACCAGCGGATCCAGGCGATCCTCGCGCCAGGCCGGCGTGCGCCTCGCCCTCACCCAGCCGCGCATCCGCCGCGGCCGCGCGCTGGCAGGACCAGGTCGTCCTGCTCGATGTGCCGCTGGAACCCGATGCACGGCACACGCTCCCCGCGCGCCTGCCACAGACCGCCACGCCCGACGGACCCCGCCTACGTGATCTACACCTCGGGCAGCACCGGCGCCCCCAAAGGCGTGCACCATCGCGCACCGCGCCGCCCGCAACACCCTCGCCGATTCACCGGGCGCGGCGCGCTCACCCCCACCGACCGCGTGCTCTGGGTCTCGTCCCTGCAGTTCGACCTGTCGATCTTTGACCTCTTCGGCCTCCTCGGGGCCGGCGGCGCCGTCGTCGTCCCGCCGCCCGACGGCAACCAGCACCCGCTCGGCTGGGCCGAGGCGGTCCACCGCCACGCGCGTGACCGTCTGGAACTCGGTGCCCGCCCTCGCCGAGCTCCTGCTCTCCGCCAGCGGCGACCACGCCGCCACCCTGCTCGCCAGCCTGCGCCTCGTCCTGCTCAGCGGCGACTGGATCCCGGTCACCCTGCCCGACCGCCTCCGGGAGCCGCTCCCCGCCTGCCGCCTCTACAGCCTCGGCGGCGCCACCGAGGCCGCCATCTGGTCGATCTTCCACCCCATCGAACAGGTCGACCCCGCCTGGGCCAGCATCCCCTACGGCAGACCCTTGCGCAACCAGACCGTCCACGTCCTCAAACCCGACTTCGCCCCCTGCCCCATCCACACCACCGGCAAGCTCTTCATCGGCGGCGTCGGCCTGGCACTCGGCTACTGGAACGACCCCGAGCACACCAGCGCCCGCTTCGTGCACCACCCGCACACCGGCGAACGGCTCTACGACACCGGCGACCTCGGGCGCTACCGCCCCGACGGCACCATCGAGTTCCTCGGCCGCGCCGACCTCCAGCTCAAGCTGCGCGGCTTCCGCATCGAACCCGGCGAGATCGAGGCCGCACTCACTCACCACCCCCAGGTCCAAAACGCCGTCGTCCTCGCCCACGGTCAGCACGATAACCGCCGCCTCGTCGCCTATATCGTGACGCGGCAGGGCGAATCAGGGACATACGGCCCCGGCGGCGAACAGGATGGCGTCATTACCGACCCGCTCGCGCGCATGGCCTTCACCCTCGGGCAGCACGACCGGTCGCTGACCAGCAAGGATGCCGGGGCCATCGCCTTGCCCGGCGGCAGCTTCGACCAGGCACGCGAACGCGCCTTCCTTGCCCGCCAGAGCTACCGCACGTTCACCGACCGAACGCTCACCCTCGCCGGCCTCGGCGGCTGGCTCGGCAGCCTGCAGGCCATGCCGGTCGACAGCACACCGCTCACGAAGCGCCTCTATCCCTCGGCCGGCAGCCTCTACCCGGTACGCATCCATGTTCTCCTCAAGCCCGATGCTATCGAAGGTCTCGAGTCCGGTGCCTACGTTTACGAACCACTCAGCCACCGTCTTGTCCGGCAGGGTGATGCCAGCCTCGATCCCGCATTGTTTGGCGGACTCAACGGGCCGATTGCCGAGACCGCCGCATGCGCGATCTTTCTTGTCGGTCATCTCCCGGCGATTCGCCCGCTCTACGGTGACTGGGCACGCGATGCCTGTCTCCTCGAGGCCGGCTATATCGGGCAGACGCTCGCCCAGGCCGGCCTCGCCCTGAACATTGGCAGCTGTGCGATCGGCAGTATCGATGAAGCCAGGCTGCGTGACCGCCTCGGGCTTGCGGACGACACCGTGGACGTCTTCCTCCACACCCTGCTCGCCGGCCCGATCGAACCGGCCCGGCAGCAGCACTGGCAACCCATGCCGCTCACCAGACTTGCCAAACCGTTCGATCCGGAGGGGTTGCGCGAGTGGCTCCTGGACCGCCTGCCGGACTACATGATCCCGGCGGCGTTCGTGGTGCTGGCGGCGCTGCCGCTGACCCCCAACGGCAAGCTCGACCGCGCCGCCCTGCCGGCGCCCGAGGGCAGCGGCCTGGCCACCGACTACGTGGCCCCCACCACCCCCGAGGAGACCCTGCTCTGCGACCTCGTGGCCGACCTGCTCGGCCTCGACCGCGTCGGCCTGGCCGACAACTTCTTCCACCTCGGCGGCCACTCGCTCCTGGCCACCCGCCTCGCCGCCCGGATCCGCGCCCGCCTCGGCCGCGAACTGCCGATCCGCACCGTCTTCGACACCCCGGTGCTCGGCGACCTCGCCCGCGCCCTGCATGCCCTCCCCAGGGCCGGCCGGCCGCTGACCGCGCAGGCCCGCCCCGCCCGGCTGCCGCTCTCCTTCGCGCAGGCCCGCCTCTGGTTCCTGCACCAGCTCGAGGGCGCGCACGCCAACTACAACATCCCGATCGGCCTCCGGCTGCACGGGCCGCTCGACCAGCCCGCCCTCGAACGGGCGCTCGGCGACCTGCTCGCCCGCCACGAGAGCCTGCGCACCCGGCTCGTCGCGCACGATGGCACGCCCTGCCAGCGCATCCTGCCGATCGACGCGCTGCCCGCCCCGCTGCAGTGCCTCCCCGGCACCGCCAGCACCCTCGGGGACGACCTCGCCGCCGCCGCGGCACACGGCTTCGACCTCGCCAGCGAGCTCCCGCTCAAGGCCACGCTGTTCCGGCTCGCCCCCGACGACCACGCCCTCCTGCTGCTGGTCCACCACAGCGCCGCCGACGGCTGGTCGGTCACCCCGCTCCTCGACGACCTGGCCCGCGCCTATGCCGCGCGACGCACGGGCGCCGCACCCGCCTTCACGCCGCTGCCCGTGCAGTACGCCGACTACACCCTCTGGCAGCGCGCCCTGCTCGGCCGCGAGGACGACGCCACCAGTCCGCTCGCCCGCCAGATCGCCTACTGGACCGCACAGCTCGCCGGCCTCCCCGCCGAGCTCGCGCTGCCCACCGACCGGCCGCGCCCGCCGACCCCGAGCTATGCGGGCGACGTCGTCGGCTTCACCGTCCCGGCCGCGCTGCATGCCCGGCTCCAGGACCTGGCTCGTGCCCGGGGCGCCACCCTGTTCATGCTCCTCCAGGCCGCCCTCGCCGCCCTGTTCACCAAGCTCGGCGGCGGCACCGACATCCCGATCGGCACCGCCATCGCCGGGCGCACCGAGGCCGCCCTCGACGCACTCGTCGGCTTCTTCGTCAACACCCTCGTGCTGCGCACCGACACCGGCGGCAATCCGGCCTTCACCGAACTGCTCGCGCGCGCCCGCACCACCTGCCTGGCGGCCTACGCCCACCAGGACCTGCCCTTCGAGCGCCTGGTCGAGCTCCTCGACCCGCCGCGCGCCTTCGGCCGGCAGCCGCTGTTCCAGACCCTGCTCGTCCTGCAGAACAACCCGCCGCCGCGCTTCGAACTGGCCGGGCTGCGCGCGACCGCGCTCAGCCCCGGCACCCGCACCATCAAGTTCGACCTGGCGTTCAACTTCACCGAGGCCCACGACACGGCGGGCCAGCCCGCCGGGCTCACCGGCGAGCTCGAGTACAGCACCGACCTGTTCGATCCGGACTCGGCCGAACGCCTCGCCGCGCGCCTGGTGCGGCTGCTGGAACAGATCGCCGACGACCCCGCCGCCCCGCTGCACCGGCTCACCATCCTCAGCCCCGCAGAGCGCCAGCACCTCGTGCACGACCTCAACGACACCGCCGCCCCGTGCCCCGCGGACACCCTGGTCGCACTGTTCGAGCAGCAGGTCGCCCGTACCCCACGGCACACCGCCCTGGTCGGCGCGGACCAGACCCTCAGCTACACCGAACTCGACGCCCGCGCCAACCGGCTCGCCTGGCACCTCATCGCCGACGGCATCGGGCCCGAGGACATCGTCGCCCTCTGCCTGGACCGCACGCCCGAACTGATCGTCGCCCTGCTCGCCACCCTCAAGGCCGGCGCCGCCTACCTGCCGCTCGACCCCGACTACCCGCGCGCGCGCCTCGCCGGCCTGCTCGAGGACGCCGCACCCCGCTACCGCCTCACCACCACCGCCCGGCGTGACCGCCTCCCGGACGGCCCGCACACCCTGTGCCTCGATGACCCCGCCGTCACCGCCACCCTCGCCGGCTTCCCCACCACCGCCCCCACCGATGCCGACCGCACCACCCCCCTGCGCCCCCGGCACCCCGCCTACCTCATCTATACCTCCGGCAGCACCGGAACCCCCAAGGGCGTCATGATCGGCCAACACAGCATCGCCCACTACATCGATCTCGTCGGGCGGACCGTGCTCGGATCCAGCGCCGCGCAGATGCCGCTGTTCACGCCGGCGGTGTTCGACCTGACGCTGACGACGCTGTTCGCGCCGCTGTGCGGCGGCGGCCAGCTCCGGATCATGGCCGCCACACACCCCGCGGCGGCGCTCGAAGCGATCTTCTCGCCGGATGACACGTCGACCGCGGTCAAGCTGACCCCCTCGCACATCGCCCTGCTCGCCACGCGGCCTCCCCATAAAACCCGGCTGGCGATCGCCATCGTGGGCGGCGAGGCGCTCACGCCGGCCCACGTCAGGACCCTCAGGGCGCACGCCCCCGCCCTGCGGATCTTCAACGAGTACGGCCCCACGGAGACCACGATCGGCGCCATCGCCGGCACGATCGATGGCGACGACATCCACATCGGCGCACCCTACGCCAACACGCGCGTCTACGTGCTCGATGCGGACCTGCAGCCCTGCCCGGCGGGGGTGGTGGGGGAGCTGTACATCGCCGGCGCCGGCCTGGCACGCGGCTACCGGAACCGGCCGGGTCTGACCGCCGAGCGCTTCGTCGCCAACCCCTTCGCCATCACCCCCGGCGAGCGGCTCTACCGCACCGGCGACCGCGCCGCCTGGCGCACCGACGGCAAACTGGACTTCCACGGCCGCACCGACTTCCAGCTCAAGCTGCGCGGCTTCCGCATCGAGCCCGGCGAGATCGAGGCCGCGCTGACCCGCGCACCCGCCATCGCCCAGGCCGCGGTCATCGCCCGCACCGACGGCGCCGGCGACCCGCGCCTCGTCGCCTACCTCGTGCCCCGCCAGCCGGCGCCGCAACAGCCCGACGCGCTCGACCTCCAGGCCCTGCGCCAGCACCTGGCCACCCAGTTGCCGGACTACATGATCCCGGCGGCGTTCGTGGTGCTGGCGGCGCTGCCGCTGACCCCCAACGGCAAGCTCGACCGCGCCGCCCTGCCGGCGCCCGAGGGCAGCGGCCTGGCCACCGACTACGTGGCCCCCACCACCCCCGAGGAGACCCTGCTCTGCGACCTCGTGGCCGACCTGCTCGGCCTCGACCGCGTCGGCCTGGCCGACAACTTCTTCCACCTCGGCGGCCACTCGCTCCTGGCCACCCGCCTCGCCGCCCGGGTCCGCGCCCGCCTCGGCCGCGAACTGCCGATCCGCACCATCTTCGAGTCCCCGGTGCTCGGCGACCTCGCCCGCGCTCTGGCCGCCCTCGGCGAACCGGCGGGCGCGGCACCGCCGCTGCAGGCCGATCCGGCCGCGGCGCACGCCCCCTTCCCGCTGACGCCCGTGCAGGAGGCCTACTGGCTCGGCCGCCAGCGCCTGGTCGACCTCGGCGAGGTGGCCTGCCACGTCTACGCGGAACTCAGGCTGCACACGCTCGATCTCGAGCGGCTCACCCGGGCCTGGCGGGCCGTGATCGACCGCCATCCGATGCTGCGCGCGGTGATCGGGCCGGACGGCACCCAGCACATCCTCGCCGCGGTGCCCCCCTTCAACATCGCATTTGCCGACCACAGCGACACCCCGGCGGCCGCAGCAGAGGCGGCGGCCCGCGCGGTGCGCGAGACGATGTCGCATCAGGTGTTGCCCTGCGACCGCTGGCCGCTGTTCGAGGTCAGGGTGACACGCGTCGCCGCCGCGGACTGGCGCCTGCACCTGAGCCTCGACGCCCTGATCCTCGATGGCGAGAGCAACAACCGGCTGCTGCAGGAGGTCTTCGACCTCTACCAGGACCGCACCGCGCCCGGACGTCCCGACACACTGACCTTCCGGGACTATGTCCTGCAGCTGCAGCGCCCGTGCGCCGCCATCGACCAGGCGCGCGCCTACTGGGAAGCCCGCCTCGACACGCTGCCCGCGGCGCCGGCCCTGCCGCTGGCGGTCGATCCCGCGCGCCTCGCCGATCCGCGCTTCACCCGCCAGCATGCCCGCCTGGACCCGACCGTGTGGAACGCACTCAGGACGCGGGCGGCCACCGCCGGACTGACCCCGTCGACCCTGCTCCTGACCGCCTATGCCGAGGTCCTGGGGACCTGGGCGCGCAGCGACGACTTCACCCTCAACCTCACCGTCGGCGACCGCCGCCCGCTGCACCCTGCAGTCGCCACGATGCTCGGCGTGTTCACCAACCTCACGCCGCTCGAGATCCGCGGCGCCTGCCGCGGCAGCTTCCACGCGCGCGCGCGCGCGCAGCAGCAGCAGCTGGCGCGCGATCTCGACCAGCGCGCCTTCAGCGGCGTCGAGGTCCAGCGCCTGCTCGCCCGGCGCGCCGGCGATCCCCATGCCGGCCTGCTGCCGGTGGTGTTCACCAGCGTGCTCGGCGAGGCCCAGGTCGACCTGCCCATGGACGGGATCGACATCGTCCACAGCATTACCCAGACCCCCCAGACCTGGCTCGACAACAAGATCTACGAACTCGACGACGGGCTGGGGATCGACTGGGATGCGCCGGCGGCGCTGTTCCCGCCGGGCCTGCTGGAGGCGATGTTCGCGGCCTATGTCGCCCGCCTGCACGACCTCGCCGCTGCGGACGCGGCGTGGACGACCACCGACCGGTCGCTCGTCCCCGCCGCGCAGCGCGACCTCTTCGCCGCCGTCAACGCGACCGCCGGCCCCCGGCCCGACGACCTCCTGCACGCCCCGGTGTTCGCCGCCGCCGCGGCCCATCCCGCGGCGACCGCCGTCATCACCGCGGACCGCACCCTGAGCTTCGGCGAACTCGCGCACCGCGCCCTCGCACTCGCCCACCGGCTGCAGGCCGTCCTCGACCCCACCGACCGGCTCGTCGCCATCGTCATGGAAAAGGACTTCGAGCAGATCGTCGCCGTGCTCGCCGTGCTCGAGGCCGGCCGCACCTTCCTGCCGATCAGCGCCGGCCAGCCCGACCAGCGGATCCAGGCGATCCTCCGCCAGGCCGGCGTGCGCCTCGCCCTCACCCAGCCGCGCATCCGCCGCGGCCGCGGCTGGCAGGACCAGGTCGTCCTGCTCGATGTGCCGCTGGAACCCGATGCCGGACCGCTCCCCGCGCGCCTGCCACAGACCGCCACGCCCGCGGACCCCGCCTACGTGATCTACACCTCGGGCAGTACCGGCGCCCCCAAAGGCGTCACCATCGCACACCGCGCCGCCCGCAACACCCTCGCCGATATCACCGGGCGCGGCGCGCTCACCCCCACCGACCGCGTGCTCTGGGTCTCGTCGCTGGAGTTCGACCTGTCGATCTTTGACCTCTTCGGCCTCCTGGGGGCCGGCGGCGCCGTCGTCGTCCCGCCCCCCGACGGCAACCAGCACCCGCTCGGCTGGGCCGAGGCGGTCCACCGCCACGCGGTGACCGTCTGGAACTCGGTGCCCGCCATCGCCGAACTCCTGCTCTCCGCCAGCGGCCACCACGCCGCCACCCTGCTCGCCAGCCTGCGCCTCGTCCTGCTCAGCGGCGACTGGATCCCGGTCACACTGCCCGACCGCCTCCGGGAACCGCTCCCCGCCTGCCGCCTCTACAGCCTCGGCGGCGCCACCGAGGCCGCCATCTGGTCGATCTTCCACCCGATCGAACAGGTCGACCCCGCCTGGGCCAGCATCCCCTACGGCAGACCCTTGCGCAACCAGACCGTCCACGTCCTCAAACCCGACTTCGCCCCCTGCCCCATCCACACCACCGGCAAACTCTTCATCGGCGGCGCCGGCCTGGCAATGGGCTACTGGAACGACCCCGAACAAACCAGCGCCCGCTTCGTGCACCACCCGCACACCGGCGAACGGCTCTACGACACCGGCGACCTCGGGCGCTACCGCCCCGACGGCACCATCGAGTTCCTCGGCCGCGCCGACTTCCAGCTCAAGCTGCGCGGCTTCCGCATCGAGCCCGGCGAGATCGAGGCCGCACTCACTCACCACCCCCAGGTCCAAAACGCCGTCGTCCTCGCCCACGGTCAGCACGATAACCGCCGCCTCGTCGCCTATATCGTGCCCCGCCAGCCGGCGCCGCAACAGCCCGACGCGCTCGACCTCCAGGCCCTGCGCCAGCACCTGGCCACCCAGTTGCCGGACTACATGATCCCGGCGGCGTTCGTGGTGCTGGCGGCGCTGCCGCTGACCCCCAACGGCAAGCTCGACCGCGCCGCCCTGCCGGCGCCCGAGGGCAGCGGCCTGGCCACCGACTACGTGGCCCCCACCACCCCCGAGGAGACCCTGCTCTGCGACCTCGTGGCCGACCTGCTCGGCCTCGACCGCGTCGGCCTGGCCGACAACTTCTTCCACCTCGGCGGCGACAGCATCAGCTCGATCCGGCTGGTCAGCAGGCTGCGCGAACACGGCCTGTTCACGGCACCCAAGGATGTGTTTCTCCACCCGGTCATCGGCGAGCTGGTGCTTCGACTCCGTGCGCGGCCTGACGCCCCTGCCACCGCGGATGATATCGATCTCGTCGCACTGGACCGGTCCGAGATCGAGACCCTGAGGCAGCGCAATCCGGACCTCGAGGACATCTGGCCCCTGACGCCGTTACAGGAGGGCCTGCTGTTCCATGCCAGCTACGAAACCGACGGCGAAGACCCCTACCTCGTCCAGCTCGTCCTCGAACTCGAGGGCGCCCTCGACCCCGACCGCCTGCACCGCGCCCTCGACGCCCTGCTCAAGCGCCATGCGAGCCTGCGGATTTCCTTCCAGCAGTCTCGCCAGGGCCGCGCCCTGCAGATCGTTCATGCGCGCTGCGCCCTGCCCTGGCAGGCACACGATCTCGGCGCACTCGATGCGGACGCGCGCGCGCGGCGCGCCGGCGCGATCGAGGTGGAAGATCGCCGCGCGCGCTTTGCGCTGGATGAACCGCCGCTGATCCGCGCCACGCTGCTTCACCTGGGGCCGCAACACCATCGCCTCCTGCTCAGCCAGCACCACCTGCTGGGCGACGGCTGGTCCACGACGATCTTCTTCCGGGATCTCCTCGCCCTGTATCGCCACCGGGGCGCAGCCGGCGTCCTCCCGCAGCAGCCAGCTTTCAGGGATTATCTTGCCTGGCTGCAGCGGCAGGACAGGGCCGCCGCCCGCGCTGCCTGGCAGGCCTGCCTTGCCGGTATCGAGACACCCACCCGGCTTGGCCAGCCCGCTCACAGTGCAGACCTGCCGCTGCAGGCACAGATCGAGACACAGCTCCCGCAGGCCGTTACCGACAGGCTCGAGCACGTCGCGCGTGCGAACGGTCTCACCCTCGCCACTCTCCTGCAAGGCGCCTGGGCGGTACTCCTCGCGCGTCTCACCAACCAGCGGGATATCTGCTTCGGCACGGTAAGTTCGGGACGTCAGGCGCCGGTCCCCGGCATCGAGCGCATGCTGGGCCTGCTCATCAACACCACGCCGGTGCGCGCGATACTCGATCCAGGCGAACCCGTGTGCGCGTTCCTCGAACGCCTCCAGCGCGAGCAGGCCGCGCTGCAACCGCATCAGCACTTGCCGCTGACAGAGATCCACAAACTCGTCGGCAAGGAAGCGCTGTTCGATACGCTGTTCACCTACGAAAATTATCCGGTCGATGGCACGCCATCGACGGTTTCCGACGACGACCTCCCGCTGCACGCCGTGCGCGGCCACAACAGCAACCACTACCCGCTCAGCCTCGCCGCGATCCCCACAGAGGGACTCTGTCTTCGCCTCCACTACAGCTCCGACCTGTTCGATCCGGACTCGGCCGAACGCCTCGCCGCGCGCCTGGTGCGGCTGCTGGAACAGATCGCCGACGACCCCGCCGCCCCGCTGCACCGGCTCACCATCCTCAGCCCCGCAGAGCGCCAGCACCTCGTGCACGACCTCAACGACACCGCCGCCCCGTGCCCCGCGGACACCCTGGTCGCACTGTTCGAGCAGCAGGTCGCCCGTACCCCACGGCACACCGCCCTGGTCGGCGCGGACCAGACCCTCAGCTACACCGAACTCGACGCCCGCGCCAACCGGCTCGCCTGGCACCTCATCGCCGACGGCATCGGGCCCGAGGACATCGTCGCCCTCTGCCTGGACCGCACGCCCGAACTGATCGTCGCCCTGCTCGCCACCCTCAAGGCCGGCGCCGCCTACCTGCCGCTCGACCCCGACTACCCGCGCGCGCGCCTCGCCGGCCTGCTCGAGGACGCCGCACCCCGCTACCGCCTCACCACCACCGCCCGGCGTGACCGCCTCCCGGACGGCCCGCACACCCTGTGCCTCGATGACCCCGCCGTCACCGCCACCCTCGCCGGCTTCCCCACCACCGCCCCCACCGATGCCGACCGCACCACCCCCCTGCGCCCCCGGCACCCCGCCTACCTCATCTATACCTCCGGCAGCACCGGCCAGCCAAAGGGCGTCCTCGTCACACACGGCGGCATACCCGGCCTGGCGATGGCGCAAGGCCGCCACATCGCTGTTACAGAAAACAGCCGCGTTCTCCAGCTCGCCTCGTTATCCTTCGACGCCGCCCTGTCCGAGCTGGCGATGGCGCTGTGCCGCGGGGCGGCGCTGGTGCTGGCAAGCCGGGACGAACGCAGTGGCGACGCCCTGGATCGGCTGCTCGCCAGCGGCAGGATCACGCACGCCACGTTTACACCCTCCGTGCTGCAGACCCTGACGGCCGGGCGCGCGACCGGCTTACAGGCCATGATCGTTGCCGGCGAGCCCTGCCCCGGTGACCTTGCCGCGACCTGGGCGACACGCTGCCGCATGATCAACGCCTATGGGCCAACCGAGAGCACGGTCTGCGCGACGATGTCCGCCAGCCTGACGGGTGAGGGCACCCCACCGATTGGCGCACCGCTCGCCAACACGCGCGTCTACGTGCTTGATGCGGACCTGCAGCCCTGCCCGGCGGGGGTGGTGGGGGAGCTGTACATCGCCGGCGCCGGCCTGGCACGCGGCTACCGGAACCGGCCGGGTCTGACCGCCGAGCGCTTCGTCGCCAACCCCTTCGCCATCACCCCCGGCGAGCGGCTCTACCGCACCGGCGACCGCGCCGCCTGGCGCACCGACGGCAAACTGGACTTCCACGGCCGCACCGACTTCCAGCTCAAGCTGCGCGGCTTCCGCATCGAGCCCGGCGAGATCGAGGCCGCGCTGACCCGCGCACCCGCCATCGCCCAGGCCGCGGTCATCGCCCGCACCGACGGCGCCGGCGACAGGATGCTGGTGGCCTATGTCACGCCCGATACCAAAGCCCCGGCGTTCGGCCGGCTGCTGGATGATCTGCAGCGGGAGCAGACCGGACGCTGGCAGGACTTCGAAGAGGACAGCTGCCGCGCCGAGTCCCCGCACGACGACGTCACCTTCGACACCACGGGATGGGACAGCAACTACACCGGGCTGCCGCTGCCGGAAGCCGACATGCGCGAGTATGTTCAGTTCACCGTTGCGCGCATCCGGTCGCTGCAGCCGCGGCGCCTGCTCGAGATCGGCTGCGGCGCCGGCCTCATCCTGTTTGCGCTGTTGCCGCACTGCGCGGCTTACACCGGCGCCGACCTTTCGCGAGCGCGGATCCGGCGACTGCACGCGCTGCGGGCCCGCCCCGACCTGCAGGCGCGCATCCACGGGCTTGCGGACGCCGAACTGCAGTGCCATGGCGCCGACGACTGCAACCGGCTGGAGCCCGGTGCCTACGACACGGTGGTACTGCCCTCGGTTGTCCAGTATTTCCCGGACGTCGATTACCTGTTGCGCGTCCTCGACGGGATCTTCGACCGGGCGCTGGCTCCAGGCGGGTCTGTCTTCATCGGCGACGTGCGCAGCCTTCCGCTGCTGGAGGCGTTCCACGCGTCCCTGCAGCTCGACAAGGCCGATCCCGCCGACCACGCCGCCGACGTGGCGGACCGGGTACGCCAACGCCTTGCCCAGGAGCAGGAACTGGCGATCGACCCGATGTTTTTCCTTGCCCTGAGACAGCGTTTCCCGGCGATCCGCCATGTCGAGATCCTGCCGAAGCGAGGGAGCGCGATGAACGAGATGACCCGCTTCCGCTACGACGTACTGATCCGGACCGCCGGCGAGCCGATCCCGACCGATGCGCTGGAGTGGGTGGAGTGGCGGGACAACCGGCCTGGCCTCGAGGCATTGCGGGGGTCCCTGTCGGGCGCGCGGCCGACCGTGCTGGCCTTGCGGGGGGTCGCCAATTCCCGCGTGACGGAGGCGCTGGCGGCGGCCCGGCATCTGCAGCGCGGGCGCTTCCACGACGTGCCCGCCGGCGAGGTCAGGCGTCTGACTGCCGCCGCCCGGCAAGGCCTGGAGCCGGAAGACCTGTGGCAGTTGGCGGACGCGTGCGGCTACCGCGTCGATCTCGGCCTCGCCGCCACCCGTTCGGACGGCAGCTACGACGCGGTATTCCGGCGACTCGACGGCAGCGATCTGCCGGCATTGTGCCCGGACCCGCCCAGTGCCACGCGGCCGTGGCACCAGTACACCAACAACCCCTTGCAGGAGAAGCTCAGGCATCGGCTTGCGCCGCAGCTCCGTGCCTACCTGGAAGGAAAACTGCCCGACTACCTGGTGCCGGCGGCGTTCGTGGTGCTGGATGCACTGCCGCTGACCCCCAACGGCAAGCTCGACCGCCAGGCACTGCCCGCGCCCGACGGTTCCGGTCTCGCCGCCGGCTACGTGCCGCCCGCCACGTCCGTGGAACGCCTGCTGTGCGAGCTGGTGGCGGAGCTGCTGGGTCTCGCACGCGTCGGGCTGGCCGACAACTTCTTCTACCTCGGCGGCGACAGCATCAGCTCGATCCGGCTGGTCAGCCGTGCCCGCCAGCGCGGGCTCCAGATCACGCCACGGGATGTCTTCCTCTGTCCCGTGCTGGGCGAGCTGGCCCGCGTGGCACAACGGCAGCCGGATGCGCCATCGCCGGCGGTCGGCGGGATCGCCGAAGGACCGCTGCCGGCGACCCCGATCATCCGCTGGCTGCTGGGACTGGCCGGTCCCTGGGCCGGGTTCAACCAGGCGGTGCTGTTGCAGGTCCCGGCCAGACTCGATGAGGCGGCGCTGGGGCTCGCCCTGCAAGCCCTGCTCGATCATCACGACGCGCTGCGTCTGCGCGTAACTCCTAACGGCGGCCTCGTGATCCCGCCGGCCGGAACCGTGCGCGCCAGCGCGTGCCTGCGGCGGCTGGCACTGGCCGGACTCGATGCTGCGGAATGCCAGGCCGCGTTGCGCCGCGCTTTCGCGGACGCCATGACCCGCCTCGACCCCGGCGCGGGGAGCCTGCTGCAGGCCGTCTGGGGCGAGGCAGGTCCCGGTGTGCCCGGAAGGCTGCTGCTGGTGATCCACCATCTCGCGGTCGATGGCGTCTCCTGGCGCATCCTGCTGCCCGATCTCGCCGGGGCCTACGCCGCCGCCAGCCGCGGCCAGGCGATCACCTTGCCAGCCAAGACCACCAGCTTCCGGACCTGGGCCGAGCGGCTCGGCACCACCGCGCCGCAACACCGTAACGAGCTGCCCTTCTGGCAGACCATGCTGGCACGGCCTGCCCCGGACCTTGTCGGCGGCAGCCTCGATCCGGCCCGGGATAGCGCCGGCGGTGCCGGATATATCGAGCGAGCGTTGTCGGTGGAGACCACCGTGGCGCTGCTGACAACCGTGCCTGCCGCCTTTCACGCCCGCATCAACGATGTCCTGCTCACTGCCCTGGTCCTCGCCGTCGCCACCTGGCGCGGCGCCAGCGGCAATGCCGGCAGTCTCGCCCTGCGCATCGATCTCGAGGGCCACGGCCGCGAACCGCTCGATCCTGCGCTCGACCTCACCCGCACGGTCGGCTGGTTCACCACGCTCTATCCCGTGCACCTCGATCCCGGAGCGATCGACCTCGAGGACGCCTTCGCCGGCGGACCCGCAGCTGGATGCACCCTCAAACGGATCAAGGAACAGCTGCGCGCCATCCCTGCCAATGGCATTGGATACGGGCTGCTGCGCTACCTCGATACCGTCAGCGCCGCCGCGCTCGCGCAACACCCCGTCCCCCAGATCGCGTTCAACTATCTGGGACGCTTCACAGCCGGTGAGGGCGCCGACTGGCAACCGGCGGCAGAGGCCGTGGCCCTCACCGGCGACGTCGATCCCGCCATGCCGCTCGATCATCCGATCACGCTCAACGCGATCACCCATGACACGCCGGAGGGACCCCGGCTCAGCGTCAGCTGGCGCTTCGCCCCGGCGCTGGTGAGAGAGACCGAGGCCGGCCACCTCGCCGCGGCCTGGAACAACGCACTCGAAGCCCTCGTCCGCCACGCGGCCCGGCCCGCTGCCGGTGGTCTCACGCCCAGCGATCTCGATCTCGTCGCGCTCGACCAGACAGAAATCGAGACATTCGAGCAGCAGCATGCCGACCTCGAGGACATCTGGCCCCTGACGCCGTTACAGGAGGGCCTGCTGTTCCATGCCAGCTACGAAACCGACGGCGAAGACCCCTACCTCGTCCAGCTCGTCCTCGAACTCGAGGGCGCCCTCGACCCCGACCGCCTGCACCGCGCCCTCGACGCCCTGCTCAAGCGCCATGCGAGCCTGCGGATTTCCTTCCAGCAGTCTCGCCAGGGCCGCGCCCTGCAGATCGTTCATGCGCGCTGCGCCCTGCCCTGGCAGGCACACGATCTCGGCGCACTCGATGCGGACGCGCGCGCGCGGCGCGCCGGCGCGATCGAGGCGGAAGATCGCCGCGCGCGCTTTGCGCTGGATGAACCGCCGCTGATCCGCGCCACGCTGCTTCACCTGGGGCCGCAACACCATCGCCTCCTGCTCAGCCAGCACCACCTGCTGGGCGACGGCTGGTCGGGGTCAATCCTTCTCCAGGATATGCTCGCCCTCTACCGCCACCGGGGCGACACCGCGGCCCTGCCACGCCAACCCGCCTTCAGGGACTACCTCGCCTGGCTGCTGCGGCAGGACAGGGCCGCCGCCCGCGACGCCTGGCGGGCCTGTCTCGCCGGCATCGAGGCACCGACCCGGATCGCCCCGGCCACCAGCCGCGGCGCGCCCGCCGCCCAGGGCGTGCACGACGCGCACCTCTCACCGGGGTTCACCGCGCGGCTCGAGGCCACCGCCCGCCGGCACGGCCTCACCCTTGCAACCGTCCTGCAGGGCGCCTGGGCTATCCTCCTCGCCCGGCTCATCAACCGGCGCGACGTCGTGTACGGCAATGTGAGTTCCGGGCGCCAGGCGCCGGTCCCCGGCATCGAGCACATGCTGGGCCTGCTCATCACACACCACGCCGGCGCGGGCCCGGCTCGATCCTGCGGAGCCTGCGCTCGCGTTCCTCGAACGCCTCCAGCGCGAGCAGGCCGCGCTCCTCCCGCATCAGCACTTGCCGCTGACAGAGATCCACAAACTCGTCGGCAAGGAAGCGCTGTTCGATACGCTGTTCACCTTCGAAAATTATCCGGTCGATGGCACGCCATCGACGGTTTCCGACGACGACCTCCCGCTGCACGCCGTGCGCGGCCACAACAGCAACCACTACCCGCTCAGCCTCGCCGCGATCCCCGCAGAGGGACTCTGTCTTCGCCTCCACTACAGCACCGACCTGTTCGATCCGGACTCGGCCGAACGCCTCGCCGCGCGCCTGGTGCGGCTGCTGGAACAGATCGCCGACGACCCCGCCGCCCCGCTGCACCGGCTCACCATCCTCAGCCCCGCAGAGCGCCAGCACCTCGTGCACGACCTCAACGACACCGCCGCCCCGTGCCCCGCGGACACCCTGGTCGCACTGTTCGAGCAGCAGGTCGCCCGTACCCCACGGCACACCGCCCTGGTCGGCGCGGACCAGACCCTCAGCTACACCGAACTCGACGCCCGCGCCAACCGGCTCGCCTGGCACCTCATCGCCGACGGCATCGGGCCCGAGGACATCGTCGCCCTCTGCCTGGACCGCACGCCCGAACTGATCGTCGCCCTGCTCGCCACCCTCAAGGCCGGCGCCGCCTACCTGCCGCTCGACCCCGACTACCCGCGCGCGCGCCTCGCCGGCCTGCTCGAGGACGCCGCACCCCGCTACCGCCTCACCACCACCGCCCGGCGTGACCGCCTCCCGGACGGCCCGCACACCCTGTGCCTCGATGACCCCGCCGTCACCGCCACCCTCGCCGGCTTCCCCACCACCGCCCCTGCAGCCGTCCCCGGCGACCTCGCCTACATCATGTACACCTCCGGCTCGACGGGCACACCCAAGGCCGTGATGGTGCCCCGGGCAGCGGTGGTCGGACTGGTCAAGGGCGCGGACTACCTGCAGCCGGGGCCCGCGGACGTGATCGGGCAGCTCTCCAATGTCGCCTTCGACGCCGCCACCTTCGAGATCTGGGGCGCCCTCCTGAACGGTGCCAGGCTGGTGATGCTGGACAAGGACACGGCCCTGTCGCCGGAACGACTGGCTGCCGCGGTCGAGGCGACCGGCATCAACGTCTTGTTCATGACGACCGCGCTGCTCAATGTCCTGGCAGGGTCCGCGCCGGCGCTGTTCGGGCGACTCGACCATCTGCTGTTCGGCGGCGAGGCGGTGGTGCCGCGCCGGGTTGCCATGATCCTGGCCGCGTCACCGCCCGGCCGCGTGCTGCACGTCTATGGCCCGACCGAGACCACGACCTTCGCGACCTGGCATCCGGTCGAGGCCGTGGCCGCGGACGCCGCCACCATTCCCATCGGTACACCGCTCGCCAACACGCGCGTCTACGTGCTCGATGCGGACCTGCAGCCCTGCCCGGCGGGGGTGGTGGGGGAGCTGTACATCGCCGGCGCCGGCCTGGCACGCGGCTACCGGAACCGGCCGGGTCTCACCGCCGAGCGCTTCGTCGCCAACCCCTTCGCCATCACCCCCGGCGAGCGGCTCTACCGCACCGGCGACCGCGCCGCCTGGCGCACCGACGGCAAACTGGACTTCCACGGCCGCACCGACTTCCAGCTCAAGCTGCGCGGCTTCCGCATCGAGCCCGGCGAGATCGAGGCCGCGCTGACCCGCGCACCCGCCATCGCCCAGGCCGCGGTCATCGCCCGCACCGACGGCGCCGGCGACCCGCGCCTCGTCGCCTACCTCGTGCCCCGCCAGCCGGCGCCGCAACAGCCCGACGCGCTCGACCTCCAGGCCCTGCGCCAGCACCTGGCCACCCAGTTGCCGGACTACATGATCCCGGCGGCGTTCGTGGTGCTGGCGGCGCTGCCGCTGACCCCCAACGGCAAGCTCGACCGCGCCGCCCTGCCGGCGCCCGAGGGCAGCGGCCTGGCCACCGACTACGTGGCCCCCACCACCCCCGAGGAGACCCTGCTCTGCGACCTCGTGGCCGACCTGCTCGGCCTCGACCGCGTCGGCCTGGCCGACAACTTCTTCCACCTCGGCGGCCACTCGCTCCTGGCCACCCGCCTCGCCGCCCGGGTCCGCGCCCGCCTCGGCCGCGAACTGCCGTTACACACTGTTTATCAATTTCCGGTTCTTGGCGAGCTGGCAAGGCAGATCGGACTCGTCACCGACAGCCGTATGGCGTTCGACGTGCTGCTGCCCATACGCACGCAAGGCACGTTGCCCCCGCTGTTCTGCCTGCACCCGGGAACCGGCCTCTGCTGGCCCTACACCAGTCTGCTTCGCCACACCGCCGCAGAACAACCCATCTACGGCATCCAGGCGCGCGGCTTCGCCGGTGCGCGCGACCTGCCCGGGAGCCTCGAGGAAATCGCGGCGGAGGGTCTCGAAAAAATCCGCGCTGTCCGGGCCCGTGGCCCGTGTCGCCTGCTGGGCTGGTCATTCGGCGGCATCATCGCCCACATGATTGCGACACGACTGCAATCGGAAGGCGAAACGGGCGGGCCTGTCGACCACCTCATCCTGTTCGACGCCTATCCACCGGCACCCCGGGCCGATGGCCAGGCGCCGGGAATACCGGGTCGCGACGAAATCTGGCGGGAAATCGCACGCGGTACGAGTCTCGACATACCGCCGGAGGTAAACAACAGGGCGCTGAATGCGGAGACCATCGTTTCCCTGGCGCGCGGGCAGTCCCATATTCTCGGGACCTTTCCGCTACAGCAGCTGGAACAGCTTGCCGCCGTGATGGCGAACAACGCCCGTCTGTTCCCGACGGCGCGGCTCGATACCTTCGATGGCGACATCACGCTCTTTGTCGCCAGGCGTCAGACGCCGGGTCTCGAGCGCATGGCCATCAGCCCGGACGCCTGGCGCCCCTTCTGCACCGGTTCCATCCGCACGATCGGGATTGATGCGGAGCACCACCAGATGCTGTCATCCGCCGCCCTGGGTAAAACAGGTGATGTGCTGTTTTCATTATGAATGCAGGCGCCGGCAGGTGAGTGCAGGCTGATGCTGCGTGCAGGGATGAACACCACGGCATTCGAGAACAAGCTGGCGAATCTGGCGGAGCTCTGCGTCAGGGTCGGCGTGAACCTGCAACGGGGCCAGGAACTGGTCATTACGGCGCCGGTGGAAGCCGGCCCGTTGGTACGGTACGTCACGCGGGTCGCCTATCGGCAGGGCGCGAAGCTGGTGACGTGCCTCTACGAAGACTCCGGAATGATCCACGACCGTTTCGAATATGCCGATGACGACACCTTTGACTATGCGCCGGCGTGGCTTTCCCGGGGACTGTCGGAGGCCTTCGCGCAAGGCGCGGCGCGGCTCTACGTCGTCGGCCCATACCCCGATCTGCTCGCAGGTATCTCGGCTGACAAGATCGTCAGGGCCCACGCCGCCATGGCAAAGGCCTCCCGCACCGAAACAGACTTCACATCAGGGTCGCGCATCAACTGGAGTACCGTTCCCTTCGTGACCGACAGCTGGGCAAGGACCGTTTTCCCGGATTTGCCAGCCCGGGAGGCCGCGCAGAAACTCTGGGATAACGTCTTCGATGTGACCCGTATCAACTGTCCCGATCCCGTGCAGGCCTGGGCAGCGCATAACCGATCTCTCAACGCGCGGCGGGATTTCCTGCAGAACAAAAAGTTTGCCGCCCTGCATTTCCACGACGGGCGCACTGACCTCAGGGTCGGCCTGGCGGACGGGCATCGCTGGGTTGGCGGGACGGTGGTCGCTGCCAACGGCATCGAGGGGATCTGCAATATACCGACCGAAGAGATTTTTACCTGTCCGCACCGGGATCGAACGAATGGCCAGGTGTTCTTCTCGAAGCCGCTCGCACTGGCAGGGACACGCGTCGACAAGCTGCGTGTCGAATTCCGCGACGGTTCGATGGTAGCGGTGCACGCCGAAAAAGGGCAGGCAACATTCGAAAAACTGATTACCAGCGACGCGGGGGCACGCCGGCTGGGAGAAGTCGGGCTGGTGCCGGATTCATCGCCGGTCTCGCGCAGTGATATCCTGTTCTATAACGCGCTGTTCGACGAGAATGCCGCAAGCCACATCGCCTTTGGCCAGTCCTATGCGGCCTGCCTGATGACAGACCCTCACACATCACCCAGCCCTGAAGAGGCGGGTGCGAACCAGAGTTCAATCCACATCGACTGCATGCTGGGGAACGCTGCAATGAGCGTCGACGGGATTTCCGCAACCGGTGCTGTCGAGCCGGTGATGCGCGGGGGGGAATTTGTGATTTAGCAGGCTGTTGAAATAGTCTCAGGCGAGTGCAAGACAAGGCAAATATCGGAGAAAAAGCGCAGTGTACACGCCAGTACATGAGCATTTTGAGCCGATTTTTAACGCCGTATTGTGCCGCGTGAGAGTTTTTCAACAGCCTGCCAGACCCGGCCTGGTGCTACGCCCGGACATAGGCGATTGCCACGCCGGTATCCGGCTGCGGAAGGATGCCCATGGTGATCTCGTAAACCTCCTCGAGTCGCCGGGTGGTCATGAATTCAACAGGCGGGCAATGCGCGACCAACCGCCCGTCCTTGAGCGCGATGATATCGTCGCAGAAGCGTGCCGCCATGTTGACCTCGTGGACGACGACGACGACGGCGACGCCCTTCTCGAGGCTGAGACGGCGCACGAGCCGCATGACTTCGACCTGATGGGCGACGTCGAGCGACGAGATCGGCTCGTCGAGCAGGAACAGTCCGGCGTCCTGGGCGATCAGCATGGCGAGCCACACCCGCTGGCGCTCGCCCCCGGAGAGTGTGTCCACCAGCCGGTCTGCGAAGCGTTCCGAGTCGGTCAGGGTCAGGGCCTCGTCCACCTTCTCGCGATCGGCCCGTCCGAAACGGCCGAGCGCGCCATGCCAGGGATAACGCCCGAGCGCGACGAGTTCACGGACTTTCAGGCCGGCGGCCAGCGGGGTGTACTGCGGCAGGTAGGCAACCCTTCGGGCGAACTCGCGCTCGCTCCAGGATTGCAGCGACCTGCCGGCGAACGCGATGCTGCCACGGGTCGCCGCAAGCTGGCGCGCCAGAATTTTCATGAGGGTGGATTTCCCCGATCCGTTCTGGCCAACCAGGCCCGTGACGCCCTGCTCGGGAAGCTCAAGGCTCAAGGGCTCGAGGAGAACGTTGCCGGAGACCTCGAAACCGACACCGTCGAGCACCATGGCATGGCCTGCGTTGTCGACGACCCCGTCTGACATCTACCGCCCCCCCCGCGCACACCGTCGACGTCCATCGGGCCCGGGTCGATCAGGGCGGCCGGCGCAACGCAGCATACTGGCCCTTGTACGCACGCTTTGCGCCGACACCTCACGTCCCTCCGAAACAGGATGCAAGCTCATGAGGATACACTCCGGCGGCTGAGCAAGACCATAAGGAAAGGCGTGCCGACCAGCGCGGCGACGAGTCCGCCGGGCAACTGCAGGGGAAATGCCACGGTACGGGCGAGCCAGTCGGCGGTGACCATGATGCCGGCACCGGCCGCGACCGCGCCGAACAGCGCGGGTACCGGTTGCCTGATGCCGAGCGCCAGCACGATGTGCGGGGCCATCAGCCCGACGAAGGTGAACGGGCCGATGATGGGCGTGGCAGCCGCCGTCAGGACAGCCGCCAGCAGCAGCAGCAGGAAACGCGCGCGCGCGAGCGGGACACCGAGTGCTTGCGCCTGCGCACCGCCGAGCGGCAGGATCGCGAGCCAGCGCACCGCAAGCAGGCTCGCCGCGACGAGAACAGCGGCCGCCAGTCCCGCCGTCAGGGCATCGGCCGTCGTCGTGCCGTTGGTCGAGCCGCCCATCCAGGCAAGCAGCATGACGGCGCGCGGGTCACCGGTCGCCGACAGCACCCCGACGACGGCATCGATCAGCGCGTTGAGTGCGATGCCGGCGAGCAGCACCCGTTCGGGCGCGAAGCCGGAGGACGCCCGAGCATGAGTATCACGGCAAGCACCGCGAGACCGCCAACGGTCGCGGAGACGACTCTCGCCCAGACTTCCGAGCGTCCCGAAGGCGAAGAGCGACACCGCGTAAACCAGGATCGCGCCGGCACTCACGCCAAGCACTTCCGGGCTTGCCATTTCATTGCCGGTCAACCGCTGCAGGATGAGGCCGGCCACCCCGAGCAGCGCGCCGGCGCAGGCGGCCGCCACGATGCGTGGCAATCGCCAGGTCATCACCACGTCCCATTGATCGTGCGGCACGATCTGCCACGCACCGGACGGGGCGCGACCGATGAGGATCGCGAGCGTGGCGAGCAGCACGAAAACCGTCACGACGATCAGCGCGGAGCTGCGGAACGGAAGCGCCAGACCGTGTCGCGCAGGCAGGTGCGAAGGCGGCCGGGTGGCGGTCTTCAGCCGCGGCAACAGCAGCAGGAGAAGCGGTGATCCGAGCACGGCCGTGACGGCACCCGTGGGCAGGAACTCCGCCGACACACCGGCGAGGTTTTGCAGCGTCGCATCGGTGAGCAGGAGGAGCAGCGCACCGATGACGGTGGACCAGAACAGTCGCGCGCCGAAGCGCAGCGCACCCGACAGGCGCGCGATGATGGGGGCAACGAGTCCGATAAAGCCGATGACCCCGACGGCGCTGGTCACGAAAGCCGAAAGCGCGACGGCGATGCCGATCGCCAGCAGACGCAGCCGGGCGACGGACAGACCGAGCGAACGTACGCTTTCGTCGCCGAGATCGAGGAGCGACAGCGGACGCAGCAGCAGGACAAGGGGCAGCGCCACGATGCCCAGGCGCCAGGCAAGGGCGACGCTCGGCGCCCAGCTCTGCTGACTGAGCGACCCGCTGCCCCAGATGAACAGGCTGGCGAGCTGCCGGTCCTTGACCAGGACGAGGATGGCGGACAGGGCACCGCAATAGAGGCTGACCACGAGGCCGGCGAGCACGATAGCGATTGCCGAGAAGCCGCGCCGTCTGACCAGCGCAAAGACGAGCAGGGTCGAGACGGCGCTGCCGAGCAACGCCACCGTATCCCGGCCAATCCCGAACAGCGCCGGTGCAAGGAGGGTCGCGAGGGCAAGGGCGAGACGCGCGCCGGCGTCGATGCCCAGCGTGGTCGGCGAGGCAAGCGGATTGCGCAGAACCTGCTGGAGGATCGCGCCCGAGGCTGCGAGCCCGGCACCGCAAAGGAGCGCCATGACGAGGCGCGGCAGCGTTGCGTAACAGAGCACCATCCGCTCGACGTCGTAGCCGGCAGGCGCCGCCGCCCTGGAGAGCACGGCCGCAACCGGGCCGTCGAGAAGCACGGCAACCGACGCGAGCGCGGCTGCACCCAGGCCCAGCGACAGCAGGAGCGGGCCCCGATGCCGCTCCCCGGTACTCACGCGGCCAGGCCTTCGAGGTGCTCGACGAGGAGGCGCGCAAAGCGCAGGGCCGACGGCATCGCGCCGAACATCAGGACGGGCGGCAGGACCGAGACGTGTCCCGCCGCGACGAAGGGCAGCCGGGTCCAGAGCGGACTGTGCTCAAGCGTCGGGCGCGTATCGGCCGGGACCGGCTCGAAGGCGATCAGGCGAAGGTCCTTCCCGGTCGCGAGTTTCTCGATGCCGGCGGTGGCATAACCCCAGTAATTGGTCTCGCCGGTCCACGCGTTGGCAAGGCCGATCCGGTCGAGGACATTCTGGTAGAGGCCCGAACCGCCGTAGACCCGCACGTGCCGGGCATCGATGAAGTTGACCAGCAGGACCGGCAGCGGATCGAGCGCGGCGATGCGCGCGCGATACCGGTCGAATGCCTGCTCCGCATCGGCAAGGTAATTCCGGGCCGCCTCGGCACGGTCGAGCCGCTCGCCGAGCAGCCGGGTCACTGCCCGCTGGTGTGCAAGCGGGATCGGCCCCGCCTCGAAGATGGACACCCGCAATGTCTCGGCGATCTTCTCGAGAACGGGCTCAAGCTGCTGCACAAACGGGGAAGTGAGGATCAGGTCGGGTTTGAGCGAGGCCAGCAGTTCGAAATTGATCTCGGGCTGCAACCCGAGATCGGCCACGCCGTCGGGCAAGGGGGTTTCGTCGCCCCACCTGTCCCAATCGCTCGCCGCGACGATCGCGACGGGTTTGTGTCCGAGCACGAGCATCGTCTCGGCCAGCGCCCAGTCCAGCGATGCAACGCGCAAGCCCGTACCGGACAGCGCCAGTCGCGGAAACAGCGGCAGGATGGCGAGGCCCAGCACAATCTGGCGACGAACGAGACTGGGTTTCATCGACAACCCTCGGCAAGGAAAGCGTGCGGAGGGCACTCCGGCGCTGACGTGTTATGTTAGCTGCGTCTGCCCGTCTCCTGCAATCCGCGCTCCGCAGTCGCGTCGATTGCATCCGTTCGGGACGCGGCATGATGTGAAGCGGTGAAAGCTGGCGGCACGGAGTAGTTGCGTCCATTCGACCGGCAGAAAATCACTGCCTGCCGCTCAGCACGGATCCAGTAATTTGCCCGCTGCCAGGCGAATATTGTTTATGAGGCTGGACTTCCAGAACAGCACCCTTGACGGCCTTAGCCTGATGCCTTTCAGCAGACTGGCGCCTGCCTTGCCGTAGTGTCCGGAACGCCGGCAGCAATCGAAGAACCAGAAGTGCAGCTCCGCCAGCTTGTCATCCATCAGCGTTTGTTGCGCACTTGTCAAATGCATTCTGCGCGGCAGTGCCGCGTAGCATTTCTCGATCTCACGATAGACCCGCAGATTGTGATCGATTGATTTTCTTGCGGGATCGGCACTGATGCTGTCCAGGTGTATCCGGTACGTGAAATGCACTGTTTCCAGATAGGCCACCTGATGCTTCCTGTATATCACCCCCAGGAAAAAGAGCCAGTCCTCCGCCGCGAACAGCGCTTCATCGAAGCTGCCAGCAGCAAAGACCCGTTTGCGGATCACCGAACACTGGCACCCCGCATACAGGCCGAATCGGATGGCGTTGGTCAGCAGCTCCTTGCCGTCCAGTACCGAGAGCGCACCTCGCCTGGTGACCGCGAGTTCACGCCTGTTGTTCCATAATTCATCGAATACAGACGCAGTCACCAGCTTGCCGTCTGCCACGATTTCGCTATTGGCATATATCCAGTCCACATCCGTGTTTCTGGAGAATTCCGCCATGATGTCCTGCAGGTGGTGGCTTTTCCAGACGTCATCACTGTCCAGAAAGGCTATGTATTCGCCCCTTGCAAGGTCCTGGCCCCGGTTTCTCGCCCCGGCAGGTCCCCGGGTGCGGGTATTTTTTACACAGCTCACCCGCCTGTCTGCATCCATGTAGCGTTGAACCAGTGCGGCGGTATTATCGGTGCTCCGGTCATCGACGATGATCAGTTCCCAGTTCACGTACGTCTGCCCGATTACCGAATCGATCGCCTCGGAGAGGAACGCCTCCCTGTTGCAGGTCGGGATGATCACGCTGACCAAAGGTCCTGAATCCGTCACGATCATTGCTGCCCTGTTGCTCGAGTCCACAGTATATTCCCTACCGGCACCACTGCCCCCCAGGCACGAACGCGGGTGGCCGCCGATGAGCTAAGGGTACCGTTGCGGAAGCGGCCCTGCAAAGCGTTGACCGGACCGTCGAAGCACCCGGCGCATACCGGGGCCATAGCGGTCATGGCGAGACACCCCGCCAGGGACTGGCAAGGAACGCCGCGCGACGGCATACTTCGGCCTGTTTGCTGCAACGTACCTGGTTGATCAGCGCTTCCCTGCCGTTCATTGCGCGGGACGCGAAGGCGTGTAACTCATGCATCACAAATCGGCACGGATCGCGGACAAACCCCGTGAGCTACCCGTGCGGGATGTACAGGTCAAGAATTCCTGCATCGAGAGGGAACTGGAAACGAATGGCTACGTCGTTGTTCCTGCACTGGACGCCGCGGCAGTTGCCGGATTTTACAGCACCGTTTACAAAGAAATAAGCAACGCCTGCAACGGGAGACTGAACTACAACACCGGGGCTGATCTGGAAGGCCCCGTACGGTACCGGACGTTCGAAAATATACGGCAGGCCTTCACACCGGTGCTGGATGGCTATTTCGGAAACTTCGACATCGTCGCGGGGCTCATGTTTGTAAAACGACCCTCTACCCAGCTCAGGGGGCGGGTGGATCCGCATTGCGACCCCACCCTGCTGCCTGACGAAAACAGACAGAAGCACATCAACATCTGGTCGCCCCTGGTGGATGTCGATGAAACAAACGGTGCGTTATGGGTAATACCCCGCTCACACCGGATGTTTGCACCGGTCCACGCCATGACGATACCCCCGCCCTATGCAAACATTGTCGACACGGTCATGCAATACGGCCGATGCATCCGCATGAAGGCCGGTGAGGCCCTGATTTTTGACAACAGGACCGTTCATTATTCCCAGCAGAACTTCAGCACTATCGACAGGCCATCCCTGGTAGCGTCCTTCGTTCCCGCAGGAGCGGATTTGATCAGTCTGTTCAGATCCGGAGCGCCCGACGCCCGGATAGAGGTTTACCGGCAGCCGCGCAGCTGGTACCAGGGCACCGGGTGGACCCGGGCCATGGAGCGGCCCGGGACCGGTACATTTATCGGCTATCTCGACTATGAACCGGGGTTTCTGGATGAACAGGAATTCGTTGAGCTCGTGCAATCGGGCAAGCCCGGTACTGATTACGCGTTTGAACTGGACACACGAGCGCAGGCGTCCCTGCACGCCAGCCCGCATCCTCGGCAGTAAAAAAACCGTAGCCGCTAGCGACCCTGCTCCATCAAGGCGGCAAGATTCGTTCGCACCACCGTGGAATAAGGGTGATCGGGTCCCAGCGCCTGCTCGGTGATCGCCAGGGCGCGCTCGAAGTGCTTCCGCGCCGCGACGGGATCACCATCGGCCTGCAGCAGGCTGCCGAGGCTGTTGAGGCTCATCGCGGTATTCGGATGATCGGGTCCGAGCGCCTGCTCGTTGATCGCCAGGGCCCGCTTGAACAGCGGCCGCGCCGCGGCGAAATCGCCCTGGCCCTGAAACACGGTGGCGAGGTTGGTCAGGCACGCCGCCTTGGCGGGATGATCGGATTTGAACGTCTTCTCGTAGATCGCCAGGGCGCTCTCGGCGAGTCGCATTGCCTCATCGTGTTCGCCCTGGGCGTTCAGCACTGCAGCAAGGATGATCCGGCTCGTCGCCGTATGGGGATCGTCGGGGCCGCATTCCTGTTCGTAGATCGCCAGGGCGCGCTCGCAGTACTCCCGCGCCGCGGGGAGATCGCCCTGGGCCCGCAGCAGGCTGGCGAGGTTGTTGAGGGTCTGTGCGGTATCGGTGTGCCCGGGTCCGGGCAGCTTCTCGCGGATCGCCAGGGCGCGCTCGAACAGCGTCCGCGCCGCAGGAAGATCGCCCTGAGCCCGTCGCAGCAGGGCGAGGTTGTTGAGGCTCTGCGCGGTATCGGGATGGTCGGACCCCAGCACCTTCATGCGTATCGCCAGGGCCCTCTCGAACAGCTGCCGCGCCTGCGCATAGTCCGCGATTGCCACGTACCGGTATAACGCCAGCTTGTCCATCAGATCGCTTGCCGGCACTTCAGAACCCTCGGGGAGTTCGGCGTCACCGCCTGCCAGCGCGAGTGCGAGCGCATCAAGCCGCCGGGCCTGCGGCCAGTTCGTCAGGTCGGAAAAGACGTCATGCGGGTAGACGGCCGCCAGGGCCTCGATGAGGGCACGCCGCGCGCGCTCCTGCGCCTCGCCCGCGTAACGTGCCGCGCAGACTTCGCGCACCAGACGGTGCAGTCGAATCGAGTCAGTCGTCAGCGCCGGGTTGCGCTCGTCGGGAATCGACTCGCGGTCGACCAGGGCGAAGGCACGCAATGCCGCCACGGCCTCGTCGCGGCCACCGTTGGCAAGCAGCGTGCAGAGCGGCTCCCCGAATTTCTTCCGGCCCTCCCCGGCAAACAGGAATAGCGGGATCGGTTCAGGCGCCAGCAGGGCGGCATGCACGATCAGCGGCTCGGCGGCCGGGTGAAGTTTCGCCGCCTCGTCGATGGCGACCGTAAAGGCCCTCGCCACGGTCAGGCGATCGTACTCGGGTGTTTCCCCTTCGCCGAGCAGTGGAATCGGCGCCGCCTTGAAGCGGTGCAGGTACTCGGCGATTGGAATCTCGAGCCGCTCGCAGTAGGCGGCGGCCTGCTCGTGGGCCAGCGGCAGGCCGCCGAGCATTTCCGACAACTCCTCGGCTGCCGCACGTTCACCCGCGCGGCCGGTACGGGCGATCAGGTAGTCGGCGCCGATCTGTTCGGGCCAAAGCCGGATTTCGATCTGCTCGGCGACCCGGCGCCAGGTGTGCGAGTTCGACGTGACGAGCACGTGGGCCAGGCCACCGCGCGGCAGATAAGGGTTCAGTGCATTGGCATCAGTCGCATTGTCGTAGATCAGCAGAATGCCTTCGCCCTCGTGTCGCAGCCGCTCCATGACCGCAGCGAGCGCCGGCTCCTCCTTTTCGTCCGGCCGCACCCAGCCCAGGCGCACGCCGAGCGCCATCAGGTCGGTACGCAAGCCGGCCTCCGTCTGTGCCCGGAGCCACCAGGTGGCCCGGTAGCCGTTGCGATGACGGTCGGCGTAGGCGGCGGCCAGCACCGTCTTGCCGACACCCTGCATCCCCTGCAGGGCGGTGATCGCGACGCGGCCCTCGTAACGCCGCAGCGCACGCTCGATATCGTCGAGCGCCGCCTCGCGTCCCATGAACAGCGTGGGCACCCGGATCGGTATGTTGGAGACGGCGACCACGCTGCCGGGGAAGGTGACAGGTTCGGTTTTGCTGCGCCCGGCCATGAACTCGCGGAAGCGCAGGCGTGCCGCATCTTCCGGTGCATCGAAGAGCTTGCAATGACGGTAGTGATCCAGGAGGCTCGGCAAAGTGCAGGCTTTGACCTCGACCAGGAGGAGAAAGCCGGGCCGTTTTTTCGCCGCCTGCCATGCCGCGGCGTTGCGTTCCAGCTTCGAATACGGCGCCTTCAGGTACTCGTCGGACATGACGCACAGGACATGGTCGGCGGCGTCGTGGCGGGCCTCCATCCAGGCGTAGATGTCGTCGCCCCCGGCAATCTCCAGGTCGTGCACATGCGGCGTGTGATCGAGCGCCCTCAGCTCCCTGTCGATCCAGAACGCCCACTCCTGATCACTGCTCGTGTAGCTGACGAAGATATCTGCCATGGGTACGTTCTCGCTCCCGGGCGCCTATTCTAGTTCTTTTCGCCGGGCATGACAGGTCCGGCCCGCAATACGCCCAGGCGCGAACAGGTCGCGCGGATCATCAGTCCGCACCGGTGCCTGCATGGCGACTGGCGATGGCCGCCGCCAGCACGCCCGCGGGGCCCGCCGCCGCATCCGTCGCGAGTAAGCGCTGCTCCGCCCTGAGCGCTTCCGCCACATCGATCTGACTGGCCAATGCCATCCACTGCGCCCGCACCCGGTCGGTGAGTGCGCTGAGCTCGCCATCCCCGCTCCCGACCGACCACGGGACGCGCCGCCGAAGTTCGACATCGGTTCCGGCGATGCGCCTGAGTTCACGGGCGAGCAGATCGGCGAACGTCACCGGCACCATGCCGATGGTCAGATGCATCGACTCACGGTCCGTGCAGTACGCCTGGTGCATCGTGCCCCTCGGGAGGTAGAGGACGTCGCCGGGGCAAAGCGTCATGTCCTCGCCGGGCGCGGCCGGCCTGTAGCGGTTCGGCTCCCATGGGGTGTCCATCAGCGGCAGTTCCGTCCTGTCCACGTAGTCGTGGAAGACCGTCCACTGCTTCCGGCCGGCGCACTGGAGGATGAAGACATCTGTAGTGTCGAAGTGCGGCGGAAAGCCGGACTCGGCGGGTGGTGTGAGATAGGCGTTTATCTGCGAGTGCGCTGCGAACAACCGCTGGATCTCCCCTGCAAAGCGATTCAGTCGAGCGTCGAACTTCTGGATATCCCTGACGCGGATCGTTGCTCCGCGGCGGATGTTGGCAGCCACCACCGCAAGGCTGGACTTTCCGTCCATTTGCTGCACGTCGTCAAGCTTCGCCAGCTGGCCGCCGGTGAAGACATCGACGTACACTGTCGGGACCGCTTCCCGGGCAAGGGCAGACTCCAGCCGGGACAGGCTGCAGAGCTCGCCAAGCGCCTCCGGGCCGATCGCGGCGTCGAACTTCACCACACGCCTTTCCCGCACGTCGCGATTGAAGTCCTGTATCGTCATCTCGCCGATGAGACGACGGCTCAGCATGCGCGCATCAAGGGTCTCCATGTACCTGTTCCCGATTGGTTCGAAGCCCGGCACCCGCCGGGTGATCTGTACGGATACCAGTGTACTGCCTGATTCCGGCTCTGGCCTACTGCAGGACGTACACCGATAGTCATCTCATTGACTTCACCTGATTTCCTGGCCCCGATTCCCGACCTGCCAACGTTCAAGGGCCGTCAGCTGGAAACCGTGTGCGTTGCGACGGCAACCGGTGACCATAAAAGTCCTGTGAACAAACGCTGTGAAGATCAGTATTTCATCCTGCCTCGCTCGAATCGCCGTTGCCTCGTAACCCGCAAGGCGGTTGCCGCCGCGCGGCCGCGAGTCTGTCAGTTCGCAAGCAGTGCCACGAGCTCCGCGCCCCTGAGTTCCTGCCGCTGCAGCAGCAGGTCGGTAACCCGGCCCAGCAGGTCGCGGTGCGCCGAGACGAATTCAACAGCCTCCGCCTGCAGCCTGGTCAGCAGGGCATTCACCCGGTCGTCGAGTGCGCCACGCGCCTCGGCCGGAACCGCACTCCACCACAGCAGGTCCCGGCCCTCGCCCAGGCCCGTGAGTCCGAGCATCGAATAGGCCAGCTCGATCGCGCGGACCAGGTCACTTGCATCGCCCGGTTCGCTCGCGATGTCCGATACACCATCAGGGCCGAACACGGCTTCTTCCGCCGCCCGGCCCGCGAGATACTGTTTGATTCTGTCTTCGTAATCCTTGCGGGTTGTGACCGACAAGCCGGCTTCCGTCGTTGCAAGATAACCCAGGCGGCCATCGCTGCGTGGCAGTATCGAGACATAGGCGATCTCCTGGCCGCGGCCGGGCCCCGTCAGCCTGGCAACGACATGACCCGCCTGGTACACAGACAGCTGTTTCAGCGTCGCCTGCGGCAGGGGCCGGTTGGTTCCGGGGCGCCGTGGCTTGCCCAGCACCTCCGCCAGCAGTTCCGTCTGGCCGATGCGCCCGCCCGAGCGACGGGCACGACGCGCCGCGCCCCGCACGCGCTCCTCGATGTCGGCACCGGTCAACCCCAGACAAAGGCGTGCCAGTGTCCCGAGATCGATGTCGTCCTGCAGTTGACCCGCCGCGCGGCGCGGTTCCAGGTAGTAGCGCAGAATCTGCTCCAGTGCATCCACACCGGGACACGGAATTTGGACGACCTGGTCGAGCCGGCCGGATCGGCGCAAGGCCGGATCGACGTTGTCCGGGTAGTTGGTCGCTCCGATCACCACCAGACGGTCGCGCGGCCCGAAGCCGTCGATCTCCTTCAGCAACTGGTTGACGACGGGCGTATTGTAGGTGCGCTCTGCATCCGTGAACCGCTCGCGGTTGCCGATGGAATCCAGCTCATCGATGAACAGGATTGCCGGTTGCTGATTGCGTGCCGCATCGAAACTGCGGCGGATCGCGGCCAGGTGCTCGCCCAGGTTTTGCACTGTCTGCCACTCCGCGGCGCTGGCGGCGATGAACCGGACACCACAGGCCCGGGCAATGGCCCGCGCAAGGGTGGTCTTGCCGGTGCCGGGAGGGCCGACCAGCAACATCCCCCGATCGACCTCCGACCAGCTGATCGCCCCGTCACGGGCCAGCTGGATATCGCGAATAAGGTCGAGGGCGATATCCTTCGCCGCTTCGAGACCCGCGAGTTCGTCGAGACCCGGGCCCCGTTCGGGGATGTATTGCCGTGTCCGTTCCCGCACACGCTCGCGAATATAGGCAGCGGCCTCCGTGGCCGGGAGGCCGAGCCGCAACGGCTGTTGCAGGTCAGTGGGGACCACCGTGTCCCGCCATCCCGTATCTTCTTCCATCAAATGCCCGGGCAGGGGTTCACCAAAGAGATCCGCAAAGACCTGCTCGAATACCTGTTGCTCCGTTTCCCGCAGGTTGATCTCGAGGTCGACAAGATCGCGTATGGCCTCGGGTATGTCATCGCGACGCGTGGCGCCCAGGAGCGCCATGGCATCGGAGGTCGACAGGGTATGGGCGACCTGCTGCACATCGAGGTTGGGGTCTGTAACGTGAAAAGACAATACGATGGTTCCCTCCTGTCCGGGACGGCTCACAAATACACCGTGGTCATCCGCTTCGGTACGCGGGGTCAGCGCGCCCTGTTCTTCCAGCGCCACGAGCTCCTCGTACAGCAGATGCTCGGCGTGCGCGTACCGGCTCAGTAGCAGGACCGCGGGACGGAATTCGGTCATGAACTCACCCAGCGTCCGCAGCGGATCGTCACGCAACGCCGCCAGCTCAGTGAATCCACCGCCCGGCTCACCTTTTTGCCACGCCAGCTGCAGGGCGGCCCGCAGCCAGGCGGTGGCTACCCGACGGTCGATATGCGAACGTGTCTGGTCTTCACTCACGGCCGCAGGCCCTCAGCGCAGGCCGCGTCGTGCTGCGGTGCATGCTCGCGCCAGAGCCGCTCCAGTGTCTCCGGCAAGACTTCCATTTCCTCCAGCAGCACATCACGCAATGCCATGAGTACGTCCTGATGGCTGTGCAACTTTTCGTACACGTCATGGTAGGCTGCCGTGATGAGTCCGCGGGCCTGCTCCAGGTGACCCGTCGTGTCAGCCCCCCAGTAAAGCCGCCTGCCCGGTCCCATGCCGAGCCGGTCGACCATGTAAAAGGCGACCTGGGTGGCTTTTGCCAGATCGCTGCTTGTATCCAGGCCGCCTGCGCCGCCCGAAACCAGTGCCGGACCATAGCCGATTTCCTCGGCGGCGCGACCGGCCAGGAGCACCTGCATTCTCTCCATATAGCCTGCACGACTGAGACACTGCATGTCCTGTGGCAAACCCCGGGTCACGCCCAGCGACCCGCTGGCATCGGGGACGATGGACACCAGTCCCAGCTCGGCCGGGTAGTGCCGGCACAACCGCAAGGCGCAGGCATGGCCTGCCTCATGCAGCGCGACCCGGGCCAGTTCCTCGGGCCCCAGAAATGACCTGAGAACCCCGTCGCGCGGCTTGCCTGTCACGGCAGCAATGAGGTGGCGGGTCGAGATCGGTTTGCCGTCCTTGCGGGCCCGGCGGGCCGCGTCACGCACCAGGCGCTCGACATCGGCGCCAGTGGCACCGATCGCCAGCCCGGCGACGTGATAAAGATCGACGCTATCTTCCACACGGCCCGTGTTCCGGAAGGGCCTGAGATGGTATTCGAACATCGCCACCAGCCCGTCCCGGTCCGGCAGCGTGAGCGTTATCACCTGGTCGAGGCGGCCCGCCCGGCGCAGGGCCGGATCGATCTGGTCCAGGTGGTTGGTCGCTGCCACGACAAACACCGGGGTCCTGCGCTCGAAGCCGTCAAGATGCTGCAGGAGGGCATTGACCACTTCGACGGAGTAATGCCGGTTGGACCCGGCAAAGTGCTCGCGGCTGCCGATGGAATCGAACTCGTCGATGAACAGGACACAGGGCGCATAACGACGGGCATTGGAGAATACGTCATGCAGTCGCTTCAGGTGTTCACCAAGATGCTCGGTACCGGCGATCCAGTCGCTGGCGCTGGTCGCCACAAAGCGCACGTCGCATTCGCGCGCAATGGCCTGCGCCAGCCAGGTCTTTCCCGTTCCCGGGGCACCGGCAAGCAGCAATCCCCGGTCCACCAGGTCCCAGGTAATCGTGCCGCCCAGCGTATCGCGTATATCCTGGATGAGGTCTTCCGCAACGGCGCGTGCCTCACCCATGCCCGGCATATCGACCAGATTTGGCCCTGACCCCGGGCTGGTCGCTGCAAGCCGGCGTTTGACCCGCTGGCGTATCTGCTGCAGCGCCAGGCGGATACTCCAGGTACGCGCCTCGTTACCGGCAGCCGTCTCTTCCCCGCGGTCCGCCCGGGTGACCATGCGGTGGCGCAACGGCATGAAAAAATCCGACGGCTGAACGTAGAGCGGCCATATTTCATCATCCAGGCTGATGTCTTCCGGCCAGCTGCACTCAAACAGCCGGCCGAAGACGCCCCTGAACAGCGCGTGATCCATGTCACCCAGCGAGATATAAAGATCGCTGATACGCTGCAGTGCACCGGGCACGGCATTGTAGAGCGGCGTCCCGATCAGTGCAGGCGCATCGGTGACTCCCAGCTGATAGGCCAGATGCAGTGACCGGGCGTATGGCGGCTGGGTATGCAGCGAAAGTTCCACCAGGTTTCCGTCGCGGATCGTATCCGGATTTGTTATCGGATACAGCCTCACCCGGCTCGGGGACTCCCGTGCGACCTCTCTCAGGATCTGGCCGACAAGACCTTCACAGTAGCTGATCCCTGACTCGATGATCATCACCGGACAGGCCCTGAAGACGAACCGTGCCAGGGCCTCGATCAACTCCCCGTCGGTCTGGCCAGGATCGATCTCGAGCAGCGGCGCCGCCTGACCGGTGCGCAGTGCACGCGCCAGCTGGGCCTCGATGACGGCACGCACCGCCGCCTGCTCGGGGGTATGCAGCAGAGTTCTTCCGCTGACGGCCGGTTTCTCCTGTGCGGCCGCTTCCACACCCTCCCGTGACGGGGACGGTGACGGGTATGGACGTGTCAGCCCGGTGGGCGTGGGTACGGCGTTGAGTTCGGGGTTGACGGGCATGTCCGTCACCTGCGAATCATCTTTCAACATCGTGACTACACCGGCTGCGGAAACCTCGAACACCGTGCTGAACAGCGCATTGCCGTACTGCACGCAGGCCTGGATCGTCCACCCCGATTCCGCTGCAGGACCGAGTATCTGTGGCGGTTGTACGATCCTGCTCAGGTCGTGGATAGCCATCCCGTCGTAATGCAGTGCCTCCTCGTCAAAGCCGGTCGGTCGACGGGTGACGTTGAGGTCGCTCAATGTGCAGACAATGCGGAATGGCCCCTCGTCACCGTGCGTGAACGCGCAAAAAAACTCGAGGTAGTCCAGGGCCTGATCCGGCTGCAGACAGAGTCCGATCGCTTCCCTTGCCGCATGGACAGGTGCAGACGTGCCGTTCAGCAGCATGTCCATGCCTGCCCCGGACAGTGCGAATAAACCCATACCCTGGCGGTGGGCCTCGTGACGAGAACCGACCAGTCGAAATCCAGGCAGGAAATCCAGTTCGCGCCAGAAGAACAGGTCCGCCCCGGCGGCTGTGTCCGCCGGCAGTTGAAACAGATTCAGCAGCTGCGGCACGGCCTGAGGGTCGATCGCGGACCAGCCGGTCTCCAGACCGAAACCGCACGGTGTGGCGACAAAGTCTTCCAGTGGATCCCTGGCCACCGGAAGTCGTGCCAGGATTTCACTGGCGGACCGGGAGCGCACATGACCGTCGCGCCGGACCTGCAGGGAGAAGTGCATCAGTCTGTCCCACTGCACCGCGGTGCCTTCGACCTGAAACAGGTCGTCGTCTCCATCGACCGGTGCGGCCCGTACCGGCAGCAATTTGTCTGCGATTTGCGCCCGGTCGTAGACCGTCAGGATGCGCGACCAGCGCAGGTCGTCCAGGGTTTCTGCAATCAGCAACCGTCCATCAGGCAGTTCGACGTGCCCCAGGTAAAAACGGACGTAGTCCTCGACGACGTCCCGTTCCAGTTTCAGTCCGGCAGCGGCATTCAGACGCCACAGCGTCTCCACCTGACCATCCAGTCGCAGGCAGATATGCTCGCCGCAGACCAGATAGTCCGGCGCTGGCGCACCACCGGCAACAATCTCGTAGAGATCAAGCCCTGCATAGAAAGGGAGTGATATCGACGCGACCCGTGCCGGCGGCTGGTCGGCCGTCAGGGGCAACCCGGATTCCGGGCTGCGCCTCAGCAGCTCGGCAAGCGCCTGGTCATCAACCGGCTGCCAGTCGCCCAGCTGACCGGGACCCGTCCCGGGCCGCTTGTAGTTTGTCCAGCTTGCCATGCTATCCCTTGTTGGTGTTGTTTGGCCGGGAGACAGTCCTCACCACGGGTCCGCTCCAGGTGCTGCGAGGACAGACTGAACAATTGCAGATTTTCAGCCGGAATTCCACCCTGATAACGGCCCGGGCCGCTGGCTGGCCCCGGAATATCTCCCTATACTCATGGCGACACGCAGGAACGGTGAATCACAAAACGAACCCGGAGAACATCCTGTTGCCGAACTCCATCCGCCGTTGGTGGAACGATTATCACTGGTCCCTGATCGGAATGCTGGCGCTCATCGTCTTTGCCCTGGGCGTGATCGGCTATGCCTTGCAGCTGGAATCCAGTGCCCTGACCTACACCCCGTGGGACCTGCTCTATCGTTCGCTGCGGTTGTTCTCGATGGAATTCGACGAACCTCCCGGCGCGCTGCCCTGGCAACTGCAGATCGCGCGCTTCATGGCGCCCGCCGTACTGGTGTTTGCCGCACTGAGTGCCTTTGTCGCTGCATTCCACACCCAGATGCAACTGTTCCAGTTACGCGTGTTCCGCGATCACGTGGTGATCTGCGGCCTGGGCGAGAAAGGCTACCGGCTGGCTCGCAGCCTGCGGCAACCCGGGCGGCGGCGCAAGGTCGTGGCCATCGAGCTCGATGCGGGTAATGGCCGCATCGAGCAGGCCCGCGACCTCGGCATCATCGTGCTGCAAGGCAACGCCACGGATACGTCAATCCTGATACGCGCCAGGACAGCACGTGCCAGACAGGTATACGCCGTGACCGGCGACGAAAGCGCCAATGCGGAGATTGCCGTCCGCTGCCGTGACCTGGTTCAATCGAACGCAAGGGGACAGGGACTCGATTGTTTCATACACATAGCCAGCCCGGATCTTGCCGACTTTCTGAATGAGCGGAAGTTGACCATGGCAGGAACCAGCGCGTTTCGCCTGGAGATCTTCAACATCTACGCAACCGGTGCACGTGCGCTGCTGAACAATTTTCCACCCTGGCCGGCATCATCCTCTGCATCGTCCGAAACACTCCACCCGGCGGTGATCGGGCTCGGCCGGCTGGGCCGTGCGTTTGTCGTCGAGCTGGCCATGCAATGGCAGATGACACGCAACAACCCCGCCGACAAGTTGACCGTCATGCTGCTTGACCCGCAGGCTTCTGCAGCCAGGGCACAGCTCGAGAACAGATACCCTTCGCTCCACGCTTGCTGCACACTGGATGCACTGGATGTCAAGGCGCATAACCCGGAGCTTGTCCGCGATGCGTTACTCGGGAGAACGGGCAGTGCGTCGTCGGTGAGCCATGTCTACATCTGCACCGGTGACGATACACAGGCGCTCTCCACAGCGCTCGTCCTGCGCAGACAGCCCGGCGGACTGGATGTGCCTGTCGTGGTGCGCACGCGCTACGGCGCCGGGCTGGGCTCACTGATCGAAGCCGAGGATGCCCGGGCCGGTGGCGCGAAACGTATTCAGATCTTCTCGCTGTACGATTGCACCTGTACCCGCGAACTCTTCGAGTCCGGCACATTCGAGATCATTGCACGCGCCATTCACGACGACTACGTCAAAAACCAGCGCATCCGGGGACAGACCCCTGCATCGAACCACTCGATGGTTCCCTGGGAAGAACTGCCCGAGACCCTGCGCAATTCCAGCAGACGCCAGGCCCACCATATCGGTGTAAAACTCGGCACCATCGGCTGTGACGTACAACCTCGGCGGGACTGGTTCGGCCGGCCGTTCCGGTATCGTGACGAGGAGATCGAATCGCTCGCCCGCCTGGAACACGAGCGCTGGATGCAGGAACGCCAGGACGATGGCTGGACCTTTTACCCCGGCGAAAAAAATATCGACGACAGGACCAGCCCCTACCTGGTCACCTGGGACGAACTCCCGGATGCTGTCAGGGAATATGACCGGGAGGCCGTACGGAAGCTGCCGGCATTCCTCGCCAGGGCCGGCTTCGATATATTCCGTTGTAGCGCGCCTGTACCGACATGCCCCGCCACCGCCTCAAACCGGAACGGTGATACCGGTGCAGTCATGACTGAAAACCCCATCGGGAAATAATACGCCATGGCAAACGATCTCATCGACCGTCTGAACTCACCGGGGCCCAAACGCATCCTTGCCCTCGACGGCGGCGGTGTGCGGGCCAGTCTGACGCTGGGCTATCTGGAGGTGATCGAGCGTTTGCTGCGCGAACGCTACGGCCGGCCGGATCTGCGGCTATGCGAGTATTTCGACCTGATTGGCGGTACCAGTGCAGGTTCGATCCTTGCAGCGGCGCTGGCCATGGGCATGGACACCCGGACCCTTACCGACAAGGCCCAGGATTTCATCGGCAAGTCATTCGGCAAGCGCAAGTGGAAGAGCTGGGAAGCCCTGTTCGACCCCGAACCCCTGCAAGAGGCCCTGGCCGATATCTTCGGCGACGTCACCCTCGGCGATACACGGCTTGCTACCGGCCTGTGCATCGTGACCAAACGTGCGGATACGCGCAGTACCTGGCCCCTGCTCAACCACCCGGGCGGACGTTACTATGAGAAGAACCGCGGGATCCTGCTGAAGGACGCCATCTACGCCAGCGCCGCGGCGCCCTACTTCTTCGTTCCCATCGAGTTCGACGTCGGCCAGGGCGAACAAGGCGCATTCGTTGATGGTGGCGTGAGCATGGCCAAGAACCCTGCCCTGCAACTGTTCCTGCTCGCCACCCTCAAAGGCTTTCCCTTCCACTGGCCGACCGGTGAAGACCTGTTGTCACTGACCTCGATCGGAACGGGTCACTGGCAACAGCGCGACGCCATCGAAAAGGTCGTCCATTCCAAGGCCTGGAACTGGACGCGCGAGGTGCCGACCATGCTAATCGAAGATGCCAGCATGCAGGCCCAGCTGCTGCTCCAGTATCTCTCGCGCACGCCCACTCCGCACAAGATCGACGCTGAAGTCGGTGACCTCGCCGGCGACCTGCTCACGCCCGAGCCGGTGCTCAGTTATATCCGCTATGACGTGCCACTCGAACAGGCGTACCTGGAGTCCCTGGGATTCAGTGAGAACGAGGAGCGCATCAGGCGGTTGCGGGAGATGAGCATACGCAAGAACCGGGACCTGCTGTTGCGGATCGGGCGTGCGGCCGCCGGGCTACAGGTTGAGCCGGCACACTTCCGGACTGCATTTGACATTCCCTGATTGCGGTCTTTGGCAACGCTCGTCCCGTGCAGGCAGGCCCCCGGGTAGCCTGGTACCGGTACACATGTCAATATACACCCGGCGAAAGTATCGGGCCTGGCGTACACCGGCAAAAACGTGTTTGTGTCAGACACTGAGGCCTGCAATAGCGCCGCATCATGATGACCATGTCTTGTCGGACTGTTTTGCGGGTTGCACGCGGCCAGCCATACCGGACAGTCTGGCCGAGCGTTCAACCGGGGTATCGAAGTCATGTCAAACACGCAGAGCACCTGCCAACTGCCTTGTATCGTTCAACTCGGTTTTGCAGGTTCGCGGCATCTGTTCGACGGCAATCCCGGGCAGATTGACCGGCAGGCCCTCGAGCTGGAACTGGAAGCCCGCCTGACTGATCGCCTGAAGTCCCTCAAGCACGAGCTGGAACTCGGACCAAATTACCACTTCTGTGGTATTTCCCAGGTCGCAATCGGTGCAGACCTTATCTTCAGCCGGGCGTGCCGGTTACTCGACATACCGCAGCGGGTCTTTCTTCCGCAGCATGAGGACGCCTACCTTGCCGCGGCGGGCAGCGACGGCACACCCGATTTCCCCGCAGACGAAGTGCATGCGGTGGAGACGCTGCTGCAGGGCAAACACATCATCGAGCACAGGCTCGCCAGTGAAGCCGCAGACCGGCAGACGCGGTTCGAGGATACGAACCGCGCAATCGTCGCTGAAAGCGACATCGTGATCTGCCTGGTTCGCAAGTTCGCCGACAACAAGCCGGGCGGCACGGCGCAGTTCATCGAACTGGCCCGCGAAGGCAGGATTCCCGCCCTGATTCTGGAAGTCTCGCTCCAGGACGGCAAGCTCGCGGTAGAGGAACGCTGGCACCGGCGCGACGGCTTCAAGGCACCCGTCCTGCCTCATGTCGGGAACGAACCGCCTGCGCAGGAAGCAGGCGCGGAGCAAACCCTGCCCACCATCAGTGAATACATCGACCAGATCAAAAGTCATTACAGTAAACGGGCAAAACAGCACAAGGAACATTTCGTGCACGCCGCACGGATTATCATCGGCACCCACATACTTGCCACGCTGCTGGCCACAGCCGTACTGGCCGGGCACGGTGCCCTTGGCGGAGGTCACCACGATGACCAGGAGCTGCCACTCTGGCCGCTCTTGCTGCTTGCTGCCGAACTGGTCGCCCTGAGCACCGGTTTATGGCAACACAGACGCTTCCATGAGACCAATCCGTCCCCGATGTGGGCCCTGCATCGCCTGATGGCGGAGATCACCCGGTCAGTAAAATCGCTTGGCACACTACCCATGCCGCTCGACTACCTGTACCGCCTGCGCCTTTCGGTGGAACGGCGCCTGGAACTTCGACCGCTGCTCCGTACCCTGAATGTCCTGCACCTCCGAACGGCCCAGAACGCCCGGGCGAAATCCTTGCAGGCGCTGCGTGATGCCTATCTGGACAACCGCCTGATAAATCCCGAGAGCGGGCAGATTCCGTACTACCGCCAGAAGTGCAAGGAAGAGCAGCGCTACCTGGGCCTGGCCAACGCCATATTCATGATCTGCTCCTCGCTGGCCATCCTGGCCACCCTGGCAAAACTGTTGACCCTCGCCGGCATATTGCACGTGCCGCCGGCCCTGGATGCCGCGGTGGCGGCGGGTCTTGGCTTCTTGGCCATCTTTCTGCCCGTGCTGGCGGTTGGCGCCCTGTCCTGGGCCGCGGCCCAGGACTACGAGGCACGCGTGCAAACATTCCGCAAGACACAGGAGTTCCTGCACGAGCAGCGTGATGCGCTGGAACAGGTCACGTCAGCGACTGTCTTCAGGCGACTGGTTGAGGAAACCGAACTCGAACTGCTGGGCGAAACGACGGAATGGTATTCTCGGCGCATCTTTGGCAAGGCGACGTGACAAGGCAGCACCCTGCACTATCAGTTGCACCCCGCGGCAGCCGCAAGGGTGTTTCTCAGTACATGGCACGGCACGGACGAGGGTGTGTATGGCAGGCAGCTGGATCTGTAAGATCGAGTAATGGACACCGGTGCTTTCAGTCAACGGACAGGAGAACAGACTTGAGACCGTCCATACTGTTATTATGCGTGTGCATGTTAACCTCCATAACCGCGTGGTCGTCGCAGAGTGAAGAAAAACCCCTCGATAAATGCCATCCGTCGGGACACGTGGACAACTGGTCATGGCGGGCTGACGGTTACAATTTTCAACTGCAGTCAGATGTAACTGTTGACCCGGCAAACACATTGCGTTTCACGGTTAATGGCCAGCCGGAAATGCAGATGTTCTATACTGGCGAGGAAGCCAGTCTGTCTGTCAGTAATATGCCGGCGAAGTTCGAAACAGGCGATCTTCGATTCGAGTTTGCACCGAATCTTGATCAGAAACAGATTGTCCTTATTTACGGTCTGGCGAGTGAAGCCCGTCCGACTGGCAGGAAGACCCTCCTGGTAACCTTTGGCCAGCGCATCTTTGTAAATGGCGAGCCAGTCCATGAAACATCGACTAACGACCTGTATTTCACCGGACTGGGTACGTACAGCATTACCGGTAAACCTGTCGAAGACAGTACAATCGTGCATTTTGCAGAACCGCAACACCTGGACCACCTCTTCTCGAATTCCACCGGGAGCATTGATATTGACGTATTTGACACGAATGGAATTCTGGTGGCCAAGGGCGCAACACTGTTACGCCTGCACGGCACTCTCAAGGGTTACCGGCAGGCCAGAGAGGCGGCCCTGAACGCGAGACTCGGCGTCAGGGAAAAAAACCGGAGGTACGAATGCGGATTTTCACTGTAAGATCCGCTGATCAGGACATCAAAACACCATTGCCAGCGCGGTGGCGGAGATGCACACTGCCGCGACAGGCAACAATGCCGGGAGCGGCCAGCGCAGCAAGCTCATAACGACAAAACAGTCAGCTGGAGACTGCTTCGTCACGGCGCACCCCGCGATGGCGACCTGAACAGCGGTTTTCATCACGGGCTCACACTCCATGCGGGCAGGCAAAAACCAAACCCGCACCGGGGGAGGCGCTGTGTCTCCTCCCGGTTTATCGTTTTCCAGTCGGCGTATTTGTGCTGTTGAAGTCAGCGTCCTTCGGGACGTTGTTTACTGCAATCGAACAGCGCTTCATATTCGTAATAATCGCTGACCTTGACCACCGATTCCCCTGAAGTATATGACAAAGACCAGCGCCGCCAGCAATCTTCCGGTACGATGCCATCCGTGTTGGCCTTGCAAAATCCCATACCCACCGCCGGCCCGGAGTATTTGTACAAGTACCACTGCCTCAGGTCCGCAGAGATTTCCAGCAGTCCATAACCCCCATTCGGACCCAGTGTATCGGTCACCAGTACGTAACCCCGCCCGTTAACGACGTTCAGCAGATATTGCAAATCGAAGCGCAACAGATCGGGATGGCAGCTTTCCGGTTTCCACAAGACACGGACAGGCAGTTGTTGCATGATTTTGCACCAGTCCGTCCCGGTGCGCGCCGTTGCCGCCCGGCAAATTGGCGTGGGTGACCTGCCCTGGCAGGCGGAAGGCGTCACCGGTATTGCGAACCCGAATACAGACTCGGCCTCATTGAGAACCTTTTCAATTGATTTTCCATGAGCATAGTTGACCCACTGCCCCGGACCACCATCCTTGAGCGTCATGAACACTGCGCCGGCCTCTGCAAAGGCCCTGGCTATCCTGGACTTCTCCTCGCGGGTCAGCTTGTCATCGTCGAGGACATAATCGTAGGGGAACAGGAAACGCGGTATATCGGCCTGCGTGAGGAAAAGAGACTGGTAGGGGTGGGGGCTGGCACCGGCATCCAGAAGCGCTATCACTGCCTCTGCGTTGCCGGCGCGCATTGCAGCGTCAAGTATTCCTTCCTTGCCGTAATATTCGTGCGGTGCAACAAGGTTGGGGTCAAGGCCATGCCGGAGAGCGGACCTGAGCCATTCGATCGCCCTGGGCACACCTCGACTCCGCTCGAAGAAACCGGCAGCATTTTCTGCAAATGCCGTATTAAGCAGTTGCTCACTTATCCCGGCATCCTGGTACAGTGAAAGATCATCAACGGATGCTGCAGACAGGGCCCGCCCCAAACCTTCGACGTCCTTCGCAATCCCCTTGCCCTCCAGAGTGGATACCGCCAGTTCCGCTCGAGACCGGAAATGGTCGCGAATATCCTTGGAAAAAGGAATGCCGAGAATTACCAGAATAAACAGTGCCAGTCCGCCAGCCAGACCCCTCCGCAACCATAAACGCGAACGCTTCAGTTCCTCAGCCAGTTTCTCTACTTTTGTCTGGAGTTGATAGACCCTGTTTCTCAGTTCATCCCTTGTCCCGACTGAGGTATAGAGCTGATTGCCGGTTTGCAACCGGGCCCTGTGCTGGAGTTGCAACTCATGCTTGTCCACATCATCTGGCTCATGCTCGTCGTATGGGAAACCATCCCCGCAGATAAACACATACACTGGCTTGCCCAGCTCGCGTGCGATCTCATACTCTATTTGCGTATAGCTGCGACGCGGTTCAGATGGTTCCCGCTCGATCGGCTCCTATCCGTACAATGCACCTGCCACATGTATAACAGCATCACAATCACCTATTTGCTTGCGCAGCATCTCGCGTACAGTACCTGCATGCGGCGGGAAATTCGTCTGCTCAACCGGGGCACAATCAAGACTGAGAATCGCCTCCTTAATGAAACTGCGGCATGTCCTGAGATCTGCGCTCGAGGCACTAATGAAAATTTCTGGTCTGCGGATTTTCATTGAATGGATTCTTTCCCCGGGTTGGCGAAGCGATTTATACACCGACCTGTGGCTTTTCTACACCAGTTCCATACCCGAGCCGCCTGTTATTTATGACACGGGCAAGCAGAGTGCCGGGGAAGGCATATATTTTGACCGGCATGAGACAGGTTCCCAGCACTACTGCAACTCGATGGTGTAGCTCAGCTCCTGTGGTGCAGTGATCCACGAATCGCGGTGTACCCGCAGTATCACGGTATCGCCCGGTTGCTTGTCCCACATCACCAGATGCAGATCCGTCATATCGTCAACGGGTACGCCGTCGACGGACAGGAACCGGTCACCCCGTTTCAGGCCGGCACGGGTACAGGGGCTGTCGGAAAAGCAGCGTTCCACCGTGGGCACGGCGTTGCCCGTCTCGAGTAAAACGCCGAATTTACCGCTCGGCGGCAGCGGTCGGGGCTGGGTCAGCAGGATAAAGTCGGCCAGGTCAGGTTCAAGCGCTTCCTCCCAGCCATTAAGGACGATAGCGCTGCTTGCCGGCAGGCGGCGCGCCAGGCGCCGTGGGATACCGCTGCCCCGTGCGAGATGCCCGCTGCCGGCCAGTACCACCATGTTGTAAGCCGGGTGGGCCTTGAGATAGTCCGCTGCCTGTTGCGCCATCCCTTCATCCCACAGTAATTGCACTTCGAGAAAGTTGTCGAAACTGTGCCCGTTAGCCGTGTGCTTTGTAAAGACTTCCCTGAGCCGCTGCGTGTAGGCGGTATCGGAGCGGTCGATTTCGGACGGCAACCGCGCCCGTTCTTCTGCGGTGAGGGCATCGGTGCCGCCGCGTGCGACTTTTTGGGTAAGTTCGGCCGGCAGGTTCAGGGCGATTACGGGCAGTCGATGCTCATGCGCATAACGCAGAATCGGGGCATACAGGCGGAAATCATACCGCCAGCGCTGGTAGTATTCGGTACGGCGCAGCATTTCCTGCTCGCTCAAACTGCCCGCGATATAGTCGTCGAGTACACCCTGAAACGGTTGCTGAAACGCCTCCATGCCGATTGCCAGCCGGGGATGGATGGCATGCAGGCGGCGGATGATCTCGAGCTGCGTCAGGTGATGATCGAGGCGATCGTGACTCTCACCGACAAATACGACTCGCTTCCCGGCCAGTCTCGGGATGATGCCTTCCAGGTCCTGGGCCTCCCCCAGGTCCAGGGCCGGCGTTTGAGACACGGGCTTCGTTGCAGATTCAGCTGCCGCGTGTTTATGTGCCGTTGAGGTAACGCCCTGGCCACGCTGAACCATGGGCGTACAAGCTGTCATCATAAGCAGCAGCAGTGCCGCGGACAGGACCGGGACTGCCACTGCCCGCCCCGGCACCCTGGCGTTACTGCCAGTCGGCGATAAAGACATTGGTTTCACCAGCCACCTTGCCGAACCGGTTGGAGGCAAACACCAGCCGTTTGCCGTCATGGGAGAACATCGGAAAGCCGTCAAATCCGTCATAATGGGTGATACGTTCGATGTCACGGATCTTGACATCGATCAGGTAAAGATCAAAGTTTCTCCCTTGCGGGTCATCCATGTTGGACGCGAAAATAATGTGCCGCCCGTCGGGGTGCCAGTAGGGGCCGAAATTGGCGGCGCCGTTATCGGTAATCCGGACCGGTTTGCGTTCCTTCAGGTTCATGATGTAGAGCTCGAGCCTGCCGGGACGGACCAGACCCTGGGACAGCAGTGCCTGATAGTCCGCCAGGTCCTTGCCCTGCGGGCGGGAGGCGCGCCATACGATCCACTCACCATCCAGCGAAAAAAACGCACCGCCATCGTAGCCGGGTTCAAAGGTCAGTTGCTCCACGCCGCTGCCGTCCGGGTTCATCAGATACAGATCCAGATCGCCGCCACGCACCGAGGTGAACACGATCCGGTCGCCCCGGGGTGAATAGACGTCCTCCGCATCGTAACCCGCAGTGTCGGTCAGCCGTACCGGGTCCTCGCCCTCCGGCCCGGCCCTGAATATGTCGTAGTCTTCATACAGGGGCCAGACATAGCCATGGGAATGGTCCGGTTTCGGTGGACAGCGCTCCTGCCGCAGGTGGGTAGAGGCATAGATGATGGAACGGTTGTCGGGTGCGATAAAGGCACAGGTCGTTACACCCTTTCCGGACGAGATCTGCCGTACGTGGCTCCCGTCACTGTTCATGCGAAAGATGGCATCGCACTCCAGTGCATCGCGCGTGGACTGGAAGATCAGTTCCTTGCCATCGTGGGAAAAATAGGCCTCCGCGTTCTCGCCGCCGAAGGTCAGCTGGCGGATATTCTTCAGATGCGTCTCCCCCGGAAAGGCCAGGGTACCTGCCCCGGGCGTGGTTACTTCGCCGGCCTCCAGCCACCTGGTCCATGACAGCAGCAGAATAATGGAAATTGCGGATATTGCCTTGCCGGTCATTTTTGTTTGTACCCCCTGTGAGTGAATCATTGCCTTCCCGACTTGATGACGACGGGTATTATGGCCACGGAGTCCACGGAAGGACACGGAATAATTTGTTAATGGATGATGTTATGGCAGATCTGATTAATCCGTCATTGCGAGGAACAAAGTGACGAAGCAATCTGTAAGCAGTTGATTCACTGATTATGAGAATGCCGTACTACGCTCGCAATGACGTCATACAGAAATTAATCAGTGCTACCTTATATCTTTCCGTGTTTTTCCGTGGATTCCGTGGCCATAACGGGATACAGACATTCAGCCACTGCTGTCAGCAACCTTGATGTCCAGGTTGAAAAAACTAGCGTTCAATCACACGGGCGCTCGCCCGATGCTCGATGGCGTCGCGCCTGTACTGAATCTCGACTGCATCACCCGGGGCAAGTTCCTGCAAAACCTGTGTGTAGTCACGCAGGTTGTGCACTGGCGTGCCGTTCAGCGCGCTGATGACGTCGCCTGACCTGAGTCCTGCCGCTGCAGCCGGTGTCTGTGCGCGCACTTCGGCAATCCGTACCCCGTCTCCACTGACGGCGTAGTCCGGCACGATTCCCAGGCCGACACGCGGTTTACCCTGCACGGAAGAAGTTGCGGGGGTTTGTTGCGCCTTGCCCGTCGTGGAATCCAGGGGCTCCGCCCGCCCGGCCAGATAGGTGGTAATCTCCTTCAGCACCAGCGCCGTCTTTACCAGCCCGGCCGCGTCGATCTTGTCCGCCGTGTCACCGGGCCGGTGATAGTCCGGGTGCACCCCACCGAATAACTGCACGGCAGGCACACCAGCCTCGATGAAGCTGGTCTGGTCACTGGAATCGATATCATCGGCGACCGGGCTGACCTGTACCCCGGTGACGTATCCGGCACCCTGCAGGATATGCACCCACTCCTGTGCGGTACCGGTACCGAGCGCCAGCAGGGGCCGCCCGCCCAGACGACCCACACTGTCCAGGTTGACCATGGCAATCATGCGGTCAGGCGGATAGTGCGTGGCATCCTGAAGGAAATGTTTCGAACCCAGACGCTGCGCTTCCTCGCCCGTAAAGGCGACGAACACGATGCTGCGCGGTTGTGGTTTGCCGGCCAGGGCACGTGCCAGCTCCAGCAGCACGGCCACACCACTGGCATTGTCATCGGCGCCGGGATGGATCTGGCCCCGGGCGCCGGCACGGGCCCCGTACTCACCGCGCCCCAGGTGATCGTAGTGTGCACCGATCACCAGACTCTCGCCGGTCCGGGCGGAATCGCTGCCGGGCAGGAGCCCGATGACATTGCTGAGGGCGACAGCCCTGCCGAGCTCGGGCACCTGCGCCTGCCACGTCTGCAACCAGGAAGCACCACCATCTGCACCGGGCTGCAGACCGGCTGCCCGAAACTGACCGGCGATATACCCGGCGGCACGATCCAGCTCCGGCGTGCCCAGACCTCGCCCGGCCAGGGACACATCGGAAAGCCAGGCGATGTCGCGCTGCATGCGCTCCATGGAGAAGTCCACCGGGACGGCCACCAGGGGGGTGCGCGGTGCCAGCCGCATGGTCCCGGGCGCCACCGGTGCACCATCATCCTGCACCACCGCCACCGACAGCGGCGAGTGCACCACCGGCCACTGCCCTTTCAGCTCATTGTCCGGCGCCTCCCCGGTAAAGGCCAGATAACTGTACTTGCCGTAATGCGGCAGTTTGCGGCCCAGACCAGGCAGCGCCGCGGCCTGCCCGGCGGCCAGCAGGCCAAGCGCCAGGTCGGGGTTCCCGACACGGCGTCCCAGCACGACGACAGCATGGTCATCCTTGCCCAGGCTGGTGCCGCCGATCTGCACGGCAGTTCCCTGATCGGCATAGTCGTAGTCTGCCAGTGCCTGGTCCAGCGACGACAGAAACCGGTTGTGCCAGCCAAACAGCCACACACTGCGATCATCGGGCAGCCGCTCCAGGTCGCTATCGGCAAGCACCTCGATCCGCCCCGGCTGATCGGCCTGCCAGGCATGCGCCAGGTTTGCATAGGCGGACTTGAGCTCCCCCGCTGCCGCATCCGGCAACACGATCAGCAGCTGCTCGGCGCCCAGGGCCTGACTGATGGCCGGCGGTATCTCGTTACGGTGCAGGCGCCGGAACACATCGAACTGCGGATCGACATCGAGCTGCAACGGCCGCGCGGGCAGTTGCAGTTCGACCGTCACGCGCCTTGCGTCGAGCCTCACCTCGGTCTGCCAGGCCTGCTCCCTGCCCTCCAGCCGTACGGCGAGCGGGACATCAAGGGCATAGGGGGGCCCGTCCTGCACCTGCTCGATGACTGCCGAGAGGACGAAGCCGTCGTGCTGCGGCAGTGCATGTGCCCGTGTTAATTGCAATTGCGGCGCCCCGCGGCGTTGCACCCATTGCGCAAAGAAATCACCCAGGGGTTGCGGCGAGACCGAGGCGAACGCCGCCTCCACGTCATCGAAGCCGGCAACCCGGAAAAGGTTATCCCGGTAGAGCGCGCGCAGCCCCTCGATGAAGCGTTCATCCCCCAGTTTGTGACGCAGCATGTGAAACAGCATCAGCGTCTTGCCGTAGCCCACGGCCTCGGTGACGGCGCTGTGGCGGCTGTGGAATGCCGTCAGCGGAAAGTCCTGCTGCCGGTGTACAAAATCGGTGTACTTCTGCAGGGTGTTGCGCCGGTATTCAACACCCTCCCCGTGCTGCTCCTTGATCAGGTGATCGGCCAGGTAGGTGGTCAGGCCCTCGGACCAGTTGCCGAGCTCATAATCGACGTAGACCCCGTTACCCCACCAGTTGTGCAGAATCTCGTGGGGATAGGAGGAATGCACGATAAACGGAAAGCGAATGACCTTCGGGCCCAGCAGGGTGAACGAGGGCATGCCATAACCCGTCTCCCAGAAGTTCTCCACGAGCGCAAATTTTTTATAGGGATACGGTCCGATCAGTTCGCTGTAGAGCCTGATGTAGTCAGCGGTCGCGTCCAGGTACTGCTGCGCCAGCGCCGCGTCCGGCTGGCGCAGCAAGACCTGCGCCCGTACCCCGTTGGCGGCCTGTGCATATTCCGTGAATTGCCCGGCGATCAGGTAGATCTCCTGCTGGGGTGAATCACAGCGCCACTGTTCCCGGACCTGTTTGGTCCCGGTCTCGTGCGCCACCCGCTCCCCCTGAGTCATGCCGTACCAGCCACGTGGCAGGTGCAGGGAGAGGGCAAAGGTCATCAATTCATCCCCGATATGCGGATACCAGAAACTCTGCCCTGCCAGGAACACGCCTTGCGCAGTTATCGTGCCCGCTGTCTCGGGGAAACCGCGCGCGTACTCCGCGCCAGCCTGTTGCAACGCATGCTGGATGCGGCCTTGATAGCGCAACGTGAAGCGGGTCTGTCCGGCAGGCAGCTCGACCCGGTAGTGCTGTGGCCCGGGACTGACGGCCTCCGTGGACGCATCCGGTGCAACTGTTCCGGCTGCAGGCCCGACTGGCGTCAGTCCCACCCCGCGGGTCAGCATCTCGGGCGTCAGCCCAGGGTGCAGGAGGAAATCCAGCTTCCGGGCCTTGCCAGCGGAAACCGTGATGGTATCAGTCACCGCGATGTGACCGCGGTCGGTACTGACAACCACATCCAGTGCGTGATGAACCGCCGCGCCGGCGTGCGTTGACAGCCACAGCAGGCACACCAGCCAGACCCTGTGACGGGAGAGCGACGGGGGTTTCGGGACAGCACCGGGTTTATGAACAATCATTGTTACCTAGGTCCCGCAAACGCACCAATAGACGGTTGGATGATCGTTGACAAATTACAGCCAATTCACTGCGCGAATTGACCTGATTGGTCTGGCAAAGGATATCAACCCACGACCACCTGCATCCATGCCGCTTATCCGTTCATAACATTATGTATTTGTTAACGTAAATCGGAGCTCCCGTTGAAACCCGCTTCACAGATCAAATCAATCAGCTATCTCTGGCTTTGCGGTCCTTATTATTGCCACCATCTGGGACTTTCGCACTAAGAAGCGTATCTGCGTGGATAAATGTAGGGACTAGCAATGGTCAAAACACCGCAACAGTTGGCACAGATTGAGACTGAACTTGGCCAAGCCATCGCGGCAAAGAAATGCTGGTGTTGTGGTTGTTTTCATGACACGGTCAATACACTACGCAATTCCGCCGCAGTCCATGATTCCCCTGGATCGCTGCTGGCCGATGCACAAAGCCGGTTCGAACCAAAACGCTATGATTGCCTGGGCTGCGAGGTATGCTGGCCCGCCGTGGCGCAGAACCTGGCTGCCGCTGCTGCGAAGCCACCGCGCTTGCTGCTGGCCGGCCTCGGTGGAAAGTATGATGCTGAGCGGCAAGTCGATGCGATGACCGGATCGATCTCAGCGGCTAACCTACTGAGTTGCATATTGTTGCCAAACAATTGTTAGTGTAATGTTAATGTAATTGACTATCGTTCTCATTTGCATTTATACTTCTGCCCACGTCAGAAAAAGGACAGAAGTGACCTTCATTGATGTGCGTGTGTATTTACAGTGCAGTGACGACCGGGCATTTCGCACTGCCGTCGTCTGTGACGAGCTCGTTGCACGCCGTCAGCCGGTCTAGCTGCGCACGCAAGATACCTGCACCGAAAGGGCCGGTGCTGCGCAAGAATTCCCGGCGGTTTGTTAAGGTGGCGTGACAGGGGTGGTTGAAGACAACCCGCAATCAGGCGGTGGCAGACAGGCCCCGCCGCGTTCTGAGGAGGACATACCCTTTATTCTGGCGGCCGACCTTTTCGGGTCCAGTAGCGAGATCCTGATCCAGCACAACGACAAACAATACCGGTTACGTATCACGCGAAACGGCAAGCTGATCCTGACCAAGTAAAGTTGTACCAAAGTCGTATACAAACCTGTCAGCAAGTTTAGTATAAATATGTAGCAGTACCGTTCGTTCACTGACCGTCTCATCGCCAGCCACCGTGCGTCCGCACCAGTAGCAAGCCAGAATTTTAACAACAGGCTGCTTGCCCGGCGCGGTTCATTACCATGCCTGCAAACGCCAAAGGGGAGTTCGCATGCGCAAGATTCTCATTGTATCCTCAATAGCGGCTGTGTTCTGTGTACAGGTTTCGTTTGCAAAAGACACGGGTAATGATCACTCTGGTAATGGTCACCATAAGAGCGACCACCACATCAATGATCAACAAGGCAATCAGCGGCCTCGCAAAACCCATCAGGACAAGGATCATACTGGTCACCGGAACCCAGGCAAACACCTGAATCCCGAGGCGCGACTTGGTCGAGATCTGTTTAATGATACAGAGCTGTCCTTATACAGAAACCAGTCCTGTGAGACCTGCCACTCGTTGGGTTCTGAAGGTCTCAACTCGAAGGGAATGCCAAGGGGAGCTCCGAAAACGGCCACTTTTGTCGATCCGGACAACATCATTGATGGTACGGCGGTTTCCGATGGTTCAGATCCCACCAAATTCGGAACCCTGAATGCACCATCTGCCGGTTATGCCGCATTCAGCCCACCGTTCCACTGGGATGCGAATGAAGGCCTTTATTTCGGCGGGCAGTTCTGGAACGGTCGTGCCTCCTATCTGCGTAACCAGGCCGCCGCTCCACCCCTTAACCCGGTGGAAATGGCGCTGCCCAATAAAGCGGCTGTCATCGAACGGTTAAAGGAAAATCCGGATTACATCGAAGATTTCTTCACAGTGTACGGTATCGATCTCAACACGGTTTATCCGGACGACGACGTTGCCGTGAACAATGCGTACGAGAAAATGACGCTGGCGATCGAGGCTTTCGAGCGTACAAACGTGTTCAACAGGTTCACCTCGAAGTTCGATTTCGTCGAAACGGGCTGGACAGACTACACCGAATCGGAACAGCGTGGCGCGGACCTGTCTGATGCAGTTTGTGCCGGTTGCCATGAAGGTACCCAGGAAGACGCGGATGGTAATCTCGTCCAGGCGCTGATGACCGATTTCTCCTACGACAACATCGGTGTGCCTGCAAACGTCAATATCGCAGGCGGTCCGGACCTCGGCCTGGGAAATAACAGGGTCGTTATCGCGGATGGACGTGCAGATGACGAGAAGGGCAAGCAAAAGGTGATGACCCTGCGCAATATCGCAATTACCCCGCCTTACATGCATAACGGAGTATTCCAGACACTGGAACAGGTCGTTCATTTCTACAATACGCGTGATGTATTGCCTGAATGTCCCGCCGGCGTCGACAACAACCATCCGGACTTTGGCGTTACCTGCTGGCCGGCTCCGGAGGTCGCTGAGAACGAGAATACGGATGAACTCGGTGACCTTGGCCTGACGCCGGAAGACGAGGCAGATCTCGTTGCTTATTTCAGGACCTTCACGGATGGCTATGATCAATGGGGTAAGGATCCAAACGTGCCGAAAGGCTCGAAGCCTGGATACCTTTACACCGCGGAAGAAATCATGCCGCCTCGTCCGCCGGCAGAATAAAATCAAGTAATAGGGCCAGAGAGCAGTTTTTCCCAATTTCAGGAATAATTGTTCTCTGACCCTTATTCCGCTTATTCCGAATTGGTCGGGGCGAGAGGATTTGAACCTCCGACCACCTGCACCCCATGCTGATTTACAAACTGCCCTTGTCTAGACGAAAATTACGTATGCTCAACAACGCCCATCGTCTGGATGATCTCCGCGTCCCACCGGCCAATCGACTCGAAGCCCTGAAAGGCAAACGCAAGGGTCAGTACAGCATTCGCATCAACGATCAATGGCGCATCTGTTTCGTCTGGGCTGACGGTAACGTAAACGAAGTCGAGATTGCGGATTACCACTAGGACAAGCTTATGAAGACATTACCCAACATACATCCCGGCGAGGTGCTGCTGGAAGAATTCCTCAAGCCACTCGATATCAGCCAGAACCGGCTGGCTCGCGCCATGGGTGTGCCACCACGGCGTATCAACGAGATCGTTCACGGCAAGCGCGCGGTCAGCGCTGATACCGCCATTCGTCTCTCCCGTGCACTGGGTACATCCGAACAGTTCTGGATGGGGCTGCAAGCCGATTATGATCTGGAAGAAGCGCGCAAGGCGGCGCAGAACGAACTCAACAAGGTTGAGAATATCGCGGCATAGCACGCAATAGCGTGGCAGGATCATCGGCCCGCACCCGGCGGGCATTACAAATCTGCTTCACCAGTACCATGCTAAAGCCCGTTTGATTGAGACTGCAAACAGGGTGAGTAAGAGGGGTAATCCCCGCAAAAGTCCCGCACTGACGATTTTGAACAGGAAGACAGGTTAGAGGAAAAGACTCTAGCCAACTGGGTGGAGAGCACTGAGCCTCAGATTGAGTCACTCCCGACTACCCCGGGGCGGTTCATTCTCTTGGTCGTGACCGGAGATAGGCCATGACCGCTGTATAAGTCAAACCTTTGGAAGTCCACCGGCATAGCCGGAGGGTTACCTCACAGATTTACGCGAGAGTCGCAAGTCGACGGAACCGAAATAAGCATCTGCGCGCTGACTTCAACTGCCTTTCTCCAGCCACTCCTTCCTGTTTTCCGCGATATGGAAAAGCGCCGCCACCACATGGCGGTCGTAGCGGGTATCCGCGCCCGCCATCAGCTCACTGACAGCCTGTTGTGTCGACATGCCCGCGCGGTAGGCGCGGGGACTGGTCAGGGCAACGAACACATTGGCGACCGAAAGAATTTTTCCTGTCTGGCTCATATGCTCTGCGTGCAAGCCATGCGGATAACCGCTGCCATTGAGCAGCTCCTGTTTTTGCGCAATGGTTTCCAGTACTGGTCCGTTAAAATCAAGATTCTCAAGCAGCTCCAGGCCGTGCAGGACATGCTTCTGCAGTAACTCGTGTTCCGCGTCTGTCAAGGGTTCGGTTTTGACCAGTATCTCGCGCGGAATCATGATTTTGCCCAGATTGGCCAAGGTCGCCGCCAACTCCAGCGTCTGTCGCTCTTGCGCGCCGAGTCTCATTTCTCGGCCAATGGCATTGGCCACCTCCACCATGCGCTGCGAGTGGTGTGCAGACCAGGGGTCGTGCATGTCGACCACGTGAACGAGAGTGGAAACCAGATTCCGCAGCAATTTGGAGTGCCGCTGCTGCGCCTGCTGCAACTGCGTGATGTCAGTGAGCACCAGCAGCAAGGGTTGCTCATGGCGCCCGATACGTTCAACGGGTATAAATCCCGTGCGGTAGCTTCGGTTTTGACCACCGATTGGCAGACTGATTACCCGCCAGACGTTTTTACCAGAGGCGCGCGCGGCCTGAATACCAGGCTCCAGTTCTGCAGTCACTGCGGACCCCAGCGCGGCACCTAGAGGATTGCCTATGAGATCGTGCAGTGCGGCGCCGGCGGCCTCGGCCGTTACCTGGTTGCTGAACAGAATCCGTTCATCCTGACTGAGCAATAGCGTGAGTGTATCGATGTTGTCGGTTACCGCGTGCAGTAACTCGGTCTGTTTCTGGAGTTTCAATGCCTTTTTGCGCAACTCATGGGCTTGCTGTTGAGCCCGGACACTGCTGCCATGACGCCAGGCCGCAATCGACATGGCCACGACAGATAACAGCAGCAGTGACAAGGCAGTCACCAGAAAGCGGCGGTGATAATTGGATTCTTTCATAGCCTGTCCGGCATCGACCTGTTGCACCAGGATCCAGGGAACGGATTCCAGTCGCCGGCTTACCTGGAGCACCGGTTCGCCACGGTAATTGTCATAGACACCGAAGCTGCCCGGTGTTGTTACCGCATTGACTCCGCCCAGGTTGGTGCGGTCCATTCGCAGACTGCGCCGTGCGGGTTTTGTGCCGTCTTGACCGGGAGAAAGGTAGACCACCATATTGTCACGCCGCTCCAGCAACAGGGCTTCGCTAGCTTCGGCAAAAGATGCACCCTGATGCAAAAGCGGCATCAACTCAGCATCGGCGTTTCGGATGCCGACCAACACGCCGATCGGTTCCGGCCGGCTGGATTTTGCGCCGAGCACCGCAGTCACCGGCACAGCGAGGGCGATGACCGCACGGTCCTGGCTGTCCAGGCGCAATTCGCTGATTTGATGGTGGCCACTGCTCAGAGCGGCTTCAGCCGCCTGGCGCTCGGCCGTGCCGATCTCCGGCATACCTGGCGTGGTCACGACCGGCTGCAGTTTGTTGTTCAACAAGGCCAGACCGGTCGTCTGTGTCTGCGGCAAATCAGCTGGAATGCGCGGAATATCCCTGGAGAGATAGCCATCCCGGTCCGCCGCCGCCAGCATCAGATTGCGCAGATAGGATAACTGTGCAGGTTCGACGTCAGACATCTCGCGCTGAGGTGGCTGAAGTATCTGCCAGAGATAAAGCTGGAGTGATGCATTGTCGGCAAGCTCCTGCAGTTCAGCATGACGCAAATCGAACCAGCGTTCGATGGCATCCGTGCGGGTGTCTGCCACCAGGTCGAGACGCGATTCCCATTGCTGCAGATCCCTTTCGTATTCCTGACTGATATATAGATTGATCAGGTAGGCGCCCAAAACGATCATCAATAGCAAAATGACGATGCCGGCAGCGATCGAAGGCGCTTGCGCCGGGCTGGTAAGCCGCTGCGTTTTTATTTCGGGAGATGCAGCCACCAGCCATTCTCGTTGATGGAGTAAACCGGGTGGTAATGAACGATATCGTGATGAGACACGACCTCACTGATCTGGTTATCGAGAATGGCAATGTCATCACCGCGTGAAACGGCGAGGACCGAGTGGGGTATGCGCAAATTGGTATCCTGCAGTACTACAATGCGTACATCGTCGATCGGGTAATCCAGCCATCGCAGCGAGAAAAGTTTGGTAATGGCGTAATCCTCGCAATCGCCGCCTCTGTAGAGAAACTCGCGGGCTACGGCCCAGTAGTCTTCCATGCCGTAATTATCGATATCCAGCACATAGCGTTTGTGGTTGGCGTATTGATTGACACGCGCGAGTTGCTGGTCTCGGGGCAGTTTGCGAATGCTGTCGACAAATTTCCGCCACTCGCTGAGATGGCAGCGGTTGATTTTCTTCTCCTGGCAACCCCCCTCCGGGACATCTACCCGCAGATGCCGATCAAGCACCTGTATCCATTGTGCGAAAACACGTATATTCGCCTGCCGGGTCTGGTTGAAACCGAACAGGTCGCCGGGGAAAGCGAACAGTGGAGCCGGCAACAGTGACAGCACCAGCAGCCCGCCAATCATTGCACGTGAAAAGTGATGGGGAAAAGAGTCAGTCAACAGAGTAGAAATCGAACGTCCTTAATATCAACCGCCTGCGCAAGAGCGCAGTAAAGGTAACCGGGTAAAGATCATGATTCAAGAAATACTTAAACCAGGCAGCAGGAAATGTGGGCGAGCCATAGCGACAGCCGCGCTGGCTTCTTTCTGGGCGCTGGCCGCACTGACAGCGCCCGTGCCGACAGTTGCCGAAGAGATGCAGGAACAGTTTGCCGCGGCACTGCGGGCCATCGAGGAAGACCGGCTGAGAACGGCACGTGGGTTGCTGGACGCCATACTGACCGGCAATCCCAGCATGCACCGGGCGCGCCTGGAACTCGCGCGTGCCTATTATCTGTCCATGGATTATGCCGCGGCGCGCACGCAAGCGCAGCGGGTCCTGGACGATCCCAACACACCGCCTGCGGTGCGCACTACCGTGCTGGCATTCATGGCGCAGATCGACGCGGACGAAAAACAACTGGCCGTTCGCCATACCTGGACGCCTTCGATATACCTGGGCCTCATGCACGACACCAATGTCAATGTCGGACCGAACCAGGATGTAATCCAGATTGGCGGCACCCAGTTTGCGGTTACCCAGAGCCAGGAAGATCTGGCATTCGTCGTCAATCCGGGCCTGGCGCATACCTATAACCCCAACAAACGGTTTCAGGCGGGCGAGCACACTGGGTATTTTCTCTGGCAGAGCTCCGCCAATGCCTATTATCGCGGTTACTTCGACGAGCAAGACTTCAATCTGGCCCTGTTGACACTGCGCACGGGCCCGGCCTGGGTGGTACCACGCCGCTGGCGCGCCGCCATCGGTTTGCAGGCTGACCAGGTCTGGCTGGGCAACGGTCGTCTGGCCTTGTTTACCAGCCTCAATCCGTCCATTAACTGGCAGATCGGTGATTCGACCGAGTTTGGTCTGGAAGGCGTCTTGACCCGGCGCGACTATAACAAGGACGTGGACGGTGAGCGCGAGGGCTGGTATCAGTGGGCAGGTGCAACACTGGGTCAGTATTTTTTCGGCCAGAAACTGGCGATCAAGGGAGGGGCCGGCTATTTCCGGTTCGACACCGACGATAGCGCAGAACGTTTTGCCAATGAAGGTCCCGATCTGTTTCTCGGCGGTGTCATGCAGGCATGGCAGAATGGCTCGGTGTTCGCGAGGGTCGGATACCGGAACTATGATTTCAAGGGACTCGAACCCGGGTTCCCGAATCCGCGTGACGAGGACGAGTGGCGCTACACCCTGGGATTCCAGCATACCTTCACATCGGGTGTGCTGAACCAGTGGGCTTTGATCGGCAACTGGACACGCACCGAAAACGATTCCAACGTGCCGATCTACGACTACAGCCGGGATCAGATCAGCCTCGGATTGTCGCGGAGCTTCTAGTCGTGCCCGGCCTTGCTGGGTTAAGCTGCGCCAGTCCATCACCCCGTGCCGGGATAATTAACAGCTTGCCTGATTTTTTGGATTACCTATTAACCAAATAAAAACAACAGGTTACAATATCTTTATTATTCTGGCCGGGGTTTAAGTGTCAGTTTACATTACATATTCGCGACGCGATCTAATAAAGGCGCAATAAGTGCATGTAATATATAGTTAATATATTCAGGTACGGCTTTTGCATACCTATTAAACTGTGGGTTGTTGTTCATCCCGGGAGTCATGAATCATGCATTTCCACCTTAGAATCCTCGCCTTGCTGGGCTGCGCCCTGTTCCTGAACAGCGCCCTTGCCGGTGGTATGGCGCTCAAGGATCGCGATTGTGCGGAAATACTCAAACGCTGGGCCGCTGACCCGGCTTCCGTTCCAAAGAGTCTGGTCGACGCCTGCCAGGAAAAGTTGGTGGAGGCGCTCCCCGATATGAGTCCGGCAGCGGGCCGTGCTGTTGATCCCTGCGCCGAGCCCGGCGCCGCGGATTCTATCTATTGCTGGGGTCCCTGGGCGTCACTGGCACCGGCAGCCGGTGGCGCTGTTGCGCCGATCAAGCTGGCAAAGAGCGACCCCAATCTCAGGCCCGACGAGTTTACCCGTGACCGCACCGGTGACGGGGGAACCCTGCCCCTGGGTTCCTGCACACCCGGGACTGCCTGTGGATTCGCGACCATTGCACCCGGGCTGGTGGCACAGCCTGCCGATACCAGCGGTTCCAGTGTGGTGCCCTATGCCATGAATCCGGACGGCAGTCAGTTCGTCGTCGATCCGGGCGGCAGTAATGAACTGGTGTCAAACGACAACCTGGGACGTGTGACAATTCCCGGCCCGCCACGATATGAGGGTACAACCGGTGATGTAGAGTCCAAACTGATCGTCCTGAAGGGCGGTCCCGGTACGGACGGCAACATCGACCAGGCGGCTGGTATCTGGCGGCATGGCAACCTGACCAGCCAGACGCTGGACAATACCCGCTCAGGTGTTTTTGCCTGGGGTATAGCAAGCAGCCAGGCCACGCTCGATACACTCAATGCTGGTAATGTGACGGCATCGTTTTCAGGCAACATGTCCGGTCAAACCAGCACAATGGCGAATATCACCGTGAATTTCGGCAGCCTGCCCAGCTGGACTGGCAACTGGCAGAACCCGGGTTACGCCTTTGACGCGGGCGGTCCCGTTCAGGCGGTCGATCTCATATCGGACCCTGGCCAGTTCAGCTCCAATGTCAAGTCGGGTTACGTGCAGGGCGCGCTGCTGGGCGGAACGGGCAACCAGTCTGTTGTGCATGCGGTGGATGTGATTCTCGATACGGGTGGCGGCAACGACCTGAATGTCAGGGATGTGGGCCTGCTGCCGCAAATACCCTAAAATCAGAAACAGAAATCAAAGATCCCGGCTTCGTTGCGGCGTCAACATCAAGCAAGTTCGAAAAGAGGCAACGCTATGATCAAGACAACAGGATTTAAGACATTACTGGCTCTGGTCCTGTCGACGGGATGGTGTGCGGTGTTTGCAGCGTCGATATCGCTGGTCCCTTCGGCTACCACGGTCGGAACCAACCAAATATTTACTGTGAATCTGGATCTGGATGCCAGCGATATTCTGAACCCGGATTACTCCGGTCAGGTGCTGATCAGCTACGATCCGGCACTGCTTACCTATCTCAGCTTCGCGGAGACTATCAGCGGCACAGTACTAGGACCACCTGTGATAGATACATCTGTAAGCCCGAATACAGTTGAGTTGGGTTTCGGAGCCGTTGGTTTTAACCTCGGTACCATCGGCATATTTACGTTTACGTCGAATTCCACTACCGGTACCGCGAACATCAGTCTGGCGGACGGCAATGGCCTCGGCAGCATCATCGCAAACCAGAATGAGGTTTTCCTTCCATTTAACGGAACCTCCATCAACATTGTCCCGCTGCCCGGCGCACTCTGGCTGATGCTCAGCGGCCTGGGTCTGCTGGGACTGGCGCGCCGCAAGGCCTGACCGCTGCTACGGGCATTGTTCCCGTCCAGTAAATAAAGTGATGAGAACCAAACTATCCCCGCTCCGGCGGGGATATTTTTTTCAGCCCGCAGTGTTTGCTGTCGCCTGCCTGCTGTGCCTGTCGTTGCCTGTTGCGAGAGGCGCTGCTGCTGCCGTCGAGATCCTGCCGGTCACGGCAGTGCAGCGCGCGCAACTCGACCTGCTCCGTGACGCCGAACATGAAGGACTCGAGCCAGCCGACTACGCAGCGGATGAACTGGATCAATTGACTGGACGGCCAGGAGAGCTGGCTTACCGGGAATTGTCCAAACGACTGGCTGATGCATTCACGCACTACTGCCACGATCTGTCACAGGGACGCCTCGATCCCGCGCTGGACCCGGGCTGGCGACTATCACGTCAGCCACGGCATATGAATGACTCGCTGCCGGCTTTCGACACAGCCGCCGAAGTCGAGGCGTACCACGTGGCACTGCTGCCGCCCCACCCGCACTACCGGCAGTTACGTGACACGCTGCGGCATCTGCTCGACATCCGGGCACGGGGCGGCTGGCCGCTGATTCCTGACGGCAGTGAATTGCACAGCGGCACACGCGACAAGCGGGTGATCCTGCTGCGCAACCGCTTGCGCATCAGCGGTCATTACACTGCGGAGATGCAGGCCGACCCGCTGTACTTCGACGCCGGGCTCGACGCAGCCGTGCGCCGGTTTCAGGCAGAACATGCGCTCTGGATTGATGGCGCCGTCGGAGCGCGCACGCTCGATGCGCTCAATGTCCCCGTGGAAAACCGTATTGAACAGCTCAAGATCACGCTGGAACGCTGGCGCTGGTTGCCACGCAATCTGGGCGAGCGCTACATCTGGGTTAACATCGTGGCGGCGGAGTTGCAGGTTATCGAACACCACGAATCCCTGCATTCCATGCGCGCCATCGTGGGTCGCGCCTATCGGCAAACGCCCAGCCTGCAGGGCCATATTGATCTGGTAACCTTCAATCCGACCTGGACGGTTCCCTATACGATTGCGGCGGAAGATCTGTTGCCGCTGCAGCGCCAGGACCGGACATTTTTAAGCAGAAACCGGATCCGGGTGTTCTCTGCACAGGACGGGCGCGAAGTGGGTATACGGGCGGTAGACTGGTTGAACCTGACGCCGCGCAACTTCGCGTATACACTCAGGCAGGACGCCGGCCCGGACAACAGCCTGGGGCGGGTGAAGTTCTCCTTCGAAAACCCGTACGACATCTACCTGCACGATTCACCGAACAAGATCCTTTTCCGGCTCCCGGACCGGACCTTCAGCTCTGGCTGTATCCGTATCGAAGAACCCGTGCTGCTGGCGGAATATCTGCTGGCATCGGACCAGCAGATGGATCGTGAGGCGATTCGGGCTGCGCTCGATGCCGGCACGACACGGAATGTCGCGCTGAAGCACACGATTCCGGTCTATCTGGTCTATATGAATGTCTGGACTGACGACGAAGGGAATGTATATTTTGGTGCCGACCCCTACGGCCGCGATCAGCATCTTCAATCTGCCTGGTACCAGTCAATCCCCGACAACCGGCAACGAATCGGGGATTGAGCCTGGTTGAAAAACCGTAAACACCCCGTGTCCAGTTTAAGCCGGAATCTCCAGACGAATAGGAATTCGCCACCCACAAGGTGTTAGTGTTCGCTTATGGCACGCCGTCCCGCTGTAGCACTTGCCCAGTTTTCCAATTAGATGACATACGCTCCGCCTCTATACGCTCGACTGAATTCAATTCGAGCATATCACGTGTTTTTGATGCATTCTCAACATCCTGTGTCGCAGCCAGATTCAACCATGCATAAGCTAATATCAAATCCTTCGCCACGCCTTCGCCCGTGTTGTACATCACCCCGAGGTTGAATTGTGCATCGGCATCTCCTTGCGCCGCCGCCTTCTTAAACCACTCTGCTGCCTTGACGGCATTCTTCGGCATGCCTTCGCCACTTCTGTACATCACTCCGAGTTTAAATTGTGCGCTGGCATCTCCCTGCTCCGCCGACTTCTGATACCACTCTACTGCCTTGGCAGCATTCTTCGGCACGCCTTCGCCTGTGGCGTACATCACCCCGAGGTTGAATTGTGCATTTGAATATCCCTGCATCGCCGCCTGCTGAAGCCATTTCATGGCTTCAGCAGGGTCCATCGGCACACCATCGCCACTGGCATACATTATTCCGAGGTTGTTCTGTGCCCTGGCATCTCCCTGCTCCGCTGCCTTCTGAAGCCATTCCATGGCTATACCAGGGTCCATCGGCACACCATCGCCAGTGGCATACATCTCTCCGAGGTTGAATTGTGCATTGACATGTCCCTGTGCCGCTGCCTTCTGAAGCCATTCCATGGCTTTAGCGGCATCCTTCGGCACGCCTTCGCCGGCTCTATGCATCACCCAGAGGTTGAATTGTGCATTGACATGTCCCTGCGCCGCCGCCTTGTTAAACCACTCTGCTGCCTTGGCAGCATTCTTCGGCACACCATCGCCGCTTCTGTACATCACTCCGAGTTTAAATTGTGCGCTGGCATCTCCCTGCTCCGCCGCCATCTGAAGCCATTCCATGGCTTTACCAGGGTCCATCGGCACACCATCGACAGTGGCGTACATCACTCCGAGGTTGAATTGTGCCTTGGCATCGTCCTGCTCCGCCGACTTCTGATACCACTCTACTGCCTTGGCAACGTTCTTCGGCACACCTTCGCCGGTGGCGTACATCATTCCCAGGTTGAATTGTGCACTGACATTTCCCTGCGCCGCCGACTTGTTAAACCACTCTGCTGCCCTGGCGGCATCCTTAGGCACGCCTTCGCCGGTTCTATGCATCACCCCGAGGTTAAATTGTGCGCTGGCATCTCCCTGCGCCGCCGACTTCTGATACCACTCTGCTGCCCTGGTGGCATCCTTCGGCACACCATCGCCGGTAGCGTACATCACTCCGAGGTTGAATTGTGCGCTGGCATCTCCCTGCGCCGCCGACTTCTGATACCAATCTGCTGCCTTGGTGGCATCCTTCGGCACGCCATCGCCGGTGGCGTACATCACTCCGAGTTTAAATTGTGCGCTGGCATCTCCCTGCTCCGCCGCCTTCTGAAGCCATTCCATGGCTTTACCAGGGTCCACCGGCACACCATCGCCAGTGGCATGCCTTATTCCGAGGTTGTTCTGTACCTTGGCATCTCCCTGCGCCGCCGACTTCTGATACCACTCTGCTGCCTCGGCAGCATCCTTCGGCACGCCTTCGCCGGTGGCGTACATCATGCCTAGAATGGTTTGTGCATTGACACTTCCCTGCGCCGCCGCCTTCTTAAACCACTCTGCTGCCCTGGCAGCATCCTTCGGCACGCCTTCGCCGCTTCTGTACATCACTCCGAGTCTAAATTGTGCGCTGACATCTCCCTGCGCCGCTGCCTTCTGAAACCATTCCATAGCTTTACCCGGGTCAATCGGCACACCATCGCCAATGGCATACATTATTCCGAGGTTGTACTGTGCCTTGGCATCTCCCTGCTCCGCCGACTTCAGATACCACTCTGCTGCCTTGGCAGCATTCTTCGGCACGCCATTGTCGGTGGCGAACATCATTCCGAGGATGTTTTGTGCCTTGGCATCTCCGGACTCAGCCAGTTTCTGCACGCGCATTATGGTGTCATCCGCGGATGGCACTGCACTCATTGCTGGGCCAGTATCACTTGTTGTTTCTTGTGGCTTAATTTCGGTAGTAACAGGAAGGTTGTCTGATTTTGCAAGGAGTGCACTGTTCGTAGTTTTCCTGGACTTGTCATTATCCTTGTCCGCCGAAGTACTGGCGTTCCCCATACCCGCTGCCGTGGGCGGCAGTACTTCCAGCCGGGATATGACACCTTGTTTGAGATCTCCTCTGGTTTCTTCTGTCGCGAAAGATTGTGCCGGTAGCTCGCCAGACTGTCGATGCTCCGTCAAACTACTTACCATCCCCTTGATTCCTCCACCATCTCCCAAGTCGTTCAATTCAAACCACCAAGCCACGATAACGAACATTGCACCGGAAACCACGCCAAGCATCAGCCAGGCTAGCTTCTGGCTAGTGGACAGAAACTGAGAATATCGACCGCGAGCCACCTTCGCATTCGCCTCCTGAGGATGAACTGGTGCAACAGCCTGCCCGTGCTGCGGTAATCTCTCGCGTTGGAGCCGGTCCTGATACATTTTCTCCTTGATCCAATCCATGTCTTTATTCACCTCATCTCTTGATTGTGCGCATGTTGTTCTGGCTGGATTACCGGGTAGTGAGTGTTATTTAATAATGTTAGTCAGAAATACCCCCGCCGGGCATGTCATGTCACATTGGGTCGTTCTTTCTCGTTAAGGCACTGCTTATATAACCATCGACAAAACGGTAACTTAAGGTTGTTTTTCTCTGTTTAGCGATAGTTTAAATAGGCCACTGGTGAACGACCGGGTTTAGCTGAGAATGAGACCTTCGGACACTATCTGCCAGATCAAATCTGAAATCGTAGTTTTCCTGAATCGTCCCGAATGAACCCCTGTCAGCATTCAGTCCGCTGAATATTGCCACGCTGGAAAGCATCAGCAACGATATGATCTAAATGTATATTGTTGAACATCACGTTGAAATGAACACCTGTCAGTACCCGGTTCCCTGAATATTCGCCATCAGGACAGGTATCAGTAACATTCTGTTGCAGATCCAGTTTATTAACGCTGCAAATTGAGACACGGCCCGAACAGGCTGTAGTTTTAGACAACGCGAAAAATTCTAGACAGGAATTATTCTAAAAGTCTTTCTAAGTCTTTGAATAATTGGTCGGGGCGAGAGGATTTGAACCTCCGACCACCTGCACCCCATGCTGATTTGCAAACCACTCGTGTCTATATGTTTTATATACTTTTTACACCCCTCCTCCGCGTCTGAAATTAGCGCGATTTTGGACCAATAAGCCGTTGATTACGCTGAAATCGGGTAAGTGTTTTAGACGCAATCGATTCCCTGCACCCTGATGATTACGTTCGGTGTGATGTTGTGCAACAAATTGCCCGTAGCAGCCTGAGCATCAATCGCCATACACAAACATATGAATAATTAGATTGTCTTCACGTGTCTATGGCGAATTCCAAATTCTCGCCTGAAATCGACGACCTGAACAGACTTGATCAAGGAAACTAGGTTGCCTACCCTGTCTATGGCGAATTAGTAATTTTCACCTGAAATCGACAGCTTGGACAGACTTGCTCCTGATGGCTGGCTTCCCTACCCTTCTCCGCCATGAAGTATTTGCTGATACTCCTCGCCCATCTACTGACCACTATCGCCAGGCTCATGGGTCCCGGTGGCGCGAAGACTATTGTCGCCGACAGCCTGCTTATGAAGCAGCAGCTTCTGGTGATCAACCGCTCCCGGCGACGCGCACCCAATCTCTCGGCACTGGACCGATTCCTGTTGGGCTTCTGGTCATTGTTTCTCGACCCACGCCACATACAGCGGGCTGCCGTGATTATTCGGCCTTCGACATTGTTGAAATTTCACGACCTACTCAAGCAGCGAAAGTATCGACTGCTGTATTCATCTGGCAGCAAACGAAAACCCGGTCCCAAGGGTCCATCACGGGAACTCATCCAGGCGATTGTTGCACTGAAGCAGCGCAATCCACGCTTTGGCTGCCGCCGAATCGCTCAGCAAATCGCCAAGACATTCGGGGTCGATATCGACAAGGACCTGGTCAGGCGCATCCTCGCTGAACATTACAGGCATGGTACCGACGATAATGGACCGTCATGGCTGACCTTCCTCGGGCACACTAAGGACAGCCTTTGGAGCATTGACCTGTTTCGGTGTGAATCCATACTTTTGAACAGTCACTGGGTACTCGTCATTATGGATCAGTACACCCGGCGCATTATCGGCTTTGGTGTCCATGCTGGCGATGCCGATGGTCCCGCCCTTTGTTGCATGTTCAACACAGCCATTTCCACCCAGGATATTCCGCACTACCTCAGCTCTGACAATGACCCGCTATTTCGGTACCACCGCTGGCAAGCGAATCTTCGCATCCTGGATGTCAAAGAGATCAAATCCGTTCCCGTACGTACCATTATCGCATCCCTTCATCGAACGACTTATTGGAACGATTCGCCGCGAATACCTTGACCAGGTACTCTTCTGGAACGCCAGGGACCTGGAGAGAAAACTGGAAGAATTTCGACAGTATTACAACGCTTATCGTGTGCACACATCGCTCAACGGCGATATACCCTCAGAAACCTCCGGTGAAACCATCATGCGCCGCGCTGCTCTCAACCAATTCCGGTGGAAAGCTGATAGCCATGGGCTTTTCCAACTACCCGCTGCCGCCTGAGCAACAATTCGCCACACACAGGATTTTCGCAACGCGGCTTGACAGGTTACCGCTGCAGGGCCTCGCTATTCCCGGCCGTAGCCACTGCCTTCCACCTTGCCGCGGAACACCAGGTACTGGTAGCCGTTGTAGATCATCATCACCGGCAGCAGCATGCCGATGCCGGTCAGCATGAACACCAGCGTTTTGGCGGACGCCGCCGCATCGGCGATCGCCACAGCCGGCGGCAACAGGTTGGGATACAGGCTGACGGCCAGCCCGGCAAATGAAAACAGGAAAATCGCCAGGCTCCAGACGAACGGCGCCCGTTCCCGGCGGCGTGCGAGACTGCGCAACAGCATCACGAAGGCGCCGGTCGCCGCCAGCGGCAGCGGGCCGATATAGAACATCGTCGGCATCGAAAACCAGCGTACCGCCACTTGCGCGTACTGCAGCGGTGTCCAGATCGTAACGCCGGCGGCGACCACCAGCATCGACCAGGCGGCAAACCGCGCACGGCGGTAGCTGCGGGCCTGCAATTCTCCCTGCGTCTTGATGACGAGGTAGGTGGCGCCGAGCAGGGTGTAACCGGACACAACCCCGGCCGCCACCAGTAGCGCGAACGGATTCAGCCAGTCCCAGATCCCGCCCGCGAACTCCCCGTTCACCACGCGGATGCCGCTGATGATGCCACCCAGGGCGAGTCCCTGCATGGTCGCGGCGATCAGGCTGCCAGCGCCGAAGGCGACACCCCAGGGGGTCTTGCGGCGGGCATGCTCGTGGAACTCGAAGGCGACTCCCCGGAAGATGAGACCGAAGATCATCAGGGTGATCGGAATATACAACGCGTGCAGGGCAAGCGCATAGACCAGCGGGAACGCACCGAACAGCGCACCGCCGAGCACCACCAGCCAGGTCTCGTTGGCGTCCCAGACGCTGCCGAGGCTGGCCATCATCGTGCCGCGGCGTTCCTCGTCACGCGCCAGCAGGGAGAGAATGCCGACGCCGAGATCGAAGCCGTCCAGCACCACGTACAGCACCAGGATCAACCCGATGATGAAAAACCAGATGTTGCCCAGAAACAGCTGCACCTCGTTCATGGCTGACTCCGCGGCGCTGGTTCGCCGGCGGTTCCCGGCGCGGTCCGCAGCGGGCTGGAGAGATGTAGCGCGGGCACGGGCGCCTGCAGATCCGGGCCGCGACGTACGAGACGGCGGGCAAACACCAGGAACACCGCCAGCAGGGTGACGTAGATGAAGAGGTAGCCGAGCAGACTGGCGGCAACCGCGTCTGCGGGCAGCGCCGAGGCCGCCTCGCCGGCTCGGAGCAATCCGTGCACCACCCAGGGCTGTCGCCCCACCTCGCGCAGCAGCCACCCCGTCTCGACGGCGATGTAGCCGAGTGGCAGCGACGCCAGCCACAGCTTGAGCAGGCGATGCTCATGCTCGAGCGCCCTGCCCCTTAGCCACCGCCACAGCGACCACACCGTCAACAGCAGGAACCAGAAACCGATGGCCACCATGATGCGCAGCGCATAGAACGGCACCAGCACCGGCGGCTGATCGGTGCGGGCGAAATCCTTCAGCCCGGCCACCCGCCCGGTGAGCGAATGGGTCGTGAGCAGGCTGAGCGCGGCGGGTATCTCGATCGCCCAGCGGTTGCGCTGTGCATCGGGATCGGGCCAGGCCAGCAGCCCCCAGGCAGCGCTTGTGCCGGGCGTGTTCGTCTCCCAGTGTGCCTCGCTGGCCGCGAGTTTCGCGGGCTGGTGTTCGGCCATCACCACGCCACTGGCGTCACCGAGGATGATCTGCACCGGCGTGACGATGGCCGCACCGAGCACGGCGAGCCTGAATGACTTGAGAAAGAACTCGACATGCCGGCTCTGCAACAGGTACCAGGCGCTGATCCCGCCGATCACGAACAGACTGGTCTCCAGGCACGCAAACCACATATGCGCAACACTGGTCGGCATGGAAGGGTTGAAGATCGCCTCGAGATAACTGTCGACGACGAGTTGCCCCCCCTCCAGGTGTACGCCGGCCGGGGTTTGCATCCATGCGCTGGCAGACATGATCCAGAACGCCGAGAGCGAGGCGCCGGTGGCGACCATAGCCGTGGCAAACAGGTGAATGCCGGGGGTGACACGTCGCCAGCCGAACATCATGATGCCGATAAAACCCGCTTCCAGCATGAATGCCATCGCGGCCTCGAACCCCAGGATGTTGCCCATGAAATCGCCGCTCACCACGGCAAACCCCGCCCAGTTGGTGCCAAACTGGAATTCGAGCGGAATCCCGCTGACCACACCGATGCCGAAGTTCAGCAGCAGCAGCCGCCCCCAGAAGCGTGCGTGGTGGTAGTAATCTGCATCGCGTGTCTTCAGCCACAGCGCCTCTATAATTACCAGAAACACGCTCACGCCGACGGTGAACACCGGCCAAAGGATATGGAACAGGGCCGTGAAGCCAAACTGCACCCGGGACAGGGTAACGTGATCGAACCACATGTCCATCTGGGCAATATCCTCCCCCGCAACGGGTGTCTGGTCTCGCGCACGGATTCCGGCCACTCACCTCAGCAATACGCTGGCCTGACACCGGCATTCGTGTGTGGCATCTACCGAAGCGAGCACGAGCAATCCGTACATAAATGCAGATACAAACAGTCCGAGGACGAATTTGCTACCGGTATCACGCAGGTAATTGCGCAGTACCTTGGGGCCGGACTGATTAGATGCAAGCGTCAAGGCAACGATTGTCACCGAGAATACCACTCCGGTAATCGTCATCATTGCACCGGTTATCACGGCGACGACATGCCGTGCGCCTGCTGCATCTATACGTAACACGGCAGTCCAGCTCCAGGGGACATGCCCGTAGCGGACATCGACCTCCAGCATGACAACCGCCAGAACAAGTGCGGCGCATGACATGGCAAGCGGTAGCACCCAGATACTGACTTTCAGATAATCCCACAGATTACTGCCTTTTTCTGTCAGTTCCGGCATGCAGATTACTCTCTGGTACTGTTAAAAGGACGCTCATTTATGAGACAGGTACTAACAGCATAGACCACGATTGCGCACTCCACTGCAGTCGAGGAAAGCCCCTAGTACGTCACGCCGGCGGCGTGAGTTAGGAATGCAAACAATGTGATGTGCGCATAAGCCTTCTACGGTCAGGATAGAGAATAAGTTTATGTCACTGTGCTCCACCCTGGCCGCTGATGCGCCGATACACTTTGCGGATCATACATTCACCATGGTCCAGTGCGCGCGCCACACAGCCGAACTGCGACGCGATCAACGCCAGGCCAGGCAACCACAGCAGGAATCCTGGCATCAGCGGTGGCAGCGACAGCAGAAAACCAAGGATCACCAGCAGCAGGCCGGAACCGCCATAGATCGCGACATGCCAGTGCCCGGCGCGCCCCTTGCGGTGCTGGTGATAACGTTGGAATCTTTTACCCGCGGGTGCAGCGGTGATTTCCCGGTAGATGCTGCGAAGTTTACTGATCACGTCAATCCCGTACCCCGCATCATGAGAAAGCAGTGAATTCGCTTCAATTCGATTCACTTCATTCCTGGTAATCTGTGAATGCGCTATGGGCTGCACGCACGATCAGTCGGCGCGTCGAGCGTGGTCACATGCGCTCCTTGACGCCGCGGTGTATCAGCCACCAGTTGACCGAATAGCTGGCCAGAATACCGGCGATCATTGCAAGCTGCATCATGAACCAGAACAACGGGCTGGTTTTGCTCGGTTCATGATCGAAGATGACGAACAACACCACCGCCATCCAGCCGTACATCCCGATTTGCCAAGCGCTAAGAGACAGCGCGTCCATCTTCAGGGCTGACTTCAGCCCATCACTCATCGAAAGTCCTCTTGCCGGCTTGATAGTGAAATACTGGAAGGCGATCCCGAAGAAAAAGGCCAGCACATAGTCCAGCGCCCACGTCCCGAATACCTGACTGCCGAGAAACGCTACCGGCAGGAAGAAGACCAGCCATTCAGCCACGATATCGCCCAGCGTACAGCCACTGCCGCAATTATTGAGCTTTACATAAATGGTTGACACTATTTCTCGTTCTGCTTGTCATAGGAGTGTGTGAGAATGACCAGCGGAGCGAGACATGAAACGCGATCTGAAAGCACTGCAACGTCGAAGGCTGCGGGCCGCACGCCTGTTGGAGCAGGGCATGCCCCAGGCCGAGGTGGCGCGGCGGGTCGGCGTCAGCCGCCAGTCGGTCAATGCCTGGGCGAAGAAGCTCGATACCGAGGGTCCGGAGGCACTCAAAGCCACCCCCCTGGGTCGACCGGGCAGCTTTGGTACTGCGCAGCGTCGCGAACTGACGCGCTTGCTCAAGCGCGGTGCATTGGCCGCCGGTTTTCCGACCGAGTTATGGAGCTTGCCGCGCGTGGGGGCATTGATCACGGACGGCTTTGGACACCAATACAGCGAAGTGCATGTATGGCGGCTGCTGCGCGAACTGGGGTTCAGTTGCCAGCGCCCGACCGGGCGCGCCATCCAGCGCAACGAACCGGCTATCCGGGAGTGGAAGCAACGCCAATGGCCGGCACTAAAAAAAACGCCAAAAAACGCGGCCAAACCAGAGTCTTCGTCGACGAGTCGGGACTCTCCGAACGTCCCGCGCGGGTGCGCACCCGGGCGCCACGCGGACAGACGCCGGTCCTGCAATACAGCTTCTCCTGGAAACAGCTCTACGCGATCGCGGGGGCCACCTTTTGGCAGTTTTACTTCCGCTTGTTTCCCGGCAGCATCAAAGGTCCCCAGATTGTCGAGTTTCTCACCGCGCTCACCCGTCAGATCCCCGGCCCCCTGCTGATTATCCGGGATGGTCTGCAGGCGCATAAAAGTAAAGTCGTGCGCCAGTACCTCGAACGTGACGATGTGGACATCCAGCTGGCGTTCCTGCCGGCCTATGCGCCAGAGCTCAACCCGGTGGAATACCTCTGGGGTTATCTGAAGACCCATGAGATCGGCAACCTCTGTGCCAGCACGCTTACCCAGGTCAGTGACTTCGCCAGACGACGGCTCCGTTCCATGCAGCGCCGCCCAACATTGGTAACGGCATTCTGGAAACAAGCCGAATTGACCTTGTGAAACTGTCATGTATTTATGTAAGACTCAATAATCAAAATAGCAGGCCAAGATTCGTTTCAAATGAAGATCGCTCAACACGATAGCATGAACCAGGCAATCTCGCCGGATGCTACCAATCAACCCGATCCACAAATGCATTCTGCCAGGGGCTTCGAGGCGCAGTAAGCACCTCTTCGACACCCATGCTGCGACGAACCTCAGCTGACGTTAGCTGCCGACAACTTGCGGATCAAGCCTTGATTTCTTTTGATATCGGTGGTCTACCAGGCCTGTCACGCTGCCTTAATCTATCCCATTGATCGCGAAAGCGCTTACGCTGCCAGACAATCACGGTCCCCGTCTGGACAAAGACCAGAGCAGCCCGCCACCCCGACCAGCGGCGCGTAATCCAAACCCAAAGTATACGGTCTCCTGGACTAATGCGTGGGCGCTGGCTTCAGTTGCCATATCATTTTCCCGACGAGCGGGTTTCATGGAAACGATGCTGCAGCACGTGATCCTGATCGGCAAGAGATCCGGATTCGAGCAGCCGACGCCGGCTGAGGTAGATCTCGCGCTGCACGCCATTCGTCGGCAACACCAGATCGAGGGCACTGCTCATCACCCTGACGTAATTGCTCTGCGTGCGCCAGACAAGTTCCCAGACCGTCACGCCGGCATGTATACAGGCCACCAACAGGCCGGCAAGTCTGATGTGCCACGCAGCGGTAAACAGATACCAGATGTGTTCAGCGAGTAGCAGAAAGCTGAGTACGATGACGATCATGGCCCACTCTCCCAGCGCAACGAGGAAACAGGCGGATTTCCATAACAGCAGGTTCCTCGTACGCAAGGCGTAGCGAGCACTTGGCAGACACATTTCACTGCCGACGATGTAGGCAATGACAAGCAGTGCCGTGGCAATTAGCGAGAGTTGGATCAGCATGAGCTGCTGGCGATAGAGTTTCCACCGCTTACCGGTTAATGGCTAATGTGCTCCGCATTCGAGGAATGAAGTATGACAGATGCACGGCAACCCTGCTCAAGCTCACTGTGCCTGGTGTTTCCGACATCTATCAAGGCCACGGTGTCCTGGTGCCTGCAGCCGCTGGATGATCGAATCGACAGTTCTAGCTGGCACGATGGCTGTCCGGAGTACGTGTTCTGCTGCATTCACCATCCGTAATCACGACCGCTGGCGCCGGCGTCCCGCCAGGCTGCGAGCCTGATTATGTCAGGTGCCCTGACTGTAATTGGATACCAGAAACAGCGCGACATGCATTGATATATTTCAATACCGGAGCGGCCGCCCGTTGTCGCTACTCCGGCACTAGGCGATGCGGTGACGAACATTCCAGACAGCGGCGTCGGTATTACTCCGCTCACGATACGCATCGGACACTGCGGCATGGGCGGATACAAAACCCGCAGGTCATTGAATTTTTTCAATGAAGTCTGCCGCACTCCCCGCCTATCCTTCGGGTAGAATCAAAAACATAGCATCCATGTGGAGGTAACATGAGTCCAGACTTGTCCGATATGCGCGATCACGATCCGGCATCCTGATTAACCGTCTCCCCGATTAACGATGCCGTGAAACTCCTTGCAGCCATGACCCGACCGGACACCCGCAGCCGGTACATGGTAGTGGAGAATGATCGTTTGGTGGGTGTGATTTCACTGAAGGACCTGAGAGAGTTCATTGCCCTGAAGCTGGAACTTGAATCTCCTGAAGGCTGAAGGACCAATCATGACCGGCAACAGCTGTGAGACTGCAACAGAAATGCGCCAGTCCGCCATTCTGAAGCCGGGAGAAAACTGCTGGCGCATCGAGCAGGCCGATCGCGTCAGCCTGCTCGTGGATGGCGCCGAGTATTTTCATGCCTTCCGGGAAACCGCAAAAAACGCCCGGCGTTCAGTGCTGATCATAGGCTGGGACATCGACGGTCGCTTCGAACTCGAACGGGACCACCCTCCCGATGGGCTTCCCACCCGCCTCAGGGACTTTCTCAACAGCCTGGTCAAACGCAGGAAGGGGCTCCATATCCATGTCCTGGATTGGGATTATGCAATGATCTTCGCCCCCGACCGGGAATGGCTGCCGTCATACCAGATGGACTGGACAACCCACCGACACCTGCATTTTCGCCTGGACAGCCGGCATCCCGTCGGCGCATCGCACCACCAGAAAATTGTCGTCGTCGACGATCGCGTGGCGTTCGTCGGCGGTCTGGACTTCGCCCTCGGTCGGTGGGACAGCTCCGAGCACCGCCCGGATGATCCGCGCCGCCGTGACACCGACAGCACGATTCCCCAGCCCTATCACGATGTCCAGCTGATGGTGAGCGGGGCGATCGCCGGGGCGCTTGGTGAACTCGCCCGAGAGCGCTGGCGCATGGCAACCGGAAAGCAGCTCGGCGCACCACAGTTGACCGGGCGCCACGACCCCTGGCCCGATGACATCACCGCCGACCTCGTTAATGCCCCGGTCGGCATTGCACGCACCCGCCCGAAATACGACGGTCAGCAAGAAGTGCGGGAGGTGGAACGCCTTCTGGTTGACGCGATCGCCACTGCCCGGGAGACAATCTACATCGAGAATCAGTATTTCACGGCGCGCTCGGTCGGCGATGCCCTGGCCAGGCGGCTTGGTGAGGAGGATGGCCCGGAGATTGTCGTGATATTGCCGCAACGGACGGTCGGCTGGTTGTCGCAGAACACCATGGATGTGCTACGCGAGCGCCTGCTCAAGCGACTTTACGAAATCGATCGCCACGATAAACTGCGCACTTACTATCCCTACGTACCTGGTCTTTGCGAGCAGTGCATCAACGTGCACGCGAAGGTGCTGGTGATCGACGACGAGCTGCTGCGCGCGGGTTCCGCCAACTTCAACAACCGTTCCATGGGGCTCGACACCGAATGTGACCTGGCCCTCGAGGCCAGGAATAATGAGCGCATCCGCGAAGGCATTGCGGCGCTGCGTAATCGCCTGCTGGCCGAGCATCTCGATGTCGACGCTTCGACAGTGGCGGAAGCCCTGGCACAACAGTGTTCGATCATCCGGGTTATCGAAACGCTCGGCCGCTCAGGCCGCACGCTCAGACCCTTCGAGTTTTGTGTATCCGCGGAACTGGATGCACTGGTGCCGGACGGGCAGATCGCCGACCCGGAAATGCCGGTTGACGGTGAGCAGATCTCCCGTGAGTTCGTTGCAGACGAGGAAAAAACGCCGGCCAGACGCTCTCTGATCGCCCTGGCGGGCGTGCTCATCGTTGCACTGCTGCTTGCCGCCACCTGGCGCTGGACACCTCTGGGCGAATGGATCGATCTCAAGGCGACCTTCAGCCGGCTGGGAAGTCTGCGCGGTGAATGGATCGCACCGATTATCGTCACTTTTGTCTACCTCATCGCAGGCCTGATGGTGTTTCCGATCACCCTGCTGATCATTGCCACCGGTGTGGCCTTCGGCGCCGCATACGGTTTCGCCTATGCCCTGCTCGGTGCCGAGATCAGCGCCCTGGTCAGCTACGCCATCGGGCAGCAGCTCGGGCACCGCACCATCCGCAACCTGTCGGACCGTTGGGTGTCCCGTGTCAGCCGGCGTCTGGCGCGACAGGGCCTGCTCGCGATAATTACGCTGCGCGTCGTGCCGGTCGCCCCGTTCACCGTCATCAATCTGGTCGCCGGCGCCTCCCACATCCGGTTCCGTGACTTTGCCTTTGGCACACTACTGGGAACGATACCGGGCACACTCGCGCTGACCGTGTTCTCCGACCAGGTGGTTGCCTCCATCGTCGCTCCCGCGACGATCCGCTTTGCCAGCTTGCTGGTCCTGGCGGTCGTCATCGCCGCCGTGACCTGGTGGCTGATTCGCTGGTTACTCCGACAGCAGTCAGGAGGAACCGGGACCGACGGCAGACCGGATAAATCCTGAGATCCTCCGCGATGCTGCGGGCGATATCCGTACATCGCACCTCTGGCGGCTCTCACCCGGTAGCCAGCACAGTCCTTTCAAACGCCGATTCGCACTTCGCCTGGATTGATATTTTTCAATGCCGCACGGAGTGCATTCTGGGAGGATCGCAGGTGTATTGAAGCGGAGTCCGGACCAGTTGAAGAACGCATCCACAGACCGGAAGTTCCCGACGCTGTACTGACAAACGGTAAACATCATGGCTGAGCTACACACGGTGACATTGCTGATGAGCGAATTCGTCACCCATGACGTCAACCGCTTCGTGGTCAGCCGGCCGCCCGGATTCACGTTCCAGCACGGTCAAGGGATGGAGCTGGCGATCAACCGGTACGAATGGCAAGACGAGCGACGGCCGTTCACACCCACCTGCCACGTTGATGACAAGGTGCTTGAATTCACCATCAAGGGCTATCCCGCGCAGCAGAGAATGACCCGCGAACTGCACAGTCTGTCGCCGGGTGCGGAGCTGTTGATGTCCGAGCCGTTTGGCACCATCAGCTACCAGAGCCCCGGGGCATTTCTTGCCGGGGGCGCCGGCATCACCCCGTTCATCGCCATTCTGCGCGAGCGGGTTCGCGCGGGGGACATCGATCGTCATGCCCTGATCTTCTCCAACAAAACGCCGGCCGATGTCATCTGCGAAAAGGAACTGCGCCACTATCTCGGCGAGCGCTGCATCCTGACCTGCACCGATGCAGAGGTGCGGGTTACGCGCATCGCCGGATCGACGAGGCGCTTCTCGCGGACAAGATCGACGATTTCGCTCAGCACTTCTATGTGTGCGGCCCGCCAGGATTCATGGAGGCGGTGAACGGGGCGTTGAAAAGCTCGGAGCCGATCCCCAGAGTCTGGTATTCGAACGCTGAGCGAGGAGAACAGGCATGAAGAGACGGGGCACATGGCAATCCTTCGCGAATAGCGCCGCCCCGTGGACGCCAATCCCGGGTTTAATCTGCGGTTCGATGTCATTAACACGCTGATGTTGAATTACTGGACCAGTCTCATGGCAGGCACAGCGATCCTCGCGGTTGCAATACCCGTCGTGATGCGCATTCGTCACCCGCAGCAGAAACCCCTCGCGGCCTACCTCATTTTCGTGTCCGTGTTTGTGACGGCCGCCGTCGTGCTCTACAGCCTGCTTGCCTGGCTCGCCCTGAAACTCGGCATGGAAGCCGCGCTCGGCAACACGGGGCCTGCGCTGCTGTTTCTTGTTTTGGTATTTCTGCCTGCCATCGCCCTGGCCAGCTGGCAGACGCGAAAGCCACCGTGGCGCCAGCGCGGTCCGCCTGATTGAGCGTCTGCCCGCTGAGGACCGCGCGCAACGCCTTGCGTTCTCCCTGAACAAGCTTCCACCTTCCACCGGAATACAATCCTGACATGCACATGACGCTTGCAACCTACAATATCCACGCGTGTATCGGCGCCGACAGATGCTTCCTTCCGGAACGCACCGTGCAGGTACTGCTGGAACTGGATGCGGACGTGGTTGCCTTGCAGGAAGTGGAACACCACACTATTGACGATTGCGACCTGCTGGATTACCTGGCTGGAAAATCCGGACTGACTGCGATTGCGGGTCCCACGCTGTTGCGTGAATCCCGCCATTACGGCAATGCGCTGCTGACGCGCATGCCCATTCTGAAGGCTAATCGAATCGACCTGAGCCTGCCACGGCGCGAACCCCGCGGCGCCATCGAGGTATTGCTCGACTGGCATGGGCAACGCGTACAGGTGGTCGCGACGCATCTCGGTCTGCGTCCCGGCGAGCGACGCCTTCAGGTTCGCCGTTTGCTTGACCTGTTCGAAGCCTGCCCGGCGGACATTTCGGTGTTACTTGGCGATCTCAACGAGTGGCTCCTCTGGGGACGGCCATTACGCTGGCTACGTCGCCACTTTGCGCCTGCCCATCACCCGCGCACCTACCCCGCGCGGTTTCCGCTGTTCGCGCTGGACCGGATCTGGGTGCACCCGCGCGCAGCGCTGACCACGATCGGGATACACGACAGTCCGGCGACCCGGATTGCTTCCGACCATCTTCCGCTCAAGGCAGCGCTCAGCAGTGAATGCGGCCTCGCCCCGGGCATGAAGCGGCAGCAACAGCCATCAATGACCAGTTAACCCGTGAAGATCTTTCGTTGCCAGCGACTCAATCGAGTGGGTCATCGATCACTGGCTGCCGCTCACCTATGCGGTAAACGGCCTCAATCGCAGTATGGGTCAACCCGACCTCTACCCCTTCGTGCGCTCGCCCCCGGTGCTTTCCAAGCTGGGTTTCGTGCACCAGGCAATGCTCCGGTTAGCGGCGGCGACGCCGTGAACACCGCCGCCGCCCGGGCCACCTGCGGATCACGCAGCCGGGCGCACAGGTAGCGGCAGATAATGGAATCCCGCGTTTACGCGGCGATCATTGCTCGCGCCGATACCTGATCACCACCAGCGCCCGCGCTTCGACGGTATACGGATTCGCAACCGGTTGCCCCGCGTCGATTGCCGCATCGAATCGCGAGGTATCTATCAGCATCGCGGGCCGGGAGACGTCCCGTTTTCCGGCAGCACATAATCGACGGCAGCGTCTCTTGCGTTCAGGATCAGCATGAAAGTGTCGTCTGGCTCCTTCTCGCCCTGCCGAGTCAGATGGTATACACCTGCCGCGCCGCTCAGCAGCAACGCCAGTGAACGGGCATCCCCGGCGCGCCAGTCCGCCTCGCGCATTCCTGCGCCATCCGGCTTGAGCCAGACGACGACCTTGATCGTGGTGCCCGGGATCTCCCGGCCGTGAAAGAAGTGGGAACGATGAAAAACGATGTGTTCGCGTCGCTACCGAATGAGTTTCCGGGTGAACGCGATCAACGCTTCCCCGGCCTCATCTATACCCTCCAAGTTCAGCCAGGTGGTCTCATTGTCCTGGCAATAGGCATTGTTGTCGCCCTGCTGGGTGCGCCCAAACTCGTCTTCGCCGAGCAGCATGGGCAAGCCCTGCGAGAGCAGCAGTGTTGCCAGCAGGTTACGCTGTTGCTGCTTTCGCAGCCGCATGATCCCGGGATCGTCCGTCGGTCCCTCGAACCCGCAGTTCCAGCTGTAGTTGTGATCATGCCCGTCGCGATTGGCCTCCTGATTGCTTTCGTTGTGCTTATGGTTGTAGCTAACCAGATCATGCAGCGTGAAGCCGTCGTGGGCGGTCACGAAATTGATGCTCGCCCAGGGGCGCAGGCCGCGCTGGTCGAAAATATCGCTGGATCCGGCCCGTCTGGATGCGAGTTCCGGCAACTGGCCGTCATCGCCCTTCCAGAACCGCCGCACGGTATCGCTGTAACGATCGTTCCACTCTGCCCAGACCGGTGGAAATCCCCCGAGTCGATAACCTGCGTGACCGGTGTGCCAGGGCTCGGCGATGAGCCTGGCGGTAGACAGCAGGGGATCCCGCGCGATGGCATCCAGAAAGCTCGCATACTCGTCGAACTCGCCGTTGACCCGCGCCAGGGTCGTGGCGAGATCGAAGCGGAAACCGTCCACCCGCATCTCACCGACCCAGTAGCGCAATGAATCGGTCACCATGCGCAGGACATCAGGGTGCCGCAACTCGAGCGCATTGCCGGTGCCGGTGAAATCGTTGTAGTAGCGCGCCGCGTCATCCATCAAGTAATAATAGGACTTGTTATCGATGCCGCGCAGCGACAAGGATGGCCCCAGGTGATTTCCCTCGGCCGTATTGTTGTAGACCACATCGAGAATGACCTCGAGTCCTGCCTTGTGCAGTAGCTGCACAAAGGTCCTGAATTCATTGATGCCGCCGCTCCCCAGGTATTCCGGGTGCGTTGCAAAGAACCCGATGGAATTGTAGCCCCAGTAATTGCGCAGGCTCTGCCCGATCAAATGGCGATCGTCGACGAAGGCATGTACCGGCTGCAGCTCCACTGCCGTGACGCCGAGCTTCCCGAGGTAGCTGATGATCCCGTGGCTCGCCAGACCGCCGATGGTGCCCCGTGCCGCCACCGTCAACTCGGGATGACGCCATTGTATTGCCACGCACGTGCATTTCGTAGTGGATGGTTTCGTGCCAGGACCGAGCCAGTGGCCGGTCCAGGCCCCAGGTAAATGCCGGATCGATGACCTCGCAGCGCGGCATGAAGGCGGCGCTGTCGCGCGTATCAAACGACAGGTCGGCCTGATCGTCCCCGATGACATAACCAAACAGCGCATCGTCCCACACCAGCGATCCACGCAGGCTCCTGGCATAAGGATCCAGAAGCAGCTTGTGATGATTGAAACGGTGTCCCTGTTCGGGATCGTAGGGTCCATAGACGCGGTATGCGTAGAGTTGACCGGCAAGCACGTCGGGCAGGTAGCTGTGCCAGATTTTGTGGGTATATTCGGGCAGCGCTATGCGCTCGATTTCGCGTCTGCCCTTGCTGTCGAACAGACACAGTTCCACCCGTTCAGCGTACGCCGAGAACAAGGCGAAATTCGTTCCGGAACTGTCCCAGGCCGCCCCCAGCGGATAAGACGAGCCCGGCCACACCCGCCGGTTCTATTTCATGACACGCCTGCCGTGTAGTAAATGTTCATCCGTTAAGTGTGGAATAAACACCAGCGTTCAGACAGCTGCCGCCGGGCCTGTTGCGCGGCTTGCCGGTATTCGAGACGGGCTTTTGGCGGATGCGTCTGGCATCTCGCCGTGCACGCTCGCATAAAAAGCTCCCAGCTCCGCGAACACCTGTTCAAGCCCCTTCAGGGATTGCGGGCACACAACGGCCGGCGATTGACAAATCGCAATGCGAACTTCATTAAAAAGCTACATATTGAGCGTTAGCTGCACGGTCGGCGTTACAGGAAATCGCACAGGACCCGCGCGGAGAGGCTGCTATGATCAATGCGAAGTTATTGCGGGATCAGGGCATACTGGTGGTGTCGCCCGTGGACGCACTGGAGTCTGCCGACTTCGAACGACTCCGGCTGCTGACCGACCCTTACCTCGAGAAACAGGGCAACCTGAAAGGACTGCTGATCGATGCGGAAGCTTTCTTCGGCTGGGAGGATTTTTCCAGCCTGCTTTCGCACCTGCGCTTCGTACGCAACTACCACGAGAAAATCGAACGCGTTGCTGCGGTCACCGACAACGGCTTTCTCGCGATACTGCCGAAGGTCGCGGACCACTTCATCGCGTCCGAGGTGCGACACTTCGACTACCAGGACCGCGACGAGGCGCTGCGCTGGCTGCGCGGCGTTTCCGGCAGCGGGCATTGATCAGTACCGACGCCGTACGGCATCGGGTTGAACCTGATTTTGCTATCCGGTAGCGTGCCGCATCATGCCAGTCAAAAAGGGTATTAACAAGCCGGACGAGATGGGAACCTCCCTCGAGAGGAAGCTCGAGAAAATCCTGCCTCCGTTTCAGCGGTTCACCCATGACCAGGCGACTGGCAGCATCCTGCTCATCATCTGCACGTGCTCCGCGCTCCTCGTGGCGAATTCCACACTCGCACATGAATATGAAGCACTGATACTGACCGAGACCGGACTGGTCTTCGGCGACTGGTCGCTGACAATGAGTTTGCGCCACTGGATCAACGAAGGCCTGATGAGCCTGTTCTTTTTCGTGCTGGGCCTGGAAATCAAGCGCGAATTGTTGGTGGGCGAACTTAAAGGTCCGCGCCGGTCGCTGCCAATGATCGCCGCGGCCCTGGGCGGCATGCTGATGCCGGCGTTGATTTACACGGTATTCACGGCTGGGACGCCGCTGATCCACGGCTGGGGCATCCCCATGGCAACCGATACCGCCTTCGCCGTCGGCGTGCTGGCCCTGCTGCATCGACATATCCCTGCCGGCCTCACCACCTTTCTGACGGCGCTGGCCATCATCGACGATCTCGGGGCGATACTCGTGATTGCCGTGTTTTACACCGAGACCATCAACCTGCCGTTCCTGGCGGCCGCCATGCTGCTGCTCCTGCTGCTGATCTTGCTTAACGCTGCAGGCATTCGCCGTCCGGTTGTGTATTCCCTGGTCGGCGGACTGGTCTGGCTGGCCATGCTCGGCTCGGGCATGCATGCCGCCGTGGCGGGTATCCTGGTGGCACTGACGGTCCCGGCCCGGCCGAAGCGGGGACCAGGCTGGTTTGTGCGGCGGACCCACCGCCTGGCCGAGGAATTCGAAACCATGGAGCGGGAAAGCGACAAGCCCCTTCTGGGCGAAGCGGCGCAACACGCGGTTGCCGAGAATATAAAGGACACGGCCGAGAAAGCCACCACCCCGCTGCGGCGCTGGGAACGCTATCTGGAGCGACCTGTCGCCCTGGTGGTCATGCCGGTATTCGCCCTGGCTAATGCCGGCATACCGCTTGACCTGCAGGCACTTCCCGGGCAATTGTTGAACCCGCTGACGCTGGGAATCGTCATCGGGTTGCTGCTCGGCAAGGTGTTCGGTATCACGCTCATGGCCTGGTTCAGCCTGCGCCTGGGGCTCGGACAGCTCTCGGCCGGCGTGCAGATGCGGCATATCGTGGGAGTCGGACTGCTTGGTGGCATGGGCTTCACGATGTCGATCTTCATTGCCAGCCTGGGTTTTACCTCGGAAACCGAAACCCTCATTGCGGCCAAGACAGCCATTCTGCTTGCCTCCCTGTTTGCCGGCGTTGCGGGTTTTCTCTGGTTGCGTTTTTCGGGGAAAGTCCCGGGCCGGCCCGCAGACGGAAACACGCGCCGGGCGACGCAAACCCGGGGATGATTTTCCGGTGCACGCGTGCCGGCGTGGCGGACGTCATTATAGTGACGCGGTTTCCTGGTAGCGCAGCGGTATCGCTGCCTCGGGGGTATTGACCCAGAAGGTGAAGCTTTCCTGCAGGTAGAGCCGGACACTGGCCGCGGTATGCTCAAGGTAGCCGATCGAGAAATCCTGGCCGACGCTCAGCTGGAAATCACCGCCTCGCAGGCTCAGTATCAGCGCCCCGTCGGCGGCCGGTGCCCAGACGATGGGGCCATCGAGCAGGCGGCGAACATGCTCGATAACTGGATAACCGGCGTCCCGCGTCTGGATAAGCCCGGTGTAGCAACGCGGTCCCAGGGCAATTGCATAGGGGCCATCGACGCTTGCCATCCGCAGTCGATTCAGCGCCTCGGCAACAACGTCCGGATAGCGGGTATAGTCATCCGTGAGCGGGAGGCTCCGGGCAGCGGCGACTTCGCAAATCCCGGTGATCCATCCATCCCGGTAACCGTAGAATACCGAGCTATCCTCTGCCAGGGCGGCAGTGCGTGCCGCATCGATGACCGGTTGCAGATCGGCATCTGCCGCACCCCGGTCGATGGCGTCGATCTCGCTGCGCGCCAGTTCGAAGGGTATGCGAAGTTCGATCAGTGGTTGCACCTTACGCATGCGCATTTCCACGCCGGGGTGCGGCGCGCTCTCGAGCATCTGCGTCCGCCCCGGATCGACCGACGAGACGCGCCAGCCGAGCGGACCCACAAAATCGACCAGCTGGCGGGCCGCGAGGGTTCGTTTCAGCGCCTGGCTGGCTTCCGTCTCGATCTGTTCCCAGGCCGCGTCGGGTACCGGGGCAAGTTCACGGTACAGGCTGTTCATGGTCTATTCTTCTCTGTTACGCAGGCTGCCGATGCCGAGCGACCCGTCTCTGTATGCGACTGGCGGCGCCTCCTCGTGTTCGATTTCCGTCACATCGCCGTCGCTGAACAGGTAGGCCCGCAACTGGGTATCGAGACGGTCGTCCCGACGTCGCAGCCATTCCAGCACCATCGCCGCATGTTCCTTCTCTTCATTGCGGTTGTGCGTGAGTATCTGTTTCAGTTCTTCATCCACGGTCGCGGCGACGCGTTGCTGGTACCAGTCTATCGCTTCAAGCTCCTCCATTAACGAGGAAAGCGCCCGGTGCATGTCCCGCGTGGCTTCATCAAGACTGTCTAGGGGTTCGTGATAACTCTCAGAAGACATGGATTTTCCCTCCAAACGGTTGATTCATCCGGCAAAATCTCTGGATGTTGCCTGGCTTCCAGCTCTGGACAAGGATCTATTCAAATGATTCCGCCTCCATCTCCAGATAAATGCGATAGGCGTTGCCTCGGTTACTGGCGTCAGAAGTAGCTTCTGCAACGCGATCGAGAAACCGTATGGTATCAAGCTGCGGTATTGAACCCCGGGTGAGTTTCAGCACCCAAAGTACACCCGTAGCGACGACTCCCGCAACAAGGCTGAGGCCAATACGATTGAATATACCCTGATAGCTTTCGCCGGACGTGAGCACGTCCCTAGGCTGTTCCGTTTGCGATGGTTCTCTCATGTTTTTTTACTCCACCATGCAATCACGAATCTCACCACGGCAACCGCCCGCCTGAGCAGATCACTTTTTCCGGGTTTTTCCGGTTTGTCGTATTCCCGGTGGATCGCAGGGTCTGCTTCCTTTACGCGATCGCCCCCTGTCGGATCGCTGGTTATGCTTCGCTTCTCATCCCGTGGTGCAATGGCTGGGAGAATGAAGTTTATAGTGATAATCGATCCGCCGCATTGCGGTTTCGCAATGACGTTGGCGTTGTATAAGTACAGGAGAATGACGGTTACTTAGAGGCGATCGAACGGCGATTCGCACCGTTTCCTCTATTGATATATTTCAATGCCACAGCTCATGCGTTCTGGAAAGATTGTTTGCATGCTTCAATCGGTATTTCACCCAGCAGATCACACAAAGGAAGGAAACCATGACAGAACACACACTACCCGCGCTGCCCTATCCCAAAGATGCCCTCGAACCGCACATCTCGGCCGAGACGCTCGAGTATCACCACGGCAAGCACCACGCCAGCTACGTCAAAAAGCTGAACAAGCAGATTCCGGGCACCGAATTCGAATCGGCGTCGCTCGAGGAGATCATCAAAAATGCCTCGAGCGGCATCTTCAACAACGGGGCGCAGGTCTGGAATCACACCTTCTACTGGAATTGCCTGAGCCCCGATGGCGGCGGAAAACCCGAAGGTGCACTGGCCAAAACCATCAAGCAGTCATTCGGCGATTTCACGCAGTTCAAGGAGCGTTTCACCGAATCGGCGACCACGAACTTCGGATCCGGCTGGACCTGGCTGGTGAAAAATTCCGACGGGTCGCTGGCGATCGTAAACACCAGCAATGCGGGCAACCCGATGACCGATGGCAGTCAACCCCTGCTGACCTGCGACGTCTGGGAACATGCCTATTACATCGACTACCGTAATGCGCGTAAAAAATATATCGAGGCGTTCTGGAACCTGGTCAACTGGAACTTCGTGACGCAAAAGCTGGGCGAATGACATGCGAAAGCACGGGTCTTGCAGCGCTGGTACCACCAACTGTATGGTTTTGGCAGGAAACAATTTCTCCGTGAAAGACAGGTAAATCATAATGCCGGACATCAAGAAAGTCATCAGAGACCTTGACACGCCCAGTCCACGACGCATTTACCGTGAACTCGACCTGCAGGACTGGAATGAAAAACAGGCTCGACGCCTGGCCTAGCATGATGGCATCGAGCTTAGCGAGGCGCATTGGGAAATCGTGCGCTGTCTGCGTAACTACTACCAGGAGCACGATCCACCCGAAAGCGGCCGCGTGCTCAGCGACATGCTGGACAACGCGTTCGCCGCCCAGGGCGGGCGCAAGTACCTGCGCCTCCTGTTTCCGCAAGGCCCGGTCGCGCAGGGTATACGCATCGCCGGCCTCCCCGTCCCGGCGTATACCGAGGACGAGGGATTCGGCATCAGCCGCTGACCGCAATGATGAAACTGAACGTGCGTACTTTCGCTTTGAGCTGCGCCGTCGTCTGGGGGGCGGGGCTGTTTCTGATGACCTAGTGGATCATCGCCTTCGACGGCGCGACCGCCGAGGTAACACTGATCGGCAAGGTCTATCGCGGTAACACCATCACGCCGCTCGACAGCGTGATCGGTCTGATCTGGGACCTGCTGGATGGATTGATTGGCGGTGCGATCTTCGCCTGGCTCTACACTTTGCTGAGCTCCCGGCGTACGCCCTGACAGTAATGAATGATTCACCGGGTCGCCGATGAAATAACGTACCGACCAGTAGTGGCCATCAAAATAGATTTATTCCGGCTAGCCGATTTTCCCGTCGCGAGCCTGCAGGGTATATCCAGTCAATTTGCTCAGCTGGTGTGATCGTAGCTTCACTTTTTCCTTCTCGCTTCAGTGTCCTGTTTCGTCATACCTGGATCAGGCGTATGTATCTGGTCCATCACCGTGAAGACGCACAAAGTATAGCTCTAACTCCGCGAACACATGCTCGAGTGCACCCCAGACAATCGACTGATCAGCGTCGCTGGCAAAAAACCTGTCCAGCTCGCGGTTACGACTGATGCGTACAGTCAGCCGGTTGTTGCGCCGACTGGATAAATTTCGAAGCTATCGCCCTCATCGGCATCCTTGCCCCACAGCCAGTGCGTTGCACGGCCATGGGCAATGGTGTGCGCGGCAAAGATTTCCAGCTTCTCACGGTCCTCCTTGCCGATGATTTAATCCGGTAACGTGATGATCTCGGTCATGTTGCCTTTATGTGTGCTTAGGTGGTGGAATCACGAAACAGCCGTATGCTGTTCATCGGCTCCATTCCGGACCGGTCGTCGCAAATGACCCGCTAGGGCTGGACAAAACAGCCTGGTTGGAAAGTATTACCGCGTCTCATCGCACAACAAATGACCTTGAGGGATGTGCCGGTATGACGCGACATATCTCCAGAGTGCGGGTTATTTTCGTGCTTCCTGCTGCAGCCTAGCGGCATCGAGACGGTAGATTTCCCGGGACGGATCCGGCTGTTTTAACAGAATATCACGGCGCTTGAAGGTGGCCAGGATGCGGCTCACGCTTTCCTGAGTGACCCCGAGGATTTCCGCCATCTCGCAGACCGTGAGCAACTCAACCCGGTCCAGCGGCTGGCCGTATTCGAGCTCCGCGAGAAACTCGAGCAACCGCGCCACCCGGGGCTTGATCCCGCCGGTGGAGAAGTCCGAGATCCACCGGTCCGCATGGACGAGCGCCCCGTGCCACTGACACAGCAGCTGACTAAACATCATCGGGTCATTTCGATGAAGACGCTGCAGGCTGTGGATCGCGATCTGCTCAACCTCGACATCCCCGACGGCGATCGCGGTATGCTCGTAGGGTTGTCCCAGCAATCCCTCCAGACCGATCCAGTGATTGCCGGCGTGCAGCCGGACAATTCGCGCCCGGCCGTTGGGCAAATAGCTCAGCAGCTTGACCAGACCACTGCGAATCACATAGATCCTGTCGACCCGGTCACTCTCACGGTAGATGACTTCTTTCGCCAGGTAGTGCCTGCTCCTACCCACGTCGTAGCGTGTTTGCTGCACATGTACTCCCCGGACGATATCACCCATTGCACCTGCATCCAGCGGATACACGGCACCGTTTCCATTGCTGCTTTGCTGTGTCATCGGCGTCGACATGTGCACTCTCCTCTCGTGTCGATACAGACGCTGCATCACCGTCGTTTGACCACACCCACTCGTCTATGCGGCCTGGCCGGATCACCGGGTACGTAACTTAAACCGGGGGTCGCCGTCCCACGACAAGAAACACGATTGACAGGATTAGTCCGACCACAAACAGAATCCAGGCAATGTTGACGGCCGTACCGGCGATACCGGAAAAACCGAATACCGCTGCGATAATCGCGATGATAAAAAAAGTAACTGCCCAGCTAATCATGTCAACCTCCTTACGCCGAATGCGTTTTTTGTGAAGGCTGGCGCCTGAGCCGCGGCCTGCACAAGTTGGGTTCCAATGTTTACACTGCGCTACAGGTCCTGCTCGAACTCTGATACTTCCCTTTCAGCCTCGTCCCGGCCTTTGCCGTAAAGTTCCTGTATTTTGCCGACCAGTCGCTCGCGGTTACCGTTGACAATATCCCATTCATCATCCGTGAGTTTGCCCCATTTCGCCCGGGCAGTACCTTTGAATTGCTTCCAGTTACCTTCAATCAGGTCCCAGTTCATTGTCCACCTCCTCTGGTGCTGTGTTTGCGTGACTTCTGACTGCAATTGGTTTCAAACCGCACGATCCTGTTCAGTCTTTCGGAAGGGAGAGTACGAATCGGGTTACTTTCGCTCCAGCCGACATACTCACCTGCTATCTGATCAGGCAATTGTCATGCCAATCACGCATCCACATAATTGTTAACGGGTATCCTGAGACAGGTATGATCCATCGATGACCGGAAGGGTGATGGGACCCGTTTCGTGGGTCAATACGCCCTCCTCTGCTACCGCAGTTTGAGCAATTCTGGATTCCGGCTCTGCTCTTGCGGATGACAGTCAGTACAAAGGACAGCTGGCAAGTAATAACAAGATGGCCCGCAGGGCGCTTGTATGCCCGGGGGATATCACCCCTTCCATGGGGTAAAATAACCGACGAGAGATGCGATTCGTTTCGTTGAATCTAATAATATCGATCAATCATAAAGTTATAAATTGGTCTTATTATTGCATATTAAGTTTTTATTCCAGCCTTACGGCGATATTTCAGCTCGATTGGTTCATTCGTACAGTGGATGAAAAGGCGCCTGTTACCTCATGATTGATTCACGCGAAAACATCAGATATATGGTCACCAGTCAGTAACCAGCATACCCGGCACGCGATGAGATATGTCTTTATGGTTAGACAAGATACCGCCGTCTGAACGTCACTCATCAAATGAGCATGACTACGTTCAGATGCGTGGACTGAAATTCATCCTTACGCGCTCCGTCTGGTTGTTATTCGGGACGGCGTTGCTGCTGCTCGTCTTCACTCTGGGGCTTTTGGTCTACAACGCCTGGCGGTATGTCGATCACATCGAGCCGATTCAGCAACACCTTCACTACCTGAACGCTATCGAAATGACCGATCTGGAGCTGCGCACTCAATTGGTCAGCCTGCTGGAATCCGAAGGCGGGTATCCTGAGCCAGGAAAGCTGGAAAATCTGCGCGAGCAGATACACGAGCTGCTCGAGTCCGACGCCAATCTCCTGGAGTCTACGCCAAAGGAAATCGATCAGGTGTCGAAACAGATTGACGCATTTGACGGCAGAAGCCGGCATATGCTCGATGAGGCCATATATGCCGTGCGTATCGCCCTGAGCCGGGAGTTCGTCGCGCATCAATCCATGATGGTCGCTTTTCAGGCCGAGGCCCAGCGGGGACTCCGCATCGCCATCGGACTTGCATCCGGCATGCTGATAATCTCCGCCCTGCTATGGGCGATGGCGCGTCAACGCCTCCTCACACCGCTCTACAGGCTCACCAACCAGATGACACTACTGGGTCAACGCGATTACAGTGAGCTGCAGGTGAATAATGTCGACCCCCTGCTGTATCCGATGATCGAAAAATATAACCGCATGACGCAGCGACTCAGAAAGCTGGAACAGATCCATCAGCAACGCCATGCGAACTTGACCGCAGAGGTACGCAACGCCACATACATGCTGTTGCAACAGCAGTACCGTCTGGCCCAGGCGGAACGGCTCGGAGCAGTCGGAGAACTGGCAGCGGGTATCGCCCACGATTTGCGTAACCCGTTGACCAGTGTACAGATGGCACTCGATAACCTGCGCCGTGACATGCGAGAGCCGGAAATAATCGGGCGTATCGACATAATTACCGACGAGATCAAGCGCATTACCCGACAACTCAATCAGCATCTGGACCAGGTCCGGCAGCGCCCTGAAAAGCCGGTAGTGGTGGACATCGGCGAGGAAATCGAGAATCTGGTTTCGCTGGCGGCGTACCAGTTACATGAATACATCACCATTCACTTCAAGGTCGAGGAACAGTTGACCTGCCTGCTGCCTCACTCCCGTTTGCGGCAGGCTCTGCTCAACCTGATTCTGAACGCCGGGCAAATACTCGGCGATACGCCAGGAGAGATTATGATAGAGGCTTGTCGAAAGGATGATACCCTTGAACTGACAGTCGCAGACAGTGGACCCGGATTTCCTCCAATGGTGCTGGAAGAAGGGGTTCAGCCATTTCACTCGTGGCGGGTCGGAGGAACCGGGCTCGGCCTGGTGATGGTGCGCCGATTCACCAGCGATCTCGGTGGTGAACTGCAGATTCGCAACCGTGACGAAGGCGGCGCCTGTGTAACAATCAGGTTACCGTGTAATCAGACCGATGGCTAGAACTCTGCTGATCATAGAAGACGAACCCATACTTGGGGAAGAACTCAAGCGCCACTATGAAGGTGCCGGCTGGCGTGTGTTGCTGGTGGTCACGTACAGGGCGGCCCGCAGCGAGTTGCTCGACAAGGGTCTGATCCCGCTTGTGGTTCTGTCTGATATGAGCCTGCCGGACGGCAACGCACTGGATCTGCTCGAAGAGGTCCGGCGTGAGCTACAGACCGTCGGTGAGTGGGTCTTTCTGACCGGCTACGGCAGTGTCGCCGATTCGGTGCGGGCGCTGCGTCTGGGCGCCTATGACTTTCTGGAAAAACCGGTCGATTTCGACCGTCTGGATCTGGTGATAAAGGGTGCAGCCCGCAGCGCAACGGCGCAACGCCGCTTGCACGATCAATTGGCGGCAGGCAGTAGCCAGTTCACGCCCGAAGGCTTCGTTGGCAAGAGCGACGTCGCCAGTGGGCTTCGTGAAATGCTCCGACGACTGGCCGAGTCGCCGATTTCTGCGTTGATCATCACCGGCGAGACCGGCACCGGCAAGGGCGTGGCGGCGCGCATACTACACCACAGCGGGGCGCGTAATGACGCGCCGCTGGTCGAAGTCAATTGTTCAGCCCTACCCAAGGATCTGCTGGAGTCCGAGCTGTTCGGTCACGAAGCAGGTTCCTTTACCGGCGCCAAGGAACGGCGACGAGGTCTGTTCGAGCAGGCCGACGGCGGCACACTGTTTCTCGACGAGATCGGAGAAATGCCCGTCGAACTACAGACAAAATTTCTGAAGGTACTGGAGGAACAGCGTTTCCGCCGGGTTGGCGGCGACCGCGAAATTCACGTCGATGTACAGGTAATCGCTGCCACCAATTGTGATCTGGCCGCGCTGGTCGAAAATGGCAGGTTCCGGGCAGACCTCTATCACCGCCTCTGCGTATTCCGGCTGCACCTGCCAACGCTGCGTGAGCGTATTGAGGATCTTGATGAACTGGTTCCGCTGTTTGTAACCGAGTTCAACACCAAGGCCGGAAGAAATGTCTGTGTGATCAGCGCGATAGCCTGGGAGAAGCTAAAAGCACACGACTGGCCCGGCAACGTGCGCGAGTTGCGTAACGTGATCGAGCGTTGTGTGCTGTTCGCCGATAGCAGCGAGTTACCACTGCAATGGCTGCAACTGCAGCCCGAGCGTTTGGTGAAGCGCAGTGGTGATATCTCGATGCTGAACAATACCTGCATTCCTGCAGTCCAGGGAGACGATCACTCCGTTTGTCTCGCGCTCGACGGCAGTATGGGACTGGAAGAAATGGAACGCTTCATTATCAGCGCGGCACTTGAGCAGAATCAGTACAATGTGACCGCCACGGCACAGATGCTGAAAACGACCCGCGACACGTTACGCTACCGCATCCGCAAATACGACATTATTCTGCCAGAAGACGCTTGATCTCTAGCGCGCAATTCCTGCTGTTCACCCTGTCGAAGGCTTGAAAGATCTTCGGCTAACCATCACGTCACGGGTAAGACGGAAAATAATGGTGTCCGCCGGTAAAACGGGTCATTTGTCACTCCCCTAGACGGGTGATTTCACCTGTCCTGTGAAATTGCAGGATTCAGGATATCAATAACCTGCTGTAACTCAATGCCATTTCAATGTTGGCATTCAAACTGCAATAAACACTTCAAGCCCATCATACTAATGTCAATGGTATTGCCGATCGGGCTGGCCAGGTGGAACGGCGTGCGATACCCCACGACTGGCGGAGACTGCCAAACACCAACGGTTCCGCTGGATACAACGCAACTGAACTGAATACATTATGGAGGCACATGCCATGAAACGTTTTCCCGTTAAATCGATGCTAGCTGCATGCACCATCGCACTGGCTGCTGCCGGAACGCCGGTACTGGCGACCGCTGCAGACAACCAACCCTCGGATACGTGGTCAAAGGCTTCGCTGATGACGACATATACCCTCAACCGTCAGCTTAACCCCTTCAAAATCGATGCTGAGGTAGAAAACGGCGTGGCGACGCTGCGCGGTACGGTCGAAAGCGAAGTAGAGCGTGATCTTGCAGTGGAACTGGCGCAGGGTGTCGACGGCATTCATGATGTGAAGAATGAACTGAAAGTCAGTCCAGATGCCTCGCAGATGCAGACCGGAAATGATAGCAGCGGCGCCGAGCGCAGTTTTTTACGCAGGGTTGATGACGCCAATCTGACTGCCAAGGTCAAGTCCCAGTTGTTGTGGAACAGCAACACCAGCGGACTGGCTATCGATGTTGATACCCGTAACGCAGTAGTCTCTTTGTCCGGCAATGTTGCATCGGAGGCAGAGGCCGAACTGGCTGAACAGATTGCACGTAACACCCGCGATGTTTCCAGCGTGGAAAACAACCTTAAAGTGAATAATGATGACACCTCCATCGCAGACAAGGCGGCGCGTGAATCACGCGAACTGGTACAGCAGGTCAGTGACGGCTGGATTACAGCCAAGGTAAAATCATCACTTTTATATAACCGCAATGTCGACGGCAGCGATATCAACGTGGACACCCGGAATGGTGTAGTCACATTGCGCGGCCATGTAGATAGTGATTTCGAACGGGAACAGGCGATAACGATCGCCCGCAACATCAAGGGTGTGAAGACAGTCAAATCTGAATTGACGAGCAGCTGAACCGAACTGCTTCGACTTTAACGGTAATGCATGATGGAATCCGGGGTCATGGATGACCATGATTGAACCTTATCATGCATTGCGTTCATTGCATTCGTGCTTGAAGCTGTCTGCTGACGTTGCAGCGTTTGACTGATTTACGGAAGCATCGCTGCAGGACGCTTGTGCGAGGTGAACGATGACCGGTCCAAACAAGCAGGTGACGGCTGACGCAGAGGTATGCAGCCAAGGGATCGAGGCTGGCTCCGAGAAAATAACGGCTGATCCGGCGGTTTCTATTGCTAGCGACAATGGGGCGTGGCCACCTGATCTCAACCGGGTTGTTATACGACTTCTATTAAGTCTTGTGTCGCTGGCTGTGCTTTATACGCTTGTGCTGGCGCAAAAGGTTTTGGCGCCTCTCGCACTGGCGTTTCTGTTGAGTCTGGTGCTGGCGCCGATAGTGCGATGGCTGGAATGTCTTCACATGCCGCGCACGCTTGGCGCCGGTATAATCGTGCTGTTGCTACTATCAGGGCTCAGCTATGGCGTAGCCAGTTCAATAGAACCGGTCAGCAATTGGGTCGAACAGGCGCCTCGTATCCTGCGGCAACTCGAGCACAAGATTTATCCGATCAAGAAAACTGTCGAGGAAGTGAGCAAGACTGCAGAACAGGTCGACCGCATCGCATCGGTCAGCACCGAGAAGACCGTTGAGATCAAGGGTATCAGTTTCCGGGACATGCTCTACGCCAATTCCCGTGGCCTGGCAACCGGGACCATCATGACAACATTTCTGCTGTACTTTCTTCTCTCCTGGGGTCGGGTGATGTTACTGAGGGTCATGAAGCTGTTTGATCAACACCGTCAACGAGTGCGGTATCTGGAACTGGCGACGTTACTCGAGGGCGAGATCTCCAAATACCTGTTTACCATCACGTTGATCAATGTTGGTCTCGGTGTCTTTGTCGCCGCCACCTTGTATGCAATAGGAATGCCCAATCCGTTGTTATGGGGAGTCATCGCCGCACTGTTTAACTATATACCTTATCTGGGCAGCCTGGTTACGGCAGTTTTGCTGGGCGCGACCGCGCTGCTGAGCTTCGACGGGCTTGCTGTTCCGGCGGCAGTGGTTGCAGCATTCGCTGGATTGACGGTATTCGAAGGACAAGTTGTTACGCCTTTATTGCTGGGCAGACGACTGGCGCTTAACCCGCTGGTTGTATTTCTGAGCGTCGTATTCTGGTTCTGGTTATGGGGCGTGGTGGGCGCATTAATGGCAGTTCCCATGCTGATCACGATCAAGCTGATCAGCGACCGGGTAGAATCCATGCGTTCGATTAGCCTGATCGCCGGTCGATAAGCGGCCATGTTTTTCCATGCACCGTTCCGCTGGCATACCGTTTTAACACTGTGCGGGTACGTTCTGTACATACTGGCCGCATGCAGCATGAATCCACGACTGGAGACAGGAGGAACGCAGACGGTTCAGCGAGGGGACAGACCGCAAGTTCTTGTTGACCATGGCAACCAAGTCGCAAGCTCCAGCGAATATTACGACTTGATGAAAGAGAATGCTCCCGAAACCGGTACTCGCGCGATGCTCGAGCAGTTACTGGCGGCTACCCAGAGGATTAGCGGCGACAGCCTGTGTGCCGGTAACGATGCGCGCTTGCTGGTAGACGGTCCTAGTACGTTCAAGTCGATGTTCAAGGATATCGATCAGGCCATGGATTACATCTATCTGGAATCTTATATTCTTGAGGATGATGTAATCGGCAACGCGTTGGCCGATCGACTGATCTCCAGCAGCAAGCGGGGCGTAAAAGTGCGCGTATTGATCGACGGCTTTGGCAGCCTTGATTTGTCTGAGACATACATTGAGCGACTCCGCGAGCACGGTATAGAGTTGCACAATTTTCACCCCATCGATCCAACCAAGGATCCGCGCATATGGCACATCAACATCCGTGACCATCGCAAAATACTGGTCATAGATGGTCACGTGGCCTATACCGGAGGTATAAATTTCTCCGATGTCTACAATCAGAGCTCGCTTTCTGTATCACGCGACGCACGTGACGCCGACGGTGCGTGGCGGGATACCGACATACGCATTGAAGGGCCAGTGGTGCACCGGTTCCAGAAACTGTTCCTGGAAATGTGGAACAAGGACTTGCCGGAAGAGGAACGGGTTGACGCCGGCGCTTCCATCCCGCCGATGGAAGTGCAAGGCGACATGATGGCGGGGGTAATCGCCAGCAGCGGCGGCGATGACGTAGAATACGATATTTATTCAATACTGGCAGCGGCGATTGGCCACGCACATCAGCGCGTCTGGATCACGCAGGCCTATTTTGCACCCGATGACACATTCACTGAAATCATTGAAACGGCAGCTCGACGTGGAGTCGATGTGCGCTTGCTGCTACCTGCTGTGAGTGATGCGCCCCTTGTGATCCAGGCTTCTCGTTCCAGCTACGAGGATCTGCTGGAGGCGGGAGTACGCATCTATGAACGCACCAGTTCAACACTGCATGCCAAAACGGTCGTAGTGGACGGCGTATGGACAAGCATCGGATCGACGAATTATGACTACCGCAGTTTCGTTCATAACTATGAACTCAATGCAGTAATCGTGAGCCGGGACTTCGGTCGTGCGATGGAAATACTGTACCATGTCGATCTGCTGGATGCAGATGAAATCACACTCCAGAGATGGCGGCAACGCCCCCTGATTCAGCGACTGAAAGAAGGTATTGGCAGAATTCTCCGGCTCTGGCTGTAAAAGCACACCGAAAAAGGTACCTTAGACTCAGTTACCACCAATGTCGGTCTTCACCGGTATTTCGATTGTGTGCCAGCAAGCTTCTGCCAGCGGCGAGTTAGCGATTATCCTAGCAATCAGTTCACACCCATCAGCAGAAAACTGCCAGTGGTTTCGTCCCGTACAAACGATACGAACTGCGGCAACTCATGCCTGACCCGGCCATTAAACTGTTTCGTGACGTTGCTGCTCATGGGATGTTCAAAATCTTGCCGTGGCTGACGACCGACGCATTTTGGATAGACTCGCCTAATCAGAAAAAACCCTGGACAAAGAAACCCGTTGCATTCGGACTAGGCATTTCTCACCGGTTTGCGCAATCTTCTGACACGCTTGCGCGCTATCGAACGAACAGGCGTCTCCGTTGCAGGTAGGCGATCTGAATCCTCGTCGTCACCGCACTCCAGTATCGTCACTGCAACCAGGCTTCGGATGGCATGTAAAACACCGTAGGAACCTCCATCTTTGATAAATAATCGGTGCAGATACCTGCTACCGCCCCTGTCCAGGAATCTTTTAGCCAGAAACCTTATCTGTCGGGATGAACACGGAATTTCGCCTGTCCAGGCAGTGCGTCTGTAATATTCGATCAGCGTATCTATGACCTCAAAATGTTCATCATTAAGCCGATAGCCGATTTGCTGCGCGTTTCGAAGCATGAGCAAATGAATATCATTTCGTTCGAGATTCGCCACCGCGCCTACGGTAGATGACTCATTGTCTTTGTCAGGTCTTATCAATATCTTTCCCATTCTCAGCAACCTCTGTATCGAAGCTTCATAGTTGTGTCGATTTTGCGGTTCTGTCCGAGACAATGCCGGGACCACCACTGACAACGCCTGACTCGAAATAAGCAAAAGCCGTGCCATGGCATCCGACACCGACACAACGTACTGCGAAGTGGTTCCCCTGGTACGGCATGCATTACCGGAACCTTGACGCGAAAGCCGTTGTTCAAGAACGTATTGCAAATATTATTGATCCTGGAATGAAGAATTTTTCACCCTTTTTTCACCTTGTACATTTTTTAAAACACCGCGCTGCGGTAGTCCACGGACCTCGCAGACAAGGGGGCATTTCGCCCATTGACGGGTCAACCGCCCCTACCGCTCGAACAGACCACTGAGGATGTACTAGGGGCAACCCCCTTGCCTAATTCATGATCGACCACGCACCCGACTGCCGCGCCGCCTCCCTTCCGCGCAATCCATCGGACGGTTCGCTCTTCCGTAAAGTAAAATTCATGCCGCCACGACCTGCCTGTATCATGATATGTACAACAAGCGGGCCAGCCGAAAAGTACGAATTTTAACTTGAGACCGGCTCAAGCATTTTGAAGCTGTTATTGTAGTGGTCAACTATTTCCGGACACTTTGTTAAGGATCATTTCGTTATTCATCGGTGTCTTGTAACCCAGCGTTGAATGCAGACGCTTCGAGTTGTAATACACCGCCACATATTCCCGCACATCGGCTATCGCTTCCTGCCGGGTACGATACAACCTACCACCAGTCCATTCCCGTTTCAGGCTGCTGAAGAACCGTCCTATCGGTGCGTATCCCAGCAGTTATCCTTGCGGCTCATACTGCAGATCATCCCATGCTGCTTCAGCAACGACTGGTAGGCATGGCTGGCATACTGGTTGCCGCGGTTCGAATGATGCAGCAGGCCCGGTGGTGGTTGCCACAGATTGATCACCAAGCGGGAATCGCCGTTCGAGGTAGCCATCTCTAAGCCAATTGCCCACATAGGCCTGTGCCGTCTGCGGAAAATCGTCCCCTTGGGCCCGTAGCTCTTCCAGATCCCGCGTCAACCGCTCGAACAGAATCGAGGCAGGCAGGCTGCGCTCCTTTTCATAGAGGTGTGACTGAAGCAGACCAATGACTGTTGGCCCATTGTCAGAGGCGAGCAACCGCCATAACGGCTGGCAACGCATGCGGCGGTAGATGGCAATGCCTTTATCCGCCTTCATTCAGTTCTTGGCCCTGTCCCTTTGCTCGTCAAACGTTCTAACCCTACCGTCCTTTAGCACCCAAATCTGGTTTGACCCAAACCCAGAAGAACGACTGCCGTTAACTAAACATTTCAAATTGTTATGGATTGTTCATTCTATGCAATAAGACACTCATAGGGAATATTCAGACCTTCATGCAGCTTTTTGATCATGGATAGAGTGAGACTGCGCTTTTTGTTCAATATCTCCGAGACACGGGCACTGGTCCCTATATAGGGCTCAAGGTCCTTGCGTGACATATCCTTTTGCTCCATCAGGAACTTGATAGCTTCTATCGGGTCCGATGCGGGAATCGCATAATGCTCATCCTCGTACTTTTCAACGAGCAGCATCAGGACATCAAGCTCATCGCCTTTGGGGGTATCAGGTTTGGAACCCCACAACTCATTAATGCGCGCCAGTGCACGTTCCAGTTCACGATCACTTTTAATCGGTTTGAGTTTCATCATGTACCCTAGATATTCTCAATATCATCAATCTCGTCATATTGCCTTTGCGTTCCCACATAGCGAATCAGCATGCCGTGGCGGTTATAGTCCATCAACACCACGATTCTGTATTTGTTGCCGCACAGGTTAAAAACCACCCGGTTATTCTTCAGAATGCTCGCGGTGCGTATATCCGCCTTCACTTCATGCGGTGTACTCCAGTGAGCGGCCACACAATAGTTGTACCACTCCGTCATCTGTCGTTTCGCATCACGATAGGCCGGACTACTTGACCAAAACTGCCGCAGCCTGGACTTCGCGATCACTCTCATATCGGCACTCTAGCATGCTCCCATTATGGGAGCAACCAATTTATTCCCATTTTGGGAGACGATACCCGGAACTCGGCCAGCGAAAACTCGCAATTCTTCAGTGAATAGAGAGCGACTACCTGATTTTTGTGCAGGTGGTCGACTAATACTTATGCCATTGTTTTCGTGGAAGATGGAAATGTGGAGTGATTTAGCGGCAAATAGAAAGAATCTCTAAATCCTTTCTAACCCGCTGTTTTTAATATTGGTCGGGGCGAGAGGATTTGAACCTCCGACCACCTGCACCCCATGCAGGTGCGCTACCAGGCTGCGCTACGCCCCGATTGAAGGATGGGATTATATACTGGTGACAAACCGGGGACAGACCACGAATTCCGCACCACACTGGTCAGCCGGAAAAATCGTGGTCTGTCCCTTGCACTTGACAGTTACCGCTTCAGCAGTTGCAGTACGTCCTCGAGCTCGAGGCGGACCTGGTGCACGATCTGCTGGCTCTGGGTGACATCTTCCCTGGCATCCTGACCGGACATCTTCTGGCTGCGCACCGCCGATCGTAAAACCCTGTTCATACAGCAGGCTGCGGATCTGGCGGATCATCAGCACGTCCTGGCGCTGGTAATAGCGCCGGTTCCCGCGCCGCTTGACCGGCTTTAGCTGCGGAAATTCCTGCTCCCAGTAACGCAGCACATGCGGTTTCACGCCGCACAGTTCACTCACTTCACCGATGGTGAAATAGCGTTTGCCGGGTATAACCGGAAGTTCGTTGTTATTGCTCGCTTCCAGCATAGGCCTCTACTCTTGCCTTGAGTTTCTGACCAGACCTGAAAGTCACGACGCGGCGTGCGGAAATGGGTATTTCCTCCCCGGTTTTAGGGTTGCGGCCCGGGCGCTGGTTTTTTTCCCGTAGATCGAAATTCCCGAATCCGGACAACTTGACTTGGTGCCCGTTTTCAAGGGCGCAGCGGATTTCTTCAAAAAAGAGTTCGACCAGTTCCTTCGCTTCACGCTTATTCAAACCCAGTTCTTCGAACAATTTTTCTGCCATGTCGGCTTTTGTTAATGCCATGCGTTACTCCCTTAAGCTGCCCCGAACTTCTTATTGAGACTCTCTGTTACCCTGCTGACGACGACCTCAACGTCATCATCCGTTAGTGTGCGGGAAGAATCCTGTAGAATCAAGCCAAAAGCGATGCTTTTTCGCCCAGTTTCTATGCCCTTCCCCTGGTAGACATCAAATATGACCATCTCCCTGAGCAGATGCGCCCGCACTCCGCCGCACTTCCGCCTGCAATTCCTCGGCCGTTATCCATGTCCGTCACAATGGCAAGATCCCGGCGAATCGACGGGATAGCGCGACAATCCCTGAAATTGGGCAAGCCCCCGCTCTGCACCGCGGCATACTCGAATTCGAACAGTAGGTATCGGGATCCAGATCGAATTGCCGGCCATCACCGGGTGTATTCTGCCCAGCCAGCCGATTCACGGTCCCCCCGCCGGATGCGCGCGGCCTGCCCCGGATGCAGCGCCGGGTGTTCATCACGGACAAATCGGTATTCATCCGCCCGGCCCGTGAATGCCAGCAGCATCTCGACATCCTGCTTGCGATCGTAAAAATCGACCGGCTCGCCCTTGCCGCTCCAGTTTTCGGGCATGACGCGATCCGGTCACACACCACCAGATTACAATTCCTGCTTGATTTCACCGTCTTCACGATAGAACCCAGACCGTACTCGAATAGACGGAGCGTGTGTTCTGGCGATTGAGGTTGTATTGCACGGCCTTCAGCAAACCCGGCCAGAGACTGGTGCGCATGACCGACATTTCAGATGATATCGGATTTTCCAGCGCTATCGGTTTCAGGTCCGGGATTCAATGCCTGCTGGAACCCGGGTCAACGAAACTGTAGGTGATCGCCTCCTGATAACCGAGGTCCACCAGCACCTCGCAATACGTTCGACTGTGACCGGGCCGTTTCCGCACAGGCGAGTGCATTTCCAGACGTGCCGAGCGGGCGCCTGCTGACGGCAGCTTGTCATAGCCATACACACGCCCGATCTCCTCGATCAAATCCGCCTCGATGGCAATATCGAAACGGAAGGATGGCGGCGTTACCTGCCAGCCCCCCTCGTCCGGGCACTGACCTCCATGCCCAGTCTTTCCAGGATATCCGTCACCTCGGCGGCGTCCGGCAGCAGGCCAAGCACTCGTTCGATGCGCTGCCTGGCAAGCGGTATCGGTGCGCGTTGCCGGCAGGTGTTGCGGGGACGAACACTCGCAGACCGGCCCGGCCGCCCACCGGTGATCGCCACCAGCAAGGCCGTGGCACGCTCGATCGCGCGATGCTGCAGACCGGGATCAACACCGCGCTCGAATCGGTGCGCCGAATCGGTTTGCATGGCGTATTTCCTTGCGCGCCCGGCGATCACCTCGGGCGAGAAGATAGGCGCATTCCAGAAAAATATCCGTGGTAGTCTCACTCACGCCGGAATGGATACCGCCCATGACGCCGGCAATCGCCAGCGGCTTTTCACTGTCAGCGATGACCAGCGTGCCGGCATCCAGGGTCACCGTCCTTTCATCCAGCAAGGTCAGCTGTTCGCCCTCGCAGCGCATAACGCACGGATACCCCGCCGGCCAGTTGCGCCAGGTCGAAGGCATGCATGGGCTGGCCCAGTTCCAGCAGGACATAATTGGTCACGTCCACCACGCGGGTCGATAGCTGCGCAGACCGCTGCGGCGCAGACGCTCCTGCATCCACAGTGGGAGTCGATGCCGTCGGTCGATACCGCGGATGTACGCGACCCAGGTAGCGCGGACAGGCCTCCGGCGCCTGTACTTCAATCGGCGAAGGTGTCCGTGATGTCCGGCGGCACCGGCGTCGATGTCAATCGGCGTTACCGGTGCTGCGCGTGAGCGTACCGACCTCGCGGGCAATCCCTTCGATGCCCAGGCAGTCGCCCCGGTTCGGCGTGAGGTCGATCTCGATCAGGTCATCATCCAGTCCCAGCGCCTCCACAGTCCTCGCCCGGCGCGCATTCCGGCCGGCAATTCAGCAATCCCTGGTGTCGCTCACCCAGCCCCAGTTCCCGGGCCGAGCACAGCATGCCGTGTGATTCGACGCCGCTCAGCCGGATCTTCTTTATTCGTGATATCACCCGGCAGCCCGCGCCCAATCGGCGCCAGCGGATACTTGCCGCCGGTGCGCACATTGGGTGCACCGCATACCATTTGCAGCGGCTCTCCCGCGCCCCGCATCACCGGCAGACGCGCAGCTTGTCGGCGTCGGGATGCTTTTCGACGGACAGCACCTCGCCCACGACCAGATCCCTCCATCCCTCGCCCAGCCGCTCCACGGAGTCGACCTCCAGTCCCGCCATGGTCAACTGCTCGACCAGTTCCATGGTCGAGACCGGCGGGTCGACCCATTCGCGCAGCCATTTTTCGCTGAATTTCATGTAAGAAAGACCTAAAACCCTGTCTCGCGCAAAGACGCGAAGGCGCCAAGAGAAACCATATCAAATTCCGATTACAGCATAGCGAAAGTCATCAGCGAATGCCCCGGCATTTGACACACTCATCAAGAATAACAACCGCGCTTGGCGATCGCTCCTGCACCGCAACAAAACACCACACATTGAGCCCTGTTTACTTTGCGCCCTGTGCGACTTTGCGCAAGCAACCTATTCAGTTAAACTGCTCCAGGAAATTGACAGTCGTTTTCGAAAAACAGGCGCAGGTCATTCACGCCATAGCGCAGCATCGCGAGGCGTTCCACGCCCATGCCGAAGGCGAAGCCCGTGTAGCGTTCATTGTCGATCCCGACGTGCTCAAACACGCTTCGGGTGCACCATGCCGCAGCCCAGTACCTCGATCCAGCCGCTCTGCCCGCAGACCCGGCAGCCACTGCCGGCACACATGACGCACTGGATGTCCACCTCGGCGGACGGCTCGGTGAACGGAAAATAGGACGGACGGAAACGCACGGCCAGATCGTCACGCTCGAAGAACAGCCGCAGGAATTCATCCAGCACCCACTTGCAGGTTCGCGAAGCTGACGTCTCGTCCACCAGCAGACCCTCGACCTGGTGGAACATCGGCGTATGCGTCAGGTCGGAATCGCAGCGGTATACGCGACCCGGTGCGATGATGCGCAAGGGCGGCTTGCGATTCCTTCATCACCCGCACCTGCACCGGCGAGGTATGGGTGCGCAGCAGGGTATGGGCATTGAAATAGAAGGTGTCGTGCATGGCGCGGGCCGGATGATGCGCCGGGATATTCAGCGCGCTCGAAATTATGATAATCGTCCTCGATCTCCGGCCCTTCCTCAACCGTGAAACCCAGCGGGCTGAACAGCCGCTCGATACGACTGCATGGTGCGCGTGACCGGGATGCAGACCGCCGGGTTTCTGGCCGCGTCCCGGCAAAGTAACATCTATGGCCAGCTTCGTCAGCTGGGCATCCAGCTGCGCGGACTCGCAGGGCAGTGCGCCGCTCCTCGAGCGCCTGCCTGGACTTCTGCTTCACCTCGTTGATGGCCTGGCCGGCTGCCGGGCGCTCACCGGCCGGCAGGCTCCCGAGCTGCTTGAGCTGCGCGTCAGGGATCCCTTCTTGCCCAGATAACGGACACGCACCGCATCGAGCGCGGCCTGATCCGCCGCCGCCGCGATTTCCCGCAATGCGCCGGCTTCAAGTTCACCCAGCATGAACACCTGCATCCGCTCCCGATTCCTGTTGCAAAAAACCAGCTGACCGACCCGGCGACCGAACGAAAAGGGGAAAGGCTTCCACCTTTCCCCTTCGTCTCTTGCCGGATTGATTGTTGTTTACACGGAAAGGATTTATACCGTCAGCCCGCTTTTGGCCCTGTCCGCCAAGGCACCGAATCCGGCCCGGTCAAAAACGGCGAGGTCTGCCAGTACCTTCCGTCGATTTCGATTTCGCCTTGTTGAGACCGTCGATCATCCGGCTGTAGGACAGTCCGTGTCTCACGTGCGGCGGCGTTGATACGCGCGATCCACAGCGCACGGAACTGGCGCTTGCGCTGGCGCCGGTCGCGATAGGCATACTGACCCGCCTTGATAACGGCCTGCTTGGCGACACGATACACCTTGCGGCGCGCACCATAGTAGCCTTTTGCCTTGCCCAGCACCTTCTTGTGGCGGGCATGGGCAGTTACACCACGTTTTACTCTGGCATGGCTGGCTACTCCCGAATGAACCAGATCAGGCTGAACGGCAACATGCGGCGCACCGCGGCCACATCGGAAGCGTGCACCTGTGCCGGGGAACCGAGCTGGCGCTTACGCTTGCTGCTCTTTTTCGTCAGGATGTGACGATGATGCGACTGACCGCGCTTGAAGTCGCCGGTTGCCGTCCTGGCGAAGCGTTTTGCCGCGCCGCGATTGGATTTTAACTTTGGCATTTCCGTCGTCTCCAGAATTAAATCCTGTCGTCATCGCGGGGAACGCGGTGACGTGGCAATCTGTAAAAATACTGTACTTCCGCTTGCGCGCTTGCATCGCCTTGCGCGCAACGACGCGATCATCGTTCACGTCACCTGCGTTTCTTCGGGGCCATGACCATCACCATCATGCGTCCTTCCGATCTTCGGTTCCTGCTCCACGACGCCGTATTCATCCAGGTCGGCCTTCACCCGCTGCAGCAGTTCCATGCCCCAGTTCCTGATGCGCCATTTCCCTGCCGCGAAACCGCAAGGTCACCTTGACCCTGTCCCCTTCCTCGAGAAATTCGGTCAGCTTGCGCAGCTTGATCCTGTAGTCGCCGATATCCGTACCCGGCCGAAACTTGATCTCCTTGACCTGGATCTGCTTCTGTTTCTTCTTGGCTGCGTCTGAAGTTTCTTGCTCTTCCTCAAACCGGAACTTGCCGTAATCCATGATCCGGCAAACGGGGGCTCCGCATTCGGCGCAGATCTCCACCAGATCCAGCTTGGCATCGCTCGGCCAGCAGGTTCACCGCCTCTCGACTGCAACTATGCCAAGCTGTTCACCGTCATGATTGACGACCCGGACCTCGGGCGCGAGTGATTTTCTCGTTGATCGCGATGTTGCGTCTTTTTGGCAGCTATGCTCTATCCCTCCAAAACAGTACGGCCGCGGCTCGCGATCTCCACTGCAAGACCCTCGGCCCAGCTGTCCCGAGTGGCATGGTGCCGAGATCCTTGCCGCTCTCGCGTGCGCACGGCCACGGTACCGGCTTCAATTTCCCGATCGCCGACAACCAGTAGATAGGGAACCCGTTGAATCGTGTGCTCGCGGATTTTAAAGCCGATCTTCTCATTTCTCAAGTCCGATTTGACGCGCAAACCCTGATTTCTCAAGGATTCTTCAATCTCCGGCTGCGCATAATCCGGCCTGCCGGTCGGTGATATTCAGGACCACCGCCTGCACCGGGGCCAGCCACAGCGGCAGCGCGCCGGCATAATGCTCGATCAGGATCCCGATGAAGCGTTCCAGCGAGCCGAGGATGGCGCGGTGCAGCATCACCGGCACCTGCTTGTTGCCGTCCTCGGCGATATAGTGGGCGCCCAGCCGCCCCGGCATGGAGAAGTCCAGCTGGATGGTGCCCAGCTGCCAGACCCGCCCCAGGCAGTCCTTCAGGTTGAATTCGATCTTCGGCCCGTAGAAGGCCCCCTCGCCCGGGCTGCAGCTGCCAGGCCAGTCCCTTGTGGTCGAGCACCTCCTGCAGGGCCGCTCGGCCTTGTCCCAGAGCACATCCTCGCCGACCCGCTTGCGGCGGCCGCGTCGAGAATTTCACGCTCACTTCCTCAGAAGCCGAAGTCGGCGTAGACCTGCGAACAGCAGGTCGATGAAATCGGACACCTCGCCCTGGATCTGGTTCTTCGGTGCAGAAAATATGGGCATCATCCTGCACGAAATTGCGCACGCGCATCAGGCCGTGCAGGGTGCCGGAGGGCTCGTTGCGAGTGCAGGAGCCGAACTCGGCCAGGCGCAGCGGCAGGTCGCGGTAGCTCTTCAGGCCCTGGTTGAAGATCTGGATGTGCGCCGGGCAGTTCATCGGCTTGATCGCATAGGTGCGATTTTCCGACTCGGTGGTGAACATGTCGGCCGGCGAATTTCTCCCAGTGCCCGGACTTCTCCCACAGGCTAGCGGTCGATGCACCTGCGGGGTATGGACTTCCTGGTAGCCATGCGGCGCTTGAGCTGGCCGCGGATGTAGTCCTGGATCACCAGATAGATCTGCCAGCCGCGGCGTGCCAGAACACCATGCCCGGCGCCTCTTCCTGGGTATGGAACAGGTCCATCGCCTTGCCCAGCTTGCGGTGGTCGCGCTTCTCGGCCTCCTCCAGACGGTGCAGATAGGCATCCAGTTCCTTTTTGTCGCGCCAGGCCGTGCCGTAGATGCGCTGCAGCATCTCGTTGGCTGGAGTCGCCGCGCCAGTAGGCGCCGGCCAGCTTCATCAGCTTGAAACCCTTGCCCAGCTTGCCGGTGCTCGGCAGGTGCGGACCGCGGCACACATCGAACCATTCGCCCTGGCGATACACCGAGACCGGTCCTCGCCCTCCGGGATGATGTCGTCGATAATCTCGACCTTGTAGTCCTCGCCGATCTCGCCGAAAACCCTGATCGCCTCGTCGCGGTTCCACACCTCGCGCCGGATCGGCAGATCGCGCTTGACGATCTCGTGCATGCGCTCCTCGATCGCTCCAGGTCCTCGGGGTGAACGGCCTCGTCACGAGCGAAATCGTAATAAAAGCCGTCCTCGATCGCCGGACCGATGGTCACCTGGGTGCCCGGGATAGAGTTCCTGCACCGCCTGCGCCATGACATGCGCGGCGTCGTGACGCATCAGCTCCAGCGCTTCGTCATCGCTGGCCGGTGATGATGGCCAGCGCGACATCCTGCTCGATCAGGTAGCTGGTGTCGACCAGCGTGCCGTTCACCTTGCCGGCCAGTGCGGCCTGGCCAGACCGGGCCGATGGCGGCGGCAACGTCCTGCACGGTCACGGGTTGTCGAATTCACGGCGACTGCCATCGGGAAGGGTGATGGTGGGCATGCTGGTCTCCAGTGGTGACCGATACGAGGGGCCACATGGTCTGTCAGTTACGGGCCGGCCTGGCGGCGAATACCCCGGCCGGCATTGCTTCGTGGTCGTTACCGTGCGGGAAAACCTGTATACATTATGTATATGTCATTGCGAGGAACGCCGTGACCAGGCGATCTCCGGCCGATACGCACCGCATATGGAGATCGCTACGCTACGCTCGCAATGACACATGAAATTGGTAGGCGCGATTGGACTCGAACCAACGACCCCCACCATGTCAAGGTGGTGCTCTAACCAGCTGAGCTACGCGCCTGCGAGGCCGGAAACGATACCGGGAGCGCCCCCCGGTTGCAAGGGATTCGGTTTTGAACCCTGGTCAAAACCCCCGGGGGAAATGGGGACAGACCACGATTTCCACCTGGGTTGTGAAATCGGCGAACGTCATTGGGCAAACCAGGTAAATCGTGGTCTGTCCCCATTTCGGACGCGAGGTCAGCCCGTCAGCCCCAGGTTGCCGAGCTGGATGTGCTGGATGCGGTCGCGCAGCCGGGCCGCCTCCTCGAATTCCAGGTTGCGGGCATGTTCGAACATGGCCTGTTCGAGCCGGGCGACCTCTTTCGCAAGCTGCGCCGGACTCATGCGGCCGTACTGCACGAGGTCCTCGGCCACCTTCGCGAAGCCCTGCGCTGACGCCGCGGACCCGCGCGCACCCTCCATGATGTCGGTGATCTCCTTGCGGATGCCGCGCGGCGTGATGCCGTGCGCCTTGTTATAGTCGACCTGCTGTTCACGACGCCGCCTGGTCTCGTCCATGGCGCGCGCCATGGAACCGGTTATCCGGTCGGCGTACAGGATCGCCTTGCCGTTCATGTGGCGCGCGGCGCGCCCGATGGTCTGGATCAGCGAACGGTCGGAGCGCAGGAAGCCTTCCTTGTCGGCATCGAGGATGGCGACCAGCGACACCTCCGGCATGTCGAGTCCCTCCCGCAGCAGGTTGATGCCGACCAGCACGTCGAACTCGCCGAGGCGCAGGTCGCGGATGATCTCCACGCGCTCGACGGTTTCGATGTCGGAATGCAGGTAGCGCACCCGGACACCGTGTTCGCCGAGGTACTCGGTCAGGTCCTCGGCCATGCGCTTGGTCAGCGTGGTCACCAGCACACGCTCGTTGGCCGCCACGCGCAGCCGGATCTCGGAGAGCAGGTCGTCGACCTGGGTGGTGGCCGGGCGCACCTCGATTTCCGGGTCGACCAGCCCGGTCGGCCGGATCAGCTGCTCGACCACCGCGCCGGCGTGTTCCTCTTCGTACGAACCCGGCGTGGCCGAGGTGAAGATGGTCTGCGGAGCGAGGGTCTCGAACTCGTCGAAGCGCAGCGGGCGGTTGTCCAGCGCCGACGGCAGCCGGAAGCCGTACTCGACCAGGTTCTCCTTGCGCGAGCGGTCACCGCGGTACATGCCGCCGAGCTGCGGGATGGTGACGTGCGACTCGTCGACGACCAGCAGCGCGTTCCCGGGCAGGTAGTCGAACAGGGTCGGCGGCGGCTCGCCGGCCTGGCGGCCGGACAGATAGCGGGAATAGTTCTCGATACCGGAGCAATAGCCCAGCTCGTGCATCATCTCCAGGTCGTACAGCGTGCGCTGTTCCAGGCGCTGCGCCTCGACCAGCTTGTTGTTGCCGCGCAGCTGTTCGAGCCGTTCAACGAGTTCCGCCTTGATCTGGTCGATGGCGTCCGAGGATCACCTCGCGCGGGGTGGCGTAGTGGGTCTTCGGGTAGATGGTCACGCGCGGCACGCGGCGCAAGACCTCGCCGGTGAGCGGATCGAACCAGGCCAGCGCGTCGATCTGGTCGTCGAACAGCTCCACGCGCACCGCATCGCCGTCGGACTCGGCCGGGTAGATATCGATGACCTCGCCGCGCACCCGGTAGGTGGCGCGGTGCAGTTCCAGCTCGTTGCGCGTGTACTGCAGCTCGGCCAGCCGGCGCAGGATGACGCGCTGGTCCACCTTGTCGCCGCGCACCAGGTGCAGCAGCATCTTCAGGTAGGCGCGCGGGTCGCCCAGGCCGTAGATCGCGGACACGGTCGCGACGATGATCGCGTCCGGGCGTTCGAGCAGCGCCTTGGTGGCCGACAGCCGCATCTGCTCGATGTGCTCGTTGATCGAGGCGTCCTTCTCGATGTAGGTGTCCGAGGCCGGCACGTAGGCCTCCGGCTGGTAGTAGTCGTAATAGGAGACGAAATACTCGACCGCGTTGTGCGGGAACAGCTCGCGCAGCTCGCCGTACAGCTGGGCGGCCAGCGTCTTGTTGGGCGCCAGCACCAGGGTCGGTCGCTGCACCTGCTGGATGACGTTGGCGATGGTGAAGGTCTTGCCGGAGCCGGTCACGCCCAGCAGCGTCTGGTGGGACAGCCCGTCCCGCAGACCCTGCACCAGCGCGGCGATGGCCTGCGGCTGGTCACCGGCCGGCTGCAGCGGCGACTGCAAACTGAACAGTTCGCCCACGGACCCTTTTCTATTGGTGTACATTGGGTATGATTAACGCGCTCATCATCTACAGGACATCGTCGTGGCCAAACTTACCCTCACCCTCGCCGACCGGGTTCACCGCGTCAAACCCTCGCCCACGCTGGCCGTCACCGCGCGCGTCGCAGAACTGCGCGCCGCCGGCAAGGACATCATCGGACTCGGCGCCGGGGAGCCGGATTTCGGCACACCCGAACATATCCGCGCCGCCGCCATCCAGGCCATCAACGACGGCTTCACCCGCTACACGGCGGTCGACGGCACACCCGGCCTGAAAAAGGCGATTATAGCGAAGTTCCACCGCGACAACGGGCTGGACTACATGCCCGAGCAGATCCTGGTGTCCTGCGGCGGCAAGCAGAGCTTCTACAACCTGTGCCAGGCCTATCTCAACAGCGGTGACGAGGTGATCATCCCGGCGCCCTACTGGGTGTCCTACCCGGACATGGTGCTGCTGGCCGATGGCAAGCCGGTGATCATCCCGACCGGCGTCGACACCCGCTTCAAGATCACGCCCGCGCAGCTCGAGGCCGCGATCACGCCCGGGACACGCATCGTGGTCATCAACAGCCCGTCGAACCCGACCGGCGTCGCCTACAGCCTGGACGAGCTGGGCGCGCTCGGCGTGGTGCTGCGCCGGCACCCGCAGGTGCTGATCGCCACCGACGACATGTACGAACACATCCTCTGGACGGACGCACCGTTTTGCAACATCCTGAACGCCTGCCCGGACCTTTACGAGCGCACCATCGTGCTGAACGGCGTGTCCAAGGCCTACGCCATGACCGGCTGGCGCATCGGCTATGCCGGCGGCCCGGCCGTGCTGATCAAGGCGATGAAGAAGATCCAGTCGCAGAGCACGTCCAACCCGGCCTCGATCTCGCAGGTCGCGGCGCAGGCCGCGCTGGACGGCGACCAGTCCTGCATCCAGCCCATGCTGAAGGCCTTTCGCGAGCGCCACGACTTCGTGATCGCGGCGCTGAACGGGATTCCGGGTGTGCACTGCCTGCCGGCGGACGGCACCTTCTACTGCTTCCCGCACGTGCAGAACGCCATCGACCGGCTCGATACCGTCAGTGACGATGTCGCGTTCAGCGAATACCTGCTGGAGGCCGCCGGCGTCGCGCTGGTGCCCGGCTCCGCCTTCGGTGCGCCCGGTTACATCCGCTTCTCGTTTGCCACCGGCATGGACGTGCTGGACGAGGCACTCAAGCGCCTGCGCAAGGCACTGACACCCTGACCCGCCACGGCCCTACGCCAGCGGCCGGCATCCCGCACTGGCCGGCTGGCCGTCGGCTGTCCAGAATGAATCCCCGCCGGCAAACGCCGGCCGCGACATGCATTCACGGGGAGCACGGCGATGACAGTGCCGGGAATCAATGTAACCAGACTGGACGGCCCTGCCGGCATGACCCTGCCGGAACTGCTGGTCACGCTGGCCGTGGCGGCAATCCTCGTCACCGGCGGCACGCAACTCCTGCCGCGCTTCGTACAGGAAGGCCGCATGGTCACCGAGGTCAATCACTTCACGAGTGCGCTCGCGGTCGCACGCAGCGAGTCCGTCAAGCAGGACCGCCGCGTGGTGCTGTGCCCGAGCCGGGACAGCACGAACTGCGGCAACAGCACGGACTGGCCTGCGGGATGGCTGCTGTTTGCCAGCGATGACCGCGAACGCGATCCGGACGAGCCGCTGCTGCAGGCCGGGACGCTGATGGGCACCGGAATCGGTATGACCTCCGGCAATCACCGCAAGCGGATAGTCTACTACCCCGATGGCAGCAGCGGCGGCTCGAATGCCGCGTTCACGTTCTGCGACCGTGAGAACCGCGTCCGGCCCCGGGTGATCTGCCTGTCGAACACCGGGCGGCCGCGCCTGTCCTTCACCGCCTGCAACGGCCAGGCCGTACAGTGCCCCTGACGCAGCATCGGGGCCGGCTGGACAGCCCCGGTACCCGTGGCCACCTTCAAAACATTACTTAGCCAAGCACATACAAGCATTTTAAGGGTGCTGACCCCGGTTACGTACATTGACCAAAAACCCGGGAAACCGGTATGATGCGCCTCTTTACAGGTTCCCAGATCCCCGGTAGCTCAGTCGGTAGAGCGGGTGACTGTTAATCACTAGGTCGGCGGTTCGAGCCCGTCCCGGGGAGCCATTCAAGATCTTCCGCTTTGTAGGATTTAAAGGTGTGATACCCCCAGTACCTCAAGATAGAGTCAACTTTTGGATCGAGTCGAAACGATGCCAATACGCGCTTGAGTCGTACTATGTGAGTAACTTAGATGAACAACAACTAAGAGAAAGCCAGCATTATTTGAACAAATGGGGAGGGGATACTTGTTTTCTTCAAATCGTCAAATTCCCGAAAGATACATCGATTGAACGCCCATATTTTACACAACATTTTGATGAGATATTTTACCTTGAAGCCGGAACATGTAAACCCATCCTAAAAGGTAGATATTTACGGATTATCTTTGCTTACGAGCAGGAAGAGTACTCGAAGTACGTTGAGGAGTATGTCATTCATACAACAAATCTCGTCAGATTACGTTATGGTTTTGGTGCAGCATCGGAATGTGCATTTACCGATAAGAGGGATTTGAGAACGAAAAAAATATCTTTTGCAAGTATTAACAGCACACGCATCATGGCTTTTGGAGATGGACATGCTGGAAATCCATTCTTTGAGAATGGAGTTAATGCAGACATTAAAAAAATAGATGAATCAACACTCAAGCCAGATGCATCAATCTTGCTGGACGAATCATTGAAGAATGATAATTCTCATCATAGTGTTGACGCTGGGTTTAAATTGACCACCTGTGCTGGGATAAAATTGATCAGGTGATTTCGTCGTGAGCGTACTACACGACTGTGGATAAGTCGACCAGACTCGGGTTGGTTTTGGCCTCCTCTTAGAGCTGTTTTGTGGTTAATGACCGGCAGCGTAATGCCACTGGTCGCCATGCTTTCATAATGGCTCTGTCCCCTCTGCTGAGGAGGATCGTTGCGCTTTCTCGCGCGACTAGATGCGATCCTTCGTAAGCGCCAAATGAACGACAGGGTTGCTCAGCAGAGTTTAATCTGATCTTTGTTGATATTGCCTGGCAATAAGGCTTCAATGGCCTGAACCGCTGTCGCCTTGGGCAGTTCTGTGAACAGGTACCGAAGATAAGCATAGGGCTTCAGTCCGTTCGCTTTGGCGGTCTCGATCAGCGAGTACAGATTGGCACTGGCCTTCACGCCCTTGACCGAGGCACTGAACAGCCAGCGAGTACAGATTGGCACTGGCCTTCACGCCCTTGACCGAGGCACTGAACAGCCAGATGGTATGACCTTTTGTGTCTGAACCGACATACTGTCGGTTCAGACACAGAGGAGGACCCATCATGAACGAGATTGCAGAAATTTACGTTGGGTTGGATGTCCACAAAGAAACCACGTCAGCCGCTATTGCTGAAGCGGGCCGACAAGGTGAGGTGCGGTTCTGGGGGCAATTTGAAAGTAATCCGGCTGCGCTAACCAGGTTGTTCAACAAGCTGAGGAGTCGCTATACACGAATCGCGGTTTGTTATGAAGCGGGCCCTTGTGGATACTGGGTTTATCGATGGTGCATCCAGCACCAGATACATTGCGATGTTATCGCCCCATCGAATATTGGAAAGAGGCCAAACGAACAACGGATGAAGAACGATCATCGCGATGCAATGATGTTGGCACGACTTTATCGATCTGGAGAGCTCACTCACGTCTGGGTTCCAGATGAAACGCATGAAGCGATGCGTGATTTGATTCGGGTTAGAGAGACAGCGAGTGAAGACCGAAGACGTGCTCGCCAACGCATCCGAAGTTTCCTGCTGAAATACCAATACCACTATGGTGCAAAATGCTGGACTAAACGTCACCGTATCTGGCTTTCAGATCGCAGTTTCCCCATTGCTGCGCAACAGATTGCATTTCAGAATCACCTGAACGCGCTTGAGCAGGTAGAAGCCCGGATAACCGAGATCGAGCAACTGATTCAGGAATTACTGCCGCATTGGTCGTTGGGTTGCCAGGTTGAAGCGTTACAAGCCTTACGAGGTGTTGCTCTGGTGGTAGCGGTAAATTTCGTCTGTGAGATCGGCGATATTCACCGCTTTGAGCGGCCCCGCCAACTCATGGCTTTTCTCGGACTCGTACCGGGTGAACACTCCAGCGGTGGCAGTCATCGACCCAGGGGAATTACAAAGGTTGGTAACACTCACTTGCGCAGCGTACTTTTTGAGGCGGCCTGGAATTACACAAAAACGCCTAAGGTTGGTCAATATCAACTTCAGCACCGCAATGACGCACTTCCACAACGCGCTCGAGATATCGCCTGGAAAGCTCAGGTAAGGTTAACGAAGCGATACCGCTATCTTACGGCACGCGGAAAACGCAGCACTGTAGCTATCACTGCTGTTGCTCGGGAGCTTGTCGGGTTTATGTGGGCGATTGCCATAGAAGTTACACCGATCCCAATTGCTGCAGAGATATAAACGATATGAATGTGAATAGAAGATAAGCCAGTTTGAACAGCGGGCAACGACGGGCGCAGCGGAAATGGGAGTCCTCGTAAAGAATTTGGAGCAGTTATGCAGCATCAGCATGGCTGATCTCCGCAGCCAGATTGAGGTAGCCCAGTGACGTACACCAGTGTGGCGTTCTGATCGCCGAATAAGAGTTTGATTCACCGTCGAAATTATAGCGGCCAAGTTGTCCGCTGGCTTTTTCTGGTTTATGGGTCAACTGACTCATTAGCTGAGTTAGCAGGGGTCACTATGTGCAGACTTCTTGACAAAGGTCATAAGAGTTCTTGTGCCCGAGCACGAACGGCCGGATCGCATTCTCGGCACCGTTATTGTCGATCTCCAGGCGGCCGTCGTCCAGATAGCGGATCAGCTTGTCCCATTCGTTGTGCAGGTAGTTCAACGCCTTACCGGTGGCACTCGTGGGTGGCACCTGTGGCAGCACTTCATCCAGCCAGCTGCGCAGTTCATCCAGGATCGGGCGCACCTGTCGCTGGCGGTGCTCATGGCGTGCTTCAGGCGTGAGCTCGCGGGCCTGTTTTTCAACCCGGTACAGCTTCTGGATCAGGGCCAGACCCTGATGGGCTTTACCGTGTTGCTTCTTTTTCCCTTGCGCCTTGACCGCCTCACTGAACTTGCGCCGCGCATGCGCCATGCAACCCACGTGCACAAGACCATTCGCCGCAACGACCGCGTTGTAGCCATCATAGCCATCTGTTTGCAGATAGCCCTTGAAGCCTTCCAGCAAGCGTTTGGGTACCTCGGCACCACGCCCCGGATCATAGTCATACAGCACCACCGGTTGCTCCGGTGGCCCACCCCGTTGCAGCCACAGGTAGGACTTTGATTGTGCGGTCTTGCCCGGTTCCTTGAGTACCTGCACCGGCGTCTCGTCCATCTGCAGGATGTCATAGGCCAGCATTCGGTCTCGCAGCAGATTGATCAGCGGCTGGATCAGGGTGCCGGCCGGGATCATCCAGTTCGCCAGCGTGGCACGCGGGATATCCACCCCGATACGCTGCAGGATCGTCTCCTGCCGGTACAGTGGCAAGGCATCCTGGTACTTCGAGACCGTGATGTGCGCCAACAGGCCTGGAGAGGCCAGGCTTTTCGGGATCGGCTGCGGCGGCAGGGCCGCTGTCTTGATACAGTGGCCACAACCGCAGGCATACTGCTTGCGGATATGCCGGATCACCTGGATTTTGGCCGGTACGATATCCAGCTGCTCAGAGGTTACCACCCCGATCTCGGCCAGGGGGTTACCATCATGCGGACAGAACCGATCGGACTCGGGGATCTCGTGGACAACATCGATCCGAGGCAGACTTGAAGGCAGGGGTTTGCGACCGCGTTTCTTGCGCGAGTGTGCGGAGACGATAGTCACATCATCATCCACATCCGGAGCGGGAGTTGCCTCGCTCTCCGCTTCAGCTTCGTCGAACAGGCGGATCTGATCGGGTGAGAGCTTCTCGCTGCTGGCCGCATAGCGTCGGGCCAAGGCAAGGTTCAGTTGTTCGGTGAGGGTGAGAACCTGAGCTTTGTAATGTTGGTTCTCGGTGGTGAGTTGTTCATTGCGAACAAGCTGATCAGCGACCAGTGACTTCAGTGCATCGATGTCATCGGGCAACTGATCCAGTGCAATCGGCATGCACAGGATTATACGATAAAAGCCTGTAAAATACGCTATAAAACACTGCGATAGTGCAGCCGTTCATGTGGTTGCAGACGCATCACATCATAGCCGTCCAGCAGCCAGTTCAGTTGCTGACCGGTCAAGGTGAGCACCTTGCTGTCAACCTTGCGCGGCCATTTGAAACGTGCCCGCTCCAGGCGCTTCTGCCACAGACAAAAGCCGTTACGCTCCCAGTACAGGATCTTTACCTTGTCCCGTTTGCGGTTGCAGAACACGAACAGCTGCTCTGAAAACGGATCGTGTTGCAGGGCCTCTTCAACCAGGACCGCCAGTCCGTTGATGCCTTTGCGAAAGTCAACAATATCACGGCATAGATAAACAGCGGGCAGTTCGTTCGAGGGTCGCATCATCAATCAAGGGCCGCTACAGTACTCAGCACTGTGGTTAATGTCGCAGCATCCACCGAACCGGCAAACGCCACCGACACACCGTTCGGCAACTGAATGCGCCACTCGCTACTCATAACCGGATCAACTATCTGGGCCCGCTGAAACCGTGTTGCATGCGTGCGTGGTAATACGCCTTTCTTCACCAGCGCCCGCTTGCCGTCATACATGGCCCGTACGCCCAAACCATGATCCGTTGCATACTCGGTAATGCGCTTTCCCGAGGCCTCGCAGGACCGGATGTGCTTAAGCCAATATCGTTGGTGTTCTGTCAGTGAGTGCTCAGGCGTTTCATCCATCGGAAAACTCCGCTATCGTTGAAAACGTATAGCATCTACTGGATGGGGTCAGCTTGATAGGGTGCGGTTTGTTTTGCGGTTACGATCCTTCGCGGTTGCACTACTCTCCTTGAAGCGGAAGGACTCGTTGCCGGTTTCGATGATGTGGCAGTGGTGTGTCAGTCGATCCAGTAGTGCAGTAGTCAGCTTGGCATCTCCGAACACGCTGCTCCATTCCGCGAAGGTCAGATTGGTCGTGATGATGACGCTGGTTCGCTCGTAGAGCTTGGAGAGCAGGTGGAACAGCAGCGCACCGCCGGCCTGTGAGAACGGCAGATAGCCCAGCTCGTCGAGAATGACCAGGTCCATCTGCATCAGGCTGAGGGCCAGCTTGCCCTGTTTGCCCGCCGCCTTCTCCTGCTCCAAGGTATTGGCCAGATCCACCGTGGAGTAGAAGCGCACCCGTTTGCCGTGCTGCTGAATGCCGGCGACACCAATCGCCGTCGCCAGATGGGTCTTGCCGGTGCCTGTTCCGCCGACCAACACGAGATTCTGTGCGGCATCGGTAAACTCCAGGGTAGCCAGCGTACTGATCAGTGGTTTATCCACCTTGGATTGCCCGAAGTCGAAGCCCAGCAGATTGCGGTGGACCGGGAACCGGGCGGCATTCATCTGATAGCGGAGAGAACGGATGCCGCGATCATTGGCTTCCGCTTCCAGCAGATGACGCAGCAGCCATACGGACGAGTCCAGCGAAGCAGTGGCACCGGAGGCACCCTGGCTTTGCAACTCGGCATAGCAGTCCGCCATGCCCTGCAACTTGAGTGCTTTGAGTTGGGTGATGATGTCAGACATGGGGCACCTCCAGCGCATTCAGACTGTCATAGCGCGAGGTATTTGCCAGCGGCTCTTCGGTGAGCTTCAGACTGGTTTCCACCTGTGCGGGAAGTTGCGATTGATTAAGGCGCGCCAGCACGTTGATCACATGCTCGACACTGGGCACACCCGACTCCAGCACCAGCTCGACCGCGACCAGCACTGCCTCCAAGCCATGTGCCGGCACAGCGGCCAGCACACGGGCCATGGTACGGTCGCCCTGTTGCCGTTCGCGTCGTCGTAAGGCGGTTTGCAGCTGGGCAAAGGGGGCTGGCATCTCGACGAATGGCGCGCCGTTGCGCAAGGCACCGGGCTTCTTCTCAATGAGTGGAATGTAGTGCTGCCAGTCGTAACTGACCTGGTTACGATCCAGCAGCCGCGTATGGCACGCCACGATCGCATTCTCAGCAGAAACCTCAATCCGGCCCGGATAGAGGTGGATCGCCACCTTATGGTTAGCCAGATGGCAGGGAACGGAATACCGGTTGCGTTGCACAGTGACCAGACAGGTACTGGAAACACGCGCCAGCACCTCGACATAGCCATCGAACGGCGTTGGCATTGGCATCAAATACAACTGCTCCTGCTCAAGCGCATCGGCAACGGTAATGCCAGCGTCCGGATGCTGCAGCTCCAACCACAGCGCGCGGCAGCGCGCTTCCAGCCAGCTATTGAGTTCATCGAACGAGCCGAAGTGCTGCGCCTTGGCGTCCATCCAGACGCGCCGCCTGGAATCTTGCACGTTCTTCTCGACAACCCCCTTCTCCCAACCGGAGGCCACGTTGCAGAAGTCCGGGTCAAACAGATAGTGCGCCGTCATGGCGAAGAAACGCGTATTGACGACACGACCGTTGCCCTTGGACACCTTGTCTACGGCGGTCTTCATGTTGTCGTAGATGCCGCGCTTGGGCACGCCGCCCAAGGCCGTGAAGGCGCGGGTATGCGCATCGAACAACATCTCATGGCTCTGGGTAGGGTAGCCTGACAGGAGAAATGCACGGCTGGCGCACAGCTTGGTATGGGCCGACAGTATCTTGCGGTGGATGCCACCGATTACCAGCCACTCCTCGCTCCAATCAAACTGGAAGGCCTCGCCCAGCTGGAACTTGAGCGGCACGAAAGCGGACTTGCCGGTGATCACGGTGTGCTCGCGAGAGCGCCGGATAAACTCGGTCACCTGTGAATAGCAGCCCGTGTACCCATCCTGCCGGATTGCCTCAAACAGCCGCTTTGCCGTGCATCGATCCCGCTTGGGGCGGTGTCCATCGGTCTCCAGGGCCAACTTCAGCAGGGGCTCAAACGGCGTCAGCTTACTGTCGCGATTGCGGCGTTGCTGGCGCGGTTCATCGCCACCCCTGAGCCACTTCTTGATGGTGTTGCGCGACAGGCTGGTTCGTCGCTGGATCTCACTGATGGTGAGATGTTCGCGGAAATGCATCCGCCGGATCTTTGCATACATGACCATGGTAATCACCCTCGTTAACTCCTGCTCAAAAAATGAGCAGGATAAGTGGATTACCCGGTCAAAATTAAACCAGCACAACTGCCTCTAAATGGTCAATTCCTAACCAGCGTCAACATATCTGGACTTCTACAATGCCCGGCGGTCTCACTCGCGGCTTGACCGCAGGACACCCGACAGCGTTTACTTCAACGAACCGCCGCAATTGCTGGCGGCTTAAACAGGCAGGGAATCCACTTATCGAATCGGGTTTAGCTATTCAAATAACCGGGACCACGTCTAAGCGTTAATATTGACTTTTTCTGCATAGGTGTTTACAAGCGTTTTTGCCATTTTATCTTGAGATTTTACTAAACGCTCCATTACTTTTAACTCTTTTTGTGAGAGCGACATTGCTGCATCTACCCAAATCCCCCCTATATCGAGCATTTCTTCAATTGTGACCGGGTTTATCCGATTTCTGATCTTAAGTACTGCCTTTCTTGTGTTGCTTGTTTTATCGATTTTCTTTACAAAGCTAATGACATCTTCAAGACTATTACCATTCTCGGAGAGTACGTCTATCAAACCCATTTCAAACAATTCTTCTGCGCTGTATATCCTTCCGCTTAGTATCATCTTTTCGACACGTGTCGAGTTTAACCTCCTTGCTAAGAAGCTATAAGCACCCATACCTGGAAACATATTAAATAAAACTTCTGGAAATCCTAACTGTACTGTTCTTTCAGCAACAATATAATCACAAGACAATGCACCCTCAAAGCCAGCACCTAGCGCATTACCTCTTATCATTGACAATGTAGTTATTGGCACATTCATGTTTGTGTAAATGCTATACATGACTTCAATGCTCAATTTCATATAATCACTTAGTCGTTGATTATCAGATGTGTTTATACAATCAAGAACAACCTTAGATCACCCCCAAGGCTAAATACTCCTGGTTTCAGCGAACCAAAAACAATATATCTCAATTTCGAATTACCTGATGAACGTATATCACTAGTAATTTTGTTTCTTACAGCCTGTAAGAATCGATTAAGGTCATTAAGCAATTGTGGTGTAAAGCAAGGACGTGGATGTGGATTGATATAACACCACATCACACCATTGACCTGGTCAAAGTCGGTAACTAGCTGATCATAAAACTGCGTAAGAACAATCTTGTTATTGTTATCCATGTAGAACCTCCGGTTTCTGCAGTTATTTCAGAATCGTGCGGACTGCATAAAAACTCTAGTGTTTGTAGTGTTTTTTGTGTGCGAATAATTACACACATCAATATGTGTAAGCAAATACCTATGCAATTATATTATTAGATTCTATATATTGTTAATATATTGAATGTGATTACTATATATTGTTAGTTGCCGTTTATCGCATGCGTATGATCTGTTGCGACCTTTCCCTCGAAACTATAATTTTTCGTAGTAAGCATTGGTTGCAAAATCGTAATGACCCATTATTAGCAGATCCCATAAATAGTTAGCCATTGGGGCCAGTTCTATTTAGATCTGATCCTCCTAAGCCCATATCGGGATATTATTAATTGTCGGCCAACAGCGGTAACTATATATTTTATATTTATCTTTACCAGTTGGCTGGATGTTTCTCATCCATAAGGTTCTCTGACTCCTGTGACCCAAAGGTGAAATAAGAGATTGCTCTACGTTTCTTCGTTCTAACGAATACCTCATATTTATCAAATTCGGACACCCGGTGATAGGCAATAAAACCATCCGGTTTAGTTCAATTTACTTATGTGTCAGCCGATACTAAGTAGACCTATCAATAATCTGTCTTGGAAGGTGGTTAAGTCGAGGTATCATGAATTATGATTAAAAAGTTATTAGTAATTACTTTAGTTGTTAGCGGTTTAGTCACTGTCGCCACAGGCTTTTCAATTGTGTTGGACATCCATGCATTTGCGGACCGTTTTGGTATTGAGCTAAACGTACCGCCTGAGACTGCCCTTGCTATATCAACACTGGGTTCACCAATAGCCGCATCTAGCCTTTTTACATTCCTTGCCGCAATCTGGATTTTTACTGGTCATCCTGGTGGACGTGGTGTTGCTCTGGTTTGTGGGCTAATGCTCGTCATAATCGGGATCTGCGTTTATTCCATCGCAGGCATAACTCAATTATTGTATATGGACAGCCTACGTGGTCTTGTTGTATTGACTTTATCTTACTTGTATTACCCCGCCAGCGAAAGCCTCACCGTGGTCGATAAACCCGCTACACCTTGACAGGCAGAATGATAGTAGAAGTGGACCCCAAAAATTGGACAGCCCGATAAGTGCATCCTCGGGTCATGCTGCCATCCTGGCGGCGTCTTGGTAATACACACTGTCCGGCGTCTGCCTGTCAAGCGACTGGTGCCGACGTTTGGCATTGTAGAACGCAAAATACCTGCCTAACGAAGCACGGGCGTCGCTAATACTGTCGTAGGCCCTGAGGTAGACCTCCTCGTACTTCACACTGCGCCACAGGCGCTCTACGAAGACGTTATCGACCCAGCGCCCCTTGCCGTCCATGCTGATGCGAATGTCGTGTTGCTTGAGCACACCGGTAAAATCCTCGCTCGTGAACTGGCTGCCCTGGTCGGTGTTGAAGATCTCCGGTGCACCGTAGGTCTCGATCGCTTCGTTCAACGCCTCGACACAGAAGCTCGTGTCCTGCGTGTTGGACAGCTGCCAGGCAAGCACCCGTCGCGAATACCAGTCCATGATGGCGACCAGGTACACAAAACCTCTGGCCATCGGGATGTACGGGTGAGTAGGCCGGGGCATTTCAGCCCCAGCCCCTCGCAGAACCGGACGTGAACCTCTCAGCTCATCCGGCTCCCATCATCGAGCCGCGGGAGATAACCCAGTTCCCAATGCACGAACGAGCGTCGGCGATCGTTCAGCGAGCCGGCCAAGCGCTCTCGCACGCCCGGATGACCCCGCGCGCAAGACGCTTGTACTTGCGCTGCAGCCAGCGCACCAGATACTCATTCACGCTGCCGCCACAGTGGCTTCATCGCCGAAGCATAGAATCGACCGTAGTAGTTCGACCAGCCGCGCAGGACCGGCCCGAACATGTCGAGCAGATCACTCAAGCTCCTTGTCGCACTTGAGTTGCAAATGCCAGCCGCGGACGGTTTGGCGCATCGCCGTCATCGCCTCACGGCTGACGGCCGGAGAAAAATTCACGTAGACACGGCCATACTTGTCCACCGCTTTGCGCGGCCGGAACGTGTAGCCGAGGAAAGTGAACTGTATGACGGGATACTTCTCCTGCCGATTCACATCCTGACAGTAAACGATCCGCGTCTTCTCCGGATGCAGTTCGAGTCCGCACTCGCAGAGCCGCTTCCCGAAAGTTTCCTCAACACCAGCTTGGCCTGCTCTTCGCTCTTGCAGTGGATAACACCGTCATCAGCGTAGCGGCAAAATCGAACGCTGCGCATATTGCGCCGCATCCACGCATCCAACACGTAGTGCAGAAACAGGTTTGCCAGCAGCGGGCTCACTACGCCGGTTACAACTGTGCATAATTGATCCTCCGGCCTCTGACGATGTGCTGCAGGTTTTATCGTTTGCAGGCGCTTCTGGATCTATCCGGAACACGACAACAACTTCTTCCTTGTATATCTCGACGCGTTTGACAAGCGCTCTGATGATTTCACGTTTGGTGTTGAAATCCACAATGTCGAGCGTAACACCTACTTTTTTGGAAAATCCTTCAAGCCGATCAATAACCAAAAACAGTTCGTACTGTGCGCTTTCGGTGTTAACGCTTTTCTCAATCTGTTCATCGATCTGACTGAGTCTTATCTTCAGGTTTTTAATTTTTGGCTCGAAGTCATCTTTGTCAATAATAGTGCTGGCGTAACTATCGATCAAACGAGATTTCCCCTTTTCCAATTGCACTTTCTGTTTCCTCAACGCTGTTGTGTCGAATAATTCTCGAGCATCGCCTTCCAGCTTTGTGAGTCGATTTTCGTATTATTTTTTTGGGTCTACGCGGATTCGTGTGGGTCATTTTTAATGAATTTAGGCAATGGTGGCAAGAAGGCGGCGATGATTTTCAGTTTCAGGTACTCCTCATCGCGGTAGCCGTAGGCCCGCCGCTGCAGGACACGGATCTTGTTGTTGAGGCCTTCGACCAAACCGAGGCTGACCTTGTTGTCGGGATCACAGTAGGAAGCGATACCATCCCAATGGCGTTCGATCATGCGAGCAAACTTGCGGTAGGGATCCAGCCGCTGCCACTTCAGGGCGTCCTGCCAACGCCCGAAGAAAGCCCGTGCGCCGCGTTCGGTGCGGTAGTCCCACAGTTGCCCGAAGGACTCCTTGAGCAGATAGGCGGTATTGAGCCGCTTGTTGGCGGCGAGCAGTTTCTTGAGGGCGTGGCGGCCGTCCAGGGAGAGGTTCTCGCGGCTGGAAAGCAATACATAGCGATTGCCCTTGATGTAGGTGCGGTCCTTGCCAGCCAGGCGCCGGTACTCGCTTCTACGCACTTCGTCGAGGGCATCGGCGAGGTGGCGCATGACGTGGAACTTGTCGAAGACGATACGGGCATCGGGGATGTTGCGGGTGACAGAGTTGCGGAATGGCTTCCACATGTCCATCACGGCCAATTCGATATGGGCAGCCTTTTTCGGCCCCAGATCAGCGAAAAAGCGGTCGAGGTCGGCCTCCTTGCGGCCCTCGCCGCCGACCCAGATCGGACGGCCGCGTTCCAGGTCGCTGACAATGACCCGGTAGTTGTGGCCCTTGCGGATGGAGATCTCGTCAATGCCGATGGCCCGCGGGGCGGGCCGGCCGGCGCGCTCCACCTGCTGTTGCATGTAGAGCTTATCGAGGTCCTTGACCGTGCCATGGTGCAGGCGTTCCATGTCGGCGACCGCCTTGTTCGGCATGTCGCGGCACAGCTTGCCCACATGCAGGGCAAAGCGCTGGGTGTAGCGCGGGTTCTGTGCCAGCCAGTCGAGCTGCTCTACATGCACGCCACCGCACCTCGGACAGTTGACGCGCCAGCGCTCGAACTCCAGGTGGATGCGCAGGCTGGCCACCGAGAGGTCGCGCACGCGGCAGGTGCGTTTATCGTAACGGCCTCGGCAGCGGTGGCCGCAGCATGAGCATACAGCTGTTTTTTTCGCCGCCTGAGGGTGACGATGCGGGCATACCGGTCACCGAAGACACCCCTGAGACCGGAGCTGGCCGTAAAGCCAGGCAGCGAAAACAGCGCGCGCAATGTGCGGGGATCGTTCATTCATGTACCCTGCGATTAAATGAAACCACTTTTACACCCGCCCAGAGGGCCGGAAAGCACTGGAATTATAGTGGGTTCTGCATGCAAACCACGGTTTTTGACCCACAGGATTCCGCGTTGACCCATTTTTTTAGACGTTTGGGGTTCTTTATTACATCGAGAACCTGACTCCATACCACATCATCCAATCTCTGTGTCCGCACTTGCTTGTTGTCACATATACGCTCACCACCAAAGCGATAGGCATCAGTTCCAATGCAGCGATAATACGCATATTGATGTTTCTCCTTCGCTGTTGAAGGACTGATTTTCTTACCATAGTAGGCATAGTGACAGTGCCCGCATACGGTTAGTCCTTGCAGTAGGTAACAGGCGCCCCGACTCCCAATGCGCGCCCGTTTCCGGTTCTCATCCAACTGGTGTTGAACGGCCTGGAAAAGTTCCTCGCTAACCAGTGGCGGCACCGGGATTTCGATCCAGGCATCTCGAGCGGTTCTCTGCGTTGAATACGGATTCTTCGGCGTCTCCGCACTATGCTTCTGCGGACGGACACGCGGTTTGAGCTTACCTGCTTTCGTTTTACCGAACGCCGCTCTACCCATGTAAGCCGGATTTTGTAGCATTCCCCATATCACACTGCGATCCCAGTGGGTTTTGCCCGTCTGTGTGGGAATCTCAGCCCCTGACAGGCGTCTACACACCTCACCAATACTTAACCGCTCAACCCCTATCCAGCGAAACACCTGCCGTACGGTTTTGGCTTGCTGTAGATTGATGACGTACTGTGCCGGTTCACCATCGAGTTGCTTGCGGATATAGGTATATCCATAGGGGGCCGTTGATAGCACGTTGACGCTACCGCATTTCGCTCGATGTAGTTTGCCACGACGGTGACGTTCGATGATTTTTGCGCGTTCGTACTCTGCGATCATGCCCTGCATCTGTAACAGTAGCTCTTCTTCAGGCGTCGTGCCGAGCGCATGGTTCAGGAAGTGAACGGCAACACCCGCGGATGAAAACTCCTCCAGCAGTAAGGCCTGGTGAGCATACTTTCGAGCCAACCGATCCGGTGACAGCAAGTAGACCCGATCAACAGCGCCGACGGCTGCGCTGTCACGCAATCGTTCGAGTTCTGGTCGTACTAACGTTGCACCGCTAACGCCGGCATCAATGAACATCATGTCCTCAATCAGCGCGCCACCGTCAGCCGCTATTTTTTCTTTAAGGGCGGCGACCTGGCTGTCAATGGTTTTATCTTTTGCTTGCTTGTCTGATGAAACGCGAGCATAGAGCGCAAAAATACCGTCCTTGTTCATTGCCGGCCCCCTTTGCCTTTTTGTGGTTCGACCTCACCCTGCTTGTTATTTTTATCAGGCGTCACTTTGCGGCTTTTTGTCGGGTGTAATTGCTCGTATATTCTCTCAAGACAGTCGTCCGAGAAACGATTGGGCTCATGTTCGACCCGAACGCGCAATGATCGCTGGCGAGGCTTATTCATGACTTACGCTTCCTGCGCTGTGAGGGTATGGGATCAATGTCGAGAAACAGGCTGACATGAGCCTCAGGCGACTCCCGAAAAAATCCGCTCAGACACTCTCTGCGGATGCGGATACCCCAGTTTACATGACTTTTTGCAATATTGTTGGTGGCGTAAGCACACCCCCTTGCGGGGTACCTCGCTCGCGCGCCACTGGTTCCCCTTCCGATCTCCATAGGCGCCTTCAGCCATCTCTCGATGTACAGAAGTACCCAGGGATTGCTGGCAGTGCTTTCGCACCGCTCGCAGTAGCAGCTCGTGATCGATATTGTCGAACAGACCCTTGATGTCGAACTCGACGACCCAGTCATACTCCCAGCTCCGCCGCCTCACCAGCGCTACCGCATCCAGAGCTGAACGCCCTGGACGATAGCCGAAGGAGTCACGATCGAAAACCGGCTCGAGCATCGGCTCCAGGACCATCTTGACCACCGTCTGTGCCACCCGATCTGCAACTGTTGGCACGCCCAGCATCCGTGTGCCCCCGCACTTCTTCGGAATCGGCACGGCTTTGACCGGCGGCGGAAAATAGCTGCCAGAAGCCATCCGATTCCAAAGCTTGTACAGGTTGTCGCTGAGCTTGCTCTCGAACTGCTTCGATCGATTCCTCGTCGACTCCGGCAGCTCCTCCATTGGCCTTGACCCGCTGGAACGCCTCCCAGACGAGTCGCTTGGGAATGCCGAACGGCTTTGTCATTGTGCCCGCTCCTCCTGCTTGCGCAGTTGGCGTGACACGCCTGACCCGATGACGCGACCCCTTCGCTCCATCGCCATTACAGCGACTTCATCGCTACTACGAGTCGCTCCGCCCCTTGGCTGCGCATCGGTACTGTCGGCCTCGCGCGTCATGCTTGTGCCTTTCCCTTCACATCGCAGCCGAAGGTTCCCGCAGTTCAACGTAAGAGCCTGAACCAAGCTCGCGCTGCCTCTATGCCGGACGCCGCATGGCCAATAGGCAGGCACTCGCCATGCTGATCCCGGGCTAACATCAACTCCCGGTTTTGACGTCATCTGAGCACTTTCGACACTTGAACGGCAGTTCACGGTTGTTCGCCTTCTTGGTTCTCACCTGATGCCTGATCGGCACCTTTTCCGCAACGCTCACGACCAGGGCTTTTGACCCAAGCCGCTTGCGGTGGTTTGCAACCTGCTCCTGCAAGCCGATTGCGAGGGGCCATCCCTCATCTCCTACGCCGCTTGCTGCGGCACACTGACGTCGGTCGCCCATACCTGATTCGGGCGATCGATCACAAGATTCCTTAGCAGGTACGGATACACCTTGTGCGCCTGGTTGGCCAGGCTCAAGTTGCGCTTCGGATACAGCGCCGCCAGACCCATGGTACGCATCAGGCGCTGTACCCGCTTGCGGTTGACCCAGTGACCCTCATCCTCCAGCCAGTCCCGGATGCGCCGGCTGCCGTAGTAGGGATGCTCCAGATGGCAGCGATCGATCAGCCTCATCAGTTCGAGCTCCTCGTCCGTGACCGGCTCCGGCACGTGATAAAAGGTCGATCGTGGCAAGCCCAGAAGCGCGCACTGGCGAGTCACGGGCAACGGGTCCATCCGATCTACCATTTCTTTCCTCTGGGCCCATGATTCCGTTCGAGCCCGCGTTCTAAAAAATCGTTCTCCATCGTCAGCTGACCGATCTTCGCGTGCAAGGCCTGGACGCTTTCTTCTGTATCCTCGGCTTTCCTGGCACCTTTACCAAACACGTCCGGTGCACCGTTGAGTAGCTGTTTCTTCCACTCGGTGATCTGATTGGCATGCACATCAAACTTCTTGACCAGCTCCGCCATCGTCAGATCCCCCTTGATCGCTGCCAGGGCCACCTTGGACTTGAACTCAGGTGAATGGGTACGTCTCTTTCGATTCATTGCTTCTCTCCAGAGCTTATTGCTCATGATGGAGGAAAGCACTTATCATCGTCCAGTCACTGTCCAACCGGCGGGGTCCACCTCTCAGGCACATCCCCTGGCCGTCCCACCACAACACCTTGATCAAATCACCGCGCCGGCCCCGGAACACGAACAGGTGTCCGTTGAACGGATCGGCCGCGAGTTGCGTCTGCACCCGTGCAGCCAGCCCGTCGAATCCGCACCGCATGTCCGTGATGCCTGCCGCCAGCCACACCCGCGTGCCCGAGGGCAGTCCAATCATCGGCGCAGACTCGACAACACTGCCTGCAGCGTCGCGGCATCGACCGTCCCCTGGATACGGATCTCGCCACCCGTGAGATGAACCTCGATGTACCCTGTGCCGGATGCAGGTGGCGTTGACGCATGCGGTATCGCCGCGTCCCCAACCAGCGTCACCGGCACGAGCGAGACCGGCGGCTGTACCTGCGGGTCCGGACCCGGTGTAGCCTGACGGGAGAGCGGAAACTGGCGACGCCACTTGAACACCTGGTTGGCGTTGATGCCGTGTTCCCGGGCAACGCGTGCCACGGATACCCCGGGTATCCGGGTCTGTTCGACAACGGAACGCTTGAATGCCGCATCGTAGCGCCGCCGGCGCGGGCGCTCCTGCAAGGCTTCCTTGGGATCAGTCGACATAGGTGTCCGCCTATCACTAAGCGGACACCTGTCCGGCGTCCTCGGCTGACATCCTTAAAGCTCAACTCGGTAATGAAAAGACGGTGGTCACCGGACGCTTACGAACACTCCAATGCGTGGCCTTCTTTGGCCGGCGATTCAGGGTTGCTTCCAGTACGCCCTGCACCCGGTCATCGTCGTGTTTGCGTGGCTGGCCGCTGCGTGGCGCATCAGACAGTCCAGCCAGACCGTCTCGGGCAAACCGACGACGCCACTTCGATACCGTCTGCTGACTGGTATGGTGGCGCTCCGCAATCTCCTCTCCGCTATAGCCGCGAGCGCAATCCAGGATAATCCCTGCCCTCACATGCAATCCTGCTGAGGTATTACGCCGACGGCGCCACCGTTCTAGTTCCGCTTCCTCTTCCTTATCCAGTACAATCTCAACCGGCAATCGCGCCATCGTATGTTCCTCTGCGTAAGGATAAACATACGACAATCGGCCCTGATAATAATTCAAATATTTAATCGGACAGCACACTAGTGTAGTGTCCCGCAATGAACTTTTGTATGTAGCGATGATCGTATGAGGTATTGTCCCAACAGGAGAATACCTATGCGCAGCGGTCGACCCAAAACGTATCGCGTCACACTCACGGATGAACAGCGGGGACAACTCGAGGCGTTTGGGCGTTCCCGAAGTCTGCCCCATGGCTTGGCTCACCGCGCTCGCATCGTGCTTCTGGCAGCACAGGGACTGCCCAACAGCGCCATCGCGGCGCAACTGGGTGTATCCGATCCCACATTGGCCCAGTAGTGCAAACGGTTTATCGCCGAGGGCATTGATGGTCTCTATGACTTGCCATCGGGAGGGCGGCCTCGCACCTACGACGATGACAAGGTGGCGGGCCTGATGCAACGCGCGCTGGACGAGCGGCCCGCGGATGGCACGCACTGGAGTGTGCGCCGCTTTGCCGAAGCCAGCGGCGTGTCGAAATCCACGGTGCATCGGTATTTCAACCTGTTCGGGGTCCAGCCGCACCGTACTCGCACCTTCAAGTTGTCCACCGATGCGTTTTTCGTGGAGAAGGTTCGTGACATTGTCGGGCTGTACCTGAAAACGCCGGACCATGCCTTGGTCTTATGTGTGGATGAGAAAAGCTAGGTGCAGGCGCTGGAACGAAGTCAACCCGTTCTGCCCATGGGGCTGGGGTATGTCGAGGGGGTGACGCATGACTACTTTCGACATGGCGACCACCCTGTTCGCGGCTTTGGATGTCGCCAACGGGACGGTGATCGGTCAGTGCAAGGCCCGGCATCGGCATCAGGAGTTCTTATCCTTTCTCCGACACATTGAACGCAGTGTTCCAAAGGACCTCGACATTTATCTGGTGATGGACAATTACGCCACCCACGAACAGCCTAAGGTGCGTGCCTGGTTTGCGCGACGCCCGCGCTTTCATGTCCATTTCACGCCGACCTATGCATCCTGGCTCAACCAGGTGGAGCGCTGGTTTGGCATCATTACCCAACGGGCCATCAAGCGCGGCTCGTTCAAAAGTGTTAGAGAACTAACCGCCCGTATCAATCGCTTCGTTGCGCGATACAACGAATGCTCCGTCCCTTTCATGTGGACCGCAACCGCCGACTCCATCTTTGGAAAACACACACGACTTCCAAAACTTCTTTGCGGGACGGCACGCTAGTGGACTGTAACGATTGAATCGGGAGTGATTCGCCGTGATGGATCGAAGTATTTCCACTTCACGGGTTTGGGCTGCTTGTTGTAGTGGCGGATGTATCGCATGAGTTTTCTCTTCAGGTCGGGAACGGAGGTGAACACGCCGCGGGCGATGACATCGCGCTCGATCTTGGCGAACCACAGTTCGACCTGGTTGAGCCAGGACGAATAGGTCGGGGTGAAGTGCATATGGACGTTGCGAGTGCGGCCAGGAAATGCATCGACCTGCTTGGTCTTGTGGGCCGAGAGGTTGTCGGCGATGACATGGATCTCTTTGCCGCGCGGTTGGTTGGCCACGATGTCGGTCAGGAACGCCACGAACTCGGCCGAGGTGTGGCGGTGGCCGTCTTACCCAGTACCTCGCCGGTCTTGGTGTTGAAGGCCGCATACAGCGACAGCGTGCCGTGCCGGAAGTACTCGAACCCATGCCGCTCGGCGCGTCCCGGCGACAGCGGCAGCACCGGATCCTTGCGATCCAGCGCCTGAATCGCCGTCTTCTCGTCAACGCTGAACACCACCGCGTTTTGCGGCGGATTGAGGTACAACCCGATCACGTCGGCCGCCTTGGACTCGAAGTCCGGGTCGTTGGAGGTCAGATAGCCTTCCAGCCGATGCGGCTTGATGCCGTGCTTGGCCCAGATGCGCGCCACCGTCATGTGCGAGATGTCGCCGCCCAGTTCCGCCGCCAGCTTGCGCGAGGACCAGTGCGTCGATCCGTCGGCCGGCTTGTGCTTGGTCGTGCGCGCCAGCACCCGCGCTTCCATCCGGTCAGTCACTTTGTAGCGTTCGCGGCCGGCTGTGGCGGGCGAACAGCCCGGCCAGCCGATCCGTCATAAAGCGCTTGCTCCAGCGACTGATGTAGCTGTCGCTACAGTCCAGCTTGGCGCGAATGTCGGCCCAGGTGAGGCCATCGGCCAGCAGAAGAATCAGTCGTGCATGCCGCGCCGCATCTGCGCGTCCGTTCCTCGCGTCGCACTTGCTGCTGCAGTTCCATCCGCTCACTCTTGGTCAGTTTCATCGCGCCCTCCATGGCGGCAATGTATACTACCGTTTTAAACGTTACAGTCCACTAGTCGCATCTGCTCTTGACGCTTCCATTTACGGTCCTGGTTCCGAATGTACTCCAATATTACCTGCTCCTCGAATCCTACTTTACTGACGTAATACCCCGAGGCCAAGAAATGCCGGCCCATAAAATTCGCTTCACCTCCAGATACTCAAGTATAATTCGGATCGCAGACTTCACTATCCAGAAAACTTACCGCATGGGCCATGTAGAAGTTCCGTATATCTATTGCAATCCACATAAGTCGTTAGCTCTACTCAGCAAGATGTTCTATTTAGCCTGTAAATACCGATATTTACACTTTATTAGCGCATATAAGTGGCTTGCAGCAAGATCAGCAGAAAATAAAATAACAAGCCATGACTGGTATATCTAGTCGTTTTTACGTTCTTTATAAACTGTATTCGCTGCGCCCTGATCTACATTGAGCAGGACCAGAACGCCTAATATAAACAGCACCAGCAGAGAGAGCAACCCGACACGTGAACTCTCGGTCAGCAAGCCAATCAATCCCATCATGGCTGGCCCGATGATTGCGGCAAATTTTCCGAGCATGTTATAGAAGCCAAAAAACTCTGCCGTGCGATTTACCGGAATCATGCGTGCATAGAGTGAGCGGCTGAGTGCCTGCACGCCCCCCTGTGCCAGCCCAATCATAATCGCCAGGATGTAGAATTCAATCGTGGTACTCATGAGTGATGCCCACACGGTAACGATCATGTAAATCACCAGCCCTGTGGTGATTCCCGCTTTTGGACCATAGAGGCTGCCAAGCCAGCCAAATACAAGTGCGGATGGGAAACCGACAAATTGTGTAATCAGCAGCGCCGCGATCAGGCTGTTCTGGTCGAAACCCAGTGACAGGCCGTAATCAACCGCCATGCGTATGATGGTATCGATGCCATCGATGTACAGCCAGTAAGCTATCAGGAATATCCATATATTACGCAATGCCCTGATCTCGTGCAGAGTGCGCCAGATACGCACGAATCCCCGCTCAATGTAATGGGTCGGCCTTCTGGCTGAATCCGTCCGCTGTTCCTCTACAAAGAACATCAATGGTAACGAAAACACCAGCCACCAGCAGGCAACAACGAGAAAGGAAAACCGTACTGCCGATACATTGTCCACCAGGCCAAACCAGGACGGATACATCGTCATCATGACATTGATCGACAGCAGAAATCCCCCGCCGAGATAGCCAAGTGAATAACCCAGCGCCGACACCCGGTCGATGTCGTCATTGTTCGAAACAAAGGGTAACAGCGAATCATAGAAAACATTGCTGCCTGAAAAACCTATTACTGAAGCGACATACAGTACAGCCGCCAGCAGCCAATGACCCTGCCCGACGAGATACAGGCCGCCGGTCATCACGATGCCAAGAAATGCGAAGGCAAACAGCATTGCCTTGCGGCGACTCAGATTGTCAGCGATGGCGCCGAGCACCGGCGCCATCAATACGATGGCGAGGCTCGCCAGTGAGTTCGCCATTCCCAGTCTGAATGTGCTGTCGACCGCACTCAGCCCTGCGTTCCAGTATTCTTTGAAAAAAACGGGAAAAAATCCCGCCATTACGGTGGTCGCGTAAGCCGAGTTGGCCCAGTCATAGAATGCCCAGCTCCACTTTTGACGCCTTATGCTCATAATGACTTTACTCTGCAATCCAGACTTGTTATGGATATGTTGCCGCGGTGCATATGATATACGGACCTATGGTTACAGAAGGCATGGCATTTTGGAATACCAAAGAACTGGGTGAAATGACGCGTGCAGAGTGGGAGTTGCTCTGCGACGGTTGCGGTCGTTGCTGCCTCCACAAACTGGAGGATATCGAAACCGGCATGGTATTCTATACCCGGGTGGCCTGCCGGCTCCTGGACGAGGACAGCTGCCGCTGCAGGAATTATGCCGGCCGCAGGGAACTGGTCATGGATTGCCTTGTGCTTGACGCCGCGGAGACGCACCAGTACAGCTGGCTGCCTCGGAGTTGCGCGTACCGGACGCTTGCGGAAGGCAGACCGCTTGAATGGTGGCATCCGTTGATCTCGGGCAATCCGGCCACCGTCAGGGAGGCGGGGATCTCGGTGGCCGGACGCACCGTCAGCGAGGCATCCGTTACGGTCGACGAGCTTGAAGACTACATAATCAGCTGGATCGATTTCTGAACGGTCAGTGCTCGCGAGTTGCGTGGAACTCGATTTCAGGCCATTTTTCCATTGCAAGTTCCAGGTTCACGCGTGTCGGTGCAATGTACACCAGCGCCCCGCCCCGGTCTTCGCCCAGGTTCTCGAAGGCCTTCTCGCGAAACCGGGCTTCAGTTACAGCATCCTTGCATTCGACCCAGCGTGCCGTAGCGACAGAAATGGGCTCGAACGCACAGTCGACGCCGTACTCATCTTTCAGTCGATAGGCAACCACTTCGAATTGCAATATGCCGACTGCACCCAGGATCAGGTCATTGTTTTTCAACGGACGGAACAGCTGCGTGGCGCCTTCCTCGCACAATTGATCCAGCCCCTTCTGCAATGCCTTCATACGCAGCGGATCACGCAATACGGCGCGCCTGAACAGTTCCGGCGCGAAACTGGGTATGCCGGTGAATTTCAGGTTTTCACCCTGGGAGAAGGTATCGCCGATCCTGATGGTACCGTGATTGTGCAGCCCGATGATGTCACCGGCATATGCCTCGTCGACATGATCGCGGTCCGAAGCGAGGAAAGTAAGCGCGTTGGACACCTGTACATCACGGCCAATTCGAACATGATGCATCTTCATGCCTTTATAATAGCGGCCGGAACATATCCTGAGGAACGCAATACGGTCGCGATGTGCAGGATCCATGTTCGCCTGTATCTTGAACACGAAGCCCGAGAATTTTTCCTCCAGCGGGTCGACGCTGCGCGTCGTCGTTGCGCGTGGCAGCGGCGAGGGTGCAGTGGCGACAAAGTGGTCGAGCAATTCATCCACCCCGAAATTGTTAATCGCCGACCCGAAAAAGACCGGCGTCATTTCGCCCGCGAGGTAGGCCGACCTGTCGAAACCGTGACTGGCGCCCATGACGAGTTCGATCTCGTCACGCAACTCCGCCGCATGATCGCCCAACACCTCATCCACCAGCGGGTTATCCAGACCTCTGATCTTCCTGATATTCTGCCGCTGGCCCTGCTTCTCCGGCTCGTACAGGTGCACGGCGTCATCCAGCATGTGGTAGATACCCTTCAGCCGCTTGCCCATGCCGACAGGCCAGGTCACCGGCGCGCACTTGATGCTGAGCACTTCCTCGATCTCGTCGAGCAACTCGACAGGTTCGCGCCCTTCGCGGTCCAGCTTGTTGATGAAGGTGCAGATCGGTGTATCACGCAGGCGGCAAACTTCCATCAACTTGATCGTGCGCGCCTCCACGCCCTTGGCACAATCGATCACCATCATCGCCGAGTCGACCGCTGTCAACGTACGATAGGTATCCTCGGAAAAGTCCTCATGACCCGGCGTATCGAGCAGATTGACGATGGCATCCCGGTAGGGAAACTGCATGACCGAGGATGTCACGGAAATTCCGCGTTGCTTCTCCAGCTCCATCCAGTCGGAGGTGGCATGCCGCGCGGCCTTGCGGCCCTTGATGGTGCCGGCAAGCTGGATGGCACCGCCAAACAGCAACAGCTTTTCAGTCAGCGTGGTCTTGCCCGCATCGGGATGGGAAATAATCGCAAAGGTACGGCGCCGCTCCGCTTCGTGCTTGTGACTGCTCATGATGTTGGAAAATACCGGGGTTCCGCAAGCTGCGTATTTTAACTGATGCCGTAGCCGGAATGTTGAAAATCAAAGGGTTCGCGCCAGGATAAGCGCATCTTCCCTGCCGTCATTCAGCGGGTAATAGGCCCTGCGCGTACCAAGTTCATTGAATCCCTCGTCCTCGTATAACCTGCGGGCGGAGAGATTCGAGACCCTCACCTCGAGAAAGAGAATATCGGCATCGTGGCGGCGGGCGATGGAAACCAGATGCCTGAGCATTTTCCGCCCGATTCCACGGGATCTCGACTCATCCCTGACACAAAGATTCAGCAGGTGTGACTCACCGATGGCGACCGTAATGATGCCATAGGCCTGTATTATACCGGCGCTCGTACACACCCAGCAGCTGTAGCCCGCATGCAGACAGTCGCTGAATATCGACTGTGTCCACGGGAACGGGTAGCTTTGACGCTCGATCTCGATGATGTCCGCGAGGTCCTCCTGCCGCATGGGACGGAATTCAAGGGCTGGCTCTTTAAGTATGGCGCTCATCAGCGTTGCTGCCTGTTGGTTTTTTTTCAATCAGTCCGGTCGGGCTACCAGTTCACGATACAGCTGCCGCGCAAACCGCAGGTCATCCCAAACCTTGCGTTTTTCCAGTGGTGAACGCAACAGGTACGCCGGATGGTACGTCACAATCAATGGAATACCTGACTCACCGTAGTTGTGCCTGATGCCACGCAACCGCCCGACGCTCAGCTCTGTGTGCAACAGGTTTTGTGCAGCAATCCCGCCCAGCGCAAGAATCATCACCGGCTGAACCAGCGCTATCTGGCGTTCCAGGTAGTCATGGCAGCAACTTGCCTCGTCCGGCAGCGGATTGCGATTTCCCGGTGGCCGGCATTTCAGGATATTGGCGATATAGACCTGTTCGCGACGATAGCCTGCTGCATACAACATCTCGTTGAGCAACTGTCCGGCACGACCCACGAAGGGTTCACCCTGCCGGTCCTCATCGGCACCCGGCGCCTCGCCGATAACCATCCAGTCGGCATTACGTGCGCCGGTGCCGAATACCGTCTGCGTGCGTGTTTCATGCAACGCGCAGCGCGTGCAAGCCGCCACACTTGACTGCAACTCCTCCCAGCCCATCGAGCTGGTATCATCCCCCGGCACTGGCACCGGTATCCCGCCGTCCGGGTCCTCGGCCACGCCCGGCTGCCCTGCACGAGCAGCCCAGCGCTGTATGCCCATCGCTTCCAGGTATTCGTTGTGGCGGCCAATATTCATCCTTGCCGGACCCTAGACATCACCCAGCTGCGGATGCGCACGATCGTTCGGCAGTATGATCTTGTTGAGTGCATTGATATAGGCCTTGGCGGAGGCGATCACAATATCGGTGTCCGAGCCCTGCCCGTTCACGATACGCCCGCCTTTTTGCAAGCGCACAGTGACCTCTCCCTGCGAGTCGGTGCCGCTGGTAATATTGTTGACCGAGTACAACTGCAATTCGGTGCCGCTGTGGATCAATGCCTCGATCGCCTTGAACGAGGCATCCACCGGCCCACCGCCAGAGCCTTCCGCAGGTTTCTCCTCGCCATTGACCCACAGCGTCACGCTGGCATGCGGGATCTCACCGGTCTCGGAACACACCCTGAGCGAGATCAGCTTGAGCCAGTCATTCTCCGACTCCAGACCAGACTCGGTCACCAGCGCCTGCAAATCCTCGTCGAAGATCTCATGTTTCTTGTCGGCAAGGTCCTTGAAAAGTGCGAACGCGTTATTGAGGTCCTCCTCGGCATCGAACTCGATGCCCAGTTCATGCAGGCGGGTACGGAACGCATTCCGGCCGGAGTGTTTGCCAAGCACGATACGGTTGGCCGACCAGCCGACATCCTGGGCCCGCATGATTTCATAGGTCTCGCGGCTCTTCAGCACACCGTCCTGGTGGATACCCGACTCGTGAGCAAAGGCATTGGCACCGACGATGGCCTTGTTTGGCTGCACCGCGAATCCGGTGATGCCCGACACCAGTCTTGAACAGGTCATGATCTGGGTGGTATCGAGACCGGTCCTGCACGGGAAGACGTCGTGACGCGTCTGTACCGCCATCACTACCTCTTCCAGCGATGCATTGCCGGCGCGTTCGCCCAGCCCGTTGATGGTGCATTCCACCTGGCGTGCGCCATTCAGCACGGCGGACAGGGAGTTGCCAACGGCCAGCCCCAGGTCATTGTGGCAATGCACCGAGAACACGGCCTTGTCTGAATTGGGTACCCGCTCGATCAGCGTACGTATCAGCTCGCCAAACTGGTGTGGCAGGTTGTAGCCGACGGTATCCGGAATGTTGATGGTGGTTGCACCGGCATCGATCACCGCCTCGATAACGCGACAAAGGAAGTCCGTCTCGGAACGGCCGGCATCTTCCGGGGAAAACTCGACGTTGTCAGTGTAGCGCAGGGCGTGCTTCACCGCCTTTACCGCCTGCTCGATGACCTGCCCGGGCTCATGCGCAGCTTCATCTGCATGTGGATCGGCGAGGTTGCAATAAAGGTGTGGATGCGAGCCGATGCGGCGGGTTTCAGGGCCTCGCCTGCGCGGTCGATGTCCTTTTCCAGCGCACGTGCCAGACCGCACACCGTACTGCCGGTCACGGCACGCGCCACCGCCTGCACTGATTCGAAATCACCCGGACTTGCGACCGGAAAACCGGCCTCGATGACGTCGACGCGCATGCGCTCCAGTGCCTTGGCAATACGCACCTTTTCGTCCCTGGTCATGGATGCGCCGGGGCTTTGCTCGCCGTCACGCAAGGTGGTATCGAATATGATCAATCTTTCTTTGCTGTCCATCGTCCTGACTCCGCCATGGGCGCTCCGGCCGCTTGCAGGGGTCGCCTCGACTGGTTTGTGCCAGCATGACAAATACTGCCGATTGCAGACGGCCGGTGCTGGTAATGTTACGGGTACGTTTCGCCTCGCCAGGCAGGGGTATTAGTCTGCCCGAAGGCAGCAGTCGCAGGAGGTACAGCAGCACAAGCACCCGGTTCGGGGCGGCCTGGTCGTTACCTGTGCCGTGGATTGCGCAGTTCATGATTCAAGACTATAGGCAAACAGCCTGTGATTGCAACCCCCCGCCGCCTACCCCCCCTGCTCGCCACGCCGCCTGGCCTTGCGGCGATTGCGAATCCCGACCAGCGTATAGACCACCCCCGAGAACATGTAAATCATGAAGCCTGCAAACAATACCTTGGGCGGGTCGATGGACGCGAAGGCATAACCCAGCACCACCAGCAGCAGGGCGACGAACGGTACCCGGTTCTTGAAATTGATTTCCTTGAAACTGAAGTAGCGGATGTTACTGACCATCAGCATGCCGGTAGAAATCGTGAGCACGAACACCAGATAGACCACATCCTCCCCGGCGATTCCCAGGTCGGTGGCCACCCATACCAGGCCGGCCAACACACCGGCCGCGGAAGGACTCGGGAGGCCGCGGAAGTATTTTTTCTCTGTCGTGCTGATCTGTGCATTGAAACGCGCCAGCCGGAGCGCAGCGCTGGCGGTATAGATGAACGCAGCCAACCAGCCCAGTTTGGCCCAGCCAACACTCACCATGGACTGCAAGGACCACTCGTACATGACCAGGGCTGGCGCAAGTCCGAAACAGACCATGTCCGACAGGCTGTCGTATTGCACGCCGAATTCGCTTTGCGTATTGGTCAGCCGCGCCACGCGACCGTCTATCCCGTCCATGATCATGGCAACGAAAATAGCGATTGCCGCCGCTTCAAAACGACTGTTCATCGCCGCGACAATGGAATAAAAGCCGGCAAACAGGCCGGCCGTGGTGATCATGTTGGGCAGCAGATAGATACCGCGGCGTTTCCTTTCCACGATCTCGTCATTACCGACGTCATCAGGCAGCCCGTCCATGTCAGTGAACAAGCCTGGCTACCACGTCGGAACCGGCCTGCACGGCAGCACCCACAGCGACCAGCGGCTGGCTGTTCCCGGGCAAGTATAATTCGACCCGCCCGCCCAGGTGCACAAAACCGCAACGCTTGCCCTGCCCGATGCGATCGCCGATGCGGATATAACAACGCGGCTTGTTGTTCAGGCGCCCCCTGTTCATGACCAGCACAATGTCATCGCCCTCGTCGGATTGCAGCCAGACACCATGCGGGTGCTGTTTTCCACCGTGGTTGTTCGGCGGTTCGAGCACCTTGCCCCCGATGGGACTGCGCGTGGTATAAACGCCGTAGGCGTTCATGTCGATCGAGAGTTTCAGGCTGGGACGGCGCAGATAGGGATCATCGGTCTTCTCGATCGCGACGACACGGCCGTCGGCCGGACTCAGGACGGACAGCGGTATGGACGGTATATCGCGTTCGGGATCACGGAACAGCACCAGCACCAGCAACACCAGTGCCCAGAATGCCAGTGATTCGCGCAGCCCGATAAAATTCTGCACCAGCAACGCCGCCAGTGTGGCGACCAGTAATGGCACCAGGCCCTGGCGGGATATCAGGGTATTGCGGTTCACGTCCAGGTTCCCGAACGATCCGTTTATGTCACGCTGTTGCCGATAGCCCTAGTTGACGCTCTTGTCGACGATCTTGCCGTCGCTGATCCAGGACATCATGCCACGCAGCCGGGCACCCACGATCTCGATCGGGTGTTCGCGACCCAGCCGGCGCTTGGCCTTGAGTGTTGCGGCCCCGGCCTGGTTTTCCAGGATGAACTCGCGCGCGAATTCACCGTTCTGGATTTCGTCGAGAATACGTCGCATCTCGCGCTTGGTCTCGGCGGTCATCATGCGTGGCCCGCGGGTCAGATCACCGTATTCGGCCGTATTCGAGATGGAATAGCGCATGTTCGCGATACCCCCCTCGTACATCAGGTCCACGATCAGCTTGAGTTCATGCAGGCATTCAAAATAGGCCATCTCCGGGGCATAGCCGGCCTCAACCAGGGTCTCGAAACCCGCCTGCACCAGTGCGGTTGCACCGCCACACAGTACCGCCTGTTCACCGAACAGGTCGGTTTCGGTTTCTTCCCGGAAGCTGGTTTCGATGATACCGGCACGGCCGCCCCCGTTCGCCGAGGCATACGAAAGCGCGATGTCCCTGGAACGCCCACTGGCATCCTGGTACACCGCGATGAGGCTCGGCACGCCGGCACCCTGCTTGTAGGTGGAACGTACCAGGTGGCCGGGGCCCTTCGGCGCAATCATGATCACGTCGAGATCGGCGCGCGGCTCGATCTGCTGGAAATGAATATTGAAACCGTGTGCGAATGCCAGTGCCGCACCCTGCCTGATGTTCGGTGCGATCTTTTCGCGATACAGGCGGGCCTGATGCTCGTCCGGCGCCAGAATCATCACCACGTCCGCGCCCTTGACGGCTTCGCTCGAGGGGCTTGACCGTGATCCCGGACTTTTTCGCCTTGGCCTCCGAAATCGAGCCCGGACGCAGCCCCACGATCACATTGACGCCGGAATCCTTCAGGTTGTTGGCATGGGCGTGCCCTTGCGAGCCATAACCGATGATGGTCACCTTCAACCCGCGAATGATGGAAAGGTCTGCGTCTTTGTCGTAGTAGATATTCATTGTCGTTACCTGTCTTGTTGCCTGTCGTGGATGTCACGGGTGACATCATGTGTGTTTGATATTCCTGCGGGTATCCTTCAAAGCTTCAGCGACCGGTCGCCGCGTCCGATACCGGACACACCGGATCGCACGACCTCGATGATCAGGCCCGGCTCCAGTACCTGCACGAAGGCGTCCAGCTTGTCTCCCGCCCCGGTCATTTCTACAGTATAGGTCTCCCCGGTCACATCGATGACCCGTCCGCGAAAGATATCGGACAACCGCTTGAGTTCGTTACGCTGCTCGCCCTGCGCCCTGACCTTGATCAGCATCATCTCGCGCTCGATGTGCGGGCCATCGGTCATATCCATCAGCTTGACCACGTCGATCAGCTTGTTGAGCTGCTTGGTGATCTGCTCGATGATCTCGTCGGTGCCGCGGGTGACCAGCGTCATGCGCGACAGCGATTCGTCCTCGGTCGGCGCAACGGTCAGGGACTCGATATTGTAGCCACGCGCGGAGAACAGCCCGGCCACGCGTGACAGCGCGCCGGCCTCGTTTTCCATCAGGATTGAAATGATGTGCCGCATGTCAGATCAGGATCATTTCATTCTGGCCGCCACCGGCCGGAATCATCGGGTAAACATTCTCGTCCCTGTCGGTCAGGAAATCCAGGAACACCAGCCTGTCCTTCTGCTGCATCGCCTCGACCAGCGCACCCTCGACATCGGCCGGCCGGGTAATCTGCATACCCAGGTGGCCGTAGCTTTCGGCCAGCTTTACGAAGTCCGGCAGTGATTCCATGTAGGACATGGCGTAGCGCTTCTGGTAGAAGAATTCCTGCCACTGGCGCACCATGCCAAGGTAACCGTTGTTCAGGTTGACGATCTTGATCGGCAATGCATACTGCCGGCAGGTGGACAGCTCCTGGATGCACATCTGGATACTCCCCTCGCCGGTAATACAGGCAACCGTGCTGTCGGGATGGGCAAGCTGCACGCCCATGGCCGCCGGCAGGCCGAAACCCATGGTCCCCAGCCCGCCCGAGTTGATCCAGCGCCGCGGTTTGTCGAAATGATAGAACTGCGCCGCCCACATCTGGTGCTGGCCCACGTCGGAGGTGATAAAGGCATCACCCCCGGTCACCTTGTACAGCGTCTCGATCACGAATTGCGGCTTTATCAGTTCACTGTCCCGGTCGAATTTCAGGCAGTCACGCGAGCGCCACTCATCGATTTGCCGCCACCATGCCCCGAGCGCCGCTTCATCCGGCCGCTGATTGCTGTTGCCGAGTTCCGTGAGCATGGCCTTGAGCACATTGTCGACGCAGCCCACGATGGGTATGTCCACCTTGACGTTCTTTGAAATGCTCGCCGGATCGATGTCGATGTGAATAATGCTCGCGTGCGGACAGAATTTCTCGATATTACCGGTCACGCGATCATCGAAGCGTGCACCAACTGCAATCAGCACATCGCAGTGATGCATGGCCATGTTGGCTTCGTAGGTACCGTGCATGCCCAGCATGCCGACGAACCGCTGGTCCGTCGCCGGGAATCCACCCAGCCCCATCAGGGTATTGGTTACGGGAAAATTGAGTTCGCGGGCCAGCTGCGTCAGGGATTCCGCGGCGTTACTCAGGATCACGCCACCCCCGGTGTAGAGCATCGGCCGTCTTGCACCGAGCATCATGCTCACGGCACGCTTGATCTGACCGATATGGCCGACATGCACCGGGTTGTACGAGCGCATGTGTACCTTGTCGGGATAGTGATAATCGGCCTTTTGTGCCGTGATGTCCTTGGGTATATCGACCACCACGGGCCCCGGCCGGCCGGTCGTCGCAACGTAAAAGGCCTTCTTGATGGTTTCGGCGAGCTTCGTCACGTCCTTCACCAGGAAGTTATGTTTCACGCAGGGACGCGTGATTCCTATATTGTCGGCTTCCTGGAAGGCGTCGTTCCCTATCAGGTGTGTCGGTACCTGGCCGGTGAACACCACCAGCGGGATGGAATCCATGTGGGCCGTGGCGATACCGGTCACGGCATTGGTTGCACCCGGACCGGACGTGACCAGCACGACACCGGGTTTGCCGGTCGAGCGTGCATAGCCATCCGCGGCATGGGTGGCGGCCTGCTCGTGACGTACCATGATGTGCCTGACCTTGTCCTGCGTGAAGAGTGCATCGTAGATGTGTAACACCGCACCACCCGGGTAGCCGAAGACAAATTCGACCCCCTCGTCCTGCAGTGAACGCACAAGGATTTCTGCACCCGTTATTTCCACCTGTTACTCCAGACACCCGACCTGAAAAACTTCTGATTTATGTGTATCTCGTCATTGCGAGCGCGCTTTGCGGGGCTGCACAAACGGTCGCTCCCGCACATCCCGGTGCTTTGCGATACCCGGACTTCTGTCCATCGACACGGACGGACAGGATGTCCGTAGCGATCACCGGGAGCAGCCAGCGAAGCACGCCTTGTATTCATGATCGGCCAGCTGGAGATTGCTTCGTTACTGCATTCTCCGGCAAGCGCTCCATGCCTTGCCCAGGGCGCCCGGGGCACCTGCTCCTGGTGCTCGATCCCCTGCGGTCGCTCACGGTATCCATGACTTGTGCGACATTTGCACACTCATGTGCATCATCCATGCAGTCATTGCAATGACGGGTTAATGAGCGTTTCGCCAGTTCCTTAGTGATTGCGTAAAAAAAAGCCCGCTAGACGGGCAATCCGGTCACCTTCTGAAGTCATGAAAAGTACTGATAATCAAGGTAAAGGTCAAGGGATTCCCGGCCCTGCCGATAGTATCCGGGTGTCAGGTATTCCGACAGAGATTGTGTGATCGGATGACTTGTTCTGGCCGTGAATTACCCATAGTATCCGTACTGATTTACTTTACAGGGACTTACACCATGACTTTCGCGCACTTGCCTGCTGTGTCACGTAACCCGTTCTCAGCCTTCATGCTCGCGGGCTGCCTGTTGTTGCTGCAGTCCCCGACATTCGCAGATGTTTACAAATGGGTCAATGAAAACAACGAGGTTCAGTACACCCAGATGCCACCTCCCCCCGGTATCAAGTACGTCCGCATCCAGACAGCCGAGCACCCGAACATGATTGATGCCGAAGGCGTGGGTCAAACGACCGATGACCAGGCTGCCCCAACGGATGAGGCGCAACCCGAGACACAGGCCGGTTCGAAATCGAAGTCCGAATACGAGGCCGAAGTGGCACGGGTCTCGCAGGAGAACTGCAAGATCGCAAACAACAACCTCGTCCAGCTCAACATGGGTGGGCACCTCCGCTATCGCAATGAAAAGGGGGAATATGTCAACATGAGCGAGGAAGAGCGCCAGAAACGTATTGCAGATTCCAACCGGCAGATCAAGCAGTTCTGCAAGAAAGAAAGCGAGTAATGCCGTTTCTCAGGGTTCAGATCAATACCGAGCTGGCACCCCCCCGGGCAAAGGCCCTGGCTGCGAAGGCCTCGGCGCTGGTTGCGGTGCAACTGGGCAAGCCGGAGCGCTATGTCATGACCTCGGTCGAGCACAATCCTGCCATGCAGTTTGCCGGCACCGACGCCCCGCTGGCCTACCTTGAGCTCAAGAGCATCGGGCTGCCGGAATCGGAGACGGCAGATGCTTCCCGGGCCCTGTGCCAGCTGGTCGCCGGGGAGACCGGTATCGATCCGGAGCGCATCTACATCGAGTTCACCGATGCGCCCCGCAAGATGTGGGGCTGGAATAACGGAACATTCTGATGCGCTTGCCCTGGTTGCTGGCAATACTGATCGTTGGCGCCGGAATCTGGTTCTATACCCGCCCCGATTCCGCTGCCGGTTTGAAGGCACTGCTGCCACTGACTGCCTCATCCACCAGGACCGATCGCCTGTACAAGTGGCGAAACGGGCGTGGCGAATGGCAAATTACCGACACACTGCCCCCGGCTGGCACCCGCTACGAGACGCTCGACTATCGCGAGGATCTCAACGTGCTGCCGGTACCACCCCAGCTGGATAGCAGGCGCTGACCTGTACAATACCGGCAGGACCGTTACAATCGGCAGCCTGTCAATTCATTCTTCCAGTCATCATGCGCCTGACCCGGTTCCCGCTCTCCACATTGAAAGAAACCCCGACCGATGCCGAGGTCATCAGCCACCAGCTCATGCTGCGTGCGGGCATGCTGCGCAAGCAGGCCGCCGGTATCTACAGCTGGCTTCCGCTCGGCCTGCGCGTGCTGCGCAAGGTCGAGACCATCGTGCGCGAGGAAATGGATCGCGCCGGCGCACTGGAACTGCTGATGCCGGCCGTGCAACCGGCAGAGCTCTGGCAGGAATCCGGGCGCTGGAAAGAATACGGGCCGGAGCTGCTGCGTTTCACCGACCGCCACCAGCGTGAATTCTGTTTCGGTCCGACGCACGAGGAAGTCATTACCGACATCGCACGCCGCGAGCTGCGCAGTTACAAACAGCTGCCGGTCAGCTATTACCAGATCCAGACCAAGTTCCGCGACGAGGTTCGCCCGCGCTTCGGTGTGATGCGTGCGCGTGAATTTCTCATGAAGGACGCCTACTCCTTCCATGCCGACGTGGCATCACTCGAGGCCACCTATCAGGTGATGTACGAGGCCTATTCGCGCATCTTCACCCGGACCGGTTTGAAATTCAGGGCGGTACGCGCAGACAGCGGCGCCATCGGCGGCAGTATGTCACAGGAATTCCACGTGCTTGCGGACTCCGGTGAAGACGCCATCGCATTTTCCACCGACAGCGACTTCGCCGGTAATGTCGAGACCATACCGGCACCTCCGCAGACGGATACGCCACCGGCTCCGAAATCAGAACTGGAGACCGTGGCAACACCCGGACAGCACAGCATCACGGACGTTTGCACGTTCCTGGGGATCAGACCCGATCAAAGCGTCAAGACACTGGTGGTCAACGGCAGCGGGGAGACGGTAGTCGCAGTGGTGCTGCGCGGCGATCACGAGCTGAATGCCGTCAAGGCGGTAAAACATCCGGCCATCCAGGCGCCGCTGGAATTCGCCTCTGAAGACCGGGTCCTCGCGGCGACCGGCTGCCCCAGCGGTTCGCTGGGGCCGGTTGGCCTGCGGATCCCGCTCATCGTCGACCATGCAGCGGCGCAGCTGGCCGATTTTGTCTGCGGTGCCAACGAGGCCGGAAAACACCTGCGTGGCGTGAACTGGGGCCGGGACCTGCCCGTACCGGAGAGCGTCGACCTGCGCAACGTCGTGGACGGCGATCCCAGTCCCGACGGCAAGGGCATACTCGTCATCGCACGCGGCATCGAGGTCGGCCACATCTTTCAGCTCGGCACGAAGTACAGCGAGGCCATGAAGGCAAACGTACTGGACGAACAGGGCAGGGAAATCGCGATGGTCATGGGCTGCTACGGCATCGGCGTGTCACGCATTGTCGCGGCCGCCATCGAACAGAACCATGATGAACAGGGCATTATATGGCCGACCACCATCGCGCCATTCCAGGTCGCCCTGCTGCCAATGAACATGAAGAAGTCACAACGTATCCGCGAGGCCACCGACGCACTCTACGGAGAATTGCAGGCAGCCGGTATCGAGGTGCTGCTCGACGATCGCCCGGTGCGCCCCGGCGTGATGTTCTCCGACATGGAGCTGATCGGCATCCCGCACCGCATCGTGGTCGGTGAGAAGAGCCTCGATCACGGCATGCTGGAATACAAATCCCGGCGCGATATCACGAGCCGGGACGTCCCGCGCAGCGGGATCGTCGCGTTCCTGCAGGATCAAATGCTGCTGGCCTGAGCCGTTAAACGGGGTATGCAGCCGATCATGCCGCAGATAACCCGCTACCTGCTCACGGCCTGGCTGGCCGGACTGCTGCTGTGCACCCCTCCTGCCTGGCCTGCAACCCAGGAACGTCCGGATGCAGAGATGCGGCAGCTGCTGATCGAGGCGATCAACTCCAGTGACAGCTTCATCGACCGTTTCGATGCCGAGGTCTGGCTGACGGACATGTCCAACCGTCTGGAATCACGTATCGAGGACCCGGTCGAGCGCCTGCAACTCCTCAAGCTGGAGCATTACGAGGCCAGGCGGGCCGGCCTGGATCCGGCGCTGGTGCTTTCGGTGATCACGGTGGAGAGCAATTTTGATCGCTTTGCGATCTCCAGTTCCGGCGCGCTGGGCCTGATGCAGATCATGCCGTTCTGGCTGGACGAGATCGGCCACCCGGACGACAACCTGTTCGACATCGCTACCAACCTGCGCTTTGGCTGTACCATCCTCAGCATCTATCTAAAGCGCGAGCATGGCGACCTGCACAGGGCGCTCGCACGTTACAACGGCAGCACCGGTGAACACTGGTACCCGCGCCGTGTTTTCAGGGCAATGCGTACGACGTGGTACAGTCCATGAGGGTCGCGGGTCAGGCTGCACATTTCCAGAAGGATGACCACCATGCGAAGCATAACAAGTGCCTGTCGGGGCATCTGCACGATCATGCAGTTGCTGCTCGTGTCGGGGTGTACTGCGACCGGTGCGAGCAATCTGTATATCGCCGGATACATCAAGCATGCCGAGCCCACCCCGAAGACCAACGAGGGCAACATGCGGTTTATCGGGTATTCCAGGGATTACGAAAAAGGCGACTGGAACTTCGAGACCGGGGCTAGTACGTATGTGGATTCCTACCACAAGCGGAGCTACATGATCTTCTCCAATGTCTCGCACGACGATTATAAAACACGCTACGTCACACCGGCACTGGTCCTGAATTGCGCGTACAAGGGCAATAGTTATGTAAAGGATTCCATGAAACTGATCTGCGTGCCACCGGTCAGCCTGAAAATCGGCCCGGACCACGGGTTCTTTGGATACCTCACGCCGGTACCGAAAGTCGGAACACTCACAAACGGGTTCATCAGCGTCATCGTCGGCTACAAATTCGCACCGTGACCACACCGCCGTCAGCGGCAGGTGCGGCCTTCCGGTATCAAAGGTGTGCAGTACGATTCATGCCATGGCCGGCGGGCGGACGCCCGCCGGCTCAGGCCGTTTCGAACAGCGCAACCGATTCCACGTGCGCGGTATGCGGAAACATGTCCATCACTCCCGCAGCCAGCAGCCGGTAACCCAGCCCGTTAACCAGGGTACCCGCATCGCGTGCCAGTGAGCCGGGATGACAGGACACATACACGATACGCTGCGGATGAATGTTACCCAGCGTGTCCATCACCCCGGCCGCTCCGCTGCGCGGCGGATCGAGCAGCACCTTGTTATAGCCGCCGCCGGCCCACGCGGCATGTCGCTGGTCTTCAGCCAGGTCCGCGACGTGGAAAGTGACATTGCCAAGACTGTTCAGCACGGCGTTGTCACGCGCCCGGTCCACCAGGCCGGCTTCCCCTTCCACGCCGGTCACGGAACCCGCCAGCCGTGCCATTGGCAGCGAGAAATTACCCAGCCCGCAGAACAGGTCGAGCACGGTATCGGCACGGTCCAGCGCCAGCATCTCCAGCACGCGCGCGATCATCTTGCGGTTGACAACGCCGTTGACCTGGGTGAAATCGTTGGGACGGAAACGAATCACGATGCCCTGCGCCGGCAGGGTGTAGGCCGGCACCGAATCGGCCGGCATCAGGGCGTGTACACTGTCCGGGCCAGCGGGCTGCAGGAAGACATGCATGCCGTATTCGTCGGCAAAGGCCCGCAGGCGCGCCAGGTCGGCCACACTCAACGGATCGAGATGGCGAAACACCAGCGCCGTCGCCGCGTCGGAAACGGCGACCTCGATCTGCGGAATGCGCGTGCGGCCTTCCAGCCCGTCCAGCATGACGGCAAGCGGCCCGATCCGCTCCCCGACGGACGGGTGCAACACCTCGCAGCGCGACAGATCGGCCACGTAGGGCGCTCGTCGCTCCCGAAAACCGACCAGCACCCGGCCCTTCCTGATGACATGCTTGACGCCCAGGCGTGCCTTGTTGCGATACCCCCATACCGGACCGGTCAGCGGAGACAACACGGTCGCCGGCGCCACGCCGCCGATATGCCGCAGATTGTCCAGCAATACCTGCTGCTTGGCCTGGATCTGCGCGCCGGCCTCCATATGCTGCAGGCTGCACCCGCCGCAGACACCATAATGCGGGCAGCGCGGGGTAACGCGATGCACCGACGCCTGCTGTACTTCGGTGACCCTGCCTTCATCGAATTTCCTGTGGATTGCCAGGTACTCGAAACCGACCTGTTCACCCGGCAGTGCGCCCTCGATGAACACGGTCTTGCCGTCAACATGCGCCACGCCGCGGCCGTCGTGCGCCAGTGATTCAACCGTGATCCGGGCGACCGGAACGGGCAGGCGCTGCTTGCGGGTGCTCTTGCTTCTGCTCATGAGTCGAGGGAGTGAAAAGCGAAATCTGCAAATGAGACCACGGTGTATTTAATCAGGCTGATTACCTCGCGCAGAGGCGCAGAGTACGCAGAGCACAGATTGCCGGCACACACCCGCAGGAATCCAACCGGAATGTAAGCAATAAAACTGTCTGCACTAAGAATCCAGGTGTCAGGAGACGGTCGCGCACGTCAGGTTCGGACTGGGCTGGGTAGTTAGTTGTTCGTTTTCTCACGCAATTATCCAGCCAAACCCTATTGCTACTAGCATTACACCAGCAACAAACGACACTACCGAAGCGGTCCAGCGAAACATTGAGAATCTATATAAAGCCATTCCCGGCTCTATATCGGATGCTGGCTCTTGTTTGCCTCCTCGCGAAATATACTCCCCACAAGCAAAGGCAAATATGCCAATAGCTACAATAATTATGCTAACTACATCCATCTCGGATAGAACACCTAACTTGATATAGGCAGCTGTTCAGATGTTGTTCTTTCCTCAGCGAACTCTGCGTCTCTGCGCGATGTTATTCATCCTGCCAGTTCGCCAGGAATTCGGTGAGGTGCGGCTTGTCCTGCGCCGCGAGTTCATGGCGCACCTCTTCACAGGCCTTGCGGTAGCGGGTTTCGTCGAGGTGGCCACGGATCAGCTCGAAGCGCTGAAACACCAGGTAGGTATTGAGTACGTCCGTTTCACAATAGTTGCGGATCCCTGCCAAGTCACCGGCCAGGTAACTGTCCCAGACGTGCGCACCACTCATACCCATCTTGCCGGGAAAACCCAGCATGGTCGCAATCTGGTCCAGCTTCGCACCGGCGCGCGGCTGATAGCCTGACAATACGTCCATCAGATCGGTATGACGCTCGTGGTAGCGGCTGATGTAGTTATTCCACCTGAAATCCCTGTCGCTTCCGCCGGTTTCCCAGTAGCGCGGCGCGGCAACCCCGTGCAGCAGGCTGCGATAGTGGATGACCGGCAGGTCAAAGCCGGAGCCGTTCCAGGACACCAGTGTCGGTGTGAAGCGTTCGATACCATCGAAGAACCGCTGGAGCAGTTCCTCTTCCGGTGCATCGGGGTTGCCGAGTGTCCAGACCTTGAACCTGTCCGGCGTGCGCAACGCCACGGAGATGGCGACGATGCGCTGCAGATGATGACGCAGGAATTCGGAACCGCCGGTCTCCTCGGCACGCTTGTGAAACATCACCCGACCGACATCCCTGTCATCCAGGTCCTGCAGGTCGTACAGACGCCGCCCGGAGGCCACGTCCGGCACGGTCTCGATATCGAATACAAATATGTTCATCGTGACGAAAAATTTCTGCCTAAGCGGGCACAGGGGTCACAGAGGAAATCGTATTTACCAGGCAAGGCCTCATTGATTCATGTTTCGTCATGCCGGTAACGGCCGGAATCCGGTAACCGTTTCAGTAACTGCCACCGGATTCCGGGATCCCGCGGCAATTGTGCGGTATGACGGATCAGTCCGGGATGTGCTGACTCTCTGAGCCCTGGATACGCTGCAGCGGGTCGGCAGTTAACTATTTCTGTTTCCAGGCGCCGGCGCTGTTCATGTACCACCAGCCGGCATGCGCGTTATCCACCCAGCGGCGTGCAAACGTCGCACGAATTTCACTCTCCCATTCCGGATGATCATTGGCACGGGCCATTTCGGCATACAACGCGCCACGGTCCCGGTTTTCTTCCGACACGAGACCCCTGACCGTATTGCGTTCCGCCAGGGGTACCAGTTTCTGGTCGCGCACCTGGATCTGTCCATCGCCTGTCATGCCGACGGCCCCCGAGTCGTAATAGGGCGCCAGCGTGCGATGGCGCGCCTCCATGCTCGCGGTCAGCTGGCGGATGGCCGGGGTGTTAATCGAGAGATCGGCCGCGGCGTGCGCCGGCGCCACCAGCCAGTTCAACACGACGGCCGCGGTTCGTTGCGGCAAGCCGGGCACTCCGTTCAGCGACTGTGGTTCGGCCGGCTTTACCTGTGGTGTCTGCGGCGGGGTTTTGCCGTATACGTCCAGGATGATCCGGTCCGCCGCCTTTTCGGCCGCCTCGGCCGGGAAATACACGTTAATGGTGACGCAGGCTGTGGCAAACAGCAGCAGGATCATGGACATCGGGATACGCAATACGCTCATGGCTCTACCTCTTGCAGGTTTTCGGACTCGCTTTCTGTAATTAACGGAATATTGGCCAGCAGGTTAACGCCGTGCCGGCCCTGCCCGTTATTCTACGACATTATCCTGCTTGCCGGTGACCGATATGATCTGCGCCACCAGGCTGTCCCAGTTGACACGCTTCGCATAGCCGACCACGTCGAGACGCGGCGGGATAAAGCGCCCCTTGACGAGATAGTAGCCCTGCTCCGCCGCCTCCACGCCACCCATATCGCAAACGCCGTTTTCCAGTCGACAGCGTATACCCAGCCGGTCATAGGGGAAGTCCTTCAGAAAGCGCAGGAAACTGCGCGACAGTGCGCCACCGACGCCGGCCCCGCCGATATTGGATATATTGTCGACGGCCCGCTGGCTGATACGGTGACGTGAGCTGTCGTCCTCGGGTGTCGCAAACGCGGCGTCGAATGCCGCCGGCCGCCAGGACTCCATGCGCAGACCGTTAATGTAGCCGTCCAGGCGCCCCTCGATGCGGCCGAACGAGAAGGTGCGCGTGAGGTTTTCCAGGTCGATATTGTCGATCCGTGCATCCAGTTGCAGGCGCGGCACCAACCCCAGCGGGTTGACCAGACGCAGGTTGCGCAGCGTGATCACACCGTCGAAGACACGCACCAGCAGCACGCCGCCCATCTCCAGCGTGCCATCCTCGTAGTGGACTGACGGAATCACGCCCGACAGCTTGCCGCCGAATTCCGGCCAGCCCAGCGCCCCCGTCAACTGTTTCATCGACACCGGGGTGAGCAGGCCGTCCACCTGCCAGTGCGACGGCTGACCAGCCGCATAGCCCAGATCGAATGAGTCGATCTCCAGTGTGCCATCCAGCACCGGTATGTTCGCCGGGTGTACCAGGTGCACCGTGTTACCGGCCGATTCCGCCTCGATACGCGCCGGACCCAGTGCAATGCGGTAGACATGACCCGCCTGCCAGGACAATTCCGAGTACTCGGGCGAGTCCGAGTCCGACCAGTCCAGGTTACCGGTCACCCCGGTGAAGCCGAACAGGCCATCCTGATCGTCCACGTTTGCGCCCTGCAGTATCAGGTGCGCACTGACGGGGGTATTATCGCGGACCTCCACCCGTCCGGTCAGCGCGCCGGATGCAGCCAGGCGACCGGCCACGGTGCCGGTCAGCCAGGGCTTCAGGTAGCTGGTATAAAGCGGTCCCAGTGCAGCCTCCCGGACGTCGACCACAAGCTCTGTCACCTGCGTCGCTGCCGCGAAACTGATGCGACCCCGGGCGGCAAGTTGTACGCATCCGGGATGATCATAGTCGAGACTGTGCAGCACGAGCAGCCTGCGCTGCACCAGCCAGTCCAGTTGTGCCGTGGCCTGCACGGGCTGATCGGGGACCGCAAGGTACACCGGCTCCACGTAGAACCCGCCGTGGTTACCACGGACATCCAGCTGCAGGTGCCAGCCCGAGGCAAAGGGTCTTGCCTGCACGTCCAGCACGAGGTCAACATCCTCGCCGGCAACGGTACCCGCGACATTGGAAAAGGCCGCGCCCTGCAGTCGCGCCCGTACACCGGCGGCGGCAATCCCGCTGCCGGCACCGCGCAGGGCGGCCGTCAGCGCAATTTCCCCGTCCCCTTCCAGACCCGGCAGTGGATAACCCAGCTTGCCGGCCTGTGCCGTGGCCGCCTGCAACGAGAGGTGGCGGCCATCGATATCCAGTGTCCAGCCGCTCGCCGTGTAACGGGCGGCAACCGAGAGCTGTCCACCCAGGTAACGAATCCCGTGTAGTTGCGCCTCGATGCGACCGTCACTGACACGGTACTGAAACGTGATGTCGATCTTTTGATGCCCAAGCGGACTGGACTGCGCCTCCAGTACGCCAGCCGGGCAACGGATCGTGTCGGTACCGATCTGTGCCGCCGCACAGGCCAGCTTCAGGCCGGTCAGACGGCCCAGTGGCTCCGGCAGTTCGGCACGCGCCGCGGTCAGCGACAGGCTGGCCTGACCGGCTTGCGGCCAGCCAACGGAGAGCCTGACATCCCCGGCCGACCAGCCTGGACCGGTGAGGCTGCCGAGCCGGACGGCGGCCTCGTCGAAGGCAAAGCTGGAGAGGCAGGTCGCTGCCAGCAGACACAGGCCCGGCAGCAGGACAGCGATGACCCGATGTCCGGGCATAGACATTCAGTCGGGGAACACCCCGGTCGACAGGTAGCGGTCTCCGCGGTCGCAGATGATGGCCACGATGATGGCGTTATCGACCTGCCGTGCCAGTGACAGGGCGGCGGCGACAGCACCGCCGGAGGAAATCCCGGCGAAGATCCCCTCGCGCGCGGCCAGCGCCAGCGTGGTCGTCTCGGCGTCAGCCTGGGTCACCTCGATCGTCCGGTCCACGCTGGCCGCGTTGAAGATGGCAGGCAGGTAGGCCTCCGGCCAGCGGCGTATGCCGGGAATCGCCGAGCCCTCGGCCGGGGTCACGCCGACGATCTCGATGGCCGGATTCCGTTCCTTGAGGTAACGCGAGGTCCCCATGATGGTGCCGGTCGTGCCCATGGCGCTGACGAAGTGGGTCACCGTGCCCCCGGTGTCGCGCCAGATCTCCGGGCCGGTGCCTTCATAATGCGCAAGCGGATTGTCCGGGTTGGAAAACTGGTCGAGCACCTTGCCCGCGCCACGCGCCTCCATCTCCTTGGCCAGGTCGCGTGCACCTTCCATGCTGGCGGCCTTGCTCACCAGCACGATCTCCGCGCCAAATGCCTTCATCACCGCGCGTCGCTCCACGCTCATGTGTTCCGGCATGATCAGCACCATGCGATAACCCCTGATCGCCGCGGCCATGGACAGCGCGATCCCGGTATTGCCGCTGGTGGCCTCGATCAGGGTATCGCCCGGCCTGATCTCACCGCGCGACTCGGCGTGGCGGATCATGCTCAGCGCCGGGCGATCCTTGACCGACCCGGCCGGGTTGTTGCCCTCGAGCTTCACCAGCACGGTGTTGGTCGACACGCCCGGCAGCCGCTGCAGCCGCACCAGAGGTGTATTGCCGATAGTCGCCTCAATGGTTGGAAATTCCATCAGTTAGATGCCCCGCTGGTTGTGGACAGTATACCGAAGAACCGGAAAAATCAGACAGTCATTGTCCGAAATTGCTGACAGACTATCGATGGTCAGCGGGCGGGGAATGCATTAGCATGGCCCGGCAACAGGCGCTGCACACACCGGTCCGGCCGGGGTGTCGCGTTCGAGCACCGACATGAAGACGCTTTATGATGAAATGAAGGGCCTCTCCAGGGAACTGTTCGGGTCCCGGCGACAGGCGCCACAACAGCACGATGACCCGCCGTCACCGGCGCTGACCCTGTCACAGGCCGACGACCTGCAGCTCGAGACGCTGGCACGCGAATTTTCCCGCGAACTGTATGCACAGCTGCTCATCGAACTGCCGGCCTGGCGCCGCCTGCTGATCGATTCGTTTGCGGCCGGGGATTACCGGCGGTTGGGCGACGGCGTTCACACGATTCTCGGGGCCGCCGCCTATTGCGAGGCCTGCGAACTGGAGCAGGAACTCAGACAACTGCGCCTGGCGTTGAAAACGGCCGACAGCAGCACCATAGAACACAACTTCCACCGCACCATACGGGTCATCGACAGCACGCTGCACTGCAGCGGCTTGCGCGACCACACGGCGTAATTCCGGGCGGCCAGCGCGGATCGCTTATCTGCGCGCCTGCAGCATCAATTCCTTCATCTCGGCAACCGCGGCAGACAACCCGGCAAACACCGCACGGGCAATAATCGCATGTCCGATGTTCAGCTCGTGTATATCGGGTAACGCGGCAATCCTGTGTACATTTCCGTAGTGCAGGCCATGACCGGCGTGCACGGTCAGGCCGGCGGCAACACCCTGTCGCACGGCGGTCTCGATGCGGGCCAGTTCATCCGCCGTTGACCGTGCCCCCGCGGCATCGGCAAAATGACCGGTATGAATCTCGATGCACGGTGCACCACATTCGGCGGCTGCCGCGCCCACCTGTTCGGGCAGCGCATCGATAAACAGCGCGACCCGCATACCGGCCTCGGCCAGCCGCGCGCAGGCATCGCGCATGCGCGGCAATTGACCTGCCACATCCAGGCCACCCTCGGTGGTGAATTCCTCGCGTCGCTCCGGTACCAGGCAGCAATCCGCGGGCCGGATGCCGCTGGCGAACGCCAGCATCTCCTCGGTCACCGCCATCTCCAGGTTCATGCGGGTGGTGCAGCACCTCCTGCAGCGCGAACACGTCCCGCTCCTGTATATGACGCCGGTCTTCGCGCAGGTGCAGCGTGATACTGTCGGCACCCGCCTGTTCGGCCTCCCGTGCCGCCTGTACCGGATCGGGATAAGCCGTGCCCCGTGCCTGCCGCAGGGTTGCGACATGATCGATATTGACGCCCAGGAGCATGGTTCGAACGGTCCCTCCCTGGTCAGGCTTCGGATGAACTGCCGGCCGCACTGGCCGTGCGCACAGACGGGCGCACCTCGACGCCGCTGCCACAGCACCGCGCGCGTCTTCAACGGCCGCGCGCCGAGATACAGTCACAGCGCCGCCCGCGTCAATGCCTTGCTTCCCGGCAGGACTGCGGGTCGGTCAGCTCCCCGTTGTGCAGCGCCAGCAGACTCGACCCGCGCAGGAAATCCCGTCGCCCGCCGGTTGTCCCGAGCGAACGGCGCCCGCTCCAGCAGGTATACATAGCTGGCTGCCGCCTCCACCGGCGCCCCGCTCCGCCATCGTGTCCAGCAACAGGCCATAACCCAGCTCGCTCAGCAGGTGTTTCTCAAAACACCGCAACGCCTGTTCCTCCCGCTCCGGCAGCACCGCGACGCCTGCTCATAGGCATCGTACAACGCCGGGTGCGGGTCATGGCGCATCAGCAGCCTCAGTAGCAACTCGTTGAGGTAGTGGCACTCAGCACCTCGCCGACCGGAAACGCCGCCGGCACGCCCACGCTCTCGCACTCAGTCAACGTACCGAGCTCGCCACGCATGCTCCATGACAACAACAGGGGGCCGCAGCCTCTGCAATTGGCCGCGCCAGCGCCCCCGCGCCGAACGCGCACCGCGTGCCACCAGCCCGCCGGCCCGTGCTCGCGGCTGAATACCTCGAGCAGCAGGCTCGTATCCCGATAGGGATAATGGTGCAGTACATAGGCCGGTTGATCCAATAGGACTTTGCTCACCGGGATCTACTCTGATCGGGCCGGCAGCCCGACGGTCAGCGCCTCAGTCACCTCCCGTGCCACGCTAACCGTCATCGGTACCCCAGACTTTTCAGTGCCCGCTCATCATCCGCCCAGCCTTCCTTGACCTTCACCCACAGCTTCAGGTTCACCTTGCTTCCGAGCATTTTCTCTATCTCGACGCGCGCCAGCTGACCGACCTCGCTTGCAGCACCGCACCCTGCTTGCCTATGACGATGGTCTTCTGGCCCTGGCGCTCCACCCAGATCAGGGCATGGATATGGTATGCAGTGGCGTTCACGGCGGAATGCTCCACCTCCACGCTGAACCGTAGGGCAATTCCCTGGTCAGCTTGCGGAACAGTTTCTCACGGATCGTTCGGCCGCCAGGAAACGTTCGCTGCGGTCGGTGACCTGGTCTTCGGGAAAGAACGGCGCGCAGGCCGGCAGCAACCCCTCGACGCAGGCTTCCAGCTCCGCCACTTGTCACCCTTGCGGCCGAAACGGGATGATCGTGGTCGAAGACGCGCTTGCGCGACAGGACCTGCAGGCTCCGGCAGCAGAGCTCCCTGTCGGTGATCAGTCCACCTTGTTGACGGCGAGTATCACCGGACAATCGATGTTTCCAAGCTCGTGAGCACCAGGTCGTCATCGGGTGTCCAGCGCAGTCCCTCGACGAGAAACACCACGATATCCACATCCTGCAGCGCCGGGTCGCCGTGCGGTTCATGTGCCGGTTCATGGCGCGGCCGCTGTAGCAGTGCAGGCCCGGCGTGTCCACGTAGATGAGCTGCGCATGGCTAGCGTCCTGATGCCGATGATACGGTGGCGGGTGGTCTGGGGTCGCCGGAGGTGATGCTGAGTTTCTGACCGACCAGGCGGTTGAGGAGCGTCGATTTGCCCGTGTTGGGTCGCCCGACCAGTGCGATGTAGCCGCAACGGTAATGCCTTTCGACGACATGGGGCTAGCCCGCGTTTTCCAGCTGTTCAAGCATCCTGCGCGGCGGCCTTCTGTTCGGCCTGACGGCGGCTACTGCGCTCCCTGCTTGGCGCGAGCGGGCTGTTGCCGAGTCGCATTGCACCCGGAACAACCGTGCGTGCGCGTCGCCGCTCTCATCGATGACCGTATACTCGGGCAGCGACTGGCGCCGGCCTGCAGATATTCCTGCAGGCGGGTCTTGGCGTCCTTGAGCGCCTCCGGCTCGGCGGCGGCCGCAGCTTGTCCGCGAACAGCGGAGAATGCTCTGCCGGCAGGCGTCGAATCGCCGTCCAGATAGATGGCGCCGAAGATTGCCTCGAGGGCATCGGCCAGGATTGAATTGCGGTTATGCCCGCCGCTTTTGCGTTCGCCCGCACCGAGCCTCATGTACGGCCGATGTCCAGACCCTGCGCAGTTCGGCCAGCGACTCGCGCCGCACCAGGCTGGCGCGCAGGCGGCTGAGTTCTCCCTCGCTGGCCTTCGGGTGGCGCTCGAACAACGCCGCCGCGATGACGCACCCGAGCAGCGCGTCGCCGAGAAACTCCAGGCGTTCGTTGTTCCTGCTGCCGGCGCTGCAGTGCGTCAGCGCCTGCTTCAGCAGATCCGGATCAGTCAAATCTGGTAGCCGAAGTTCTTTCCAGTGGTTCCGGCGAACTTGTCAACGCGATTGCACGCCATCACCTGCTTGTAGAAAGCTCATCATCACGGAGACATTGGCGAAAAGTATACCTTGCGCACTTCGTACTTGGCGCTGACACGGAAATTCTGGCCGGCGGACTTGATGATCACATCCTTGGGTAGTATGGTGTTGACATAACTGATATCGAATCGGCGTTCCAGCAGGTTGCGATCGCAACCGGGCTGAATTCCAGACCGGTTTCCTTTTCCATCGAATCAAGCGAAGACACGATCTTGTAGTATTCGAGATAGGATGGCAGCATCCTGAGCGTCAACAACACGAAAAACCCGATCAGCGCCAGCACGATCAGCCATCCGATCGCCGTCATGCCGTTTTGTCGTTTCAAAGATTGCATACCGATATCCTCGTGTCAGTCCTATTGAATTTTCCTGCCGATCCGGTCCCACTCGATGCCGCCGTTGGCGCCGTCCCAGTTCATCCAGATTCGAAACGCCTTGCCCACCAGATTCTGTTCCGGCACCGTGCCCCAGTAGCGGCTGTCATTACTATTATCACGATTGTCCCCCATGACGAAATATTCGTTCTCCGGGACCACGTACTCGCCTTCCAGGCCGGGTGTATGCGGCATGACCAGGATCTCGTGCTGCACGTCCCCGAGCTGTTCCCGGCGCTTGCCGGCGCCGGACATGGAAACCCCGGAGCCTTTGCCGACATAGACGCCGGCCGGTACCTGGGCGGTGGGTTCGCCGTTGATGTAAAGCGATCTTGTTGTAGTAACCGATGCGGTCACCGGGCAGACCCACCACCCGCTTGATGTAATCGACCGACGGGTCCTTGGGATACCTGAATACGACAACGTCGCCGCGCTGGGCTCGCCGATCTCGATGATCTTGGTATTAAGCACCGGCAGCCGGATGCCGTAGGCGATACTTGTTGACCAGGATGAAATCACCCACCAGCAGGGTCGGCATCATCGAGCCGGAGGGAATCCGGAAGGGCTCGACCAGGAACGAACGCAGCAGCAGCACCGCCAGGATCACCGGGAAGAAGGACTTGCAGTACTCGATCCAGGTCGGCTCCTTGAGCGTCGCCGCGACCACCTCGCCCGATTCCGCGACCGTGCCATCTGCGAGTTCAGCTGCCGGCCGCCCTGCCTGCGCCGCCCGGCGCCCAGAACAGGGCGTCCAAGGCCCAGGCAACACCCGTAAACAACGTCGCCGCCGACCAGCAGGGTCGGAAAATCAAAATTCATCGTCCGTCTATCCTCGCTCATGGGTTCCGATGGCTTCACCATTATATGCATGTATCACCGGCGATCATTCATCATCCAACCCGCAGCACCGCCAGGAATGCGGCCTGCGGAATCTCCACCTTGCCGAACTGCTTCATGCGCTTCTTGCCCGCCTTCTGCTTCTCCAGCAGTTTGCGCTTGCGGGTGATGTCGCCGCCGTAACACTTGGCCGTGACATTCTTGCGCAACGCCTTCACGGTGGTGCGCGCGATGATCTGGGCGCCGATCGCCGCCTGGATGGCCACATCGTACATCTGGCGCGGAATCAGCTCCTTCATGCTGCTCCGCGAGCTCGCGGCCACGGGTCTGCGCCACGTCGCGGTGCACGATGATCGACAGCGCGTCCACGCGCTCGCCGTTGATCAGGATATCCAGCTTGACCAGCGGCGCCGGCTGGAAACGCAGGAAGTGATAATCGAAGGATGCATAGCCGCGGCTGACCGATTTCAGCCGGTCGAAGAAATCCAGCACGACCTCGCTCAGCGGCAGCTCGTAGCTCAGCGACACCTGGCTGCCCAGATACTGCATGTCCCTTCTGCGACGCCGCGCTTCTCGATGCACAGCGCTGATGACGCTGCCGAGTAGTCCTGCGGCAGCAGGATATTGGCCACGTATGATCGGTTCGCGGATCTCCTCGATCTGGTTGACCGGCGGCAGGCTGGCCGGGTTGTCGATCTGCAGCAGTTCGCCCTTCGTGTCTCAGCACCTCGTAGACCACCGTCGGCGCGGTGGTGATCAGATCCAGGTCGTACTCGCGTTCCAGCCGTTCCTGCACGATCTCCATGTGCAGCATGCCCAGAAAGCCGCAGCGAAAGCCGAAACCCAGCGCCTGGGAAGTCTCCGGCTCGTAGTGCAGCGCGGCATCGTTCAGCCGCAGCTTCTGCAAGGCATCGCGCAGGTCCTCGTAGTCGTCCGAACTGACCGGAAAAAGACCCGCGAATACGCGCGGCTGCATCTTCTTGAATCCCGGCAGCGCGCTGGTCAGCCGGGTTGCCGGCGCAGCGTGAGCGTGTCGCCCACCGGCGCACCGTCGATCTCCTTGATGCCGGCGATGACGAAGCCGACGTCGCCGGCCTGCAGCAGTTCGCGGTCTTCCTGCTTTGGCGTGAACACGCCGAGCTTCTCGACCTGGAAGCCACGCCCGGTGGACATCACGCGAATCTTGTCGCGTCGCGTGCAGAGCGGCCGTCCACGATCCCGAACCAGCGAGATCACGCCGACATAGTTGTCGAACCAGGAGTCGATGATCAGCGCCTTGCAGCGGCGCATCAGATCGCCGCGCGGCGGCGGTATGCGCCGCACCAGCTTCTTCCAGCACGTCAACGACGCCCTCACCGGTCTTGGCGCTGACGCGCACCGCGTCGACGGCTTCGATGCCGATGATCTCCTCGATCTCGTGGATCACGCGCTCGGGATCGGCCGCCGGCAGGTCGATCTTGTTCAGTACCGGCACCACCTCCAGGCCCTGGTCGATGGCGGTGTAGCAATTTGCAACGCTCTGCGCCTCCACGCCCTGCGCGGCGTCCACCACCAGCAGCGCGCCCTTCACAGGCCGCCAGCGAGCGTGACACCTCGTAGGAAAAATCCACGTGTCCGGGCGTGTCGATCAGGTTCAGGTCGTACACCTCGCCGTTGCGCGCACTGGTATTTCAGCGACACGCTCTGGGCCTTGATGGTGATGCCGCGCTCGCGCTCCAGCTCCATGGAGTCCAGCACCTGCTCCTCCATCTCCCGGTCGGTCAAGCCCCCGCACATCTGGATGAAGCGGTCCGCCAGCGTCGATTTGCCGTGGTCGATATGGGCGATGATGGAGAAATTGCGGATGTGCTGGCTGTCGGTCATCGAAGATTGCATGCAGCGGCCCGGGCGCTGTAGCGTCTGCGGGAGAATCGTCGGGGGAGCGCGCTGGTATGTGCCACAGGTTACTGATCGCCGGAAAGGCCCGGATTATACAGAAACCGTCACCCAAGTCACTCACGGTGTGGCCGGCCGTGCTCGTGACAATGGACGCGCAGCCGGTCCTCTTCAAGGTAGTAGTAGCAGATCTCGTCCCCGTCACCGACCAGCACCGGCACCCGGGTCCCGTAACGGCCGACCAGGTCGGGGTCGCGATCGATGTCGACGGTCGTGTAGGTAATGTCCAGCTCATGACGCAGGCGCTCCAGCGCCTGCGTCATGTCCGTGCAGAGGTGGCAGCCGCGACGCACATAGACGGTCAGCTGACACGACAACGGGCGCCCCGGGATCCTGCTGTGTGTCCCGCTCAGTCGTCCCCCGGCACCTTGAGTGCAAGGAACGTGGGGCTGCCATCGCGCTGGACCAGCAGGGCAACCGACTTGCCGGGTTTCAGATCCTCGACCATGGCGTTGAACTGGCTGACATCCTGCGCCGGCTTGTTGTCCAGACTGAGGATAATGTCACCCTTGCGGACACCGGCACGCGCCGCGGCACCGTCGACCACCTGCGACACCACCACGCCGCTGCTGACGCCGTACTCGTTGATCTGCTCCTCCGTCAGGGCCGTCACGGAGATTCCGAGGCGGTTGGTCTTCACGCTGTGCGGCAGCTCGGTACGCGCGTGTTCTTCAGCTTCTTCCGGCAGTTCACCGAGAGTGACCATGATGGTCTGGGTGCGCGAGTCACGCACGACCTCGACCGGCAGCTCCACGCCAACCTTGCTGCTGCCGACAATGGGCGGCAGGTTGGCGGAATTGATCACATCGTGGTCGTCGAACTTCACGATGATGTCACCAACCTTTATACCGGCGGACATGGCCGGGCTGTCGGGCAACACCTTGGCAACCAGCGCACCGCGCGGTTTGCTTCATGCCGAACGACTCGGCCAGTTCGCTCGTCACGTCCTGGATCAGCACGCCCAGCCAGCCGCGGCTGACACGGCCCTTGGTCTTCAGCTGATCGACAACATCCATGGCCACCTCGATCGGAATCGCGAACGACAGCCCCATGTACCCACCGGTGCGGCTGTAGATCTGCGAATTCATGCCGACCACCTCACCGTCCTGGTTGAACAGCGGGCCACCGGAATTGCCCGGGTTTATGGCCACGTCGGTCTGGATGAACGGCACGTAGTTCTCGCGGGCAGGCTGCGTCCCTTGGCACTGACGATGCCGGCGGTTGCCGAATAGGTCGAAACCGAACGGCGAACCGATCGCCAGCACCCATTCGCCTACCTCAAGATCGCGCGACTTGCCTGATCTTCACCACCGGCAGACCCGGTGGCATCGATTTTCACCAGCGCGACATCGCTGGGCTTGTCTTCGCCGACCACCTCGGCCTTCAGTTCGCGGCGATCGCTCAGGCGCACGATGATTTCGTCAGCCTTGTTAACGACGTGGTAGTTGGTCAGGATGTAGCCATCCTCGGAAATGATGAAGCCGGAACCCAGCGACTTCGCATCATGATAGCTGGGTTCGCCATTTCCTCCTGGTCGAAAAAGTGCTTGAACAGCTCGCCGAACGGGCTGCCTTCCGGCAGGTCGGGTATATCAAGCCCTTCCGGCAGGTGCGGGATACCGGACCTGACCTTTTGCGTGGTACTGATATTCACCACCGATGGACTGGCGTTCTTGACCAGGTCGGTAAAGGACGGCAAATGATCTGCCTGGGCGGTCTGCATGCATGCGAGACAGAACAGTGCCGCTGACAGCGCAAAACCTGCAAACCTGTTTGGAATCTTCATACCTTTCTCCATACTTGCGAATCGGTGAATAAAGCAACAACCCGGTCTGCGCCGGTCAGTAACCGCCTGTCATCTGCTGCCGCAGCACCACCGGCTGAAACGACGCATCGGCCCGGGTACGCCGGCTGAAACGCGCCAGCCAGGCCAACCCCGCGGCCAGGCCGGCGGCGGCACCGGCAATCGCCGCCGGGTCACTGTCTCCGGCCAGCCAGTGACCGCACAACGCCCCGGCGAACAAGGCCAACAGCGGCACTGAATATACTGCGAACGCGCCGCGCAACAGCCCGCTTTCCGGGATACCGACCACTACGCGGTCGCCAACCCTGGCATCGATGCGATTGAGTACCTTCAGTGTCACCGCGCGGTTGACCAGTGCGCGTGCGATAACCCCCGTGCCACAGCCCTCTTGCGTGGCACAACTGCCGCAGGAACTGCGCCGTTCGCTCTCGACCCAGGCGAACTCGCCCTGCACCCTGACAACCTGCCCGGTTTCTTCAATCATGCGCCCGGTCCCCGCTGCGTACGACCGAGTTTGCGATCATCTCGACAGTGGCGGCGGGCACCTCGCCCACGACCGTGACCTGGTTGCCGTCCAGCATCACCCGGTAGACATTCACGGCGCCCATGCCCGACAGACCGATGAACCCGGACCGTTCGGCGGGTGGCTGTTCGACATAGACGGATACAGTTGCCAGTCCATCCGTGTAGACCATGTGATCTGCATCGCCACGCCCCTCGCGCATGCGTTTGCGCTGGAAGTCGGTCTGCCTGAATCCGCCGGGCAGCTTGCGTACGGTCCAGCCCGATTCAACCGGCGTGTTGCCGGCTGCGGACTTGCGGATGTCTTCCTGACGGTGCCAGACATAACCATCACCGCTCAGCGACGGTTTCAGGTCATCGGCCGGGATATCGGTACCCACCACCAGCCGGGTGAACATGACCTGCTCGATGGGCTTGCCATCGACACCGGTCAGGTCGGACTTGAGCAGCATGCGCGTATTCTTGTCGATCCAGAAACGGTAGCCGTAGCGGTAGGCATCGCGCGGTGTAATCGCGATGACGCGGGCATGGTAGCCGGCCATGCGGTCATCACCGGCGTCTTCCAGGGCGTAGTACGGAGATACGCTGTCCAGATCCTTGGGGACGACCGGGAACGGCTGGCGTGGTCGACTCTGTCCGATCATGACCGACTTGTTGTCCGGCATGATGCAGGTAACCGCCTTGTCATCGCGCAACACTTCGCGCGCACTGCCGGTCAGCGACACGAGCCGCTCGCGCTGGCCGCCCGCGTCCATGCGGTGGATGATGCGCATGGCCTCCAGCCTGTCATCGTGCATGTAGACGAAGGTACCGTCGTAATCGAGCGTCTGCAGGGCACTGGACATCTCGTCCAGCCATTCACGGGCGCTGTCCTGTGCAAACACCTGGCCGGAAGCGGCCAGCAAGACGATCAGCAGCCCCTTCACGACTTCATTTCCCGGCACCTGCGGCCATCTGCCGGACCAGCTGCGAACATTGCTCACTCAGTGTCTTCGTTGCTGTCGGGCTGCAGGTCCTGACCCACGATACGAACGTAGGGTAACATGCCCTGCATGCTGCGGTTGACCGCGTACTCATTATGGTTGACCAGGTAGACATCCAGGCCGCGCGCATTGTTGCGGTGTGTGACCGGTAGCGGTGTGTTTTCGGCACGAATGTAGTCGTTGAAACCCGGCGCGCTGGCGACTGCCGGTACACCGGCCGTATCCTGGCGGACCGATTGCAGCGAGAGCACGGCCACAACAGCCACCGAGGCCGCGGCGGCCAGGCCGGCGAGTGGTCTGAGCAGGCTGCCGACGCGGGAGTGGACGCCCGCATGGATCGCCGCCTCGTGCTCAATTGCCGCATGAACACGTTTGTAAAAACCGGTATCGACCTGTCGCGGAAGTTCGCTGCGCATGGCATCGCTGATGACCTGGTATCGTGCCAGCCGGTCACACAATTCGGTATCCCGTGCCAGTCGTCTGACCAGCATGGCCTGTTCCGTCTCGTCCAGTTCATCATCGACCAGTGCCGAGAGCTGTTCGTATAGTGCGTCCTTCATGGCATCCAACCCGCCTTCATCTACTTCAATAGTGGCTTCAACTTGTCATCGATCGCATCACGCGCCCGGAAAATTCTCGAACGCACCGTCCCGATCGGACAGTCCATGGCTTGCGCGATCTCCTCGTAACTCAACCCTTCCAGTTCGCGCAGTGTGATTGCCGTCCGCAAATCATCCGGCAGTTCATTTATCGCACTGGCAATGGTCTCCTTGAGCTCGTCCCGGAGCAGTACATGCTCAGGTGTGGCATATTCTCTCAGACCATCAGCGCCATCGTATTGTTCCGCTTCCTGTGCATCGAGATCGCTTTTCGGCGGGCGCCGGCCGCTTGCCACCAGGTTATTCTTCGCCGTGTTGATTGCGATCCGGTAGATCCAGGTGAAAAAAGCGCTGTCACCGCGAAAATTGTCCAGTGACCGATAGGCTTTGATGAAGGCCTCCTGGGCCACGTCCATCGCCTCGTCGTGATCATGCACATAGCGATACGCCAACTGTATGATTTTATTCTGATATTTTAAAACCAGAATATCGAACGCCTGCTTGTCGCCCTGTTGTACCCGCTCTACCAGCGCCTGATCTATGCTTCTTTCGCCCATCCGGGCCGTCTCCCCTCAACCCGGTGTTGTCACATCGACAACCCGGATCCTGGATAGTTCATGTTAATGTATGCGAATCAGACAGTTCCCAGCGGAACCGTACGGTATCAGCACCGCAACCGGATTGTACACGTTCTCACGACGGTCGCCTGTGCTGAACACATTTTTTCAACGAACCTGCACAAGGCGATTACAGCATGGCGGCCAACCTCGAATACGATGTCCTGATCATAGGCAGCGGTGCGGCGGGACTCAGCCTCGCCCTGCGCCTGCCGGGGACGGTCAGGGTCGCGGTGCTGGCCAAGAGCCACATCGACGAAGGCTGCACCCTGTATGCCCAGGGTGGGATCTCGGCGGTCACCGATCCGTCCGACACCTTCGATTCGCATGTCGCCGACACCCTCGATGCCGGTGCCGGTCTGAACAAGCCGGACGTAGTGCGCTATACCATCGAACATGCACCGGCGACGATCGAATGGCTGGTCGAACTTGGCGTGCCGTTCACGCGGCATGCCTCGGGCAGTGTAGCCGATGCCTTTCACCTGACCCGCGAGGGTGGGCACTCGACACGACGGGTGCTGCATGCCGCCGATGCGACCGGCCGCGCGATGGAAACCACGCTGGTCGATGAAACGCGCAAGCGCTCCAACATCACCCTGTTCGAGCACCATATCGCCATTGACCTGATCACAGCGACCAAACTGGGGCTCGCCGATAACCGTGTCCTCGGTGCCTACGTGCTGGACATCGAGGCACACCGTGTCGACGCGTTCGCTGCGCGTTGCCTGGTGCTGGCGACCGGCGGCGCCAGCAAGGTCTACCTGTATACCAGTAATCCGGATACCTCCAGCGGCGACGGTATCGCCATGGCATGGCGTGCCGGCTGCCGGGTCGCGAACATGGAATTCAACCAGTTTCACCCCACCTGCCTGTACCATCCCCAGGCCAAGTCATTCCTGGTCACGGAAGCGGTGCGCGGCGAGGGCGGGCGACTGCTGTTGCCCGACGGCACGCCCTTCATGGAACGCTTCGACGAACGCGGCAACCTTGCCCCGCGCGACATCGTGGCGCGCGCCATCGACCACGAGATGAAGCGCCTCGGTGCCGAGTACGTGCTGCTGGATATCAGTCACAGGCCGGCCCCCTTCATCAAGGAGCATTTCCCGACCGTCTACGCGCGCTGTCGTGAACTCGGTTATGACATGACGCTGGAGCCGATTCCGGTGGTCCCGGCGGCACACTACACCTGTGGCGGCATCCTCACCGACCTGCACGGCCGCACCGACCTGCCGGGCCTGTACGCGGTTGGTGAAGTTGCCTGCACCGGCCTGCACGGCGCCAACCGCATGGCCAGCAACTCGCTGCTGGAATGCCTGGTGTTCGCCGCATCAGCCGCCGAACATATCAGCATCCTCCTCGCAGACACGCCGGCGGCGCCGCCGCTCACGCCCTGGGATGAATCGCGTGTACGTGATTCCGACGAGGAAGTCGTGGTCACACACAACTGGGACGAGCTGCGTCGCTGCATGTGGAACTACGTGGGCATCGTGCGCACCAACAAGCGGCTCGAGCGCGCGTGGCGCAGGGTGGATTTGCTGCAGCATGAAATCCACGAGTACTACAGCAACTTCACCGTCTCCAGCGACCTGATCGAACTGCGCAACCTGGCCCAGGTCGCTGCACTTATCATCCGGTCGGCGCAGCTGCGCAAGGAAAGCCGCGGCCTGCACTACACGCTCGACTACCCGGTAACAGATACCTCGCGACCACCGGCTGACACCATACTGGATCCGCACACCTTCATGAACACGACGGCACGCCTGGCAGGCTGAGCAACACCGGAAAGCAGCGCACACGTCATCCGCCACGCGATATGAAAACGCGAACCGATTTATAATCGTCCGCATCATGCAATGGAAAGTGCCAGTCCCGGCAGCCCCCCGGACTACCCGGTAGTGAACCCGCCAGGCACGGTCACATCGACGATCGCACACCGGACATCACTGACCCGCGCCTGCGGCGGACCCGTCCACAACCAGATGCAGAGCGCCTCGACGTCCTCCTCCGCGCCGCAGGCCAGTACCTCGACGCGACCGTCGGGCAGGTTATGCGCGTATCCGCACAACCCCAGTGCACGTGCCTGATTGCGTGTCGCCGCACGAAAGAACACGCCCTGCACGCGTCCGGAAACGACACAGCGTCGACACACCACGGGGGAGCCTGCCTAGGGCGTTGCCGTGCCGGCGGGAACTGTCACGGCCGCCTGCTTCGCACGCTCCGCCTCCTTGCGCGCAATGTACTGCTCGATGCCCTGGCGCGTCACCGAGCCCTCCTGGCGCGCCAGGCGTTCACCTTCCGGTGAAATGATGTAGGTGGTCGGGAGGCCCATCACCGGTCCCAGCGGTGTCACCGGCAACGGGTCCATGCGCATGACCGGGTAGGACATCATGTGACTCTCGACGAATTCCCTGAGGTAGTCCTCGTTCACCTCTTCGTAGCTCACGCCCAGCACCACGAGGCGGTCGCGGTTCCCCTCGTACAGGTCGACAAGCTCCGGAATCTCTTCCAGACAGGGCGGGCACCAGGTGGCCCAGTAATTGACGACCACCCACTTGCCGCGGTAATCCGACAGCGACACCGGCTTGCCATCCAGCCCCGGCAGGGTGAAATCGACCTGTTCACCGGCCACGGCCGTGGCGGTGAACAGCGCGGCGATCAGCATTAACAGATACATGTCTGACTCCTGATACAGTATGCCGGAAATTATACGCCGTGCCGCGACGCTTGCGCGTGATTAACCCGTCAGCACGCAAACAGGCTACAATTGTGACAGACGAACCCGGACATGGTTCCGCCAGCAAACTCCTATGAACATGCATCAGCAAACAGGACTTTACCGACAGTATCTGCGACGCACTGCAGTATATTTCCTATTACCACCCGCCGGACTTTATCAGGGCGATGCACGCAGCCTGGCAGCGTGAACAGGCACCGGCCGCGCGCGCCGCCATGGCCCAGATCCTCATCAACTCGCGCATGTGCGCCGAGGGCCACCGCCCGATCTGCCAGGACACCGGCATCGTCAATGTCTTCCTCAAGATCGGCATGGACGTGCGCTGGGACACCGACAGCAGTATCGATGACATGGTCAACACCGCGGTCCGCCGTGCCTATCTCGATACCGGCAACCCGCTGCGCGGTTCCATCGTCAGCGACCCCGCGGGCGCACGCCGTAACACCGGCGACAACACGCCGGCCGTGATCCACACGGACGTCGTGCCGGGCAACCGGGTGGAGATCACCGTTGCCGCCAAGGGCGGCGGCTCGGAGAACAAGTCGCGTTTTGCCATACTCAATCCCAGCGACGACATCGCCGAATGGGTGCTGGCGCAACTGCCCGGCATGGGTGCCGGCTGGTGTCCGCCCGGCATCCTGGGCATCGGCATCGGCGGTACCGCCGAAAAGGCCATGCTGCTGGCCAAGGAAGCGATCCTCGAACCGATCACCATTCATGAGCTCAAGGCACGCGGCGCACAGAACCGGCTCGAGGAACTGCGCCTGGAGATCTTCGCAAAGGTCAACGCGCTCGGAATCGGTGCACAGGGGCTCGGCGGTCTCACCACCGTGCTGGACGTGAAGCTGAAGGATTACCCGACGCATGCCGCCTCCAAGCCGGTCGCCATGATCCCGAATTGCGCGGCGACGCGGCATATCCACTTCACCCTGGACGGCAGCGGACCGGCGCAGCTGGTTCCGCCACGCCTGGATGACTGGCCACGCATCACGCAGGACAGCACTGCCGGCAGCCGTCGCGTCCGGCTCGACCGTCTCACGCGCGCGGACATCCGCGACTGGCGGCCGGGCGAGACGCTGTTGCTGACCGGCAGGGTACTCACCGGACGCGATGCCGCCCACAAGCGTATCGTCGATCTCATCGAACGCAACGAGCCGTTGCCGGACGGGCTGGATTTCAACGGCCGCTTCATCTACTACGTCGGGCCAGTCGCCCCGGTCGGTGACGAGGTGGTCGGACCGGCCGGCCCGACCACCGCCACGCGCATGGACAAGTTCACCGATACCCTGCTGGACAGGACCGGTCTGCTGGGCATGATCGGCAAGGCCGAGCGCGGACCGCAGGCCATCGTATCCATCGCGCGTCATGGTGCGGTTTACCTGATCGCCACCGGTGGCGCCGCCTACCTGGTATCCAGGGCGATACGCGCGGCGCGGGTCGTCGCCTTCGCGGACCTGGGCATGGAGGCGGTATACGAATTCGAGGTCGAGGACATGCCGGTCACCGTGGCCGTCGACGTGCATGGCAACTCGGTGCACGAGAGCGGTCCGCGCGAATGGCGCATGCGCATCGCGGACATCCCGGTCGTGAAGGCCTGACACGGCCACCGGCACGCGGGCAAACAACGGAGAGACACGAGATGCACGGAACCGTCACCCTGTACCACAACCCACGCTGCAGCAAGTCGCGCGCGGCCCTGGAACTGCTGGACAGCCGCGGCATAAAGCCGGGTATCGTCGAATACCTCAAGACACCGCCGACGCAGGAAACGCTCGGTGCCCTGCTGGACATGCTGGGCCTGGAGCCGCGCGAACTGATACGACGGAAGGAAAAGGAATATGCCATGGCCGGACTCGACGACCCGGCCCTGACACGGGCACAGCTGATTGCCGCGATGATCAAATACCCGCAACTGATCGAGCGCCCCATTGTGGTCAGGGACGGCAAGGCGGTGATCGGCCGCCCGCCGGAGAAGGTGCTGGAGCTACTCTAGCCGGCTTTTTACTGGACGCCATGAGGGCGGCCACCCGGCGGCCCTCGATACCCTCGGCAACTTGACGGCGGCAGCCCCGGTCACCCACGATACCCGCCACCATGAACGAAATCCTCGTCCTCTACTACAGCCGTTACGGCGCCACCGCGGAAATGGCACAGCTCATCGCACGCGGCATCGACTCGGTAAGCGACTGCGCCGCACGCATCCGCACCGTGCCGCCGGTCTCCACGGTGTGCGAGGCCACCACGGACGATATTCCTGGCAGCGGGCCGCCGTATGCCACGCTGGATGACCTGCTGGAATGCGCCGGCCTCGCGCTCGGCAGCCCGACCCGCTTCGGGAACATGGCGGCACCGCTCAAGTATTTCATCGATACGACCAGCAGCCTGTGGCTTGGCGGTGCACTGGTCGGCAAGCCCGCCGCGGTATTCACCTCGAGCTCCAGCCTGCACGGCGGACAGGAAACCACCTTGCTGGCAATGATGCTGCCGCTGCTGCATCACGGCATGCTTATCATGGGATTACCCTATACGGAGGCCGGGCTGTTGACCACCACCAGTGGTGGCACGCCTTACGGGCCCAGCCACACCGCCGGCACCGACAGCAAGCGGCCCGTCACCGACGAGGAAAAGACGCTGTGCGTGGCACTGGGCAGACGCCTTGCCGGTACGGCCAGCACCCTGCGTGACCGCTGAATCGCGGCACCCGCACAAGCAAGCTATCATGCCCGCGCCCCGTCTGCTGTATGTACTCACGCTGACCGGCTACCTCGGCACTTTCGCGCTGCTTACCGCGTGGTATGCCTGGCTGGCGCCGTCCCTGCATTTTCCGGTCGCGCTGGTGCTGGTGCTGCTGGTCATGCCGTTGCTGTTCCCATTGCGCGGCATGCTGCATGCACGCCGCTACACCATCACCTGGAGCTGCTTTCTCGCGCTGTTCTATTTCTCACACGGCGTGGTCGAGACCTGGCACTCGGAAATCACCCGCTGCCTCGGCGTGCTGGAGATCCTGCTGACCACGCTGTGGTTCGGCGCCGGCATCGCCTATATCAAGACCGGCGAACTACGAAAATAAGCTCGCGCAAAGACGCAAAGGCGCCAACAAACACTGCCTCTCGAAGAGACGCAGAGTTCGCAAAGAATTTGTTTCCTCTCTTCCTGCTGTAGAGGATTCTGGAGAGGGGTGCAATTGAAGCACTGTTGCTCTGTTTGACGCTGTAGCTGGAGATGCCGCCTGCCCTTGGAGGTGTTAAAACCTATCTCATAATCCCCCGCGACCGTGGCGATTTTGGGTCATGGCGCGGCGCGGCGAATGTGGTGTAGCCAATGCTACATGAGCGAGCCGTAACAAGGCCAGTGGCATAATTCTCCATTTCCCCAATGGGTTGCGCATTATTATTGAGACAGGTTCTAACATTTTCTGTGTGCTCCGTGCTCTCTGAGACATCATTCTTCTTTTCTTGGCGCCTTTGCGTCTTTGCGCGAGACAGGATTTTGATTTTCTCTGCGATCTCTGCGTCTCTGCGCGATGCCTGTTGTTGATTGCTTGGCGCCGTTGCGACTTTGTGTGAGATATTATTTGCTTAAAGACTGGAGACGCGTTCATCTACTCCAGCCCCAGCACCGTCTTCACAAACGGCACCGTCAGGCGCCGCTGCTCGACCATGGAGGCCTCATCGAGCCGATCCAGCAGGTCGAATACCGAGGGCAAATCACGCGGCAGGCGTGTCAGCAGGAAACGTGCCGTATCGGCAGGCAATTCCAGGCCGCGACCGCGCGCGCGCCACGACAGCGCCGCCAGCACCTCGGTGTCCTCCAGGGGCTTCAGGACGTAGGTGACCCCCCACGCCAGGCGCGAGGCAAGATCGGGCAGCGCAAACCCGGCGCGGTCCGGCCTGTGTCGCCCGGCGACCAGCAGGGTCGTGCCGGCCTCCCGCGCGCGGTTGAACATGTCGAACACACCCTGCTCCCACGCCGCGTCACCGCCTATCGCATGGATATCGTCCAGGCACAGCAGGTCCATCTGTTCCAGGCCCGCGAGCACGGCCGGCGCCAGCTCCGCCCGTGCATCGAGCGGCAGGAAGGTACAGCTGCGCCCCGCATCCGTGGCACGCCGGCACGCGGCCTGCAGCAGGTGAGTCTTGCCCATGCCATCCGCGCCGGCGAGGTAGATGAAGGGTTCACCCGAACCGGCCGCGGCCTGCTGCAGGGCTGTCACGAGCTCGCTGTTCTGCCCGCCAAAGTAACACTCGAAACGGGCACCGTCGCGCAATGCGAGGCCAAGGGTTAACTGGGGGCTGTTCATGTCAGGCCCGGTGTCCGGACCGGCACAGTGCGCACGGTGTCAGGTCCCGTCTCGCTTGCGCCATGCCTTGTGACTCCAGGTCCACACGTAGTCGAGCCCGCTCCAGAGCGTGGAAACGAACACGCTGTAGATCAATACATCCATCCACAACGCCGGCAACGTATAGATGTGGTTGCCCATGACGGCCAGCACCAGCAGGATCTGTGCAAGGGTATTCAGCTTGCTGATCAGACTCGGGTCCGCCGTCAGATGCTCGATCAGGAAGTGATAACAGACGGCTCCCGTGACGATCACCAGGTCACGCGCGCACACCAGCACGACCAGCCACACCGGTATCCAGCCCAGCCAGCCCAGCGCGATGAAGGAGGCGATCAGCAACAGCTTGTCGGCAAGCGGGTCGAGCAAGGCACCGACATGGCTTGACCACTGGAAACGCTTGGCCAGATAGCCGTCCAGGGCGTCGGAAAAACCCGCCACGACGAATACTGCCAGGGCCGCGGCAAACCGGTCGTTAAGCAGCAGCCACACCAGCGGCGGCACCAGCAGAAAGCGAAATACCGTGATCAGGTTCGGTATATCGCGCGGCTTCATTGACGCAACCGGTAGTTACCCGGGACACCATCCGGAGCGGGCTCCAGCACGGTACCGATGGCGATGGTCCGCAACAGGCTGTCCATGCTGCCGCCAAGTAACAGGCTGAAACGCACTGCCGTCGGCGACACCTCGCTGACCTGCACGCCCCTGACCGAGGTCAGCGTGGCGAGATAGTTGCTGACACGTGCGTAGGCAGCCAGCGTCTCGACATCCTCCACCCGAATCGACGCCGCGTCGCCCGCATTGCTACCCGCTGTGGCAACCGAGAACTGCCTGGCGAGGAGGTCCGCCACATCGTCGATGCCCTGGCGCGCCAGCCTGTCGAGCTGCTGGTTACTGTCGGACCAGCTGTTGGGCCGACCGGCAACACGCAGCTCCCAGCGCGAGGTCCAGCCGCCCGACGGGCTGCGGTTGAGACGGCCTATGAGCACCGACTGCGGGTTGTAGCGCTGCGAGGCCGTCATCACCTTGTCGAAGAAACCACCCCAGATCAGCGAGAATTGCACCTGTGTCTGGTCTTCCAGGTCCATCAGCGGGAACAGCACCGGCACACCACGCTGGCGCGCGGCCGCCTCCACCGCATCGTGCACATCGCTGGTGTCGTCGGAGGACACGACATAACGGCGGCCGCGGTCCTCGACCGCCAGCCACACCAGCGTATCCGGCCGCTCGCCGCCCCAATACGCCAACCCCTGCTGCTGCAGGGCCTGGCGTATGGCATCGCCGTCAAAGCGTACCCATAATTTCAGCAGCGGCGGTTCCTGCTGCTGCTCCGTGAAGTACCGGTACTGCTGCACGAGCTGCTCGGGGTTTTTCAGCAGGTCCTGCGCCGACTCCGATGACAGCACACCCTGTTGTCCGGTCACCCGTACCAGCACCTCGCGCAGCGCACCCTGCAGGGCGGTATGGCGCACGTCGGCGGTCTGGTCGCTCACCACCACTTCGGATTCGAACAGGGCCGTTGCCGCCTGGGGTGCCAGCCAGGGCAGATACAGCAGCAAAACGAGCAGCAGGTTTCTTTGTCCAGACTTATCCATACGTTACCAGTGACAGCTTGATTAAAAGATACAAAGCATACGGGTATCTGCCGGGTTTGGCCATATCGGGCAGCCACGCAGCGGGTTTGCAGCGGCAACAGTCGACCGCTACCATAGCGCCCTGCTTTCCCCCGCCCACTGGAGACCGCACTTGAGTGTTCAGGACAACAACGGCATCTCCGGCAGCCCCGCACGGTCGCTGAGCTACCGCGATGCCGGTGTCGATATCGATGCCGGAGAGCGACTGGTCGAACGCATCAAGCCTGCCGTGGCAAACACCCGCGTCCGGGCGTACTCGCCGGTCTGGGCGGCTTCGGCGCCCTCTTCGAGTTACCACTGGAGCGTTATCCGCGCAGCCGGTGCTGGTCTCCGGCACCGACGGTGTCGGCACCAAGCTCAAGCTGGCCATCGAGGCCGGCACGCACGACACCATCGGCATCGATCTGGTCGCCATGTGCGTCAACGACATCGTGGTCACCGGGGCCGAACCGCTGTTCTTTCTCGATTATTACGCCACCGGCAAACTCGATCGTGGAGATCGCCACAGCGGTGATCAATGGCATCGCCCGGGGCTGCGAGCAGGCCGGCGCGGCCCTGGTCGGCGGCGAAACCGCGGAAATGCCCGGCATGTACGCGCGGCGGCGACTACGACCTGGCCGGCTTCAGCGTCGGCATCGTGGAGAAAGACCGCCATCATCGACGGCAGCCGGGTCGGCATCGGGGATGTCACTGATCGGCACTCGCCTCCTCCGGCCCGCACTCCAACGGCTATTCCCTGATCCGCAAGATACTGGAGATCGGCAACAGCGAAGCTGACGACGTGCTGGACGGCCGCACCCTCGCCGAGTGGCTGCTGGCGCCGACCCGCATCTATGTCAAGCCGCTGCTGTCGCTGTTCAGCCACTTCGACGTACACGCTCTGGCGCACATCACCGGTGGCGGCCTGATCGAAAACCTGCCGCGCGTGTTTGCCGCCGGAACACGCGCACGTCATCGATACCGGCGCCTGGCACGCCCGCGCGATCTTCGACTGGCTGCAGCGCCAGGGCAATGTGGAACCGCACGAGATGTATCCGCACCTTCAATTGCGGTATCGGCATGGTGGCCTGCGTCGCGAACGGCGATTGCGATGCCGTCATCGAACATCTCAACACACAGGGTGAGGACGCCCGCCGCATCGGGCATATCGAGGCGGGCGACGGGGCGCCCGGGGTAAGACTGACCCGCTGATGCCGTTCCCGGCACCTGTCCCGAACGCACACCCATGCCAGCAACAGCGCGTCTGCCGATCGTCATCCTGATCTCCGGACGCGGCAGCAACCTCGAATCCATCGTCGGGTGCGCCGCCAGTGGTGCGCTCGAGGTGGATATACGTGCCGTGATCAGCAACCGCCCGGCAGCCGCCGGACTGCGTCTCGCACAGGCCGCCGGTATCCCTGCCGGGGTCATCGATCATACGGCCTATACCGGGCGTGCGGCGTTCGAGCGCGCCTTGCGGGAGCGCATCGACGCCTGCCGGCCGGAACTGGTGGTGCTGGCCGGTTTCATGCGCCTGCTGACAGCCGGGTTCGTTGCACACTATCATGGCCGCATGCTGAATATTCACCCCTCGCTGTTGCCGGCACTGCCCGGCCTGGACACGCACAGGCGCGCGCTCGAGACCGGCCTTGCCGAGCACGGGGCCAGCGTACACTTCGTCACCGCGGACATGGATGGGGGTCCGGTCCTGCTGCAGGGGCGCGTGCCGGTCAGTGACGGCGATACCCCCGCTGCACTCGCCGGCCGCGTGCTGGAACTGGAACACAGGATTTATCCGCTGGCAATCCAGTGGTTTGCCAGCGGCCGAATCTTTCTCGATGAGAACTGTCAAATCTTTTTCGACGGAAACCGGCTGACACGACCCAGAGACCTCGCCACGGAGATCCCGCTGCCATGCTGAAACAACCCATCGTCCATGCCTTGCTGTTCGCGGCGGCCCTGTTCGCTGCCGGCGCCCGGGCCGCTGTCGAGGTGCCCGATTTCAAGGCGACCTATGAACTCTCCCGCGGCTCGATGAAAATAGGCAACTCGAGCATCGAACTCTCGAACGGCGCCAACGGCAGCTACACCTACAAGTCCCGCAGCTGGCCGGTACGCTGGGTCGCCTGGTTTCTGAAGGACAAGCTGTACGAGACCAGCCGCGGGCGAATCACGGCTGCCGGCATACGTCCGGACAATTATCATTACCAGCGCACCGGTGGCAGGAAGGAGCGCGAGGCCAACCTGACGTTCAACTGGAAGACCATGAGCGTACAAAACAACGTTGAGGGCAGCATGTGGGAAATGGACATCCCCGCCGGCACGCTTGACAAGCTGGTGTCACAACTCGGCATGATGTACGCGCTCGCCAGGGGCGAGACCGACATCACCTTCAATATCGCCGATGGCGGGAAACTCAAGGAGTACCACTTCAAGGTGGTCGGCGAGGAAACCCTGGAACTCCCGGCCGGCACGTTCGAGACCGTCAAGATCACCCGGCTGCGCGAGGACAACAAGCGCGAGACCTTTGTCTGGTGCGCACCCGCCCTGCACTACCTGCCGGTGCGCATCTGGCAACGCGAGACAGACGATGCCGAATACCAGAGTGACCTGGAAACCTACAGCACAGGTTTGAGGACAGCAAGCGAAGATTAATGACCGACCCCCGCAGACCGGATCACTTAACGTCATCCGTGCCAGGCCAGTGTTTGTTATCCGATCCACCGAACAGCCGAGACCCATGCAAAACATACGCCAGACATTGACCGTCATCGTGCTCGCGCTGCTTACAGCGCCGCTGCTGGGCGGGTGCGGACTGGCCGGCGGTATGCGGTCGTACACCGCGGCAGCAGACACGCAGCCGCGTGAGGTAGAACTGTTTTACGTGACTGACCGGGCGCCGGACGGCGACGGCAACCTGTATTTCAGCGGCGCACGCGGCGACATGAGTTACGGCGTGACCACCATCGGCATCCCACCGGGCCACCTCATGGGTCGTAACGAGGAACCCTCACTGTTCAGGCTGCAGTGGTCGCCCGACGAGCAAAAGCACATCAGACTGCAGCGGGTCCAGCCAATGTCGCGTGACGAGTTCATCAGCTGGCTGGGCGCGGCGATCACGGCGGCCAATAACGGCAAATTGATGATCTTCGTGCACGGCTACAACGAGGATTTCCCCGCCGTCAACCGGCGGGTGGCACAGTTCGCCAGCGACCTGAAATTTGCAGGCCCGGTGTTGCTGTTCAGCTGGCCTTCACAGGGCAGCCTGACCAGCTACACCGTGGACGAAACCAATGCCGAGTGGGCCCAGGCGGATTTCGTCAGGCTGATGAGCGAGCTGCTCGACTACGTTCCAGTACAGAACATCTACCTGGTTGGACACAGCATGGGCAACCGCATCATCGGACACGCCATGACGAAACTGGCGAGCGACCGCCTGGAAAGCGACATGCTGATGTTCAGGGAAATCATCATGATCGCACCGGACATCGATGCCGAAGTGTTCCGCATCGACATGGCACCACGCCTGGCACGCACGGGCATACACATCTCGCTGTATGCCTCGTCCAATGACCGAGCACTGCTTGCCTCCAAGGCCTTCCACGGCTATTCGCGTGCCGGCGAGTCGGGTGACGACCTGGTCGTGGTGGACGGTGTGGAAACCATTGACGCCAGCGATGCATCCGGTGGCCTGCTGGGACACTCCTACTTCGCCGAGGACCGCCGCATCATGGAAGACATCTTCGCCCTGCTGCAAACCGGCCAGCGGGCCGATCTTCGCTTCGGGCTGGAAGCAGTGGACGCCCCGCCGGGACGCCACTGGACATTCCGGAAGTAACGGGCGGGGATTTGCTGACCGACATGACGGCGGCAGAGTCACTGTCAGACCTGCCTGCCGCGGTATTTTTATCTGGGTTGGCTGACCGCGGTCAACAACGGTCGATACAGGCAAATACTATACTTCTGCAACTTGCACGAATTGGAACATCAAGAGAGGAAACTGTTATGAAGCGTAATGTTCTGACTCCAGTCCTACTGGCCGCCATGCTGACCGTGACCGGCTGCGCCACCTACCAGGGTCCACAGGAACAGACCGGCATGGTCATCGGCGGCATCCTGGGCGGCGTGCTGGGCAACCAGGTGGGCGGCGGCCATGGCCGCACGGCCGCAATCATTGCCGGCACGCTGGCAGGCGCCGCCATCGGTGGGGCGGTCGGCCATAACATGGATGAGAACGACCGCGTGCGCACCGCCCAGACGCTGGAGACGGTCCGTACCGGCGTACCCTCGCGCTGGCACAACCCGGATACGGGCAATGATTATACAGTCGTACCGACATCCACCTACGAAACCGCATCCGGGCCCTGCCGTGAATACACCATCGATGCCGTGATCGGCGGCAGGAAGGAAAAGGTGTACGGCCACGCCTGCCGGCAGCCGGACGGCAGCTGGCGCGTGCAGAACTAGCACCCCGGGCGTACTGTCGGCGGGGTGCGTTGCCCCCGCCGAGACGACAAGCGCATCGGGGTCACTGACCCCGGCCGCTATTCGGTGCCAAGCGTGCTTGCGACCACATCGGCGACCTCTTCTGAATAGAGGTCGCGGAAGAAATGGTCTGCACCGTCGATCACCACCAGCCTGACATGATCGCTGTCAGCCAGCGGCCGGACTTCCCCGATCAATCCCGCGTCCACTGTGTCCTCGCTGCCGGCAAACACCGTGACCGGTGCCCTGATCTGCGGAATCAGGTGCGGGGTATCCAGATTTGCATCCGGCGCATAATAGGACAGGAAGGCATCGGCTGTGACACGGGTATCCTCGCAATGGAGAAAACCCATACCCTCCATAAACTCGTCACCCTTGCCGTCGGCGACCATCTGCTCCGCCTTTGCCAGTAGCGGATACAGATCGGTCCGGTACTGGTTCTTGTAGTCCTGCGCGGTCTGGTCTGCATCCCAGGTCTGCGGTGCGACCAGGAATACCGCGATAACGGCTGGATCGTCATCGGCGGCGGCAAAGCGCGCAACCTGGTTGCCACCGCGCGAATGACCGAGCAGCGCGATATGTCCGGCACCCTGCCCCTTCAACCAGCCCAGCCACGCGCCGATCTCGTCGACCGCATCGGTATGCCTGTGGGTGTGCGGCGTGGCGCAGTCGTACATCGCCGCCGCCCGGTTGTCCAGGCCAAGGCTGAGATTGATTGCCAGCGAACTGATGCCACGCTCGGCGAACATGGACTGCAGGCCAGCCATGATCTCCATGCCACGATGCGCCAGCGTACCGTGTATCATCAGCACCACCGGCCCTGACGGCCAGCTCGATCCGGCCCGTTCCAGGTTGGCGTTCAGGGTCATTCCGTTGTGCGGCAGCGTAACGACCCCGGCCACGGCGGCAGACGACAGGCCAAAGGTTATCAGTATAAAAATGAACAGCTTGCGCATGGTTTCTCCCTCGCGGGTGAGCGTGTTCTCATGACACGGCCGGCATGTCTGCCATCAAGCTTAGATCCGCAGACGCCAGAGCGCCATAACGGGCGTGCGTCACGCGGCATCCAGTCGGGCTACAGGCTACTCGCCGGTTGCGGAGGCCTGTTGTAATCGAACCCGGTGTGCACTGAAATCACGCGGGAGCAGGTACTGCAGCACGTCCTTGCCGTCCGTGTTGAGGACGAGGTCCAGCCCCAGTTCCGGATAGAGCAGGTGTTGCTGCTGCGGAGTGACCTGAACGACCGTGGCGGGTGCACCGAAACGCGCCTGCGCTATGGCCTCGTCCAGGTCGAAGCTGGGCAGGAAGGTGATGACCTTGACCGGCGCACTGAAGGCGGATGGCAGATCATCCGGGTGCAGGTGGAATCTGCGCGTACCACCGTGCTGGCCTCCCCGTTCGCGCATGTCAAGGAGCACGTCCGGCGCGATATCCATTACCAGGATCAGGCTGCCGGTGATCGGACCTGCGGAGTAGTGGCTGTAATAGGCCTCCAGTGTACCGGTCTCGTGCGGTGACGCGATAATCGCCAGGTCCATGTCATCGCCCAGCTGATCGATCGCCGCGCGCAGCGTGGTTTGTCCAAGCGTGATGCCGAACACACGCGTCGCCCCGTCCGGCAGTCGGTCGATCTGCCAGGGCAGGCCGGTAAGGGGCTCGTCACCGTGTTGTCCTTCGGTCGTGTTACCGTGTTGCCCGCCGGTGTAGAACAACACTACGCCGGCTGCCACCAGGATCACGCACAGCAGCACCAGGTATACGGGGACAGACCATGTTTTACGACCTGACTGACCAGGCTGCACTCGCATCGCTGACTTACCATCCACTGTCATGCATAAACCTGCCTCATCCAGCCCGCAACGCAGTCGGTGTCGTGCGAACCGCGCCACCCCCGCTTGGAAACGCGGGGATATCCTGCCATTCATCCACAGGCGGTAATCGTCGGCCTGCGACCGGGCAGACGGAATGAAAATCCCGCCGGCTGGCCATGGCAGCAACACCCGGCATGCCCGGCGGGCCTGATAAAAGAAAGTTGAGCAACGTGACTGCCCGTGCTGATGACCACGGCATGCCTTCAGAGTCCACGGTCCTGCGTACCCGGCGAACTGGCGCAGGCCCGGCCGCTCACCTCACTCTAGGGCATCAGAAGCGGTAACGCACCGAGACCATCACGACGTGGACATCGTAGGAGGGTGCATCTTCACCGAGGCCGAGCACGTTGGAGATGGTAGCGGGATCGACACCATCCCTCGACCAGTCCCTCGAATCGTAATTTTCGTACCAGTACGCTGCATGCAGGGTTATGTCGTCCTTCAGGTGGTAGTCGGCGTACAGCTTCACCGTATCCAGCTCCGTCTTCAGGTCGGGGAAGGCCGCGCCCGGCGCGCCGGTCTGGACGCTGATCTCGCTGGTCGAATTTAACAGCGCATAATCCGCACCGATATCGAGCTTGTCCCGGATCAGCCGGTGTTTCACGCCGATGCCGAAGTTGTCGATGGTGTCATCGTACTTCGCGAACCAGTCCGCGGTCGCGAACGACTGGCTGCCGGCCTGGTCGGATTTTATCTTCTGCCAGCTGGCAAAGGCGTGCAGGCTGGTCTTGTCCGTCAGAATCAAGGAGACATCGGCACCGAAGTCGATCTCACGGCTCCCGGTCAGGCCCAGCGCCGAGTCCGAATAGTCGTCCACTGACAGGCCGGCGTTCAATCCTATGCTGAGGCGTTCGTGCGGATAGAACCCGGCCTGAACGTTCGCCGTGTCGCGGTTGCGGTCGGCCATGTTGTACTTCCTCAGCAGCGGGTTCTGTGTCGGATTTACCGGATTGTAGCCCGAGGCATCGCGCTCGGCGTGTGCGACCCGCGCGGAGAGCTCGATGTCGTCGGGTGCACGTACGCTGAGCTTGCCCCAGAAGGTGTCTTCATTCGTATTATCGACGTCGAGATTGGTGCGGTCCCTCTTCTCGTATTCGTAGCCGGCGCCAAGCTTGGTCTTCTGCGTCAGGCGGTAATCGGCATCCAGCTTGAGGGTATTGTCCGTAAAACTGTACGGCTGGTTCATGCGCGGTGCCGAGGTAAAGTTGGCATCGGTCGATACCCAGGTGAACAGATCAACCGGCGTCCTGTTGTCACGGTCATTGTAGCGGTAGGCCGCGTTCAGGCGCAGTTTGTCGCTTACCGCGGAGTTGATCTTGAGATTCGCGGTCAGCGTGTCCACCTTTGCATCGGCGGACTGTCTCGGCAACGCCACGGTGACATTCGTGTTGATGGTGGCCGGCAGCAGGTTTGCGTCCTGTTCCATGCGACCCATGGCAATATCGCCGCTGACGCGGGTGCGCTCGCTCAGCTGGTAACCGGACGACAGCAGGATCTGGTGGAACTGGTTATCGGGCGGCAGGGCACTCCGGCCGAAGTCGGTGCTGCCGGTGCTGGCGAAGGGGTAGGCATTCTGCCAGGTCAGGGACGCATTATGGTCATTGAAGAAGGAGCCATAGTAGGCCAGCCTGGATTGCCATTGCCGCGTGGTATAGGTCGCGGAAACCTCCACCTCGTCGGTGGTATAGTCGACCGGCTCGATCAGCTGTGCGGTATTGGTGAAGAATATCGAACCGGCAGTGCGTTTCTGCCCGTCGCGGACCTCGTGACGGACATTGACGGCGGTTTCCCATTTCCGTGCCGGGATGAAGGCCACGCCGATGCCCAGGCGCTTGCGCTCCGTCTGCAGGACGGCATCATGCAGGCTGGCGTTCAGTTGCGTCATGCCGGCGGTCGTGCCGGCCCTGACCCAGGTGGACGGCAGCAGCAGCGTATCACTGCCGGCACCCAGGTAAGGCGTCTGCGCGCTGTCGGAGGTGTAGTGTGGTATCTGGTTGTAGTTCAGGAACAGCCGGTAGCTGCCCTGCTGGCCACCCTTGACGTCGAGCATGCGGTTGTCGATACCGAGGTCACGCCCGCGCAGATCGAGGTAGCCGCCCTTGCCGTCACGATAACGCGCCTTGACATTTCCGAGCACGAAGGCCCCGTCATCGTAGAGGCCGTTGTACTCGCCAAACTTGAAGGAATCGTCCGCGACGTAGCCGCCGCCCACCTCCAGTTCGCCGCTTAGACCCTCATCGACCACGCAGTACTCGCAGGACCAGTCTGACGTGTCGACACCGGCGGGTATTATCGGGTCCGTCGTATCGGTCGCGGCGAACAACGGCAAGGGCAGGCACAGCCCCAGCAACAGCGATCGTCCGCTGGCGATGATCGTATTCATGTCGCGCTTCATGTTGCTTTCCCCCTCGACACCGTTGGTGGCCGTCACGCTAGCGCATCAACCTCGCACCGGAAGGATGATTCGAGCCGTGTATGCTTATATGGCAGTTCGTGCAGGCCCCGGCCAGCAGATACGCGGATGGACTCCCGCCGGGCAGGTTCGCCGTCGTATACGCGTCGCTCTGGTGACCATCCTGCGAATGGCACTGCTGACACAGCAACGGCGGCCGCTTCTTCAGCAACGCCGGATGGATCGAGCCGTGCGGTGTATGACAAAGGGTGCAATCCTCGGATGCCGGTGCATGCTCCCACAGGAACGGGCCGCGTTTATCCGCGTGGCAGGTGTAGCAGGTTTCATTCAGCGTCGGCCGGACCAGCAGCGTGGACGTGGCGGAACCGTGCGGGCTATGACAATCGCTGCAGCCCAGCTGGCCGTACCGCACCGGGTGCGTGTAGGGTTTGAGGAATTCGGCGCGTTCTTTCAGATGGCACTTGAAACAGACGTCGGGCTGGGTCACCTTGTCGAGCACGGGATCGTTCTCAACGTGGATCGTGTGGCAATCGGCGCAGGAGATGTTGGCGGCTTCGTGGGCGCTGCCCTGCCAGGTGATGTGCTGGTCGCCCGCGTGGCACTGCAGGCACATGTGGTTCTGGCTCGCCACGGGCTCATCCGACTTGGCACCGAAATTGAGAATCGGCGGGCGTTGTTCTCCCGGGCGCACCTTGCCGACGTGACTGCCCGCCCGCTTGGCGGCCTCCATGAACACGACGCCCTTGACGCCCGGTCCGTGGCAGGTCTCGCACTGCAGTGTGGCAAACGGTGTACCCGATACCGCCTTGTTGCCGTGCTTGGTCTTGAATATATCGAAGACCGGGTATTCAGACTCCTCGTCATGGCACTTGATGCAGGTGTCGGCGCCCTTCTTCGAATATTCACGGGCGCTTACCGAAGCCGACGAATCGACATCGGCCGCCGCACTGTCAGCGCCTGCCGGCGGCGCGGCCTGTCCTGCGACGCTGCTGGTTGCTGCCATAAGGCACCACAGGAACAGCGTAAAGGTCAGCGGCAGGCTTCCCGTGTATTTCATAGGTATCATGGCTGGTGCATGTTCTCCGGGGTTGGGGTTGGGGTTGGCGTTATCGTGATACTGCACGCGACACCCGCAGGCCGTGCGGACAGACCAGGACGTGATGTCAGCCCGGGGCTGCCATCACACCGACGCTTGTCTGTATGCATTGATTCTCCCTGATTCTCCCTGCATGTGCTTCCCCGTGAAGTACTGCATACAGCATTGCGGCCGTAGCGCACGAATGCTGTCACGATGCTGCGCCCCGCCGGACTGGACGACAGCTATGTCCCGACAGGCCCTGCGCAAGTTACTCACCGTGATGCGGCAGCCCGGCACAGGTTCTTCCAGACTGCGGCATGCCCCGACCGGGAAATACCGCAACGGTCTCGTCATTCAGCCGTTTTTACATCCGCCAGTACCCGTTGCAAGCCGGGCAGGCCGCAATCACGCCTGCCTGCCATAACGGATCGGTACCGGGCCTGGTCGTTGTTATCTTCCCAAGTCTATAGCTGGAGCCTGTAGCAAGCGCACATCGGGCGAACCTTAGCAAGAAACAGCAGCCGAATGCAATCAGCGATCCTGCGACGCGAGGCTATCCTGCCATGCGCTACGTCGGCGGGTTTGATATCGGCCGTCCGATCGAACTGCCGGGGTGGCTGCCGCACGCTGTCCCCCTGTCCTGCGGATGCGTGGCAATGTCGTAATAGCTGGGCTACCATCGGGATATGTCTGAAATCGCTCTCTGACCGCCATGGTTATGAAACCGGAAGGCCGCCGAACATGGCAGGCGCTGCTTACCCTGTCCTTCGTGGCCGTGCTGCTGCCCGTCCAGCTTCGCGCGGCCGATGCGATCCAGGGCGACATCGAAAACGGCAAGGCGATTGCCGAAATCGACGGGAGATGCATACGCTGCCATGGCCCGAGTGGCGTCAGCGACGACCCGGAAACCCCTCACCTTGCGGAGCAAAATCCCGCCTATCTGCTCAAGCAGATGCGGGATTTCAAATCCATGGAACGCCTGGGCCCGAATATGTTCAAACGCGTGAGAAGGCTGAGTGAACAGGAGATGGCCGATATCGCCCTGTGGTATTCGAGCCAGACCCTGCCCGCGACCAATCCGGTGGACAGGCAGTCACTGAGGGTCCCGAAGCTGGTCCACTCGGGCGACTCAAGCCGCGACATCCCGCCCTGTGAGCTCTGTCATGCCAAGGATGGCAGATCCGTCTCAGGTGAGATTCCGGTGCTGGCCGGACAGAGTGCTGACTATCTGAACTCCGCCATGGAGTATTTCAGGGAAGGCATCCGGGCCAACGATCCGGGCGAGTTCATGGAAACGATCACCAAAAAGATGTCCGAGGTGGAGTTCGATGCACTCGCCAGATATTATGCGGCCCTGGGCGGGAGACCCGCCCAATGACACGTCGTTCAGGCGTGCGCCTGCTGCGCTCAACCGGTCTGTTTCTCGTTGCCTGGGCAGGTTGTAAAATCCGGACAGGGCAACACAGATTCTGTACAATTGTTTTCCGGCTGCTGACCGCGTTTTTTACATCACGCAATACACGGGCATGCATTGCAGCGGGGCGGCGGCACTGGAGGCCGGCAGGAGAATCCACGTGCAGTTACAGCTGCAGTCTTCCGGTCGGGAGTTATCGGGTATAGAATCCGGGCAGCCGACAAAGACACCGGGGGAGTATTTGCAGTTGTGGTTCACGATCGGCCGCTCAACTGAAGACAGGGTGGTCGCAGATGAATCCCCAAGGTCGCCACCGGATCGCGATCTAAACCGGACGACCACGGTGGCCTGCACGGGAGGCGGGATCCTGTCGTGGCAGCACAATGCACGCGGGTGCACAAAATCTCTGCATCCGGCACAAAGTCCCGTACCGGGCCTGTAGCAACATTATTAGGAGGTGAAGCATGAATAAAACCAACGGCATTCTGCCGCTCCTTGTTTTGGGCGTGATGTTCAGCGGCGCTGTCATCAAAGATACGGAGGCCGGGGATATCGCATCCCTGACAGCCCCGTGCGAGGACTGCCACGGCAAGGATGGCGCCAGCCAGGAGTCGAAAATACCCATCATCGGCGGGATGTCGGCCGCGTACATCTCCGACGCCCTGACCACCTACCAGGAAAAGTCCCGGCCCTGCCCGGATGTCAAGTATCCGGCCGGTGAACACAAGGGTGAAACCACCAGCATGTGCAAGTCCACCGAGAATCTGTCGGAAGAGGACATCGGACTCATTGCCGACCACTATGCCGGCAAACCGTTCGTCCGCGCCAAACAGACCTTCGATGCCGATCTGGCCGCACTCGGCAAGGGCATCCATGACCTGAACTGCAAAAAGTGCCACGAGGACGGCGGCAGCTCGTCGGATGACGATGCCGGTATCATGGCCGGACAGTGGATGCCTTATCTTGAAGAGCAGTTCAAGGAATATGTTTCCGGCAAGCGCCCCATGACCGAAAAGATGCAACCGAAAATAGAGAAACTGAGCGCCGACGATATCAAGGCGCTGGTCCAGTATTACGGCAGTTTCAAGTAGAGCGCAGTTTCAAGTAGAGCACGCAGCCGGTCCGGCCGCGCACACTGAAAATCAGACAGGGAGACTGGTTGCATGCCACAGACTGACACGAACGACGATACTGCCCCCAAGCGCCTCTGGCGCCGGCCACGGGCCTGGTTTCTGCTGGGCATCCCGCTGGGCGGCTTCCTGATGTTTGCGGCAGGTATCATATTCTGGGGCGGGTTCAACACCGCCCTGGAAGCCACCAATACGCTGGGATTCTGTACGTCCTGTCATGAGATGGACACGGTTTACGAGGAGTACAAGCAATCCGTGCATTACCAGAACGCCAGCGGCGTAAGGGCCATCTGTCCGGACTGCCACGTGCCAAAACCCTGGGGCGCCAAGGTCATGCGCAAGATCCAGGCTTCTTTCATCGAACTGCCTAACACGATCCTGGGCACGATCGACACCCCGGAGAAATTCAAGGCCATGCGCCTGGAACTCGCTGAAGACGTGTGGAAGACCATGAAGGCGACCAACTCCAGGGAATGCCGTAACTGCCATGCCATCGAGACCATGCGGCTCGACAAGCAGGACAAGAGCGCGCGGAAGAAACACACCCTGGAGCGCATGGCCGAGAAGGGCGAGACCTGTATCGATTGTCACAAGGGCATCGCGCACAAACTGCCGGAAGGCTACGAAGGCTAGGGAAAACAGGGACAGACCTCGTTTCCATCGCGGACACGGGTGTCCTGTGCGGGGCAACCGGCACGGGATACCCCTGGAGTCGAGGCGTTCAAGGCCGTCGACTGCCCGCAGCTGTAGTCAACTGAAACCCGTAAGACCCGCAGGATGACCGGTTACGGTGCCCTGCAGCCGGTTAATCACCGATGGCATCCCGACAACAGGGTCCGCCTCATTGCCTGCCTGTAAAAAAGGCATGCCGGCCGCTACACAAACCTATACACTACGCCGTCCTGCCGGGTCTTACCCGGATGCTCGCTGGCCCCGGGCAACCAACCGCGGTTCGCCTGCCAGTCCCTGGCATTCCTCGCACTCCAGCCATTTTTCAGGTACGGCACATGACTCCCGATACGGTAACCGCGTTCGATCAGCTGGCGCTGAATAATTCCATCCTGAAGGTACTGGATGAAGTAGGTTACGAGACTCCCTCACCCATCCAGGCGCAAATGATTCCGTTGCTGCTCAAGGGCAGAAATGTCCTGGGTCAGGCGCAAACGGGCACCGGAAAGACCGCGGCCTTTGCGCTGCCGATATTGACCAGGCTGGATCTGAAACTGACAGACCCTCAGGTACTGGTGCTGGTACCGACCCGGGAACTGGCCATCCAGGTGGCCGAGGCGTTTCAGAAATATGCCACGCACATGAAAGGCTTTCACGTATTACCGATCTATGGCGGCCAGGATTACGGCGTGCAGATCCGCCCACTGAAACGCGGTGTGCACGTGGTGGTGGGCACGCCCGGTCGCGTGATGGATCACATGCGGCGTGGCACATTAAAGCTCGACGCGCTCGGCGTGCTGGTGCTGGATGAAGCCGACGAGATGCTGCGCATGGGTTTTATCGATGACGTGGAATGGATACTCGAACAAACGCCGCCGGACAGGCAGATCGCCCTGTTCTCGGCCACCCTGCCCCAGCAGGTTCGCCGCATCGCCGCGCGTCACCTGAAAGACCCTGTAGAAGTCACCATCAAGGTCAAAACCACCACGGCGGAAACCATTCGCCAGCGCTACTGGCCGGTCAGCGGCGTGCATAAACTGGACGCCCTGACCCGCATACTCGAAGCAGAGCACTTCGATGCCATGCTGGTGTTCGTGCGCACCAAAACCGCAACGGCCGAGTTGTCGGAGAAACTGGAGGCACGCGGTTATGCCTCGGCACCGCTCAACGGCGACATCCCGCAGAAACAGCGCGAACGGACCATCGAGCAATTGAAGGACGGCAGGCTGGATATCCTGGTGGCCACGGATGTCGCCGCGCGCGGTCTCGACGTGAAACGCATCAGTCATGTGGTGAACTACGACATCCCCTATGACACCGAGGCCTACGTACACCGCATCGGGCGTACCGGTCGTGCGGGACGGCCGGGCGACGCCATCCTGTTTGTCGCGCCGCGCGAGCGACACTTGCTGGGCGCCATTGAAAAGGCCACCCGCAAGAAAATCGATATCATGGAGCTGCCGTCAACCGAATTGATCAACGACAAGCGAATTGCCCGCTTCAAGCAACGCATCACCGATACCCTGGCAACCGAAGATTCCGGGACATATGCCCAACTGATCGAGCAATACCAGCAGGAGCACAATGTACCGGCGCTGGAAATCGCCGCCGCTCTCGCCCGGCTGTTGCAGGGCGACACCCCGCTGCTGCTGCAGAGCAAGCCGCAACGGCACACAGACGGCACCCGTCCCGGGGACAGAACAGAAGGCAAACCGCGCAAGACGGCAAGTGCACTGCCCCGGGACAGCGCGGACAGGAAACCGCGCAAGACTGCTAGCACACCGCCCCGGGACAGCGCGGACAGGAAGCCGCGCAAGACTGCTAGCACACCGCCCCGGGACAGCGCGGACAGGAAGCCGCGCAGGGAACGGGACCGCACCGCGAGCACGGCGGCGGCGCCCGAGGCAGACAAGGTGCGTTACCGCATCGAGGTGGGCCGTGATCACGACGTCAAGCCCGGCAATATCGTCGGCGCCATCGCCAACGAAGCCGGCCTCGACAGTCAGGATATCGGTCGCATCACCATCCACGGTGACCACAGCCTGATCGATTTGCCCAGGGGCATGCCAAAGGGCGTCTTCACCCACCTGAAGAAGGTCCGGGTAGCGGGCCAGCAATTACGGATTTCCCGCGCGGAAGAAGAACCCCGGCCGGGCTTCCCGGCGGCCAGACGCGGCAAGCCTGCAGGCCATGACAAGGCGCGCAGGAAAGCCGGTTTCAAATCGAAAGGCGCGGACAGGAAGAAAGCGCGCAAGAAAAAGCCGGTTAAAGGGAAGCCCTGATTGCGAATAATGGGGTCAGTAACTTTAAAGGGTACCTGGCATTGCGGCACACGGTATCTGCTTCGTTACAAGGGCATTGCCCCCTTTTCCTCTCTGTTTTTCCATAACCGCATAAACATATTAGCGCCTGTTCAACAACGACTGCGCGTCAACACGATTGCTTTTTACCGCGACCAGGACTAAGTATTACTTTACCTGTCTCTCCCGTCCCTGCATGGGATCCAGGGAGAAGCAGGTCCTTCCATCCCGGCCGACCGGAGGTAACCCATGCATACGCTCACTCAATGGATCACGGGTAGCAGCCTGCTCATGCTGCTGGTTAGCGTTATGGCAACCGCCGCGACGGAGGGCCAGGACCTGTTATTCGCTCAGGCCGAAAATGTCGCCGAGCTCACCACCGCCGACCGCCGGGACATCTACGGGCAACTTGGCCTCAAACCCGGCAGTGATCCGCAGACCCTGGAGTTTGCCGAAGATACCGGCTGCCCGCCCATGCCCGGCGCCCAGGTCCAGGGTGAAGATCTCAACCACGACCAGTATCCCGAGGTCTTCGTGAGCCTGGGCAGCACCTGCATGTACGGCTACGCCGGCTCCGGCGTATTCCTGTTTATCAGGGATGGCAGCGGTCACTGGAAAATGCACAACCTGGGATCGGGTATAGCCGTGGTACAGGATACCCGCCACAAGGGCTATGCCGACATCATGATCGGCGGACCGGGTTTCTGCCAGCCCGTGTTGAGCTGGACCGGCACGACCTACACGTTTGATCACAATGTGCCCGAGCAGCCCGGCGCCTGCGACAAACGATAGCAATGCAGGTAATTGCGGGCGCGCAATCGAGGCGCCCGGCGTCCTGGTGAAGAGGGACTGGTGACAGATCCACTATCACCAATCGTCGGCTCCTTGCGGGGCTGTTTGATACATTGCTTGCTCCTGTTACCATTACCTCCTGAATCCCGGGACAAACGACATCGGGTTATCCCGGTATTTTCTTCCCGTATTTCTTTCAATCCTTATCTGTACTGTATTTGTTTTCGTACAACGATCCGCCTTGCTGGATAACCGTGAAATGACAACAACCGACCGTATTCCGTTGTCATCAAACTCGACACCCGGCATCGGGGTTTGACTGTAAGTGGAGCGCTGCTGCATCAGCACCAAGTTACCTGGTGACAGGCATTAGTGCGGATAGCGAATACTTGTTCATCGATTCATCACACGGACCTGCAGCAACAGGTTTTGCGGAAGCTGCAGAATGCTGATTTCCAGCACCGGTCAATTACTCCGCTTGTCGGCTGGACGGGCATCCTGACTGATCCTGCTGCCGCCTTCACATGATACCCGGCCCGCCATGCCGGTATATCCTGATGATTCAGGCCGTGCAGTATCCGGCGATGACCGGGACGCAGAATCATGCTTCATACCTGAATACACGAACACAACCCCGGCCAGGCCGGAAAAATATGTTATGAACAGTGGCAAATAGTCTGGCGTGAGAGAATGCGGTTCTTTCAAACTACTTAACAGCGGCCAACTGACGCAGGCCCCCAGCACGAATAATGACAGCGCAGCGAGCCTGTTGCAGTTCGGTGCTACGCAAGCGCCTGCAACGACAAAGACAAATGCCGCGACACCCCCGCACAGATCCATTTCATAGGGGTAAGGTATTTCATGCGGGTGCAATAGATAGAGCACTGCTGCGCACAGCACTACGGCGATCAAGGCGCTTGCGTATGAGACTACCGGCACTAACAGCCATTGCAGGATTTTCATAAGCCTCAGCAACAAAATAATACTAGTGCCAGAGCAAATTTTTCACGCATGAGAAGTGGAAAATGTGCCCTGATACCGGTTAACCGAAGGGTTCTGTTCCTGTATTCAAATTCAGATATTCTCCATAAACATATGGTCACAGACATCAGGCGAGTAACCCTGCACCCATGCCCTGCTGTCGCTGTGTACCCGGTCTATTTTATTGCACAGCTTCAAATAGCTTTCCTTGTCACCCGCCCGGCACGAAAACGCCAGATAGTTCCCTGGGTTCCATGCACTGTCCGGATACTGTGCGATGAGCCTGTCAAATCCACTTCTCATCCTGCCCCATGAAACGAGTGACCGGGTAAAGAATTCTGACCTGTCACCCATCGTACCGTCTATAGTCCAGTACACCCTCGCGTATATCATATCGCTTTCTTCCCTTAACAGGTGTTCGGAGGCTTCCTTCGCTATGAGGTCCATCATTTCGTAGCTACCTCCCCATTTTGGTGACATGGCATAAACCGCGGCAAAATAGTTTGCATAAAACCCCGGATCGCGATCGATAGCCTCGCTAAACAAGTCCAGTATATCGGGCTTGCTCCATCCCAGACCGGGCGCTGCGCGCATGCCGAGGTAATACCACAGCGGATTCGATGCCGCGTTTTCCTTTGAATCCCGCAATATCTGTTCCGCCTTGCCAAGCCGTTCACGAAACAGCTGCCTGCCGACACCAGTTACCGTATCGGCGTATCCACCTCCCCTCGCATTCCATCCATACTCGAGCCAGTACATCGCCTCGGTGATCGCGGGCCCCGGCAGATCGGGATACGGCTGTTTCCATTTCCTGATCTTTTCATGGAGAAGATCCCATGTCCCTGCCGAAACGCTGAAGTCAATCAGTTTCAGCATGGCATCCAGACGCCACCTGCCGTCACGCGTCCTGAGAGTGGTGCTATTCCAGTTACTGAACATCCTGTTCAGAGTAGTGAACCGCCCGGCCTGCAAGGCGTTACTGGCGATGCCGCTCCAGTAATCCATGGACTCTTCCAGGTTGGCCGATACGATGGGCTTCCAGGTAACCGGAACATCGAAAATTCGCTACAGAAGGAGGGTTTACTCTGGCGTTCCTCGAGTGTTACTTTCACCCGCCGGGTAGCAAACTCCTCGACCTCCAGCATGGGTCTTTCGATACGAATTCTCCTGGTTCCCGGACCTTCTCTGACGGAACCTGCATTCCCGGCAAGCTGGCCTTCGAAGTTTCCATCATCAGCAAGCAACTCCACGGAGATATTTCCTGAAACTCCCGCCGAACCATCATAGAAGTACTCGATCTCAAGGTCTGCCGCATGTTCGGAAACTTCCACGACCTTCACAGACCTGATCTCACTGCCGCCAGCAAGCGGTTGCGCGTTATTTGCATCAGTACCGGACAGTGCTGCAGCAAACGGGATCGTCAGCAGTGCGACGGCAAGAATGGGGATCGTGCCCCTGGCTGCCCGGGATAGGAGGTGGTTGGTCATGATAATCGGCCTCCTTCCATGAAGTACCCTGAATAACTGCACACACAACCCGATCATCGATCCATCGCACAAAGGTGCGGGCCACGCTCAGCAGCAGTAGCCGGAAGCCTGCCACCGGTCATGAACGCCCCGGCCGCATCGAATACCAGTTAACGGCAGACCGGGTCTGCGCTGGACAGAACATTCATACCACATGAAGCAGGGTAACGCACAGTCGCCGGACAATTCGTAACAAGCAACGCGGGTTTGCCCTGCTTTTTGGCGCCCCGGAACAGGTCTTCCAGCATAACATGCTCACCAGCGGATGCACGACCCGACGAATATCAGGATATCGCCCTGGCCTGGTCGACTATTCTGGAATGCCGCACGCCGGCAATAGAACAAGCGGACTGGCGGGATTACCTGCCGAATACCTGACTCGGCGCAAGGAACGCACCGTGTACAGGGCAAACCTGTATTTTCCGGATCTTTGCGTCATTTGGCAGCTGCCCCTTGCGCCGCCCGGGATACCTGCTCCTGGTCCCTGCCCCTGCCTCCATGCAGTCGGGCACGAGCATCTTTTCGCAGACTCATCGCATCAGCAGTATCAGGTCTTCGGCAGGGTGACGCCCGTCTGGCCCTGGTACTTGCCGCCGCGGTCCTTGTAGGAGGTCTCGCATTCCTCGTCGGATTCGAGGAACAGCACCTGGGCAATGCCCTCGTTGGCGTAGATCTTGGCGGGCAGCGGCGTGGTGTTGGAGAACTCCAGCGTGACGTGCCCTTCCCATTCGGGCTCGAACGGCGTGACGTTGACGATGATGCCGCAGCGCGCATAGGTGGATTTGCCCAGGCAGATGGTCAGCACGTTGCGCGGGATGCGGAAGTATTCCACCGTGCGCGCCAGCGCGAACGAGTTCGGCGGGATGATGCAGACGTCGGACCTCGACGTCGACGAAGCTGTTGGCGTCGAAGTTCTTCGGGATCGACGATGGCCGAGTTGATGTTGGTGAAGATCTTGAATTCGTCGGAGCAGCGGATGTCGTAGCCGTAGCTCGAGGTGCCGTAGGAGACGATGCGGCCGTTGCCGTTCTCGCGCACCTGCCCGCTCGAACGGCTCGATCATGCCGTGTTCCAGCGCCATGCGGCGTATCCACTTGTCGGACTTGATAGACATAATCAAGGGGTCAGAGTCAATTGATTTATTCCGAATCGGAATCAATAGAGTTCCGGGTTCGGATAAATCAATTGACTCTGACCCCTTCGACTCAGTCATTCTAGATCACGATCTGCGGGAAGCGCGCCGCGTAGTCCTTGCTCTTCAGCGACAGCTTCGCCGCGGTGCGGCGTGCGATCTCGCGGTAGATCTGCGCGATGCGGCTGTCCGGTTCGGCGACCACGGTCGGCTTGCCGCTGTCGGTCTCCTCGCGGATGCGGATATCGAGCGGCAGCGCGCCGAGGAAGTCGACGTCGTACTGCTCGGACATGCGCATACCGCCGCCCGCGCCGAAGATGTGCTCCTCGTGGCCGCACTGGCTGCAGATATGGGTACTCATGTTCTCCACGATGCCCAGCACCGGCACCTCGACCTTCTGGAACATCTTGAGGCCCTTGCGCGCGTCCAGCAGCGCGATGTCCTGCGGCGTGGTGACGATGACCGCGCCGCTGACCGGCACCTGCTGCGCCAGGGTGAGCTGGATGTCGCCGGTGCCCGGCGGCAGGTCGACCACCAGGTAGTCGAGATCCTTCCAGTTGGTGTCGTTCAGCAACTGCTGCAAGGCCTGGGTCACCATCGGGCCGCGCCAGATCATCGGGGTCTCTTCGTCGATCAGGAAGCCGATCGACATGGCCTGGATATGGTAGCTGATCATCGGTTCCAGCGACTTGCCGTCCAGCGACTCCGGCTTGCCGTGCACACCGAGCATGCGCGGCTGGCTCGGCCCGTAGATATCCGCATCCAGAATGCCGACGCTGGCGCCTTCGGCGGACAGCGCCAGCGCCAGGTTGACCGCGGTTGTGGACTTGCCGACGCCGCCCTTGCCGGATGCCACGGCGATGATGTTCTTGATGCCCTCGATGTGCTTGACACCCTTCTGGACGGAATGGGCGGCGATCTTGCTGGAGACATCGATGATCGCGGTGTTGATGCCGTCCACGGATTCGGCCAGTTCCTTCAGCTTCGCGGCCAGCTCGTCCCGGTAACCGGAGGCCGGAAAGCCCAGCACGACCTTCACCGTCACCTTGTCGCCGTCGATCGTGATGTCCTTGATGCTCTTGGTGGAGACCAGATCCCGCTCGAGATAGGGATCCACGTAGGTCGCCAGTTTCGCTTCAACCTGGTCTTTGTTTGCTGCAGCCATTGTTCACTCCTGGGGAATTCAGTACACCCGCGGCTTGTGCGGACGAAAATTGACCGCGAATTGTACACCAAGTTACCGGGGGCGTCCCCGGCACTCCCCATACGGGATACCACGGGGGCGACGGGTCTATGGCATACTTATTCACCTGTCACAATAGTTTAATGGAATCAGGCCTGCTACCCGAGTATGAGTCAGGAAATTCGCACCCTGCTGGTCACCAGCGCATTGCCCTATGCCAACGGCCCGATCCATATCGGGCACCTGGTGGAATACATCCAGACCGACATCTGGGTGCGCTTCCAGCGACTGCGCGGCCATGACTGCCTCTATGTCTGCGCCGACGATGCCCACGGCACGCCGATCATGCTGCGCGCCCGGCAGGAAGGCATCACGCCCGAGGCGCTGATCGAACGGATCGCCGGGGAGCACCAGGCCGACTTCGCCGGCTTCGAAATCGGCTTCGACAACTACTACAGCACCCACTCGAACGAGAACCGCGAACTGGCCGAGGGGATCTACCTGAAGCTGCGCGACGCCGGCCATATCACCCGCCGCACCATCAGCCAGTTCTACGACCCGCAGGAGCAGATGTTCCTGCCGGACCGCTTCATCTACGGCGACCTGCCCGCGCTGCGGGACACCGGACCAGTACGGCGACAACTGTGAGGTCTGCGGTGCCACCTACGACGCCGGCGAGCTGAAAGACCCGCGCTCGGTGCTGAGCGGCGCCACGCCGGTGAAGAAGGACTCCGAGCATTACTTCTTCAGGCTCAGCGATTTCCAGACATTCTTGTATAAGTGGGCAAACGAAAAAACTCGTTATGTTATTCAAGATTCATCTAAAGGCCCTCCTACCGGTGAACAGGCAGATGAGGCACTCCGTAAAGAAAGATTACAGATCGAAGTCAGAAACAAATTGAATGAATGGCTCAGTGGTAACCTGCGAGACTGGGATATTTCTCGCGATGCGCCCTACTTCGGTTTCGGGATACCGGATGCGCCGGGCAAGTACTTCTACGTCTGGCTGGATGCGCCGGTCGGCTACATGGCCAGCTTCAAAAACCTGTGCGACAGGCGCGGCCTGGACTTCGGCCGGTACTGGAACGCGGACTCGAAGACCGAGCTCTACCACTTCATCGGCAAGGACATCATTTATTTCCATGCCCTGTTCTGGCCCGCCATGCTGAGCGGCGCCGGACTGCGCACGCCGACGGCGATCTTCGCGCACGGCTTCCTGACCGTCGACGGCCAGAAGATGTCCAAGTCGCGCGGCACCTTCATCAAGGCGCGCAGCTACCTCGACCATCTGAACCCGGAATACCTGCGCTACTACTTCGCCGCCAAGCTCGGCAGCGGCGTGGACGACATCGACCTCAACTTCGAGGACTTCGTCGCGCGCGTCAACAGCGACCTGGTCGGCAAGGTGGTGAATATCGCCAGCCGCTGCGCGGGCTTCATCAACAAGCGCTTCGCGGGCAGGCTCGCGGACTCCTGCAGCGAACCGGCGCTGTACGCGGAATTCGTCGCGGAAGGTGCGGCGGTCGCCGCCCACTTCGAACGGCGCGAGTTCAGCCAGGCGGTGCGGCGCATCATGGCGCTGGCCGACCGGGCCAACCAGTACATCGACACCCACAAGCCGTGGGTGCTGGCCAAACAAGCCGGCCGGGAGCGGGACGTGCAGGACGTGTGCAGTACCGGGCTCAACCTGTTCCGTGTGCTGATGACCTACCTGCAGCCGATCCTGCCGCTCATGGCACAGCAGGTGGAATCCTTTCTGGCTATCCCGCCCATGCGCTGGGACGGCATCGAGGCACCGCTGACCGGCCATACCATCAAGCCCTTCACCCCGTTGTTGACGCGCGTGGAACAGGAGAAGATCGACGCCATGCTGAAAGACTCGCAGGAACACCTCGCCAGCAGCGCTGCGCCCGCGGCCAGCGGCCCGCTGGCGACAGACCCGATTGCCGACACCATCCAGTACGATGATTTCGCCCGGCTCGACCTGCGCATCGCGCGCATCGCCAGGGCCGCGCCGGTCGAGGGCGCCGACAAGCTGTTGCAGCTGACCCTCGATCTGGGTGGCGAGCAGCGCAATGTATTCGCGGGCATCAAGTCCGCCTACAGTCCGCAGGACCTGGAAGGCCGGCTTACCGTGATGGTTGCCAACCTGGCGCCGCGCACGATGCGCTTCGGCGTCTCGGAAGGCATGGTGCTGGCCGCCGGGCCGGGTGGCAAGGAGCTGTTCATCCTGCACCCGGACAGCGGTGCACAACCGGGCATGCGGGTCAAGTGATGGTCATCATCACGGGTTTCCGGTCGGGAGTCGTCAAATGACAGGCACCGGGGAAGATCCGGTTGCATTGTCTGTCCGTGCGCAGCGCTGCGGAGACCCTGAATCCGGCGCGGGTCATTCAGTCTGTTACCGGGTTACGGATTCCGGCCTGCCCCGGTATGACATAAAGATGAATTAGTCGGAGCTTCCACGGTAAACAGCCACAACCTACGCGTATCCAGCCATGAATGAACTTGCCCTGATCCTCGTCAGCACTATCCTGGTCAATAACTTCGTGCTGGTGAAGTTCCTCGGCCTGTGCCCATTCATGGGCGTATCGCGCAACGTCGACACCGCGACCGGCATGGCGCTGGCCACCACCTTCGTGCTGACGCTGTCCTCGATCTGCAGCTACCTCGCCAACGAATACCTGCTGCAGCCACTGGGGCTGGAATACCTGCGCACTATCACCTTCATCCTGGTGATCGCCGCCGTGGTGCAGTTCACCGAGATGGTGGTGCACAAGACCAGCCCGCTGCTCTACAAGGTACTCGGCATCTTCCTGCCGCTGATTACCACCAATTGCGCGGTGCTGGGCGTGGCACTGCTGAACGTGCAGCAGCGGCTCAACTTCATCGAATCCGCCGTCTATGGTTTCGGTGCAGCGGTCGGGTTCTCTCTGGTACTGATCCTGTTTTCCTCCATCCGCGAGCGCATCGCGGCCGCCGATGTGCCGGTGCCGTTCCGCGGCTCCGCGATTGCACTGGTCACCGCCGGCCTGATGTCGCTGGCCTTCATGGGCTTTTCTGGCCTGATCAAGGGTTGATGGAGTAAGCCGGCAAGCGATATGTTGAGCGCACTCTTAGCACTGGGCGTACTCGCCATCGTGATCGGACTGGTGCTCGGTTACTCCGCGATTCGTTTCCGCGTCGACAGCGATCCGATCGTCGACCAGATCGACGCGCTGCTGCCGCAGACGCAGTGCGGACAGTGCACCTACGCCGGCTGCCGGCCGTATGCCGAGGCCATCGCCGCCGGCGATGCGGAGATCAACCAGTGCCCGCCGGGCGGCGAGACGACCATCCAGGCACTGGCCGACCTGCTCGGCGTGGACCCCAAGCCACTCAACCCGGAGCATGGCGAACACAAGGAGAAGACCGTCGTCGAGATCGACGAACACGTTTGTATCGGTTGCACACTGTGCATCCAGGCCTGCCCGGTCGATGCCATCCTGGGCGCGCCGAAGCAGATGCATACCATCATCAAGAGCGAGTGCACGGGTTGCAACCTGTGCATACCCCCCTGCCCGGTGGAGTGCATCCACATCGTGCCGGTCCCGAAGACCCTGAGAAACTGGTCGTGGCCACTGCCACCCGCCGTCGGTACGGAGGTGAGTCAGCATGGCTGAGCCGCAGCACCGGTCACTGCCGGTGATCGATCCGGACTTCACGCAGCGCTACCGTTTCCACGGCGGCCTCAGGCTGGCAGGCTGCCGCGAGGCGGCATCCAGCCGGCCGATACTGCCGGCCGGCATCCCGGCGCAGCTCATTTTGCCGCTCGCACAGCACATCGGCGAGCCGGCCGAGTGCCTGGTGAGTCCCGGCGACTACGTTCGCAGGGGCCAACTGGTCGCGCAGGCCGTCGGTAGCATCAGTGCACCGGTGCATGCCTCCACCTCCGGCACCGTACTGGTGGTGGAACCGCGCCCGGTGCCGCACCCGTCCGGCCTGCCGGCACCCTGCATCGTGATTGCGACCGACGGCAAGGACAGCCCGGCGCCGGACAGTCCGCCCGCGCTGGATTACCTGAACACCGCCACGGACACCCTGCTGGAGCGAATCCGGGCCGCCGGCATCGTCGGTCTCGGCGGCGCGGGCTTCCCGACCCGTGCCAAGCTGGCGCGGCGTGACGCCATCGAGCTGCTGGTGATCAACGGCGTCGAATGCGAGCCCTGCATCGCCTGTGACGACAGCCTGCAGCGCGAACGCGCCCACGAGGTCATCGAGGGTGTGCGCATCCTCCGTCACATCGTGCAGCCGGCCGCCTGCGTGATCGCCGTGGAAGACAACATGCCGGAGGCGGAACAGGCGCTGCGCGACGCACTCGCCACGCGCAACGAAACCGGTATTCACGTGGTCAACGTGCCGACCATCTACCCCACCGGCGGCGAGCGCCAGCTGATCAAGGTGCTGACCAACCGCGAGGTACCCAGCCAGGGCTTTCCGGCGGATATCGGCATCATCGTCCAGAATGTCGGCACCGCCGCGGCCGTCTACCACGCCGTGGTCAGGTCACAGCCGCTACTGTCGCGCATCGTGACGGTTACCGGCGACGGTGTGCAGTACGCCTGCAACATGGATGTCCTGGTCGGCACACCGGTGAGTCACCTCATCGCGGCCACCGGCGGCTATACCGATCACATCGAGCGCCTGCTGATCGGCGGTCCGATGATGGGCTATGCCGTCAATACCGACACCGTGCCGATCATCAAGACAACCAACTGCATCATCGCGGTCACCGCGCGCAGCATGCCTGCACCGCCGCCGGCACAACCCTGCATCCGCTGCGGCAAGTGCACCGAGACCTGTCCGGCCAACCTGCTGCCGCAGCAACTGTACTGGTATGCACGCAGTGGCAATTACGATGCGGCGCAGGACTTCGGCCTGTTCGACTGTATCGAGTGCGGCTGTTGCGCCCAGGTCTGTCCCAGTCATATCCAGCTGGTGCAGTACTACCGCCACACCAAGACCGTGATCTGGGAGCAGGAAAAGCAGAAGAAGAAGGCGGACATCGCGCGCGCGCGCCACGAGGCACGCCTGGCGCGACTGGAACGCATCAAACACGAGCGCGAGGAGAAGCTCGCGCGCAAGAAGCAGGCACTGTCCGACAGGAGCGCCGGCGATAACAACCGCCAGGCAGCGATCCAGGCCGCGCTGGAACGCGTCAGGGAAAGGAAGGAACAGGCCGGGACCATACCGCGCAACACCGACAACCTGACCCCCGAACAACTGCGCCAGATCGAGGCCGCCGACCGGCGTCGCCGGGAGCGGGCCGCACCGCCACAGGATACGGACTGATGGAATTCAATACCTGGAGTTCCCCGCACCTGCCGGTGGAAAACAGCGTCATTGTCATCATGGGGCGTGTGCTGCTGGCGTTGCTGCCGGGTGCCGCCTGCATGACCTGGCTGTTTGGCTGGGGCGTGCCGATCAACATCCTCATCGCCGGCGCCACGGCCATCGGTGCCGAGGGGATCGTGCTGATGCTGCGCGGGCGGCCTGTCTCCGCGACCCTGCTGGATGGCAGCGCCTTGCTGACCGGTGCGCTGCTGGCACTCGCACTGCCGCCGCTGGCACCGTGGTGGATCGCGGCGATCGGCAGCCTGTTCGCCATCGTGATCGCCAAACAGCTCTACGGCGGGCTGGGTTACAACCCGTTCAACCCGGCCATGGCCGGCTACGTCGTGCTGCTGGTGTCCTTCCCGCTGGAACTCACCCTGTGGCCGGCGGCAGGCCATGCACCGGACCTGCAGACTACGCTGTCCATGATCATCACCGGTGCCCCGCCAGCCGACAGCACGATCGATGCACTCACCATGGCGACTCCCATGGACACCGTGCGCATGCGCCTTGGCCTCGGCGTCACCCTGGATGAACTGGGCAATGACCCGCTGTTTGGCTACTTTGCCGGGTCGGGCTGGGAATGGGTCAATCTCTGCTATCTCGCCGGTGGACTCTGGCTGCTGCAGGCGAGAGTCATCCAGTGGCAGATCCCCGCGGCCATGCTGGCCGGACTGGCGGCCAGTGCGGGCATTTTCCACCTCATCGACCCGGAGACCTATGCCACACCGCTGTTTCACCTGTTCAGCGGGGCGGCCATGCTGGGCGCATTCTTCATCGCGACCGACCCGGTATCGGCCTGCACCACGCCGCTGGGCCGCATCTGGTTCGGGCTCGGTGTCGGCGTCATCACCTGGATAATCCGCACCTGGGGCGGTTACCCGGAGGGTATCGCCTTCGGCGTGCTGCTGATGAACCTGGCGGCCCCGACCATCGACTATTACACGCGTCCGCGTGTGTTCGGCCACGATGACAGGACGCCGCCGTGAATTACCGCCAGATCGGCATCACCGCGACCATCCTGCTGCTGTTCGCCGTTATCGGTACCGCCATGGTGGTGGCCACCTACGAAGGCACCCGCGAGCGGATTGCCGCGAACGAGCGCGCCACACTGCTGCGCAAGCTCAACCAGCTTATTGCACCGGAGTCCTATGACAATGACCTGCTGGACGACAGCATCGAGATCCCGACCGGGGAACTCGCCGACCGGCCGCTGCGCGTATATCGCGCACGCAGGCAGGGGCAACCGGTCGCCGTGGTGATGAACGCGATCGCGCCGGACGGCTACAGCGGGTCCATTTATCTGCTGGTGGGTATCAACCACGACGGCAGCGTGGCCGGTGTGCGCGTGGTGGCGCACCGCGAAACACCCGGGCTGGGCGACGGAATCGATGAAGAACGTTCGGACTGGATTTACCAGTTCAACGGCCGCTCGCTGGACGACCCCGCACCCGACAAGTGGGCCGTCAGGAAGGATGGCGGCGCGTTCGACCAGCTTACCGGCGCCACCATCTCGCCGCGCGCCGTAGTCAAGGCGGTATACGCGACCCTGCTATACTATCGCGCACACCGCGATACCCTGTATGCGCTTGCCGCCGCACCGGAGCACCCATGAACGAACCGAGTTTTGCAAAGATCATCCGCGACGGACTCTGGCAGAACAACCCGGGGCTGGTGCAGTTGCTGGGCCTGTGTCCGTTGCTTGCGGTCACCACCAATGCGGTCAACGGGCTCGGCCTGGGGCTGGCCACCACACTGACCCTGGTGTGCTCGAACGTCATCGTATCGCTGATCCGCAAGCTGGTGCGCCCGGAAGTGCGCATCCCGGTGTTCGTGCTGGTGATCGCCTCCATCGTGACGGTCATCGAACTCGCCATGAATGCCTGGCTGCACGAGCTTTACAAGATCCTCGGTATCTTCATTCCTCTGATTGTCACCAACTGCAACATCATCGGCCGCGCCGAGTCGTTCGCCTCGCGCAACAGCACCGACCGTGCGCTGCTCGACGGGCTGGCCATGGGCATCGGCTTCACCCTGGTGCTGGTGACCCTCGGGGGCCTGCGCGAACTGGTCGGCCAGGGCACGCTGCTGGCTCAGGCACACCTGATGTTCGGTGAGGCCGCGCGCGGCTGGACCATTACGGTGATCGAGGATTACCGCGGTTTCCTGCTGGCAATCCTGCCACCCGGCGCTTTTCTCGGCCTGGGCTTCCTGATTGCCGGCATGAACATCATCAACGCCCGCCGTGCGCGCAAGACTGTCAGCGTCGCCGTTCCGGCCCCGCAGACAGCCAGCGCATCGTGAACGCGCGGAAACGCCGGGCCATCTTTGAACGACTGCGCGCCGCCAACCCACACCCGTATACCGAACTGCACTACGGCAATCCGTTCCAGTTGCTGGTCGCCGTCATCCTGTCCGCGCAGTCCACTGATACCGGTGTCAACAAGGCCACCGCCCCGCTGTTCAAAAATGTGAAGACACCGGCTGCCATGCTGAAACTCGGTGAACAGAAATTGCGTGACTGTGTGAAGACCATCGGCCTGTACAACACCAAGGCCGGCAACATCATCAAGACCAGCACTATTCTGGTGGAACAGTATGGCGGCGAGGTGCCGGAAGACAGGGCCGCACTGGAGGCACTGCCGGGTGTCGGACGCAAGACCGCCAACGTGGTGCTGAATGTCGCCTTCGGCCAGCCCACTATCGCCGTGGACACGCACATCTTTCGCGTCGCCAACCGCACCGGTATCGCACCGGGCAAGAACGTCAGGGAGGTCGAGCAGCACCTGCTCAGGGTGGTGCCCGAGGGATTCAGGCATGACGCGCACCACTGGCTGATCCTGCTCGGACGCTATACCTGCGTCGCCCGCAAGCCACGCTGCCAGTCCTGCACCATCACGGACCTTTGTGAGTACGGTGACAAGATAGCTGAATGAATACAGGTAGTTGAGTGTTTTATCATGGCGCTGCGTGACCGGACTACCCGCGTGCCCACGTCGGTGGCAAACTGAACGCAAACCGTTATCAGCAACTTTTCGTTTGCAGCAGCGTCACAAACTCTGACAATTGCAGGGTCGTGGCAAACGACTGCAAGCAACCGGAACAACCGTTCCAATCGTCCATCAACGTGGAGTAACAACCAATGTCCGACAAAACAACCCTGAAACCGCTGGCCATTGCAATGGGTGCAGCCTTCGCGACGTCCCTGGCAGGCACCGGTATTGCCACTGCCGGAGAGAACCCGTTTGCCATGTCCGACCTGTCCGGTGGCTACATGATCGCTGACAACAATGCCAAGGGCATGGAAGGCAACTGCGGCAGCAGGATGAAGTCCGGGGAAGGCATGGGCGGAGAAATGATGAAGTCCGGGGAAGAAATGGGCGGGAATGCGATGAAGTCCGGGGAAGGCAAGTGCGGTGAAGGCATGTGCGGCGAAAAGAGGAAGGCGCATGAAGGCAAGTGCGGTGCGGCGATGCCGCCCATGGAAGGCAAGTGCGGTGCCAGTAAATAAATCCGGTAACGCTGTGCACGTCCAGCCACAGACGGCTGCGCCGTGACCGGCTCACGCCATCCTGTCAGCGGTTGCGGACTTGGCCTGCGGCGGACCCTCATGGGTCCGCTGCAGGAGCATCCAGCGGAGGGTGTCGATTTCTTCGAGGTCGCCCCGGAGAACTGGATCGGCATCGGCGGCAAGTTCGGCAGGCAGTTGCGTCATTTTACCGAGCGCTATCCGTTCGTGGCACATGGACTGTCGCTCTCGATCGGCAGCCCTGCCGCGCTGGATGAAACCTTCCTGCACCGGGTCAAGCGTCTGCTCGACGAGCACCACTTCCGCTGCTACACGGAGCACCTGAGCTATTGCAGTGACGACGGACATCTCTATGACCTGATGCCTGTACCGTTCACCGGCGAGGCCGTGCAGTACGTGGCAGGCCGTATCCGCCGGGTACAGGACATACTGGAACGGCGCATCGCCCTGGAGAATGTTTCCTACTATGCCGCACCCGGCAAGGAGATGGAGGAAATCGACTTCATCAACGCGGTGCTGGCAGAGGCCGACTGCGACCTGCTGCTCGACGTCAATAACATCTATGTCAACAGCATCAACCACCGCTACGATGCGGAGAGTTTCCTTACCGCGTTGCCCGCCGGGCGGATCGTGTACCTGCACGTGGCCGGCCACCATGACGAGGCAGACGACCTGAAGATCGACACCCACGGCGCGCCGGTCATCGACCCTGTCTGGGACCTGCTGGAGAAGACCTATGCACACTTCGGGGTGATACCGACCCTGCTGGAACGCGATTTCAATATCCCGCCCTTGCCGGAGCTGCTCGGTGAAGTCGACAGGATAGCCGCCCTGCAGTCGAAATGGGCGGGACAGACCCCACCGGTGGCGGCACATGGCAGACAGGCCTGAGTTCGTTCGCCATCAATACGCGTTCGCCGCCCACATCCGCGACCCGGAGCACCGGCCGGCACCGCCCGGCATCGAAGACCGGCGCATGGCAATCTATCGCGAGCTGTTCTACAACAATGTCGAGAATATTCTTGGCGGGACCTTTCCGGTGCTGCGCCGGATTCACGAAGACACGGCCTGGCATGCCATGGTGCGCGGGTTTTATTCCCGCCACCGCTCACGCAGCCCGCTGTTCCCGGAAATTCCGCGTGAATTCCTGAACTGGCTGCGCGACGAACGTGAACCACACGCGGATGATTATCCGTTCCTCTACGAACTGGCCCATTATGAATGGGTCGAGCTGGCGGTCTCGGTTACCGAGGAAACGCCCGGCCGGGACGACATCGACCCCGGCGGCGACCTGCTTGACGGGACACCGGTACTCTCCCCGCTGGCCTGGAACCTCGCCTATGAATACCCGGTACACAGGATCGGCCCCGGGTTCCTGCCCGATGCATCCGGCAAACACCCGACGTACCTGGTGGTTTACCGCGACCGGGATGACGAGGTGGGCTTTATGGAGATCAACCCGGTCGTCCGGCGGCTGCTGGAACTGCTGGGCGAGGACGGCGATGCCACGGGGCGCCAGCTGCTGGGCAGGATCGCCGACGAGATGTCGCACCCCCGGCCGGACGTCGTGATGAGGGGCGGTCTCGAGGCCCTCGAGAACCTGCGCAGCAGGGATATCGTTCCGGGAACCCGGCGCGTCAACCGCTGAGCCGGTACCTGTGCCGGCCACACCCCCCGGCACTGACAGCAGGCCCCTGACACTGCCTGCGAACTGTCAGCCGGACCGCCCCGCCTACCGTTTCAGCCCGCGTATCAGTTCGAGCAAACCGGCCGCGTCCCAGTCGCGCCCGCCAATGGCCCGGTAGGCAATGGTGCCATCCGGTGCGATGACAAAGGTGGTCGGCAAGCCCTTGACCGGCCACCGGGCGATCACCTCGCCGTCACGATCCAGCAGCAGCGGGAAATCGGCCGGATAATCCGCAGTGAATACAAATATCGTGTCTTCGTCCTCGCCCATGTTGATCGCCAGCATCACGACGTCATCACCGGCCAGGGCATGCCAGGCACGGTTCATGGAAGGGATCTCCTCGCGACAGGGCGGACACCAGGTCGTCCAGAAATTGATGATCACGGTCTTGCCCCGGTAATCCGACAGCCGGTGCAGCCTGCCCTCGGTGTCCGCCAGTGTGAAGTCCGGCGCCGGGACATGACCGGGCACCGGCGTCAGCTGCTGACTGGCCTGCGCCGTCAGCGCCAGCAGGCACCACAGCAGGATGAATGGTCGTGCCGGATAACGGGACATCATTTCAAGCTGTCGACGTCGGGTGCGCACACGATGCCGGTAATCGTCCCCGCACGCGGCGTTTCGCCCTCGGTCCAGTTCACATCGAGGTCGAATGTCTCACCCGGTGGAATACCGAAGGCCGTCAGCCCCCAGTTGTAGTCGCTCGGCATGAACGTCTGCTGCGTCGGGAACATTCCCCAGCGCACCACCAGCCTTGCGGCCTCGCTAGCGTCCGTGGCGCTCCATGAAGCCAGCAGCGGCTCCTTGAGCAGGATGACGGCCATTTTACCATCATGCCGTATGCGCCACTGCGTGAGGTCGACGGCCACTGGCTGCCTGCTGCCCGACCGGCCGGTATGGCGAATAATGGTCTGGAACATGCAGCTGAGTGCAAGCTGTTCGATCACCTCGCGAGAGAATGCATGATTCATGAACAGCGCACGCGTCTGGTCCGGCAGGCGCTGGATCAATTCGATCTCGATATCGCCATCGGTAAAATCCCAGCCCCGCAGCCCGTTGTCTTCGTTGACGCTGTCACGCACGCCGGCGTCCGCGGACGCTGCCAGCAACAGCCCGACCAGCAACGTCCGGCAGTACAAGAAAAGTACCTGCATGCCCTATTCCCCGAGTTGCCTGCGTATGGCCGCAACCACCTGCTGTACATAACGGTCCGTCACGCGCATCACCAGCCCGCCCGGAATAAAGTTCTCGAATGTCTCGTGTCGGTAACCAGTGCATACAGGCGTTCCGGCGACGTCCGGAAACGGGACATTATCATGACGTCGTCGATGGCAGAACCCGGCCGGCAGCGGTGAAAAACCGGTCCCTCGGGCGTCTCCCGTACCGCTTGACATTGCGCGCAGGCATCTGCCGCGAGCGTGGAACCCGTGCACAGACAGAGGCATATAAAAACCAGGCCGGCAAGACGGTGTGTGTGTTGCGGCGATCATATCGGTACCCTGCCTGTCATTCTGGCAAAACAACGGCCTGTGTCTATATTCACCCTGCCTTACAACACGCAATGCGTTCATTAACCTGTCCCGCAGGGACGGACGTTGTCCATGATCAGGTCGCCTGTCATGGTAAACGCGTCCTGCAAACAGGAGTCACCCCCTGAGGAGACCGCCATGAAGGAGACGCATTCCCAGAACCCCGTCAGCTACCGTACCACCACGGGCCAGTTGTGGTTCTGTACACACAGGTCGACAAACTGATCATGCTGGCCTGCGCCGAACGCATCGCCAGCGCACCGGACGATGCCGCGCGCCTGGGGCTTGCCCGGCAGGTCGGCGACGAATCCCGGCATGTCGCCATCCTGCAGGAATGGATGGGGCGGTTCGGCACCGGCCGGTCACCGCTGCTGTCCGCCGCGCAGGAGCAGGCGATGCTTGCACACTTTCGCGCGCTGGACTGGCTCGATTTCCTGATCGACATGTACCTGTGCGTCGAGGCCCTCGGCAGTGATGCCGTCGAACAGATCGTTCCACTGGCCGACCCGGGCACGCGGAAGTCCCTGCGTATTCCGCTGGAGGACGAGCTCAACCACATCGCCTTCGGGGTCAACCGCCTGCGCGAGGAACTGGCACGCATGTCGTCCGTGGAACGGCTGGACTGCCTGGAAAGAATACCGCAGCGCATCGAAGCCTTCACCCTGTCCTTCCATCATGCCACCGGTATCGATGTGCAGACACTGTTCAAGGCCGTGGGTGCCGACTATGAAGGCTTGTGTGATGCCGTACTTGCCCGCAAGGACGCCATCCTGCGCGAGGTCGCGGTGCCACTGGCCGCCTGAACGGCTAGTGCATGACCCGGGCGTTACTGACGCCGGGGTGGCACGGGCGTACCTGAACCGGCTGTGCCACGCACGGCAGGCTCGGGTATGATTCGCTGACCGAATCAACTGGCAGGGGATGCACGGCATGACCACCATCGGGACCCCGCTCTCCCCCAGCGCCACACGTGTGCTGTTCTGCGGCGGCGGCGAACTGGGCAAGGAAGTCGTCATCGAACTGCAACGACTCGGCGTCGAGGTCATTGTCGTCGACCGCTATGACAACGCGCCGGCCATGCAGGTCGCGCATCGCAGCCACACGCTCTCCATGCTGGACGGCACGGCACTGCGCGCCGTTATCGAGCTGGAGCGACCGCACTACATCGTGCCCGAGATCGAGGCGATTGCCACGGACACGCTGGTGGAGCTGGAAGCGGAAGGCTTCACCGTCATCCCGACGGCACGCGCGGCGCGTCTGACCATGAACCGGGAAGGCATCCGGCGCCTGGCCGCCGAGGAGCTGGGGCTGGCGACTTCGCCCTACCGCTTTGCCGCCAGCCGCGCGGAGTTCGACGCGGCAATTGCCGAGATCGGCCTGCCGTGCGTGGTCAAGCCCATCATGAGTTCCTCCGGCAAGGGCCAGAGCACCATCAGAGAGGACACGGACATCGACGGTGCGTGGGGGCATGCGCAGGCCGGCGGTCGCAGCGGCGCCGGCAAGGTAATCGTGGAGGGCTTCGTGGACTTCGACTACGAAATCACCCAGCTGACCGTGCGCCATGCCGGTGGTACCAGCTTCTGCGAACCGGTCGGTCACGTCCAGGTCGACGGTGACTACCGCCAGTCGTGGCAGCCGCAGGCAATGAGCACAACGGCACTGGAAAAGGCGCGCGACATCGCCGGCAGGATTACCGCTGCACTCGGCGGGCGCGGCATCTTCGGTGTGGAGCTGTTCGTCAAGGGCGACCACGTGATCTTCAGCGAGGTGTCGCCCCGGCCGCATGATACCGGCATGGTCACCATGATCTCGCAGGACCTCTCACAATTCGCCCTGCATGCACGCGCAATCCTCGGCCTGCCCATCCCCAATATACGGCAGCATGGTCCATCCGCCTCGAGCGTTATCCTGGCCGAGGGACACTCCGGGCAGGTGCGCTATGAAAATCTCGACGCCGCGCTGGCGGCGCCGGATACGCAGCTGCGGTTGTTCGGCAAACCGGAAGTTGCCGGCCACCGGCGCATGGGTGTGCTGCTGGCACGCGCCGCCAGCATCGAGGAAGCGCTTGACAAGGCTACGCGCGCCGCCCGCTCGGTGACGATTACGCTTTGAACACGGCACACCTGCACGCTGAACACCGGGGGACCCGCAACGATGTCGACGCATGAATCGCAGCAGCGCCTCGAGTCCCTCGAGATTCGTCTCATGCACCTCGAGGCCGCACTCGATGAGTTGACGCATGCCCTGCTGCAGCAGGAACTGCTGACCCGGGCCCAGGCAAAGACCATTGAACGGCTCGAGCAGCAGCTCAAGGGCCTGTCCACAGCCGACCTGGTGAACCCCGAAGCGGACCCACCACCACCGCATTACTGATAACCAGCCGGTACGTGTGGTTTCCCTGCCCGTCCCCTTACGCGGTGTGCCGGCTGGCCGGGCCGGAATTCATGATCCATGTGATCCCGTTCACACATCTCGCCGTTTCGTACAGGTGGAATACGCGAACCACGTCAAGTTCTAAAGCTTGTTCACGGGACTGTCGAACACAGAAGGTGAAGTGCCGACCCCTGGATCTGACAGGACCGATGTAATGAATGTGATCGACGTGACCGCCCAGATATTCGCCATCATCACCCTGGTCGCAATGTTCTGGCTCAGCGTGCGGGCCTTTGGCAAACATGCCGGCTGGGGCGTTGCCGTCCTGCTGTTTTCCCCGCTGGGTGCGCTGGCGTTCGGTCACAAGTACTGGAACGACGTCAGGATACCGCTGACGGTTTACATTACCTCGTTACTCGTGACACTGGGCCTGGCCCTGTACATGTTCAGTGCCTGGGGCGGCTGGGAACTGCTGCAATCCGGCGCGCGCGTACACGAAGGCATGCAGACCAGCAGCCTGGCCAGCCGTGATGCCAGCAATTTCCTCAGGGCCAACCTGGCGTTCGCGGAACGTTCCGGTCTCGAGATCCGCAACATACCGCAGGCAGAATACGCTCGCAGGCAGCTGGTCAGGGAGGCGATAGAGGCTGCCCGGCAGGCCGCCGCACAGGAACCCGTCGAGGATGTCGAAAACGTTGAGACAGTCCCCGCCTACGACTTCAGAAATAAGGTGAAGTCCGTTGACAACTCCGGTTATCGCCTTGAATTCATCCCGATCGATGTTTCGGATGCACGCAAGTATGTCGGGTCGACCGTGAAGGTCACCCGCAGGAACGTTGTCGAAAAGGAATACCGGCTGACCGGCGTCACCGGGAACAGACTGCAGTTTTCCCAGCGCAACAGGAGCGGCAAATTTTCCTTCTCATTCAGGAGCAAAGACATCGATAAGCTGCGCGTGCTGGTCAAGCGGCCAAACTGAATATTCGTCACGGCGCTTGACACGCACGGGACCGTCTGAAAGACTCGTGACCATGAATTTCCGCCCCATACACCACATCGCAAAACGTGTACGCCGACTGCCGGTCTGGCCGGCGGCCGTGTGCAGGTGTGGCGATACGGGAGTGTTGCAACAGTAACAGACAGTTGAAAAAGCAGATTCCGGAGGCCGCACGGTGCAAACCCTGCGGCCTTTTTCGTTGTTGTCGTCAACATTGACAGGAGGCTGCCGTGTCCATCCCGGCTGCATATATCGGAGTGATACTGATCTGGTCGACCACGCCGCTGGCCATCCAGTGGAGCGGTGACGAGGTCGGTTGGTTGTTCGGTATCACCACCCGCATGTGTATCGGCGTGCTGACCGGCCTGGTCATCGCACTGCTGTTCAGGGTCAGGCTGCCCTGGCATGTTGCCGCACGCCGGACCTACCTGGCTGCCGGACTGGGGCTGTTTTGTGCGATGACCCTGGTGTACTGGGCCGCGCGCTACATTCCATCCGGCTGGATCTCCGTGCTGTTCGGCATCGCCCCGATGGCCACCGGTGTGATGGCGCACATCTGGTTACAGGAAACCGCCTTGTCACCGGCACGCCTCTCGGGCCTGCTGCTGGGCGTCGCCGGCCTGGCCATTATGATGATCAGTACCCGCACACTCGGTCCCGGCGCCGCACTGGGTATCGTCGGAATGCTGTGTTCCGTGACGGCCTATTCGGCCAGCGCCGTCGCCATCAAGCGTATCGGAGCCGACATCCCCGCGCTGGCAACCACCATCGGTGGTCTTGCCGTCACCGTGCCCCTGCTGCTTGCCGTGTACCTCCTGACCGGCGAACCCGTGCCGGTACACGTACCGCTGCGCGCCGCCTTGTCGATTGCGTACCTCGGCATTGTCGGTTCGGTGCTCGGCTTCGCCATGTACTATTACGTACTGCGTCATGTCGAGGCCACCCGGGTTGCCCTGATCACGCTGGTGACACCGGTCATCGCCCTGCTGCTCGGCAATCTGCTGAATGGCGAGGTTGTCCACGTGGAAGTCTGGATCGGGACCGTCACCATCCTGGCCGGTCTGCTGCTGTTCGAGTTCGGCCAGAGGATAAACGGCTGGAAAGTACGCTTGCAGGAAATACTGGTCAAGCGCACACCGGCCCCCTGACCACGTCCGGCGCTGCTGCCGGCAGGCAAAGCGGTTTATAATCACGGCCAGGCGAATCCGGAGACACGTATGCACAGTCACTTGATACTACTGCTCACTGGCCTGCTGGCACTCGGTGCCTGCACGACCTCTCCCACCGGCAGGAACCAGCTGATGCTGATGCCGGACAGTCAGATGGACCAGATGGGGCTGCAGGCCTTTACCGGTATCAAGCGCAAGACGCCGGAGGCAACCGACCGCGGTGCCAACCGGTACGTTCAGTGCGTGGCATCGGCCATCACCCGCGAGGTCGGCGGCAACTGGGAAGTCGTGGTATTCAAGGATGACAGTGCCAATGCCTTCGCGCTGCCCGGCGGGAAGATCGGTGTGAACACCGGCCTGCTCAAGGTCGCCACCAACCAGCACCAGCTGGCGACCGTGATCGGTCACGAGGTGGCCCACGTGCAGGCGCGGCATTCCAACGAACGCGTTTCCCAGAAATTTGCCGTTGAACAGGGCATCGGACTGATCAATGCGATCGCCAGCCCGGCCAGCGGGACCGGCCAGACGCTGATGGGACTGCTGGGCGTCGGCGCGCAGTACGGGGTACTGCTGCCTTACAGCCGTCTGCAGGAGAGCGAGGCCGACATGCTGGGGCTGGACCTGATGGCGAAGGCCGGATTCGACCCGCGCGAAAGCACCCAACTCTGGGCCAATATGAGTCGCGCCGACCAGGGACAGCCGCCCGAGTTCCTGTCGACCCACCCGTCGCACAGCACCCGCATCAGTGACCTCACCCGGCGCATACCGGCGGCGTTGCAACTGCAGCAGCAGGCGAAACAGCAGGGCAAACGGCCTGACTGTCACTAGATGACTGCCATTACTACTATCCACGTCAAACTTCTGGTTCCTGTCGTTGCTGCCATTGTTGGCGTAATCGCAATGAAGTATTCCAGTGTCCCATATGCATGGCTGTGTACCGTGCTGGGACTCTCATGCCTTTATTACATGTGGACGACCGCTAGCACAGTTTTGCGAGCAATTTTTCTGAACCTCGCTCTTGCAATGTTTGTGTTTGGTGGATTTGAAGGCTGGCTTTATTTGCAAGCCATGGACAAACCGGTCAGAAAGGATGTAATTGTCGATGACAACGGTAACAAAACGCATCGCACCAGACCCGACCCGGTACTTGGCTATTTCGCCGTTGAGAATCAGTCAGTTCACTGGAAACGATATATGAACGGAACACTGGCTTTCGACGTTGTATTCACTACCAATACCCACGGCCTGCGGGTCACGCCGGAAACAAACAACAAGGGTGACTGTGTGCTGTTTTTTGGCGGATCGTTTATGCTTGGTGCAGGCGTCAACGATTGGGAAACCATACCATACTTGGTCTCTAAAATTAGTGGCGGTGTAGTGCAAACATATAATTTCGCCTTCTCAGGTTTCGGACCACACCACATGTTGGCCGAACTCGAAAATGGAATTGTTAGCCAGGACATTAATTGCCGGCCACGCTATGGCATCTACTGGGGTATCGTCGACCATGCCCAGCGTGTTGCCGGCAAGGAACTCTGGACGAAGTCCAGTCCTCGCTATGTGCAATCAAAATCCCGGCTTGGTGTGGAGTACCGGGGACACTTCAACGACCCACCCGCACACCCTTGGCTGGCGGCATTGCGTAGTTTGTTGCAAAAATCCCTGTTCGCAGACCGGCTCATGAAAAGCATCTACCGGAGTGATATAAAATTGATGGCGGATATCGTCCGGCAGTCGGCGGATCTCTTTCTTGATCGGTACCCAGGCAGCGAGTTTCACATCATTTTTCAGGATGAACCGGGAAATTGGCGTTCGGCGGCTATCCTGGAAGCTCTTGAATCGAGGCATCTAATCGTGCATCCGGTAAGTACGATTTTGCCCGGTTATGCAAGGTCACCGGAAACCTACCTCATTAAGAATGAAGGCCATGCAAATGCCCTGGAGGATCGGCTACTGGCAGATTTCGTCATCTCGGATATTGTCAACTGAGTACCGTTCGCACCCCCCGCAGATAATGCAATCGGTTTACGTATGGGCTCTACGCCATTTACTTCCACGACCTCGATGCCGTACTAGAGATATCTCAATAATGTAAGATCCATACCGACGCCGGCTGTAGTACCAATGACAAAAATGTGTCCGGCGCATACCGGCGGCGTTGCAACTGCAGCAGCAGGCGAAACAGCAGGGCAAGAATCCGAACTGCCGCCCCTAGCGATCCGGCATATCGAGTGCCAGGACTTTCTGCTAAATGGCCACGGAATCCACGGAAAAACACGGAAAAATGATTCCACTAAATAATGGCCACGGAAGCACACGGAAAGACACGGAAAAACTATTGAGAATATTCCGTGTCGTTCCTTGGATCACGTGACTATAATTCTTCTCACGCCTCGAATCCGACATCCCGCTACGGAAATACCGGGAAATGATATCTGATTTTTCCGTGTTCTTCCGTGGATTCCGTGACTGTTCATTTTTGCTGCTTAACATCCCCCTGCTTCAGAACCGGCTAATGCAACCTGCTTGCTTCCGTGTTTTTCCGTGTGCTTCCGTGGCCATTATGTAAATGACTTCAGGTGCGCTGCTTGCCCTGTTTGATGCGCGCACGGATAGTCTCGTCGGTCAACGGATGCACATCCGCGGGCGGGAAACAGGGTTGCTGCAGGTAGGAGTACATCTCGCTGCGCAGGTGCGCACGCATGTCATGCCCGACCCGGCGTTCCCGTTCGTGGCGCAGCGCGGCGATATCGAGCGGTGCCACCACCACCTTCTCGCCGGGACCTGCGTCTGCCTGGGCCAGGATGCGGCCGTCGTAATCCACGACCATACTGCCACCCGGCCAGGAGAACGGCGGATAATGGGCCAGGCTGGCACCCTGGTTGGCGGCCACCACGTACACCGTGTTTTCCACGGCGCGGGCCCGGTTGAAGAGTGTCCACCAGTCCATCGGCGGGGTGGCGCCCCAGGGATCCATATAGGCCGAGACACGCAGTATCACCTCCGCGCCGTTGAACGCGATCTGGCGGATTGCCTCCGGAAACAACCAGTCATAACAGATGGCGACCCCCAGCCGACCGAGCTCAGTGTCCACCACGGGAAACGGCTGCGCCGTGCAGGCTTGCAGGTCATGGGGACTCGCGTGCAGCTCCCAGGGAATCCAGGGATTCACCTTGCGGTATTTCGAGAGCACGCCGTCCGGCCCGATCAGCACGGTGGTATTGAATACGACGTCGGGGAAATCGGGATCGGCCTCCAGAAACGAGCCGGTCTGGATATAACAGCCGTAAGTCTTGCAGATCCCGTGGTAACGATCCGTGTGCTCGTTGGGTACAGGCACGGCAAGCCGGTCCCGCAGCTTCGCGACGCTGTCATAGAGGGGTGCCGCATGGGCGAACTCCGGAAAAGCCAGCAGGCGCACATCATGAAACGGTTCGTAGCCGAGTATCGTCTGCTCAGCCATCCTGCACATGTGAGACGTCCGTTCAGCGATTTCCTCGCGCGTCGCGGGACAGGCAAAGTCGGTCTGGCATGCCGCAGCGTAATAGAGTGCACTCATGGCGGCTATTCTGCTCGTAAACTCACGTGCTGGCGACCGTCCGGTGTACGTACCCGCAGTCACCGAAGTGCGGCCTCCAAATCAGGACAGCCTGGCTGTCATCAGCGCTTCATTGAATCGCTGGCATGCGCGGAATTCCCGGTACCGCTCCAGGAAGCCGGCACACCAGGCGGTACCGCATTGGCGTAGAAGATGCCCGGACGGAACATACCCTTACAATGCTCAAGGAATTTCAGCATCGAACGATGTGTTTATATGCAGCTCACCGGCACCGTTGTCTAAATACAACAGTTTTGCTGCCAGTCTTCACCGACTTTAGACAAGGTTTCTTATAAGTTCATCATAAGATATTGTACTTGAAGAGCTTATAAAGTAAGCTACGCCCACCCTTCGGGATGGAAACAAACTGACATAAGCAACAAACAGATGCTTACCTGCAACAAGCCGTTTTCCCTCGACCGGCTCGACCTCCAGAGGAGATGACAATGGTCAAATCTAAACCTGTTGTTAAATGTTTCCAGGCAATTGGCATTGCAGGAATACTGTCACTGTCGACCGGCAGCGTCCTTGCCAGCGGCTTCGCACTCATCGAACAGAGTGTCAGCAGTATGGGCAGCGCCTATGCCGGTGCCGGTTCGGCAAGTAATGACGCATCGACCGCCTTCTTCAATCCGGCCACCATGTCCGGGCTGGAGGGAAGCCAGACCTCGGTAGGACTGCAACTGGTTATACCGCAGTCAAACTTCACGGGCAGTGCGGCCTACAACACCAATACCGGGCCCTTTGCCGGTACACCGATTACTGGCGGTGACGGCGGCAACGGGGGGGAGATCGGTGTCGTGCCGCACGCCGCGTACGTCATGGATATCAACGAACAGTGGAAATTCGGACTGTCTGTCAACGCACCCTTCGGGCTGTCGACAAAATATGATCCCGACTGGGTAGGGCGCTATTCTGCCATCGACTCTGAAATTCTCTGCCTGAACATCAATCCCATGCTGTCATTCAGGGTGAATGACAGGGTATCCGTTGGAGCGGGTGTAAGCGCAATGCATGCCAGGCTGAAACTGGTCAGCGCACTGGATACCAGTATCCTTGCCAGCCAGCCGCCCGGTACTTTCCCCGATTCAAGCGGCGAGGTCGATGTAAAAGACTGGGGATACGGCTTCAACGTCGGCCTGTTGCTCCAGCCCAATGAGCATACCCGTTTTGGCCTCGCCTATCGCTCCGGTATCGATGTGAATCTCGATGGCAACCTGATATCGTCATTCGCCGGCCAGCCCAGCACGACGGCACAGGTCAAGGATACCCTGCCTGCATCGGCGCTCATCAGCGTCTCCCATCAGGTAAATGACGCCTGGACGATCATGGCCGACGCCATGTGGACCCAGTGGAGTGAAATCGAGAGTATTGTGGCGCAATTCGGCACCGGCAACACGAACACCATTCCGTTGATGTGGAATGACACGGTACGCGTGGCTGCCGGTGCCAGCTACAAGTACGATGATACGTGGACATTCAGGGGCGGTATCGCACACGATGAGTCACCGGTACCGAATCCTGCATTTCGTCCGGCATCTCTCCCGGATGAAGATCGGCTCTGGGTGACACTCGGAGCCGGGTACAAACTTTCGAAACAGCTTTCCTTTGACTTTGGATATGCTCACCTTTTCATAAATGATACACAAATCAGCAGTACTGACGCCTACAGCTCGCTGGGTCCGAATAACGAGGGCCTGCACCGCCTCACCGGCGAATACGATGCCTCGGTTGATATCATCAGCGCGCAGGCGAACTGGAAATTCTGATCACCCGCGATCGAGTCACTGCACAAACAAAAACCCCGGCCAATAGCCGGGGTTTTGTTATTCTGCTTGCTGATCGGGTAATTCAGCGATTACCCTTGCGCATCAGGAACATGAACTTGCCACCTTCTTCCGTTGACGAAATCAGCTCGTTTCCTGTCTGCTTGGCGAAGGCCTCGAAATCCTTTACGGAACCCGGATCGGTCGCAATGATGCGCAGCACCTTGCCACTCTCCATCCCGTTCAGCGCCTTCTTGGCCCGTAGAATCGGTAGCGGGCAGTTCAGCCCGGTCGCATCCAGTTCGTCATCAAAGTCCGCCATTGCGTCTCTCCTGTTTGATTTCCACTTTTTCAGACCCGGCACCGCGGATCATTGATTATGATATTAGAATAAGTGCGTTAACTTATGCCAACCCGCTCCGGAAGGCAAGACCCATGCGGGAGGATTTCCGCACCCCGACAGGAAAATGACTGAACCCGCGCCGGGTTCCCCTGTCTGACAGGACCAACTTACAGTTAAACTTGTTGTTCAATGAAACTATCACCCCGACGATTGGCTGGTTTATTGCTGGCCCTGGCCTCCCCGCTCATCCTCGCGCAGTCCAGCTTCGACGATTTGCCCAATCTGGGTGAAGCGGCGGGCCAGATCTACAGCCCGCAGCGTGACCAGGCGCTGGGCGCCGCCTTCATGCGCGAGCTGCGGCAATCCGACCTCATCCTGGATGATGTGGAAACGACCACCTATCTGAGAAATCTCGGGCACAGGCTTGCCATACACAGCGAAAACCCGGGGCACAACTTCACTTTTTTCATGGTCGACGATGAGCGTATCAATGCCTTTGCCGGGCCGGCCGGTCACATCGGTGTGAATACGGGACTGTTCCTCGCTGCGGAAACGGAGAGCGAGCTGGCCGCCGTGCTCGCGCATGAAATCGCGCATGTCACCCAGCGACACCTGGCGCGCGCCTTTGAAGCCAATGACAAGCTCAGCCTGCCGACAACGGCAGCCATCCTGGCGGCGATCCTGATAGGAACGCAGGACGGCTCGGCCGGTGCCGCCGTCCTGACCGCTGCGTCGGCGGCAAATCTGCAGCAGCAGATAAACTTCACCCGTGCCAATGAACAGGAGGCCGACCGGGTCGGTATCCAGACCCTCGCCAGTGCCAGCTTCGACCCGCAGGGTATGGCAAATTTCTTCGAACGATTGCAGAAAAACTCCAAGCTCTACGGAGCGCAGCCACCGGAGTTTCTCAGCACGCACCCGGTCACCACCAACCGCATCGCGGAGGCCGAGACACGCGCCGAGGCGTTCAGCAACATAAAGGTGCCGGACGACCTCGACTTTCAGTTGATTCGGGCACGACTGCGGGTGAATACCTATCAGAACCCGAGCCAGGTGTTGTCCGACTTCCAGCGATATCACGGCAAGACCGGTGGTGACACGGTGGTCGAACGGTACGAATACGCGCTGTTGCTGTCAGCAAACGAGCGCCAGCAGGATGCAATCAGCATTCTTGAACAACTCTATATGGCCGACCCTGATCGTATCGCCTACCGACTGGCACTGGGCGGGGTGCTCGACAAGTCACTGCAGTACGACAAGGCCCAGAAACTCTACCGGGACACGCTGGAACTCTACCCGGGCGAACTGACCATCATCCTGCCGTATGCCAGCTCGCTGCTTGCCAGCAATCACGCCGACAAGGCCTATCGGCTGCTATCGGATATCAGCACGGAATCGGACGACCCGCAGGTGTACAAGTTACTGGCACAGGCCGCTGGCATTACCACCCAGCCCGAACAAACGCATACGGCCATGGCACAGTATTATTATCTGAACGGTTACACAGAAAAGGCCATCGAGCAGCTGGAACTTGCCGGGCACACCGCGGACCTGAGCGATTACCAGGCGTCCCTGATCCAGGCCAGGATCGTCAAGCTGAAAGAGCTGCTGAAAGCCGAAAAATCAGAATAGTCGGTAATACTAATACAAGAAGAAACACCGGCTTGACCTGAAATAGGTGCGGTGCTAGGTTTGTCGCTACGATATAATTAAACAAATTCAATACGTTTGTTCCTCATAAACCAATCGGAGTAATTCAATGAAGAAATGCTTTCCCAGCAGGTTATTGTCGACGGCGCTCCTGTCTTTGTGGTTGACCAGTGGTTGTGCATACCATGCCTCAAAGGCTGCACCGGCTTCCATGGCGAGCCCCGAAGCCAGCGCGGCCATCAGCGCCGCGAATGCATCCATCAAGACCGCCATGGAAAACAACTGGATCTGGAATGACACAGAGCAGTTTGCCCAGGAAGCACAGGCGGCGGCCGACAAGGGTGACAACGCCGTGGCTATCAAGCTGGCCAACATGGCAAAGGATCAGGCGGACAACGCGATCGCACAGTACAACTTCGAGAAGACACATCCGCGCGGCCTGTAACGAACCGGTAAACAGCGAGTCCTCAAGATTTACAACATGAATCCAGGAGATGAAACAATGCGGCAAACCGCTACCAATATACTCTTATCAGCGTGCTCGGTTGCTGTGCTCACGGGAACCCTGCTGTTATCACCGTTAACCACCGCGAGTGCAGACTCGGCGTCTGTCGCCAAGGGCAAGGCCGTGGCATTTGACCGCAAACTGGGTAATTGCCTTGCATGCCATGCAATGGATGATGGGGAACTGGCCGGCAACATCGGGCCACCACTGGTGAGCATGAAACTGCGCTTCCCGGACAAGGCGAAATTGCACGCCCAGGTCTGGGATTCGACAGTGAACAATCCGAATACCATCATGCCGCCCTTCGGCCGCCACAAAATTCTCACCGAAGAGCAGATTGATCAGGTTGTCGACTACGTTTACACACTCTAGATAACATTTCAGGAGAAGCTCCCGTGACAAGCATGAAACGCAGAATATTTCTTAAGGGATCGCTGGCTACCGGCGCACTGGGTGTAGCCGCCAGCGCCGGCCTGATCATTCCGCGCGCCTCCCTCGCCGCATGGGCGAAAGAGGCCTTTGAGGCAAAAGATGTCAACTCCGCCCTGTCCGGCCTGTTCGGCAGCTCGGACCTGACCGCGAGTGACAAGATCAGGATCAAGGCCCCGGACATCGCCGAAAACGGCGCCGTCGTGCCGATTTCGGTGTCAACTGACCTGGCCAATGTCGAATCGATAACCATCGTCGCTGAAAAGAACCAGAATCCCTTGACGGCCAGCTTCGCCCTCGGCGCGACAGCCATTCCCGATGTTTCCACCCGTATCAAGATGGGCAAGACATCCAGCGTCATCGCGATCGTCAAATCGGGTGGCAAACTCTACAGCACGGGCAAGGAAGTCAAGGTCACCATCGGTGGTTGTGGCGGATAAGCAGCGGCCATCATCCCACCTATACAAAAGCATCAGCGGATAAAGAGGATCAATTCATGTCAAGCATCAAACTCAGAGCCAGTGCCAAGGACGGTGTTACCACGGTCAAGACACTTATCAGCCACCCGATGGAAACCGGCACCCGCAAGGACGCCAAGACCGGCGAGAAGATACCTGCCCATTTCATCCAGGAGGTTGTGTGCACACACAATGGCAATACCGTGCTGACCGCAAGCTGGGGTGCGGCAATTTCCAAGAACCCGTATCTCTCTTTCAGCTTCAAAGGGGGCGCAACCGGTGACAAGGTCGGGCTCAGCTGGGTCGACAACAAGGGCGAGAAGGACTCCGACGAGACCACCGTCAACTAGCCCGGCGACCGAACAACATCTTTTGAACTGTAGGGGAAACATTCAATGAACAAACTCCTGACTGCAATACTGGTACTGGGCCTGTTCACCGCCTTCTCGGCAGCTGTGCAGGCCACACCCGAAGAGGATCTGAAAACCTTCAGAAACTTCTTCGAGAAACGCTTTCCGAAAGTACCATTCAGCGACTACATCAACGGCGTCTATGCACTCGATGCGGACTCCCGCGCCCAGTGGGAAGAAATCGAGGAATTTCCTCCCTACGAACTGAGCCTCGAGAATGGCAAGAATCTGTTCAACACCCCGTTTGCCAACGGCAAGACCTACGCCAGCTGCTTTGAGAATGGCGGTATCGGTATCGCACATCGGTACCCGTTCTTTGACAAGGACTCCGGCAAGGTCATCACCCTGGAAGCGGCCATCAACACCTGCCGCGAATCCAACGGCGAAAAGCCGCTGGGCTGGAAAAAGGGCCCTATCGCGGATATCTCCGCCTACATGCACTACACATCACGTGGCAAGATCATCAACGTGGTTATCCCCGATGATCCGCGCGCCATGGCGATCTACGAACAGGGCAAGCGGGAGTTCTACGCCAAGCGTGGCCAGTTGAACATGGCCTGCGCCGACTGCCACATCTACAACGCCGGCAACAAGATCCGTGCAGACCTGCTGAGTCCGGCGCTGGGACAGGTCACGCACTTCCCGGTCTACCGTTCCAAGTGGGGTGAACTGGGCACACTGCACCGCCGCTACGACGGCTGCAATGCACAGGTGCGCGCCAAGCCCTACAAGGCCCAGGGACCGGAGTACACCGCACTGGAATACTTTCACACCTACATGAGCAACGGCCTGGAGATCAACGGTCCCGGCTCGCGCAAGTAGCAAGCAGCCTGCACTGGTGCCATGAAAAAGCCCGGCAGCAAGCCGGGCTTTTTTTACGCATGCAGGGTCGTCCCCGCTGTTTGGAGCATCGCACCGGCTTGGCGTCTGCGCACATCGTCGCGCTTGCCATACCCGATGCCCCGTGCATGCACGGTCCCCGCTGCCGGGCAGAACCTAGCTGCCGGACCTCAACGGCCTGCGCTCACGTCCGTTCGGTTCCAGCAGCTCTCCATCGGCTCTGGCATAAAACACCATGCAGGCACAAAAGATCCCGCCCATCAGCCCCAGCACCAGATCCTTCATCGTGTCGTCCAGCGACGGTTGAAAATGGGTCCCGATATACCTGTCAGAAAGCCACTCATAGATCTCCCAGCAGACGGCACCTGTCGCGACGAGGGAAACGATCAGCATAAGCACGATCACCCTGCCGGGATCGCGACACCACCCTTTTCTCACCGCATATCCAATCTGGCCCAGGATGAAATAACCCAGCGCACACCCGCCTGCAAAATGCATGACACTGTCCAGGTTAGTAATGGAATAGTCATCAAGCAACACAAACGCTGTATGCAGGCCCATCAGGAGGGCGAGAGGCAACACGTACTTCATGGTCGATGTTTTCCGTTAGCTGGCGGATCGGCATTCGGGCAGGGCATGGTTACCGCACAGTGACAACCCGCTATCGGCAGCGCCGGACCGATAGTTAACGATAACCAATATAACACTGTCACGAGGCAGGGGCGAATCCGGCCTGCCGCCGGATAGCGGGTCCATCTCAGCAGACAGGGAACAGGATCAGACATCACCACCAGGCCAGGCGCGGCCTGCCGTGCTGCCGGGGTGGTGATTTACCGATCTGTAAGACGCCTGTAAGTCGCTCGGGGATAAGCTGCAAGCATCGAATATGAATGTATTCGACTCCGTAAATGCTTCAGCCCGGTCGCTTCCGACCGGGCTTTTTTACGGACGCTATCCCGTTCATACCCTGCATCCGGGTAATCGCAGCTGAATATAACCGGACCCCGGCTGCCGGCAGTGGCGGCAAGGGTGTCAGATTGCCTGTATCCACCGGGAAGTCATACCTTTGCCTTTCAATGACACCCGGATATGGCAGGGACACTGCCGTAAGGTCCTCCATTGCGGGCCCATCCCGGCTGGATGTTGCTGCGAAATGTCCCAGCCTCATCCTCAGGTACCTGGGAGTCAGGGTCCGAATCGTGCCCTCCCGGGGCCGCCTTTGACCCTGGTTGGGACCGGCGCAGGGACGGGTCGGTATCACCAGGGGCAGGACTGCGTGCACCAGATGTTGCATTCCGCCGGCGGAACCGCTGGTGATGGCAGACTGCTGTGCCCGCTGTCCACCATTCGGAGCTGGTGTGAAAAAGGCCCCGCACGCGGGGCCTTTTGAGGTCAGCAAACGTGGCGGTCAGGCCAACTCGCCGGGGTAATCCGCAATGCCCGGATCATCGGCAACGCCGACCAGCTTGGGATGATTGATCTTGGGCAGCACCAGCACGTCATCCGGTCCCTTGACGGCGAGAATGTAGTCACGCACCACATCCCACATCAGGCGACCGTTCGGGGTATTGTTCACCGAGGCCCAGCCGGCCACCTTGTAGACTGTTTCCGCCTCGATGACGTGACCGTTATCCAGTCTGGCATCGGTAATGCGCTCGTACAGGGGCTTGGAGGGCTCGATGGTATAGTCGAGTCCACCAACCCGCACCATGTCACCACCGGATTGCAGGTAGGGATCCGGGTCAAACAGGTTGTCCGCAACCTGCTCGAGGATGTTCAGCAGGTCGTGGCCGGTCATCTCGGTCACGTAGGTCTCGCCGTAGGTCATGGAACACTGGGTCATGACATCTTCCATGGTGATCCAGTCACCCTCCAGGGTCGTGGTCCCCCAGCGTACGCCGGCGGACATGGCGACATCCGCTCCGAATTCATGGCGCAGCGCGTTGCACAGCACCTGGTCCCAGGTCCCCATGAAGTTGCCGCGCCGGTACAGCAGCCGGTCGGCAATGGCCAGTTTCTCGCCGAGGATATCCTCGAAGGTCTTGCCGACCCGGTTCTTGTTGAAGAACAGCTCGCTGGAGCGGCTCTCGACGATCTTCTCGTCATATATCTTCTGGCGCATCTGGTTGATATACGCCTCCATCTCCTTGTCGGCCGGCAGCCAGTCGGTAATGACCGGCAGCATCCTGTAATGCATCTCCTTGAGGGTGCCGTCCTGGACATCGAAGTCCATCACGCCAACGAACTTGCCGTTTGAGCCGGCATTGGTCACCAGGCAGGTGTGGCCCTCGACGTTCTTCACCTCGAGCGGTTTGGGAATACCGTCATGCGTATGGCCGCCGAACACCGCGTTCAGGCCAGGTACGCGCTCCGCCATCTTGATATCGACATCCATGCCGTTATGCGACAGCAGCACGATGGCGTCCGGGTTTTCGTCCGCGCGTATTCCCTTGACCAGATCGATCATGTCGTCCTCGCGCAGGCCGAACGACCAGTCCGGAAAGAATTCCTGCGGGTTGGCATTGGCGGTGCGCGGGAAGGCCTGCCCGACCACGCAGATGCGCGCGCCGCCGACATTCTTGATCACGTAGGGCCGGAAGGCATAGCCGGCTTCCTCATCGTAAAGTCCGCGCCCGTCGTACTTCTCGACCATTTTTGCGTACTTGTCACCGAACAGCGAGTCTTCCTTGACGCGGACGTTCTGGCCGATGAAGTCGCCCTTGAACAGCGCCACGTTGTTGAGTACCTCGGCTTCGCGGTAGGTGAATTCCCAGTGGCCGACCATGACGTCCAGGCCCAGGATATTCGATGCCTCGACCATGTCGACGCCACGTGTCCACAGCGAGGTGCCCGATCCCTGCCACAGGTCGCCGCCATCGAGGGTCAGTGTGTTTTCCCGGCCACCTGCCTGCTCTCTAAGGCGGTCCAGCAGTGTCTTGATATGGGCATAGCCGCCGGTACGCCCATACCGGAGGGCCGCGTTTGCAAAATCCAGATAGGTGTAGGCATAGGCCTCGGGGGTATCGGTAGCAAGACCCATGTAATCGAGGAGCTTCTTTCCGACGATATGCGGCGGGCGTCCGAAGGCATCGCCTATCCCGAGGTTCACGTTCGGCTCGCGGAAATACACCGGTTTCAGCTGCCCGTGGATATCGGTAATATGCAGGATGCGGGCGTTGCCGCGCATGGGCAGATCATAATACCCTGCCAGCGGTTGCACGGTGCCGGCAGGCTCTGCCGCGGGCGCCGGCGTCCCGTTTTCCGACTTGCTGCATGAAATCAGACCAGTCGATGCGATGGCACCGACACCCAGAAGCTTGAGAAACTCTCGACGGTCAAAGGGCGGCATAGGTCACCTGGATTGTTTTGGTTTGGAACACGCACGCATTACCATACCGGGGTATGTGGTTACGGACCAGTGTCCGGCCTTCCCCACGGCCAGCCCTGTCTCCGTGTGTTATCCCCGCATCGCGGTGTGTCGATGATAGAACAGCAGGGCTGATAATTACAGTCGTATCATGACAGTTCGGAGTTTACAGCGTGCTGATTTACAAGGCTTGCCAAACATGTGCTGCCCCCGGGTGAGCGCTTGAAACCACGTCGCGCAAGCCGGTCAGCACTGTGCAGATACGCACGGGCCCCGCTGCTGGTCCTGTGTGCCCTGCTGCTGGCCGGCCTGACGACGGCGCGGGCGGACGTCGTCAAGCCCGCCCTGATCGAGATCAGCGTCAACGTCAACGGCACCTACCGGGTGGAAATCAGGGCCAGCATCGAGGCCTTGCTGACCGGCATCAACAGCCGCTACAGGAACACCGTTGAAGCCCCGAACGCCAAGGCCTACGACGCACTGCGGGTGCTGCAGGCCGGCGACCTGCAGGCCGCGTTCGAGCCGTTCAAGCAGCAGTTCACCGGGACCGTGCAGCTGCTGTTCGACGGCCAGCCGGCGCCGCTCACGGTGACGCGGGTCGAGATACCCGAACCCGGCTACACCAAGGTGCCGCGCATCAGCGTGATCTATCTGGAGGGCAAAATCTCACGCAGCGTCAAGAGTGTGCGCTGGTATTACCCGCAGGCCTTCGGTGACAACGCGGTGCGCGTACGCCAGGTCGACGAAACCAAGGAAAAATGGCACTGGTCGGACTGGCAGTGGCTGCGCAAGGACGAACCCAGCGAGCCCTTCTCGCTCACCGAGGTGTTCACGCAGCAACCCGTCCTGTCCGTGGTCGCCACTTACCTGGCCGCGGGCTTCGATCACATCCTGCCTGGCGGACTGGACCACATCCTGTTTATCCTGGGCATCTTCCTGCTCAGCGTGCAGCTACGCCCGCTGCTCTGGCAGGTCACCATGTTTACCGTTGCCCACACCATCACGCTGGGGCTCTCGATGAGCGGGATATTCAGCCTGCCCGCCTACATCGTGGAACCACTGATTGCCCTGTCGATTGCCTGGATCGGTGTAGAGAATATCTTCGCGCGCTCCCTGCACAAGGGACGCCTGGCACTGGTATTCGGGTTCGGTCTGCTACACGGCATGGGTTTTGCCAGCATGCTGAAGGACTTCGGCATGCCCAGGGACGCCTTCTTCACCGCGCTGTTCAGCTTCAATGCGGGTGTCGAGCTTGGACAGCTGACCATCATCACGCTGGCCTTCCTGGCCGTCGGCCTGTGGTTCGCCGACCGCGCCTGGTACCGGCAGGTGATCGTGGTCAGCGGCTCGCTGGCCATCGCGGCGGTTGGCCTGTACTGGACCTATGACCGGATCATGATCTAGCCATCCACGATATTTATACTGACAACGGGGTATGCTGATCTGGCCCGGTTATTCCGGGTTTCTTCCACGTTGCAGTCTTCAATGCCGTGTCAGCCTGTTGTCAGGGCATGCACAGGTGACAGCGGCAGTTGCCGCTCCCTGTTTACTGCTCGGTTTGTTGCGTTGTCGGGCCGATCCACTTCTGCAGCTCTTTCTGCCGCTGCTCGGTTACGGAACCCTCCTGTTTCGCCTTCTCGTTCAGCGCGGCGATCATGTCAGCCTCTTTCTGGAAATTCCGTGTCAGCTCGTCTTCGTAAACCGCAACCTTGAAATGGTTCTTGCGCAGGTCTTTGACATAGTCGTTGAACTTTTCCTGCATATACCTGTGTAGCGTGAGCTGGTGTGTCTGGGGGTCGTCGATGTTGTCGTACTGGGCATCCATCACGTCCAGCACCTTGACCAGGTGCCAGCCCGCGGGTGATTCCACCGGCCCGCCGATAGTATCCGGCTTGAGGTTGAAGGTGAAATCATCCAGCCCGGGAAATCCTGTGCCCTGTTTGACCCAGCCCATTTCACCCAGCGTGGTTTTCGCGTTCGGATCGAGGGAATACTGCTGCGCAGCCTGATAGATCGTGATTTCTCCTTTCTCGATCCGCTGTTTGATATCCTCGGCTTCCTCTTTGGTTGCAACGACAACCATCTGCACCTTGCGCGATTCCGGCACCGTCAGGTGATCGATATTGTCCATGTAATAGGTCTTGAGTTCGTCTTCAGACGGCTGCCAGTCCTGTATCAGCCTGGCGCGGTGGATATTGATCAAGCGCGTCTTGCGATATTCGGCGGTGCGCTGGGTGAATTCCGGGTCCTTGTCCATGCCCGCGGCGCGCGCCTTGTCCGCCATCAGGGTATTGTCGATATAGCCATTCAGGCGTTTCAGACGCTCTTCATCGTTATCGAGATAAAACACCGCCAGCGAGGTGCGGAAATCCGCCCCGCGCATCTCGACTTCAACATCACTCCAGGTGATATCCCGGTCACCGATGGTCGCAAGCACATCCGAGGGTGTGCGCTCTGAATCATAACGCGTACTTAACACGCTTTCGTTGATAGTGACCTTGGTATCGGTACGCAAGCGATCTCGCAGGCTGTCTTGCAGCCTGTTGAATTTCCCATTACGTATTTTTGCCTCGATTGCGAGCTTCAGATCATCGTTGAGTTCGGTTGTCGGACTTATGCTCGATTTATAGAAGGCGTTGACTTCTTCTTCACTGACCGGGATCTCACCGATCAGCACCCTGGACCGGTACATGCCTATAAGTACCGCGTCCTCGAATTTTTTCATGTCCGTGAGGTATTCTTTCTGCTTGTCCGTGCCTTTTTCCTTTGCATCGAGATAGATCAGGTTCGCGCTGATCGCCTTGTCCAGCAGGGTGATGATCACCTTGTCGCGCTGAGGTGTACCCAGCGCAGGTATCGACAGGCCGACCATCGCGGAACTGTTCAGCATGGTACTGAGTTCGCTGAAGGTGATGGCCTCGTCTCCGACACGTGCAATAACATCACTGGGCTCGGTTGCGGCATCGCTTTGCCTGGCAGCCTGAACGCTTGCGCTGTCGCCTGTGGTCGCGTTCGCGGAAGCCGCGCTGCTGTTAACGCTGGACAGTAATGTCAGCAATCCACACGCCATGAGAGCAGCGGGTGTCAGAGTAGTAGTCAGTAGTTTTTTGTACATGGAATTTCCCATTGTCTGAATTATTAGAAGTAACCACTATCAGTATTTAGGATCGCACAGTGGCATCATTAGTTCCACGTTTATCAACCCTGCAACAAGTAATTATCACACAAAAAAAAGGAGGGGAAGTCGCCTTCCCCTCCCTGTTTATTCAGGTTGCCGCAGGCATTGCACTCGCGGTGTCCCTGTGGGCTGCTGTTACCAGCCGCAGGTGGTGCCGGTCTGGGCCATGGATGCAGCCTCCCAGGCCACTTCGGTAGCACGACCAAGGACCAGGTGCTCCTTCCATGCAGTGCTGCAGGTCAGGCCTGGAGTGCCGTTCCATACTGCATGACAACCTAAGCAGACACCATCACTTCCGTCCGTCGTGCCATAGGTCGCTCCGGATACCAGCGTCTCCGCCTTGTCCATCATGTCTCGCGAGGTAAGTCCGTCCTGAGCATGTTCAAGGAACAGTTGGGCATGACCAGAAACGTTGGTCCAGTCACCCGGCATACTGTTCGGGTCCTTCGCTGCAGCGTAGCTACCATTAACACCATGGCAGTTCTGGCAGGTGGTGTTGAGCACGTTCGCCTCGTCCGTGAAGGTGTGCGCCCATGTCACTGCCTCATCGAAGTTAGTGATCTGCGAACGAACAAGCCCGTTAGCCGTAGTCGGAGCTCCAGTAATCCACGTGGGAATGCCATTGCCGCCCACCGTGTGGCAGGTACCACACTTCAGCGGACCGTGCGAACCGTCGTGGTTCAACGCTGCTGCCTGCGCGTACGTCGTGGTGTCGATATTCGGCGTTACCGGATACAGACCGTGGATCGACTCGTGGCAACCCTGGCAGCTGATATTCTGGTGCCCTTTCGAGTACCGCATCAGGCTCGCCTTGCGTGGGTAGTTGAACGGCGGGTACGGGTTGATATTGCCGCTCTGCTCTACATACGGCGCCGCATGGCAGTCCGCGCAGTGCGGTTCACCCGCTGCCAGCCAGTGGTCACGAGCGTCGGTCGCCGCCGAGAACGGTACAGGCACTGCCAGCGAGTCACCAGGCAAACCAGCGGCAGCCGCGCTGACGCAGTCGGGCGTGGTGCAGAAGTCCAGCAGGCTGACGTTGAAATCGCCGTCACCGTCGGTCGAACCGCAGATGTAGAAGTCAGGTACGCCACCTCCACAACTAACAACACCAGAACCACCACCGGTCGAACAGGCTGCTGCCGAGGTCGTGTTAACCTCAACCGTGGCAACGTTTCCGTCTTGTGCCGGGTTCACCGGTGTGAGGCCCAGGTAGCCTGATACATAGTCACACAGGCCCGGGTCTGGCGCCCATATAGCACGTGAGAAGTCACCCACCGGGTTGGTGTCCGTCGGATCCAGCCACGCAATCGCCTGGTCATAGGTAGTGCCGATCGCAGCCGCGAGAGCCGCTATCGTTGGTTCAGCACGTACATTCACTGCATCCGTCACACCATCAGCCTGTTTACCCGGAATGCCATTCACCAGATCAACCATATTCTCGGCCTTCCAGATTTCCTGACCCAGCTGGGTGTGGCAGTTGGTGCACCAGATACCCTTGTCGCCGTCGGTGTCCTGATCGTCAAACACATTGGTCGACAGCCACTGGCCAACCGCGTTCAGGTGCTCCGGGGTCTCGGCGCCGTCGGTGTCCTTGCCCGGATTGGAGTGCACGTCACGACCGACGAAGCAGCCGCCGCTCGAGGAACGGTTGTCGCCGAGGGCCTGCAGGTTGGTGCCCGCCAGTGTGAGCGGGTAGCCATCCATGCTGCCGTTGGAACGGTGAGCAGGGTGACAACCCTGGCAGGCGCCATCACGGCCATTTGAGTCCGTAAACACAATGTTGCCGTAGGCGCTGTCTTCATTGCCAACTCCACCGTGATTCCTATGCACTGCCTCGGTGATCGGTCTGATCAGGGTGCCAGTGGCACACGGTTCGCTACCCATCTCGTTGTCAGCACCGCAAGTGGCCGACTTGACCACCGCGATCACGTTGTCCGCATGGCAGCGCTGGCAGATCACGGAATCGTGGCCCAGGCGCGTAGCGTATGGGAAAGCACCACACGCCGGTTTCCCTGAAACACCGCATGTCGGGTAGTTTGCCGTGAAGCTGGTGCCGTGCTGCTCATCGTGTCCGGAGAGAATACTGATCGCCGCGCTCTTCAGGCGGGGATACCAGTCCGAGTCTCCGGACAGCAGATCGATGCCGAAGAACGCAGCCCAGAAGTTGTACTCGCCCTGCACCAGCGCATATTGTGCCGGATCGTTGTTCGGGCTGTTGGCTACGGTCAGCATGCCACCGCCCTCGTTCGCGTGGTTCTGGATCACAGTACCGTCTGCCGGGTTCGAATGGCAGCGCTCGCAGTTCGGGATGTCGATCGGCGCGGTACCGAAACCGATGACGGGGTCGCCATTGCTGTCCAGTGTCGCGGCGCCTGCGCCGTCGGGTGCGCCCGGATCGTAGTCATACAACTGCGCTTTCATCGCCACGAACGGACGTACCGAATCTTCATCGACCAGACCAGGATCAGAGAAGAAATCGAACGAGTCTTCGAACGGCGTCAGCGGCAGACCCAGCGCCTCCCAGATGTCCGGCGAGGTCAGCATGATCGGCAGGTTTTCCAGCACTTTCATCTGTGTGTACACTACCGTACCCGTGTCGCCCGAGAACGTCAGCACATTGCCTTTGGCGAAACCGCCACAGGTGTTGGGCACGGCTGGATTGTTCGGGTCGCCGCCCTGCGTCACCGGACCCAGCGGGTGGAACGCCGGACCGCAGTCCGTCGGGAAAGCAACTGCCGGGAATGGACCCGGTTGACCGGAAACGCCCAGACGGATCTTGTCCGCTTCGGCTGAGGTGCCACCCGGTATGGTGCCTTCGAGATCTGCATAGATATACAGATGGTTCCACACCGCGTTCTGATAGTTGTCGGTCGGGTCAGTTAAATTGCCGTTACCCTGGAGAACCCCCGTTGCACCATCGGAAGTACCATATTGCAGTGCACCGTTGACGACTGCGGCCGAATCAGCCGAAGTATTCCACGACAACATGGTGTTGCCTTCAACCGCGCTGATCAGTGTACTGAACTGCACCTTGCCGTTGCCGTCGTTGCGTGGCATCGCGTCGTGCCAGTACTTCACCACGTATTTCTTGAAGTTGCCGCTGCCGTCCAGCGCCTTGTTGCGCACGACCGTCTCGCGGCCCAGTGCATCCTTGCCTTCATTCGGGTCGCCTTCAAGCAGTGCAGGAAAGGCCGCACCGTCGGTGCCTTGAGGTTTGACCACCTGCGCCAGGATAGAGTTGTACACTGGCAGCACGCAGCAGTACGCAAACTCGAAGCCGGTGCAGTGCATGCCCAGCTCGTAATTCATCATGATCTTGAAATCGGTCTGCGGATGATCGAGGCCGATATCGGGTGGCGGCGGCGGGGTACAGCCGGTTGTGATGCAGGAAGGACCCGGCGTCTTGAAAAACAGCAGCTTCAGTAATGCCAGATCCGCGGCATTAACCACTCCGTCGCTGTTCAGGTCTGCGTCAGGATCCGCACCGAAAAATTTCTGTTTCATGTAGCCAAGATCGGCCGCATTAACAACGAGGTCGTTGTTAAAGTCCGGGTCACACGCATTACCATAACCGTCCCCGTTGGTATCTTGCTGACCGGGATTGGCGGCATTGATGCAGTTGTCCTCGAAGTCGTAGACGCCGTCATCGTCGGCATCACCAACCTTGGCCTGCACCAGTGGAGCCGCCAGCAAAAGCGCCAGGGCGGCGACTACCCACCTGTACTTGGGAATATCATCCTGCCCGCGACAACTTTGGCGAGAAAATAACAGTTTTGATAACATTTTTGCCCCCTCCAGAAAAACGTCGCGTGGACGTTCCACCGTGTGGTTTGTTTTAGTTTCTGCAATCTCTTGCTCTGCCCGGCGCATCCTGCGATCGCATCGGGTTAGGGAAAGATGGTTTTTACCATGCAATGCTCATGCCGACCGCTCCGTCACTGCTCACATCCTTAGAAAATCAGACGATTGAACGACGCTTCTTTGGCAACCACCCTCTTACGATGAGGAAAACCGTAAAAATACATGCCATATTCGTCGGTCTGTCATGTCATCTACGTCAGTACCTCCGTTCCCCTCAGCCAGAAAACATCCCTAGGAGTAAACGGGCTGCCGGTTCCCTAGCCGCGCCTTCTTGCCACGCCAGCGAGACCAAGCATGCCGGAACCGAATAGCCAGACCGCGGCAGGCACAGGAATTACAGTCGGAGACACCGTCACATTGCTAATCCCGTAGGCCATTGCGTACGTCCCTGCTGGAGCCAGCGTACTAAGCAGATTGCCAGCAGTGTTGTACCAAGGGCCAGCAGGAAGGTCATTATCAGCCATCGTCAATGATGATATACCCGGGCTAGCCCCGGTAAAGCTTAACGAGCCGATCAGTGTAGTCCCTGCTGCCGCCAGTCCACCAAAATCACCGAAAGCAATGCCGTTGATTTCTCCAGGACCGGCACAATTCGGTGTCGGAGACGTGGCGCAATCATCTCCCGTTAGGGAGAGAAACGGGTCTGTCGGAAAGCCCGGATCGAACGCAAAATCACCGTTGTAGGTCAACATACTGCTGTTATAGAAAAGATCCAGCCCCCCCGCCAGAATACCTCCCACAGATGAAGCATCCACGTACATATCGAATGTCAGCACGTCACCCACATTGATACTCGTATTGTTTGGAACCAGCCATAGCTGCGGGGGAATTACTATCGCTGCTTGCGCGTTGAATGCCATCAACCCAAACAACAATATCGATAAATACCTTTTCGTATATTTTCGTAGCATGACGCACTCCGTAATTGATCTGTTATGGTTGCTTTTTGAAAACTGTCAGTTTTTGTAAGTTACAGCCAGAGTATTATTTTCGTCTGTTCTCACGAGTAGGCATGCAAATTTTGTACCCGAAATAAATATAACATATAGATACAATCAGTTATTAGGAAGTTAGGGGGTAAATATATACGGTAAAGTGTAAGGTACTCCAGACAACATTACGACGAACCTTACAGATCACATAAGCGTCTGCTTAAAAGTCAGGATCTTGCTGTCTAGTGTACGAGGCGGCCCCGGCGGTCCGAAGAACATCTTCATCTTCTTGCTTCACGGGTGCAACTGTCAGGTTCGCGAACGAACGAAAGCGGGTAATCAGGGGTGGTACCAGACGTTCCGAAAGAAACCGGCCCGGGCAGACCGCCGGCGGATTGCGACGGCCCGCCCGGGAACGGGCGTTGCTTACTGGCTCTTCGAGGTCATGTACTCGATGGCGGCCTTAAGGTCTTCCTCGCTGCATTCCATGCAGGTACCTTTCGGTGGCATGGCGTTCTTGCCATTGATGGCACTGGACAGCAGGGCATCCATACCCGTGGCGATGCGCGGCGCCCAGGCCGCCTTGTCACCGAACTTCGGCGCACCGGCCACACCGCTGCCATGGCAGACGATGCACTTGGTGTTGTACGTAGCTTCTCCGTCTGCTGCCTGCACAGCGGTATTCGCAACCAGCAGGGTTGCGCCGATCACTGCATTCCGGATCATCATTTTCATCGTTGCCACTCCGTTAACTATGAGTTGTTGTACACATGCCCCGGTACGGACCGGACAGTCCAGGCCGTTACAGGGCGAATCTGAAATTCAGGATGATTATTATATAAGCAAATCATCATACTCGCGGAAATTATGTCACAAATACCCGGCTGGCGAGGCGACAACCCCGGAAACAGGCCGGGGTTCCACCGGGTTACGCATACAGGTGTATCATTTCACTTGACTTTTACTATCCATACGCAAATGAAACGGACCTCGACAGCATTGGTGATAACGTTACTGTGGATGGCCGCGGTACTGGCCGGACCGGAGCTGACCCCGCTCGGGGATGACATGCCCGATTCCGGTTTCGACCTGCCTGATCTGCAGGATACGACGCACGCCCTCAAGGACTACCGCGGCAAGGTGGTCCTGGTGAATTTCTGGGCCAGCTGGTGCCCCTCATGCATCTACGAGATGCCGGATCTGGCGCGTCTCAGGGAAACGCTGGGCGACGAGGCGTTCGAGATCCTGACGGTCAATGTAGGGGAAGCGAAATTCAAGGTATGGAAATTCGTCAGGCTCATCAATTTCAACCTGCCCGTACTACTCGACTCGCGCAAGGAACTGTTCAAGGCCTGGAACCTGTCGGTACTGCCAACCAGCTTTCTGATCGATCGCAGCGGAAACATCCGCTATCGGGTACAGGCCGCGCCGGAATGGGACAGTGATGCTACGATAGCCATCATCAGACAGCTGTTACAGGAACAGGAGAACACACAGTGAAAACACGGCACCTCCTCAACGGCATGCTGCTGGCAGCAGCCCTCTCATGCCCTGCCCTGCAGGCGGCCGGCATGGACAGTCATCGTCAGGCGGTCGAGACGCTGTTCCAGCTGACGCAAATGGAAAAGAAGATCAACGAAAGCGTCCAGTCTGTCGCGCAACTGCAGCTTCGGCAGGACCCCGGACTCGCCGCAAAACAGGATGTCCTGATGGCCTTTCTCGAAAAATATATCGGCTGGAACGCGATACGGGAGGAACTGGCGGATATGTACCTGCAGACCTTCACGGAGAAAGAGCTTAAGGCCATGAACGACTTTTACATCACACCGACCGGACAGAAGGTCATCACCATCGTCCCGCAGCTGGTACAACAGCGCAACCAGCTCGCGATGCAGCGCCTGCAGGATAATATCGGCGAGCTGCGTGCCGCTCTCGCTGAGGGGAACTGACGTCGCCAGAACGGCATTGCGGGGCGACGAAGCGTCTGGCCAGGACTGACGCCAAACCCGGCACCCTGATCAGTTCAGGGCATAACGCTTCAGCTTGCGATACAGCGTGCGTTCGCTGACGCCGAGCGCCGCGGCAACCTGTTTGCGGCTGTAATTGTGTTTCTGCAACAGCTCGGCGATATGGCGTGCCTCGATGTCCTTCAGCGTGGGCGCCGCAGCAGGGCCAGCCGCTGAATCCGCTTCAGCCCGGGATTGCCGCTCCGTACCGGACGCCTTGCGCTGCCTGTTCTCCGCGTGTTCATCGAGCACGCCGGCAATCAGTTCTGCGTCGATGGTATTGCTGTGACTGTGCGAGGCAGCAACGAACAGGATGTTGCGCAATTCACGTATATTACCCGGATAATCGTATTGCCTGAGGCACGTTATCGCCTCGGGCTGCAGGGTAAGCTGCTTCTTCATCGTCTCGCAGATTCGTTCCAGCAGACTCATCACCAGCACATCGATGTCATCCAGCCGCTCCCGCAACGGCGGCATACGGATAGTCAGACAGGCAATGCGGTAGTACAGATCCTCGCGAAACTGGCCGGCCTTCACCCCCTCCCACAAGTGCCGGTTGGTGGCACAGATGATCCGCACGTCGCTGTTACGCAGGCGGCGACCGCCGACGCGACGGAAATGTCCTGTATCCAGTGCGCGCAACAGCTTGGCCTGTTGCGACAGCGGTAGCTCGCCCACCTCGTCCAGGAACAGCGTGCCGCCGTTGGCCTGTTCAAACAGACCGATGCGTTCGCCCACGCTGCCGGTGAAGGCACCACGCGCATGACCGAACACCTCTGCCTCGAACAGCGATTCAGTCAGCACCGTGCAATCGACGGTAAGAAACGGCTGGTCACGGCGTGCCGAATGGAGATGGATGTGCTTGGCCGCGATTTCCTTGCCGGTCCCGGTCTCGCCCTGCAGCAGCACCGGTGCCTCGGCCCCCGCCGCCACTTTCAGCTGATCGATACAAGCCATGAACGGCCGGCTTTTCCCCACCATGCGCTTGCCGTTCTTGCGCCGCTCATCGGGCGGGTTGATCGCCTCGATGAGTTCGCCCATGTAAAGCTCCCCGTTGCCACCGCGCAGGGGATAGGCATGCACACGAACCTGGCACATTCGGCCATTGATATCGTAGTGGTTGTGCAGGCAGGTGGTCGGCTTGCCCGTGCTGTACAGGTTCGAGTGCGGACAATTTTCGCCTGCCTCGCTGCAGGGCACGTCACTGTTGTGACTGACCTCGTAACAGGATTTGCCGATTACATCCTTGGCTGTAATCCCGAAGGTCAATTCATAGGCACGGTTGACTGCGAGTATCCGGTATTCGGAATCGATCACCACAAAGGGTAGCGCGTGCGTCTCGATCAGTGAATGCAGCTCGATCGGCGTCGACGTAGACTGCTTGTTCATGGAACCTCCTTGCACCGCCCAGCCTGCCCCCGCAGTAGCTGACCGCCAGTGCCATTATTGTCAGAGTTGTTCTAACGAATATACTAGCACTGACAGAACTGGCTCAACCCGTTATTTGTTCCAGTCGAAGGCGTTACCCGCGGATTTTTTATTTACCTTAATTATTCAATAAGTTGTGTCTACATGGCCGGCAGGGCACCCGTCATCCCCGGGCGATATCCCGTCGCACAGGGGGCGGTGCATGCCGGTATCGAACTGACCCGGCACCGGTATGATGCCTCGCTGCCCCGCACTCGCTGGCCATCGGAACAGACCTGTCGGCAGCCCGTTACGGGGGTACCGGGCGGGACCGGCGCCGCAGCGCCGGACGACAACCCGCAGGTGGCAGGGCCCTGCTCAGATCGGTGGGGACACGCCCTGCATCCGGAATACCTGCATGAAACCGGATTTGCTGTGGTGCACTGGAGACCGTCGATAGTATGATTTGACAGCATGGCCGCGACAAACAACCACAGCGAACAATCAGAACAAGTGACCGAATCCGGAACCGGCAGCTACTATCTCGAGGCCCGCGAGCTGGAGTGTGTGCGTGACGACCGCACCCTGTTTCGTGACCTGGAATTCCGGGTCGAACCCGGCCAGGCACTGCTGCTGGAAGGCCGCAACGGCAGCGGCAAGACCTCGTTACTGCGTATCCTGTGCGGCATCCGCCTGCCGGATGCCGGCATGATTGCATGGTGTGGCACCGACATTCAGCGGCTGGGGGCGGACTATCACCAGCACACGGCCTATGTCGGACACCGTGACGGCATCAAGCTGGATCTCACGGCACTGGAAAACCTGGCCATGGCACGTGCACTGGGCCGGCCCAGTGCGATGACCCTGGAGGCTGCCCTGGCCAGGGTCGACCTGTACGGATTCGAGGACGTGCTGACGCGCAAGCTGTCGGCCGGCCAGCAGCGCCGCCTGGCGCTGGCACGCCTGCTGGTAACCGATGCCACACTGTGGATACTGGACGAGCCGTTCACCTCGCTGGACGTACACGGCATCCGGGTGATCGAGGAATTGCTGGAGGCGCACACGCAACGCGGCGGCATGCTGGCCGTCACCTCCCACCACACCGTCAACCTGAACCGGACAACGGTGCACTGCATCAACCTGTCCGCATGAACCACCACTCCCTGACCCGTGCCATCTCCCTGCTGGTCTGGCGTGACCTGGTCCTGGCCATGCGTCACCGTGCGGAGATGGTCAACCCGTTGCTGTTCTTCATCCTGGTCACCAGCCTGTTCCCGCTGGGCATCGGCGCCAACCCCAACCTGCTGCAGGCCGTGGGCCCGGGTGTGATCTGGGTGGCGGCGCTGCTGGCGGCACTGCTGTCCCTGGACGGGGTATTCCGTTCCGATTTCGAGGACGGCACACTGGAACAGTACCTGCTGAGCTCGCACCCGGTGTCGCTGCTGGTGCTGGCCAAGGTCCTGGCACACTGGCTGATCACCGGCCTGCCGTTGCTGCTGATTTCCCCACTGCTCGGGGTGTTTCTTGGATTGCCTGTCAGCGGGATCAGGATTCTGTTCATCACCCTGCTGCTGGGTACGCCGGTACTGAGCCTGATCGGCGCGGTGGGCGTGGCCCTGACCGTGGGCCTGCGCAAGGGAGGGATGATCCTGTCGCTACTCGTGTTACCCTTGTATATACCATTGCTGATTTTTGCATCCAGCGCTGTGGATACCGCGGCGGCCGGCCTGTCAGTAACCGCCCACCTGTCGCTGATCGCAGCCCTGCTGGTACTGGCGCTGAGCCTGTCGCCGTTCGCAACCGCGGCCGCCTTGCGCATCAGCCTGAGTTGACATGTTTAATAACTTCTTTCACAAACTGGCCTCGCCAAGACACTTCTACCGGATAGCCGGCGCCCTGATCCCGTGGCTGGCGGGCGCCTGCCTGCTGCTGGTGCTGGCGGGACTGTATTACGGGTTGATCGTCGCGCCACCCGATTACCAGCAGGGCGACAGCTACCGCATCATGTTCATCCACGTCCCGGCCGCGTGGATGTCGTTGTTCATCTATGTGATCATGGCCGGGGCCGGGGCCATAGGCCTGATCTGGCGCATGAAACTGGCCGAGGTGATCGCCATCAGCAGTGCTCCGATCGGCGCCTCGTTCACCTTCCTTGCACTGGTGACCGGCTCCTTCTGGGGCAAGCCGATGTGGGGAACCTGGTGGGTATGGGATGCACGCCTGACCTCGGAACTGATCCTGCTGTTCCTGTACCTGGGCGTGATCGCACTGCACGGCGCCATCGAGGACCGGCGCATCGCCGCACGCGCCGTGGCCATCCTGGCACTGGTCGGCGTGATCAATATCCCGATCATTCATTACTCGGTGGAATGGTGGAACACCCTGCACCAGGGCCCGACCGTAACCAAGTTCGACAAGCCGTCTATAGATATCAGCATGCTGATCCCGCTGCTGCTGATGGCACTCGCCTTCAAGCTGTATTATGTATTCGTGGTGCTGATGCGTGCCCGCTGCGAAGTGCTGGAACGCGAGCGCAGCACCGGCTGGGTCAGGGAACTTATGGAAACGAAATGAATCTTACCGAGTTCCTGCATATGGGTGGTTATGCGTTCTACGTGTGGACATCCTACGGTATCGCGCTGGTGATCCTGCTGGTCAACATCGTGGCACCGTTGCGACAACGCAAAAAACTGCTGTCCGACATTGCGCGCGCCAACCGGCGCGCGCGGAGGGAATCATGACACCCAAGCGCAAACAACGCCTGTTGCTCATCGGCCTGATGGTCGCCGGCGTCGGTATCGCCTCCGGCTTCGCACTCAAGGCATTCAACGAAAACCTGATGTTTTTCTATACACCCAGCAAGGTGGCCACGGGCGAGGCGCCGACCGGTCACCTGATTCGCGTCGGCGGACTGGTCACCAAGGGCAGCGTCAAGCGTCAGTCCGACGGACTGACCGTCACCTTCGACATCACCGATTACAACAACACCATCAAGGTTCAATACACCGGCATCCTGCCCGACCTGTTCCGCGAGGGTCAGGGTATTGTGGCGCACGGCCGCCTGCAGAATGACATGATGTTCGTCGCCGACGAGGTGCTCGCCAAGCACGACGAGAACTACATGCCCCCGGAAGTGGCCGATGCGCTGAAGACGGCTCAAGAACAAGGCAGCGGCAAGGCAGTCGCAGGAGCTACACCATGATCCCTGAACTCGGGCACTTCGCCCTCATCCTGGCACTGTGCCTGTCCCTGGTGCTCGCCATCTTTCCGATGGCCGGCACCCTCACCAACACACCGCGCTGGATCGCCATGGCGAAACCGCTTGCCTGGGGACAGTTCTTTTTCACCGCGACCGCCTTCGCCTGCCTGGTCAACGCCTTTCTGACCAACGATTTCTCGGTCGCCTACGTGGCACAGAACGGCAACAGCCTGCTGCCGACCATGTACAAGATTTCCGCCGTATGGGGCGCGCACGAGGGATCGCTCTTGCTGTGGGCATTCATACTCTGTTGCTGGACGGTCGCGGTGGCCTCACTGACCCGCAACCTGCCCGCCGAGGTGCTCGCGCGCGTGCTGTCCGTCATGGGCATGATCAGCATCGGCTTCCTGTCCTTCCTGCTGTTCACCTCCAACCCGTTTGAACGCGTCTTTCCAGTGCCGCTCGAAGGCGGTGACCTCAACCCGCTGCTGCAGGACCCGGGGCTGGCCATCCATCCGCCGATGTTGTACATGGGTTACGTCGGCATGTCGGTGGCGTTCAGTTTCGCGATCGCCGCGCTGATCGGCGGCAAACTGGACGCCACGTGGGCGCGCTGGTCACGTCCCTGGACCACGGTCGCCTGGTTATTCCTGACCATCGGTATCACGCTGGGCAGCTGGTGGGCCTACAACGAACTCGGCTGGGGCGGCTGGTGGTTCTGGGACCCGGTCGAGAATGCCTCGTTCATGCCGTGGCTGGCCGCCACCGCGCTGATCCACTCGCTGGCCGTGACCGAAAAACGCGGCGCCTTCAAACGCTGGACCGTGCTGCTGTCGTTGCTGGCCTTTTCGCTGAGCCTGCTGGGCACATTCCTGGTCCGCTCCGGCGTGCTGACCTCGGTGCACTCGTTCGCCTCCGACCCGGCGCGTGGCCTGTTCATCCTGATCTTCCTGTGCATCGTCATCGGCGGCTCGCTCACACTGTATGCGTGGCGCGCACCGGACGTCAGCGGCGGCGGCCGTTTCTCGATGCTGTCCCGGGAAACGCTGCTGCTGGGCAACAACCTGTTGCTGGTGGTGATCACGACATTCATATTGCTGGGCACGCTGGCCCCGCTCATTTATGACGCCATGGGCTGGGGCAAGATCTCGGTCGGGTTCCCCTGGTTCAACACCATGTTCGTGATCTTCACACCGTTCATGGTCATACTGATGGGCCTTGGCCCGCTGACGCGCTGGAAACATCACGAGCCCGCCGAACTGCTGCGCACGTTCCGGGTGGCGCTGCTGGTCAGCCTCGCCGCCGGCCTGCTGGTGGCACTGCCGATCTTCCACGCGGGGTCGGTCTGGGCCGGGCTTGCGGTCCTGCTGTCGGTGTGGCTGGTTTCATCACTGGTCCTCAGCCTGCGCCAGCGCTACCGGAGCCTCGCCAGTGTACAGGCCCTGCTGAAAAACCCCGCGGCCCGCGGCAACGGCAGTTATTTCGGCATGGTTATCGCCCACCTGGGTATCGCCGTCTTCATCATCGGTATCACATTTGTAAAGCAGTTCGAGGCACAGCAGGACGTGCGCATGTCGCCCGGCCAGTCCGTCGAGATGGCCGGCTACACATTCCGCTTCGATGGCGTCCACACCGTACAGGGTCCGAATTACCGTGCCGACCGGGGCAACATCGTCATCACCCGGGACGGCCGGCAGGTCGCACAGCTCGCACCCGAGAAACGCACCTACACGGTTCAGCAAAAGCCGATGACCGAGGCCGGTATCGACGACGGCCTGTTCCGCGATCTCTACGTATCGCTCGGTGAGGGCCTGGGTAATGGTGACTGGAGCCTGCGCCTGTACTACAAACCCTTTGTCCGCTGGATCTGGCTTGGCGGCCTGATGATCGCCATCGGCGGCCTGTGCGCGGCACTGGACCGGCGTTACCGCATCCACGTCCCCGGGCACGCCGTCGAGTCTGTTCGGGCATCCCGCAAGACGCTGGCACACGAAGCGCACAGCTGATGGTACGTTACCTGCGCTATCTGATCCCGCTGTTGCTGTTTGTACTGCTGGCGGGACTGCTGTACCGTGGCCTCAGTCTCGATCCCAAGATCGTACCCTCGCCGCTGATCGGCAAGCCGATGCCGAGTTTCACGCTGACGCGCCTCGAGGACCCCGGCGCGACCATCAGCAATACCGACCTGAAGGGCAAGGTCAGCATCCTGAATGTCTGGGCCACCTGGTGCACTTCGTGCCGGGCGGAACACACGGCGCTGCTGGAGCTCGCGCGCACCGGCAAGGTCGGCATCTACGGACTGAACTACAAGGACAACCGTGCGGACGCACAACGCTGGCTGATGCAGCTCGGCAATCCGTACGTCACCAACGGCTTTGATGCCGACGGCCGCACGGGTATCGACTGGGGGGTCTACGGCGCACCGGAGACCTTCATCATGGACAGGCACGGCATCATTCGCCACAAACACATCGGGCCACTCACACACGATATACTGGCCACGGAAATACTGCCGCTGATCGCCAGACTGGAAGCATCGGAATGATAAACAGGATTCTTGCCGTGCTGCTGCTTGGCCTGCTGTTGTGCAGCGGCCCGTTGCATGCCACGGTAACGCTCGAGTCGTTCAAGTTCACCACCACGCAGGAGGAACATCGCTTCAAGGACCTGATCAGCCAGCTGCGTTGCCTGGTGTGCCAGAACCAGTCGCTGGCCGACTCCGACGCCGAACTTGCCCACGACCTGCGCGCGGAGGTCTACGGCATGATGCAGAAAGGCAGCACGAATGCGCAAATCATCGAATACCTGGTGGCGAGATACGGTGACTTCGTACTCTACAATCCCCCCGTCAAGCCCTCCACCTGGCTGATCTGGTTCGGGCCGTTTGTCGTACTGCTGATAGCCGCCGGGCTGCTGTTTCGCTCGCTGCGGGAGCAGCAGCAGGCGCCGCAGCAGGAAATCACCGGCGCGGATCGCCGGCATCTCGAGCAGATCCTGCACGACGCCAATCCCGGCAAGGATCCGCAATCATGACTGTGTTCTGGAGTCTTGCGGCCTCCATGTCGATGCTGGCACTGCTGTTTATCGTGGTACCGCTGCTGCGCAAACGCACCGCGACCGTGGTCGACCCGGACGAGCTCAACACGGAAGTCACCCGCGCACGGCTGGCGGAACTCGACCTGGACCTGGAATCGGGCCGCCTCGATCAGACACAGTATGACGCGGCCCGTGAGGACCTGGAACGGGAACTGCTCCACGACCTCGCCGGCGACCGCCGCGCGGACAAGCCCGTGCACAGTGGTGTCTGGGCGGTGCTGCTGGTGGCCATTGCCGTACCGGTCGGCGCCACGCTGCTCTACAAGGCCATTGGCACCGAACAGATCATCGCGCTGCTGCAGCAAAATCCCCCGGCCAAACAGGCGCAACAGCAGGCACCGTCACAACTCTCGGTCGAGGAGATGGTCAGCCAGCTTGCCGCACGCATGGAACGCCAGCCGGATGACCTCAGGGGCTGGCTGATGCTGGCAAAAAGCTATTCAGTGCTGGATCGCTACGAACTGGCGGTGCCGGCCTATCGCAATATCATGCGGCTCGGTGGCGGCGACAACGCGGGCGTACTGGCGGACTTCGCCGATGCCCTGGTGGCCACCAGCAACGGCAGCTTCACTGACGAGGCCGGCAAGCTGCTGGCCAGGGCGCTGGCGCTGGAACCGGACAACCTCAAGGCGCTCTGGCTGGCCGGACACTGGAAAAACCAGTCCGGTGATCCCGCTGCGGCCATCGCCTACTGGGAACAGGCCGCCAGCCAGATGCAGCCGCAAAGCGAGGACTGGCAGGTCATCACCGGCCAGATCGAACAGGTCCGCAAGCAGGCCGGTCTCCCCCCCGGCAGTACGCCGCCCGTGCAGGTCGCACAGGCAGGCGACGGCGCACCGGCCGCCGCGGGCGGCACCACGCTGCAGGTGACCGTGACGCTGGACCCGGCGCTGCGCAACCAGGCGCGCCCGGATGACACGGTGTTCATCTATGCCCGCGCGGTCAACGGCCCGCGCATGCCGCTCGCCATCGTACGCAAGCAGGTCAGGGACCTGCCGGTCACGGTGACGCTGGACGATTCCATGGCCATGTCCCCGGCCATGGTGCTGTCCGGCTTCAACCCGGTCAGCGTGGGCGCGCGCATCTCGCAGTCGGGGAATGCGATGCCACAGAGCGGTGACCTGCAGGGAATGGAATCGCCGGTCAGGACGGATACGACGTCCCAACTGGATATCCTGATCGACAGCGCCGTCGGACAGACGGCCACCGGGAGCAATCCGCCCGCACCGGTCGCGCAGGCAGGCGGCGCACCGGCCGCCGCGGGCGGCACCACGCTGCAGGTGACCGTGACGCTGGACCCGGCGCTGCGCAACCAGGCGCGCCCGGATGACACGGTGTTCATCTATGCCCGCGCGGTCAATGGCCCGCGCATGCCGCTCGCCATCGTACGCAAGCAGGTCAGGGACCTGCCGGTCACGGTGACGCTGGACGATTCCATGGCCATGTCCCCGGCCATGGTGCTGTCCGGCTTCAACCCGGTCAGCGTGGGCGCGCGCATCTCGCAGTCGGGGAATGCGATGCCACAGAGCGGTGACCTGCAGGGAATGAAATCGCCGGTCAGGACGGATACGACGTCCCAACTGGATATCCTGATCGACAGCACCGTCCCGTAACTACACGCTTCCGCGCGGCCAGGCCGAGACGACAGCCGCAGGAGTTATTGTTTGGTCGGGCAGGTATTGACGCCCAGCAGCTTGTAGGCCGGGCAGAACTTGAACACACCGGTCAGCAGCGGCACCACGCCTATCCAGCCCCACACGACTTTCGGCCCCACGAACACCAGCGCAATCAGCGCCAGGCCGACGACGATACGCAGCACCCGGTCGATAGTACCTACGTTACACATGGTTTTTACCTCTTTGTCAGTGAACACTAATTCAAAGTATAGAGTATGCCCCGACCGGCCGGCTGTCTGTGACAATAACACTGCGGGAAGATAACAGGGCCCGGTACCCTTCTTTCATGCGGTAATGATTTGCCACCGAATCCACGGAGGTATATTCAATGGCATTGCAACCGTGTTGAATCATGCGCAACGGCTACAGGCGCCCATGACAACGGAATAAACGGGGTATTGAAAGACAGCCCTGGATTGTTTCCGTGTTCTTCCGTGGATGCCGTGACCGTGTACAAGACCTGCTCACACTGGCAGCCGGCCCGGCAGGGGCTATTCCGCGAGCAGGAAATCTCCGCCCAGTGCCAGGTGCAGGTTGACCCGTTCACTCAGCGCCAGCAGTTCAACGCGGTACAGGGATTGCTCGATCTCGAGCAGGTGCTGGTGCTGTTGCAGCACATCGAGCAGGTCAGTCTCGCCCTGCTGGTAGCGCAGCATGGCAAGGTGATGTGCCGCGGCGGCCTGCTCCGCGGCATCGAGCAGGCTCTGGCTGCGCTGGCGCAGGCTGGCCTCGGCACTCAGACTGCGTTCCACCTCGCTGAAGGCATTCAGTACCTTGCCGGCATAATCTTCAATGGCGGCCCGCTGCCGCGCGTCGGCGATCTCCACGTCGGCCTTCAGGCGCCCGCCGTCGATGAGCGGCTGGAACAGGTTCAACCCGATATACCAGAATGAGTCCAGCGGCAGGATCAGCGCCTGCAGCGCACTGCTTGCCGAACCGGCCGCGCCGGTCAGGCTGATACGCGGCAGGCGTGCGGCACGCGCTTCCCGTGCGAGCGCGAACGCAGCGGCAACCCGTGCCTCGGCCGCGCGCAGGTCGGGGCGCCGCTCGAGCAAACCGGCGGGCAGGCCGGCCGGCGCCGGCGCGGGCATTGCCGGCAGGGATTCGCGCACGGTCAGCGTCGCGGCTGGGTAACGCCCCAGCAGCAGTTCGAGGCTGCGCACCGCGTCGAGATGCGCATTGATGGTTTCCTGCAACCGTGACTCGGCTACCCCCAGGTCAGTCTGGATCAGGTGCGTGTCGAGACCGGACGCCATGCCTTCACGCTGGCGCACGGTAACGATGCGCCGAATCTCCCTGAGGTTGTCCAGCGACGTTTGCGCCAGTCCCTGTTGCTGCTGTGACTCGATAGCCTGCAACCAGGCCCTGGCGGTCTGCGCGGCCAGCGACAGGCGCGCGGCGCTGAAGTCTTCGGCCGCGGCCTCGGCGCGTGCGCTGCCCGCCGCTGCCCCGGAGCGAATCCGCCCCCACACATCCAGTTCCCAGGCCGCTGCCAGCGAGACGCCGGCGTCGGACTGCGTGGTTGACCCGAAATCACCGGCGCGTTGCCCGCCGACATTCACACCCACCATCGGCACCCGCGACGCGGCGGCCTTGCGCGCTTCGGCCGAGGCCTCGTCGAGCCTGGCGGCGGCAATGCGCAGGTCGTGGTTGCGGGCGATGGCCTCGTCCACGAGGTGCAGCAGTTCCACGGCATCGAAACTCGCCAGCCACCCGGCCTGCACCGGCCCGGTCTCCGCCGCGGACGACCACTGTACCGGGGGTTGCGGCTCTCCCGCGACACGGTCCGGTACCGGCGTGGTCGTGCACGCTGCCAGCACCAGCAGACCCGCGACCGGCAGTGTGCGTCCGAGGCCGGAGAGGGCGACGCCTGCCATCATGTTACACCGCCCGCTGACACGTCTGGTGACTGCACGATACGCCGGTACATGAACGCATAGTACATCACCGGTATCACCACCAGCGTGAGCAGCGTCGATACCAGCAAGCCGAAAATGAGCGTGATCGCCAGGCCGTTGAAGATCGGGTCGTCGAGGATGAAGAAACCACCCAGGATGGCGGCCAGCGCGGTCAGCACGATCGGCTTGGTGCGCGCCACGCCGGCGTGAATCACCGCCCGGTCGAACGGCGTGCCGGCCTGCAGTTCCTCGTTGATGAAATCCACCAGCAGGATCGAATTGCGCACGATGATACCGGCCAGCGCGATCATGCCGATCATCGAGGTGGCGGTGAACTGTGCACCCAGCAGGGCGTGTCCGGGCATAACACCGATGACCGTCAGTGGGATCGGGATCATGATGATCAACGGCACCAGATAGGAGCGGAACTGGGCGACCACCAGCAGGTAAATCAGCACCAGACCGATCGTGTAGGCAATACCCATGTCGCGAAACGTCTCGTAGGTGGTCTGCCATTCACCGTCCCATTTGAGCGCGTAACGGTAGGGATTGTCCGGTGCGCTGACCAGGAACTGTCCCAGGTCGGGCGCCGCCGCGACCCCCGCATCGCCGAGTTTTGCGGCAATACGCCGCATACCGTACAAAGGACTGTCCAGCGGCCCCGCCATGTCGCCGGTGACATACACCACCGGCAACAGGTCCTTGTGGTAGATGGACTGCTCGCGCGTGGACTGCTCGACGCTGACCAGTTCGGACAGCGGCACCAGCGCGCCGTCGGCCGCACGCAGCCTGAGCAGCAGCGCGGATTCCGGTGTGGAGCGTTCGCTGGCCGGCAATTGCAGGCGCAGGGGGATGGCATACTTGGCATCCTCACGGTGCAGGTAGCCGCTGTCGCTACCCCCCAGCACCGTGGCCAGCGCCGCGGTGATCGTCTGCTGGTTGATACCGTGCAACGCGGCCCTGGCACGGTCGACGTGCACGATCCACTGCGGGGCACGCGCCTCGACACTGTCGTCGACGTCCACGATATCGGGCGTCGCCTCGAACACTGCGCGCACCTGGCGCGCGACCTCCAGCTGCCCGGCATAATCGAGGCCGTAGACTTCCGCGACCAGCGGTGCCAGCACCGGTGGACCCGGCGGCAGCTCGACGACCTTGACGCTGGCGTCATAGGGCGTCGCCAGCGCATCCAGCGGGGCACGGATGGCCAGAGCGATGTCGTGACTCCTGCGTTTCCGGTGATGCCTGTCGACCAGGTTGACCTGGATGTCGCCCAGGTTCGCGTCCCGCCGCAGGTCATACTGGCGCACCAGACCGTTGAAGCTGATCGGTCCGGCAGTGCCGGCGTAAACCTGGTAATCGGTGACCTCCGGCACGGTCGCGATCAGGCGCCCCATGGCAGCCAGCAGGCGCGTAGTCTGTTCCAGGCTGGTGCCTTCCGGCATGTCGACAACCACCTGCAGCTCCGACTTGTTGTCGAACGGCAGCATCTTGAGCACCACCAGTTTCGCGGCAGCCAGCCCCACCGAGGCAAGGATAAGGACGACCAGGCCGGCCGTCAGCAGCCAGCGTGCCGGCCGCCCGGAACGCCCGCGCAGGAACGGCGTCAGGATCGACTCCAGCGCCACCTGCAGGCGCCCGCCTTGCGCCTGTGCATGCGGCGTGTCGTGACGCAACTGTTTCGCCGCCAGCCACGGGGTGATGACCAGCGCCACCAGCAGGGAGATGAGCATGCCGAGACTGGCATTGATCGGGATCGGACTCATGTACGGCCCCATCAGGCCGGTGACGAAGGCCATCGGCAGCAGCGCGGCGATCACGGTCAGCGTGGCAAGGATGGTCGGGCCGCCCACCTCGTCCACGGCCAGCGGGATCGACTCGATGAAGCCCTTGCCACCCAGCTGCATGTGGCGATGGATGTTTTCCACCACCACGATCGCATCATCGACCAGGATGCCGATGGAAAAGATCAGCGCGAACAGCGACACGCGGTTGAGGGTGAAGCCCCAGGCCCAGGAGGCAAACAGCGTGATCGCCAGGGTGACCACCACCGCCGTGCCGACGACGATCGCCTCGCGCCAGCCGAGCGCGAACAGCACCAGCGCGACGACCGAGGCGGTGGCAAACACCAGTTTCTTGATCAGTGTCTTCGCCTTCTGGTCGGCCGTGGCGCCGTAATTGCGCGTAACCGTTGCATGCACGCCGTCAGGCACGAAGGTGCCTTGAAGTGCCGCGAAGCGTTCGATGACTTGTTCCGCTATGCGCACGGCATTGGTGCCCGGCTTTTTCGCGATGGCCAGCGTCACCGCAGGGAATTCGCCCCGCAGCGCGCCCCCCCCTGCAGCGGCGGCCGCACCGGTACCCAGCCAGACGTACTGGTCCGGTGTATCCGCGCCAAAATGCAGATCGGCGACATCGCGCAGAAACACGGGTCGTCCCTGCCTGACACCCACCACGAGCTCGCCGACCTCGTCCGGCTCGACCAGGAAGGTACCGGCCTGCACCGGTATCTCGCGGTTGTCACTGACCAGTTCGCCGGCATCGGTGGAGCTGTTCGCACTGCCCAGCGCCGCGCGCAGCTCGTCCAGCGCAATGCCGTACGCTGCCAGTCGCGCCGAATCAAGCTGCACGCGGACCACGCGCGGCACCCCGCCGATGGTATACACGTCACGGGTACCGGCGACACGCTTGAGTTCGGCCTCCAGGGCATGTGCGACCTGCGTGAGCTCGTAACCGCCGCGTGCGGCGTCGTCCGTCCAGAGCGTCAGGGTGACGATCGGGACATCGTCGATGCCCTTGGGCTTGACGATCGGCTGGCCGATGCCGGCATCCGACGGCAGCCAGTCCTGGTTGGAGTAGATGGCATTGTAGAGCCGCACGATCGCATCGGTGCGCGGCTCGCCGACCTTGAATTCCACGGTCAGCACCGCCATGCCGCGTCGCGACACGGAATAGATGTGCCTGACGCCCTCGATCTCGGACAGCACCTGCTCCGCGGATGTCGTCACCAGCTGTTCGACCTCGCGCGCGCTGGCGCCGGGATACGGAATGAATACGTTCGCGAAGGTGACGTTTATCTGCGGCTCTTCCTCGCGCGGCGTGATCACCAGGGCAAAGGCGCCCAGCAGGATGCCGACCAGGGCCAGCAACGGCGTGATCTCGCTCTGCAGGAAGCGGCGCGCAAGGCCACCCGAGAAGCCGAGGCGTTCACTCATCGGTCTGACCGGTCTGTGCGCTTTTCAGCAGGATCGCCGCACGCACCGGGTCGATGGCGATGGCCTCGCCGGCCGACAGGCCGGCCAGCACTTCCTGGCGATCGGCACCATAGCGACGTCCCGGGCGCACCTGGCGGAAATGGACACCGCGGTCAGCGACGACGTAGACACCGGCCACCTCGCTGCGGTAGACCAGCGCCTGCGCCGGCACCAGCAGCCGCTCCGCCGCGCCGGTGGTGAATGCCACCTTGACGGTCATACCCGGGTAGAGGGGTTCAGCCAGTGCCGGCAGCTGCAGGCGGACCTCGAAGCTGTGCGTGGCGGCATCGGCGCGCGGCGAGATGGTGAGCTGTTGTGCCGCAACCCGCCCGCCCGTCCCGGGCAGGATCACACTGGCCGTATGAAAGCGCCGCAGGGTACCGACCAGGCTTTCGGGCACCTGCGTGGTGACCCGCAGCGAATCCAGCGACAGCCCGGTCATCAGCAGGGTACCGGGCTGCACCAGCTCGCCGGTCTCGATGTGGCGCTCGACGACAATCCCGCTGTAGGGTGCACGGATCAGGGTATGTTCGAGCTCCTCCCCCGCCTCGGTCAGCTGCGCGCGCGCCGCGTCCAGTGCCGCCTGCGCGGATTTGAAGCCGGCATTCGCGACATCGACGGCGGACTGGCTCACGGCCTGTTCCCTGAGCAAACTCTGCTTGCGGCGCAGGTCCTCGCTGATCTGGTCGTAGCGGGCCTGTGCCTCCTGCAGTCCGCTGTTTGCCTTGGCCACACGCGCCTGCTGCTCGGTATCGCGCAGGCGCACGATGACCGCGCCCTTGGGCACGAAGTCGTCGATATCGAAGTGGATCTCGGTGACACGCCCGGACGTCTGCGCCGATACCGTCGCCTGGTTGACCGCCTCGACGAGTCCCTCCAGACGGACCTCGTCAGGGACGCTGACGTATTCCGCGCGCGCCGTCTCGAGATCGACGGCGCCGGCGGACAACGGACAGGCAAGCAGCAGCACCAGCCGGATCGCCCATGGAATGCTTCTGTTCATAGTCAGGCTCCTTGAATGGAACGCGAGCTGGCGGCGATATCAGGGCTGCCCGTCCGTGTCTGGCAGGTTCCCCTTCACCAGCCACCCTATGCCGGCAACGGTCGTTGCCGGTCAGGCCCGCCCGGTTACAGATGTAGCGCAACAGGACAGGGAACAGCTACTGCAGAAACATACCAGTCACAGTCAGGGCGTCAAATAACATGATGGCCTCCGTGCCATCATTTCTGTATATAATCGTTTTCTAACTTACTGTGTAATGTAGTTATATGCAACAGTTAGTTATGCAACTTTATTAAAGTATAACCTGCCAATCTCCGGTGCATCCTGACGGGGTTGTACCGAAAAAAAGCCGGGGTGACCCCGGCTTTTTTCCGCACCTTTATGCGCTGCCCGGTCAGCGATTTCCGCCCCCCGTGCCGGAATCCGGGCCCATACCGCCACCCGGTTGTTCCAGGCGTTGCTGTTGCCACTGCGTCCGTTCCTGGTAGCGCTCCATGTTCTGCTGCCGGCGCTGCAGCATGTGTTGCTGGTGATAGGCCTGGAATTCCTCGCGACTCACCCGGCCATCATGGTCAGTGTCGAGATCCGTGTACCGGGGTGCCTCGTTCATGTTGCGGTACAGGTATGGCCCTGCGTTGCGATTCTGCATCCGCGCGGTATGCGCCTGCGAGAATTCCGCCTCGCTGACAAACCCGTTGTGGTCGGCGTCCATGCTTTCAAAGGGTATCGGGCCCCGCGCAGGCAGGTCCGGATCCGCGGCCAGGCCCGGTGCCGCCGCGGTGGCGATCAACACGGCCGCTGCCGTGCGGAGTAATCCTGAATGTCTCATCATCAAACTCCTGAGTAGTATGGTACCAACCGGTGTCAGTCTATGGACACAACCTGAAGGCAGCCTGAACCCGGTGCAACCTACCTGGCGCTTGCCAGGGCCAGTAATACCAGCATCACCAACGTAGTGAGGATGCCGGCCAGCGTCGCCATATCGAAAATCATAAGTCACCTCTGCGAGTGGTTATTCATGGCAATCACTGTAAGCCGGCATGCTGAATCCAGGCTGAAAATCGGGTGTAGTTCTGTCGACTTTCTGTCGCAGACCGGCGACAAGGCGTTCAGTACCCGTCTCAAACAGCGGACAGTTGTCCAGGCTAGGCCGCGTCGGGTAAAAAGAGCTTCACCTCGAGCCCGCCCAGGGACCGGGAGCGGGAAAATTCCAGGGTACCGGCATACTGATCGACGATGTCCTTGATGATGGACAGGCCGAGGCCGTGACCGCTGGTTGTTTCATCCAGCCGTACACCACGCTGCAGCAGTGCCTGCTGCACGGAATCTTCGATGCCCGGGCCATCATCCTCCACCGACAGTGCCAGGCCACCCTGGTAGGCGAAAGCGATCCTGACCCTGTGCCTGCCCCACTTGCTGGCGTTCTCGAGCAAATTACCGAGCAACTCGAGCATGTCCTCGCGGTCGCCGTAGCGGATCTCGCCCGCGCCCGGGACCAGCTCGTACGCCAGCCCCTTGTCGGCATACAGCTTCTGCAGCAGCCCGATGATATCCGGGAGTTCCCTGTTGAAGTGGCACAGCTGGCCGCCCGATGCCGGGCCGGCCAGCCGCGCACGCTTGAGTTCGCGCTCGATGATCGAGTGGATCATGGCCAGTGAGGAGCGCGTCTGATCCAGGCAGTCGCTGTCCAGCCGGTCTGCATTCTGCTCCAGGTACTGCCTGAGCACCGCCAGTGGCGTCTTCAGGGCATGCGCCAGGTTGCCCATGGCGTTCCGCGAGCGGATCAGCCGCTGCTGCATCAGTCCCACGAGGCGGTTGATCTCCCTGACCAGCGGTCTGACCTCGAGCGGGACCTCCTCCGGCAGTCGTTCGATGGCGCCGGTCTCGAGCTGACGGCAGGCACTGCGCACGGTTTCCAGGGGTCTCAGGCTGAGCTGCACGATGGTGCGCTGCGCATAGATCATCAGTGCCACGAGTACCAGCGTCACGATACCGAAACGCAGACGGAAGCGATTGATGTGCTTGTTCAGGGCGGTCAGTTCCTCCGCGATGGCCAGGCTGAACGGGTGCCCCTTGCTTTCATAGTGCGCCACCCACACCAGCAAGGGCTGGTTGCCCGGTCCGCGTGTCCGTAACAGGGTCTTCTGTTGCTGTTCCTCGAGCCTGAATCCGAAATCCGCACTGCCGAGCGACCCGGATTTCAGGCTGAAATCATTTGACTGCACCAGGTAGTAATGACCTGAACCGGGGCGCGTGTAGATCGGCGCGACATAGTCGGGATCGAGCGCAGGCACACCCTGCGCATCGAAGCTGATCCCGGAAACCAGCGCCTCGGCATCGTGCGAGAGCCGCGTCGCGATGTATTCCTCGGTGAAACTGGCCGCGAAACGGCTGGTGACCAGCCAGTGCAGGCCAAACAGCAGCACCACGCTGGTCAACAGCCACAGCGTCAGTCGGCCCTGGATGGTTGTCATGGACAGGCATCCCCGAACACGTAACCCTGTCCACGCCGGGTCGTGATCAGGTCCTTGCCGACCTTGCCGCGCAGGCGGGTGACATACACCTCGATGACGTTGCTGTCACGGTCGTCATCGAATTCGTAGATATGCTCGGCCAGACGCGTCTTCGACAGCACCTTGCCCTGGTGCAGCATGAAATAGCGCAGCAGACGGAACTCGGTCCCGGTCAACTCGATGACGTCCCCGCCGGCAAGGCGGCAGGTCTTGCGCTCCTCGTCGAGCGTCAGGCCGCAGGCCGACAGCGTACCGGTCGATTGCGTTACGCTGCGTCGCACCACGGCCTGCAGCCGCGCCAGCAGTTCCTCGATATGAAAGGGCTTGGCCAGGTAATCATCAGCGCCTGCCTTGAAGCCGTCCACCTTCTCGTGCCAGGCATCGCGCGCGGTCAGGATGATAACCGGGGTGTCGATCGAGTCCGCACGCCAGTTCGCGAGCACCTCGAGGCCCGGGCGCGCCGGCAGCCCCAGGTCGAGGATGATGGCATCGTAGGCCTCCTCCCTCCCCAGGTGCTCGGCGTCGATCCCGTTGTCCGCGACATCCACGGCAAAGCCTTCCTGCCGCAGGCGTGACTGCAGGCTGCCGGCCAGTGCCGCATCGTCTTCAACAACCAGGACTCGCAACGTGCTGCACTCCGTTTGGGCAATTTACAAGCCGCACCTGGACGCTCGTGTCAGGGGAAGTGTCCACCACCGCTGTAAAGATTTCCAGTCGACCCGGATATGCCTGAACCGCACGAAGACGTAAAACGTAAAAGGGGTCAGTACCCTTTTTCTGTCATTGCGAGACGTAAAAGGGTACTGACCCCTTTTACCGGCATGCTGTGTTTTTCCCTTCCGCGTGTTTCTGTGGCCATCGATAGTTTGTTAACAGGCGGCTATTTCAGCAGCGGGTGGTCTTTCGGCAGCTGCCGCGCAATCCACATGGCCAGCCGGTGCCGCATCGCCTGCTGTGAGACCTGTTCCTCCGGCATGGGTGCGATGACCTTGTCGTGTACCAGCAGGCGGTAGATGTACTCGATCCGCTCGTTAAGCGAATCGGTCGCATCGAACTCGACCACACCGCGTTCCTCACCGTATTTCATGCCGGCGCGCACGGCTTCCTTGACCAGCTCTGTTTCGTGTTTGAGTTTCTTCATGCGTCTGCTCCAGAAAAAAGCCAGATAAAAGGGGCCGCATACAATTCCGGTCCGGGTATACTGGCCTCAAAGAAAGCGGCAACCGCCTGCTCCTGACCTTCAAATTGTATGCGGCCCCTGTTATAAAACCGGTCCTGCCCGGCGCGTGAATTCTCTATATACACCCGGGTCGACCGCCTGCAAAGCAGGCCCCTTCCCGGTGGCTTGTTTGTTCCATTGTGCTAATGTCAGGGTACCATGAGGCAACACCTGCTTTCCCGCACACCGTTTCTTTCCCTGCTGTTGCTTGCACTGACGCTCGCGCCGGCCGGGTACCCCGCGGCTATCGAACGTGTTGCCGTCGTGCTGACGGTGAACGGTGCCATTGGCCCGGCCACGGCCGACTACATCGGACGCGGCCTCGAGACGGCACGCGCACAGGGGGCCAGTCTGGTCATACTGCAAATGGATACCCCGGGCGGACTCGACACCGCCATGCGCGACATCATCCAGGACATCCTCGTATCCGCCGGTACCGGTCGCCAGCTATGTATCACCCGGCGGCGCGCGTGCCGCCAGTGCCGGCACCTACATCCTCTATGCCAGCCATGTTGCGGCCATGGCGCCCGGCACCAACCTCGGTGCGGCGACACCGGTGGAGATCGGCGGTATCCCTGATACGGATGAGCCGATGAAGCAGCCGCAGGACAAGGACACACCGGCGCAGGCCGGCAGCAACAAGGACATAATGGCCAGCAAGCAGTGTCAACGATGCCGTGGCCTACATCCGCAGCCTGGCACAACTGCGCGGGCCGCAATATCGACTGGGCCGAACGCGCCGTGCGGGAAGCGGCCAGCCTGCCGGCGGAGGAAGCACTTGCAGCTGGGCGTCATCGATATCGTCGCTACGGACATGCATGACCTGCTGCAGCAGTTGCAGGGCCGTACGGTGAACGTATCCGGGATCAACCGGACGCTGGAAATACAGGGCCTGACCCTGCAGCGCATGGAACCGGACTGGCGCAACCGCCTGCTGTCCGTGATCACCGATCCGAACGTCGCCTACATCCTGATGCTGATCGGCATCTACGGCCTGTTCTTCGAATTTGCCAACCCGGGCTATATCCTGCCCGGCGTGGCCGGCGCCATCAGCCTGCTGCTCGCGCTGTATGCCTTCCAGATCCTGCCAGTCAACTACGCGGGCCTGGCCCTGGTGGCGCTCGGCATCATCTTCATGCTGGCCGAGGCATTCGTGCCCAGCTTCGGCGCGCTGGGCATCGGCGGCATGATCGCCTTCGTCATCGGTTCCGTCATCCTGTTCGACGAGGAGAGCCGGGTTACGCCATTTCCCTGCCGCTGATCCTGAGTCTGGCCGTCGCCAGTGCGGGCTTTTTCCTGTTCATCATCGGCACCGCCGTCAGGGCACGCCAGCGGCCCGTAGTGAGTGGCCGGGAGGAAATGCTGCAGTCCGTGGGCGAGGCGCTGGAAGACTTTCAGGGGCAGGGTCGGATGCTCGTGCACGGCGAGACCTGGCGTGCCCGGTGCGCGCAGCCGGTCCACCGTGGCGACCGGCTGCGGGTGATCGCCATCGAGGGGCTGGTGCTGCGGGTACAGCACCGTAAACGAGGAGGCTTGATATGGGTATTACAGGTATTTTTGGCGCACTGGTGGTCGTCGTCGCGCTGCTGCTCTACACCTTCCGCGTCCTGCGCGAGTACGAGCGCGGCGTGGTCTTCATGCTGGGCCGCTACTGGAAGGTCAAGGGGCCCGGCCTGATCATCATCATCCCGGTCATCCAGCAGATGGTCAAGGTCGACCTGCGCACGGTCGTGATGGATGTGCCCAGCCAGGACGTGATCTCGCGCGACAACGTCTCGGTCAAGGTCAATGCCGTGGTGTATTTCCGCGTCGTCGACCCCGAGAAGTCGCATCATCCAGGTCGAGGACTTCTATGCGGCCACCAGCCAGCTGGCGCAGACCACGCTGCGCTCGGTGCTGGGCCAGCACGAGCTGGACGACATGCTGGCCGAGCGCGACAAGCTCAACCCCGACATCCAGGCCATCCTGGACCGGCAGACCGACGCCTGGGGCATCAAGGTCGCCAACGTCGAGATCAAGCACGTCGATATCAACGAAACCATGGTGCGCGCCATCGCCCGCCAGGCGGAGGCCGAGCGCGAACGGCGCGCCAAGGTCATCCATGCCGAGGGCGAAATGCAGGCGGCCGAAAAACTCGTCGAAGCGGCGCGCATACTGGCCCAGCAGCCGCAGGCCCTGCAGCTGCGCTACCTGCAGACGCTGACCGAGATCGCCGGCGAGAAGAGTTCGACCATCGTGTTTCCGCTGCCGCTGGACAGCATCGGCACACTGTTCGGTGCGAAACCCGGCGACGCATGAGAGAATTCGCCATGCGCGGCAGGCTGGCGTACGTGGCAGCGGTATTCCGTACGGCCCGCGACCCGCACTACCCCTTCGCACCGGTCACGGTCTCGCCCGGGCGCGACGTATCCGCTGGCGCCGCAACCGCCCGGCGCTCCGGACCGGCCAGGCAGCCGGTATGGCAACGCAAGGCGCGCGCGAGGTATTCGCGTGTGTTGCGGGTATCGGGCGAATCATCATACAACCAGCGCACGAAGGTGATCAGATAGACCAGCGTCAGGCCGGTCTCCTCGAACATGCGCTGCAGTCCCCGGCTGTCCTGCTGCGCGGCCTCGCGGAACCACTGCACGGTGCGGCTGATGCGCATGAGGCTGGAAATCTGCAGGTGCAGGTGGCCAGGTTCGAGCTTATAGGCCAGCATCTCCCGCGTGAGACGGCGGTGCGGTTGCAGGGCTTCCAGCCAGGCCAGCATGACACGTTCCAGGCGTGCGGCCGGCGGCAGCTCGTGAAATCCGCTGCTGTCACGCGGCTGCACGGCCGCCCGGTCGGCGCGGTCGAACCAGGCCTCGACCAGATCGTCCTTCTGTGCATAACAGGCCTGGATCGCGCCCAGTGGAATATCCAGCGCATCGGCCAGCGTGTGCAGGTGCAGGTTCTCCCACCCACCGGCCTCCGCCAGCACCAGGGCCTGGTCCAGTATCCGTTCCGCCAGCGCGGCGTCCGCCACGGGCTTCATTTCCGCTCGACCGGCTGCACAGGCCGCTTGCGCGGCAGCGCCGCAGGGACCACAATCCGCCTGCCGTTCTCCGACAGGCGGACCGGATTACCGTGCCTGAATTCGACATCGTGGCCTTTCGGCACACGTGTCCGGCCATTGCCTATCCGTACACTCACCCTGCCGCCCCCCCACTCCGGCGCATAACCGCTACCCCAGATCCAAGTGTAGAACAAAGGTCTTCAGGCCGTGCCGCCCGGATGAGGGTAAGCCGCCAGGACTATCAGGACCGCGGCGTGCGGTGTCAGCCATTCATTTCCGGAACGCGGACACTGGAGTGACGGGCGTGCAGGTCGAACCAGCCGTTGGTGCGCTCGTCATGACCCGTCTGACTGGCGACACCATCGACATCCCATAGCCTGGCTATTTCCGTCCTGACCTGCGCAGCGCTAAGCCAATGTCCCGGCGTCTCTTCACCGAAAGGACCGCTGGCACCGCGGGGAAAGAGATGACCGGTATAGTCACCTTCCCGGGCCGGCATGACAACGCGCAGCTCGGAAATGCCTTTCTGCTGGATGTACTTGAAGCCGATGTAACCGGCCGAGACGAGCATCCCGAGCATACCCTGATTGCCGTTTTCCACCGAGATATAACGCGGTTTCGGCTCGACGCACAGTAACGACCGCAGTGCGATGGCATCATGGCCCTCGATGTCGATCTTGACATAATAGGCAGGACCGTATTCGGTGATGATCGACGCGAGGGTGCGCGTAGGCACGAGCACCGAATGGACGGGGCTGCCGTTGCGCCCCGCGATTTCCCTGTCGAAGGAAGACCACTCGGTAATTCTGTCATTGACGAAGAATTCAAGTGCGCCGCCCGATTCCCCGTCGGTGATCCCGACGTTGAGTATGGTTAACTGGCCGGAGGTGACAAACGGCGCCAAACGCCTGCCCGCGGTGTCGGCCAGCACGCGGTTTGCCTCGATGGCGACAACGCGAAATCCCTTCTTCAGGTAGTACACGCTGTCCTGACCCTCGTGCATGCCGACATCATAGATCGTTTCGGTACGATACGCGCGGCGCCTGCGCGCCCTGCGCAACCACAGCAGCGAATCAACCGCCCGCAGCGGATGTTTCAGATCACGCAACAGGCGGGTCAGTGTTCGGTTGATGATCACGTCTCGGAATTGGCCGTAAAGAAGCGAATGAAACCGTGATGTTAACCGGACACACAGCCCCTCTCAAGCAGGGTGGCGCACGTACGTCGTGGCCGGTACGCACCCGTCAGCCGGTGCTGTTCAAGCCATACCGGTGCCGTATGATCCAGGCACTGCAGCCACAGCACCGGGGCTCGCACTGTTGCAGCCCAGCGCTTTCGTGTAGATTCCGACCTGGTCACGTCAAGGAGAGTCCATGCCGCGCCTGCCCGTACAATCGCTGGTGTATGCCCTTGCAACCGGCTGTCTGACACTGCTGGCACTGTTCGCACCGGCAGCGCAGGCGGCCGCCGGCGCAACGCCCGCCGACCTCGACGCCTGGTCGGATTGGGTCGTCAGGGACATCGAGGACTACGGCTGTCCCATCCTCTACAACAACGCCAGCCGGCGCTGCGGTTATCCCGCCCGTCTCGACCTCGCGCTGGACAGCGACGGCGGCACATTCACCCAGACCTGGCGCGTGTACCGTAAGGCGCTGGTGCACCTGCCCGGCAACCGGGAGTACTGGCCGCTCGATGTCCTGGTCGATGACCGGCCCGCCGCCGTTATCGACAGCAACGGCCTTCCCTCGATCACCCTCGGCAGTGGCGAGCACACCGTGAGGGGTGCCTTCCATTGGCGGCACCTCCCCGCAGCGCTGGTCGTCCCGCCGGAATCCGGTCTGGTCACGCTACGGCTGGCGGGAGCCCCCGTTGCACAACCCGATATCCGCAACGGGCAGTTGTGGCTCAGCGATAACAGGACGTCAACGGAGACGGCGCGGCGCGTGGACATCAAGGTGTTCAGAACGGTCACCGACGAGGTGCCGCTTGGTGTGACCACCCGTCTCGTACTCGAGGTCTCCGGTGAACAGCGCGAGCTCAGTCTGACCGGCGCGCTGCTGCGCGGCTTCGCGCCCGTCGCCATCCGCAGCCAGTTGCCGGCCCGGCTCGACGGCGCCGGCCAGCTCCTGCTGAAGGTACGCGCGGGTCGCTGGGTCGTCGACATCGACAGCCGTCTGTACCGGGAAACCCTGGCACTGGCACTGGAAAGCTTCCCGGCGCCGTGGCCGGCAACCGAATTGTGGGTGTTCGAGGCCCGACCCAACCTGCGCATGCTCAAGGTGACCAGCCCGCCCGGCATCGACGCCAGCCAGAGCCCGTTGCCGGAAGAGTGGAAACAGTTTCCCGCCTACCTGATGCAGGCCGGGACAACCATGGCGTTCGAGCAGATCCGCCGCGGCGACCGGAACCCGAGCCCGACCAGCTCGCGCTCACGCGCGAGCTGTGGCTCGATTTCAACGGTGACGGCTACACCGTCAGCGACCACATCAGCGGTACCATGTCGCGCGGCTGGCGTATCAATGCCGGCGCCGGGCTGGCACCGGGCCAGGTCACGCTGGACGGCAGGCCGCAGCTGATCACCCGCGCTGACGACGGCGCCATCGGCGTCGAGGTGCGCCAGGGCAACATCGCGCTGGCCGCCGACAGCCGCATTGAGGACTCGGTCCGGCACTTCTCCGCCGTCGGCTGGGACCACGACTTCAGTAACGTGTCCGCCAGCATCAACGTGCCGCCCGGCTACCGCGTCCTCGCGATCAGCGGTGCGGACCGCGCGCCCACCACCTGGCTCAGCCGCTGGACGCTGCTCGATTTCTTCATCGTGCTGATCAGCAGCATCGCGCTGTCGAAACTCTACGGCCTGCGCTGGGGCGCGATCGGGCTGGTCGGCCTGGCCGCACTCTGGCACGAGCCCGGCGCACCGGGTTACATCTGGCTGAACCTGGTCGCCACACTGTCGATCATGCGCGCGGTGCACGACACGCGGGCCTATCCCTACGCGCGTACTTACCTGATCCTGTCTTCGCTGGCGCTGCTGTTGCAGGCATTGCCGTTCATGGTCACCCAGGTGCGCGACGGCATCTACCCGCAGCTCGAGCACGCCTGGCAGACCATGGGCGAACAGGCACTGCGCCGCCAGTCGGCCACACCGCCGGCACCGGGTGTGGCGCAGAAAGCGCTCTCCAGCATGTTCAGCGACACGGCCACGAACCGGCTCGGCGGTCTGGCATCCTCCCTGGAAGAACGCTACCCGCAACAACCCGAGGCCGCCGACCGGCTGGTGCAGGATCCCGCCGCGCATCTGCAGACCGGGCCCGGACTGCCGGACTGGAGCTGGCGCAGCTACCCCGTCACCTGGAACGGCCCGGTACAGAAGGACCAGCGGCTGTCCGTATATCTCCTCGGCCCGTCCGTCAACCTGCTGCTCAACCTGTTCCGCGTCGGCATGGTCTTGCTGCTGGCCTGGCGGTTACTGCGCGAACCCCTGACCGAATGGCTGACACGCGCCCACCAGGCCACCGCCGCGGCCGTACTGGTGCTGCTCGCCGGCGGCATGGTCTCCCTGCCCGATCCGGCCGAGGCCGCCTATCCGCCGCAGGAACTGCTGCAGGCATTGCGCGAACGCCTGCTGGAGCCGGCGGACTGCCTGCCGCACTGTGCGGAACTGGAACGGATGACGATCGGCCTCGATCATGAACACGCCGAATTCGCGCTGCGCATCCATGCGGCGGAGAACCTCGCACTGCCGCTGCCGGTGCCGCTGAACGACTGGATGCCGTCAGAGGTGCGCATCGACGGTACACCGGCCGGCGCCTTGTTCCGCGACAGCAACGCCCTGCTGTGGCTCTATGTCGAGGCGGGTGTGCACGATATAACCGTGCAGGGCCGCATCGCGCACCTGCGCGCCCTGCGTCTGGATTTTCCGCTGCCACCGCACGCGCTCGAACTGGCGCTGAAGGGCTGGAGCAGCGACGGCGCGGACGAACCCGTATCGACCCTGCGTTCGCTGTCCTTCACGCGCGAGCAGCCGGACAACGCCGCGGCCGCCTTCGATACCCGGTCCGAACTCCCGGTGTTCGCCCGCGTGACGCGCCACCTGCGCCTGGGTCTCGACTGGCAACTGGTCACCACCGTGCGGCTGGAATCCGGCACCGCGCTGCCGGCCGTGCTGCGTATCCCGCTGCTCGAAGGTGAATCGGTCGTCTCCGACAACATCAAGGTCGAGGACGGTCACGCCATCGTCAGCCTGAGCGAGACAAACCACACGCTGAGCTGGCAGTCATCGCTTCAACAGCACGACAAGCTGACGCTGAGCGCACCCGCGGCAGCGCCCTGGGCCGAGACCTGGAGCATGGAGATCACGCCAATCTGGAACGTCCGCTTCAGCGGCATCCCGGCCGTCTATCATCAGCAGTCCAGCGGCCAGTGGAACCCGCAGTGGCGGCCATGGCCCGGCGAACAGGTGCAGCTGACCGTCACCCGCCCGCGCGGCATCGATGGCCAGACCCTGACCATCGATCACAGCCAGCTGCTGGTTACACCCGGCAAACGCGCTACAGAGGCGGCGCTGTCGTTCACGCTGCGCAGCTCGCAGGGCCAGCAGCTCGGCATCCTGCTGCCTGAACAGGCGCAACTGGAATCGGTCACCATCGACGGCAGCACCGTCCCGATCCGCCAGGATGGCCGCAGCGTGACCTTGCCACTGAAACCCGGCAGCCAGGATATCACCCTGCTGTGGAAGCAGGCGCGCGGCATACACGCCTGGTTCGTCAGCCCAGCCGTCGATCTCGGCAGTCCCAGCGTCAATACCAGCGTGCACATCGAGCCCGGTTTCGATCGCTGGGTGCTGCTGACCGGTGGTACCCGCCAGGGGCCGGCCGTGCTGTTCTGGGGCGTACTGATCGTGATCGTGCTGATCGCGCTGGCATTGGGACGTGTCAAGGGCACACCGCTGAACACCGCATCCTGGATCCTGCTGGGCATCGGCCTCAGCACGGTGACACCCTTCATCGCCCTGCTGATCGCGGCCTGGATCTTCGCGCTGTATGCACGCGGCCGGATCACGGGTCTCGACAACGCCATACGCTTCGATGTCCTGCAGGTCGCGCTCGTACTGCTGACGGTCGTCGCGGTGGTGGCGCTGTTTGGCGCGGTATCCAACGGCCTGCTGGGCAACCCGGAGATGCAGATCGCCGGCAACGGCTCGGCACACAACCTGCTGATCTGGTATCAGGACCGTATCGGCAGCGCCCTCCCGCAACCCTGGATCCTCTCCGTACCGGTGCTGGTTTACCGCTTGCTGATGCTGGCCTGGTCGATGTGGATGGCGTTCGCGCTGATCAACTGGCTGAAGTGGGGCTGGGGATGTTTCTCCCGGGGCCGGTTGTGGATGCCGGTGCGCAGGGCCGCACGCCGGCAACCCCGGCAAACCGACGGCGGCGCGGAAGGATAGCGCGCACCGGGCGCGGTCTTTCTGCCGGCGCTTGCGAATCCGGCACTAATCGGCAAACAGGGCGCTGAATCACTGCTGATCATCACCGCGATGGAATTCTTTATCATTCATTCGTCGCTGATCCCGGGCGCGATCGTCATGAAGGCACGAAAAAATCAGCAGGGACTGTTTCTCCTGCCGGAATTCTCCCTGCACACGCCACCGGTGCAGGGCAATCCGGGGAGCTCAACGGCTGGCCCGCCCAACCCGCACAACGAGCCGGCAAGCCGTGACTCCCTGCTTTTCCGCGCCCGGATCGAGTACACTTTCCGGCCATACTGAACGGACCGGGACGCGCGGACGGCACCCCGTGCTCCATCGACACGAGGGGGCTATGCCGGCATGCGGTACGTCATACTCCAATGCCATCACCGTCGGACAGGATGAACACAGCAACCCGTCGACACCTGCGGCGCTGGCTGCTAACCGGTTGCCTGCTGCTTGCACTGTGCGGTTGCGAGCGGACAGGAACGGACACCTCACCCACGAAACCGGACGCACAGGCCATCGCGCTCAACAACCACGGCGTGGGCCTGATGGGGCGCTTCGACTACGACGGCGCCCTGCGGGTCTTCGAACAGCTCGAAGGGCAATACCCGCAACAGACCACCTTCCGCTTCAATCGCGCCGTCGCGCTGATGAACCGCCAGCTGGACGGTGACGAGGCGGACGCACTGCGCCGTTTCGATGCCCTGGCGGCCGAACACCCGGATGCACTGCAGGTCCGTTACTGCGCCGGCCTGCTGGAGTTCCGCCGCGGTGAGCTGGAGCGCGCCGCGCAGCACCTTAAAGCGGTGCTGGCGGCCGATCCGCACGATCCCTATGCGGCCTACTTCCTGGCGCAGTCATTGCAGCAGCGCGGCGACAACACCGCCGCGCTGGAATGGTATACGCACGCGCTGGCGGACGACCCCTACCTGCGCAGCACCTACTATGCCCTGGCCCAGCTCTATCGCCAGCAGGGACAGGCCGAGGCGGCCAGCCGCAACCTCGACCTCTACCAGCAACTGGCCAACAACCCGCGTGCGCAGCTGGTCGAATTCAAGTACACGCGCATGGGACCGAAATGCGAGGCCGCCGCGGTGGACGCCGCGCCGGCGCCGATGCAACCGCCGCCCGGTGCACTGTTTGCGGACCCGGGCACCGCGCTGTTGCACGTGACGGCCGGCGGTCCCGAAGCCGGCGCACCGAACCTGACCGTCGCCGACATCGACGGCGACGGCCGGTCCGACCTGTTCCTGGCCGGCCGCGCCGACACGCCCGGTGCATACAACACGGTATTGCTGGGCCGCGACGACGGGACGTTTGCGGCGGCGCCAGATCACCCGCTGGCCGCCGTGGCGGACGTGAACGCGGCACTGTGGGGGGATTTCGACAACGACGGTCACACCGATGTCTATCTCTGCCGCCATGGCCGCAACCAGTTGTGGCAGCACACGGCCACGGGCGGCTGGCTGGACGTCACCGACGCGACGCAGACCGGCAACGGCGTATTCAACACTATCGACGGGGCGTTTTTCGACGCCGACCATGACGGCGACCTCGACCTGTTTCTGGTCAACAGTGACGGACCCAACGAACTGCTCAACAACAACCTCGACGGAACATTTCGGCCACTGGCCGCCGCGCACGGCCTGGTCGGCGAGCAGACCGACACCCGCCAGGTGCTGCTGGTGGACATCGACGATGACCGGGACACCGACATCATCACGCTGAATGCCACGCCCCCGCACGCGGTGTATATCAACGAGCTGGGCTGGAATTACCGGCCCGCCACCGGCCTGGACGCGTTCCTCGACACACCCATGACCGCGGCGGTCAGCGGTGACAACGACGCCGACGGCCGACCGGAGGTGTACGCGCTGGATGCGGACGGCAACGTCATGCGCTGGACGGTCAACCCCGGCGGACCCTGGGTAAAGACCGTACTCGGGACGCTGCCACCGGCCGCAAAGCCACAGCTGGAACTGCGCGACTTCGACGGTAACGGACAGGGTGAACTGCTGCTGGCGACCGGTCGGGGCTGGGGTGTGTATGCGGTGCAGGGAGATCGCCTCGTGCCGCTGTTCGAGCCCCCCGGCGGGCCTGCCGTGCAGGCCTGGGCCGCCGTGGTCACCGATGTGGCGCGCGGCCCCGCCCTTGCCACACTGGATAGCGGCGGAGACCTGCGCGTGTGGCCACCGGGGACCGGCCGCTACACCTTCATCGGCATCGCCCCGACCGGGCGCGACGACAGCGCCGCCTCCATGCGCTCCAACGCCTCGGGCATCGGCACCCGGATGGCACTGCGCAGCGGCAGCCGCTGGATCCTCACCGACAACTGGCGCACGCATTCGTCACCCGGCCAGGACCTGCAGCCGGCGGTGACCGGACTGGGCGGCGCGCAGCGGCTCGATTTCGTGTCGCTCACCTGGTCGGATGGCGTGTTCCAGACGGAGCTGGACCTGGCGGCCGGCCAGACCCACCCCATCGTCGAGACCGAACGGCAGCTGTCCAGCTGCCCGGTGCTGTTTGCCTGGGACGGCACGCGCATCACCTTCGTCAGCGACCTGCTGGGCGTGGGCGGGCTGGGCTACTTCATCGCGCCCGGCGTGTATGCCACGCCGCGACCGCGCGAGAACTTCCTGCTGCCGGCCGGCCTGCTCGCGCCACGTGACGGCCGCTATGTGCTCAGGATCGGGGAACCCATGGAGGAAGCCACCTACCTCGACGCCGTGCACCTCGTGGCCTGGGACCTGCCGCCGGGCTGGGACCTGGTGCTGGATGAACGCATGGCGACCAGCCGGCCCGAGGCGACCGGTGCCGCGCTGTTTTTCAGGACTGAGCTGCTGCCGGTACGCGCCAGCGCCGCCGATGGCAGTGACGTCACGCAGCGGGTGACGACGGCCGACCTGTCGGCGGCACCGGTGGGCAAACGGGACCGGCGCTTTATCGGCCGGCTGGCCGCGGATGAGACACTGACCCTGGAGTTCGCGCAACCGCTCGACGGCGACCGGCCCGTGCTGGTGATCGACGGCTGGGTCGAGTATCCCTATTCACAGACCATGTTCGCTGCCTGGCAGGCCGGTGCCGATTACCGTGCCCCGACGCTGGAGGCGCGCACGGCCGACGGACACTGGCAGACCGTGCTGGCGGAATTCGGCTATCCCGCCGGTATGCCGCGCCGTATGTCGGTGCCACTCAGCGGTCTGCCGCCCGGCACCACGGCGCTGCGCCTGCGCACCAATCAGGAGATCTACTGGGACCGCGTGGCGGTGGTACAGGCCGAGCCGCTGCCGCAGGCGCGCCGCACGGTGCTGCCGCTGGCGGAGGCACGCCTGGCGGAGAGCGGTTTTGCCCGGCGCAGCACCGGCCCCCAGCGCCAGCCGCACTACGATTATGCAAACCGCAGCCCGTTCTGGGACACGCGTTATCCGGCGGGGTATTACACCGCGTTCGGCGCGGTTACGGAACTGGTCGCCACGGTGGACGATGCCACCGCCATCCTCGGTCCGGGTGAGGAGCTGCAGCTGGAATTCAACGCCGCACTGCCCGAACAACCGGCCGGCTGGAGGCGCCGCTTCGTGGTCGAGGCCAACGGCTGGGCCAAGGACATGGACCTGTACACGGCACACGGCACCACTCTGGAACCGCTGCCGTCTTCCGGACGGCCGAGCGGGCCGCGCGACGCACTGCTGGCGCGCTACAACACCCGCTTCCGCGCCGGCCGGTAACGTAAGCAGGGTGGCACCAGCAGATTACCTGCAACGACAGGAACCCGCCTCTGGATGCATCGATGCGGCTGGCGCCGGAGGCTGTCACTGGCGCAGCAGGCCCGGCATTGCACGCTTCTCGAACCGACCGTAGCCGTTGAACAGCGCGTCCGACAATACGCCGTCTGAAACCGCCGTGACCTGGTAGCTCTTGCCATGTTCCAGGTCGCGTACGGCAATTGGCACGCCATCGACATCTGTCGCCAGGAATTCAAGCTGCTCCGCGAGGTCCCCCAGCATCCCGCTGGCACTGACTGCGATACCGCGCGAGAATGTCACCATCGATTCCAGCGTTGCGAAGTCCCGCGGCGACAGCTTGCCGCTGGCTGTGGTCGCCATGCAGACTTCCGCGGCGGGTCGTCCGTTCTTCACGATGTCGCTGGCCTTGCAGCGCAACCCGGCGATGGTATGCATGCCCCTGGCGACGGTCCTGGTATCGGTCTCCGCCGAATGGCCCGCGGCGGGCGGGCCTAATACCGCGCCCATCCGTTGCCGGATCATGCTGCGCTGCTCCGGTGACAGGCTGGCCAGCATGTTCGCCATATAGGGCGCGACGCTGTTCTGCAGGTCCCGCGCCGTTTGCACATTGGCCTGCAGCATGTCTTCGCTCGCCTGTGTATAACGCTGCTGCTGCGGTTCGACGTAGGTGATCGTGGCCGACCCGGCGTCATAAATGATGTATTCATCCATACCGGCCGTGCTCATTTTTCCCTTGCCGTTCCTCACCTGGATCATCGACTTCAGTCCATCCGAACCCTGAACGACCAGTGTGGTGTCGGCGTGTACCGGCAGGATTGCCAGCAGGGCCGCGGCCATGGCAACACGGTTGATGATGCATCTTGATGTCATACTATCTGTCCTCCAATGCCTGCGTAGATGTTCACGTCTCGTGAGTACGGATAGTAAGCGATTTCCAGGACCAACTCATGCAGGGTGAATAAATAAAGCCGGCCGTCATCTGGCCCGCGTCAAAGGCCCTGTACCGGATGGGGTTGAACGCGGCCGGAGAACAAATGCCCGGATTCGGCCTGTTTGTTGATACACCGCGCTGAACCGGTTGCACGAAATAATCGGGACAAGCTTGTATGCTGTTCCACGCTACTGCATGGGACCGGAACGGGGAGGGAGGGATAGTCGTGTCCCTCCGTCCCCGTTGGTTGCGGTTGTCCGGCATGCACCGGATTGACAAAATTTGAGTTGATCAGATATTCGAATACAACGTCACGGCAGGATTCATACACACTGGCTGCTGGTGAAGCCCTGACTCTATTCCGTGTCCGGACCAGGACTTACAGGAATCTCATCACCAGTTCGTCTTTCCCCCGGATCAAGCGATTGAGCGCTGAAACAACATCAGGGTCGTAACAAACCCCGCCATCTTCTTCGAAAATTGACAGCATCGCCTCCAGACCGATCGCATGCCGGTAGGGTCGGTTCTTGGTCACTGCATTAACCACGTCAGCTACAGCAAGTATGCGTGCACCTGGCAGTATTTCGCTGCCACCCAGGCCAGCGGGATACCCGCTTCCATCCAGTCTTTCATGGTGCTGCCCTATCATACTGGTGACAGGCCACGGAAAATCCACGTTTTCCAGTATCTCTACCCCGCGAACGACGTGCGTTTTGATGAGCGCGTACTCCTCGACATTCAGTCTGCCGATCTTCGTCAGCAGTTCTCCGGGCACAGCAATCTTGCCAATATCATGCAGTTGCCCTGCCACCCGGATACCTTCGACTTCCGATGCGGGTAATTGCAATTCCTGGGCCAGGCGCCTGGCAAGCTGTGATACCACATTCTGATGGTATACCGTATAGGAATCACGGCTCTCCATCGCGCGGATAAGGCTGTCCATAGTCTGGTACAGGAATCGTACCTGCTCGCTGTTTTCCATGTTCCTTTCCATTTGTTATTCCTTCCCTGTTCGACGCGAAACAGTGTCAGGTATAAATGACGTATTTCATCAGGCCGTGCGGCAACGATGTGTCGTGTTTCCCGGAATCAACCGGTACGCAGGCCGGGTGCATTGCAGTGTTCAATCGATTTTCTCCTGGCACCTGCCGTTATTTCTCAGGGTAGTTCGGTAATTACAGGCAATTCCACATTCCCAAACCCGGCAGCACGCACATTGATTCGGGTAATCAGCTCACCAAATACCTGGGGATCGATTTCAGAACAGGCTGGCATGATCCGGGACCTGTATCAGCCGGATCAACTCATCCACTCCTTTGCCGGCCCAGTTCGCCAACCTGATGCGGCGCAGTGCAAACACCGGATCGTGCCCGGCCATGGGAAGGATCTTCTTGAAATACGCCTCAGCGTCCCTGTTTAACTTCATTATCCTGGTAACGACCCCGGGAAGAAGCGGCAAGTCTTCCAGATGTGCGGTAATTTCCCGAACGGTGCGTTCCATTGCCAGGCGGCGACCTGCACAGGATCTCCGTTAGCAATCGATGACACTGTCCAGTGCGCACCCGCAGGCGCGGTTAACACGGGTGCAGATAGTCGATGTGGTATCGGGACGGACAGCGAAACGGCAGGTGCACACACCGCTGCCTGCAGACGTGTGCCGTATCTGCCGGGGTATCCAGATCTCGCCTTGTTATACCGGCTGACGAGCTGCACGACACGCGGCATCTGTCATTCACTACTGTTCGGACTCTTAGCCACAGCTGCAGCCTGGTCTTGTTGCTGAAGGAATCGGGGTGGGAGAATTGATACGCCTGGGCAGGTAATAAATCAATTAGTACATTGGTACTAGCCGGGAGCCTTTATCAGAATATTCCAGCACCGGCCTGGCCGGCTTGTCGAATACCGACCCTGCTCCCGCAACCGGTGCCGTGGGTGTCTGTGTGATCCGGCCGAATGATGAACCGGGGTGGTCGTGGCTGGCCTGGTACCGGGCATGTGTGTTGTCCCGATGCCTGCCACTCGAGCAATGTTGCCAATGTCATCAGGCGAAGAACAACCGCGCTAATGGTTCCGCTACCGGCGGCTGGTGGAGTTCGGGTGCAGTGTTTAAAGTGTCGGTGGCAATATGCACATACTCATGCCACCGACGGCCATATTGACTGAAACGCGGTACAGGTCTACCTCACTTCCCCCTCGAGCTGCCTGATGCGATCTTTCAATTGCTCGATTTCTGTATTACTGGCGCCGCCGCCCGGTACAACGACTGCAGGTGTGCCGCCATAGCCAGGATAACCACCGTAACCGTAACCGTAGCCGGGATAACCGCCGTAGCCGTAGCCGGGGTAGCCGCCGTAGCCGGGGCCGCCGCCGTAGCCGGGATAACCGCCGTAACCGTAGCCGGGGTAGCCGCCGTAGCCGGGACCACCATAGCCATAGCCACGCCCATAGTCATCGTAACGGTCGTTGTCGTTGTCGTTGTCCTTGTCGCCGCCCATCCACCTGGATGGATTCATCATATTGCCCATATTGAACGCGTAGGCCGTACTGGCTAGCGACAAGCTGATCGCCACAAAAGCTAACCTGACTGTTATTTCCTTGTTTTGCACTGTTTCTGTTCCTCCGGATATTGAAAGCAATCACACTGGGCAAACGCTGCATTGTTCTGTCACCCACCACCCTTATCCCATTAGCCGGTCATGACGTCAAATATTAGAACCTATCTCATAATTCCGCGCGAACCGCGTTGCAGTCCGAACTGCGTGCCTGCAAGGCGCGCCGCGCAGCACAGTACTTGACGTACGGGCAAGCGGGGCAACGCCGTAGGCGCGCATTTCGGACGCAACCCCTTGGGGACCGGGCGATTTTAGCCCCTGGCCTTGTTGCGGCTCGCTCATGTAGCAACGGCTACACCACGCTCACCGCGCCTTGCCAGGAACCAAAATCGCCACGGTCGCGGCCGCGGGGAATTGTGAGATAGGTTCTAGTAACGCCATGGAGACACCACTCCACGACGGCAGCGGATACCCTGCAGGTAAATGGTATTCCCGGCCCGAAGATACTATTCAGCAATGCGCCACGCAGTGGACCCGGGCGATAATGCCCGTCGCCGTTTCCGGTACCGCCTCATCCGGGTGCTGGAATCACTGGATCGCCCGCGGCGCGATGCGGGATACTGAAGAGCGGGCGATGGAAGGCCGGTGACAGTCGCAATTATTTGCTTGTCACCGGCCTGATTCAGGTGCGGTATGCCCCTCTGCCAGGTATGCGTCACATCAACCCCTGTACGCTGTAGCGCCTTGATCAATTCAACACAGTTTTCATCAAGTCCATCGAGATCCCTGATCAAGTCAATGATCACCTCAGCGGCATCCGGGGTCTCCCGTAGCATCTGCAGGATCGATTCACAGTCGAATTCAGCTGGTTCGCGTTCCATACCCTCAACCTCCGGTGCGTGAGAAGATACCTATGTATTAAATTATTAGAATTTAATTATTTGACAATTAATACGGGATTACCGGCCCTGCGCAACAGACGGCAGTGCTGCCGTTGCCCGGTCTTGTTACCGGGCCTTTCTGCATCACGCGCGCCGTTGCGGCATGATTTGCAATCATGCGATGACCCGGTTCCATTGCCTGGATTCCTCTGCCGGGTCGAAGTCAGTTTGTTATGACGCCCGGACATGGGCTGGACGTCCGCGTCCACACGGACCCGTCCCGGACCATTCGCCGGGTCGGGAGCCCGGGTGGCAGCGATCGGGGTAACCCCGGCACCTGATCCGGCCACCCTGTCGGATCGAGATTCAAGGCAATTACCGGCGAACTTTTCGTTGCAAAACAACAGATAGATATTTTTCCCCCGGACCTCAGGCTAAATTTCTGAACAAGGACTTGCTGGGTACCTGGCCGGGTGCGCACACGCTCACGCCTGGCCGGTTGCCGGCCCTACAAATCCTTGATTTTTTGTCGATAAGTCAATGGATAGGGTGTTTTCCCGGGATTACTTTTCGACCATTCATGTACGTTGGTGGCCATGCTCAAAACAAGCCCGAATGCCGGTGGCGATTCAGACAGAACAGCCACTGCGGTTGATAGCAACACAAGCGTAGCGGCTTCAAGCGGTACTTCGGTTTCGACACGACCGGCCTATGAAGCGCTGTTCAACAGTTTTGCAGAAGCCGTCGTCGTCCTGGATGAACACGGCCGGTTTCTCGATGTGAACGATGCAGCGGTGGCCATGTACGGCCATCCCAGAGAATTCCTGATCGGCAAGACTCACGTGACGATCACGGACGGTGGGCTGAATGACCTGAGAGCGATGGCCAGGCGGTTCAAAAGGGCCCTGGCGGGCAGACCACAGTCTCTCGAATTCCGGGGGATGCGTGCAAATGGCGAGCACTTTCTCCAGGAACTGCGGCTCACGCCAACCACCTGTGCGGGGCGACCGACTCTTATCGCCGTTGCGAGGGATGTTACCAGGCAGAAACAGGCCGATACGCAGGTTCATCGGTTTAACCGGCTGTACGCGGTACTCAATGCAACCAATGAATTCATCCTGCGTTGCCAGGACACCCATAGCCTCTTTGACGAGGCCTGCCGAATCGCCGTGGAAGTCGGCGGGTTCCGCATGACCTGGATTGGCCTGATCGACCCGTCGAGCGAGGAAATCAGACCTGTCGCGCACAGTGGTCACGCCGGCGATTACCTCGAACACCTTCGCATCGCAAGAACAAACGATACACGGGGAAGCGGGCCCACCGGAGAGGCGTTGCGCAATGGCAGGTTCAGGGTGTGCAATGACATCGCAAATGATCCGCGCATGGCCCCGTGGCGTGAGCATGCGATGCGCATGGGTTACCGTGCATCGGTTGCATTTCCGCTGCACGTGGCAGGCGAGCTGCGTGGCGCCCTGTCACTCTATTCGGATACGGCGGGTTTCTTCGACACAGAGGAAATCGGTCTTCTTGAGAGGCTGTCGCAAAACATAGGCTTTGCGCTCGAGGTCATTGAAACGGAATGCCGTCGACTGGAGACCGAGGAAATGCTCCTGATCAAGGAACGGGCGCTATCGACCTCCATCAACGGCATCGCCATGGCCGACCTGGAAGGCACTCTCAGTTATGTAAACCAGGCATTCCTGGATCTATGGGGATACGACGATGAGGATGAGGTATTAGGTCGATCGGTTCTGGAGTTTTGCCAGTTGCCTGAACAGGCCACCGAAATGATGCAACAGCTTTTTTCCCAGGGCTTCACCAGGGGGGACCTGATCGGCAAGCGAAAGGACGGGAGTACTTTCGTAACCCAGCTGTCAGCAAACCTGGTGACTGACCCGCATGGAAAGCCGGTATGCATGCAAGGCGCATTCATCGATATTTCCGAACGCAGGGCGGTTGAAGAAATGATGCAGTGGGACCGGGAACAGCAGGCCACCTTGCGCGGCATGCTGGAGGCCGTGCTAAAAGGTGGAACACTCGTGGAAACCCTGGATTATTGTCTCAGAGAGCTGTTGGCGGTGTCATGGCTTTCCATCCTGCCAAAAGGTGGAATCTTCCTCATGGAGGATAATCGACAACACCTGCGTATGACGGTTTCCCGTGACCTGTCAAAAGAGATCCTGTCGCTATGTGCCCGGGTGCCCCTTGGCAGATGCCACTGTGGCAGGGCAGCGGTAACCAGACAAATGCAATATTCCAACTGCGTGGACGAGCGCCACGAGATCAGCTTTCCAGGCATGGTGGATCACGGGCACTACAACATGCCGCTGATCTCGGAGGGGGAAGTACTGGGGGTAATGGTGCTCTACCTCCCGCACGGGTTCAGGCGCGATCCGCTGAAGGAACAGTTTCTTTCCTCTGTGACGGACATCCTGGCCGGTTTTGTCCGGCGCAAACGCCATGAAGAAAGCCTGCGGTTGTCCGCAGCGGTCATCAAGAGTACCCAGGATGCAGTCATGATCACCGACCTTGAACGCACCATTCTGAGCGTCAACCCGTCGTTTACAGAGATTACCGGCTACACCGAAGACGAGGCGATTGGCCAGACACCAAGACTGCTCTATTCACAGCGACACGACTTCTTGTTCTACCAGCGTATGTGGAAGTCGATTCAGGAGTGTGGCTACTGGCAAGGGGAAATCTGGAATCGCCGCAAAAATGGCGAGCTTTATCCTGAATGGCTCACCCTCAGCACGGTACGCGACGAAAAGGGCGAACTCGTCAACTATGTGGGCGTATTCAGCGACATCAGCCAGGTCAAGCAGGTGGAACAGAAACTCGAGCATCTGGCCCACTACGATGCGCTTACCGACCTGCCCAATCGCCTGCTCCTGCAATGCCGTCTCGAACACGCCATCGAGCAGGCTCGCAGGGGGCACCGTAGCCTGGGTGTGCTGTTTCTTGACCTTGACCGCTTCAAGCATGTCAACGACAGCCTGGGACATCCTGCTGGCGACGAGCTGCTGCAGATTGTCGCCAAACGACTCCAGCGCCGCTTGCGCGATGTTGATACCCTGGCGCGCCTCGGGGGTGACGAGTTTGTCGTCCTGCTGGAGTCGCTGAAGGATGTGAAGGACGCGGTAAACATCGCCCAGACACTGATAGCACTGATAAGGGAGCCAATCTATCTCAGCTGTGGCAGGGAAGTATACGTCGGCGTGAGCGTTGGCATCAGCATCTTTCCCGAGGATGGTGCAGATGCGGAACAGCTTATTCGCAACGCGGATACTGCCATGTACCAGGCCAAGGAAAACAGCTGTGGCAGCTTTCATCTGTATACCGAGTCGATGACGCGTCGCATCGAAGAGCGACTCGAAATGGAGGCCAGACTGCGCCGTGCGCTGACTGAAAATGAGCTCATACTTCATTATCAACCCCTGATTTCCGTGGCAAGTTCGCGCTGCATCGGGGTGGAAGCCCTGGTTCGCTGGAATGACCCGGAGGAAGGCGGCCTCATCGCTCCAGGCACATTCATCCCGCTTGCCGAGGAAACCGGTCTTATCCTGCCGCTGGGGGATTGGGTCCTGCATACCGCCTGCCGTCAGATGAAGGCCTGGCTGGATTCAGGACTGGCACTGGAGACGCTGGCAGTCAATCTCTCCCCAACCCAGTTCAAACAACCGGATATCCACAGGCGCATCGCAGCCTGCCTGACCGAAACCGGTCTTCCCCCGTCACATCTGGAGCTGGAAATAACTGAAAGCGCGATCATGGAACAGGGACCGGATGCAGTAGAAAAACTCGCCGAGCTGAAGCGACTCGGGGTGCGGCTTGCGATCGATGATTTCGGAACCGGTTATTCATCACTTTCCTACCTCAAGGACTTTCCAATCGATAAACTCAAGATCGACCGAAGCTTTGTCAGGGACATTACGACCAGCTCCGCAACGGCGGAGATCGCTGCCATAATCATCACCATGGCGAGAACCCTGAAACTGGAATCGCTTGCCGAGGGCGTCGAACTGGATGAGCAACTCCAGTTCCTGAAATCCCGTGGCTGTGACAGCTGCCAGGGGTTTCTGTTTAGCCGGCCCGTGCCCGCCGAATCCATACCCGTTGTCCTGAAGTACGGAAGAAGGGGACTGATCCTGGCGGCCAGCCGGCAATAGATCCGGCAGGCTGCAGATCGCTTTATCGGTCGGGGCGCAAGGCGGTGCCTCACAATTGCATTTGACACGCCCTGCCCGGATCAGCCCCCGCAACCCTGCCATGCAGGGAAATCAAGGGCTGTGCTGCCCGATCAGTATGATTTCGGGCTCCGGACGTATCCGTGCAGGCGGGCCCCGGGTCCGAGTGCCACGGGTAACGCAAAGCGGTCAGCCGCGTTCCATAAATGGTGACACCCGATTATCGGGCAGACCCGCTGCGATCCGGTCGAAGGAAACCTTTTGGCTAGAACCTATCTCATAATCCCCCGCGGCCGCGACCGTGGCGATTTTGGTTCCTGGCGCGGCGCGGCGAGCGTGGTGTAGCCGTAGCTACATGAGTGAGCCGCAACAAGGCCAGAGGCCAAAATCGCCCGGTCCCCAAGCGGTTGCGTCCGAAATACGCGCCTGCTGTGTTGCCCCGCTTGCCCGTACACCGCGTACTGTGCTGCGCGGCGCGCCTTGCAGGCGCGCATTTCGGTCAGCAACGCGGCTCACGCGGGATTATGAGACAGGTTCCAGTGTGCGCGTGTCCCGGGAATGTCAGGTCGAAACGCCCACCCGGATTCACGACTGGTTGTTGATTGAGCAGTAAACCCCGGTTAACGGCCTGCGACCATCTCAATCAGGCGTATCAGTCCTTGCCTTCCCACGTCGCGCCGCTGCCTTCCTGCAGCGTGATGAAGCTGTCCACCGGGATATCGCGCCAGATCTCGCGCGCGCCATCCGGCCATACCACGCCCACCGCCTGTACACCCGACTCCTTGTCCAGTCCGAAATGCACGCGTGGATCGTTGGCGCTGAGGTAGCTGCCGTCGGTATGGACGCGGCGCCACTGTGGCGACCGGTCCGCACGCAGCACGGCCACGCGTGCACCCTGGCCGGCACGGTTGGCATGCGTACCGCGCAGCTGCACCGTCAGCCAGTGATGACCCGTGCCCGCCACGTTGCGTAGCAGCCGGGTCGGACCGTTGTTGTTGGAGACCACAATATCGACGGCACCGTCGTTGTCGACGTCGCCGAAGGCGGCACCGCGGCTGACCTCGACCAGCGCCAGCGCCGGTCCGGCCGCCTCGGTCACATCGCTGAAACCGTCCGCACCGTCGTTGCGGATCAGCTGGTTGCGCTCCCGGTAGGGAAACGGCTGGCCGCGCAGCGACTCCTCGACCTTGACCGCGCCGTTGGCGACGAACAGATCGAGGTCGCCGTCGTTGTCGTAGTCGAACCACTCCGAGCCGAAACCGGTATAGGGCAGACTGATGCGCCCGAGCTTGCGGGCATCGGTGACGTCGAGGAAGTTGCCGCTGCCGTCATTGACATAGAGCGTGTTGGTCTCCTGGTTGAGGTGGGTCATGAACAGGTCCTCGTCGCCGTCGCCGTCGAAGTCGCCGGCGGTCACGCCCATGCTCGCCTCCGCCTTGCCGTAGGCGTTGATGGCCACGCCGGACATCAGTGCGGTGTTTTCAAAACGGCCATCCTGCTGGTTGATCCAGAGCTGGTTGTCGTCGCCGTCGTTGGCGACATAGATATCCAGCCAGCCGTCGCCGTTGAAATCCGCGCAGGTCACGCCCAGCCCGGGGCCAAAGGCCGCGCCCAGCCCGGCCGCATCGCTGACGTCTGTGAACCGGCCGTCGCCGTCGTTGCGAAGCAGCCGGTCGCGCACCTTCTCGTAGGACTGCGGGCTGCAATAGTCGAGTTTGCCATCCGCCCCCGCGCACTGCTTGTTGCCCGCGACGGTAAAGCGTACGTAGTTGGCGACGAACAGGTCCAGGTCACCGTCGCGATCGTAGTCCAGGAAGGCGGCGCTGGTGCTCCAGCGCGGGTCATCGACGCCGGCCGCGGCGGTGACGTCGGTAAAACGGCCGTAACCCTCATTGTGATAGAGTACGTTCGAACCGAAGCCGGTGACATAAAGGTCGGTGTTGCCGTCGTTGTCATAGTCACCGGTCGCCACGCCCTGGGTATAGCCGACGTGTCCCAGCCCGGCCGCTGCCGTGACATCGGTAAAGTGCAGCGCCCCGCCCGGTACCAGCTCATTGCGAAACAGACGGTCACCGGGCGGCTGGCCGGCCGGCGGCGGAGACGCCGCTGTCGACTGCCCGGCATCCAGCCGGGTCGCCTGCGGCAGGTAGATATCCAGGTCGCCGTCACCGTCGTAGTCCAGCAGGGCCACTCCCGGACCGAAGATCTCGGGCTGATAGTACGCGCCGCCGGCACCGTTGAAATGCCGGAACACCAGCCCCGTGGCAGCGGCCACCTCGACAAATGCCGCGCCGGCTGGCGGTGCCGCTGCCGGCGGCATCGCGTCATCGGCTTCGCAGCCCGCCAGCAACAGGATGACCGTGGCCAGCAGCCGGCTACCGTTTGCCATCGATCCTGTCGTCAATCTCTGCGTCCCGCAAGACATTGGAACATCCGGTAAGGTCATGAGTAACGGGCTGTATACGATCTCTGTTACATCGACAAAACGGGTTTCTGTCACAAGCCGCAACTCTACCGTCCCTTCTCACCAGCACGCCCGATAACGGCTCCCTGCGTGCCCGCGGCACCGGCGTCTGGTACCCTGCCGGCGCCCCGGCGCAGAGGAAGTCTGCGCGCGGTGATGTCATTGCCCCGACTGCCATTGCGTCTGTGTCCGCGTGATCTCGTCCAGCAGCCGTTGCTGTCCCTGCGCGCTGGCACGGGTACGTGCCTGCTCGAGCACGGCCAGCGCCCGCTCATTTTCGCCGACCTCGTGGTACACCTGCGCGATGCGTTGCAGGTAGAACGCCGTATCACTCCGCTCGCCCTCGCCCGCCAGCGACAGCAAGGGCTCTGCCTCGGCTTGGCGGCCTGCCAGCATGAGCAGGTGTCCCAGTAACAACGCGGCGCGGCGATTGTTCGGATCGCTGTCGAGTGCAAGGCGATACTGCCGCTCGGCCTCCTCCGGCTGCTGCAGTTCCTCGCGTGCCTGACCCAGCAGGGTGTGTGCGTCACTGTGGTCCGGATCGGCCGTCAGCACCTTCTCGAAGGCCGTGGCGGCATCCGCAAAACGGCCTTGCTCGGCCAGCAGGGTGCCGTACTCGAGGTTGGCCATGACGGCATTGGGTTCGATGGCAGTCACCGCGCGGTAATGCTGCTCAGCCCGCCCGGCATCGTTCAGGCGATGATACAGCCTGATCAGCTGACTGTGCGCCTCGACCGACTGCGGTTCGACCTGGACGGCCCGTTGCAGCGCCAGCAGCGCTTCCATCACCTGCCCCGCATGCTCCAGCTGCCCGGCACGACGCACCTGTGCCCGGGCGCTGATGTCGAGGGCATCCAGCGACTCCAGCAGCGGGTCCTCGTACGGCGGGGTCTGCTCGGGATGCGTGCGATAGCGCGTCATGTGCGCCTGCGCGAGCGACGTGTCGCCCCGGTCGCGACTGGCCAGCGCCAGCGCGTAGTGCGCCGCCCCGAAATCCCCGTACAGCTCGATGGCGCGGCGGTAGTTGCCGATCGCACCCTCGGGGTCGTCGAGGGCGGCCAGCACCTGCGCCAGCCGATACCGGGCCCAGGCCGAATCCGGCTGCTCTGCCAGCAGGGCCTCGAACAGGGTACGCGCCTCGGTGAGTGCGCCGGTCTTGTACAGGACTTCACCCAGCCGCTGGCGTGCCGGCGCATACGCCGGGTTCAGCGTCAGCGCGGCGCGCAGGTTGGCGATCGCACCGGCATCATCGCCCGACTGAACCTGGGCAATGCCCAGCAAGTAGGCCGTTGCATAATCCCCGGGCGCCAGCCGCCGCGCCCGCTGGTAACACTGGATCGCCGGCGGTAGCAGCTTGTAGGCATGCAGCAGCTTGCCCAGGCCGAGGTTGCGCTGCACGTCGCGGGGCGCCTCCAGCAGCTGCGCCCGCGCCACGAGGATCTGGTCCTGGACCGGTTTGGAGAAGCCCTCGACCACGAGCTCGGGAATGGCCGGCAGGTCACCCTGCCCCGACCGGAGCAAACCGGTTACGGCGGCGATGACCAGCAGGCCCGGCAACGCCGGCATCATGTAGCGTTTATTCAGTTGCATCACGGTCGCGCAGGGTGACGTTTACCTGCATACGGGAATACGGGTTCGGCCCGGGGGACATACAACGCAGCCGCCGCATTATATCGCCAGCCTGCCCGCTTGCACACCGCCAGCCGGTAGCGACAATTCTGTCAACCTGCAACGGCGGCAAGGCCCGTCACGGATCGTGCACTGACCGCACAGGGCGTGGCAAAATCGGGGAATGTTCCAAACGACCAGGCACGATGGCCTGCGCTGGCAGGCAACACGACCCGCACCGGCCGCCCATTCCCGGCCACACCCCGCGCACGCGTATACAGGATGTCATGCGCATGTGCCTGGCAGGGCGCCGTGCGTGCTGCTGTGGCTGCTGTGCTGCACCGCGGCGTCCGTGGCCGCCGCCGATGACGCGCTGGTCGAACGCGGCCGCTATCTTTTCAACATTGCCGGCTGCAGCGCCTGCCATACCCAGGACCAGCCGCTGACCGGTGGGCGGCCGCTGGACACCCCGTTCGGCACTTTTTACCCCCCCAATATCACGCCGGATCGCACACACGGCATCGGCGCCTGGAGCGAGGCTGACTTCCTGCGTGCACTTGGCGAGGGCATCAGTCCGGCGGGAAAGAGCTATTACCCGGCCTTTCCCTATACCTCCTTCACGCGTATCAGCCGGGAGGACATGCGGGCTTTGTATGCCTGGCTCATGACCCAGCCGGCCTTCCCGCGCGCGAACCGGCCGCACCAGCTGCCCTGGTACCTGTTCTCCAGGAAACTGGTGCGCGACTGGAAACCGGGTCGCTTCTCTCCGGGCCGCCTCGCATATGATCCGGCGCAATCGTCCGAATGGAATCGCGGTGCCTACCTGGCCACGGCGCTGGGTCACTGCGGTGAGTGCCATACCCCGCGCGACCTGCTCGGCGGCCTGCGCGATGACCGGCAGCTGGCCGGCAACCTGCACGGTCCCGAAGGCCGGCCGGTACCCAATATCACTATGGACCGTGCTACCGGCGTCGGCGACTGGACACCCGCGCAGCTTTACACCTTCCTGTCCACCGGCCGGCGTCCCGATGGCAGCTATACCGGACCGTTGATGTCGCAGGTGCTGGCGACCAGCAGCCTGTCGCTGACCGCGGCTGACCGGCAGGCACTGGCTACCTACCTGCGTTCACTGCCACCGGTCCACAACGACATCCACTTCCGGTTCGACCCGTTTGCGAACCGCGACATTCGCCAGTAGGCCGGCCGCAGGTCAAGTTAACTGCAGATCAACTGCCGAATCGGGGCAGTTGTACATCGTCGTTGACGGCGCGGAGCAAGGCCGCAAATGCCTCGGCTGTGACCGGCCGGCTGTTGAGAAACCCCTGGTAGGTGCCGCAGTCATTACGTTGCAGGAAGGCAAGCTGCTCCAGTTTTTCCACGCCCTCGGCGACCACTTGCAGGCGCAGGTTGCGCGCCATTGCGATAATGGTGGCCGCGATCTCCATGGCGCCGGTATCGTGTGGAATGTCGCGCATGAAGCTCTGGTCAATCTTCAGGGTATCAATCGGGAAGCGCCGGAGATAGGCCAGGGATGAGTAGCCGGTACCGAAGTCGTCGATAGCCAGCTTCACGCCCAGATCCTTCAGTGCCCGCAGGGTAGTGACAGCGCCCTCCCCGCGTTCCATGATGGCACCCTCGGTAATTTCCAGCTCCAGCAGCTGGGGCGGCAGTCCGGTAGCGTCGAGGACCGTACGCACCTGCCTGATCAGGTCCCGATGCTGAAACTGGCGCGGCGAGAGGTTTACCGCCAGTGTGATGGGCGGCAGGCCACTCGCCAGCCACGCCTGCAACTGCTCGCAAGCGGCGGTCAATATCCAGTCCCCCAGGGGCAGTATCAGGCCGGTCTCTTCCGCCACGGGTATGAAGCGCAGGGGTGATATGAGCCCGGACTGGGGATGCTGCCAGCGCACCAGGGCCTCGACCCCGACGATGGTGCCACTCGAGACATCCACCTGGGGCTGGTAATTCAGCACGAATTCCTGCTTGTCGATGGCGCGGCGCAGTTCCGTTTCCATCGCCAGGCGCTCGCGCGCCGTGCGGGTAAGCTTGGCGCTGTAGAAACGGAAGGTGTTGCGGCCTTCCTCCTTGGACTGATACATGGCGGCATCGGCGTTCTTCAGCAGGGTCGTGCCATCCTGTCCGTCCGCGGGATAGATACTGATACCTATGCTGGCGCTGATGAACACGGCCTGCCCGTCCAGGTCATAACGATTATCCAGGGTTCTCAGCAGCTTCTCCGCCACTGCAGAGGCATCCCTGCTGTTCCCGACCCCCTCCAGGATGATGACGAATTCGTCGCCCCCCAGGCGGGCCACGGTATCCTCGCCCCGCACACAGGTGCCGAGCAATGTCGCGACGTTCCTGAGCAGCTGATCGCCGGCCGGATGGCCCAGACTGTCATTCACCGTCTTGAAGCGGTCCAGGTCGATGAACAGGACAGCCAGTGACGTGCCCTCGCGCTGTGCGCGCTGAATGGCGTATTCAAGCCGGGCATTGAAGAGCAGGCGGTTGGGCAGCGCGGTGAGGGGATCGTGATGCGCAAGGTAGTCCAGCTCCGCCTCGGAACGTTTCAGCTGGCTGATATCGGTGAATACCCCTACGTAGTTGGCGATTTTTCCCGTTTCGTCCCTGACAGTATTGATGGTAAGCCATTCGGGATATGTTTCACCGGTCTTGCGCCGGTTCCAGATTTCGCCGCGCCAGCTTCCTTTCTGCCGGATGGAATCCCACATTGCCTGGTAGAAGGTCCTGTCATGGTGCCCGGACGAACGCAGGCGCGGGTTCTTGCCAATGACCTCCGCCTCGGTGTAGCCGGTGATCTCGGTAAAGGCCGGGTTGACGGCGACAATGGCACTCCCGGCGTCGGTGATCATGACACCCTCCATGGTGCTCTCGAACACCTTGGCGGCCTGGCGCAGTTTCTCCTCCGCATGCATCCGGACGGTGATGTCCTGGAATACCCCCAACACCCCGATGATCTGTCCCTGGTCGTCCCGGAGCGGCACCTTGCTGGTCTCCAGACAAAGTGCGGTGCCATCCCGCATGCCCATGGGTTCGATGATATTGTTCTTCGGTATCCCGGACGCGATCACCTGAGCGTCGTAGCGCTGATACAGCTCGGCGTACTTCTCCCATATGAGCGCGTGGTCATCCATGCCGACAATCTCCTCGGGGCATTGCAGGCCGGCCAGGCGGGCGAAGGCCTCGTTACAGCCCAGGTATCTGAAATCGCGGTCCTTCCAGAACACGAAATTGGGTACCGTATCGATTATGTTCTGGAGCATCTGTCGTGCGGCCCGGAGTTTTTCGTTTGCCTGCCGGCGTTCGCTGATATTCTGAAATGTCACCACCGCGCCGACGACCGCTCCGTTTTGCCGCATGGGATAGGACCAGTATTCCACCGGGAAGGAGGTGCCATCACGGCGCCAGAACACCTCATCGTCCACGTGGCAATCGCGGTTTTCCAGATAGGTACGGTAGGCACGGCACTGTTCGTGGGGATAGGGGCTGCCGTCGGCGTGGCTGTGATGGATCAGTTCGTGGATGTGGCGACCCAGCAGGTCTTCCACCCGTTCGTAGCCCAGTATCCTCAGGAAGGACTGGTTAACGAAGGTGCATAAACCGTGCGTATCCACACCGTACATCCCGTCGGCCATGGTATCCAGCAGCATCTGGACGTGCTCCTGGTGTGTCTTGAGCACCTGCAGGGACCGCTTGCGTTCGGTGATGTCCCTGGCCATGGACAGCACCATGGGGCGTCCCTGGATATCGATCAGCTTTGCGCTGACCTCCACGGGAATAACCCGGCCATCACTGGCCACATGCTCCATCTCGAACACGACCTGTCCATGCGCCACCAGCGTGTGTACGGCAGCAAGGCGGCGTTCATCCATGCCTCTGGCGTCGATGTCCTGCGGCGACAATTTCAGCAGTTCCGCTTCGGAGTAACCCAGGCGCCGGCAGGCCGCCTCGTTCACCCTCAGGAAATGGTCGGGCTCACCCGACTGCAGGATACCGTGCAGGAAGATGGCATCGGTGTTGCCATGGAACAACGCCTTGTAATGTTCCTCGTTATCACGCAGCGCCTGTTCGGACTGACGGCGTTCGGTCACGTCCAGTCCCGAGCTGAGCACATGCGTGATGCGACCTTGTACGTCGCGCAGGAAGGCGTTGTGCCATTCGATATACCGCGTTTCACCCGATGCCGTCAGCACGGCGTTATCGTGATGGCACCCGACTGCATCTTCACCGTTCACCAGCCGGTGAAAGACGCGCCGCGTCTCCTGCCGGATGTCCTCGGGGAGAAAGTGGTCGATCCAGTCCTTGCCCAGCATGTCTTCGACCCGATAGCCCAGGGTCTGGCAACCTTTCGGGTTGATTCGTGCCACGCGTCCGTGCATGTCAAGCACCAGCATAATGACATCGGCCAGGTCGAACAGCTGTTCGGCATAGCCGGAGGTGGCGGACGGGACAGGGGATTCATCCAGCATGATGAAGGTTCAGGGTAAACCAGATGCTGTAGATATCGACCTTTTGCGTAATTTCTTTAATCCGGACACAGACTTGCAATACGTGCGCCGCCCTGGAGAACACTTCGACCCCGTGGCCTCGCAACCCGGTGCGGCGCAGGGTCTGTTACGGCAATCGACTGTCGCCGACGACCCGCCCGAAATACAGGCAGAGCGGTGGATCTTTGCTTACTGAATCACCCCTGCCGCGTGGACAGCGTCACCGCCGGCTGTCTTGACGTGGCAGCGTGATTTTAGAGAGGGTTGGACCCTATCGGGAGGCCAAAATATCGTCAAATCAATCCGGCCTCCCGCCCGCCGCGGATGCCGGATCACCGCACGGCATACCGGGACCGGTCACAGCCGATGCGGTACCCTGCCGAGCCGACCGGGGGCACGCTAGTTTTCGTTTGATTCATTGATCCCGTTCGCCGGCGCATCCAGTGCCAGCAAATCGAGCCCGTCGATCTCCTGCAGCGTTTTCCCCGCGATACCCTGCAGATCCCCGTACATCCCGACCGTCGCCTGCATCACACGATTGATCTGCTCATCCCGCTTGGCCCACTGTTTCATGATGGCCTTTCTTTCCCTGTCGAGATCGCCCTGCATGGTGGAAAACGCCTCGACGATCGCCTCGATGCGCTGGCGGAAGCGCGGACCGGTGAGGTAGCGGTAGATCATTTCGGTCTTGGTGTGCTGGCCTTCGCCCTGCTGCCGGGCCAGCGCCACATCGATCAGCGACTGGCGCAGGATGACCGCCACGGGCAGCGCGACGCGCGGGTGCGCCACCCACACCGCGTCGATCGTAGCAAACGTCTCCACATCCTTCGGCAGCACCTGGCTGACGATGACGGCGATTTCGGCCTTTGCCTTGCGCTGGTCCTCGCGCAGCTTGGGCAGCCAGCCGTCGACCCAGTGTTTCGTACGCTTGGATTCCCACAGGATGGTACCGCTGTGCTGGCCGCCGGCACCGGTCACGCGCTGCACGACATCGCCGCCGAATTCACCCTTGGGTACCGGCTCGATGGTATCGAGCGGAAAATTGCCGCGCAGCAAGCCCTCGAGCTCGAGTTCCTGCACCTCGCCCTGCAGTTGCTGGGAGCCCTGCTCGGCGCGGCGCTTCAGGTCTTCGATCTGCTTCTGCATCGCCGCGATGGTCTGTTCCCTTTCCGCGACCTTGAGCCGCTGCTCCTCCGCGGCCTCCTTTCTGGCCTGGTCACGCGTCGCGGCCAGGTTTTCGCTGACGCGTTTCTCGATGGTCAATTCCATTTCACGTTTGGCGTCATCCAGCTCGCGCTGTTTCCTGATCAGCTCCGCCTGTGCCTGTTGTGCCTCGGCGAGCTTCGCCTCGCGTGACTGGAGCAGCGCCTGCATGTCGGCCAGTTCCCGGGTCTTTTCCTCGAGGTCGGTCGACAGCGCCTGCCTGGCCTTGCGCGCCTCTTCGGTGGCGATCCGCGCGCGATCTGTTTTCAGCTGCTCCGCGACCAGGCTGGCCACCTGATCATCGAGCCTGCTCCGGCTCTCGGCCAGCTGCTTCTCCCTGTCGCGCATCGCCTGCTCGCGTCTGGCGATGTCGACGTCCTTCTGTGCCAGCTGCTGCTCGAACTGCCGGCGGGTGGATTCAATCAGGGGTGCAGCCAGTGACTCGGTAAGCCTGATCTCGGTATGGCAGTTGGGGCAGGTGATGGTCGGTTCAGTCATTGGCAGGGTTACTCGTAGCTTGCCTGAATTTCCGTGCATGGTAACCCAAAAGCACGCACGAATTTTGCAATCACCGGGGCGTGATCAATCTCCGGCCGGAAAACGTGCGCCGGACCGTCTTTCCCGGGGCTTTATCCGGAATCGGTGTAATGCAACGGCCGGCCGGAGACGGCTCTGCCGCGGAATGCAGGCATGACACACGGGCAGGTCAGGCCGGTTCACCCGCAGGGTGGGCCGGTGAACTTTCACCGGGGGTTGCTGCACGCCGCCTGCGGTCAGCGCCTGTCTTCATAGGACAGGCGCGAAGCGCACGTTCGCCGGCTGCGTGGACCGGTCCCGGTGCCCGGAATTGACCAGGGTTATCCAGTCCTTGATGCACAGACCCTGGGCAACGTAGTCGGGGTGTTGCGCATAAACAGTGATGATGCCGTTCGAGAAGACTGCCGCACTGACCGAACCGTCATAGGTGGATACACAGACCACAGCTTCCTCGATACCGCCGCTGTGTGCGGCATTGCCGGACAGAGACAGGCTGCCCGATACCAGGTCCACTTCACCGCGCACATCCAGGTTGTCCAGCAAGTGTTGCAGCTGCCCTCCGAGCAGCCGTGCGAGGCTGGTGCGCACCGCCGGTTCGTTGAGGAACGCATCGGTGTCATAGCTGCCGGCGTACTTCTGCTGCATGGCGTGGCCGCCGGAACCGGCAGGGTTATCGGCAGACACCGCTGAACCCGGCAGTACACACAGCAACAGGACCAGGCGCTGCAGGGTTTTGCCGGTCATGTCGATAGTGCAATTCCCGCTGGCGTGCGATCTGCGCTACACCCGTGTGCACTCCCCGCCGTCGACAGACAGCCATGCCGCACCGACAGGCGTTCGTTTGACATGCCTGTGCCCCGGTTATTTCTTCAGTTGTTTCAGGAATTGCGCAAGATCGATCGCACCGTTCTGTTCGGCAAGCGAGACCAGCGTGTCGCCGGCACCGACCGGCTGCATCGGATCGACGCCCTTGCTGGCCGCGAGTTCGATGAACGCCCGTATGTCATCCGTCAGCCCGAGGTTGAACTGGTTCAGTCCGGGCACAAGCAAGGCATGATGTATGAGGTTGTAGCCCTTTTTGTCGGTCAGATTCGGGTTCTTGCTGCGTTCCAGCAAGGCGCCGGCGACATCGTACATCTTCGCACGCAGGGCGAGCATCGCCGGTGTCAGTCCCTCGAATGTCTGCGCGTCGGGATCCGCCCCGGCATCCAGCAACAGCTGGATTATGGGCATGAGATCGGCCAGCTTCGCCTGGCGTTTCTGGCCATAGCGGCTGGTCTCGTCGGGCACCTGGTAGTAATTCATCAACAGGTGGAGCGGCGTATAGCCGCTGGTGTCGGCCAGGTTCGCGTCGAGGCCCAGGTCGAGCAGCTGCTTGATGTCCTCGGTCGAGCACGTATTCTGGTAAAGCGACTCGATACAGTAGTGCAGGCGGTTCCGGTTGTTGGAGTCGATTGCCCTGGGGTCCGCGCCGAGCTCGATCAGGACGGGAAGTGCATCACGCGAGGCCTGCACGTACGGGTAGGTCCAGATATGGCTCTTGAATTCGTTGTAGCGGGTGTTCACGTCAAGATTGAGCTTTTTCTTCGGGTCGACGAGCCCTTCCTTCACGTAGTACCTGATCTTGTCGGTATCGACCTTGTAGTCCCGGATAACCCGCGGGCCATTCTGCCCGGCCGGCTGGATACCCGCGGCCGTCATGAACGCCGCTACATAGTCCTGCTTGGTGAAGTTGTCCGGATCGTAGTCCCAGTACTGGTACATGTTGTTCCCGTACCCGACGGTCCAGATGCCGGCCTTGTTGCCATTCACATAGCGCCCGGCTTCCGCAATGCTGCCGTCGGCATTCAGCCGCTTGTAGTCGCCATCCTGTTTTTCGTTCTTCCAGTTCTCGACCAGCATCACCCTGCCGTTCGCATCATACATCTTGTGCTCGCCGTCGAAATTGCCGCTCTCGATGCGGGTACCTTCTTCCACCAGCACTGGCTCGCCGTTCTCGACCTCGGCCCACCGGCGGTACCTGCCGGCCGGCATGGTCGCCTGCGAGAGCAGCTTGCCGTCGCAATTCCAGGTCTGGTGTTCGCCTTTCGGCTTGCCGTCGGCATCGTTTGGCAGATCCGATTTCAGGGTGCCGTTTTCACACCAGGCCTTGTTGACTCCGACGACTTCCAGCCCACCGCCGTTCTGGCCACGGTCGACGAAGCGCACTTCCCGCTCCAGCTTCTGCTGGCCGTTGTCGTACCATTCACGAACAAGACCGTTCGGGAATCCGTCCTTGTAGGGTGTTTCAGCGAGGAGTTGCCCGCTGCTGTTGTGTGCGACGACCGTTCCTGTCACCGGTTTACCGCCGTCGCGCAGCGTTGCTGCACGCTTGTTGAGGACACTGCCGGGGTAGACCTGGCTGGCGTCAATCTCGGACTTGCCGCAGGCGGCGACAAATACGGACAATGCGAGCAGGGCGGACGTCAGCCAGAGCGATACTGTATTCGTTTTGCGATAGCGCGTATGACCACTGTACATGGGCAGGTCCTCCTGACCGTGGTTGCTGGTTATTGGTTATAAACGGTCGTCCGGAAGTCAGTGGACCGCCGCACAAGGTAAAAAATCTACTCTTGCACGTGAGGGCCTGTCAATCCGGGAACCGGATCCAGCGCCCTGATTTCAATCAGGGATTTACCATGCCCGGTCACGGAAGCGCAGTTAGCGGCTGGTGGTCCAGAGGCGAACCCGGCGCACGGATCGGCCGTCATCGCCACGGCAAGCGGCCCGATCCGGCTGTGGCCAGCATTGCGTTCGCCGCCGAAAAACAGCTCAATCGCTCGACAACGCGTGCGGCGTTCTGATCTACTGTAACAACGGGTCAGAACAGTCCGGTGCCGGTCATGTCGATGGCAGGGGTGTCAAACGGCTTCATCCGGATCGTCACATCCCGGCCCGGGTACAGGGCGCATTCCGATGCGAGCCGCGCGCCGACGAACACATGAGCGGTCAGCCTGTCTGGCGGCATGTCCGGATCCATTTACCACAACAGGGTACTGAACCATGATGCCTGATCTACCGAACCGGCCAGTTGCCGGTGCTTGCAGTGAACCCCGGCGGCCTGTTTCGGCGTCTTCCAGTCACCCGGTCAACCAGGCTGCCTCACTGTGGTTGGCGATCTTTCTTGTCGCGACTAGTGCCGGGCAGCCGGTGCATGCCGAAAATTTCGAGCCACCGGCAATGGAAGGCTACACGCTGCATTCCGAACGCGACGCCGACGGCGATGGCGACGGGGTGAACGAAACCCATATCACGCTGTATATGAACACCCGGGGTGACAGCCTGTTCAGCATGACCACCAACGGCCGGTTATGGGCCTGGAGCCTGGACACCCATGATAATACCAGCGGTGTGAACAATTATGTGATTCGGGACAGTGATTGTGACGGCAGCTTCGACGAAGTCTATGGGCTGGACGATGAGTTTCACGTCCCCGCATGCATCAAATGATACCGGGGTCGAATGCCGACCGCCTCGCGTAGGCAAGCAGACGACCCCTGCTGTGATATGAAGGCGCTGGTGCAGTGAAAACCGGAACCTGATCCGAATGGTACTTAACTTAACGGATATCGTCTTTATAAAAGAACCAATGGCCACGGAAGCACACGGAATATTTACTCATACGTCCGTGGATTCCGTGGCTATTTACAATGGTTTGGGCTTAAGTAAGCGCCATTAGGACCTGATCCCGGTATTGCACATCGGTCGCCGGACTTCAATCTGTACCTCTGCACCCGCCAGCGCCGCTTCTCTCGGGTGTCCCCAGCGTCAGGGCGGCGGGCTCATGTTGTAGCCGTTTCGCACCAGCACATCGGTCAGTATACGGCGTTCCATCCGGCCGGACTCAGGCTGCTGTCCAGGTGCAGGCCGGGCTGATCACCCGCGGTCAGCGCCGGGCTGCGCGTCAAGGCCCTCCCGTAGCACTCCACCGCATACATCAACACCAGCACAATGGCAGCGACGGCACACCGGGCAATGCGGGCAACACGGATTCGCGCGAGGCCTGGCTGCAGCTGGCGCATGCATGCATCGATTACCGCTCTTAATGGACGACCTGACCGCGGCGGCAGCCACCTCGATGTTGCAACTAAACAGGCGAGTACGTGTCGAATTCCAGCGTAGTGTACCGCTTGACCCGGCAGGCTGAACGGGGACAGGCGCTGCGAAAGGAGGACAGCAGACAGTAAAGCGACGGCCTTCTACAACGCCAACACGTGACAGGCGCCGGTCCGGCAGGCCTGACAGCCCGGGGCAAGCTGCAGTCCGATTCGCAGGAGCGACGGGAAGTGTGCAAAACAGTCGACCACAACGGCATCGACACCACGATACCCGTCATCGACCGTCCAGCCCTGTTCGCGCTGTATCGGACCGTGAGGGTATTGCTGTTTTTTCGGCGGGGCGACCCGCGCGACGAGGCGCTCCATGTCACTGTAACGGTGCGTGCTGCCGACCCGCCGCCCGACGGCACAACACGGTGCGGCACGCGCCACGAAGCAAGGAGACCATCATGAACAAGCCTGTATTAAAACGAACACTCGTCACCCTCGGCCTGCTGGCCCTGGTCGGCGCCGTGGGTGCACAGACCTATTACACCCACGAGCTGGCCGAACAGGTGGCGGCAATCGCGCCCGACACCCGGCATGACCCGGTACCGGCGCTGCCCGACAACGCGCAACAGGATCCGGCGCTGCCCGGCACCGGACACTGGGATCCCTTCGCCGCGATGCATGCCGAGATGATGCGCATGCGTACCGAGATGGACCGGATGTTCAGTAACGCCTTCCAGGACCTCGACGTTACCAGGGTCAAGGGCCCCGTCAGTGATGACAAGGTCACCCTGGAGGAGCACGGTGACAACTACGTGGTCACGGCGAACATACCCGGTGCCAGGGAGAGCGACATCAACGTCAACCTGGACGGACGTGTGCTCAGCCTGTCGGCCGAATCCAGGGCCGACGAGCAGCAGCACGCCGACAATGGAAAGGTACTCCGCGAGGAGCGTTACGCGAGCACCTTCCAGCAGGCCTTTACCCTGCCGGGACCGGTCAACGCCTCCGGGATGCACACCCGGTTCGCGGACGGGGTGCTGACGGTGACCATCCCGAAGGCCAATTCATAATGGCCGGCGCGGGGAGTACCGGGTTCTGGAAACCGGGGACGCCTGCGAAGCGGTGCATGCACGGGCGCAATTACCCGCTATGAGCCGTCGGGCGCAACCCGGGGTCCCGATCCGACTTCCCCTGGAGCGGAACCTGCACGCATGAGCCCTACCGGCGCCCCCGGTGCACCGGGCATACCGGCCACCTGGTGCAGCAGCGACAAGGACCTGGTGGGCACGGCCATGGGACCGGCCCGACTCTGGTACACCGTGGGCCACGGCATCCTCAACGAGGTCTATTACCCCCGCATCGACATTCCGCAGATTCGTGATCTCGGCTTCATCGTGGCCGACGGGGCGGGCTTCTGGGTGGAGGTCAAGCGCCTGGACGATAGGGAGGTACGCCTGCCCGCCCCCGGCATACCCCTGCCCACCATCGTGCACCACCACCCGCGCTTTACCCTGACCCTCAGAATCTGCCCCGATCCGGAACGCGATGTCCTGCTGATCGACCTGGAACTGGCGGGTGAGGCGTCGCTGCGGCCCTGGGTGTTGCTCGCGCCGCACCTGGGTGGCAGGGGCGACGATAACCTCGCCTGGGCCGGGCATCACCACGCCGGCAAGATCCTGTGGGCGGAGCAGGGGCCGTTCGGTCTGGCGCTGGTGGCGGTGGATGCGTCGTCCCGCGATGCGTTCGGGCCGACCTCGGCCGGCTACGTGGGTCATAGCGACGCCTGGCAGGACTTCGCCGCCAGCGGCAGACTGAGCCGGGAATACCCCGCCGCCGGACCCGGCAATGTCGCACTGGCCGGCGGGCTGCCCTGCCGTGCCCGCCTCGCCCTGGGTTTTGCCACCTCGAGGCAGGCTGCGGCCACCCTGACGCTGGCGGCACTGGCCCAGTCCTTCGACGAACTGCTGGCACAGCAGACCGCCGCCTGGGAACAATGGCACCGGGAGCGCGAGCTGCACGCACCGGCACCGCCGCTGTCGCCCCGGCTGGCGGACCAGTACCGCACCTCCGCGATGGTGCTGAAGTGCCACCGGGACAAGACCTTCACCGGCGCCATGGTGGCCAGCCTGTCGGTACCCTGGGGCAACAGCGGACCGGAACGCGGCGGCTACCACCTGGTCTGGCCACGCGATCTGGTGGAATCCGCCACCGCCCTGCTCGCCCTGGGCGGCGAGGCCGAGGCGCTCAACGTGCTGCGTTATTTGATCGCCACCCAGAATGCCGATGGCCATTGGCACCAGAACCAGTGGCTGGGTGGCAAGCCGTACTGGACCGGCCTGCAGCTGGACGAAACCGCTTCCCCGGTGCTGCTGGCCGCGGCCCTGGCCGAGCGTGACTGCCTGCGCGGGATCCCGGTACAGGCCATGGTGCGCCGCGCCCTGGGCTTTCTGGTCCGGACCGGTCCGGCCAGCCCGCAGGATCGCTGGGAGGAAGATGCGGGGGTGAACCCCTTCACCCTGTCCGCCTGCATTGCCGCCCTGGTGGCAGGTGCGGCGCTGTTGCCGGAGGCCGACGCCGCGCTGGCGCAGGCCGTGGCGGATTACTGGAACGTCCGCCTGGAGGACTGGACCGTGGCCCGGGGCACGGACCTGGCGCGCCGGCATGGCATCGCCGGCTATTACATACGCGAGGCCCCGCCTGCGATCGTGTCCGAGCCCGGCGCCCTGTACCGGGTATTGCAGATCAGGAACGTAATCGACGCACCCCGCACACCGGCCGCCGAACAGGTGGCCATGGATTTCCTGCAATTGGTGCGCCTTGGCCTGCGGCATGCCGATGACCCGCTGATCCGCGCCAGCGTGAAGCTGGGTGACGCCCTGTTGCGTACCGAGACCCCCGGCGGTCCGGTCTGGCACCGTTACACCGGCGATGGCTACGGTGAACACCCGGACGGCGGCCCGTTCGACGGTACCGGTGTCGGACGGGCCTGGCCGTTGCTGACCGGCGAACGGGGCCACTATGCCCTGGCAGCGGGCGAGGATCCACTGCCCTATCTCGAGGCCATGGCCGGCATGGCCGGCAGCGGCGGCATGCTCCCGGAACAGGTCTGGGACGTGGCCCCGCTTGCCGGGCGGGGACTGTTCCCCGGCCGACCGACCGGTTCGGCCATGCCCCTGGCCTGGGCACATGCGGAGTTTGTCAAGCTTGCCGTATCGTGGTACCTGGGCCACCCCTTCGATCGGCCGGACATCGTGTGGCAGCGCTACGGCGGACAACGGCCGCACCCCTCGGTCTGGATCTGGGCGCCCTGGGCACCCGCCGCTTCGCTGCCGGCGGGCAAGGCCCTGTGGCTGGTGCTACCGCGGCCCGTCACGCTGCATCTGGGATTCGACGGCTGGCGGGACGTGCGCGACGACCGGACCACGGAACTCGGTCTGGGGCTGCACGGATTGCGCATCCCCGCCAGGGAGCTTGCCGCCCGCCACAGCCTCGAATTCACCTGGCGCTGGCAGGATGACGGGCAATGGCTGGGACAGGATTTCCAGGTGCCGGTCGTACCGGCCTGAGGTAAGCGCATGGAGGTGCCCGCGTCCCGCAGCCGGCCCGCCGCCATTGCGGCCGTCACGGCACCGGAGACAACAGGGTTCCCGGTACCGCAGGATCGTGCACCAGCGCGCGAGGACGTCGCGTGAACCTGTGGACCGTTATGGCGGCGTTGCTGACCCTCACGGCCCTGTTCTCCTATCTCAATCACCGCCTGCTGCACCTGCCGCCGGGTATCGGCGTTATGTCCGCGGCACTGGCCTTCTCGGTGGGGCTGCTCGTGCTCCACAGCCTGGGCGTGGAAGTCGACGGACCGATGCGGATCCTGCTGCTCCGGGTACACTTCGACACCACCGTGCTGCACGGGCTGCTCGGTTTCCTGCTGTTCGCCGGGGCCCTGTCGGTAGACCTGCCGGAACTGCGCCGCAACAGCGCGGCGGTGGCGGTACTGGCCACCGCCGGGGTTGTCCTGTCGACGCTCGTAGTCGGGAGCGGTGCCTACTGGGTGCTGCGCCTGGTGGGCGAGTCGCTGACTCCGGGCTATTGCCTGTTGTTCGGTGCACTGATCTCCCCCACCGATCCCATCGCCGTGCTCGCACTGCTCAGGCGGCTGCGCGTATCCAGGGACCTGGAGATGAAGATCGCCGGGGAGTCCCTGTTCAACGACGGGGTGGCCGTCAGTCTGTTTCTGCTGCTGCTGCCCCTGGCCGAGACCGGTCAGGCACCCACGGTCACGGCTGCCATGGCGCTACTGGCGCGCGAGGCCCTGGGCGGGATCGCCTTTGGCGCCCTGGCAGGCTGGGTCGCATTGCGGCTGCTGCGGGGGGTGAACGAATATACGGTGGAGATCCTCATTACCCTGGCCGTGGTCAGCGGCGGCTATGTGCTGGCCGATGCGCTGGGTGTTTCAGCCCCGCTGGCCACGGTGGTGGCGGGGCTCATCGTCGGCCACCACGGACGCCGCGACATGTCGGAGCTCACCCGCCACCACCTCGACCTGTTCTGGCACCTGATCGACGAAATTCTCAACGCCATGCTGTTCGTGCTTATCGGTCTGGAGGTGCTGGTGATGAGCTTCCACCAGCGCTACCTGGGCGCCATGCTGGCCATGATCCCGGTGGTCCTGGTCGCACGCCTGCTCAGTGTGGGACTGCCCGCCATGCTGCTGCGGTGGCGCAAGGACTTGACGCCGCATGCCCTGGGGGTAATGACCTGGGGCGGGCTGCGCGGAGGACTGTCGGTGGCCATGGCCCTGTCCCTGTCGCCGGGGGCGGAACGGGACCTGCTGGTCGCCGTGACCTACAGCGTGGTGGTGTTCGGACTGCTCGTGCAGGGCACCAGCCTGGCGTGGCTGGTACGCCCGCGTATACAAGCCGGCCGCTCCCCCGCTGACGGGGTATGAGCCTGAGGCAGGAGCGGCCGTGTGGGCGCACCAGGCGGGACGGCACCGCCGGTAGATACCCGGTGCGTTGAACCGGGTATCATTCGGGCAACCGCTAGCCGGGGCAGACACTTCATGAAACACACTGCGGCTGGTTTCACGCCGTTCGATCCTGACAATGATGCCGACTTCATGGTCTGGCGTGACCGGAAACTGGCCGGTTATCCGGCCGGCATCGGGGAACTGGTCGTTGAAATCGATGACCCCCGCCGGCTGACGCAGGCGGAATACGCGGCTATCCTCGCGCGCTGCCGCAAGACCAACATGGCCATCTATACCGGTCGAACCGGCAACGACCCGGACAAGGCGATACCCAGGTCACTGGGCAGGCGCTTCGGGCTTACCGACCTGGACGGCAACATGGGCGCCGATGACGATGGCGTGACGACACTGAAGGTCGTGGAGGGTACCTGGCGCGGCGACTATATCCCCTACACCGACAAACCCATCCGCTGGCACACCGACGGCTATTACAACAGCCCGGCACAACAGATCCGCGGCCTGCTGCTGCATTGCGTATCGGCGGCAGCCAGGGGCGGCGAGAACGCACTGCTGGATCATGAAATCGCCTACCTGCAGCTGCGGGACATCAACCCGGATTATATCCGTGCCCTGATGGCGCCGGGCGTCATGACCATTCCGGCCAATTGCGTGAATGGCAGCGCGATCCGCCCCGCGCGCAGCGGCCCGGTCTTCTCGGTACGGCAGGACGGCAGCCTGCACATGCGCTATACCGCGCGCACGCGCAGTATCGAGTGGTCACCGGACCCGCTGACCCGTGCCGCGGTCAAGGCCCTGGAGAACTTGCTGGACGCACCTTCGCCCTACATCTACCGTGCCACGCTGCAGCCCGGCCAGGGGCTGATCTGCAACAATGTCCTGCATGACCGTTCCGGGTTCGACGATGATGGCGCGCACAGCCGGCAACTGTACCGGCTGCGGTACTTTCAGCGTATCGCTGACACCTAGCTGATGCTGCTGGCCACGCTTGCTGATGGCCAGTCACCAACAGCCGCGACCTCATTCAGATATCCCACTTCCGCTGAATCTTCGCACCGTCGAATTCCTCCAGCCGGCGTAACAGCTCGTCGCGGCTGGCATTCAGTATGTGGCTCGCCATGGGCAGGAAGATATCCTCCTCCTTTTCATGATGCTTTATCATCAGCCGTTCGAGCTCTACCAGGCACTCGTGCACATGATCCGAGTCCCGGGTCCTGATCACCCGCGCCGTGTCCCGAATCAGGCGGACGATGTTGCCATGTTCATCACGCAATGCCCGGGTCGGGCCCTGTGGCGCATGCGGCGTTGCTTCAAAGGCGGGATACAGCACCTCTTCCTCCAGGGCCATGTGCCGTTTGAGGTGCGTGACGAGTTCGCTGATTACCCGATCGACTGTCTCCCAGTCTTCCGTATCCGCCGCACCCTGGGAGCGTGCAAGCAGGTCTTCATACAGTGCGTGTTCGTGCACAAGCCAGTTGTCCGTGCTGTTCATGGCGGGTAATCCTGTTACCAGCGGTTTAACGAAAGAAACGGGACATCACGGGGACATCACGGGACGGGCCACGATTTCCGGCCTGCCCGCCCAGGTGGCGCGCGCCGAACAATGCGGGCTCGATGACATCATCCCGCCGCTGCGCCACACCCGGCAGCGTGTCATGGTGATGACAAGCAAGGCTCATTGCCGACGCCATGGTCGCACAAACCGGCCGCCCGGCATCCGTGGCAACCAAATAATAGTTTTTTACAACAATAACATAGGCACAATCGCCGCCTTTGACGATGGCGTGTCGCGGTGACAACGGCGTGCTTGCCGTCACGGCCCATGGTCGTGTATACCATAACGCGTAACTGACCGGCGTGCGATGCCGAAATCATCCATCGCACCGGCACCCCCGGGAATCGACAGCGCAGCCGGGGGATACCGGATCCGGGCGCGGGTTCACCATCGACGGGAGGCGATCGGTTTGACGATGAAGAATTACAAATATTTGATTGTCGGCGGCGGCATGACCGCGGATGCGGCGGTTCGCGGTATCCGTGAGCGCGACAATAATGGAACCATCGCCGTACTGTGCGGTGAAAAATATCCACCGTACAACCGCCCGCCACTGTCAAAGAAATTGTGGGCCGGCAAGCCGCTCGATTCAATCTGGCGCGATACCGAACAGGCCAGGGCCGATCTTTTTCTGGATACGCGCGCGGTGAGCGGCGACGTCAGCGCAAGGACCATCACGGACAATCAGGGCGAAGCATACCGCTACGAGAAGCTGTTGCTCGCGACGGGCGGCGCTCCGCGTCGCCTGCCCTTCGCGGCTGAGGGCGTCATCTACTTCCGCACGCTCGACGATTACCAGCATCTGCGCGCACTGGCCGATGGCAAATCCGAAATCATCGTCATCGGTGGCGGATTCATCGGCTCCGAGATCGCCTGCGCGCTGGCCGGCAACGGCTGCAAGATCACCATGCTGTTTCCCGAGGACGGTATCGGCGCACGCCTGTTTCCGCCCGGGCTCTCCAGCTTCCTCAATGACTATTACCGCGACAGGGGTGTCAATGTGCTCATCGGCGAGCAGGTCCAGTCCCTGGAAAACAAGGGTGCCGGGTTCACTGTCGTGACCGGGAGCGGCAAGACCTTCTCCGCGGACGGGGTCGTTGCCGGCATCGGCATCGAGCCCGAGGTCGGACTGGCGTTGTCGCTCGGCCTCAAGGTGAACAACGGCATCGTGGTCGACGAGGAACTGTGCGCGTATCCACCCGACATTTACGCCGCCGGCGATGTCGCGAACGTCTACAGCCCGGCGCTGGGCATGCGCCGCCGCGTCGAACACGAGGACAACGCCAACATCATGGGTGCGACGGCAGGACGCAACATGGCCGGTGCTACGGAACAGTATGAACACCTGCCCTACTTTTATTCCGATCTGTTCGATCTGGGTTACGAAGCGGTCGGCGAGCTCGGCCGCGACCTGGAGATCGTGGAGGACTGGAAGGAACCGTATCAACAGGGCGTTGTGTACTATCTCAAGGACGGACGCGTGCGTGGCGTGCTGCTGTGGAATACCTGGGGCCTGGTCGATGCCGCGCGCCGCCTGATCGTCGGCAAGGACACCTTCGGCACGGCCGCGCTCATCGGGCGGATTCATTCGTAGCGGCAGCGCGATGTAGCGAGCGGTGCACGACGCGAAGCCGTGACCGGCACTGTCCTTACGCCGTCCCTTGCGCGGGCGCGCGCCACAGCAAGGCAACCCCGAACACAGACGACAGCAGCGAGGCGGCGAATACCGCGATCTTGGCTACGGCGAAATCACCGGCGACCGGAAACGCCTGTCCTGCGATGAACAACGACATCGTGAACCCGATGCCGGCCAGGGCGCCGGCGCCGGCGAGTTGCCGCCACGAATACGCGGCGGGTTTGTGCGCAAGACCCAGGCGCACGGCCAGGGAACAGGCCAGTATAAATCCCAGTGGCTTGCCGATCACCAGACCGGTCATGATCGCGAGCACGAGCATCCCGTGTGCACTGAATACGTCCGTGCTGACGGCGACGCCGGCATTCGCCAGCGCAAAGATCGGCAACACCAGATAGCTTGACCGCGGGGCGACGTTCCGCAACAGGCGGTCCGCCGGGGATTCCAGGCGATCATGGATGGCGTCCAGTGCCTCCAGCGCCGCGGCGGAGGGCCCATGGCGGTACTGTTCGCCGCTATGGTGCGCCTCCGCTGCCAGGATCGAGTCGGCCTGCATCGCGAGGGTCTTGTAGTCCGGCGGCGGCCGGGTCGGGATGAGGGCGGCCAGGATGACGCCGGCCAGGGTGGCGTGCAGGCCGCCGGCATAAACGCAGGCCCACAGCGCAACACCCACCAGGATGTAGGGCGACACGCGATAGATACCGGACCGGTTCAGCAGCACCAGTACCGCGGTGAGCGCCGCCGCCGCGGCCAGATACCCGAACTGCAGATGCGCCCGAGTAGCACAGCGCCACGACGAGGATGGCGCCGATATCGTCGACGATGGCGGCCGCGGTCAGGAAGATACGCAGCTCGACCGGCACGCGCGCGCCCAGCATCGCGATCAGGGCCACCGCGAAGGCCGTGTCGGTCGCCATCGGCACACCCCAGCCGATCGACCAGGGCCCGGACGGAATGATGAACAGGTAGAGCAGCGCCGGGGCCGCCATGCCGCCGATCGCCGCGGCGACCGGCAACGCCGCCGCGCGCCGGCTGGCCAGATGGCCGACCGTGAATTCGCGCTTGATCTCGAGCCCGACCACGAGAAAGAAGATCGTCAGGAGCGCATCGTTGACCCAGTGCAGCAAGGACATCCGGAAACCGGACCCGCCGAGCTCCATACCGAACCCGGTCTGCCAGAAGGCCGCGAAGCCGGCGCCAGCCGCTGAATTGGTGAGTGCGATGGCCAGGATCGAGGCCAGCAGCAGCAACACGCCGGCCGAGGGGGCCCAGCTCGCGAAGGTCAGCGCCGCCGTGCGCACGCGATGCCCGAGCGAGCCGAGCATCGCGTCGGTGAAGGAGCTTTCATCCCAGGGCCCGTCATAGCGGCGCCCGTTGATGAAAAAGGTCGGCGTGAAGCGCACACCGCTGGCACGCGCACTGTCGATATCGAGCGTCCACCCGCTGTGCGGCCCGCGCGGCGACACCGCGTGCCGTGTCCGCGTCCAGCCGCGTCAGGCCGAGCGATTCCGCGACGGCGTGCAGATCGTCCTCGGTCAGCGTGTCCGAACGCGTCATCAGCGTGACGTGCGCGTCCCAGAATTGCGCGTGATCCGCGGCGGACTCCGCGAGCTCGGCCGCAGGCCGCGCGATATCGCTGCCGGGCAGCGGCCGATGCCGGAACACGTAGCGCAGACGATCGCCGAGCTGACCGCGGACCTCCGTGATGCGCTCGTTGGCCGCGCGGCAGTGCGGACAGGCGTAACTGCCGTACTCCACCAGGGTGATCGGCGCATCGTTCGGTCCGAGGATATGATCCCGCAGCGCGTCAACCGGACGGTCGAGACGACTGGTCGTCGCGACGGGGGTCAGCTGTCGATTGATCCTTGGCCATTTCGTTCGGCATCCGTGCGCGTGTTGACAGGCCAGATCGATAGGGTCTGCACCCGATCCGGAAGCGCCGTCAGTATTCCGCGAAGGCGTCGTCCGGATAGCAGTACAGCCAGCGCTCGCCGGGCTCCGCCGAGGCGATCACGGGATGCCCGCTTGCCTGCGCGTGCCGGGTGGCGTGGCGGTTGGGCGAGCTGTCGCAGCACAGCGTCACGCCGCAGGTCTGGCAGGTGCGCAGATGGACCCAGCGGTCGCCGATCTTGACGCACTCCTCGCACTCCTGGCGCTTGCGCGTGTTTGACGGTCTCGATCGCGCCGATATGGGCGCAGGCTGATGCGCTGTCATGTTGGCTCCTTATGCTGGTCACTTTACTCGTGGAGCACCTGGTGGACGAAGGCGACCGCGATCGATCCCTCGCCGACCGCGGACGCCACGCGCTTGATGTTGCCCGCCCGCACGTCGCCGACCGCGAACACGCCGGGCAGGCTCGTCTCGAGCAGATGGGGGGCCCGGCCGAGCGGCCAGTGCGCCGCGGCCAGATCCTCCGGCGACAGGTCCGGACCCGTCTTGATGAATCCCTTCGCGTCGAGCGCCGACGCAGCCGTCGAGCCAGGCGGTGTTGGGCACGGCGCCGGTCATCACGAAGACGTGCCGGATGTCGTGGGTCTCGGTGTCGCCGGTCCGCTGGTCCCGCCAGCGCACGCGCTCGAGATGGCCGTCGCCTTCGAGCGCCGACGATCTCCGTGCGCGTCGCAGGACGATCGCGGGATTCTCCTCGATGCGCCGGATCAGGTAGCGCGACATGGTCTCGGCCAGCCCGTTCGAGCGCACCAGCATGTGCACACGCTTGGCCGTCTGCGCGAGAAACACGGCGGCCTGGCCGGCCGAGTTGCCGCCGCCCACCACGATCACCTCTTCCCCGCCGCACAGCTGCGCCTCCATGAACGTCGCGGCGTAGTACACGCCCGCGCCTTCGAACCGCGACAGGTTCTCGAGCGGCGGCTTGCGATACTCGGCGCCGGTGGCGATGATGACGGTGCGCGCCGGCACGCGCGCGCCGTCGCCCGATCTCGATGGCGTAGGGCTTGCGGTCGCAGTGAGCCGCGTGGCGCTTTGCGCGATCATCACCTGGGCGCCGAACTTCTGCGCCTGCGTGTAGGCGCGGGCCGCCAGCTCCTGGCCCGAGATGCCGGTCGGGAACCCGAGGTAGTTCTCGATCTTCGAGCTCGAGCCGGCCTGCCCGCCCGGCGCATTGGTCTCGAGCACCAGCACGTCGAGCCCTTCCGACGCGCGCGTACACGGCCGCCGCGAGTCCCGCCGGTCCGGCGCCCACGATGACCACGTCGCGCACCTGCGTCTGGTCGATCGCGGCGTTGAAGCCGAGGCAGTCGGCGATCTGCTGGTTGGTCGGGTTGCGCAGCACCACCTCGCCGCGGCAGATCAGCACCGGCACGTCCGCGGCGGTGACCTGAAACCGGTCCAGCAGCTCCTGCACGTCGGCGTCGCGGTCGAGGTCGATGTAGGCGTAGGGATGGCCGTTGCGCGTCAGGAACTCCTTGATGCGCAGCGTGCCGGCGCAATGATTCGAGCCGATGAGCACGACGTCGCCGAACCCGTGCGCGATCAGCTCCACGCGGCGCAGGATGAAGGCGCGCATGAGGATCTCGCTCAGCTCGCTGTCGGTCTGCACGAGCGCCAGCAGCTGCTCGCGGTCCAGCTCGATCACCTCGCCCGCCGCGCTGACGCGCGCCTGGACGAGCGCGCGCCGGCCCGAGAGCATGTGGATCTCGCCGGTGAACTGGCCCGGTCCGTGGACCGCGACGAGCGTCTCGGTGACGCCGGATGGCCGGACGATCTCGATCTGGCCCGCCGTCACCACGAAAAACGGCACGACCGCCGCACCCGCCTCGACGAGCACCTCGCCGCGCGGATCGGACGCCGGCGACCGTGCGCCGCGATGCGCGCGATCTGCGCCGGCGTCAGCGTCGGAAACATCTGGCCGATGCGCGCGGTCAGTGTCAACGGTTCCGGTGTGGTAACGGGATCGGTCACGGGGGGTGGTCCATCGCAATCGGTGCGTTCGTGCAGGCCGGGGGCGGCCCTGACGCGGCTGCCCCGGTACCGGAGTAAAACGATCCTGCCGCCAGGCGGCCAGGCACGGTGCAGGACGTCAGCACGACGGGTACAGCGGTAATCACAGACGTCGACATACCCGGAACCCTGATACGCCTCCTGTACAAAAAGAAGACTCACCCCCTGCCGCGGCCCTGCCCCGCATACTGCCGCGGGTTTACCCCGTTCAGGGTCCGTCCGGCCGTACCGGAATGCAGGTATCCTGCACCGGCACGTCACGGTGTCGCGGGGAAACTCCCCTCCCGCCTTGCATCAGCATGAACCAGTCGGCTGCGTTAAGCGTAGTGTAGATCAAGCCTGTTGTCGTTATATCAAGTTTGACAACCGTGCACCGCGCATGGGCGGCACATGGACCGGCATGGTGCACACCGGCTTGTCGTTTGCGATTACCGGTTCGTCCGGCTGCCTGGGCATCGGTTGCGTCTGCGGGTCGGGCTTGCCTGCCGGCTGTTCAGCGTCGCCTGACGCTGCCAGCACCGTCCCCGCCGGTAACACCGGCAGGACCGTCATGCCGTCAGGAATCAGCCTTGCTTTCATGACTTCACTCCTCTGCCGTGCAGCGCGACGACCGTCGAGTCAGCGAGACCTTCCACCTTGTACACGGGTACCGCCTGTTCCTTGCCCTTCAGTTCGAGATTGCCGGCCGCCATCAGCTGAAAGCGGCTGCCAAGCAGTTGCCGGGTCGGGTTGGCCACGAGTATGCGACAGTCCGGGGCATCCTGCCCGCTCCCGAATGACCGCTTGTCCAGGCCTTCCAGCCGCGCCGCGATATTCACCGGGTCACCGATGGTGGTGTATTTCATGCGCATCGAGCTGCCCAGGCAGCCGGCTACCACGCTGCCGGTGCAAATACCGATGCGCATGCGCAGCCTCGGCAGACCGCGCGTCCTGCACCTCTCGTTGATCGTATGCAGTCTCTCGCGCATGGCGAGCGCGCAGTAAACGGCGTTTTCGGCATCTTTGCGCTGCTGTTCATAGTGGGTGTGAATCAGCGGCACGCCGAAATCCCCCTTGATGGCATCACCATAGTAATCATCCACCACGCCGCCGTGCTCCATGATCAGGTTCGCCATCTCCGCCATATACTCGTTCAGCCAGCCCATCAGGGATTCCGGGTCGAGCCGCTCCGCTAGCGCGGTAAGGTGCTCGATATTGGAAAACAGTGTGGTCACCACCAGCTTCTGCGAGCGCAGGCGTCCACCGGTAAAATACTGCTCGCGGTTGCGCCAGATCTGGTCGGCCACGTCCTGCGACACATCGCGGGCGAACAGGTGCATCAGCAGGCTGCGCTGGCGGCGTTCATAGCGTGACAGGTAGACGGTCATGATGCCCGCGGATGTCAGCCAGCCCAGCGCCGGCGGCATCACCGAGCACCACCAGCCCGCGCTGAAAGCGAGATAACCGGTGGCGGCGATGATGCCGGCACCTGCCAGCATGACCGCGAACAGGCGGTAGCACGACATCAGTGAAAGACCGGCCACGACACCGGCAACGATCCAGAACAGGCTCCACAGCATTTCCCATTCTTCCGCGACCGACCGCGGCGGCGTGCGCCTGTCCAGGCCGGCATGCAGCAACTGGCTGGTCATCAGGGCATGCAACTGGATGCCGGGCATGCCTTCGGTGTTCCCGATGCCGCTGTTAAAGGGTGTGAAGAAGCTGTCCTTCACGCCTTGCGCGGACACACCGAGGATGACCACCCTGTCCCTGAACAGGCCGTTCGGGAAATGGCCTTCCAGCAGCGCGCTCAACGACACCACCGGAAACCCGCGCCTGCCGTCGCTGTAGTCGAGCATGAACTGGTAACCGGCGGTATCCACCCCGTAATACGGGCCGTCGTTACTCTCCAGCGGCGGTATGGTGACATTGCCGAGCCGGATATACGAAGGGTCCGCATGATCCGGCTGCGGGAAGATCCCCTCGTCGGCCAGGTAGGCCAGCGCCAGCTGCAGCGCGAAACTGAATGACACGGTGTTCCTGTCGTCCAGAAACAGCAGTCCCCGCCTTACGATGCCGCTGGCATCCACCACCACGTCGCTGAAGCCGACCCTGCCGGCCTGTTCCAGCGCCGGGTGCGCCCGTACGCCCGGGGCAGTAGCCGATGCGAATTTCTTCACGCCGTAGATTTTCCCGTTCCGGGAGAGGATGGCGGCAAGCTGTTCCGAACCGGGCGGGATCGGCGTGTCGCGATACACATCCAGCCCGATGACGCGCGCGCCTTGCGCATCGATGATTTCCAGCGCCCGGTCGAGCATCGCATCGGACAGCGGCGAGCTGCCCAGACTGGCGATGTCATCCTCGGTCACCGCCACCAGTACCAGCCTGTCACTGGGCGTGGCGGAGGCCGTTTTCAGGGAGACGAACAGGTCCCAGGTGGTGAGGTCGAGGAACTGCAGGCCGCCGGTACCACGCGCCAGCAGGAGAGCGCCGATAACACAGACGGCGATGATACCCCCCACCACTGCCGGCAAGCGGGCAAGTTCCCGCCACCGCGTCCTTTCACCAGGTTCCGCCATGCTCCTCAGCCCCCGATAGTCCTTATTTTGCCGCCGTGCAGGTCCGCTTCGCGCAGGTGGCGGCGGGAGACGGCCGGCTGTTTCGTTGTTATAGTATGCGTTGAAGTATATTACCTGCAGTGACAGATGCACAGCCGGGCGCGTGCACTATTGTACCGGTGACCGACTTGTACCCTGCATGCAAATCGGCGAGTATTGACTGTAACGCGCCTGCCAGGGCTGGCCGTACAGGAAGACACCACCATCGCCCGACCATGCCACGCCGCCTGCAAATAACCGGTATGCTGCCGGCACTCGCCTGTCTGTGGCTCGCCAGCGCCGCGCACGCCATCGACCCGCAGGTGGAATCCTGCATCCGCCGTAACGAGCCGAAGACCACGGCGATCCAGCAGATCGAACTGCGTTCCACCGACCGCGCCGGCTACCAGAAGGTCCTCGTAGCGGATACCTACCTCAAGCGTTTTCCCGATGCGACATCCCGGCTGCTCGCCTACTTCCGCGAACCGGACGACATCATCGGCACGCGCCTGCTGGTCATCGAGAAAGCGCCGGGGAACGAGATGTACATGTACATGCCGTCCCTGTTCAAGATCCGGCGCATCAGCTCAAAGCGCATCTCCTCGTCGATGTACGGCAGTGATTTCTCCTACGAGGACATCGAACGTTTCTACGGCATGCTGTCGTCGGAGCAACCGGTGCAGGCACCGGACGCCGTGCTCGACGGCGAACCGATGTACGTGCTGGAGACCCGCCCCGACGAGGCGTCCGGTTCCAGGTATACGGCGGTGGTGGCGTACTTCGATCAGCAGGACTGCGTCCTCCGGCGCGTGGATTTCTTCGAGGCCGGCGACCGGCTGCGCAAGCAGCTCATGGTCGACGCCGGCAGCATAGCGACGCTGGGCGACATCAGGCTGCCGCGCGAGTTCATTATGACCGACCAGCGCAACAACACCGAAACCCGCCTGAGCATCCGCAAGGTCGAACTGGATGTACCGATTGACGACGCCACCTTTGATCACGAGCGCCTGAAGGAATTTCGTGGCATCAACTAGGCCTGCCGGGTTCCTGCACCGGGAAGGCATCCCTGCCCTGATCATCCGGCATGCGCGCCTGCTGCTCGTCGCGACCCTCCTCGTTACCGCCCTCGCCATCCTGCAGCTGGTCGACCTGCGCAGCGGCACCACCACGCTGCATATCGATCCGTCGATCGAGCGCCTGCTGGCACAGGATGACGAGGCCTACCTGTTCTACCAGTCGGCACGCCGCCTGTTCGGCAGTGACGAAACGATCCTGCTGCTGATCGAGACAGACGACGTGTTCCGTGCGCGCACCATGGACACCATCGCGCGCCTGACCCGGCGCATCGAGAAACTCGATGGCGTGGTGCGCGTGGTCTCGCTC
>CAWDLS010000003.1:0-442758 GCA_963803275.1 uncultured Gammaproteobacteria bacterium | reverse complement strand
AGCCCCCCACCATGTCATCTGTCCGGTATAATCACCACTATTATCCTTCAGGAAATCTGCCGGCGTTAGTATAACGCTTGAAACCGAACCGACTGTGGAAATAATCTCGTTTACACGTGTATCCGAGAGCTCGGTTGCCGCGTAATTCGCATTCGAGAGCCAGGTAATATCAAGAACCGTGTCATAGACAAGTCCTCCGCCACGATCAAGCAAAACCGCTTCGGCCCCTGTCGTGACCAGGGATAATGACACAATCACATATATCAGACTAAGAATGCCTGGTGATAGCTCATTATTCTGTCTACTGCAAAACAGACTGCCGTGCTTGTCAATATCACTCATGAATATTGTACAAAGCTGCGCGCTATTGCCTGGCTGTTAAAGCCCATGAGCTGTTGAATGGCTGGTGTTGGAACCATATTTGCCTTCGACAGCTCGTTCATCAGTTCTGTCAAGATTGCCGGGTTCATCATTTGACAGGCGGCCAAAGCGCATAAAATGCAGTCGCCGGACTTTGCCCAAAAAGTACGTGTATGGAACAGGCTGACCATTACCTTGATGTGCACCTACGATCAGCGCTGTAGCTGAATTGATCTGCTGGGGATAGATATCTCCCAAGTTGCCAAGGGTTTTTTGATCCAGGAAGTTGCTTTTACATCAGTCCCGTCCTGGTATGTGTGAGTAAAAGTTGCGTTGACACCTGTGCCAGCCGGTCTATGGTCAATATGACAAAATATATTCCGCACACTGTTACTTATATCACCCGTCTCGATCACAACATCAGATAGGCCACACTTATCAAATTGAGGTGTTAAACGTACTACGCCGTTTGATCTGTAACCCACCCGAATACCATCATATACACCAGCGCTATTGTAACCACAGAATAATATCGTTTCCCTATTATTGGGGTCAGGTGAACCAGCACCAACCTCTAGCTGAAAGCCAATCAGATAGCTGCCATCTTTTGGTAACGCTACTCCGTCAAACAGGGCTGAATTGGCCTGTCCCCGGTGCCAACAAGCTTGTGATCGACCCATCGCCGTTGAACCATCCATTATTGGCATACCAGGGACTGCCATTTACCGTAAGAAAGCCAGGTAACGGATTTTGTATTCCTCCCGGCTGCCCGTTTTTGTTCCCATGGGAAATAGCACCAATTAAACATCATAGCTCTACCATTTGATTATTAAGCGTCTTGTGATACAAACGCGCTGCATATTTCTCTATACCACGGCCACCATCAATGTGAGAAATATCTATATACATGGGATTCTGATCTGCCCGAACTGTGACCAGGATGAAATTGTTAATAAACCGGTCCCCGATATTTGTATCTGAATGCTCAGAATATTTCAGCTGTCCGCCCCATCCCCACGGACGTGTTGGTGAATCGAAGCCTGAACCGCCCACTGCATTTGCATCACCCAAGGTACCGGCACTCCATGCCCAGAAGTCATCAAGCTTGAGTGTGTGTTGATCTGCGTATGTCCCCATACATGGAAACGAGGTTGCCATCCACGCCGTTCAGATTTGGCCGTGCGCTTTCATTTCATCCAGCCACGCCTGAGCCTCGGCTCTGTGGTATTCCAGCCAAGGCTGTCCTACCTGTGTAAGTCCGGATTCATGCATGGCGATCTTGAACTCATGTGTATTCACATCCAGAAACGACATATGATCCAGTATCTGTCGTGCACCGTAACAGGGCGCATCAGTTTTTCGTACTCTCAAATCGTGCAACAGGCTCATTGAATTTCGACATATCCCATAACGAGATCCTGACCGGCCCTATGTCCTTACCCCAGTACCATTTCCCGGGCCTCAAGGGATCTGGATTTATGTTTCCAAAGAATGAATCCCACTCTGCGCCAGCGATTTCTTCCAAGCTGCCTGGTCCCCTTGTACACGGTTTCTTCATTCTGTCGCCTGCGACAGAATTGGCATCGCCCCTGCACCAGTTACCTGCAATCGCATGGTCACCACCGGAAAAACAACGGCAGCTTCCGGTAGACCCACTGCCTGTCTGGTAACATCCACTTCGCTTCACTTTCCAGCAGCCCATAGTTTGCAGCCCATGCCTTGGCATAATCAGTACCTAAACCAGTATCCTGAGGGCTGCCAGTGGAAATCAATCCTGTATTTGGGTCGGTTTAACCCTGAAGGTATCTGCATAATGCACATCATCGATGTGAAACATGCTTACTATTGGTATAGATGAGCTCGCAACCAATTGCCGAATTGTTCGGTGTGTTTATTAGTAGGATTTCGCGGTATGAGATAAAGTTACAGTTGACACAATAAAGGCAAAAGGTGTATTGTTATCACCTGGAAGCGTTTGAAACGAACCATTCAGGGTGGTGCCATTCTGTGTTACGGAGTAGACATATCCTGTCCATGGCGATAATCCAGTAAGACGGATTCTTACTGTCCAAACACCTCTTGCCGGTAACTCATCTACTCGTAGCGATGGAGCATCGATATTGACTATCCCTCCCCCCGATATGGTCGCTGTTATCTGCGAAATATTCGGATATTGTGAGCGCCACAACATTGAGGAGTTGCCGGCTTGTTGATACATCACCAAGCCTTACAGATATATTCATTCTTAGTTACCTATCAGGGCAATAAATGGTACCGAAGAGCGCTGGTCTTCAACGAGGAGGCTTTTAACCGCATTCTCTTTGTGAGGCTCATCCACCCGTACCACAACGCCACCTTTACTTCCATTGAAAATCACGCGACTCAAATTTCCGCGCCCAATGAGACGTGCGCCAGATGGAACGTGTATCGTATCTGATATTGTGTAGGTTCCCCTGGCCAATACCGCCGGGTATTCAGTAACAGCACTGGCCCTGAGTGCGGCGTTAATAGTTTCAGTATCATCACCACCAGAGGGTTTAATAACAATCTGCGTGCCTGAAAAACTTACTGTTGGACAGGCGAAAATAAGAACTTTGAATAGCGGTATATTGAATAAACTGGCGACGATTCATTTCTGTCTCCAAATACCATTTACATTGATAGAGAGAATTTCTATCTTTCAGCCTGATTTATTCTTGTTGCCGGGTGGCACATGAAGACTAGCAGTAAGAATGCCAAACAGCGAATGACCTGGCTCAATTGATCGCTCTAACTAATACTTTCGTACTAGTTTGACTTCCCTTTTACCCGCCAGATAGCCATGGCAAGTGAGAGACTCCCTGTTGATTAAAAAGCAAGGAGGTCTGTCAGGTATTACATGCAGGTGACCCCAGGTCGGCAGTTCGGGCCCGTCCAACCGCACCCCTGGCTGGCAGACAGGACTTCATGATCCCGTTATCATAGGTTCAAGTCCTTCCGGGCACACCATCTATAGAAAAAATTAAATTTCATTGCGTTATGGCATTATAGCCAGGTAATTGAAGTCCCCTTCGCCTCCCCTTCAATGCTCGGATATCGGACTTGCCGTTGACATCAGTAAATGATTATGCAGTTCTTGCTCTATCGCTGCTGTCGGCTGCCTGTGCGAAGCGCGCGAGCAACTCGGGTATGGAGCCATGCAGTGGTGAGTTTACATCCCCGCCACACGCCTGCACTGCAGTGGCGGGCTGAATGCGTTTTCCTTTCGGGCTCAGAAACATGATCTGTATATAACCGACCGTTATGGTCAGTCCACGCGACACCAGGTGATGCTCCATGTAGAACCACTTTTTATCCCAGCCAATCACACGAGTACGTAATTCGAAAGCCCGGAAGCGTTTGAGAGGGCGATAGTATCGAATCATCTTTGCACCCAGAATTCCTGCACAGCGTTGTTTCAGCATCCATCGACCCAGGCCACTGCGAATAGCGAGGTCCCAACGGCCAAGCTCCATGTACGGGGATAAATCGCCTGATGCATCAACCATCAGCCTGGTGAGGCCACACGCGCTGATGCACGAGCAACTCGTCTGCTGGTACCATCCCGGGACGAAACAGTGCCCGCATGATCGAGATTATGATGCGTAGAAAGCGTGTCATACTTCCGAGATAACATAGTTTGACCCAGATGTCGCATCATGCCGCGTATGGCCTGCATTCGCAGGCATCGCAAGCCCTCAAAATATGCCGTACCTGGTTGAGGACAATGGGCGGCTGAACTTTTCCCCTGAGCACTTCGGCCGGCGCCCGCTGACCCAGTGACCGGTGCGGCGCATTGGTTATAGTTTTTTTCGGGCAGACTGATGCGGATCATAATCTTGTACAAGTGCCGGGTTATCTCTCCGGGTACAATTCAACACCCTTCCACGCCTTGTACATCACCCTCCGGTCAATTCAGATGGCGTCCTTGACGGCGGTTTTCCCGGACTGCGGCTACAGCAACCTGAACCACGATCGTGATCAGTCTTTCATACGTGATGTCCGCCGTCCCCTGGCTCGCGTTTGCATAAAGAACGACTATCAAATCTGGATCCGGGCAATACAGCATATCCGCGTGATAACCCGGATCGACCCCGTCTTCGCGTAGCATTGGCCCACGCACCGGGGAATGCTCTGCACGAAGATACCGATCCCGTAGCAGGAGGGTGCGCGCCCCGTTGCGAGACATTCGTCATCTCCGTACGCATGGCCTTGCCCAAGAAATCGCCCTTCGTCGCAGACACTGTAATGCGACGGCGGCTGTGAATGTCTTGCCCAGGCTCGCCACGTACATGACGTGATCAGCCGTAAGCAGCTATAGCTGCCAGGTCCGCCACACCGGCTGTGCCCCGGAAGTCGATGCCAGGACCCTCGACCCGCAATGCCACGCCCGGCAAGCCGTACCCGATGGCTGCATCGAGCAAGCACTGAAGGCGCGCGTTTGGAGGCGGCATCGCGGTGTGTGTGTGCCCACGTTCACCCGGCCGGTCATGCTTGTCCGAAGCAGGCCCCAGCAGCACGAGCAGAGACAGGAAAAGGAGGAGCCGTCGGCATCGGGTGGTCAGCAGTGTCGTTTGCACGGACAGGCCTGCCTTGCCGGAGTCAGGATGCTCTGCCTACCCCGGACGCGCTTGCAACACAAGGATAGCGCCGAGGGAAAACTGTATCCGGGAACAATGGTTTATCATTTGGTGCTCACTTACATCCCGGCAGGTCCGTGCCAGATATTATTTATTGCCGAGGAGACGGCGCTGTTCCCGGCATGGGGCAGGCCATACATCTCCTCGATGGTACGCAGCACGCTGTAATGATCTATTCTTTGATCATAGCGTCCGTGCTTCACCATCTCCCCTGAAAAAACGGTGAAGATATGATTGCCTTCCCTGTCGCCACCGTCATCTTCACCCCGGAAGAAACTGAACAAGCTGTCAAAAGGATTTTTCCTGGCGGGATGACCTTCATCAAAGGTTATGATGATTAGACTGTTATGCAACTGCGCCCACCGAATATAACCATCCAGATGATCTCTCAGCCAGGCGTCCGCCTTGCTGATCCGTTCCGGGTCCGTGCCATTATGCATATCATGGTCCTGGCCCGGGATGACAAATGAGACGGACGGCAGCAAGTCGTAGTCATCCGGAAAGGATGCAAGTGGCAGGTTGAGTGTTTCCGGGATACCGTTTGTTTCCGCACCCTGCCAGTTTACCCAGGGATTGTGTTTTCTTGCATAGTGTCCTGAAAACCTGCCGACAAAACCTGCCGATGGCAGGTCTTCCGAATACCCGGCAAATGTTCGTCCTGCCTGCAACAGGCCGGCGCCCAGGTTTGGGGACGTAAAGGGAAGATTCCCGGGGACATCGTTATTTGTCACACCCTGGTTCGAGCCGGAAAACAGCATCAGGTAGTTTGGTTGGCTGGGATGGGTCAGCGCGTAGGATCGTGTGAACAGCGCCGTTGCCGAATCCCTGACCAGGGCATTCAGGTAAGGCGCTGCGGAATTTCCCTCAATCTGCGCATAGTCGTGATTTTCAAGGACCACGACAACAATGTGATCCGGGACGGTGAGTTGTGCATAGACGTTCGTGCTGAAGAATACGACACCGAACAGCAATAATGTCATCAGAAATCGCACGTTCATCGTCGCACACATTGTTCGCCTCTGTTAGGCGGTTACTTTACCTTCACGAATTTCCACCGCACTTCATCTACAGTATTTTCCGTGTATTTACGTGTGCATCCGCGGCCATATCATAGTCATCAACTTTTTTCCGTGTTTTTCCGTGAATTCCGTGGCCATTTCAAATGACTGATTCCGTAGTTGTGAGATAGCTTCGCTACGCTCGCAATATCGAGCGGCGTGTCTTGATCAGAGTCTACCCAGGTTTTACCGCGACAGCCTCGATCAGGCTGACGCGTTCCTCATCGAGATTGCGATGCAGGTTATAGGCCTTGCTCAGGATGTCGTTTCCAACCAGCAGATGCACACCCAGTTCCGGCAGATCCGGTTCACCCCTGGGTTCCGTTATATGCGCAAAGGCCTTCTGTGCGAGATCAGTCTTGTCATTCCAGACATCGATATCAAAACCTGCGCATGTTATGACATCACGAAATGATTCCGGCGGCACCAGATAACTCATGGAATTGTCCTGCGCCCACGGCACCGGAAAATACAGCGGTGTGTTCCTGCTTGCACATACCTCGTACAAAATCGCACGCCCGCCGGGTTTGAGCACACGATATACTTCCTTCATCCACGACAGCTTATCCTCGACATTCATGTTCATCTGGATCGACCAAACGCCGTCAAACGTATTGTCATCAAACGGCAACGCCAGTGCACTGGCTGCATGAAACCTTACACGCTCCTGCATTTCGAGCAAATGCGTCAATCGTTGTGCGGCTTCGACGTATTGCTCGCTCAGATCAATACCCGTCACACAACATCCTGTTTCATGCGACAAACGACGCGTGGAACCGCCCACGCCGCAGCCGACATCGAGGATGTGCATGTCTGATGTAAAACCGGAAAGTTCGATCAGCTCTTTTGTTGCGACATTACCGCGGATATGAAATTCATCCACCGGCTGAAGATCATCGAGTGTGAGCTTCGACAGGTCCTTGCCTGTTTCATTAAGTCCCTCGATGATCCTGTTATACAAATCATTCGGCGAGTAATAACTGTAAATGTGTTTCATATCCTTAACCACGAACAACAGCCATTTAAACCACTCATCAAGGTGGGCCTTGTCCAGCGCACCCACAGAGGAACGCGGTGTCAACCCGTCAATGAATACGAGTTCGCCTTCCAGCGTGGAAGAAAAGCCAGGTGCAGGAAGGATAACCGGAAAGTCCAGATAATATCCCATTCTTCCAAACCTGCAATTCCCGGGCGTCTCTCATGGTCATATCCAGGCCTGTAGGGAGCACGGAATCCTTTCGGCGGCGGTTGACCGGGTGCAGATTCTCCCGGTGAAGCATTTGCAACGGACAGCATTACTGGCAAGATGCACGACATGGATACCGGTGGGGATATGAGCCTGCAGCACCCGGTTTCTGAGAAAAGAGCAATTCCCCGTTCAACGGAGCTCACGCCCAGGTATTCGATGGCAACGGTAATAGGGATACCGGCAAGGCCGAGTTAATCTGTCACGATGCAGCCACCCCACCCTCCGGCTCTCCCGCACGTCCCTGCCGGGGCTCATCGGGGTGGCAGGGAAGTAGGAACGAAACGGGACAATCATGTCTGTCGATCCAGACCATAACTGACAAAACAGGGGGCTTCATGACTTTCACACAATCAATCGGCTTATGCTTTGCAAAGTATGCGGATTTTAACGGTCGAGCCAAGCGACCCGAATACTGGTGGTTCTTCCTGTTTTTATTTTTATTAGGCGCAGCAACCGGGATCGTCAGTCAGGCGCTCAATGGTATTGTCGGGCTGGCAACACTCCTCCCGTGTCTGGCGGCAGGCGCGCGTCGCCTGCATGACACCAACCGGAGCGGCTGGTGGCAGCTGCTATGGATTATTCCCGTTATCGGGTGGATCGTGATGATTATCTTTCTGGCGCAGGAAGGTGAATCTACTGACAATCGGTTCGGGGCCATGCCTTCAGACTGATCGAGTCGAACCTCGGGCCGGGTTGCTGCTGCAGCAGGAGCAGCCCGGCACTGTTCAGAAGTGGTAAACCGCCTTCAACTGCTGTGGACCGTCGATGGTCGCACACAGGGCCATCTGTTCCTTCATCCCCTTGCGCCGTTCCACCACGACAGCCTGGCCAATATCGTCCCTGGTCTTGAAGTAGCAGTAGACATTCCCAAGAGGTGCGCCGGCATCGCGAGCAATATCCGTCAGGGTGGTTTGATGGAAGCCTTGCTTGTAAATCAGCGTATTAGCCGATTCCAGCAAGCGTTCCCTTTTATCGCCCGGGCGCACCATGGCTCTGGTTAAAGTGCACCCGAGTCTCAAATCCGAATCAATAGGACCAGACACCAATGATTTGACCGTAATGCCCCGGGGTAATGCCGAATCGACCGTCAGCTAGTACATAGGTATTAGTCGGGTCTTTTGTTTGATTTAGGTCAGCCTCCCTCCGACTACCCCCCTATACCCTATGGGTTACCGGTCCAGCTACTATAATCAGCTGGGCTGTCAGGCTGTATGTCAAAGTTGATCAAATTCGTGTCATCCATTCCAACGGGAATGAAAATTTATGCACACGGTGTAGAGGTTGTGGTACCCAATCAACGCCAGCGCATCGCAAGGAAATTTGCAAGGCGTAGCAAGCGGGAAATTTATCTGCGGCGCGAACCAGATAACAGGAATGGTTCAACTGCACTACGCGTCATCGGCAAGTCCAGAGGGTGGTTCCTGAATTCAAATCGATGTATCGGCTATGTCCCTGAAGAGATCGCCAGAAAGCTCGTGACTGCCGGAATTGAAGACAAGGTAATAGCCCGGCTCCAGTTGATCGCCACCGAAGACAGGGATTCCATTACGATCCGCTTCGATCTGCTGGGACCGTTAAATGATTATCAAAAATACCACTCCCGGTGATATCCGGATAATTCTTGCAGGGAGACTCTGATCAAGTCATGCCGCACGCTATCGCGAGCGCGACGTGCAGGGATGCACACGTACAGAGCCAGACACATTGATCTGACGAGCGACCGACCTGTCAATCGAATCTGACCCTATTGATCACCGGCACCCACCCCGTTTGCCAGGATATCCCGCCATGGCACCAGTCGCTGCGGCCTGCCGCGCGGAGGGTCATTGCATGGCGTGCAGCCGTGTATGATGTCAACTCAATGGTTTGGCCACGCGGGCAGCATCCAGGTGAGCAGTGTAGTCGTCGACAATCTAGCCAAGGTGTACCGGTCCGGCGGCACGCGACAAGTGGTGCTCGACAGGCTGACGTTCAGCGTCCGGAATGGCGAAACGGTCGCCTTGCTGGGGGCCAGCGGCAGTGGCAAGACGACCCTGCTCAACCTGATCAGCGGTATCGACAGCCCGGACAGCGGTCACGTGTCGCTGGATGGTGTCGATGTACACGCACTGGCGGAACCCGAACGCACCCTGTTGCGGCGCCGGCGTATCGGTTTCGTGTTTCAGTTCTTCAACCTTATCCAGACCCTGACGGTGGGTGAAAATATCGCCCTCCCGCTGGAACTGCTGGGTGCTGACAATCGCGCCGCGCATCGGCGCGCCGCCGACCTGCTGGAAGCCGTCGGACTCGGCGGTCTGGGCCAGCGTTTTCCCGAAACGCTGTCGGGCGGTGAGCAGCAACGTGCCGCCATCGCCCGCGCACTGGTGCACCGGCCCGACCTGTTGCTGGCCGACGAGCCCACCGGCAACCTGGATGAGGACACCGCTGGCCGGGTCATCGATCTGCTCACCGGCCTGGCCAGGCGGCAGGAAACGACCCTGCTGCTGGTGACGCACAGCACACGTGTCGCACAGGTGGCCGACCGGGTCCTGCGTCTGCGCCACGGGCAGGTAACGGCAGACTGAATGCCGTGAAATTGTTCTCGCCCTTGCTGTTGCGTGCCGGACTGCGCTATCTGTTGCACCATCGCTGGCAGGGCCTGCTGGCCCTGTCCGGCATCGCGCTGGGCGTGGCGGTGGTGCTGGCGGTGGAACTGGCCAACAACGGTGCGCGTGCCGCCTTTGAACTGTCCGCGCAACAACTGCAGGGCAAGGCCACGCATCGCCTTGCAGTTCCCGGCGCCGCGCTGCCCGATGCGGTGTACGTGAACCTCGATCGCCAGCCCGGTGCACCGCCCATGGCGCCGCTGGTGAACGGCTGGGTCCGCGTCGAAGGCCACGCGGGACGTTACCACCTGGTGGGGTTTGACCTGTTTGCCGAGGCGCCGTTCCACAGCCAGCTTGCCGATCTGTCGCCCGGTGCGGGCTTCACCGCAGACTGGCTATCACGGCCAGGTGCGCTGGTGCTGGGCACGGCAACGGCGCGCGCGCTTGGTGTCGCTGCAGGTGACACGCTGGACATCGTGTACCGGGACAGGCACGCCACGCTCACCGTGCTGCGTATCGAACCGCAGCAGGGCGGCGCCGGTGACGACCTGCTGCTGGTCGATATCGCCACCGCCAAATCCATCCTGGACATGAACGGGCGGCTCAGCTACGTGGACCTGATACTGGATGCCGCCGGCGAACACTGGGTCAGGCAGCGCATCCCACCCGGTGTGCAGTTGCAAACAGTCGCCGAACAGGCGCAGGGCGTGACCCGTCTGTCAGCGGCGTTTGAACTTAACCTCACCGCCATGAGTCTGCTGGCGCTGCTGGTCGGCATGTTTCTCGTTTTCAACGCCATGAGCTTTTCCATAGTGCAGCGGCGCAAGCTGTTCGGGCGGCTGCGCGCCATCGGCGTGACGCCGCGGGAATTGTTCAGCCTGATCCTGCTGGAGGGCGTGATCGTGGCCGTGCTGGGCACCCTGCCCGGCCTGCTGCTCGGTGTGTGGCTGGGCCAGGGGCTGACCCGGCTGGTGGCGGCTACGGTCAGCGACCTTTACTACCAGGTCAGCGTGACAGCCATGCATCTGGACGGGACGGCGCTGATGATCGCCGGCGGCCTTGGCGTGTCGGCGACACTGCTGGCGACCTGGCTGCCCGCCTGGCAAGCGGCGCATACGCCGCCGTTGACGTCAGTCTCGAGGGCGGCACTGGAGCAGGCCACGCGGCACGGCGTTCCCCTGTGGGCGCTGCTCGGACTGGTGTTGTTGCTGACCGGCTTGCTGCTGGCGCTGGTGTTGCCGGGCGGCGTGATCCTGAGCTTCGCCGGTCTGTTTGCGCTGGTGCTGGGCGCGGCCATGATGACGCCACTGATGATCCGCGCGCTGCACAGCTTGCTGATACATACCGCCTTGCCGGGAATCTGGCGTATGGGCGTGCGGGACCTGGACCGGCATCTGTCGCGCCTGGGCATTGCCATCGCGGCGTTGATGGTGGCGTTGTCTGCCAGCGTCGGTGTCGGCATCATGGTGGAGAGCATGCGGGTTTCGGTCAACACCTGGCTGAGCAACCTGTTAAGCGCAGACCTTTATGTGGCAGCCGCAGGCTTCGATGAGGGTGCGCGTCTGCCAGATGCCGCTGTGCACGCCGTGTCCCGGCTGGCAACCGTGGCTGCACTCAGTCGCTACCGCGAGGGCACGCTGCCGCTGTCCGGGCGGCGCGTGGAAATCATCGGTGCGCACCTGGCCGCGCCCTCGCGACGCGGTTTTACGCTGTTGAGCGGCGCGCCATCGGCATGGAAGGCGTTTGATGCCGGCGCGGTGCTGGTGTCCGAACCGCTGGCTTATCACCTTGGCCTGGCACCCGGCGCGCGCCTGGAACTGCCAACGCCCGCAGGTTTGCATGTTGTCCGGGTGGCCGCCGTGTTCCGCGACTATGCCAGCGAACACGGCCGCATCTTTCTGGACGAAACCGTCTACCGGCAGTACTGGCCCGATCAGCAGGTCAATACGCTGGCCCTGTTCGCGCGTAACGGCGATGTGGATACCATGCGCCGCGCCGTGAGTGAGCTTGCCGCGCGTTACGCGCTCGTACTGACGCCCGCAGGCGCTATATTGAAGAAATCCATGGCCGTCTTCGACCGCACCTTCCGCGTCACCGGGGTGTTGCGCGTCGTGTCCCTGATTGTCGCGTTTATCGGTGTGCTGAGCGCACTGATGGCACTGCAACTCGAACGCGGCAAGGAGTACGCCGTGTTGCGTGCGCTGGGCCTGACTCGCGGCCAGATTGCCGGGCTGGTCGGTGGCGAGTCCCTGCTGATGGGGCTGCTGGCCGCGTGCGTGGCGATACCCACCGGTGTGCTCATGGCGTGGGTCCTGATCCAGTCGGTGCAACGGCGTGCGTTCGGCTGGACCATGCCATTCAGCGTGGATAGCGGTCTGCTGCTGCAGACGCTGCTGGTCGGGCTGCTGGCAGCGGGGCTCGCCGCCATCTACCCGGCGTGGCGCTCCGCGCACCGCGATCCGGCGCCGCAACTGAGGGAAGACTGACCGTGCGTTGGCTGCTGGTGTTGCTGGTGTTGCTGGTATCGGCCTGCGAGACAGGGGGGCCGGCAAGCGGGCCAGCGGTGCGCGTGGATCAGGTGTTGGGAGCGGAACCCGATCCCGGGTTTGCGCGGGCGCTGGAACCGCGCACCTTCCGGTTCCCGCAGGATTACGGCGCGCACCCCGAATACGCCACCGAGTGGTGGTACCTGACGGGTAATCTGCAGGGCGAAAGCGGGCGTCGCTTCGGCTACCAGTTCACGCTGTTTCGTATCGGACTGCGTCCCGGGGAACCGCCCGGGGATTCGGCCTGGCGAGCGCAGCAGATCTACATGGGGCACATGGCGATCAGCGATGCCGCCGGTGCGAGGCATTATGCAGCCGAACGCCTTGCACGCGCGGCGGCAGGCCTTGCCGGTGCCCGCACAGCGCCGTTCGAGGTGTGGCTGGGACCCTGGTCGATGCGTGCGGATACTGATCTGTTTCCATTGACCTTATCGGCGCAGCAGGCGAACACCGGTTTGTCGCTGCAACTGCAGTCAGGTGACAAGCCACTGGTCCTGCAGGGCGAGCGCGGTCTGTCGCGCAAGAGCGCGAGCCCCGGCAATGCCTCCTACTACTATTCCTTCACGCGCCTGCCGACGCGCGGCGAGCTGCGCATTGGCACTGCGGTTTACACGGTGCAGGGCGATTCGTGGATGGATCACGAGTGGTCGAGCTCCGCGCTCGACCGGGACCAGGCCGGATGGGACTGGTTTGCCCTGCAACTGGATGACGGCCGCGACCTGATGTACTACCGGCTGCGCAACCGGCAGGGCGGGACGCATGCATTCAGCCGTGGCATCATGGTGGACAAGGACGGTGGCGTTCACACCCTGCTGCCCGACCAGGTAAGGCTCACACCCTTGCGTTACTGGCAGGCCGGGGACGGTGCACACTATCCGGTCGGCTGGCGCCTGCAGGTGCCCGGACTGCAGCTGGATCTCACCGTGCAGGCACTGTTCGATGACCAGCAGATGGACCTCAGCGTGCGCTACTGGGAGGGCGCGGTCGTTGTATCCGGCAGTCATACCGGCAGGGGTTACCTGGAGCTTACCGGCTACGCCGGCAGGCAGTAGGGACGCATGTATCCACGCAAGCCGATGTACGATGCAACACACGCAGTCCCCGGCGCCGCGGCGAACGGCCGGACCTGAGACGCAGCGACATGCCTAGAGACAAACAGAACAAGATGGCCGAACCGCGACCACCTGGTCGCGACCTTCGCGTGCTAAGGCAGCTGTTCGCCTTTCTGCGCCCCTACCGCAGTGCCGTGCTGGGTGCGGCGGTTGCGTTGCTGATCGCGGCGGCGGCGGTACTCGGTTTCGGTGTGGTCCTGCAGCGTGTCGTCGATCAGGGCCTGAGCAGTGGCTCGGGCGCGGCGCTGAACCAGGCGCTGTTGCTGTTCCTGGTCGTGGTCACGGTGATGGCGGCCTCGGTGGCGGCCCGCGTCTACCTGGTCACCTGGATCGGCGAACGGGTGGTGGCCGATCTCCGCAAGGCGGTGTTCGCCCGGGTGCTCGAGCTGGAGCCGGCATTCTTCGAGGTGACGCGCACCGGCGAAGTCATTTCGCGTCTGACCACGGATACCTCGCTGTTGCAGGTGGTGGTCGGTTCGACGCTGGCGATCGCGGTGCGTAACGCGCTGCTGATCAGCGGTGGTCTGGTGATGCTGGCCATCACCAGCGGCAAGCTGGCGTTGCTGGTATTGCTCGGCGTGCCAGTTGCGGTGATACCGCTGTGGCTGCTCGGGCACCGGGTGCGCAGCCTGTCGCGCAGCAGCCAGGACCGGATTGCCGATATCGGCGCCCTGATCGATGAAGTGTTGTACGGTATCCGCACCGTGCAGGCGTTCTGTCACGAGCGCATCGACCACCGGCGTTACGGTGAGCAGGTGGAGGCCGCTTTCGATGCCGCCATCCGGCGCACCCGCGTCAGCGCGCTGCTCACGGCCACGGTGATGCTGTTCACGTTTGTCGCTGTCAGTATCGTATTGTGGGTGGGTGGCCATGACGTCCTGTCCGGGCGCATCAGCGGCGGGCAGCTCTCGGCCTTCGTGTTTTATGCCCTGCTGGTCGCCGGTTCGGTGAGTGCACTGAGCGAGGTGGCCGGTGATTTGCTGCGTGCCGCCGGCGCCACGGAACGTCTGCTGGAACTGCTCAACACCGAACCCGCCATAGCCACGCCGGCCGCGCCCGTGGCACTGCCCGAACCGGCGCGCGGCGAGGTGCAGCTGTGCGATGTCACCTTCCGTTATCCGTCGCGGCCCGACAGTCCTGCGCTCAGCGAGCTGTCACTGACCCTGCAACCCGGCCAGAAGGTCGCGCTGGTCGGCCCCTCGGGCGCCGGCAAGTCAACGGTGCTGCAGCTGCTGTTGCGCTTCTACGATCCGGACGCCGGCGTGATTCGTTTCGATGGCGTCGATATCCGCCAGGCCGATCCGCAACAGCTGCGCCGGCGCATGGCGCTGGTGCCACAGGACCCGGTCATCTTCGGTGCCGACGCCTGGGAGAACATCCGCTACGGTTTTCCCGAGGTAACCGAGACAGACGTGCGGCGCGCCGCCACAGCCGCGCACGCGACGGAATTTCTCGACCAGTTACCGCAGGGCTTCGGTACCTTCCTCGGCGAACGCGGCGTCCGCCTGTCCGGTGGGCAACGCCAGCGCATCGCCATCGCCCGCGCCATTCTGCGCGACCCGCCCGTGCTGCTGCTCGATGAAGCAACCAGTTCGCTGGACGCCGAAAGCGAACGCCTGGTCCAGGACGCGCTGGAACAACTGATGCAGGCGCGCACCACGCTCATTATCGCGCATCGCCTCGCGACGGTACGCAAGGTAGACCGGATCGTCGTCATGGATCGCGGCCGTATCGTCGCCAGCGGTCGCCATGACGAACTGGTTGCGGCGCACGGGCTCTATGCGCGGCTGGCGGCACTGCAGTTCCGCGATACGCCGGGACCATTGATGGAATGACTCTGCTGTCCCGCCTTTCCCTGTCGACGTCCCGGAGGGTGCCAGTGGGACAGCAATCAGAACATCAACTTTTCTTCCAGGGCTGCGGCGCCTTTCTCTGCACACTTCTGGTCTCCGTAAGCGTCGGGGCTACCTGAAACGCCAACCGCACCAGCTAGTGTTCCCTCAGCAAAGAGTACCACGTGATATCTGTATGTCAGGTTCTCACTGCATTACGGGCTTTCCAGATAAATCGCGAACTTCATGATTGGGTCGGCTCTCCTCCTTTACCGAAATCTTATATAAGCGTCTCGTGTGGGACAGGGTTCGGCCAAGAACAGTCAGTCAGAGTGATGACATGAAGGTCTGCTACTCGGCCGAGGCGGTCATACAAGCTGCGCACTCTCCTGCGCCTTACAGGGCTGACATTAGGCCTGGACATACTGGGCGGCTGCGCGTCCCTCACGGGTACACAGACCCAGCCGCCTTTTGTAGATATGTGTGACCCGGTAATCAAGCGGAAAGGGAGGTCTAATCCCGGTCTCGGTAGTCATGGTCGTGGTCATGGCCACGATCATGGTCGTGGCCATGACCACGATCTTTATGCCTGACCTCTCCAGGGTAGCGATCCCTGGGTAGATCTCTCCAAGGCCCCTTTCTTGCGTGTGAGTAGCTCCAGCTATCATTGTGATAATAATAATAATAGCCGCTGTGATAGTAGTATGGCTCTTCTCCTATTTCCACAATCCGTGGCAATGCCGGTGCCACAACGTATTCAGAGCCTCGGCCTGTGGGTGCCACTACGCAGGCGGTGAGCAGAGGCGCAGAAAGTAACGCGACATATAGCATCCTGTACATTTTCATTCTCCTGGTCAGGTTAGACCATTTGTTCGCAAGGTGGAATGCGACGCCAAATATTCAATTCAATAATAGTAGACAGGAACTTGTCTGCCTGTAGCACCTGTTTATTATTTCTGGATTCGTACTGCCAACTCATGCCTGCAAGTCTTAATCTTATATGGTGATCGTCTGATGGTGAATGCAATAGGCACACGTGCGGATGCCAGGTTACATACAGACGGCAGGGTAGCAACATGCGACGACCGTCTTGTTTGGGTAGTTCTCCGCCGGTTACTGACTTGCTATATAAGCCTCTGCTATAGGACCGAATTGGGTCTTTCAGGCCGTTCTGTATTTTTCTTATGAACCGGGGACAATCACGCTTCGGGGGCACAATCGGGAGCATACACTTTATAATATAATCATACAGTACATGTTACGTCACTGCTGTCCCACCTGGATATACTTGAAGTACAGTAAGTCCATGAATGAACGCATTGCACGGAACGGTTGATGACGACTGGATATAACAGCTGTACGAACAGTGCATCCCTTCGGGTACTCCGGGAGCACATGGTCGCTTTCGCACATCCCTGTGCATTGCGACACCCGGATGTCCTGTTCATCTTCTCGGGGGGCAGGTGGGACCGCGCAGTGGTCGAGAGACTGGTCTGGGGCATGCCTCTCGCGGCAGTTGTACATCCCTGCACATCACGTCCACAATGACCGCTGCACGATTTAATCAGGGGCGCCCTGAATCCGTCCGCCCTCTTCTGTCGGTCAACGGTCCCGCCGGCTGCCGGCCGGCATCGCGGCGCGTGCAACAATCAGCTGGCTTGCCGGCGGCCTTCAGGCCGTATAATTGCCGTTCGGGTGAATTCCACCGTGCGTAACGGAGTCCATGAAGCCATGACCAGCAAACCGCAGGACAACGTGCCAACCGGGACGGTCGAGACGGCCATGAACCGCGTGCTCGAGGCCGAACGCCGTGCGGAACTGGCAGTCGAGGCCTGCGAACACGAGGCCATGAAGCTGCACGAGGCCGCGCAGCAGCAGGCCAGGCGCATCGCCCGGCGCACGGACGAACGCCTGGCGATCTGCCACATGCGGGTTGACGCAAAAATCACGCGCCAGATCCGGGAACGCGAACGCGCCGCCGCCGGCCAGGGCGGCGCTGCCTCCTTCCGGCTGGACGAGGCGGCGCTGGCGGCGGCGGTCGAGGCGCTTGCGCTGGCCCTGACGGGCGTGACGCCCTCGGGCAAGCCCCCCGGGGAGCGTTGAGTGCCGGAGGCGGCGCAGTTCGCCTATGCGCAGTCACGCCTGCAGGCGCGACACGGCGCACGCGCCGATGCACCTGTCTGGCGGCGCCTGCAGGGCAGCGGCGATCTGGCCAGTTACCTGCAGGCCGCCGGCCAGTCCCCGTTGCGCGGCTGGACGGCCGGCCTGCATGCAGGCAACAGCAGCCATGACATCGAACTGGCCCTGAGAACGCACTACCGCCAATATGTCGGTGAAGTCGCTCGCTGGCTGCCGGCACGCTGGGACGTCGTGGTACGTGCCCTTGCGCAGCTGCCCGATCTTCCCGCCCTGCAACACCTGCTCGGCGGCGGGAGCGCACCCGCCTGGATGCGGGATGACCCGGCACTGCGTATCCGTGCCAGCGAGGATCCCGCCACCCGCACCGCGACCCTGGAACAACCGGAGCTGGCCTGGCTGGCCTCGGCCTGGCAGCGGGAGATCGCCCTGCCACTGGCCTGGATTGATCACTGGCGCACGCTGTGGCCCGACGCGCCCCGACAGTCCGTCGGCCTGCAACACCTCGGCGCCCTGCTGCTCAGGCATATCCGGGAGATTCACGCGGCAGTCGGGACACAAACCGACGTGCTGCGGGAACGCCTGATGAACCGGCTCACGGGCGCGTTCCGGCGTTACAGTTTTCAGCCGGCCGCCGCGTGTGCCCACATCGGAATCATGGCCCTGGATGTGGAACGCCTGCGGGCGGATCTCGTGGAGCGCGCCGTGTTCGGAGAACACGGGGAAACGGTGGCGTGAGCCTGCGTCCGGAACAGGCCCGCTGGTTCGAATTGCTGAGCGCGCGCGCGGACCTCGCCGGTGCGCTGGAGGTGCTGGCCCGCACCGACAGCGTCGAACTTGAAATCCGCAGCAAGACACCGCTCCGGCTCGACCTGACGGATCTGCGCAGCCGGATCGAGGCGTTTGGCCGGTTCGAGCGCACCTATCACGACTACTGGCCACCGCTGGACCTGCGGCAGCCCGTGGAACCGGGCAAACCGAGCGACATGCTCGACGCGGCGCTGCACACACTGCACAACTGGGAAGCGCAGGCCACCCCCCTGATCAGGGAGCTGGAATCCGTCAGCGGTGAACGCACGGAACTGAACCTGCTTGGCACACTGCTGGGGCTGGACGCGCTTGACGGGCTCGACCTCTCGCTATTCACCAGAAACGGTCCGGTGCTGACGTCACGGATGTACGTGCTACCCCCGGACAGCCCGCTCCGGCAGCTGCCCGGGACCGTGCTGTTCAGACGCCTCGGCGACGGGGCACGGGACTTCATCCTCGCGCTGGGACCCGCACCGGACATGGATGCGCTCACCCGCGAGCTGGCCACGGTAAAGGGCCGTGCCCTGCACCTGCCAGCCGGGCTGCCGGACGGGCGCGCGGACGCGTTGCAGCAGGTCGATGCGCGGCTGGCCGCGCTGGACGTGCGCCGGCAGGCGATCGTGGCACGGATCGACGCGCTGGCCGTAACCCATCATCTGGCCGTTGCCCTGACCCGCATCAATCGACTGGAATGGTTCCTGTCCCATGTCACTACCCTGCCGGTCACGGAGAATTTTGCCTGGGTGACCGGCTGGACCCGGGCCGTCGAGGGCAACGCACTCGAGGCTGCACTGACGCAGGCCGGCATCCAGGCCATCATCGGCTTCCCCCCGGCACCGGCCGGAGTCACCCCGCCCATGGTGATGCGCAACCCGTGGTGGGCGCGGCCCTTCGAGCTGTTTGCCCGCACGCTGGGCACCCCGGCGGCCGACGAGGCCGACCCCAGCCGCCTGCTGGCGATCCTGGCGCCGCTGCTGTTCGGCTACATGTTCGGCGATGTCGGCCAGGGCCTCGTGCTGCTGGGCGCCGGCCTGCTGCTGCGCAATCGCTGGCCCGTGACGCGTATCCTGATCGCCAACGGCCTGGCCGCCGTGGCATTTGGCTTTGTCTTCGGCAGTGTGTTCGGTCGCGAGGACCTGCTACCCGCCCTCTGGCTGCACCCGATCGAGGACCCCCTGCCGGTGCTGCTGGTCCCGCTGGGCGGCGGTGTCGTGGTGTTGCTGCTCGGCCTGCTGCTCAACGCAGCGGAGTTCCGGTGGCGTGGGCAGATCGTGCCCTGGTTGCAGGTCGAGGCGGCCATGCTCGTGCTCTACCTCACCCTGCTCGCAAGCGTCATCGTCCCGCACAGCCTTGTCCTCAGCGTGCTGGCCATGACCTGGTATTTCGCCGGACAGCTGCTGCAAGCGCCGGGCAAGCCGCTCCTGATGACACTGCTGAAGGCCACCGGCGCCCTGCTTGAAAACATCTTCCAGCTGCTGGTGAACACGGTATCCTTCGTGCGCGTGGGTGCATTCGCCCTCGCCCACGGCGGGCTGTCGCTGGCCTTCATCGCCCTGGCCGGGTCCACGGAAAGTGTGCTTGCCGCGATCCTGATACAGCTGGCCGGTAATTTGGTGGTTATAATGCTCGAGGGTCTGGTGGTGACCATACAGACAACCCGCCTGATCCTGTTCGAGTTCTTTATTCGCTTCCTGCACTGCACGGGGCGTATGTTCCGTCCGCTGGCGGCACCCGTCGCCACGACGCCTATGGGGAGAGAGATGTGACAAAACGAACGACGGGCGCTGTTGTCCTGCTGGCAATGATCGCTGTCCCGGGCCTGCTGGCCACCTTCCTGTTCTGGTGGCCACCCGCCGCGGCCGCCGCAACCGGCACGCTGGCGGGCGATGCCCTGACGCCGGGCGCCATCAGCTGGGGCTTCGCGGCCGCCGCCCTGGCCACCGGCCTGTCCTCGCTGGGCGCCGGCATCGCGGTGGCCAGCGTCGGCAGCGCGGCGATCGGCGCGATTGCAGAAAAACCGGAATTGCTCGGCCGCGCGCTGATCGTCGTCGGCCTGGCGGAAGGCATCGCGATATATGGCCTGATCGTCTCGATCCTGATACTGAACCGGGTGATGTGAACCGGGCGCTGAATCACCATGCCTGCACCCGTCTACATCGGTGACGAAGTCAGTGCGGCCGGCTTTCGCCTGGCGGGGCTGCGGGTGCTTGCGCCACCGGCCGACGCGGTCGTGCAGGCGCTGGAGCAGCTCCCGCACGAGACACCACTGGTGCTGCTCGACGCACGGCTTGCCCGGCAGATTCCGGCCGGGATACTGGACGGGTTGCTGGCCGGCTTCGCGCCCCGGATCGTCATCGTCCCCGCCGTGTACGGCGACGCCGGCCTGCCCGACCTGACGTCGCGCATCCGCAGGCAGCTCGGCGTACTGGAATGAGCCAGCCTGAACCCGTGGTCGATGCCCGGCTGCAACACCTGCTTGCCGTAGTCGAACGCAACCGCGCACAGCGTTGCCAGGCGGTGATCGAGGCGGCTGAACAGCAGGCGCGCCAGATCGTCAGCCAGTCCTACGGCACGGCGCGCACGCGTACCCATGCCGACTTCGGCGCACTGCGCGAGCATATCCGGCAGCGCCTCGCCTCGGCCGAGGCACAGCAGCAAACGCGCCTGCGCCAGTCACGGCAACAGGCCGACCGGGCCTTCCTGCTGGCGGCCTGGCAACCCCTGCGGCAGGCACTGCAACGTCACTGGCAGGAGACCGGTCACAGGGAACAGTGGGTCCGGCAGCTGGTCCATACGGCGGCATCGATGCTGACGGACGCGCACTGGCTGATCGAGCATCCCGGCGACTGGCCGGAACACGAACGCGACGCGCTGCTGGTATTGCTGGACAGGGACGTACCACTGTGTCCCGCGCCTTGCAGCGGATCCGTCGATCAGCGCGGGCTTGCGGATTTGCGCCGCCGGCGCCTGCGTGGACGGCACGATCGACGGCCTGCTGGCACGACGCGCGCGCATCGAGGCGCTGCTGCTCGCCGAAATCAGAACACAGCCGGCTGCCCCGGGACAGACGCCCCGACCGGTCATGCGCTAACGCCCGGCCCAGCATCGTCATGACGGATGCCACCATCACCTGGATCAATCAGTCCGTGCTGCACGCCAGCACGCAGCGCCCGTTTCGCATCAACGAGACCGCGCTGGTCGGCCGGCAACGCCTGCTTGGCGAGGTGATCCGCATCAACGATGACGAGGCCGTCATCCAGGTCTACGAAGATACCACCGGCCTGCGGCCGGGCGATCCCGTACAGGCACCGGCTCGGCGCTGTCGGTGCGAGCTCGGGCCCTCGCTGCTGGGTAATATTTTCGATGGCCTGTTGCGGCCGCTGGCAAGCCAGGGACGCTTTGTCGAACCCGGTGCCGGCAGACGCGCGGCGAGCAACGCTACCCCTTCATGCCCACCGTCAGACCGGCCAGCACCTGGGCCCGGCAGCCATCTTCGGCAGCGTCAACCGCAGGGATGCGCGGGCGCAACGCTGCATCGTGCCCCCCGGCTGCGGCGGTGAAGTCGTTGCCGTCGCGGCGGCCGGTGACTATCCGCGAGGACCAGCCGTGCTGCGCCTGCGCGCGCGCCGGACGAGGAGCACGAGATCCGCCATGGCACACCGCTGGCCGATACGCCGTCCGCGGCCGGTCGCGGCACGCATTCCCGTCGAAGGCCCGCTGTTTACCGGCCAGCGCGTACTGGACTGCCTGTTCCCGCTGGCCTGCGGCGGACGCGCCGCCATGCCGGGCGGTTTCGGCACCGGCAAGACCGTGCTGCAGGAGACGCTGGCGAAGTGGTGCGACGCTGATGTCATCATCTACGTCGGCTGTGGCGAGCGCGGCAATGAAATGGCCGGCCTGCTGCACGAATTCCCCTCGTCTCGAGGACCCGCACAGCGGGCGGCCGCTGATGGAACGCACGGTGATCATCGCCAATACCTCGAACATGCCGGTCGCCGCCCGCGAGGCCAGCATCTACACCGCGGTCACCGTCGGCGAGTATTTCCGTGACCTGGGCATGCGGGTTGCACTCATGGCCGATTCCACCAGCCGCTGGGCGGAGGCACTGCGCGAGTTGTCTCGGGCGGCTGGGTGAACTGCCCAGCGAGGCGGGCTATCCGGCCTACCTGAGCAGCCGCCTGGCGGATTTCTATGAACGTGCCGCGCACGTGCGCACCCTGCACGGGGATATCGGCTCGCTCAGCATCATCGGTGCCGTCAGTCCGCCCTCGGCGGATTTCTCGGAGCCGGTCACCACGCACACCAAGCGTTATGTGCGCTGCTTCTGGGCGCTGGATGCCGCGCGAGCGCAGGCACGCTTCTACCCCGCGATACATCCGCTGCAATCCTATTCCGAAGACACCGAGGTGCTGAACGAGTTCTGGAGCCAGCAAGGCAATCCGCAATGGGCGTTGCAGCGCCGGCGCCTGCTCGAGCTGCTCGAGGAACAGGCCCGCATCGAACGGATGGCGCGCATCATCGGCAAGGATGCCCTGCCGCCGCGCCAGCAACTGGTGCTGCTGTGCGCCGAGCTGATCAACGAGGGCTTCCTCAGACAGTCCGCCTACTCCGACGTCGATCGCTACTGTTCGGCCGCGCGCCAGATGGCAATGCTGCAGACGCTGGTCCGCTTCATCGACCTTGCCGGTGCCGCCGTGACGGACCAGGTCAGCGTCGAGTCGATCCGTGCCATTGCCCGTCACCCGCCGGCTGCTCAGGATGGGCGAGGACATCGGCGAGGACCGGCTGGAGGCCTTCGAGGTGCTGGGAAAGGACCTGGAAGCCGCCTTTACCGGGCTGGCCGGGAGGCACACGGCAGATGCACCCTGAGATCTACGCCCGGGGTGCGGCACGACGCATCGAGGGTCCGCTGCTGTTCCTCAAACGGACCGTCAACGCGGGACTGAACGAGGCCGTTGAAATCGATGACGGCCAGGGACAGACACGGCTCGGCTATATCGCGGCTCTGGACCAGGACACCATCACCATCGAGGTCATGGACTCGACCCGCGGGCTGGCGCTGGCCGATGCGCGGGTACACTTTTACGGCGAACCGCTGCACTTTGCGGTTGGCCCCGACATTCCGGGCCGGGTATTCAATGGCATCGGACAGGTCATCGACGGCGGCCCGGCTATCGCGGCCACCCGCAGTTTTCGTATCGACGGCCTGCCGATCAATCCCGCGGCACGCGCCAGGCCGACGGATTTCATCGAGACCGGCATCTCGGCCATCGATCTCATGAACAGCCTGGTGCGCGGCCAGAAGCTGCCGATTTTTTCCGGCGCCGGCCTGCCGCACGACCGCCTGGCGATCCAGATCGCCCGGCAGGCGCGCCTGCGCGGCGCGGCGGCGGGCGGGTTCGCCATCGTGTTCGCGGCCATCGGGGTGCCCTTCGACACCGCTGAGCGCTTCCGCCGGGCCATGGAGGACAGCGGCGCCCTGGAGCATACCGTGCTGTTTCTCAACCTCGCCTCCGATTCGAGCACCCAGCGTCTGCTCTGCCCGCGCTATGCCCTGACCGCGGCGGAGTACCTGGCCTTCGAGGAAGGCCGGCATGTGCTGGTGATCATGACGGACATGACCAATTACTGCGAGGCATTGCGCGAGGTCTCGACCAGTCACGGCGTGGTCCCCAGCCGCAAGGGCTTCCCGGGCTACATGTATTCCGACCTGGCAACCCTGTATGAGCGGGCCGGCAGCCTCAGTGGCACGGAAGGGTCGTTGACCCAGCTGCCGATCCTGACCATGCCATCGGATGACATCACCCACCCGATCCCCGATCTGACCGGTTACATCACCGAAGGCCAGCTCGTGCTCGGCCGGGAACTCGACCGGGCCGGCGTCTACCCGCCCGTCAGTGTACTGCCGTCCCTCTCCCGCCTGATGAAGGACGGCACCGGCGGTGAGGTCACCCACCCGGATCACCCGGCGCTGGCCAACCAGCTGTATGCCGCTTATGCACGGGCGGTACACGTCCGCGTGCTGGCGAGTGTCGTCGGAAACGAGGGCCTGTCCGGGATCGACCGGCAGTTTCTTGAATTCGGCACGCGCTTCGAACAGGAACTCGTGCACCAGACGGCGGCACGCACCCTGGAGCAGAGTATGGAGATCGGCTGGCAGGTGCTGCGCACCCTGCCGCGCAGCGAGCTGCACCGGCTCGATGACGCGCAGATCGAACGCCATATCGAAGCGGCGGATATACGATGAGCGGGCCGGATCGGGCGCCGACCCGCGCGGCCATCCTGGCCCTGAAAGAGGAACGGACCGTTGTCGGCGAGGCCTACGACTTTCTCGATGAAAAGCGCCTGCTGCTGGCGGGCGAGCTGCTGCGCCAGCTGGAACGCTACGAACGCCTGCGGACTGAAATCACGACGCTGGCCGCAAGCGCCGGCGCACAGCTGCGTGCCGCCACGAGGCGGCACGGGCTGCAGGGCCTTCGGGTCTACCCCGCCCGGCCGCCTGGCGACTTTCGCCTGCAGCGCCGTCACTACAACTTCATGGGCGTGACGCTTGACGAGCTCCGCCTCGAGCCGCCTGACGCCGGGTCGAGCAGGCCGGTGGCGGCCTGCAATCCATCGCTCGAGGCCGAGGCATGCCGGTCGGCCTTTGAGCAAATTCTCCTGCACAGCGCCACCCTCGCCGAGGTGTCCGGCAACCTTTACCGGCTGCTGCGCGAATACCGCCTGACCGAACGCCGCGCGCGCGCACTGGAAAACATCATCCTGCCCGAACTCGGCCACGCGCTCGCCACCATGACCACACAACTGGAGGAGATAGAACTCGAGGACGTGATCCGCGCCCATCGCTTCGGTTCCCGATGACAGGCTCTTTTGTCACTGAATATAATGTGTGGCAGTACCGTTGTCCCGGGGATCATTTGAAATTGTCCAGGTCTGCGCGAGTGAAACGCCCGGCGTGAGTTTGCATATGTATTCGCTTGCACAAATCGTCGCCGGGATCCAGGTTCCATGAGGCCTGCCGAATGATGCAAATAAATCACACCGGCATGATGCCTCGTGACTTCCGGGTGCGGATAGCGCACGCCGAGCAGGAAGTCATCGGGTGTGTTCTGCGATGCAACTGGTTTACGACGCGCTGCATGAAGACCCTGTTGACCTCGCTGTCCTTGCTTCGCATAATTGCCATTCGCGGCTTCGCTGATATCCAGTCCCGCGCTGTAGATGGTGTCCATTTCAGCGGCTTTCAGGATCTCCGCCTGTTCAAGGCAGTCCGCCTGCGATCCATGGTTTCCGTAATGATATACCTTGTCCCAGGCCGGTTGACAGGCGACACATGTTGAAGATGGTCTGTGCCATGGCGTCGCCGAGAAAGCGCCGGCTTGTCGCGATGAAGGGTACGCACAGTACATGAACGTATTAACGTTCCATGGCTTTCGTATCATGCGGTACCTAACTGGCCCGGGCCGCGGGTGAAGCCGGCCGCGTCAGGCGTTGATTTGTACATTACCCGGTTGCCTGAAGCCGCAGTTTACTGCCCGCTCCCAGAGGGTCACCACGAGATCATATTCACTGCTTTTCCCGACTTTACAGACGTTCTGTGCGAGCAGCTGCAGGCATTCCCTTTGTTCGTCGGGGGGCAGCAATACAATCTCGATGCCGACGCCCCCTCGGGGTGACCGACCCTGCCCGAACTCCGGAACTCAATCCGGCCGCACACAGGCCTCAGGGATCAACAGTGACAAGGACTGCGTCGTGTGCGAGGTACGCACCGTCGGAGGCACGCAGTTCGAGCGTGTATTCACCCGGGAGAGAAAAGCTGGCCGTTGTTGCGGTGGCGTAGGCATTATTGAAGGTCACGCGCCCCGGTCCGGTCAGCTTGCGCCACGCTGTCCAGCGCGCCACCGCGCCCGTCGCGGGCCCTGAACTGTCCGTCACCGTGCCGCTCAGGCTTGCGGTATTGGGAAACTGCACGTGCTTGTCCTGCCCGGCGTTGACGACGGGGGCGGCGTTGGCGGTCGCGCCGGGAACCAGGGCCGCGATTTCCGCATCGCTCAGCGCGCGCGTGTACAGGCGTACGTCATCGATCCTGCCGTCGATGGTTTTTCCGCCCGGGGTGTATTGCCCGATGTATACCGGGTCCGTGTTCGTCCCGCTGGTCGTGACCGCGACGACGCGCTGGTCCAGCACGCCATTGATGTAGATCTTCGCCTGCCGGCTGGCCGGTTCGTCGACCACGGCGACGTGATACCAGCTGCCCGGCGTGCGGACCGCATCATCCAGTGACGGCACCAGTGCGCCACCGCCCCTGCCGAACAGGTAGTAATACGCGCCGAATCCCAGGGAGTAATTCTCGGCACCCCACGTCTGACCCTTGCTGAGCAGGGCCGACCATTCGTTCCCCGCGGGCCAGAATCCGGGATAGGTCGTCGGCTTGATCCACAGGGCAATCGTGGAACCGTCGGGCGCGTTCAGCGACGCATTGTAGGCGATCTGGACATAATCCCCCGCCCCGTCAAGATCGAGAGAACGGGTGTTGACCGCCACAGCGGCCGGCGCGACATCCGTCGAGTACACCGGGTTGCCGTTCAGCACACCGTCGTTTGAGAGCTGCTGGTCGGCCGCACTGTTATCGAAGGGCCAGTAGCCCACCCATGCCGGGTCGTCGCCAGTGTCGCTCATGACATTGACCTTGACGTTCGCCGCGGCGGTCCGGCTGCCATCACCGGCAGTCAGTCTCAGCGTGTAGACACCCGGGATAGAGAACGTGGCATCGGTCGATACGGCACCCGGGTTCGCGAACATGACGGTTCCTGGACCGTTCACCTTCGACCACGTCGTGGATACCGGACCGGGGCGCCCGTCATCGCTCACGTAGCCCTTCAGCGTGACGGTGCCGACAGACATCGGGATGGTCTGCGTATCACCCGCGAACACGCGTGGTGCGTTGTTCCATCTGGGCGCGATCGCCAGGTCCCAGGACTGTGTCGCCGGGCTGCCCGCGGGCGCCTGCCACAACACCTGCCCCTGCGCCGAGACGAAGCGGCTCTTGCCTCCTTGCGACCCTGCTGCATTGCCCGGCCAGATCATATTGACACCCACGACAGGCGCGCCGGTGTCCTGGGCCAGCGCGAGCGCGTTGTCGAGCAGATTGGCAGGCGGATTCGCGAACACGAGCAACACGAGATCGGGTTCTTCAGCAACCAGCACGGCACGCTTTGAGTCGGAATCCGTTTCGACACAGTTCATCATGCCGACGCGCCCCCACGGCGAGTCCACCGCCTCCAGGTCGTGCAGGTTGCCCTGGAAGGCTGGCGCCCCGCCGAACACCGGGTATACGAATCCCTTGCGCTGCCTGAGGACAACCTTGCCCTGGTCGTCGATCAGTACAGCCGTGTCGTAGACACCACCGACCGTCTTTTCCAGCACCGCGGCGGCTATCCAGACACCGTTTGTGCTTGCCATCTGTCCGATTGCATTCGTGGTAGAGCCTGGAATCGGCTGGGCCAGATTGGCGCCGGTCGGCGCCGTCACGATATTGCCGAACCCCACATCGACCAGCTCCGGGAAGACGACGATCTGGCCGCCGTCGGCGACCGCGGCGGCGACACAGGCCGACATGCGTGCAAGATTGCCGGAGACATCGTAATCGATAGCCTCTTGCTGGCAGATGGTGACGCGCACTGTCTCGACGTCGCATACGTTTCCGAATCCGTCACCATCCGCATCTTCCTGCAACGGGTTGCTGTCGGCGGGACAGTTGTCGGTACTGTCGGCCACGCCATCACCGTCCGCATCAAAGGCAACCGGCTGCACCACGGGTGGCGGTAATCCACCACCACCTCCGGAATTGCCACTGTTCGTTACGGAACTGCCGCCACCACATCCCGCCAGGGCGGCTATCACAACAAGTAGCATTATCGAACGCATCAGGACCTCGCCGGGCGCCGGCCTTGTACAGTCAACCAAGTATAGACCCCCTCACGAGCGCCCTCGCGCAGCCTGCCGATCCAGCCTGCCGGCACATCACGTGTCGGGGAAAGCGGATATCCCCGCTTCCCGGGTACGCGCTCGTGCCTGCGGTGAGTATAGGTCGTCTGCACACCGTGGAAATATACCGTCGTCACAAACGGAAACTGCGTGGAACCCGCGGGATTCATGTTGAATATACAGGGAAATCCGGCCGCTACAGGATCTCCCAACGGCGTGGAACCGGACTCTCGACAACACCGCAGGAAACCCGTGCCGCTGTCAGCTCCGCAGACGGCACCGTACCGTCAATTGTTGATCGCGCGCAGGAGTTGTTTGGCGCGCTGGCCGAATTCGCGCACCAGGTATTCCAGGAACGGCTCACGCAGGTCCGGGTGCAGCAGTGCGTATTCGACAGTGGCCTGCAGGTAACCCAGCTTGCTGCCGCAATCGTAGCGCTTGCCTTCAAAGCGGTACGCGAGTACCGCCTCGTCCTGCAACAGGCACTGGATGGCGTCGGTCAGCTGTATTTCGCCGCCGGCGCCACGCGGTATGTTCTGAGGTGCCGAATATCCCCGGGTTCAGGACATAGCGGCCGACTACCGCCAGGTTGGAGCGCGCGTCGGCCGGCGTGGGTTTCTCGACGATGCTCTTCAGCTTGGTGATGCGGCCATCGGATTCTTCCGGATCCACGATGCCATACTTGTCGGTCTCGTCATGCGGCACCTCCTCGACGCCGAGGATGCTGCAGTTGCGGTCGTTGAATACCGAAAGCATCTGGCCCAGCACGCAGTTCATGCCGGTATCGATCAGGTCATCGGCAAGTATCACGGCGAAACGGTTCGTCGCCGACCACGGGTTTTGCACACAGCACGGCGTGTCCCAGGCCCAGCGCCTCGGGCTGGCGGACATAGACGCAGGTCATGTTCGGCGGCACCACTTCACGCACGATGTTCAGCAAGGTGTGCTTGCCCCTGCGCTCCAGCTCCGCTTCCAGCTCGTAGTTCTTGTCGAAGTGATCCTCGATCGCGCGCTTGCTGCTGCTGGTGACGAATACCAGCTCCTTGATGCCCGCATTGACCGCTTCCTCCGCGGCATACTGGATCAGCGGCTTGTCGACGATGGTCAGCATCTCCTTGGGATTGGCCTTGGTGGCCGGCAGGAAGCGGGTGCCGAGACCGGCCACCGGGAAAACCGCCTTGCGTACTTTTTTATTCATAATCTTTCCTGTGTTATCTCTTTCCTGAACCCGGTCATAAACATCTTCGAAACGTACGATATCGTCCTCGCCCAGGTAACTGCCGGACTGTATCTCGATCATCTCGAGCGGGATCGTTCCCGGATTCTCCAGTCGGTGCCGTTCACCTATCGGAATGTAGGTGGATTCGTTTTCGTGCAGGTTGAATACCTGGTCGCCACAGGTAACCCGGGCGGTACCCTTCACCACCACCCAGTGCTCCGCACGGTGGTGATGCATCTGCAGCGACAGCTGCGCACCCGGCTTGACCGACAGACGCTTGACCTGGAATCGTGATCCGGCATCGATGCCTTCGTAGGAACCCCACGGCCGGTACACCTGGCGATGCACCTTGCATTCCTCGCGCTTGTCCGCCTTGAGGCGGTTGACGATGGCCTTGACGTTCTGGGCCTTGTCCTTGCTCGCCACCAGCACGGCGTCGGCCGTTTCCACGACTATGATGTTATCGAGGCCGACCGTTGCCAGGCAGCGGTACTGTGCTACCAGAAAGGCGTTGTGCGTATCTTCAGCGATCACATCGCCCTGGGTGAAATTGCCATGCTCGTCGTGTGGACAGACATCCCAGAGCGCCGTCCAGGCGCCGACATCCGACCAGCCCGCGCTGAACGGCACCACCACCGCATTGGCGGTTTTTTCCATCACGGCGTAATCGATCGAATCGCCGGGACAGGCCCAGAAGCCGGCCTGTTGACCCGAAAAAATCACTGTCCTGCTTGCCCTGTTCCATGGCCGGCGGCACGGCTCCAGTATATCCGGCCGGAAGCGTCCGATCTCCTCCAGCCAGCGATCCGCGCGCATCAGGAAAATACCGCTGTTCCAGTAATAGTCACCTTCGTGGCAAGGTACGGTTCAGCCGTCTCCAGTTCCGGTTTCTCCACGAATCGCCCCGACGGCTAAAACACCCGTCACCTTCGACAGTTCGCATCGCGCCTGATATAGCCGTAACCGGTTTCCGGTGCATCCGGCACGATGCCGAAGGTCACGAGGCGCCGCTCGGCAGCCGGTCACGACCCTGCGCACCGCGGCCATGAATCGTCCCGGCGCTCTCATGACATGGTCCGCCGGCATCACGATCATCAGGGCATCCGGATGGCTGACGTTCGAAGGTACAGTGCCGCGAGCGTCAACGCCGGTGCCGTATTCCGCCCTTCGGGTTCGAGGATGATGGTGGACGGGGTCCTTGCCGAGTTGTGTGACCTGCTCCGCCAGCAGGAAACGGTGTTCTTCGTTGCAGACGTAGACGGCATCACCCTGGTCCGGCACACCATCGAGGCGGGTGGCCGTATCCTGCAGCAGGGTCTTGTCAGTATCCAGCGGCAGCAGCGGTTTCGGATAGTGTTCACGCGACAATGGCCAGAGGCGGGAACCGGATCCGCCTGACAGGATTACTGGATACAGTGTCATAGTCATTCCTGTTATTTGCCCGGGACTGCGCGCCGCATCCCGTTACGACTGCATGGTAATCAATAATCGACAAGTTAACCCTAATATTGATATCGACGGCACACCAGTTGCAAGTGCCGGACCCCGGTGCTTGTCCATCGCACAGCCGCATGGCGCAAGGTGTAGCTCCGACCACCGGCCTGGCAGGCCATTGGATGCGTTTGTTTTGTCTGGGTATTTTACCACTTCCCGCCGCGCCGCGAACGCCGGGCCAGGAGAAACGGCGATATCCCGGCCCGGCTGCCGGGATATCGCCGGGGTGGCTGCGCTAGCGGGACAGCGGCGCCACCGTCAGATTGCCGCGATTCTTTTCGATGGTGGCCGCCCCGATCCCCTTGACCTTGGCCAGGTCCTCGATACGCGCAAACGGTCCGTTGGCTTCACGGTACGCGACGATCGATGCGGCCTTCTTTTCACCAATCCCGACGATCGCCGCCGCCAGGCCGACCGTATCGGCGCTGTTGATATCCACCGGCCCGGCCTGTACCTGTGCCGCCACCAGCATCAGCAGCGAGATTAACAACGTGCTTGTGTAACGCATTCCTGCCTCCTGTCGTGTGTATTGCTTCCATGAGTCATCACCTGCATGCAGGCGAACCGGCCTGCATGCAGGCACAGGGTGCACGGATACCGGCTCAGGCCAAAGCAGACAGTGCTGAATTGATGGTACGCAATACGCTGACCGGGTCGTCAGCCTGGGTGATCGGGCGCCCGATGACCAGGTAACTGGAGCCATTGTTGATGGCGTCCACCGGCGTCATCACGCGGCGCTGGTCGTCGGTGCCGGCGCCGGGCGGGCGGATACCTGGCGTCACCAGCAGGAATTCGCTGCCGTGCGTCTGGCGCAGCACGGCCGCTTCACGCGAGGAGCACACGACGCCATCGAGCTCGCAGGCCCGGGCCAGCGCGGCCAGGCGCATGACATTCTCCGCCGGTGTTCCCGACAGGCCGACACCGGCCAGATCGTGCGCGTCCATGCTGGTCAGGATGGTTACGGCTATCAGCAGCGGACGGCCGGCGGCACGTGCGAGCCCTTCCCGCGCGGCCAGCAGCATGCGCTCGCCACCCAGTGCATGCACGTTGATCATCCACACGCCCAGCCCGGCCGCCGCATGGCAGGCGCTGGCGACCGTGTTCGGGATATCGTGGAATTTCAGGTCCAGGAAGACATCGAAGCCGCGCGCCACGAGCCCTTCGACGAAGCGTGGTCCGGCACGGGTGAACAGTTCCTTGCCGACCTTAAGACGGCAGTGAACGGGATCGACACGCCCGACGAAATCCAGTGCGGGTGCCGCGTCGGGATAATCCAGTGCAACAATGACGCGTGGACCGGTGTCCTGTCGTCCGCTCATGGGCCGTCCATTCGTCTGCAGGTCCTATTCACCTTCGACTCCGTGTATCGGCCTGATACTGTTCCAGTGCTTGCAGCCCGGACACTGCCAGTACAGTGTCTTGCCGTTGAAGCCGCAGTCCAGGCACTTGTAGACCGGCTTGTTTTCCAGCAACTGGTCAGTCATGTTCTTGAGGATCAGCAGGTTGTCATGGGCAGCGCCCTTGCTGCCGACCAGGCTGAGATCGATAAAACGCGACAGGCCGCGCACCGACGGACGCTTGCCCAGTTCACCGGCAATGAACTCCGCGGCGGCCTGTTCGCCGTTTTCGCGGCGCATGATATCGGCCAGCGCCAGCACCGGCGAAATACCCGCGTAGCGGGTGATGACACGTTGCAGGAACGGCATCATATCGCGTTCGGTATCCGTCGCAACATGACAGGCGCGCACGTGATCCAGGATCTCGGGCAACAGCTCGACATCACGCTCCGCCACCTGCTCGTAGGCAGAGAGCGCCGCGCTGAAATCACCCTTTTGCCGTGCAATATGCCCCCTTATCAGGCTGGCGCGCGCGCAGTGCGGATTGTATTCGCCCGCCTTGACCAGCAGACGCAGGGACTCATCGACATTCTCCCGCGCACGCGCATTCTCGGCGAGTTCACAGTAGAACTGTGCAATCACCGAGCGGGCGGGCTGTTCCCCGACGTAGCCCATCTGCTCGGCTATGGCAATTGCGTTTTCCCAGTCCTTCTCCTGCTGGTAGATATCCAGCAACTGCGGCAGCACACTCGACAGGTAAACATTGTTGTCTATCAGCTCCATGAACAGGCCCTCGGCACGATCGTACAGGCCGGCCTTCATGTAATCCTGGCCCAGTTCAAGCAGTGCATCGGTGCGCTGCTCGTTGCTGAGACTGGGTCGTGCCACCAGGTTCTGGTGAACACGGATGGCGCGGTCTACTTCACCGCGCTTGCGAAACAGGTTGCCGAGGGCAAGATGGGTCTCGACGGTATCGCTGTTGACCTCGAGCATGCGGATAAACGCATCGATGGCCTTGTCCTGCTGCTCGTTGAGCAGGTAGTTGAGGCCCTTGAAATAATCCGACCCGAGCATGGAATCCGCGCGTTTCCCCGGCTTGCCGGCGCGATTGCCTGCCGCGAACCAGCCCAGGGCGGCAGCGACCGGGAGTAACAGCCAGGGCAGGTATTCCATCGGTCAGGCGTGCATGCAAACGGGTGCTGTGAAGAAGGGAACCCGCGCGGTATACACCGCGTGGGTCAGGAGGATCAAAGCGTACACCGCGCGGGTCCGGGATGACAGGCGTAGGGACGGAAACCGACAGCGACCTGGATACCTTCAGTCCACCTGTCCCGGGTGGACAGTCGGGGAACAACAGCGTCAGTATTCGGACCAGCCGTGACGTCCGGGCCGCCGGCTGATCGGGTCGCCGCGCAGGTCTCCCTACATCTGCTGCAGCTCGTTTTCCCTGGCCAACCCGTCGTTGACACGTTCCCTGAGTTCCTTGCCGGGTTTGAAATGCGGCACATGCTTGGCCGCCAGCGCAACAGAGTCACCCGTCTTGGGGTTCCTGCCGATGCGTGGCGGCCGGTAGTGCAGGGAGAAACTGCCGAACCCCCTGATCTCTATACGCTGCCCGGTGGCCAGCGCCCAGCTCATTTGTTCGAGAAGACTCTTGACGGCCAATTCGACATCCTTGTAGTTCAGGTGCCCGTTCTTCGTCGCCAGTATCTCTATCAGTTCAGACTTTGTCATTTTTTTCCACCATCCCGGATTCGCTATTCCGTTCCAGTAAACCTCAACTAATAAGTCATCGCCCCCTCAGGCTGCCGACTATCCCTCGTCACCGTTCAGGTGCTGCTTCAACACATCACCCAGGCTGGTTGTTGCTTCCGACGCATTGGAACCGTAGTCCTGGATCATCGCCGCCTCGTCGTCGGAGTCCTTGGCCTTGATGGAGAGCATGATGGCACGGCTCTTGCGATCGACACCCATGAACTTCGCCTCGACCTCATCACCGACAGCGAGGATGGTTCGCGCGTCCTCGATGCGGTCACGCGACAGCTCGGAAGCACGCAGCGTGCCGTCCACACCATCACCGAGGTCGATGATCGCCGCCTTGGCATCGACCTCCCTGACCTTGCCCTTCACGATGCTGCCCTTACTGTGCTCGGCGACAAAATTCGAGAACGGGTCCTTCTCGAGCTGCTTGATGCCCAGCGAAATGCGTTCGCGCTCGGGGTCGACCGACAGCACCACGGCCTCGATCTCGTCACCCTTGGTGAACCGGCGCACCGCCTCCTCGCCCGGTTCGTGCCAGGATATGTCGGACAGGTGTACCAGGCCATCGATGTCGCCTGCCAGGCCGATGAAGATGCCGAAATCGGTGATCGACTTGATGGTGCCCTTGACCACGTCACCCTTGTTGCGGGTGGCGCCGAACTCGTCCCAGGGGTTGGGATAGCACTGCTTGATGCCCAGCGAGATGCGGCGGCGCTCCTCGTCGATATCCAGCACCATGACTTCGACTTCCTGTCCGATGTGCACGACCTTGGACGGGTTGACGTTCTTGTTGGTCCAGTCCATTTCGGAGACATGCACCAGACCTTCCACGCCTTCCTCGATCTCGACGAAGCAGCCGTAGTCGGCAATGTTGGTTACCTTGCCGAACAGACGGTTGTTCGCCGGGTAGCGGCGTGCCAGGTCGGCCCACGGATCCTGTCCCAGCTGTTTCATGCCAAGCGAAACGCGGTTGCGCTCGCGGTCGAACTTGAGCACCTTCACCTCGATCTCGTCGCCGACGTTAACGATCTCGGACGGGTGCTTGACACGCTTCCATGCCATGTCGGTGATATGCAGCAGGCCGTCGATACCACCGAGGTCGACGAACACGCCGTAATCGGTGAGGTTCTTGACGATGCCCTTGACGACCATGCCCTCTTCCAGATTCTCGAGCATCGCCTCGCGTTCGGCGCTGAACTCGGTTTCGACCACGGCACGGCGCGACACCACGACATTGTTGCGCCGCTTGTCGAGCTTGATGACCTTGAATTCCAGTTCCTTCCCTTCCAGGAACACCGGGTCACGCACCGGTCGAACATCCACCAGCGAACCCGGAAGAAACGCACGGATATCCTCGATATCGACGGTGAACCCGCCCTTGACCTTGCCACTGATCACGCCCGTTACGATGTCCTCGTTCTCGTAGGCTTTCTCAAGACGGCGCCATACCTGATCACGTTTTGCTTTTTCCCGGGACAGTTTGGTTTCGCCAAACCCGTCCTCCACCGCTTCCAGTGTCACCTCAACCTGATCACCAACAGCAACTTCAACTTCACCCGAGGCGTTCCTGAATTCATCTATCGGGATCACGCCTTCCGACTTCAGACCGGCATTCACGATCACACTGTCCGGTTGAATCTCGACAACCGTTCCTATCACCACGGCACCCCGGTTCATCTCCTGGTGCGCGAGGCTTTCTTCAAACATTTCAGCAAAACTTTGAGTCATGGGAAAATTCATCCTGGCACCGCCGCAGCGGTCCATCTGTGCTTCCGCGGCATCTGGCGAAGGCGCGGGTCGGGTTGATAGATCTGGCCGGGTAACGGGACCCAACCAGGCTAGTCCATGATTATACGTGTATCTGCTTAATCGTAAAGGGTTTTTATAGGGTATTGTTGACTGCGTCGAGCACGGCCACGAGCGTCTGTGCCTCGTCCAGCGTGCTATTATCCACGATGACGGCGTCCGCGGCCGGCCGCAGTGGGGCGCTGGCACGATCCGTATCGCGCCTGTCGCGTGCCTCCACCTCCGCCACTATCGCCTCGAGATCAGCCTCTTTTCCTATATTTATCAGCTGATTATAGCGTCTTTCTGCGCGGACACGCGGACTCGCGGTGAGAAATACCTTGAGCGCCGCATCGGGGAAAACCACCGTCCCCATGTCGCGTCCGTCGGTGACCAGTCCGGGCGCCTTGCGGCAACGGCGCTGCCACGCCAGCAGGGCCGCGCGCACCGCCGGCAGGGCAGCGATGCGGGAGGCGGCATCCCCGGCGGCCTCGGTACGCAGGTCCGCAGTAACGTCCCGGCCATCCAGCAATATCGCCGCATCGTCGGCCGCCGGCAGGCGGCAGGTCTCATCCAGCCGGCCGGCCAGCACAACCAGTCCCGGCGCGTCATCCAGTGCCACACCGTCACGCAATGCCGCGTAGGCCAGCAGGCGATACAGCGAGCCGCTGTCCAGGTAATGCCAGCCGAGATGCGCCGCCAGCGCCTGGCTGATGGTGCCCTTGCCGGAACCGCTCGGGCCGTCGATTGTGATTACCGGCGTATCGGCCTTTTGATCCATCGCTGCGTTACCCCGTTGATTGCTGCCATGATAGTTGCACGACCGGCATGACAGGGCAATTCGGTTCCGTCAGCTGCCGAAGCGTACAAAGGGCTCGGGATAGACGACCCATGCGGGCAACCGCAGCGACCCGGGGGCGGGCAGCAGCAAGATTCGATTGCAATGAGGGTCTAGGCCGCGAAGACATACTAGATCTGCATGCTGAAACCGACGGCCACCGCCCACGCGGTGGCGAAATCCATCGCCACATCGCTGCCCAGCACCCGGTCGACAACCATCCCGCAACTGTCGACAATCTGCAGCTTCTGGGCGGCGCCCTGCAGGATGCGGTCCATGTAAACCGACCATTGCGGCCCGGCCAGGCCGAGCGTCAGGTCCCTGAGCTGGGGAGCGATATGACCGAAATGCTCGATGGGTCCGGCGATCAGTTGGGGCAGATAGGCGACATTGTTGCAGAAACCAGGCAGGTTCCTCTCGGGAGCGACCTGTCCCCGATAGCCATCGAAAGTGTACGACATGGACTGAAAGGTATAGAAGCTGATTCCGGCGGGCATGATAATGCCGGCGAAGAAATTCGCGTCGGGCATGGGGAACCCGGTGTCCGCCAGGATGGGAGCCAGCTTCGGAATGAGTCAGGCACCGTACTTGTGGAAGCTCGGCAGCCCGAGGTTGACGGTGATACTCGCGAACAGCCAGAGACGCCGTACCAGCGGCAGGCTGGCCCGATGCAGCCGCAGCGCCGCGATATAGTCGGTTAGCGATGAAGCCAGCAGCAACGGTACGAAGGAAGAAGGGTTCTGCGCCGGAATTGAACAGACAGGAAAACAGCAACAGGGTCAGCGAACGGAACGCCCCTGCCGGGGACAGGCACATCGCCAGCGGGAAGACCGGCAGAAACAGAAAGAGAAACCCGGCCGACTGAAACAGCATGCAACGTCCCTGTGATACCCCGTTCAGCGATCTGCATACTGGCTACATATCATCGCAGACCTTTATCCCCAGTCCGGCACCGGCAGCCAGGCCCGCGAAACCGGGGAAGGATGTATTGACGTTGGCACAGTCGGTTATCTCGATCGTATTCTGCGCGCGCAGCGCCGCCATGGCAAACGCCATCGCGACGCGGTGATCACCCTGGCTGTCCACACGCCCTGCGCCGATCATGCCGCCTTCGATAACCATGCCGTCCGGTGTCGGTGCTGCCTGCAGACCCAGCGTCCGCAACCCGTCTGCCATCACCTGTATGCGGTCGCTCTCCTTGACCCGCAGTTCCTCGGCCCCGGTCAGCACCGTGCGCCCCGTAGCGCAGGCGGCGGCCACGAAGATGACCGGAAACTCGTCGATCGCCAGCGGCACCAGTTCGGGCGGGATGTCGATTCCGTGCAGGCCTGCCGCGCGCGCCCGCAGATCGGCTACCGGCTCGCCGCCGACGTCCCGTGCATTGGTGACCTCGATCGATGCACCCATGCGCTGCAGGATTTCGATGATGCCGGTGCGCGTCGGGTTCATGCCGACATGTTCGAGCAACAGGTCGGAGCCCGGGGCGATGCTGGCGCCGACCAGAAAAAATGCCGCCGAGGAAATATCCGCCGGCACATCGATTGTAATGGCGTGCAGCGTATGACCGCCTTCGAGGCAGACGCGTGCGCCGCTTCGTTCCACCGGGTAACCCATGCCGGCCAGCAGGCGCTCGGTATGATCCCGGGTCGGCGCGGGTTCGGTCACGCAGGTGGTCCCCTGCGCATACAGGCCGGCGAGCAGCAGGCTGGATTTGACCTGTGCGCTTGCCACCGGCAGGGTGTAGTCGATGCCACGGAGCGCGCACCCGCCATGAAGGGTGAGTGGTGCGGTTCCCCGTGCCGTGGCATCGATACGCGCACCCATGTCCGCAAGCGGATCCACCACGCGTGACATGGGCCTGCCGGACAGCGACGGGTCACCGGTCAGCACGGACGTGAACGCCTGGCCGGCGAGCAGACCGGACATCAGCCGCATCGAGGTGCCGGAATTGCCGAGGTACAACGAACCCTGCGGTTCACGCAGACCGTGCAGCCCCACGCCATGCACCGTCACCCGGCCCGCGTCCGGCCCCTCGATGCGTACCCCCATGGCGCGAAACGCGGCCAGGGTCGCCAGGCTGTCCTCGCCTTCCAGGAAGCCGGTCACCTGCGTGACGCCCTCCGCCAGCGAACCCAGCATGATCGAACGGTGCGAAATCGACTTGTCGCCCGGTACACGCAAGCGGCCGGTCAGGGAACCGCCGGGTGTCACGTGAAAGCGCAGATCACTCATCACACAGGCGGCCGGCGGGTCACTTTTCCACAAACCGGTCACGGGACGCCTTGGCATCCCCGAAAATCTGCAGCAGCCGGTCGCCGTCGCGCGTCTCCACCGCCCGGTCCAGCGCCTGCAGGTCGCCGATAAAGCGCTCGATCATCGCCTGGATCGCGACACCATTGGCGAGACAGATGTCACGCCACATCACCGGGTCGCTGGAAGCGATGCGGGTGAAGTCGCGAAACCCGCCGGCGGCGTAGTCGAAGATTTCCTTCTTGTCCTGCAGTCGTGCCAGGCTCTCCACCAGCGTGAAGGCCAGCACATGCGGGAGATGACTGGTCGCGGCCAGCACCTCGTCGTGATGCAAGGGCTCCATTTCCACCACGCGCGCGCCGGCAGCCATCCACATGTCGCGCACCCGTGCCGTTGCCCTGGCATCCGTTTCAGGCAGCGGTGTCAGGATGACCTGGCGGCCCCGGTAGAGCTCCGCGAACGAGGCCGCAACCCCGCTGCGTTCGGTACCCGCGACCGGGTGGCCCGGGACGAAAAACCGCACAGGCCCGCCGAACACACGGTGCGCGGATTCGATCACGGTGCCCTTGGCGCTGCCGGCATCGGTCAGCACGGCGCCCTCGGCGAGATGATCCCTGATCGCGGCGAACACCCCTTCCATCGCCCCCAGCGGCACCGCGACCAGCACCATGTCGGCACCCTCGACGGCGCGCGCAAAATCGGTTTCATAGCGATCGATCACGCCAAGATCGACGGCCTGCTGCAGGTTTTCGGCGCTGCGCCCGGCACCGACAACCTCCCTGACCTGTCCCGCCGCACGTAACGCGCGCGCCAGCGAACCGCCGATCAGCCCGACACCGATGACGCACAGACGCATGATCATGCCAGCACCTTTTCGAGTGCGGCCAGGAAGCGCGTGTTTTCCGCGCCGCTTCCGACCGTGATGCGGAGATGGTTCGGCATGGCGTAGTTGGCCACCGGACGCACGATCACGCCCTCCTGCAACAGCGCCTGGTAGACCTCCAGCCCGGGACGGCCCACGTCCACGGCGACAAAATTTCCTGCCGATTCGATATACGACAAACGCAGTCGGGTGAAACCGGCAACCAGTTGCCCCATGCCCGCGCGATTGTGGCGCACGCAGTGTTCCAGATGCGCCGTATCGTCCAGCGCGGCGACCGCAGCGGCCTGTGCAATCAGGTTAACGTTGAATGGCTGGCGTACGCGGTTGAGCAGCCCGGCGACCACGGGATGGGAAAGTGCGTAACCAACCCGCAGGCCGGCCAGGCCATAGGCCTTGGAAAAGGTGCGCGTGACGATCAGATTGGGAAACTCACCCAGCCAGCGCGACGTGTCCGGATAGCCGGGAGCGTCGACATATTCGAAGTAGGCCTCGTCCACCACCAGCAGCACGTGCGCGGGCAGCGCCGCCACGAAATCTTTCAGCGCCGCGCCGGGCAGCCAGGTACCGGTCGGGTTATTGGGGTTGGCGATGAAAATCACGCGCGTCCGGTCGCTGACCAGTGCACGCATCGCCGCGAGATCATGTCCGTAGGCCGGTCCGCGACTGCCGTCGTGCGCCGCGGCGACCCGCGCCACGGCCCCTGTCGCCTGCACCGCGATCGGGTAGACCGCGAAGGCGTATTGCGAATAGATCGCCTCGAGGCCTGGCGTCAGGAATACCCGCGCGACGAGGTCGAGGACATCGTTGGAGCCGTTGCCCAGCGTAATGCTGTCCGGTGCAATATCGTGCCGCTGCGCCAGCTGCGCGGCCAGTTCATGGCCGCCGCCATCCGGGTAGCGCGCGATATCCTGCATGGCCGCATTACCCGCGGCGACGGCCAGCGGGCTTGGCCCGAACGGGTTCTCGTTGGAGGCCAGCTTGATAGCATCCCGGATACCGTGTTCACGCTCCAGCTCGGAGACCGGCTTGCCGGGCTGGTACGGCTGCAATGCGCGCACGCCGGGTGCTGCAAGCTCGACAAATTGTGGAACGGCTGTCGTCATCACGGTATCCGGAACAGGCCGCAGCCCGTTGTCACACACGCTCTCGGGGGGCAGGGATCAACCGCGGCGAAATCCGTGCTGTTACCCCCCATCCGGTTCGCTCCTGCATATCCCTGTACGCCGGCCCTCGCCCGTGGCACCAGATCGGCGGGCATGGCGGAGCAGGCACGCATGCCCTGAACACTCGCGGCCGGATCCCCAGTTCAGCATGCAGCACCTGCGTTATCCATGCCTCTAATCCAGGACGTGACGGAGATCCGGCCAGCGCGTTCAGGACCCGCGGCAATGCCGATGATATGCGTCAGATCACCGCACGTGGATAGGAGCCCAGCACCTTGACGGCGAAACCCTGCTTCCCGAGCGCGGCCAGCGCCGCTGCAACCGGGGCATCGTCGCGGTGGCCCTCGACGTCGATGAAGAATATATAGTCCCAGACGCCCTTGCGTGACGGGCGTGACTCGATGCGCGTCATGCTGACGCCGTTGCGCGCAATATGCTCGAGCATCGTGTAGAGCATGCCCGGCCTGTTCACCACGGAAACCAGCAGCGAGGTAAGGTCATTGCCGCTCGGTAACGCCAGCTGCCTGCCGATCACCAGAAAACGCGTGGTGTTGTCCGGCTCGTCCTCGATGTTGCGCGCCTGGATGGCGAGGTCGTAGAGTTCTGCGGCGGTTTCACTGGCGATGGCCGCCGCACCCTGCTCGATGCTGGCGCGCCGTGCCGCCTCTGCATTGCTGGCCACGGCAATATGCCCGGCACGCGGCAGATTCGCCTCCAGCCAGGCGCGGCACTGCGCCAGCGCCTGCTGGTGCGCCAGTACGCAGGTGATTTCCGTCGTGGTGTTTTTCACGAGCAGGTGATGATGGATGCGCAATTGCACCTCGCCGCAGATGTTCAGGCGGGAATTCTGGAACAGATCGAGGGTGTGGCGCACTACGCCCTCGGTGGAATTCTCCACCGGCACCACGCCGTAGTCGGCCGTGCCCGCCTCGACATCACGAAACACGTCATCGATCCCGTCCAGTGCCAGTGTGTTCACGGAGTGACCGAACTGTTTCAGCGCCGCGGCCTGGGTGAACGTGCCTTCCGGACCAAGGTAGGCGACGGTGAGCGGCTTTTCCAGTGCGAGGCAGGCCGACATGATTTCGCGAAACAGGCGTACCATTTCCTCGGCCGGCATCGGACCGGTATTGCGCTCGCTGACGCGACGCAGGATCGCCACTTCGCGTTCCGGACGATAGAAGTGCGCGTCCTTGCCCTGCGCGACCTTGACCCGGGCGATGTCCCTGGCACAGGCGGCGCGCTCGTTGATCAGGCGCTGTATCTGCTCGTCCAGCTCATCGATACGCTCGCGCAAAGCCTCCAGCCCGTCGTTGTCGCTCATGGTTGCTGATAGTACCGGATCAAACGGTGATTGAAAGCCGTGTACCCCGGCTACAGGGCGCGGACCTTCAGCACGCCCTTGATAGCGGCGATCCTGTCCAGGCATTCCGGATCCGGACCGGAGTCGACATCCACCAGCGTGTAGGCCAGTTCGCCGCGTGACTTGTTGAGCATGTCCTGGATGTTCAACCCGGCCCTGGCCATGCAGGTGGAGATCTGGCCCAGCATGTTGGGCACGTTCTCGTTGACGATGGCCACGCGGTAGCCGCCGTTGCGAGGCATGAACAGTTCCGGGAAGTTTACCGAGTTGCGCACGTTGCCGTTTTCCAGGTACTCGCGCACCTGTTCGGCGACCATGACTGCACAGTTTTCCTCCGCCTGCTGCGTGGACGCGCCGAGGTGCGGCAGTGTGATGACGCGCGGATGATTCTTCAGCAGGTTGTTCGGGAAATCACACACGTAGGCATAGACCTTCCCGGCATCGATGGCCTCGACCACCGCCTCGTCATCGACCACGCCGTCACGCGAGAAATTGAGCACCACGAGGTTCTTGCGGACGCGCTTGAGCCGCTCCCTGTTGATCAGCCTGCGGGTCTCGTCGATCAGCGGCACATGGAAGCTGACATAATCGACATTGGCGAGCAGGTCCTCGATGCTGGTCGCCTGGCGCACCTGCGCAGACATCTCCCAGGCACGCTGCACCGTGATGCCCGGATCGAAACCGATCACGTTCATACCCAGCGCCAGCGCACCGTTGGCAACCTGCACGCCGATCGCACCGAGGCCCACGACACCGAGCGTCTTGCCCGGCAACTCGAAACCGACAAACTGTTTCTTGCCGGCCTCGACCGCCCTGTGGATGCCGGGATCGTCACCCTCCAGCGCACGCGCGAAGTCCCACGCCTGGCAGATGTTGCGCGAGGCGAGCAGCATGCCGGCAATCACCAGCTCCTTGACCGCATTGGCATTGGCGCCGGGCGCGTTGAACACCGGGATGCCGGTCTGGCTCATGCGCGCCACGGGAATATTGTTGACGCCGGCACCGGCGCGCCCGATCGCCTTGACCGAGGATGGCATCTCCATGTCATGCATGTTGAAGGAACGCAACAGGATGGCATCCGGGTGCTGGATCTCCGATGCGATCTCATAGGACTCGCGTGGAAAGCGCTCCAGCCCGAGCGGGGAAATATTGTTGAGTGTGAGAATCTTGTACATCGTGGCCTGTTTATCCTCTGAACAAGCGGTCGGATATTGTTGCTGAATCAGGTATACGGAGTTTATTTACGCACCTTGAAAAAAGGGATCCGACCCCTTCTCCCGGAGGTTTCCTAGCCGCGGGTGCGCTCAAATTCGCGCATGAAACCGATCAGCGCGTCCACGCCGGCCTCCGGCATCGCATTGTAGATACTGGCACGCATGCCGCCGACCGAGCGGTGTCCCTTCAGGTTGAGCAACCCGGCCGCCTTGGCCTGGGCCAGGAAATCGCCGTCCAGGCCTGCATTGGCCAGCGTAAACGGGACGTTCATCCACGAGCGGCAGGCCGGGTCTACCGGGCAGTGGTAGAAATCCGCTGCATCGATCGCATCGTAGAGGCGTTGCGCCTTGCGCCGGTTGATATCCGCCATGGCCGCGAGTCCACCCTGCTCGCGCAGCCAGACGAACACCAGGCCGGCGAGATACCAGGCGAAGGTCGGCGGCGTGTTCAGCATGGAACCGTTGTCGGCTTGCGCCTGGTAATCAAACATCGACGGTGTGCCGGGCAGCGTGGTCCCGGTCAGGTCGTCACGCACGATGACCACGGTCAGTCCGGCCGGACCGATGTTTTTCTGCGCACCGGCGTATATCAGGCCGTAGCGCGACACATCGAGGGGGCGGGACAGGATGGTGGAGGACATGTCCGCAACCAGTGGTACGGCGCCGGTATCGGGTATCTCGTGAAACTCGACGCCACCGATGGTCTCGTTCGGGGTGTAGTGCACATAGGCCGCCGCGCCGTTCAGTTGCCAGTCATCGAATGCCGGTATGGTGGTGAACTTGCTGTCCGCGGAACTGGCCGCGACATTCACCTCGCAATAGCGCTTCGCCTCGGCGATGGCCTTCTTCGACCACGAGCCGGTGTTGATGTAGTCGGCCTGCACGTGCCCGCGCAGCAGGTTCATCGGCACCATGGCGAACTGGCTGGTCGCACCACCCTGCAGGAACAGCACCTTGTAGTTGTCCGGTATCGACAGCAGCGCGCGCAGGTCTGCCTCGGCCAGCGTCGCGATCGACAGGTATTCCTTGCTGCGGTGACTCATCTCCATCACCGACATGCCGGTACCGTGCCAGTCGAGCAACTCGTCGCGGGCCTGTTCAAGCACGGTCTTCGGCAACACGGCCGGCCCGGCGCTGAAATTGAATATTTCTGACATGTTATCCACGCAAGTATACAGTAGCTGTCAAGGCTGTTCGGCATCCTGCCCGGGCGGCATTTCTTCCGGCTCGTCATCATCGCGCTCTTCGACGATGCGCTCAATACCGACCAGCCATTCGTCCTCCGCCAGCGTGATGAGGCGGACACCCTGGGTGTTTCTGCCCATGACGGAAATCTCGTTGACGCGGGTCCGCACCAGGGTGCCGCCGCCGCTGATCAGCATGACCTCGTCGTTGTCATCGGCTGCGATCGCGCCGACCACGGCGCCGTTGCGCTCGGTCACCTGGATGGCGATCACACCCTGCCCGCCACGTCCATGCAGCGGGTATTCTTCCGCCAGCGTGCGCTTGCCATAACCGTTTTCGGTGGCGGTCAGCACCGGGCTGGCGCTGGCGATGATCAGCGAAATCACGTGCTGGCCTGCCTGCAGCTTGATGCCACGCACGCCGCAGGCGGTGCGCCCCATGGGCCGCACGTCGTTTTCAGCTGAAGCGGATCACCTTGCCGGCATCGCTGAACAGCATGATGTCCTGCGACCCGTCGGTGATCGCGACGTTGACCAGGTAATCGTCTGTCACGCAGGTCCATCGCGATGATGCCGCTGGCGCGCGGTCGCGAGAAATCGGCCAGCGCGGTCTTCTTTACGGTACCACCGGCGGTTGCCATGAACACGTAGCGGTCCGCGTCGAACGTGCGGATCGGCAGGACCGCGTTGATGCGTTCGTCGCCTTCCAGCGGCAACAGGTTGACGATCGGCTTGCCGCGCGCCGTGCTCCCGGCCTGCGGCAGCTCGTAGACCTTCAGCCAGTAGACCTTGCCGCGGCTGGAGAAACACAGGATCGTGTCATGGGTGCTGGCGATGAACAGCTTGTCGATGAAGTCCTCTTCCCTGACACCGGTCGCCGCTCCTGCCGCGCCCGCCGCGGCGCTGTGCGCGGTAATCCGCTCAACGGCTGCGACTTGGCGTAACCGGCGTGCGACAGCGTCACGACGACGTCTTCCTCGGTAATCAGGTCCTCGAGGGTCAGGTCGAGGTGATCGGCCATGATCTCGGTGCGCCGGTCGTCACCGAACTGGTCGCGCAGCGCGGTCGAGTTCCTCGCGGATGACGCGCCATCAGGCGTTCCGGGTCGCTGCAGGATTGCCAGCAGGCGATCGATCTGCTCCAGCAGTTCCTTGTACTCGCCGACGATCTTGTCCTGTTCCAGGCCCGTCAGCTGGTGCAGGCGCAGTTCCAGGATAGCCTGGGTCTGTTCCTCGGACAGGCGATAGCCGTCCCCGACGCAGTCCGAAGCCATCTGCCAGCGTATCCGGCCGCGAGGCCGCGGCACCGGCGCGATCCAGCATGCCGGTGACCACACCGGGTTCCCAGCTGCGGCCCATCAGGGCGTCCCTGGCAACCTGGCGGTTGGGCGAGGACTTGATCAGCGCGATCACCTCGTCGATGTTGGACAGGGCGACCGCGAGGCCTTCCAGGATATGCGCACGCTGGCGTGCCTTGCGCAATTCGAATACCGTGCGCCGCGTGACCACGTCGCGACGGTGACGGACAAAGGCCTCCAGACACTGTTTCAGGTTCAGCAGCTGCGGCCGGCCATCGACCAGCGCCACCATGTTGATGCCGAATACGGTCTGCAGCTGGGTATGCTGGTAGAGGTTGTTCAGCAACACCTCGGCAACCTCGCCACGCTTGAGGTCGATGACGATGCGCATACCGTCCTTGTCGGACTCGTCGCGCAGACCGTTCTGCGCGATGCCATCGATCTTCTTCTCGCGTACCAGTTCGGCGATCTTCTCGATCAGGCGCGCCTTGTTGACCTGGTAGGGTAACTCGGTGATGACGATGCTCTGGCGGCCCTTTGCCTCGTCGCCCTCGATGTGGCTGCGTGCACGGATATGTATGCGGCCGCGCCCGGTGCGATAGGCCTCGTGGATGCCGCGCACGCCGTTGATGATACCGGCCGTCGGGAAATCCGGGCCCGGCACGAGCTGCATCATTTCCTCGATACCGAGCGCGGGATTGTCGATCACCGCCAGACAGGCATTGACCACCTCGCGCAGGTTGTGCGGCGGGATATTCGTGGCCATGCCCACCGCAATGCCGGCGGAACCGTTGATCAGCAGGTTTGGCACCCGCGTGGGGAATACCGCCGGCTCGCGTTCGTTTTCGTCGTAGTTGGGTACGAAATCGACGGTTTCCTTGTCGAGGTCGGCGATCAGTTCGTGCGCGATCTTCGCCATGCGCACTTCGGTGTAGCGCATGGCCGCCGGCGAGTCGCCGTCGACGGAGCCGAAATTGCCCTGCCCGTCCACCAGCATGTAGCGCAGCGAGAACGGCTGCGCCATGCGCACGATGGTGTCGTACACGGCCGTGTCGCCGTGCGGGTGATACTTGCCGATGACGTCACCGACGATGCGCGCGGACTTCTTGTACGGCTTGTTCCAGTCGTTGCCCAGTTCGCTCATGGCGTAGAGCACGCGCCGGTGCACCGGCTTGAGGCCGTCCCGCACATCCGGCAATGCCCGCCCGACGATCACGCTCATGGCGTAATCGAGGTAGGACTGTTTCATCTCGTCCTCGAGATTGACAGGCAGGATCTCTTTCGCGAAATCGGTCATTCGGACAGGCGTGGTACGTCCCTGTTGCAGTGGCTCATGGCTGAATTGGCTGCCTGGCGGCAGCTACAGCGTCAAAGCGGGAGATTTTAGCACAGCCTACTCCCCCACTACAGCCGGAGAATATCGTTTTCTGAGGCAGCTGGTGCAGTTTACGGCCAGGCGCGGCATATTCCGCCGTTCACCCCGTCGTGACATGCCGGGCGGCAAAGGCCAGCATTTTTTCCCGATCCGGAGCGTCGATCACCCCGGCCTCGGTGACCAGGAAATCGACCAGCGCGGCCGGTGTCACGTCAAACACCGGGTTCCAGACGGCCGCACCGCTGGCCGCCACCGGTTGACCGGCCAGCGTCAGGACCTCGCTGGCCGGGCGTTCCTCGATCACCACGTGCTGTCCGTCCGGCATGGCCATGTCCAGCGTGGACAGCGGCGCCGCGACCATCATCTTCACGCCGTGGTAGCGGCAGCTCACCGCCAGCTGGTAGGTACCGATCTTGTTGATGACATCACCGTTGGCGGTAACGCGGTCGGCGCCCGTGATGACCCACTGTACCTTGCCCTGCTGCATCAGAAACGCCGCGGCATTGTCCGTGATCAGCGTAACCGGGATACCGTCGCGGACCAGTTCCCAGGCCGTAAGCCGCGCGCCCTGCAGCCAGGGGCGTGTCTCGCCGGCATAGACCGCCGACAGCCGGCCGGCCGCATACGCGCTGCGCACCACACCCAGCGCGGTCCCGTAGCCACCGGTGGCCAACGAACCAGTGTTGCAATAGGTCAGCACGGCATCGCCTTTCCCGATCAGGCCGGCGCCGGCATCGCCCAGGTGGCGGTTGGCCCGGATATCCGCCTCGTGTATGGCCTGCGCCGTTGCCAGCAGGCTCGCCACCGGCCGCTCGCCGGCCGTCGCCAGCGCACCCCGCATCCGCTCCAGCGCCCACACCAGGTTGACGGCCGTCGGACGCGCCGCCGCCAGCACCTGCAGGTCCCGTTCGACCGACGTGCGCCAGTCAGCGGTCGATGCCGCCAGGTGTTGCCGTACCGACAGCACCACGGCATAGGCCGCCGCGATACCAATCGCAGGTGCACCGCGCACCACCAGGTCGCGGATCGCCTGCGCCACGCCGGGTGCATCGGTCAGCAGCAGGTACGCCTCGCGCGCCGGTAACAGGCGCTGATCGAGCAGGCGCAGGCCGGCATCGGTCCATTCGATGGCTCGGAATTCTGTCTGTCCAGACATAGGCCGCATGATCCGCTGGTGATGAAGGGGGCACCATTGTACTGATTTAATCTGCAAATAAAGCCACCGGCGGATCTGGTTTCGGGACGTGGATACGTCTAGAATTGGCCTGATTACACAAACCGCTGGCGTTAGGGTTTACCCGGTACTGTTGGTTGGATGTTTGTTGCAAAATGTCAACACTTCAATCATTTTGTGGTTTTTAGAATATAATTTGTTGCATTTCTGCATTATTGTGTTGTAAAGTGCGCACCAGCAATGACAACACTTGCGTTTCCAACCATACAACCTGTACGAAGCAGTCAGATCAACCAGAGTGGCATGATCGACATTATCTCGTTACAAAACCACAGGAGTGGCTATTCGATGAAGAACAACTTACAACTCGGCGGAGTGATTACGGCTATCGCAGCCGGCGTGCTATTCTCCAGCGCGGTAACGGCACACCAGGCCGGCAAGGCCAACGACGGCTATGTCGGTGACCAAACCGGTCACTACATCACCGACAGTAACGGCAATTGCGTCAAGACCGGCTACTGGACCCAGGAACTCATGACAGTCGATTGCGGCGCCCCGGCACCGGTCGAGGCCAAGGCACCGCCACCGCCCCCGGCACCACCACCCGCACCGACCTACGAGACCGTGACCCTGACGTCCGAGGCCCTGTTTGACCACGACAAATCCAACCTGAAGCCGGCAGGCATGCAGCAGCTGGACGAACTGGCCGGCAAGATCGGCATGACCGCGCGCGTCGTCGACGTGAAGATCGTCGGCCACACCGACAGCGACGGTACCGAGAGCTACAACCAGGCGCTGTCGGTGCGTCGCGCCACCACCGTGCGTGATTACCTGGCTAGCAAGGGTGTGGATCCCAAGCTGATGTCCGTATCCGGCATGGGCGAGTCCATGCCGGTTGCAGACAACAGCACCAAGGCCGGCCGCGCACAGAACCGCCGCGTGGAAGTCAGCATCGGCGTCAGCCGCAAGCAGTAAACCTGCTGTCGCAACACCAACCCATCGCCCGCAAGGGCGATGGGTTTTTTATTGTCCCGGGAACGGGGATTGTCATTGGAACGGCAGAACGCCCCGAAGCGAGGCTTGATAAACACCGGCCTGACTGACCGGGGCCAGCGTATCATCAAGGCACTGGCCACATCCGCCGCTGATGAATTCCGCGGACTTCTGGAACGTGCGCTCCGGTCTGCTGCAAGCCCTCAACCGTCCTTCGACGCAAACGGCAGCAGCATCCCCTCTCCGCAACAGGACGTTTATTGGCACGACTATTGGCACGACGCGTGCCATAACGGTGGGCAGCCGGTGATGCACCCGCACAACGCCGGCTACACGCACCCGGCCCGGCTCCGCTATACTCCGCACTGTCCTGAAGCAGCCTCCGGAGCACAGGCATGACCCCCGTCGACACCCTCATTCACGGCCGCTGGATCGCGCCGGTCGAACCCGGCAACACGGTGTACGAGCACCACTGCCTGGTCGTGCATGAAGGACGCATTACCGACCTGCTGCCGTCGGACGTGGCACGCACCCGGTATACCTCCGAAAACGAGCACGAGCTTGACCGGCACCTGCTGATCCCGGGACTGGTCAACGCACACACCCATGCGGCCATGTCGCTGCTGCGCGGGCTGGCCGACGACCTGCCGCTGCACGACTGGCTCAACAACCACATCTGGCCGGCGGAGTCGCGCTGGGTCAGCGAAGACTTCGTGCATGACGGCGTGCAGCTCGCCATCGCCGAGATGCTGCGCTGTGGCACTACCTGCTTCAACGACATGTACTACTACCCCGACGTCACTGCGCGTGCCGCCGTCAGTTGCGGCATGCGTGCCTGTGTCGGGCTTATCGTGCTCGATTTTCCCACCGTGTGGGCCGGCGACGCCAACCAGTACATCTCCAAGGGCCTTGCCGTACACGATCATTACCGCAGCGACCCGCTGATCCGGACGCTGTTCGCTCCACATGCGCCCTATACAGTGTCCGATGCGACCGCTGCAGCACATCCGCGTGCTCGCCGACGAGCTCGACATCGGTATTCACATGCACGTGCATGAAACGGCCGAAGAGGTCGACAAGGCCGTGGAACTGACTGGCAAACGGCCACTGGCCCGCCTGCACGAACTCGGCCTGGTCGCGCCCGACATGATGGCCGTGCACATGACCCAGCTCGCTGCACAGGAAATCACGGATTTCGCCGTCGCCGGCGGACACGTCGTGCATTGTCCGGAATCCAACCTGAAACTCGCAAGTGGCTGCTCTCCGGTGCAGGCACTGGCCGCGGCGGGGGTCAATGTCGCACTGGGCACGGACGGCGCCGCCAGCAACAACGACCTCGACATGATCGGCGAGATGCGCACCGCCGCGCTACTCGGCAAGCTGGTCGCCAACGATGCCAGCGCGCTGCCGGCGCACGCCGTACTGCGCATGGCGACCCTGAACGGCGCCATGGCGCTCGGTCTGGGCGGCGAGACCGGCTCGCTGATCAGTCCGGCAAGTGGGCAGACATCGCCGCCATCGACATGGACACCCTTGAGTCCCAGCCCCTGTATGACCCGGTATCCCAGCTGGTCTATACCTGCGGACGCGATCAGGTCACCGACGTCTGGGTGGCCGGCCAGCAGCTGCTGAAAGACCGGCGCCTCACGACTCTGGACGACAATGATATCCTTGCCCGTACCCGCGACTGGCAGGCACGCATCGGATCAACATGATGAAAGAGGCCGTACCCAACGTCGACCCCGACGAGATCGAGAAATTCGACCAAGCTGGCCGGACGCTGGTGGGATCCGCACAGCGAGTTCAAGCCGCTGCATGACATCAATCCGCTGCGGCTCGATTATATCGACGCGCTGGCGCCGCTGGCCGGCAGGCGCGTGATCGACGTCGGCTGTGGCGGCGGCCTGCTCAGCGAGGGCATGGCCGCACGCGGCGCCGAGGTCACCGGGATCGACATGGGCGAGGCGCCGCTCAGCGTGGCGCGCCTGCACCAGCACGAGTCCGGCCTGGCAATCGACTACCAGCACGCCACAGCGGAACTCTGGCCGCCCGGCATGCCGGTGAATACGACGTCGTCACCTGCCTGGAGACGCTCGAACATGTACCCGACCCGGCCGCCACCATCGCCGCCTGCGCACAGCTGGTGAAGGACGACGGCCTGATCGTGCTTTCGACCATCAACCGCAATCCGAAGGCCTACCTGTTTGCCGTTATCGGTGCGGAGTACCTGCTGCACCTGCTGCCGAAAGGCACGCACGACTATGCAAAATTCATCCGCCCGTCCGAGATGGAATTCTGGGCACGCGCCGCCGGTCTGCAACTGGTGGACCTCACCGGCATGAGCTACAACCCGTTCACGCAGGCCTACCGGCTCGGCAACGATGTTTCGGTCAACTACCTCGCCGCCTTCCGCAAGGCCTGATGTCCGCTCCCGGTAGCACACCCGTCGCACACAGCGCAACGCAGCGTATCCGGACCGTGCTGTTCGATCTGGACGGCACCCTGCTGGACACCGCACCGGACCTCGCCGATGCCCTGAACACGGTACTCATCGAGAATAACCGGACACCCCTGCCCTTTGAGGCAATCCGGCCGGTGGTCTCGCATGGCGGCGTTGCGCTCATCGAACTGGGCTTCCGGCTGGAACGCAGCGACCCCGCCATCGAACCGCTGCGACAGCGCCTGCTGGCGGTATACCGCGCCAACCTGTCCGGCAAGACGCGGCCGTTCGAGGGCATGGAGGCACTGCTCGATGCACTCGAGGCACGCGGGCTGAACTGGGGCGTTGTGACCAACAAGCCGGGCTGGCTTACCGAGCCGCTGCTACAGGATCTCGGTCTGTTCGGGCGAGCCGCCTGCATCATCAGCGGCGACACCCTGAAGGAACGCAAGCCACACCCGGCACCGATGCTGCTGGCCTGCCGGCAGGCGGGTTCGGAACCGGCAGAGTGTGTCTACATCGGGGATGCCCGGCGCGATGTCGAGGCCGGCAGGAATGCCGGCATGCACACGCTGGTTGCGCTGTTTGGCTACCTCCAGGCCAACGACGATCCGCTTGCCTGGGACGCCAGTGGCACCATCAACACACCCGGCGAGGTGCTGGACTGGCTGGACCGTGTCACCCGGCAGGACTAGTCGCATGCACACACCCCGGTCTGGGACGGGCCGGCCAGGTGGTATCATTCACACCCATGCAAATGAACGAGATCACGTTCCTGATCCTGGTAATTGTCATTTCGCTGGAGATCGGGGCCGTCACCGCCTACCTCATGGAAAACCGCAAGTACGACAAATTGCGGTACCGCTACGCACGCCTGGTCGAGGCCTACCGCTACGAGCGCAAGGCATCCGAACAGCAGACGGCGCTCTTCGAACAGACCACTGCGACGCTAAAGGACAGTTTCAGCACGCTGGCCGGCAACGCGCTGAAAGACAACGCCGCGCAATTCCTGCAGCTGGCCAACGAGAACATGCAGCAACACCGTATCCGCGCTGACGACGCGCTCACCCAGCGCGAGCAGGCCATCGAGAACCTGGTCAAACCGATTCGCGAGGCGCTGGGCAAGACCGAGGCGGAGATTCGCCGCATGGAAAACGAACGCAGGCAGGCACAGGGCGCATTGACCGCCCACCTCGAGACCATGGCCGAATCCCAGCGCCTGCTGCAGAACGAGACCCGCAATCTGGTACAGGCCCTGCGCCGGCCCGAGGTGCGCGGACAGTGGGGCGAACTGACGCTGAAACGGCTTGCCGAGCTGGCCGGCATGATCGAGCACTGCGACTTCGTGGAGCAGGAAACCCTGCAGGGCGACCGGGGACCGCAACGCCCGGACATGGTGATTCGCATGCCGGACAACCGCGAGGTGGTGGTCGATGCCAAGACGCCGCTCGATGCCTACCTGTCCGCCATCGAGGCGACCGATGACAACGCGCGCAGGGGACATCTGGCACGCCATGCCCGCAACCTGCGCGCACGCATCAAGGAGCTGTCGGGCAAGGCCTACTGGCAGCAGCTCAGGTACAGCCCGGAGTTTGTCGTGCTGTTCATTCCCGGCGACCAGTTTCTCAGTGCGGCGCTGGAGATCGACCACGGCCTGATCGAGGACGCACTGGCGCAGCATGTCATCCTTGCGACACCGACCAGTTTTGTCGCGCTGCTGCGCGCGATCGCCTACGGCTGGCGCCAGGATGCGCTGGCCGAGAACGCGGACATCATCCGCGAGCTCGGACAGGAGCTGTTCGCGCGTCTGGGTACGTTCGCCGAACACCTGGCAAAACTCGGCCGCCACCTCGACAGCAGCGTGGACGCCTACAACAAGGCAGTGGCCTCCTATGATTCGCGTGTCATGCCCGGTGCGAGAAAGTTCACCGAACTCGGTGTCACGGCAAGGAAAGAACTGCCCGGGATGGAGCAGGTCGAGCGCATGACACGCCGCGTCGCATCAGGCGAAGAGACCGACACCGTGCAGGACTGACGCCTCGCGTAACAACCCCGTCCCACCAGCGGCACCATAGTCCAGGCCCGGCCTGTCCGCACCCGGCCGGGACGCACGCGCGGAGATGTCACGCGTCGTCGCCTGTCGCGGCAGATGAAGACGTGAAACGAGCGATTGACCCATGTCCGCATGGGGCGGCGCTGCCTCAGCCAGCGGCTTTGCCACCGACGAACCTTTCGATCCCGCATGCAGCGCCTGTCTGCACTGCCTGCCGGAGGGGTTATAATGCCGGGCAGTTATGAACGACTCCCCTTGCCTGCTGGAAACCTGGTCTCCCGCCGCGGATCTGCTGCAGGACCGCGTCATCCTGCTCACCGGTGCCGCCAGCGGCATCGGCCGCGCGCTGGCGGATGCACTGTCCGGACACGGCGCCACGCTGGTGCTGCTCGACAAGGACGTGCACGGCCTGGAGCTGGCGTATGACGCGATCGTTGCCGCCGGCCACCCGGAACCCGCTCTCTATCCCATGGACCTGTCGGGTGCCGGGCCCGACGATTACACCGACATGGCCGCAACGCTGGACAGGGAATTCGGGCGGCTCGACGGGCTCATTCACAATGCCGCCGAGCTCGGCGCACTGGTACCGATCAGCAACGTCGAGACCGAGCTGTGGTTCCGGACGCTGCAAACCGATCTCAACGCCCCCTGCCTGCTCACCATGGCCGTCCTGGGACTGTTGCGTGCAAGCCCGGACGCATCGATCATCTTCACCAGTGATGCCGTTGGCCGTCACGGCAAGGCCTACTGGGGAGCCTACGGCGTCGCCAAGGCCGGCCTCGAGTGTTTCATGCAGATCCTCGCCGACGAGCTGGAAACCGGCACACCGATACGCGCCAACAGCATCGATCCCGGCCCCGTGCTTACCGGCCTGCGGCGTCTCGCCTATCCGGCAGAAGACTGCGCACACCTGAACATGGCGGCGGACGTGGTGAAGCCGTTCCTGTTCCTGGCCAGCGCGGAGAGCCGGGGCATCACCGGGCAGCAGTTGAGCGTGGCCGGGATGCTGGGGAAGTAACGGTATGGCGTGCGGCAGACACGCCTCACCACCAGGCCTGCAGTGTATTCCCTTCGATCCGGTGCTCGAATTCGGTCAGCGGACGATCGCCGATATCGATGCACTCACCGCTGGCGATGTCAAAGGCCCAGTGGTGTCTGGGGCAGGTCAGGCGCGTACCGTCCAGCGCCAGGTGCGGAATATTGGTGACCTGGTGCGGGCAACGGCTGTCGTAGACCCGCAGTGTCTCGCCATCCCGGTAGACAAACAGGTTGCGCCCGTCACAATCCAGGTAGGTCACGTCGCCGGACGGCAGCCTGTCCAGCGTCGTGACGGAATGCCAGCCGGATTCCGCGAACAGGTTCTCCGGCCGGAACTCCGGGATATCCATATCCAGCAGGATGTCGATCGCCCAGACGATCTTCGCCAGGCCCAGGGTCGGAAACGCCATGAGCAGCGCGTCCAGCACCTCGTTCGGGTTCGCGCCGTTGCGCAGGGCGCGCGTCAGGTACTGGCGGAATCCCTGTTCGGTCTGGGCATCCACCTTGGTGATCACCGAGATCAGGTCGCGCGTGCGTACATCGAGATGCTTGCCGGCCTCCTTCAGAAACTTGAAATAGTGCGTGATGGCATCGGGGCGCGCAGCCACCAGGTAATTCAGTGCGTCACTCATGGGAATCTCCGGGTCGGGCTATCGGGGTCATTGTAATACGCCGCTGAGCGATGGCCATACACCAGCACGGCCCGGAAGGGAAAACCTGCGCTGCCGGGCTGCACGTCCCGGGAGCGGTCTGCGTGGGTGCGCCGTCATTTCCGACGGGCCGTACAGGCTGTCGCGCCGTTAAACAGGCCACACTGACGAGATCCGGGCTAGTAACTGATGCGGCCAACCGCCTTGGCCTGGATCAGATAAGCATCACCGAGCGTGAACTGGCCATCCGGTACCGGCACACCACCGACCAGCGGCGCTACATCGCCGCGCAGCAGCTGGTTGGTATCCGGTGCCAGACTGCCAGACAGGATTCGCCAGGCCAGCAGTACATCGATGACATCGACGCTACCATCGCCGTTGATATCGCCACTGGCCGAGCCCGGGATGACGCCGGCATCCAGCGGGTCGCTGCCGGCCGCGATCTCCACGGGATCGTCGAAGCCGTCGCCGTCGGTATCCGCGCGCAGCGGATCGGTGCCATACACATTGATCTCGTCTGCATCGCTCAGGGTATCGTTGTCATCGTCGGTGTCGCAGGCGTCGCCCTCACCGTCCCCGTCATTGTCTTCCTGCAGGGGGTTGCTGTCCGCGGGGCAGTTGTCACTGCTGTCCGGCACACCGTCCCCGTCCGTGTCCGGGTTGATACCGGCAAGCGCCGCCGCTGCCTGTATCAGGCCGTACCCGCTGTCGAAATCGACGCCTGCCGGACCCATGTCGATGGCGGTGGCCTGCAGTACCGTATAGATCGCATCGGGTGTCAGCGTCGGATCAAATTCCCTGAGCAGCGCCGCGACACCGGCCGCGTGCGGTGCGGCGGCCGAGGTGCCAAAGAAATTCGGGAAGCCGTTGGGCTCATAATCGGAGCCGAAGAAGGTGGTATCGCCCCCGTCCGGCGCGACGAGCTCCGGTTTCTGGCGCAGCACGCTGATCGGGTTACCGGCGGTATCGAACAGGATCGGGATGCCCCCGGCCGAGGAAAAGTATTCCAGCAGCGGGGGTGTCTGCCCGTAGGCCGGGGTCTGCGTATAGCGGGCCGCACCGACCGCCCGTCCACCGGTCGCCGCCGGATGCCCGTAGGCGGTGCCGCTGGCGGTCGCGTATTCACTGAGGGTCATGTTCCCGAAATACACATACTTGATGTGCGACGGCAGGGGGCCGGCGTAATGCTCGATGCCGATCTGGTAGGTCCGGGTCGGTCCCGCCTGGGTTGTGTAGACCAGGACCTCGACGGGGTCGCCACCGAGGTTATTATCGACCCCTCCCGCAAGCGCCGTGTTGCCGTTGCCCGAATAGAGGATGATATCCAGGTCCGTGTCGGCACCCGGGCTGCCGCTGACCGAATAGTACGGGTCATCCCACTGCAGCACGATGATGACCCGGGTATTGCCGGGTATCATCACCTGCTGCAACACGTCCGTCCCGGCCCCGCCGTCGAAGTCGTGCCGGAGACTGCCCTGGGAATAACCGACCTGCCCGGAATTGCGGAAACTGTCTTCATAGGAAGCGCGCGCCTGATTCCCCGCGGCCGAGAAATATGCAACGCCCATCGCCTTCACGGTATCGATCGCCTGGGCGATGATCCCGTCCTGGAACATGGGCTCGGCGTAATAGATGACGTCGTCGTTGATGACTTTCGCGCCGGCAACCGTGGCCAGTTCAATGATGCCGTTGGCGAAATCGGCCTGCCCGTTGAAGGCACTGTGAAAGGCCAGTGCGGCCCCCGGCGCGACATCGTGGACGATCTGCATCATGGCACGGCCTTCATCCGTGCCGGAACCACAGCCGGACTCATCCTGGAGCACCTGTACACCGGACGGCAGGTCATTCGAGCTCACATCAGCCGCCGCGCCGCCCAGGCAGTTGTAGCTGTCCGACAGTGTCCCGACCGTGATCCCGCTGCCGTCCACCCCATAGCTGCCGCGGGCGACGTCCGCCAGCATGGCGCCATCGCCCTGGCTGGTTACGCTGCCGGCACGGGTTACGGCATAGGCGGGTCGCATCAACCGCAGCTCCGGCAGTTTTGCCGCGGCTGCCAGCGCCGCGATGGGCAGGCGTCCCGAGACCTGTCTGCCAGAGACTACGCTATCCCGTATGCCCAGTGCTTGCAGGCGGGTCTGCAAGGTACCGGCATCACCGCTTGCGGTCATGTCGAGCACCACGTCTGTGCCGCCCGTAACGCGAACCAGCGGCAGTGCAGTCCTGAACGGCTGCTGCAATTTTGCAAGACCACCGCGGGCCTGGTAATCAAGATATTCGTAATGGAGCACCGCCAGTTCGGGTCCAAGTTTTGCCAGCGGCCCGTCCTTGCCGGTCCGGTCCTGGCCCATGAAGCCTTCCATGGCCCGCACGGCGATGTCGTGCGGCACCTGCGAGAACAATGCCGACACGTCGGGAGGAACGGCAAGCGCGGGGAGCTGCACCAGTAGGCCGATAACACCCGCGAGCACCGGAAGCAGCTTGTTCATGACGACAGCCTACAAGAAGCGCTGCAGCGTGTGTAGTCCGGAAGCCGGGTCAGGAACGCCGGGGCCGGCTGGGCACCGTTCAGGCGCTTGCCCGGCGCTACACCAGTGACCCTGGCAACACCACGATGCCGTTTTTAGCCAACGTAGCTGCGACACCGGCAAAATCGTCATTCTGTCAGACGACCTGTTGACGGTCTTCCCGGGAGATCAGGTTCCGGCGTATCAGCCCCTTCTCGATCTCCACGGCAAACACGACCAGCGACGACAGCAGCAGGCATATCACAAGGTCGAACAGCGGAAGTGGCCGGGTATGGAAAACGGCATTCAGGACTGGGACGTAGATCACCGCCAGCTGCAGCAGTACAGTCAGGGCGACGGCACCCAGCAGGGGATCGGCAGGCCATGCAACGGGGCAAGGAAACGTGTCCAGATCTCGTTCGCATTCGAACTCATCGTGTAGCGGATGAACTTGCGGATGTTATCGAACATGCGCCGCCCGGCCATTGATCGCCTTGACAATGGTGGCGAAATAATCGTCCGGTATCACCATGGAAGACATGTCGCGTATCCCGACTGCACCGGCCACGCCGGCTGTGCACCGGGGCGACAGCACGGCCCGCCCGGGTGTGCAAGCCGATTCGACTCGCGGCTTGCAGGGACGTGGGCACCGGCCGCCAGGATCCCGGCCGGTCATCAGAAAACCGTGCGCCGGCGACTGGCCGGCACCGGGCTTGTGTTATCTGCGTGTCAGCCTCCCGCGCGCCGACCGCTTTTTTGTCGAGACCTTTTTCCTGGTGGAAACCGCGGCCTTCTTCTTTGTCGTCGGGACCTTCAGCCTTGCCGCCGCCGTCTTCTTCCTTGTTGTTGCCGCCGCCTTCTTTTTTATTGTTGTCGCTGCCTGCTTTTTTGTTGTTGCGGCCTTGTTCCCCGTTGCCGCGGTCTTCTTCACGGTTGCCATTTTCCCTGCCAGCCGTTTCACCGGCGCCGGCCTGGTCCTGCCCGAGGCCCGCTTGCGTACCGGTGTGGATTTCACCACAGCTGCCGACGTTTGTTTCCTGCTGGCAGTCCGTTTCGCTGCCGGGCTGGCAGGGAAGTTTTCATCCAGCCAGGCCTTCACCGCCTTCCTGCTGTTGGCGAGCTCCTTTTCCATCAACGCGGTCGCCGAGGCCAGCGCCTCGCCGCCCTGAGCCATCAGTCCGGCGGCCCGTGCCAGCTGCATGTCAACCTGCCGTTCGGCTTCGAGCCAGTCCTGTTCAGAGGAGCCCATCCAGAAACAGCGCTGCTCGGCGAGCATGTACGCGGTCTCCCTGATCAGCCGTTCACGTTCCTCGTCGGAAACCTGGTATCCGAGCAGCGCAGTCATCGCCGAGCGGGTTAACCCGTCGACGACAATCTGTCCGCAACAGACATCGCGCAGGAATTGCTGCAGGTAGGGCAGAAATTCATCCCCGAACTTTTCCAGTGCGAACTCGCTGAGTTCACGGGTACTGCGGCCGGCTTCGAGCATGTGTTCAAGCGCCGACTTGAGATAGGTCCTTGATGACTCGTACGTTGCCTTGTCAAAAGGGGTGTTTTCACTCATGCACGGGGTCCTCCTGCTGTTCCTTGCGTCACTGACGAGCTGCTGAGGCTATCATAGAACGCGTAAAAAATTCGAACAATCATATTGTGCACAACCGCTCTGCAACATCAGTGTCACACAGCGGCTGTCCGATCCTGTCGTGTTGCGTACCGACTGTCACACCGAAGCGGACCGTCACGCCGGTTGCACGTGATCATCGCAGGCGCCTGCACATGGTCTCCCTGTTCACGCGTGGGTACAATGGGCCATGCAGTTGCCGGATTACCAGGGCGGGAGCCTCGTCAATCTCATGGCGTCCTTGCAAAACGGTCTGGGTGGTCCCACGCACGCCTATCGGGCGCTGGACCTGCTCCCCGCAGACCAGGCGGGCGACCGGCGCCAGGTCCTGCTGTGGGTCATCGACGGACTGGGTTTCAATTTCCTGCGCGCACACCCGCAGGCTGTGCATCTCAATGCCCACCTGCGCGGCAGCATGACGTCGGTCTATCCTCCCACCACGGCATCGGCCATTACCACCCTGCTCACCGGCACGGCCCCGCAGCAACACGGGCTGACCGGGTGGTACATGTACTTCAGGGAACTGGGCAGCATACTGACGGTATTGCCGGGAAAGGCACGCTACGGCGGCGTCGGACTCGCGGCGGCGGGTATCGATACGGCGGCGCTGCTGGGCCATGTGGCGTTCGCCGACCGCATCGGTGTCAGCGCCTGCATCATCTCCCCCGCCAGCATCGCCCGCTCGGATTTCAACCGCGCCCACCTCGGTCGTGCCCGGTTGGCGAGCTATTCCGGCTTGTCCGGCCTGCTGGCGATGATCCGCGCGGAATTGCGCGCGGGCGGTCGAAAATTCGTCTATGCCTACTGGCCTGAACTGGACAGCATCGGCCACCGCGAGGGCATCGGAAGCGAATCCGCCCGCACTCACCTGCTGCAACTGGACCAGGCCTTCATGACACTGCTGGAACAGGTCCGGGGCACCGATACGCTGGTGATCGTGTGTGCCGATCACGGCCAGGTCGACACCACGCCGGCCACCCGCCTGTGCCTGGATGACCACCCCGAACTGCACGACCTGCTCGCCATGCCGCTCTGCGGCGAGCCCCGCTCGGTGTATTGCTACCTGCGTCCCGGCTGCGAGGACCGCTTTGACACCTACGTGGCTTCCGCGCTGGCCGGTATCGTGCGCGCCTTTCCCGCATCCCGGCTGATCGACGATAACTGGTTCGGCCTGGGTGAACCGCACCCGGAACTGCTGCGACGCATCGGGGACCGTGTCCTGCTGCTGCAGTCCAACTACACCCTGAAGGACTGGCTGCCCCAGGAAAAGCGCTTTGCCATGATCGGCGCCCACGGCGGACTGTCCAGTGACGAACTGCTGGTACCCCTTATCGTCGCCCGCGTCTGAGCCAGCCGGCAGGCAAGGAACTGCCCTTGCGCAGTGATTCCGGCGCACCGGACAGACGCCGTCGCGTGCCTACTCCATCAGGTCCACGTGAGTCCCCAGTGCCTCCAGTGCATCGGCACGCGCGGCGATGTAGCGCTGGAAAGACGGCTGGTCGAGGTAGGCCCGGGAGGCGACGTAATCCATGGCAGACTGGATGTGGAAGGCCTTCAGGTAGGCATCGGTACGAAACACCTCGTGGTTGTCCGCATCGAAGAACACAAGTGACGGGGCATACTGCACCTTCAGGTCACTGGCCCACTCCGCGATGCTGCTCTGATTGCCGTCCGCCCGCCTGACCGGGTTGTTCGACCACATATCCAGCAGCACCACGTCGAAACGCATAAGTTGTCTGCGGCTTTCCGGGCGCTGCAGGATGTCCTGGTGCAGTTCATCACACGGGGCACAGTCCTTCTGCTCGAACAGGACCAGCAATGGCTTGCCACCGGTGCGCGCCGCCAGATCGGCAGAGACCGAAAGGTACGACGGGTCGGAATACAGCATCCCGCTGGCCGGGGCCGGGTCGACCTGTTTGAGGTAGCTGCGAAAGTCGGGGTCGCTGCCGCTGTATTTCGCACCGTAGTCGAGCGCGGCATTGAACTGGTGCGGCGGGTAGTACCCGTTCAGGCGCAACACCACCTTGCCCTGCTCGTCCATGAACAGCAGGGTCGGGGTGAACATCACGCGCAGGTCCCTGGCGAATTCCTTTTCGGTGGTAAGGTCCCCCGCCAGATCGGTGACTTCGCGGTCGCCCCACATATTGATGGCGATAACCTCGAAACGGGCGCGGGTGCGCGTCACGGTATCCTGCAGGGCAAAATTGGTGTCGAGCAGTTTTTTGCAATAGGGGCAACCGTCCTGGTAGAAATACAGCAGCAGACGCTTGCCATGCGCCTGCGCCTCGCTGATGTCTGTGCGGATATCGAGGAAGGAGTCGGCGAACCAGTCCGGTTTTTCCTGGTAGCCGGGGTTGACCATGCCGGCGGCCAGTTCCCCGACCGGTGTGTCCGCAACCGGCTGTGCGTGGCCGGCGTCCTGGACCGCCGGTTCATCGATCACCGGTGCAGGTGGCTTGCTGTCGCAGCCCGCAATCAGCAACGCCAGTACCAGCAGCTGGAGCAGCCTGGTTACGGAACCGCTCCGGTGAGCTGCGCTGCGGGATAGCGTACCTCTTTTCATGCCCTGCCCCTGATTGCCGTCTCATCCCATTCTAGCAGCCAACAGGCGGCACGCGGCAACGGCGGCTGAGCACGCAGCCGTCGCAACGCGGCCTGACCCGGCAGTACTCTTTGGCATGGTGCACGATCAGTGCATGATATTCCCTGAACAGGCTGATATCCGGTTCGAGCCTGTCCTCGATCGCCAGTCGCAGGGTGTCATAGGGCTCGTCACCCGCAAACAGCCCCAGTCGCGAGAACAGGCGGCGCGTATAGGCGTCGACCACGAAAACCGGACGCTCGAAGGCATACAGCAGGATGTCATCCGCCGTCTCGCGCCCGATGCCGTTGACGCCCAGCAGACTGGCACGCAGTGCGCCGGTCCCGTAGCGTGACAGTGCGGCGTGGCCACCGCGTTCATGATACCAGCGGCAGAAGTTTTTCAGGCGAATCGCCTTGACATTGAAATACCCGGACGGCCGCAACCAGCCGGCGAGGTGGTCGCTGCGGGCGGCGAGTATCCCTTGCGGATCGAGCCTGTCGCGCATGCGCAGGTTGACGATGGCCTTCTCGACGTTGCTCCACGCGGTATTCTGCGTGAGTATCGCGCCGACCATCACTTCAAAGGGGGAGTCTGCCGGCCACCAGCGCTGCGGGCCGAACGCATTGAAGAGTCGTTCGTAAACGGCCGGCAGTGTCCAGCGCACGCGCCTGCCACGCCGGTGTGCGACCATCAACGCACGCGCTGTCCGCGCCGTGCAGGCGTGCGCCGGGGCGGCGCCGGCCGCGGTGCGGGCAGCCTCACGGCGGCATACAGGGCCTCGATATCCTGCTGCGGCAGGTCGCGAAAACGGCCGGCGCGCAGATCACCCGGCAGGGCCACCGGTCCGTAGCGCACCCGGATCAGACGGCTGACCTGCACACCCTGCGATTCCCACAACCGGCGCACCTCGCGATGACGGCCTTCCCTGACGATCACGTGATACCAGTGGTTGGCGCCCTGCCCGCCCGCTTCCCTGATACTGCTGAAGGCGGCCATGCCGTCCTCGAGCATGATGCCTTCCTGCAGGCGGTGCAGGACCTGCTCGTCCACCTTGCCGAGAATGCGCACCGCGTATTCACGTTCGATTTCCCAGGACGGGTGCATGAGGCGGTGCGCGAGTTCACCGTCGGTGGTCACCAGCAGCAGGCCGGAGGTATTGAAGTCGAGGCGGCCGATGCTGACCCAGCGGCCGTTCCTGATGCGCGGCAGGTTGTCGAAGACCGTGGGCCGGCCGGCCTCGTCCTTGCGCGTCGTCAGCTCGCCGGCCGGCTTGTGATAGGCGAGCGTGCGTGGCGCCTGCCCGGTCATCGGCAGCGTGACCGGGCGGCCGTCGATCCTGATGCGATCCCTGTCCGTCACGCTGAGGCCGAGTTCGGCCGGCTGGTCGTTCACGGTGATCTTGCCGGCACGAATCCAGTCCTCGATCTGGCGACGCGAACCGAAACCGGCACGGGCCAGGACTTTTTGCAGACGTTCAGCCATGGGATCAACCGGACACCCCGCGCGGATGCGGCGGGGCATCGAATGCAGCGTGGCGCCGCTCTCATCCTCGGCCGCCGCCTTGACCGGTGTCATGTCCGCGGCTTCCGTACCGGTACCGGTGTCGTCCCCGTCATCTGCCGATTCGACGACCAGCCCGGGAATGTCATTGAGGTCGAGTTGCAGGTCCCTGCCTATGTCATTCAGGTCGCGCAGCTCGGCCAGCGAGGGCAGTTCTTCGAGGCTGTTCAGGCTGAAATAATTGAGAAACTGCCGGGTGGTGCCGTACATAGCCGGGCGTCCCGGCACGTCGCGGTGACCGACGACCTGCACCCACTCCCGCTCCAGCAGGGTCTTCATGATATGGGTGCTGACGGTGACGCCGCGCACTTCCTCGATCTCGCCACGCGTGATCGGCTGACGATAGGCAATCAGTGCCAGCGTCTCCAGCAGCGCGCGCGAATAACGTGCCGGCTTCTCTTCCCACAGCCGGCCGACCCAGGGCTGCATGGTGTCGCGAACCTGCACGCGGTAGCCGCCGCCGACCTCGACCAGCGCAATGCCGCGACCGGCATAATCCGCCTGCAGCCGCCCGACCGCCTCGCGGACAGCGCCCCGCCCGGGTTTGTCATGCTCCTCGAACATGGCCAGGATCTGGTCAGTGTTCAACGGACGTCCGGCGGCCAGCAGGATGGCTTCGATGATCACTTTCAGTTGTTCGTTATCCACGCTGCAGGTGACTCAGGCGGTGGCCGGCTCGTCGGCGACGATCGCGGCGGTGAAAGATTCCCCGGTCTGTACGGCACGCGTGGCGGCCTTGACGTAGATCGGTGCAAACGGCTCCGCCTGGGCCAGTTCAATCAGCGACTCCTTGACCAGTTCCAGCACCGCAAGAAATGACACCACCACACCCATGCGGCCCTCCTCGACGGTAAACAGGTCGGCGAAGCTGGTGAAACGGTCGCTGCTGACCCTGGCCAGCACGCTGGTCATGCGCTCGCGCACCGACAGCGCCTCCATTTGCACGTGGTGATGGGCGTACATCGAGGCGCGTTTCATGACATCACGGAACACCGCGATGAGTTCTTTCAGATCGACCTCCGGCGGCAGCCTGAGCACCATGTGATCCGGTGCCTCGGCCGAGGCCTGGAACACGTCGCGCCCGAGCTGTGGCAGCGCGTCGATGTCCTCTGCCGCCTGCTTGTAGCGTTCATACTCCTGCAGGCGCCGGATTAGCTCGGCACGCGGATCGTCCTCTTCCTCATCCATGCCGGCCGGACGCGGCAGCAGCATGCGTGACTTGATCTCGGCCAGCAGCGCGGACATGACCAGGTACTCACCCGCCAGCTCCAGCTGCATCTCCTGCATAAGTTCAATATATTCAACGTATTGACGCGTAATTTCGGCAACCGGGATGTCGACGATATCGAGGTTTTCCTTGCGGATCAGGTACAGCAGCAGGTCCAGCGGCCCCTCGAAGGCCTCGAGGAACACCTCCAGCGCATCCGGTGGAATGTACAGGTCGTGCGGAAGCGAGCCGATGGCCCGGCCCTGACGATAGCGAGGGGCAGTTCTTCCTGGTGCTGGATTGGGGGAGAGACGTCGTGTCCTGGATGTTCGCTCATTGAGTACCCTGGTGCCGGGATTCGAGTGAACGACCGCAGCCGTTCGCGGGATACTACCGCATTCCCGTGAGAATGTCGCGTTTGACTGCTGTTTTCAGGATCAGAAGTAATTGAGGCCCATCACCTGGCGCACGTCTTCCAGCGTGTGGCGTGCCACGTCGCGGGCGGCCTCCGAGCCGTCGCGAATGATGGCGCGTACCCGGCCCGGGTCCTGCTCGAATTCGCGCGCGCGTTCCCGGATCGGCTTCAGTTCGGCCAGGATGCCATCGATGACCGGCTGCTTGCACTCCAGGCAGCCGATGCCGGCCGTGGTGCAACCGGCACGCACCCAGTCCTTGACCTCGTCGTTCGAATACACCTGGTGCCACTGCCACACCGGGCAGAGATCCGGGTTGCCTGGGTCGGTACGGCGAATGCGCGCCGGATCGGTGGGCATGGTGCGCAGTTTTTCCTGCACCGCCTCCGGGTTCTCGCGCAGGCTGATCGTGTTGTTGTAGGACTTCGACATCTTCTGCCCGTCCAGGCCGGGCATCCTCGAGGCCGGCGTCAGCAGCGCGGACGGTTCGCTCAGGATCATGCGCCCGCCGCCTTCCAGGTAGCCGAGCAGGCGTTCGCGGTCGCTGATCGCCAGGTTCTGCTGTTCGGCGAGCAAGGCCTGCGCCACCGCCACGGCCGCGTGATCGCCCTGCTCCTGGTAACGCTTGAGCAGTTCGCGGTACAGCCTGGCGTTCTTCTTGCCCATCTTCCTGATGGCGGCCTCGGCGGCCTCCGCGTAGCCTTCCCCGCGCCCGAAGATGTGGTTGAAGCGGCGCGCCACCTCGCGCGTCAGCTCCACATGGGCGACCTGATCCTCGCCAACCGGCACCTTGTCGGCACCGTAGATGAGGATGTCGGCGCTTTGCAGCAACGGATAACCGAGGAATCCGTAGGTGGCGAGATCGCGCTCGCGCAGTTTTTCCTGCTGGTCCTTGTAGCTGGGCACCCGCTCCAGCCAGCCCAGCGGCGTCACCATCGACAACAGCAGGTGCAATTCGGCGTGTTCCGGCACCTGCGACTGGATAAACAGCCTTGCCTGCCCGGGATTGACACCCGCGGCGAGCCAGTCGATCACCATGTCCCAGACATGCCCGGCAATGATGTGCGACTCCTCGTAGTGCGTGGTCAGCGCATGCCAGTCGGCCACGAAGAAGAAGCAGTCAAACTCCTGCTGCAAGCGTATCCAGTTTTTCAGTACACCGTGGTAGTGCCCGAGATGCAGGCGGCCGGTGGGACGCATGCCGGACAGTACCCGGCTGCCAGTACTCAGACTGCCCAAGCTGTTCTCCTATTTCCCCATCAATGAAAGCAGCACCACCTGGAAATCGTCTGCCGGCATGCCGGACAAGGGCAGCAGTGCGCTCCAGGCAAGATTGATCACCGGCCACATGAACAGCCCCAGGATGCCGGTTATCAGCAGGATGATCAGTATCAGGAATCCGTAGGGTTCGATACGGCTGAAATACCAGGCCCAGCGCGCCGGTAGCAGGCCGGCCAGCACGCGACCACCGTCCAGCGGCGGCAGGGGCAGCAGATTCAGCGCCATCAGGACAGTGTTGATGAAGATACCTGCGACGCCCATGAACACGAGCGCCGCACCGTTCTCACCCAGCAGGTAACCCGCGCGGATCAGCATGGCCCAGGCGAGTGCCATCAACAGGTTGGTCACCGGTCCGGCGGAGGCGACCACGGCCATGTCGCGCCTGGGATGATGCAGGTTGCGCCAGTCCACCGGCACCGGTTTCGCATAGCCGAAGATAAATCCGGCGTGCAGCAGCAACAGCATGCCGGGTATGAGGATGGTGCCGACCGGATCGACATGTTTGAGCGGGTTCAGTGTCAGGCGACCCAGCATGAGCGCGGTCCGGTCGCCCAGCTTGCTCGCCACCCAGCCGTGTGCCACTTCATGCACGGTAATGGCAAGCAACACCGGTACAATCCAGATGGCTATCTTTTGCACCAGGCTGAGATCGAACATCGGCGGATTATACCAAGGCGTACGAAAATAGCCCGACATCATGGTCCGGGGCACCGTCCCGTGCGCAAGGTGCGGGAGAGGCCGGGGCCAGCACATCGAACTCGCTGACCGGTGGCGATCGAAGCGAGTCTGCGTCGATTGTCCTGTCCCCCACCGGTAACGCCACGAACGACGGATTCATTACTGCTCCAGGGGCCCGGCCGGACCGAGGCCCGCGCGCACCACGCTGGGCACACCGTCCACCATGTCGACCACCGTGGTCGGCTCCAGCCCGCAATTGCCCCCGTCGATAACCAGATCGAGTTCATGCTCCAGTCGTTCGCGTATATCGTGCGCATCGGTCTCCGGCATGTCGCGCTTCGGCAGGATCAGTGTGCTGCTCATCAACGGCTCGCCGAGCTCGGCGAGCAAGGCCTGACAGATCGGGTGATCGGGCACGCGGATGCCAATCGTCTTGCGCTTCGGGTTCAGCAGGCGGCGCGGTACTTCGTGGGTGGCACGCAGGATGAAGGTATAGGGCCCCGGCGTCAGGGACTTCAACAGGCGGTAGGCGCTGTTCTCCACCCTGGCATAGGACGCAAGCTCGGACAGGTCGCGGCAGACCAGCGTGAATTCGTGTGCGTTATCCAGTCCGCGGATGCGCCGCATGCGCTCCATGCCGCGCTTGTCGCCGACGCGGCAGCCGAGCGCATAACTGGAATCAGTTGGATAGGCTACCAGTCCGTCGTTGCGTATGATCTCCACCGCATTGCGGATCAGCCGCTGCTGCGGATTGACCGGATGTATCTGGAAGAACTGACTCATAAAACAACTGTCTCGCGCAAAGACGCCAAGGCGCAAAGAACGGACTGGTGCTATTGAAATTGAATCGGGATCAACCAATCACACAAACCGAACGATAGCGCAGAAAAATGCCTTACACATGAATTCACTGCTGTCCCATATACATTCACTGAAACAGTGGCAAGTCCATGAATGAATATATCGTTGGGTACTGTTGCCAGAGGCTGGACATGGAAATCAGCCACAGCGGTATACTCACTGCGTCCCTTCTCCTTTATGCCCGCTTTTCGGGTACTCCGGGAGTAGGACAGGATGAGGGGATGGAAAATCAGGCAGTTGGCTTGATTTTATCCCCTCTCCCCAATCCTCTCCCGGAGGGAGAGGGAGTTTATGGGACAGCAGTGCTTACACATGAATTACAAATAAAGGCCGTATCTTACCGCAATGGTATCAAGAGCAGCAGAAAACATCCTTAACCGGCCTGGTTACCACTTGATGAATTCCCGCCACCTGTCGATGCGGTCCGCATACTCATCGCATCCTGCAAAGATATTTTTCCTCTGCGGTGATTTTATCTCTGTGTACTCTGCGAGAGGATTTTTACCTTGGCGCCTTTGCGTCCTGGCGCGAGTCATTTCATTGCACAGGCCACTGCTCGCTTTCCCACACCGGGATGCAGCCCGCCGGCAGCGCCGGCAGTTCACCGAGGCGGACCCAGCAGTTGTCGGGACCGTGATAGTCCGATCCGCACGAGGCCAGCAGTTGCCCGTTGCGGCACACGGCCGCCATCGCGTGGATGTTGTCCCGGCTGTGACTGCCGGAAACGACTTCCATGCCGGCACCACCCAGTTCCCTGAACTCGCCCAGCAGGCGGCGCAGGCGGCTGGCCGTGAGGCGATAGCGCGCCGGGTGCGCGATCACCGCCAGTCCGCCGGCCGCCCGTATCCAGCCCAGCGCCGCCTCCAGCTCCGCCCACTGACCGGACACATAGCCCGGCTTGTTGTTGACCAGAAAGTGCCGGAACACATCGCGCATGCTGGCCGCGTGACCCTGCCCGACCAGGTGCTGTGCAAAATGCGTGCGGCTGATGATCCTGCCCTGCGCCAGTGCACGCGCACCGGCCCACGCGCCACCGATGCCGGCCCGCGCCAGCCGGCGCCCGATTTCCTCGGCACGCCAGTCGCGAAATGCGCACAGCTGGGCCAGCCCCGCCTGCAGCGCCACGTTGCCGGTATCGATGCCGAGTCCGAGTACATGAATGGTCTGTGACTGCCAGGTAACCGAAATCTCCACGCCGGCTACCAGCTGCAGGCCGGCGGTGTTTGCCGCTGCCGCCGCCGCGTCGATGCCGTCGGTGGTGTCATGGTCGGTCAGCGCCAGGACGCCGATGCCGGCATCGCGTGCGGCCTGTACCAGTCCGGCGGGCGCGAGCGTCCCGTCCGAGGCGAGTGAATGGCTGTGCAGATCATACGTCGCGGGCATCCGGCTATTCTACAGAAGACGAAAAAGGGGTCAGTACCCATTGATGGTTAAATTTCAGGAAATTTCCTGCTCCCCGGGCATCGAGGGATACTGACTCCGTTTTCGATTGATCGTATACATAAGCACATTCCGGGCAGGGTTTCCAGATTCGCGCCTGTCCCGGCAACGCTGGTACCATGAGTCATGATCACCCGAATGGACACCCTGCAAATACCCACCGGACGACTGGACGCCATACAGGCTCGTGCCGGCGCGCTGCTCGAAGCGTGCACAACGGCGGTCACGGACGCGACCGAACGTGAGCTGCCCGGACTGGTGCTGGCCTTCGATCAGCTGATGGACGTCATGACCCGGCTCGCTGCCGATGCCGGCAAGGGTACTACGGCGACTGCCGATGTCACCGAGATCGGCGAATATGCCCTGCGCCTGTGCGAGGGGCTCTCCGCCTGCACGGAACGCCTGCGTTTACCCGACCAGCGCGAACAGCTGGCCACCCTGATCATCGACGTGGCACTGTGGATCGCGCAACACGATGGCCAGATCGATACCCTGGAACCGGTCGTCGACGCCCTTGCACTGCTGGCGAACACCACCCGGGAACCGCACCAGCTCGAGGCACTCGGCGCGGTTATCCGCCAGATCGTGACGGCCGTGTCACCGGTCATCAGCCAGGACCTGGAAAAGATCAACCCGGGCCGGCCATGGCGGATACTGCTGCTTAACCAGAGTATTATCGCCACGCGCAGTCACAATACCGACCTGATGGAACAGGCCTTTACCATCCTGACCCGTGGTCTGCCCGAGGATGCCGGACGCTTTTTCACCGAAGGCATGCAGCAGATGGATGCGCTGGACTACCCGGAGCACGTACGCAAGGTGATGGCGCGGTATCACCGGCAATGGACGCTGGACCGGTCATTGCACTGACACGGCCCGCGCCGCAGACCGGGACACGCTGGTATAATCCCTGCGGCAAACGGTCTATGATTCGGTGCCCTTGCGGGTCACCGCGCCCATATCCTTGAAAACAGCGAAGCATTCGATATGAAGTTTCTGTTCGACCTGTTCCCGATCATCCTGTTCTTCGGCGCCTACAAGCTGTACGACATCTATGTCGCCACCGCCGTCGCCATCGGCGCCGCCTTCGTGCAAACCGGTCTGTTCTGGATCAGGCACCGCCGGTTCGAGAAGATGCACGTGATCACGCTGGGCATCCTGGTCGTGTTCGGCGGGCTGACCCTGGCACTCAGGGACCCCGTATTCATCAAGTGGAAACCGACCGTGGTGAACTGGTTGTTTGGCACGGCCTTCCTGGGCAGCCGGTTGTTCGGCAAGGTCACCCTGGTCGAGCGCATGATGAGTCACGCCATCTCGGCGCCGGCCTTCGTCTGGTCACGCCTCAACTGGGCCTGGATCGTATTTTTCTTTTGCATCGGCCTCCTCAACCTGTATGTTGCGTACAACTACAGCGAGGACACCTGGGTCAACTTCAAGCTGTTCGGGATGATGGGCCTGACGCTGGTGTTCGTGTTTGCACAGGCCTTCTATCTCAGCCGCTACATGGAAACCGCGGGAGACGGCAAGTAATGCTGTATGCCATCATCAGCCAGGACTACGACGGCAGCCTCGAGGCCCGCCTGGGCGCGCGCCCCGGGCACCTGCAGCGGCTCGAGATACTGAAGCAGAACGGCCGGCTGGTGCTGGCCGGTCCCCATCCGTCCATCGACAGCGACGACCCGGGCGCGGCCGGCTTCTCCGGCAGCCTGGTGGTTGCCGAGTTCGATTCACTGGAAGCGGCGCGCGACTGGGCCGATGCCGACCCCTATGTGACCGCCGGCGTCTACGCGCAGATCACCGTCAAACCCTTCAGGAAGGTGTTGCCCTGACATGTCTGATCTACGCATCGAGGAACTGCGCACACGCCTGACGCACACCTTGCAACCCGTAGCCCTCGAGATCATCGATGAAAGTGCAAGGCATGCCGGCCATGCCGGCGCTGCCACCGGCGGCGGCCACTTCATCGTGCAGATCACCTCCGCCGTGTTCAGGGGCAAGACCCTGCTCAAGCGTCACCGGCTGGTCTACGACGCCATCGGTGATATGATGCAGCGTGAAATTCACGCCCTCAGTATCGACGCCAGAACACCGGAAGAAACCCAGCCCACCAACCCATAAAAGGTACTACAGATGAATTACCGTCATTCGTTGCTGTTCATTGCATCACTGTTGCTTGTGACCGGGTGCGACCAGATGCAGACTGCGCTGAAGCCCGCCCAGGGCACTGCAGACAGCTCCACCCCCGCGCTCACCGGCACGGTCGTCGCCACCGTCAATGGCAACAACATCACCCAGGAAGTCCTTGACGTCTATACCGCACAGCGTGCCGCAAAGGCCGGCACCTCCGAAGCCAACCACGAAACCATCATGAACGAGCTGGTTGCCCTGGAACTGATGCGCCAGGAAGCCATAGACAAGGGACTGACCTCGCAGCCGGAGGTGGCCGCAACGCTCAACCAGATGGAACGCAGCACCATGGCCGGCGCCGCGATCAAGAATTTCATGGAGAATAACCAGGTCACTGACGAAGCCGCGAAGGAATTCTACGACAAGCAGGTCGGCGTTCCCGGCAAGGAGTACAAGGCACGCCACATCCTGGTCAAAACCGAGGACGAGGCGAAACAAATCATTTCCATGCTTGATAAAGGCCAGGATTTCTCCGAACTGGCCAAGGAAAAATCCACCGGACCGTCCGGGCCGTCCGGTGGAGAACTGGGCTGGTTCGGCGCCGGCCAGATGGTCAAGCCGTTCGCGGATGCCGCTGCCACCCTGGAAAAGGGCGCCTATACCAAGACCCCGGTGAAGACCGAGTTCGGCTGGCATGTCATCATGCTGGAAGACGTTCGCGACAGCACGCCACCCCCGTTTGATGATGTCAAGGATCGTCTGAAGCTGATGCTGGTAAACCAGAGTCTGCAGGAGCACCTCAACGAGCTGCGGGAATCCGCCAGCATCGAGCTCAAGACGGAATAAGGTACGCGCCCGCCGGGTGCTGGCAACGACAGCCCGGGGAAAGCCGGCGCGCTTCCCGGGTTTCGCCCGGCAATTATTCCCGCATCGCCCGTGGCACCTGCGGCTGGTGCCACGCCGTCTGCATCCCTGCAGGCGTTCGAATCGACCGGGCGGCGACCGGCGACGGATTCGGAAGTGCCGCTGCCTGACGGCTCATTTCCGGGCGGCCGCCGGAACCTGTACAGCAGCCGCAACCGCCACCGCATCGCCACCGCCCTGTCTGACCGGCACCCACAGCAACAGGCGCAACTCGTCCGGCAGGCTGATGCTTACCACCAGCGCTGTACTGCGCGCCGGGTTCACTTGCTCCCACAGCACTGCGCTGTCCTGTACCGGCTCGTTCAGCGGCAACAGCAACTGTGCGAAAACCGCTTTCAGGCGTTCCATCAACCTGCCCTGCGTGTTGACCCGGAAAGCAAACCGCATGTAATTACCGGTATGCAGCCAGTTGTCATACCCACCGTCTATCCGGCATTCAGCGATCTGCAAATGAACACGCTCGCGTTGCGTCGCACTCTCGCACACCCCGTTGAGGATGGCTGCCGCGAGCTGCAGACACGCCCGCTCGTCACAGGCGCTGCCGGCAGCCAGGGCACGCGCGGCCTGCTCGCTCGCCAGCGCGGCGACCAGTTCGGTCATGTCGTGCGCAAGCACGCCCAGCGTCTCGGGTAACGTAATCAGGGTATCGCAAAGCGTGGCGAGGCTGCCGTCGAACTGAACCAGCCCGGTCTCGGCGGGTAAATCTTCTGCCTGGACCTGCGGAATACCGTTCGCCGCCTGCTCCGGCACGTCCTCCAGTAACGCCTGGCCGGGCAATTGCACCGGCGCACGCACCTTTTCCAGGAAGGTCTTCCAGAAACGCGTCACGGTTAGCCGTACGGGCGGCGCCACCGTGCTGACTGTTTCGAGGGCATTGGTGAGACTGACCATTTCCGCGGCCACGTCCAGGTCGGGATAGACCGAACTGAACGCCTGCCGCGCCCGCTGCGCGGCAGACACGTGGTCGTCCTCGGCGAGAGCACCGAGCAGCGGCAGTTCCAGGCCGAGGTGTTCCTTCAACTGTTCATTCAGCCGGCGGTGAATATCACCTGACTGCTGCGCGGTCTGCAGCCGGTTCACCAGCATGCCCGGGGTGCCGTCAAAACCGTTCAGGCGGAGTATCCTGAGCAGTGCAAAGGCCCCGGCCTGCGAATGCGCATCCGGCGTGACCACGACGATGACCGCGGCAGAGGCGAGGCAGCAAGCCAGGATTGCGTTCGGTTCCATGCCGGAGGTGTCGATCAGCAGGTCGTCGTAGCCATCGTGCGTATCCAGGTCATGGATACAGGCCTTAAGCCGATCTGCGTCACCGTTCGCCCATTCCTCGAGGCGCAGCCTGCAGGTCAGGAAATCCACGCCCTGGTACCCCCGACGCACGACATCACCGGCCGGAAGGTCGGACGCGCGCCGGTGCGGTACCGCGGACTGGCGCAATTCAAGCAGGCCGTCCAGCGCACGCGCAGCAGCCGTATCCTGGAACACACCGACCTGGCGACCACGCCTGACCAGCTCGAGCGCGAGATTGATCGCCAGCTGTGTCTTGCCCACCCGGGTTGACCCGCTCGTTATTGTGATTATTCTCGTCATTACCGCTCGCCGCACCGGGCTCCCTGGCCACGGCCCCCGGCCTGATTACCCGGGACACCCGCCGGTAGCGGCCGGTTGTCCCGCCTGTCGTTACTGTGCCTGCAGATCGATCTGGCGGCGCTGCTGTGCGCTGATATCACTGATCATGCCCTCGACACCCTGTGCCTTTTTGATCAATTCCTGCTGGGTCTTCCAGACACTGTCGTCCTTTGGCACGGGCGGCTGGTGATCACCACAGGCGGTCAATGTAAGCAAAACAAGTATCACCGGATATTGCCGCATATCAAATACCTCCGCTTTCTGCCGGTTATCACCATGCCCTGCGCCGGCTTTCCAGCCACTGCATGACTTCCTCCAGCGCCATCGGCCGGCCCGTATAATACCCCTGATAATAGTCGCACCCCATCCCCTTGAGACGGTCGTATACCGCCCGCGACTCCACGCCTTCCGCGGTCACGGTAAGCCCCAGGTTGTGCGCCAGGTCGATGGTGGCACGCACGATGGAGACATTTTCCTCGTCGGAATCCATCTCCGTTACGAACGACTTGTCGACCTTGAGCATGTGCACGGGCAGGCGCTTGAGGTAGACCAGCGAGGAATGGCCGGTCCCGAAATCGTCGATCGACAGCCTGATGCCAAGTGCCACCAGCTGGCGCAGCACCTCACTCACCTGCTCCGGATCCAGCATGACCCCGGTTTCGGTTATTTCCAGCAGCAGGGATTCCGGTTTGACATGGTGACGCTGCAGCGCGTCGTGGATGCGATCAAGCAGGTTGAAATCGTGCAGGTTGTGCATGGACAGATTGATACCGGTGCACAGGCCGTCGTAATCCTCCTGCAGCAGGGCGAGTTCCCGGCAGGCCGTCTCGATCACCCATTCCGACAACTGCCGGATCAGGCCGCTCTGCTCGGCCGCGCGAATGAAGGCGTCCGGCAGCAGGATCTTGCCATCCGGTTTGCGCCAGCGCAGCAGCGCCTCCAGGTAATTGATCCGGCCCGTTGCGAACTCGATGACCGGCTGGTAGACCAGGAACAGGTCATTGCGGCCGATGTCCTCATTCAGCACGCCATCCAGTGTCATGCGCGCGACGTCGATGTCTTCCGTGGTTGCCGGATCATAGACGGCACAGCCCTGCTTGAGCGCCTTGGCCGAGTACATGGCATAGTCCGCGTTGCGCAGCAGGGCATCCACGTCCGTGCCATGCGTTGGTGTCAGTGCAATACCGATGGTCACCGATGCGAAGATCTTGTGCTCCCTGACCTCGAAATGGCGCTTCATGGAGTTTATGATCTTGTGCGCCACCTGAACGGCCTGCTCCGCATCGGTATCCGGCAGCACGATAACGAACTCGTCGCCACCCAGCCGCGCCAGTGTATCCGACTCGCGCAGCACGTCCGCGATGCGCCCGACCACGTCCTTCAGCAGAATGTCGCCAATGTGGTGCCCGAGCATGTCGTTGACGTACTTGAAACGCACCATGTCGATCAGCAGCACGGCGGCCGTACCCGGGGTGCGGCGATGCTCCGCGATCACCTGCATCAGGCGGTCCTCCAGCAGCGCGCGGTTATAGGTACCGGTCAGCGGGTCGCGAATGGCCAGGTCATGCAGGGTATCGTACAGTTCGCCCAGCGCGTGGAAGGTCGCCGGGCCCTTCATCTCCGGCGTGGACTGCGGATCCTGCCTGTCGACGCTGCGCCCCCACTCCTCGCTCAGGCGCCGGCGCAGATTGTGCAGCGGTCTGATTACCGAGTAGTTCACCATCATCAGCGCCAGCATCACGGTCGTCAGCAGCACCAGCACTACGGTGATCAGCAGGCCGCGGTTGGTCTTCTCGATCTGCCGCACCAGCGCGTCGGCATTGCGCGCCGACACGATGTCGAGCGCGGGGCGGGAATTGTCGGTCGTCAGTGTGTAGACCGATTGAACGTAGTTGGCGGAACCGTCTTCTTTCCAGCCGCTTGCGGCATACAGCACCGTACCGTCCACCCGGCTGATTCTCACCGGCATCTTCAGGTGTGCATCGAGTTTCTCCAGGTTCTGCACCGGGTCGGCGACGATCTGCAGATATCCGGCAGGTACCAGCCCGCCGACCGGGGCAATCGATGCCTGGTAGGGAATACCATCGCGGAGACAGAGTTCATACAACGGCTTGAGTCGACGTGGCCCCTCGCGGATGCGCGCCTTGGTGATAAGGTCCGGGCAGATAACCGTATCATCCGGCAGGCCGCTGTCGGTGCGCATGGAGACGGCGAGCAGGTTGAAATCCACGTCGTAGGCATAGATGCTGACGGCGTTGACCAGGTTTGAGGTCACGGGTGCGCGATGATACTGTGCCTCGAGCGCGCTGGCCAGTGCCCTGGTATCGCGCGCTGCAAAGGCCGTGCGAAAGCCCGGGTCCAGCTGGATACCCAGTCCCATGCGCCGCGCCTGTTCTGCGCTGTCGGCAAGCAGCGTGTTAGTCTCGGCAGCGACCAGCTGCATCATGTACTGGCGCTGGAAATTGAACGCCAGGTCGCGGTAGGTGCGCGCATTCATGAACACTGTCACCACGCTGATAAGGCCCAGCAGGATGATGGCGACTACCAGGCCGGTGAGCAGATTGATGTTCAGTGGTGTACGCATGCAGTTTCAGGCCGTTACGGTGTTTTCCCTAATATAGCCTGATTCAACGCGGCAAGTCTTTAACAAGCCGCTGATTTTCCGGAGAAACCGAATAATCAGGCGCTGATTCCACGACTGGCGGCCGGTCGCCGGCACGGCACCTGCTGCACGCAAAGGCACGTCACGAGCTAATCGTCGGCCGATGGATGAAAAAGGGCGCAGTTCCAGCAGGTAGCTGATCCACGTCGCGCCGGCCCTGATCATTACTGACAGGACTGTCATGCCGCTGGCGATCGGGGCGTCCGGTTCGTGGCGTGCCGGTGTCTCCGCGTGTGGCCAGCACCCTCGCGCCGCCGAACGGACCGGCTCCGGTCATGCCCGGCGAGTGCACTTCCTGAGTTTTAGCGGGGAATTGAGCCTTGTCATTTATACAGACAGCACTGTGCAGGATAATCGGATATTAAATCCATTACCGACTGATGGGCACAACCATGCACACCTGACCCGGGCAGTCACCCGGCAAGCCGGTGTGGTGCCGGCTGGATGACCGGGCAACGTCCGGGTTATGATTGCGACACGCATCAAGTGATCCCGGTACGATCAACAGCCTCTTACGGGGGGGCGGAATGAGGGATACAGAGAATGATCAATTATGACGAACTGCACAGCGAGAATCACAGCATTACGGAACTCTCCAACGTCCTGCTCTACCTTTTCAAGGAGCGGTCCATGTGCGATACAGGGGCCTGTTGCGAGCTCTTCAACCGTTTCAATGACAAGGTCAAGGCGCATATCGACCTGGTTGACAAGAACCTCTACAGCAGACTGCTGACACACGATGACCGCGATATCCAGTTGCTGGCAAAGAACTTCATGTCCGGTTCACTGGAAATCAAGAAAATCATGTCGGCCTACATCAAGGAATGGTGTCCCAAGAAACGGACCGACAGCCTGGCTATCTCCGAATACGACCGCTTCCTGGAGGACTCGGAAAAGATGTTCGGACTCGTGCTGGACCGCATTCAAGATGAAACGGAAAAGCTCTACCCGCTGGTTCGGGAACTCAATGACGACGTGAAGAAGGCGGGCTGACCGGGTGTCAGGGCACGACTTTTCCTGACATAACCTGTCCGCACGGCTCACGCCGCGCCCGGACTGCCACGCCGGACCGGGCATCCGGCCGCGTTCCGTCAGCGCCTTGAATCTGTCATTGCCGTGGTATGGCGGCGTGTCACAGGCCGGCGTTTATCCTGTCTGTAGCCGGCAACCTGAGACCGTACCTGCAGCCCCCGACAGGGCGGTCGTGCAATCCCGTTCACACGTCATACGGTATACCGGCAGGCTTCATTCGCGTAATAGGCCAGACGGTCCCCATGCCACCACGGTACAGGTGACCACCACTTGCTCAACAGGGTATGTCACGGCAGGCACCGCCCCTTGTCGGGCTGGCGTACCGGTTTCGAGATCAGACTTGCCGCCAGGTGCCCTTCTGGATGATTATTCCGGCCACCCTGCCCACACTAGCGCATGAGGTTCGTGCCATGAAAACCTTCATTCCCTGTTTACTGTTCCTGCTGGCCACGGCAAACACATGGATTCTCTCCATGCCGACCGGGGCGGCCGATGCTGCGCTCGACAGCAAGCAGATCGATCGCGGCCGCTATATCACCCGGGTATCAGGCTGCAACGACTGCCATACCCCCGGTTACTTCATGCATGACGGCAATATCCCCGTGGCACAATGGCTGACCGGTGACAGCTTTGGCTGGCGCGGTCCCTGGGGCACGACCTACGGAGCCAACCTGCGCCTGTTCGTGAGGGACATGACCGAATCCCAGTGGGTCGCCGCCGCCCGCACGCTGAAACGCCGCCCGCCGATGCCGTGGTACAACCTGAATCAAATGGACGAAGCGGACCTGCGTGCACTCTACCAGTTCATACACTCGCTGGGAGACCCCGGACAACCGGCACCGGCCTATGTACCCCCTGGCGAGGAACCCGGCACGCCCTACGCGCTGTTTCCGTCACCGCCGGCGGTGCAGTGACAGCTAAACGGGGACAGACCTGCTTCCCGGCACGCGTTCACCTGATGCCCCCCAGCCACTTCACCACCGCCTCCACCAGCGGTGCATCGGAACCCCGGAACATATGGCCGGCCCCCTCCACCTCGACCTGGACATAGGCGGTATTGCCGGCACGCCGGGCGGCGGCCGCGCGCGCCGCCGTGGTTTTTTGACCGTGCGCAGGTCGTGTTCACCGAAGATATCCAGCGTTGGAACGGTAATTCCGGCGAGGTAATCGAGTGTGGCGCCATGACCGGTACGCTCGGCGCCGGACAGGCCCACGGCGATGAAGCCCTTCAGTTCCGTATCCCTGGCTTGCGAGACCCAGTACGCCGCCATCTGGCTGCCGAGGCTGTGGCCGGCAACCACAACGGTCTGATAACCCTGCGCCCGCAGGTAGCGCATGCCGGCATCGAGGCGCGGCAGCACCTCGGGAAAGAGCCGGTAGTACTCGTTGACCCCGGCCTCCGCATCGAGCACCGGCATCTGCAGTGACAGCGTCGCCCAGCCATGTTCTGGCAGACCTTCGCGCAACGGGTTGATGACGTCAGGCCAGTCCGGGTGCACGCCGACACCGTGCACCAGGATCACCGCACCGTGGCGCGCGGCGCCCGCCGGTTCGGTGTAGATGGACAGGAAACTGCGGTCGCCGGCCTCCAGCCACACGGGCTCCCCGACCAGGATGGCATCGACGATCTCGTTTGCCCAGCGCTGCTCGCGTTGCAGGTCCGAGGCAAGTGCCGGCATGGCAAGCAGCAGGATCAGCCAGCCAAACCTGGTCAATTTGGTGTCAGGATACATTTTTTCCTATCGGGAGAAAGTGTGCTTGTATCTTACCCATCGTTCTCGTCAGATCCTGACAAAGTAAGGCATGGCCATAAGCGTCACACCGATCGCGACAAGCGGCACGGTGCCGGAAACGAAATACGGATAGATCATGAGGGCCAGCCCGCAGACCAGCGGGACCACTGCCTTCTGCCGCTTGCCGTAAATGAAGAAACCGAGTCCGGCCGAGCCGAACAGCAAACCCCACAAAATCCACGCTGTACTCATTGCAGTCTCACCGGTTGCCTGGCTCACGCCGGTCGCACGAATGTACACGAACGGAGTAATCGATACAGGAATTGAAGGCGCATAACAGGCTTATACCACTACCTGAGCCCTGGAAAGAGTGACAGACTCGTTGGAACGGACTGAAAATCGTGGTCTGTCCCCTGGTATCCCTGCTACTCTCCCAGCAGCCGTAAACACCCCGCCTCATCCAACACCTCGACACCGAGTTCCACCGCCTTGTCGTACTTCGAGCCGGGGTCGGTACCGGCGACGACGTAGTCGGTCTTCTTCGACACGCTGCCGCTGATCTTCGCACCGGCCGCCTGCAGCTTCGCCTTCATCGCATCACGCGACATGGACAGCGTGCCGGTGAGCACGAAGGTCTTGCCGGCCAGCGGGGCATGCTGCGGTTTTTCTACGGCCGGCCAGTGGATGCCGGCCTTGAGCAGCTTTTTGATGACGTCGCGGTTGTGCGGCTCCGCGAAGAAGTCGACGATGCGCTGCGCCACCACCGGGCCGATGTCGTAAATGGCCTGCAGCGTTTCGAGGTCCGCAACCATCAGGGGTTCGAGGTCGCCGAATGCACGTGCCAGGATCTGCGCCGTGCTCTCGCCCACCTCGCGTATGCCGAGCGCGTAGATGAAGCGTTCCAGCGTGGTGTCCCGGCTCTTCTCCAGTGCCGCGACCAGGTTGGCGGCGGACTTCTCCGCCATGCGCTCGAGCCCGGCGAACTGCTCCCGGGTCAGGCCGTACACGTCGCTGACATCATGCACCAGACCCTTGCCGACCAGCTGTTCGACCAGCCTGTCGCCCAGCCCCTCGATGTCCATGGCGCGCCGTGAAGCGAAGTGCCTGATCGCCTCACGGCGCTGTGCGGCGCAGTACAGGCCGCCGCTGCAGCGCGTCACGGCCTCGCCTGCCACGCGCTCCACGCGCGAATCGCATACCGGACAGCGTTCCGGCATTTTGAAGCGTCGCGCGCCCTTTTTGCGCAGTTCCGGGTTCACCCGCACCACCTCGGGGATCACATCACCGGCGCGCCGTACGATCACGGTATCGCCGACGCGCACATCCTTGCGTTCGATCTCGTCCTGGTTGTGCAGCGTGGCGTTGGTCACCGTCACCCCGCCGACGAACACCGGTTCCAGTCGCGCCACCGGCGTCAGCGCGCCGGTACGGCCGACCTGTATGTCGATGCCCAGCACCACGGTCTCGCGCTCCTGCGCGGGAAACTTGCGCGCGATCGCCCAGCGCGGCGCGCGCGCCACAAAGCCCAGCGTATCCTGCTGTTCGATCCTGTCCACCTTGAACACCACACCATCGATCTCGAAGGCCAGCTTGTCACGGCGTTGCTCGTAACGCCGGTAATACCCGGTGCAGCCCTCGAGGCCCTCGACACACTGGATGTCGTCGTACACGCGCAGGCGCCAGTCACGGAGCTGCGCGAGGATCGCCGTGTGCCGGTCGGCCAGCTTACCGCCCGTCACCCGGCCGATGCCGTAGCAGAACATCTCCAGCGGGCGCTGCGCGGTGATCTTCGGGTCGAGCTGGCGCAGGCTGCCGGCCGCGGCATTGCGCGGGTTCACGAACGGCTTTTGCCCCTGCGCCTCCTGCTGTTCGTTCAGTTCCTCGAACCCCCTGTGTGACAGGTACACCTCGCCGCGTACCTCCAGCAGGTCCGGAATACCCTTGCCGGACAGTTTCAGTGGCACCGTGGCGATGGTGCGCACGTTCTGCGTGACATCCTCGCCGGTGCTGCCGTCACCACGCGTGGCGGCACGCGCCAGCACACCGTTGCGGTACAGCAGGCTTACCGCCAGTCCGTCGAGCTTGGGTTCGGCGGCATACTCGACCGTGTCGGTATCCAGCAGATGGCGCACGCGCCGGTCGAAGTCGGCCAGTTCCTCGTCGGAGAAGGCATTGTCCAGCGACAGCATGCGCTGTTCGTGGCGCACCTCGCCGAAGGCCTTCACGGGCGGCGCGCCGACACGCTGGGTGGGGGAATCGGGGGTCAGCAGATCCGGGTACTGGCGTTCCAGGTCCTGCAGCTCGCGCAGCAGCGCGTCATACTGTGCGTCGGAGACGGTCGGTTCGTCGAGGATGTAGTAGCGGTAGTTGTGCTCGTGCAGCTGCTCGCGCAGCGCCTGCGCGCGGTGGCGCGCGGCAGGCGGCGCCTTCATGATGCCGCTTTGGACACCCGCTGTTGCAGCTGGCAGCCGATCACCTCATCACGCATGTGTCCGATGGACTGTTTGGACAATACGCTGCGTGTGGAGTCACAGATCGTGCCGCCGAGGCTGTCCGCCAGGCTGTGTGCCGCCTCCACCATCGCCTCGAAGGCCCATACCGCGTCCACCCCGGGACGGACCTGCATGAACAGCGCGACACCCGCGGTGGAGAAGTTTTCCATTGCCGCCGGGTCGAAGGTACCCGGCTCGCGGATATTGGCCACTGAGAACAGGGTCTTCTGGGTGCCGTCGAGCGTCTCGATGCGATGAAAGATCTGCATATCGCCGAATACGAGCCTGGCATTGGTCATTGCGCCAAGCAGCATCGGGCCGCGGAATGGTACACCGGGGGGCGCCGTGACGAACAGCGAAAACACACGATCCGGGCTGACCGGCGGCTGTGGATTCCGTGCCGGTGCCGCGATCACAGTCTCTTCCAGCCCGGCAGGCCGGGTATCGGGAAACAGCTCACCCACGTCGTCAATAACACTGTCCGCCCGTTCATCGACGCCAAAGCTGTCCAACCCCGGTACCGCCTTGCGGTGGCGTGCGGCAGTTTTCGGCCGGTCACGCCGCGACGGGGATTGACGCAGGGTCTTCAGCCGTGCAAACAGGTAGATACCCAGGATAATGACAACACCGACCAGCAACAGTATCGAGCGAATATTTTCCATCGAGGCACCCGCTGACAAGTATCAAGCAGCACTATAGGGGTCAGTACCCTTTTTCCACCTGAACTTTATATCCCAAACCGTCTTCTGACAATTGGTAAAAGGGTACTGACCCCTGTTACCCGTACCCTTTTTCCACCTGAACTTTATATCCCAAACCGTCTTCTGACAATTGGTAAAAAGGGTACTGACCCCTGTTACCCGCTAAACCGCCACCAGTTGCACCGCCTCATCGATATCCACGGCGACCAGGCGCGACACGCCGGGTTCGTGCATGGTGACGCCGGTCAACTGGTGCGCCATTTCCATGGTGATCTTGTTGTGCGTGATAAAGATGAACTGTACGTGTTCCGACATCTTGCGCACCATGTCGCAGTAACGGCCGACGTTGGCATCATCGAGCGGCGCATCCACCTCGTCGAGCATGCAGAACGGTGATGGATTGAGCCGGAAAATCGCGAATACCAGCGCGATCGCGGTGAGCGCCTTCTCGCCGCCGGACAGCAGGTGTATGGTGCTGTTGCGTTTGCCGGGCGGGCGCGCCATGACCGTCACGCCGGTATCCAGCAGGTCTTCACCGGTCAGCTCGAGGTAGGCATGGCCGCCGCCGAACAGGGTCGGGAAATTTTCCTGCATACCCTGGTTGACGTTGTCGAAAGTCTCCCTGAAGCGGGCGCGGGTCTCGCGATCGATCCTGGCGATGGCGTTTTCCAGTGTCTGCAGCGCCTCGGTGAGGTCGACATGCTGGGCATCGAGGTAAACCTTGCGCTTGGCTTCCTCATCGTATTCCTCGATGGCTGCCAGGTTGATCGGCCCCAGGCGCTGGATGCGTTGCTCTAGCCTGTCGGCCTGCTCGGACCAGGCCTCGACCGTCGCCGCGGCGTCGAGATTGTCGAGCAAGGACCGGTAATCAAATCCGGTCGTGTTGATCTGTTCCAGTAGCGTGTCGGCACGCACCCGGATTTCCTGCCAGGCCATGCGGTCCTGGGCCAGCTGTTCGCGCTGACCGCCGACCGAGCGCTCCTTGCGGATACGTTCCTGGTCGAGCTCGCGGGTACCATGCTCGATCTCCTCCACCTGCCTGCGCGCCGCTAGTAGCTCGGCCTCGGCCACCGAGCGCCGTGACAGCAAGCCCTCGAGTTCCTGTTCCAGTTCGATGATCGGGGTGTCGCCCTGCCCGAGCAGGGCGGCCAGCTCGTCGCGCCGCGCAATCATTTGCTTGCCCTGATCGCGCATGCGCAGCAGGGCCTGGTCCGTGGCGGCCTGCGCGGTGCGTGTGGACTCTGCCCGTATGGCGAGTTCGTGTGCGGCCTGCTGGTCGGCCCGGGCGCGCTCGCGCGCCGCATCCAGCACGCCGGCCAGCTGCTGCTGTTCGCTGATGCGCTGCTCGCGTTCAAAGGTCAGAACCTCGGTGGCGGCCAGCGCCTCTTCGAGCCGGCGGCGCGCCTCGGCCTGTTCCTGTTCTTCCTCTTGCTTCTCGGCGTGCAACGCCTCCGTCTCCATCATCACGTGGTCGCGGCGATGTTGCTGCTGTTCCAGGCGGGAACGGCTGGCGGCAAGGCTGCCGCGCAGGTCACTGGCCTCGCGGTGTGCGGTATTGTAGTCATGCTGCAGCCGGTCGCGCTCCGCCTCGGCGTTGCGCAGGCTTTCCCGCGCCGTGTCCACGGCCTGTCGCAACGCATCGATCTGCCCGGCCTGCAAAGCGCTCCGTTCGTTCAACGCTGCGATCTCGCGCTCGCGCTCCAGCACACCGGCCTTTTCATCGCTATCGCGCGCCACCCGCAGCCACTGCCGGCCTACCCAGATCCCTTCGCGCGTGATCACGGATTCATGTGCCGCCAGGCGACTGCGCAGCGCCAGGGCTGCGGCCAGTGAATCGGCCGCATAGATGCCATCGAGCAGGCTGGCCAACGACCACGGGGCGCTGATCTTATCGGCCAGCAGCGTGCCCTTGTCCCGGTCGGTCGTAACACCGGCCTGGCCTGTAATTTCGAACAGGGCCACGTTGCCCTGCTGCAGTCCGCCCAGCACCTGCTCGGCATTGTTCAGCCCGTCGACACAGATAGCCTCCAGGTAAAAACCCAGCGCGGTCTCGATGGCATGTTCCCAGTCGGTCTCGACCTTGATCGACTGCGCCAGGCGTGGCGCAGATTGCAGGCCGTTGGCCTTCAGCCAGCCGCTGACCTGCTCGGAACGCTGTCCGAGTGCGGCACGCTGCAGGGTCTCCAGCGAAGCCAGCTGTCCGCGTGTCGCGTGCTGCTCGCTCTGCAGCGCATCGATTTCCTGTTCCTGCCGGTAGAGTCGGCTGCGCAGGTCGCTGATGTGTCGCACCGCATTTTCCAGTTGCACCTGGATGCCGGCGACGACGGTCTCGCGCGCCTCCAGCTGTTCTGCCGTCTGCTGGATCTCGTCCATCAGGGACTGACCGACCAGATGCTGATGCTCTTCGCCCATGCGCTGCAGCCGGGTATCCAGTTGCTCCACATGGCGTTCGAGGTGATCGAGGCGGGTGCGTTCGACCTGCGCCGACTGCGCACGTTCCGCGGCACGGCGGTTGAATTCGTCCCATTCCGACTGCCAGGCGCGCATGGCCTGTTCGGCGGCGTCAAGCTCGCTGGCGGAACGCGCAACGCACTCGCGCGCCGCAGCCAGGTCCGGCTCGATGGTCGCGAGGTTCTGTGCCAGCTCTTCCAGCCGTGCACTGTCCAGCCGGATATGTGTCTCGACCTCGCTGAGGGTCTGCCCGACGCGACTGCAGTTCCTGCTGCTGTTGCTGGCGGGATTCCCGGCTGTGCTGTATCGCCTGCTCGAGGCGCGCCACCTCGGCGCCGTGCTTGTAGTAGCTCTCCTGCACCTCGCCGAGCGCCTCGTTGTGCTCCACCAGGTCGCGCGCGCGTTGCTCGATGTCCGCCTCCATACCGCGCTGTGCGGCGACCTCGGCCTCCACGACGTTGCGCGCTCCGCACAGGCGCTGCTCCTCGCTGCTCTCGGCGTCGATGGCGTTAGCGCAGCGCCAGCAGTTCCGCCTTGACCCGGCGCTCGCTCTTCCTTGAGTTCCTTGTACTTCTCGGCGCGCTGCGACTGCTTCTCGAGTGGCTCGAGCTGCCGCGCGATCTCTTCGCGCAGATCGTTCAGACGCTCGAGATTCTCGCGCGTGTGGCCGATGCGAGTTCTCGGTCTCGCGACGCCGGTCCTTGTAACTGGAGATGCCCGCCGCCTCTTCGAGGTAGCCGCGCATGTCCTCGGGCGGGCCTCGATCAGGCGCGACACCATGCCCTGTTCGATGATGGAGTAGCTGCGCGGCCCCAGGCCCGTACCGAGGAACATGTGCGTGATGTCCTTGCGCCGGCAGCGCGCGCTGTTGAGGTAGTAGCTCGACGTGCCGTCCCGCGCCACCTGGCGGCGCACGGACATTTCGGTGTAGTTGGCATACTGCCCGCCGATAGCGCCATCGCTGTTGTCGAACACCAGCTCGATGCGACGCGACCCGACCGGCTTGCGCGCGCTGGAGCCGTTGAAGATGACATCCTCCATGGATTCCCCGCGCAAGTTCTTCGCGGAGCTCTCGCCCATGACCCAGCGCACGGCGTCGATGACGTTCGATTTGCCGCAACCGTTGGGACCGACGACGCCGGTGAGATTGCTGGGGAGATGGATGACGGTGGGATCGACGAAGGACTTGAAACCTGCCAGCTTGATCTTGCTCAGACGCATGGTCAACCAGCCCGTTTATTCCACCAGCCGGCCGCGGGAGCGCTGTAACTGACTGAGAAGATGAGTGCAACCATCAATGACTCGACATATCTCCAGGTGTAAAGGCACTCAGCCTGCCCGGACCTGGCGGGTCCAGGCCCGTCTGGACCCGCCAGGTCCGGATACGGATGCAAATGCGGGCTAGGGTACTCATAGACGGCCGCGTGTACAAGTATTTGTTGCCTGCCGGGGCTTGCACACATCATCTTGTGTCTTGTATCGTTTTGACATGTCAAGCCGAGCCCAGCAAGACACTCGAGACCTTTCCCAATCCGCAACCGGACCGCGACTACACCATCCGCATCCGGGTGCCCGAATTCACCTGCCTGTGCCCGAAGACCGGGCAGCCCGATTTCGCCACCCTGCACCTCGAGTATGTGCCCGGATGCGCGCTGCATGGAGCTCAAGTCACTGAAATTATACGTCTGGTCGTATCGCGACGAGGGCGCCTTCCACGAGGAGGTCACCAACCGCATCCTTGAACGACCTGGTCGCTGCCTGCGAGCCTCGCTTCATGCGCCTGCGCGCCGAATTCAACGTGCGCGGCGGGATCTATACCGACGTGGTGGCCGAACACCGCCAGCCCGGCTGGCAACCCGCCGCGCCGGTGGCCCTGCCCTGACCCGCACCGGTCCGGCCAGCCGCCGGTCAGCCACCGTGGCACACTTCCTGGGCATCGACATCGGCACATCAGGATGTCGCAGCTGTGTGATCGATGCCCGCGGTGAGCCGCTGGCGGAGTTCCGGGTCACATTCCAGCCCCCCCGCCGCGCCGGCGCGGCAGTCGAACAGGACCCGGCCCGCTGGTGGCAGGCGTTCACCGACAACCTCGACCAGCTGCGCTTGCTGCACCCGCTGGGCGATATCGAGGCCATCTGCATCGATGGCACCTCCGCCACCGTGCTGGCCTGCGCCGCGGACGGCACACCCCTGACACCGGCCCTGATGTACAACGACGCACGCGCCGTCGCCGAAGCGCAGCGCATTCGCGTGCATGCCCCGGTCGAGTGCGCCGCGCACGGCGCCAGTTCCAGCCTGGCGAAGCTGCTCTGGCTGTTGCAAACGGAAGACGCAACGGCCATGCGTCACATCCTGCACCAGGCCGACTGGCTGCTGGGAAGGCTGTGCGGTCGATTCGACAGCAGCGACGAGAACAACGCCCTGAAGCTGGGCTATGACGTCATACACCGTTGCTGGCCCCGCTGGCTGGATGCGCTGCACGTGCCGCGCGCGCTGCTGCCGGACGTCGTACCGGCCGGCCGACCCATCGGCACCCTGCTGCCGGACTGGTGTGCACGCTGGGGCATGCCTCGCGACACCGTCATCGCCAGTGGTACCACTGACAGCACCGCCAGCTTCATCGCCACCGGCGCCGGACCGGGCGAGGCAGTCACCGCGCTGGGCAGTACGCTGGTGCTGAAGGTGCTTGCCGAACGGCCGGTGTTCGCGCCGCAATTCGGCATCTACAGCCACCGGCTCGGCGGGCACTGGCTGGCCGGCGGCGCCTCCAACAGCGGCGGTGCCGTGCTGGCGCAATATTTCAGCGCGGACGAGACCGAACGCCATACGCGCGCCCTGCACCCGGACCAGCCGACCGGGCTGGATTACTACCCGCTGACCGCGTCTGGCGAGCGCTTTCCGGTCAACGACCCGCTGCGGCCACCGCGCCTGACACCGCGCCCGGCGGACGATGCCTTGTTCTTCCAGGCCATCCTCGAAGGCATCGCGGCTATCGAGGCCGACGGCTACCGCAAGCTGGCCGCGCTGGGGGCGCCGTTCCCGCGCCGCATCCTAAGCACCGGCGGTGGCGCCGCCAACGCCGGCTGGACGCGTCTGCGTGCACGCATCATCGGCGTGCCGGTGGTCGCGGCCGCCCGCCAGCAGGCCGCGTACGGTGCGGCCCTGCTGGCCTTGCGCGCGGTGACCTGAACTCACCTATGTTTTATACAATGATGCAATGCAAACGCCACGGCTTCCTGGATCATATTGCAGGTTTCGCCCTGTCATATTCCATACCCTGTGATTGAATGGTTCGCGGACGGCCTCCACTCACGGCATAATCCAGCCAGGAAACGCGAAACATGGCCAGCAAACACACCGGAGTGTATTACCTGCTGCAGGGACTGAAGCTCATACGCCAGCCGGGCCTGCGGCGTTATGTGGTCATTCCGCTGCTGATCAGCACCTTGTGTTTTGCCGGGGCCCTGTTCGGACTGACGTACTGGCTGGACAGCCTGCTCGATACCCTGCTCGGCAAGCTGCCGGCGTGGCTAGACTGGCTGCGTTACCTGCTGTGGCCGCTGTTCGCCCTGAGCTGCGTGCTGGTGGTGTTCTACAGCTTTTCGATCCTGACCAACCTGGTGGCGGCACCGTTCAACGGCATGCTGGCCGAGGCCGTCGAGCAGCACCTCACCGGGCAGCCGATCGACACCGGCGGCTGGCGCGCACTGGTGCGGGACATTGCACCAAGCCTGTTCTCGGAACTGCGCAAGCTGCTGTATTTTGCGCTGCGCGCCCTGCCGCTGGGCATCCTGTTCCTGGTGCCCGGCATCAATGTCGCGGCAGCGGTCATCTGGGCGTTGTTCAGCGCCTGGATGCTGGCCATCGAATACCTCGATTACCCGATGGCCAACCATTGGCTGCACTTCGCGGCACAACGCAAGCTGCTGCGCGGCAACCGGCTGCTGGCATACGGGTTCGGCGGCAGCACGCTGCTGCTGACGATGATACCGGTGGTGAATTTCATCGCCATGCCGGCCGCCGTGGCCGGCGCGACCGCGCTGTGGGTGGAGGAATTCAGGACCGTGCAGCCGCCCGGGAAAACGCCGGGCTGAACAGGGTTGTCATCGTCGCGCGGTACCGTGTTCCTGTCAACCGTGCGCACGCATCAGCAAAGATACGCCCGCAGCCGCCGCATGCCTTCGCGCAGGTTTTCCAGCGAAGTCGTATAGGCAAAACGCACGTGCCGTTCCGGGTGGTTGGTGCCGAAGTCGACGCCGGGTGTGATCGCCACACCCGCCTCCTCCAGCAACCGTGTCGAGAAGGTGTAGCTGTCTGCGGTAAAGCGACTGCAGTCGGCGTACAGGTAGAACGCACCGGCCGGCGTCACCGGGAGCCCGAAGCCAAGCTCCCGCAGCGCCGGCAGCAGAAAGTCGCGGCGTTGCCGAAACGTTGCCCGCCGCTGTTCCAGGATCGCGATCGTGTCCGGTTCGAATGCACGCAGCGCGGCATGTTGCGCCAGCGTCGGTGCCGCGAGATACAGGTTCTGTGCCAGCTTGTCGAGTTCGGGCACCAGTGCGGGCGGCGCAACCAGCCAGCCCAGCCGCCAGCCGGTCATACCGAAATACTTCGAAAAACTGTTGACCACGATGACCTCGTCGGAGATGGACAGGGCCGTGGGTGCGGATTCACCGTAGACCAGGCCGTGGTAGATCTCGTCAACGATCAGGTAACCGCCCTGCGCCTGCGCAATCGCCTGGAATTCACGCAGCGTGGCACTCTCCAGCAGGCTGCCGGTCGGGTTCGAGGGCGATGCCACCAGCAGTGCCGCGGTCTGCCCGGTCCAGTTATCGCGCACCTGTGGCACGGTCGGCTGGTAGGCGGATGCGGCATCGACCGGCAGGCCGACCGGCACGCCTTCGAAGAGATAGACAAAGTTGCGATTGCATGGATAGCCCGGATCGGTCAATAACACGCGATCACCGGGGTTGACCAGTACCGCCAGCACCAGTTGCAGCGCCGCCGAGGCGCCGGGCGTCACGACGATACGCCCCGCTTCGACCTCGAGGTCATGACGCGTGCGGTAAAACCCGGCGATGCGCCGGCGCAGCGCGGGCAGGCCGGTCGCCGGGGTGTAATGCGTGTACCCGCCGGTCAGCGCGGCATGACCGGCATCGATGACCGGTTGTGGTGTGACGAAATCCGGCTCTCCGATTTCCATGTGGATTATGGAACGCCCGGCCGCCTCGAGTTCGCGCGCGCGCGCCAGCAGGGCCATCACGTGAAACGGCTGGATGACCTGCATGCGTCGCGCAAGCGCCATGTAACGCGCGTCCTCAGGCACCGTGCACGGTCTGTGCATGCAGGCGCACCAGGAAGGCGGCATCGACCATGCCGTCCGGACCAAGATCACCCGCCAGTACCGCGCAGGGCATGCCGGGCTCGCCCAGGTGATCGAGTACCAGCGCCGCACCGGTGAAATCCTGTTGCGCGGTATAGGGGTTGACGGTCACGAGGGTCACCACACCGGCTGCCGTGCCGATACCAGCCCGTTGGCCGAATCCTCGATGGCGAGGCAGGCCCGGGCTGGCAGGTTCAGCTGCGTTCCAGTGCGTAACGCTAGATATCCGGCGCGGGCTTCTTATGTGGCGCGGCATCGCGCCGGCCGCGATCAGCTCAAACCAGTCCGTCGCGCCCGTGCTGAAACTGTGCTCCAGCAGGCGGTAATGTTTTCCGGCGTGGTTGTCGTGGCGATGGCGAGGCGCAGTCCCTGCGCGCGCGCTTCCCGGAACAGCCGTTCGACGCCCGGGCGCAGCGGGACATCGCCCCTGGCGAGGCATCTGACATATATGCGCGTCTTGCTCGCGATGCAATCCGGCGATAAGTTCATCGGATCGCCCTCGGGCGTCGAACGCCGGCGCATGGCGGTCGAGAAAAAGGCGAATGCGTTCCCTCCCGCCGGTGACCTGCAGCAGCTGTGATACAAGGCCTGTCCCATATCCAGTCCAGTCCGGCACCGGAAAATGCCGCATTGAACGCCAGGCGATGGGTCTCCTCGGTATCCGCGAGGGTGCCGTCGACATCGAGCAGCAGGGCTTCGAGCGGGCGAATTGATGGTGCAGGGTGACTCAAGCACAGGGTATACAAGGCCCTCCGCTCCCGGCATGTGCCGGTACAGGCCTTTTGCCGGCCCGCCGGTTCCTTGACTAATGGTGAAAGAGGCGTATAAATAACGCCCCTGTAACGTTACCCGCCATTATGATACCTGAGAGCGCATTTTTAAAGCTTGAAATATTAATTCACTTGAATTGAGAAAGTTCCACGCGGGGAGCATCCAGATGGCTGTCAAAAAGAAAACAGCGAAAACCAAGGCTGGCAAAGAAGAAACCTGCCGTGCAAAGACAGCGAAGAAAACAGCCAGAAAGAAAACCGCCGCCAAAAATCCACTGCAAGCAAAACGGCGCAAAAAACCGCTGCCGGCAAGACCGCTACCAGGAAAACGTCTGTAAAAAAATTCGCCACCAGAAAGCCCGCCACGAAGAAAGCCGTATCGAAGACAAGCCGCCCGACACAGAAGGCTGCGCCGAAAAAACCGCTGCACCCGCCCCACCAGGTCGCCGGCCCTAGAACCGGCACAAGATGGGACCGGTGCCGGGCATCGCGGCCTATCATGAAACAGAGGCGAGGAATACATGAACGACAGGCCCAGGTCGCGCATTTTCGCAACATCCTGCAGACCTGGAAAAGCAGCTGATGGAAGAGGTCGACCGCACGGTGCATCACATGCAGGACGACGCGGCGAATTTCCCCGACCCGAATGACCGGGCGACGCAGGAATCCGAATTCAGCATGGAACTGCGCGCACGCGACCGGGAACGCAAGCTCATCAAGAAAATCGACGAGGCCATCGGCCATCTCGACGACAACGAATACGGTTACTGCGAAGCCTGTGGCGTGGAAATCGGGGTCAAGCGACTCGAGGCACGGCCGACCGCCACCCTGTGCATCGACTGCAAGATCCTCGACGAGATCCGCGAAAAGCAGATGGGCTGACCCTCCCCCAAAGCCGTCATCCATGGAACAGCCGGCTTTCGCCGGCTTTTTCATTTGTGATCGTGACGCAACGACATTTGCCTGAAGCAGAGGCGCCCGCGCCTACAATCGAACGGTTCAATCTCAAACTCCACAGGCAATGGCAGGTTCCGGCGCACACAGAACACCCTATCGTGGCCGTTTCGCGCCCTCGCCGACCGGGCCGCTGCATTTCGGCTCGCTGGTGGCTGCCGTTGGCAGTTACCTGGATGCGCGCCATCACCAGGGCGAGCTGGCTGGTGCGCATTGAAGACATCGACCCGCCGCGCGAGGTGCCCGGCGCCGCCTCCACATCCTGCGCACGCTCGAGGTGTTCGGACTGGAATGGGACGGAGCGGTGGAATATCAGAGCCGGCGTTCCGCATGCTACGAGGCGGCGCTCGCGCAACTGGACCGGCACGGTCACCTCTACGGCTGCGCCTGCACGCGCAGGGAAATCCCGGACAGCAGCAGCCGGTTCTGAAAGCGGTGCTGTCTATCCGGGCACCTGCCGTAGCGGGATACCCCCCGGCCGGCGGGCGCGCGCCATGCGGGTCCGCGTCGTACGACACGACCGATCAGGCTGACCGACCTGTTGCAGGGCAGCGTTGCCCAGACAGCTGCGACCGGGAAGTCGGGCGATTTCATGGTGCGACGCGCGGACGGCCTGTTCGCCTACCAGTTTGCCGTCGTGGTCGATGATGCCGGGCAGCGCATCAGCCACGTGGTGCGCGGCGCCGACCTGCTCGGTTCGACGCCACGCCAGGTCTACCTGCAGCGGCTGTTGGGTTATGCCGACCCCGACTACCTGCACCTGCCGGTTGCCGTGAACGCCGCCGGCGAAAAACTCGGCAAACAAACCCGCGCGCCGGCGAGGTCGAGCCCGGGCATGCCGGCGCATCCTGCGGGATGCGCTGCGCTTCCTGAACCAGCCGCTGCCGGAGCCGCCGGCGACGCCGAGCCGGCAGAACTCCTGCGCTGGGCCATCGAACACTGGGATGTTCAGGCATACCCTGCCCGCCCGGCACCCTGCCCTCGCCCCGCAGATACTCCGGCTAAGCCACACTGGCGCGGGCATTTTCCGTATATATAATGGCTGACCCTGGCATTTATCCCGCCGGCAGCCCATACAACCGGAGATGAGTTGCATGACCGACACCAAAATCTACGACATCCCGGCGTCCTTCGCAAGGAACGCGCATATCGATGCAGCACAATACCTGTCGATGTACCGGCAATCCGTCGAGGACCCCGCCGGGTTCTGGGCGGAACAGGCGGAGGCGTTCCTCAGCTGGGAAACGCGCTGGGACAAGGTACTCGACTGGGATTTCCACAAGGGGCACATCCGCTGGTTCGAGGGCGGCAAACTCAACGCCTGCTACAACTGCATCGACCGGCACCTCGAGACACGCGGCACCAGACCGCGCTGATCTGGGAAGGCGACGATCCGGCGCACGACGCACAGAATCAGCTACGGCAACTGCATGAACACGTCTGCCGGCTGGCCAATGCGCTGAAGTCGCACGGCGTCAAGCAAGGGCGACCGCGTCTGCATCTACATGCCGATGATTCCGGAGGCCGCCTACGCCATGCTGGCCTGCGCGCGCATCGGCGCCGTTCACTCGGTGGTGTTCGGCGGCTTTTCACCGGATTCCCTCAAGGACCGCATCCTCGACTCGCGACTGCAACACCGTCATCACCGCCGACGAGGGTCTGCGCGGCGGCAAGACGTCCCGCTCAAAGCCAATGTCGACAAGGCGCTGAAGGCCTGCCCCGACGTGCAGACCGTGGTCACCGTCACGCCGCACCGGCGACGAACATCGACTGGCACGAGGGGCGCGACGTCTGGTATCACGAGGCAGTGGCGGACGTAGCGGCCGAGTGCCCGCGTCGAATGCATGGACGCCGAAGACCCGCTGTTCATCCTCTACACCTCCGGCTCCACCGGCAAGCCCAAGGGCGTGCTGCACACCACGGGCGGCTACCTGCTGTTACGCGGCCATGACCCACAAGTACGTATTCGATTACCACGAAGGCGATATCTTCTGGTGCACCGCCGATGTCGGCTGGATCACCGGCCATTCCTATATCGTGTACGGGCCGCTGGCCAATGGCGCCATGTCGCTGGTGTTCGAGGGCGTTCCCACCTACCCGGATGCCGCGCGCTTCTGGCAGGTGTGCGACAAGCACAAAGTCAACACCTTCTACACCGCACCGACGGCGCTGCGCGCGCTGATGCGCGATGGGCGACGAGCCGGTCAAAAAGACCTCGCGCGCGAGCCTGCGCCTGCTCGGCACGGTCGGCGAGCCAATCAATCCCGAAGCATGGGAGTGGTATTACCACATGGTTGGCGACGAGCGCTGCCCGATCGTCGATACCTGGTGGCAGACCGAAACCGGCGGTCACATGATCACGCCGCTGCCGGGCGCAACCCGTCTGAAGCCGGGTTCGGCCACCCTGCCATTCTTCGGCGTGCGGCCCGCCATCGTCGACAACCGAGGGCAAGATCCTGGAAGGCGCGGCCGAGGGCAACCTGGTCATGACCCATCCCTGGCCGGCGCAGATGCGCACCGTCTACGGCAACCACCAGCGCTTCATCGACACCTACTTTTCGGACGTTTCCCGGCATGTACTTCACCGGCGACGGCGCACGCCGTGACGAGGACGGCTATTACTGGATCACCGGCCGCGTGGACGACGTGCTCAATCGTGTCCGGCCACCGCCTCGGCACCGCGGAACTGGAAAGCGCGCTGGTACTGCACGAGGCCGTCGCCGAGGCGGCGGTCGTCGGCTTTCCGCACGATATCAAGGGCCAGGGCATCTATGCCTATGTCACACTGGTCAACGGGCATCGAGCCCAGCGAGGCGCTGCGCAAGGAACTGATCACGCCACGTGCGCCAGGAAATCGGGCCGATCGCGACGCCGGACATCATCCAGTGGGCACCGGGACTGCCCAAGACGCGCTCGGGCAAGATCATGCGCCGCATCCTGCGCAAGATCGCGGCCAATAAAATGGATGAACTCGGCGACACCTCCACGCTGGCCGATCCCGCCGTGGTCGATGACCTGGTCGCCAACCGGATACCCACCTGAGCGGTTTCCTGGGGGACAGCCGGACGCGAATGCCACATGATCACGCCCAGCGCATTCCGTCCGGCCTGGTGGTTACCGGGGGCGCACCTGCAAACACTGTACCCGTCCATATTTCGCAAGCGCACCAACCCCCGCCTGACGCGCCAGCGGGTGGAATTACCCGACGGTGATTTTCTCGATATCGACTGGACCGATGATGCCGGCGGGATGCTGGTGCTGGTCCTGCACGGCCTGGAGGGCTCGCTCGAATCCCACTATGCAGGCGGCCTGCTCGCCAGGTTTCAGCGCGAAGGCTGGTATGCCGGACTGATGTATTTCCGCGGACGCAGCGGCGAAGTCAACCGCTTGCCGCGCAGTTATCACTCGGGTGATACCGCTGATCTTGATTACGTCGTCAAGGCCCTGTGCACGACATACCCGCACAGGCGGATTGCCGTGATCGGTATCTCACTGGGTGGCAACGTGCTGCTCAAGTGGCTGGGCGAGCACGGCAGCGACGCACCCGTACACACCGCCATCGCCGTCTCGGTGCCGTTTGATCTCGACAGCGCGGCACGCCGGCTCGAACGCGGTTTCTCGCGCCTTTACCGGAATCACCTGCTCGGCAAACTGCGGCGGTCAATCGTCGCGAAGTCAGTCAGACACAAACCACCACTGCCGTTGCATGAGCTGAACAGGCTGCGCAGCTTTCATGCGTTCGATGATGCCGTTACCGCGCCGCTGCACGGATTCGCGGATGTCGGCGATTACTACTCGCGCTCGAGCTGCAAACAGTTTCTGAAATCGATAGGCATACCGACCCTGATCCTGCAGGCACGCGACGATCCCTTTCTGCCGGCGGACGCCCTGCCCGGGGAGAACGAAATCAGTCCGTCCGTCACGCTGGAGCTGTCGGATCACGGCGGCCACGTCGGCTTTGTGGCCGGGTCGAGCCCGCGTGCACCGGTATTCTGGCTGGAACAGCGCATCGCAGCGCACCTGGCCGGCTTCGCCTGACACCCGGCGACGCCGTCGCCAGGCCGCTTCGGTCCCCTCTGCGCAGACCAGCGCCGTCCCTGCGAGTATTCACGCCGGTCTTCCTGAACCAGTCCCTGCTCTCAAGCGGTTTGCACTGGCGCCGATAATGGCGGTATATGCAAGTATCCCGGCACCGGAAACCACAGGCCAAAGGGCAAGCCACCATGAACAACCTGATCGTTGGCATCAGCCTGCTGCTTGTCTCCGCCACGTGCACCGCCCAGGGCGACATCTGGAACAACCTGTTCAGGGAAAAGCTCCGCGATGCCAGCCAGGGTAACAGCGAGGCACAATACGACGTCGGCAGCATGTACCTGAACGGCCGCGGCGTGAAGGCCGACCGCACCACGGCAGCAGGGTGGTTCAGCAAGGCAGCGGCCCAGAACAACCCGCAGGCGATCAGCCGGCTGAAGCTGATGCACGAGAACGAGACACGCTTCAGCAAGACACTGGCGGCAGCCGAACTGGGCGACCGGGACAGCCAGTATGATCTGGGCAACATGTACACCAAGGGTATCGGCGTGGATATCGACTACCAGCGGGCCATCGCTACCTACGAGCAATCGGCCGGGCAGGGATCCGACAAGGCCGCGTACAAGCTGGGTTTGATTTACTATGAAGGTACCGGTATCCCGCAGAACATGAAAACCGCGTTCAAGTGGTTCATGCACGCCGCGGAAAACGACCACACGGCCGCTCAGTATTACCTGGGTAAAATGTATGCGGCCGGCCAGGGTACCGGCAAGGACAACACCGCGGCACTGGAATGGTTCAACAGGGCGGTCAACGGCGGATTCGACCAGGCGCGTGGCGCGATGATCGATATAACGGAAAACATGGCCATGCAGGCCGTTGCAACGCCCGCTGCCGAACCCGTGCAGTCAGCCCCGGAAGCACCGGCGGCGGCTGCCGGCAAGCCCGGAGCAATGGCAGGCACGCCACCCAGGGTGGGTGGCAGCCGCAGGAGCGCAAAGCAGAACAGCAAGGGCTGGGGTATCGAAGACCTGATGCTTGCCGCCTGGTATCGGGATAGCGAACCGGTCACCTACCTGCCCTCCACGATCAACAACTGCAGAATCGACGACGACAGGCTGGTATGTTTCAGCGACGACCAGACACGACAAACAGGCGCAAACCTGATCAAATACAAGACCAAGGCAATCATCGAGAATTTCAGCAGTACCGGCACATTCAGCGTCACGTACCGCAATCTCGTCATAGATGCCAGCCGGATCGAAGACCCGGATTCAGCGGGCGACACGGGCGTTGATGGTAACCCGGATAGCGGCTACACGGTAAAGACCGGCTGGGGTACACCGCATACCCTGGAGTGCCAGTTCAAGAACCGCAGTACCCTCTCCTGCCTGAAGAACAAGTCGTACAACATCGAGCTGACCACACCGAAGAACCTCGCCACCGGAAGATAACCGGAACGTACTCCCCGCCCCAACGGACCCTGCTGGTCAGGCACATATTGTCAGCACCGCGCAGCCCGGGCATCATACCGGCAGCTGCAATATATCGTCAGCATAATGGCGACCTTGGCGACTGGCGGCTTCCATCACTATCAGGCAGGGACACGGGGGAAAGACATGCTTGAAACAGGCGACAATGCACCGGATTTCGAGCTACCGGACTCGGATATGAAGATGCGCACTCTGGCAGAATTTTCCGGTTCATACGTCCTGCTGTACTTCTACCCGCAGGATGACACGCCCGGGTGCACCATCCAGGCAAACGAATTTACCGATTTGATCGACGACTATGAAGCGGCCAATATCCAGGTACTGGGTGTCAGCGCCAACGACTGTTTCAGTCACCAGGCATTCCGCCAGAAGTACGGCCTCAAGATAGTCCTGCTCGCGGATGTCGACAAGGAAGTATGCGAACGTTACGGCGTGATGCAGGAAAAGGAGAAAAACGGTGTGCGCAAGTTCGGCATCGTTCGCTCAACCTTCGTCATCGACCCGGCCGGTACGATTGCCTATGCAGAATACGGCGTTACGCCCAAGGACCACGCGCGGAAGATGCTTGATGTTGTAAAACGTTTGGCAGGTCGCGCCTGATACGCTATCGGCCGTCCGCCGGACCCTACAGTCTGTCGGGAAGATGGCCGCGAATTTCGCGGGCATCGTATTGCCCGAGGTTTTTCTCGATCTCGGTAAGCTGCACACCCGGCGGCAGATCAAGCTGCTGCCTGAGCAGCCCCAGCAGGTGTGGCCCGGCGACCAGCAGCAGCCGGTTACAACGCCCGTCATGACAGGCCGCCTTCAGATGATCGCCGACCTGCTTGGCGAAACGAATGGTTTCCTGCTCAACGGGATCCACCGACACACCCATTGCATGCCTGCCCGCACCAGCCGAGTCAAAGCTGCGTCCCGGGCGATCGGCATTCAGGTCACGGGCATGATCGTGACCCCCGGGATGCTCCAGCGTATCCACCTGCAGCAGCTCACCATGCGGATCTTCCACGGTAAAGATCCGCGCGGCACTGTTGTCCACCACAATGATCCAGTGTCTTGACATGACGCCACTCCGCTGTCAGTTCAGGGTATCTGCTTGACGTGCAGCTACCCTATACCGGCAAGCCCGCCGGGATATTGATCAGGATCATATACGTTCAACCACCGGAACGGCAAGCGCACACCGGACGCAGGGACCGGTCCCGTATTACCGGTCCTGCATCGTCAGGTGGCAGAAGGCCGGCTGCTCAGGCCGAATTGTATCTTTCAAGGATGCTGCGTACGAGCCGGCTGCGTACGACGTCTAGGCAGTCAAATTCATGGAAACTGACGTCATCGAGTCCCTGCAAACGGCGTGCGGCATCCCGCAGGCCCGAGTTCGCCGCGATGTCCGTCTGCCGGGTGTCGCCGTTGATCACAACGCGCGTGTTTTCACCCATCCGCGTCAGGAACATCTTCAGTTGCAGGTGCGTGCAATTCTGTGCCTCGTCCAGGATGACAAAGACGTCATCGAATGTTTTTCCGCGCATGTATGCAAGTGGTTCGAAGAGGATACGTTCGTTCTTTATTGCACAATCGACCACCCCGCGCCCCAGCATGTCGTACAAATAATTACGGAACGTACCGAACCAGGGTTCAAGTTTGTCCATCACCCTGCCCGGCAGGAAGCCCAGCGTTTCTCCGGATCTGCAACAGGGCGCGTGAAGATAATGCGCCTGAACTCGTTACGGTCCAGTGCCTCGGCCGCCATGGCGACGGCGCAGAAAGTCTTTCCGGTACCTGCCGGACCGAGCCCGAAGGTCAGCTGGCTGGTCCTGATGGCGGCCATGTAATGACCCTGTGCCCTGTTTTTCGCTTCGATGAGTGACGGCCTGCTGTCCGGACGCCTTGTTCTGCCGTTGCGGGGTGTGTAGGTGTTGAGGTCGATAACGATACCGTGCGTGCAGCCCGGATCCGGTTCTGCAGGGTACCTGGCTTTCTTCCTGGTCGGCCTGCCCTTGTTCCGCGGATGCTTTGCCATACAGGTATTCTCCTGGTGAGATGAATCAGGACATCAAGTACGGCTTCCGGCGGTCGCCATACACCATTGCCACCCGCACACAGACACTAGCGAACTATTGTTACCGTTTTATTTCACGCACCGGAATACACGCGACGCCGGTCAATGGCGTGCTCGTGGCGTGTCCAGGGTCCCGGCCCTGCCGGCTGTTGTTTGTCGAACAGCCGCAAACAGGGGATAATAGCGATGAAATACGATAATTCCGATAAAGTGGTATTGATAATAACAGGCAGGCGCATGGCGCCGTCCATCACGGAATGAAAGTCTGTTTCGGCAAGAGCGAACCCGCCCGTGAAGGCATAGTGCGAATCAATCTCGAGCTGTGCGCACGTGCGCGCCGGACAATCGAGGAAAGTTCCACCTGCACCGACGCTACGATCTTTGAACTGCGCAAGTCTGTGAAAAGGCTGCGTGCGGTACTGCGTATCACCCGACCTGTGCTCGGGAAAGAGGCGTTCCGTGAACTCGACCGTTTGATGAGTGATTTAAGCCGGCAGCTGGGCCGTCCGCGTGACGGCGCCGTGCTCGTCGAAACGCTTGACTCGCTGCTGGAACATTTCAGACCGTACCCGAGCGCATCCGGTATCCTGCCGGCAAGGAATGCATTGCGCTGTCGTTACCAGGTCCGGCTGGAAGCTTTCCTGCACAGCACTGACACACTGTCGCTGGCGCACAGATTCAGTGCCATTGAACACCGGGTCAGGGAACTCGACCTGCAGCGGCTTGCGCGTCCGATACTGCTGGCCGGCATTCGGAAGACATACCGTCGCTGTCGAACGAGGCTGCAGGTACTGCATGACGAACCCAGCACTGAAAACAGCCACGACCTGCGCCGGCAGGTGAAATATGCATGGAACCAGCTGAAACTGGTACGCAAGTGGGGGCACGACGCATTCAGGCCGGTGATTGCCGATCTGGACAGGCTTGGCGAACTGCTGGGCAGGGACAGCAACATCGCCCTGCTGGTGGAGACATTGCAGCAACACCCGGAGATCTGCTGCACCCGCGTACGGACTGAATTCATCATTGCCCTGGCGGAGGCCCGGCGTACCGCACTGCTGTCAGCAAGTCTGCGGCTGGCCGACGGTATCTTTGCAGCCCCGCCGGAGAGCTTCGGCAAATGGCTGGAACAAGCCACCGGCGGCAACCGGTCCTGAACCGGCGGAACAAAAAAGGGGCCGCTGGCCCCTTTTTATTCCAGCCCGTACCGGACTGTCCTAGCTGTCCTGACCCACCGCCTTCATGCTCAGGCGGATACGACCCTGCTTGTCGACTTCCAGCACCTTGACCTTGACGATATCGCCCTCGGTCAGCTTGTCGCTGACGTTCTGCACACGCTCTTCGCTGATCTGCGAGATGTGCACCAGCCCGTCCTTGCCGGGCAGTATGGTGACGAACGCACCGAAGTCCATCAACTTGGCGACCTTGCCGTCGTAGACGGAGCCTACCTCGACATCGGCGGTGATCTGCTCGATACGGCGGCGTGCCTCGTTACCGGCTTCCAGATCGACCGAGGCAATCTTCACGTTACCATCGTCATCGATGTCGATACTGGCGCCGGTCTCATCAGTGATGGAACGGATGGTGGCCCCGCCCTTGCCGATCACATCGCGGATCTTGTCCGGGTTGATCTTGATAGTGATGTAGCGCGGGGCATACGCGGAAACCTCCTCGCGCGGCGCGGCAATTGCCTTGTTCATCTCGCCGAGTATGTGCAGTCGTCCGGCATTGGCCTGCGCCAGTGCCTTTTCCATGATCTCGCGGGTGATACCCTGGATCTTGATGTCCATCTGCAGTGCGGTCACGCCCTTGCCGGTGCCGGCGACCTTGAAGTCCATGTCGCCGAGATGATCCTCGTCACCCAGGATATCGGTCAGCACGGCATAACTCTGGTCTTCCTTGATCAGGCCCATGGCCACACCGGCGACCGGTGCACTGATCGGCACGCCGGCGTCCATCATCGACATGCTGCTACCGCAGACACTGGCCATGGAACTGGAACCGTTCGACTCGGTGATCTCGGAAACCACGCGGATGGTATAGGGAAAGCTTTCCTTGGAGGGCATGACCGCCTCGACCCCGCGCTTGGCCAGCTTGCCATGACCGACCTCGCGGCGCTTGGTGCCGCCCATCCGGCCGGTTTCACCGACACAGTAGGGCGGGAAGTTGTAATGCAGCAGAACTGCTCGCTTGCCGCGTGCCCTGCAGGCCGTCATATCTGTGCCGCATCCCGTTCAGTGCCCAGCGTGGTCACCACCAGCGCCTGGGTCTCGCCGCGGGTGAACAGTGCGGAACCGTGGGCGCGCGGCAACACGCCGGTGCGGATGCTGATCGGGACGCACGGTGGCCGTGTCGCGGCCATCGATGCGGCGCTCGCCGGCGAGGATACGGCTGCGCACGATTTTCTTCTCCAGAGCTGCCGATCGCGCCCTTGACCTCCTCGGCCGTGTAATCGCTCTCCGCCTGGTGACGTAGCTTGCTCGACGATTTCCTCGCGGATGGCGTCCAGCAGCGGCATAACGGTCCTGCTTGTCGGCGATCTTGTAGGCGGCGGTGATGCCTTCGGCCTCCAGCCGCGGCCGCCGCATCAATCAGTGCCGTGTTCTCTGCAGGTGCAGTCCAAGCCATCGCCGGGGTGTTCACCTGCGCGGCAAATTCCCTGATCGTGCTGATCACGACCTGCTGCTGTTCGTGGCCGAACATCACCGCACCCAGCATGACGTCTTCCGGCAATTCCTTCGCCTCCGATTCCACCATCAGCACAGCGTCCCCGGTGCCTGACACAACGAGATCGAGTTGCGATGACTCCATCTGCGTGGTGGTCGGGTTGAGCACGTAGTTGCCGTCGATATACCCTACGCGGGCAACACCGATCGGACCGGCGAACGGCAGCCCCGAAATCGACATGGCGGCAGAGGCACCGATCATCGCCGGGATATCCGGATTGATCTGCGGGTCGTAGGAGATGACGGTCAGGATGACCTGCACCTCGTGGTGAACCCCTTCGGGAACAGCGGCCGCAGCGGACGGTCCACGAGGCGGCAGAGCAGGGTTTCCGCCTCGCTCGGCCGCCCTTCGCGGCGGAAGAAGTCGCCGGGTATCTGGCCGGCGGCGTAACCCTTTTCCTGGTAATCAACGGTGAGCGGGAAGAAATCACGGCCCTCCATGACATTCCTGTCGCCAACCACGGTTGCGAGTACCTGCGTATCGCCCATACTGACAATGACCGCGCTGCACTGGCGGGCGATCTCTCCTGTTTCCAGCGTGACCGTCCGGTCTCCGTACTGGAAGGACTTTTTAATTACACTCACGAGTAGTTTCCTTTGATTGAAAAGGCCATCGGTCGGGCGAAACGCACGGACCCCGTCCCGACTAGCGGCGCAGACCGAGGTTTTCGATCAGATCCTGGTAACGCTTGCTGTCTTTCTGCTTGAGGTAGTCAAGCAGCTTGCGACGCTTGTTGACCATGCGCAGCAAACCCTGGCGGGAATGATGATCACCCTTGTGTTTCGCAAAATGATCGGTCAGGTCGGTGATATTGGCGGTCAGCAGGGCCACCTGTACTTCCGGCGAGCCGGTATCGGCTGCGCCACGCTGATGTACCTTGACGATCTGTTCTTTTTTCTCGGCACTCAAAGCCATGTATAAAACTCCGTGAAATTACAAAAAATTTCTTCAAAATTGAGTGGGCTGCGTATTCTAACTGCCGTTTGGGCCGGCCACAAGCCATCCCGAGTGAGTAGGCGGGCTAATGCCCGCCGGCCATCAGCCGGCGCGGCGCCACGCGCCCGTCATCCAGGATCTCGCCCATGCCCATGAACTGCCGGTCGCCCTCATACAGCCGTACCCAGCCCTGCGCTGGGGCCTGCGGTACCTGGACCGGCTGGCCCTGCCGCAGGTAGAAGGCCGCATCCCCGCTCAGGCGAACCCCGGGCCACTGGGCCAGGCCGCTTTCCAGCGGTTGCAGGATATGATCCAGCGCCGCGAAGCCCTCGCCCGCCAGGCTCCGCAGGGCCTCCAGGTCGAACAGCCGACTGTCATCGAAGGGCCCCACACCAAGCCGTCTCAGGGCGGCGACATGGGCGCCACAGCCCAGTGCCGCGCCAATATCCTCAACCAGCGTGCGCACATAGGTGCCCTTGGAACAATGCACGCTGATCTCGGCGATACCGTCGTGACAGCCCAGCAACTCCAGTGCATGGATGGTGACGGTACGTGGTTCCCGCACCACCTCGACACCCTGGCGGGCCAGTTTGTAGAGCCGTTCGCCCTTGTGCTTGAGGGCCGAGTACATGGGCGGCACCTGCTCGACAGCGCCCAGGTAGCCCTCCATGACCCTGCGCATCCGCGTCTCGGTCACGGCGTCGATCGGCAGCCGCTCGATGACCTCACCCTCGGAATCACCCGTCGTGGTCCGTTCACCGAGCTTGCAGAACACATGGTAGCGCTTGTCCGCGTCCAGCAGAAAGCCGGAAATCTTGGTCGCCTCGCCGAAACAGACCGGCAACAGGCCGGTGGCCAGCGGGTCGAGGCTGCCGGTATGGCCAGCCTTGCGCGCCTGGTAGAGTTTCTTGACGGTCTGCAGGGCTGCGTTGGAGGTCAGCCCGGCCGGCTTGTCCAGCAGGAGGATACCGTTGACGTTGCGCAGGTTACCGCGTCTTTGCTGTCTGTGCATGTTACCCCGCAGGGGCTGGTGGCCCTTTGCCTGCATTCAATGTTGGAAATTCAGGAACATGGTGGCAAAGGAGTACTGCATCCTTTCCAACCAGTCCGTATGGCCGGTCACTCTTCGCCCTGGTTTTCCTTGTCACTGGCGATGGCCCGGTTGATCAACGCACCAATTCGCGCGCCCTCTTCCAGCGAACGGTCCAGATGGAAGTGCAATTCGGGGATCACGCGCATGTGCATGCTCCTGCCGAGCTTGTGCCGCAGATAACCGGCCGCATGGTTCAGGACGCGCATCGACTCGGTGGTCTGCTCTTCGCTGCCGAGCACGGAAACATAGACCCTGGCATGCCCGAAGTCACGCGAGACGCTGACTGCCGAGACGCTGATCATACCCAGCCGCGGATCCTTCAGCGCACTCTGAATCAAGGCGGCGAGCTCACGCTGGATCTGCTCGCCGACACGGTGTGTCCTGGGGAATTCTCTGGGCATGATAAAATCAGGTTGGGAATCAGGTTGGGGACAGACCCCGATTATCGCGTCGTGATAATCGGGGTCTGCCCCATCAGTTCTCAGTCGTTTCAGTCTGCTACAGCGTACGGGCCACTTCGACGCGCTCGAACACCTCGATCTGGTCGCCGCTCTTGACACTGTAGTTCTTTACGCCGATACCGCACTCGGTGCCGGCCTTGACCTCGTTGACGTCGTCCTTGAAACGGCGCAGTGATTCGAGTTCGCCCTCGAAGATCACCACGTTGTCCCGCAGCACGCGAATCGGGGAACTGCGCCGTACCACGCCGTCGAGCACGATACTGCCGGCGATGTCACCCAGCTTGCGGGACCTGAACACCTCTTTCACCTCGGCCAGGCCGATGATGTCCTCACTTGCACCTCGGGCGCCAGCATGCCGCTGACGATGGCCTTGACATCGTCGATCGCGTTGTAGATGACGCTGTAGTACTTGAGATTGATCTTGTTCTCCTCGATCAGGCGTTTCGCCGAGGCATCCGCACGCACGTTGAAGCCGATGATCAATGGCGTTGGAGGCCGTCGCCAGGTTCACATCGGACTCGTTGATGCCGCCAACGCCGGCGGACACCACCTTGACCTTGACGTCCTCCGCCTCGGAGGTGATATTGGTAAGTGCCTCGCCAAGGGCCTCCGCGCTGCCCTGCACATCGGCCTTGAGCACGATATTGACCGTCGGGCGCTCACCCTCTGCGACGGCGAAGAACACATCTTCCATGCGCGTCTGCTGCTGCCTGGCAAGGCGCTGATCGCGCGAACGTTCTGGCGCAACTGCGGCCAGTTCACGTGCCTTGCGTTCATCGTCCACCACCATCACCTCGTCGCCGGCATTGGGTACCGCCGAGAGTCCCAGCACCAGCGCCGGTATGGAGGGACCCGGCCGCGTCGATCTGGCGCCCGCTCTCGTCAAACATCGCGCGCACCCGGCCCTACTCCTGCCCGGTCAGTATCAGGTCGCCGCTTGATGCAGCACGCCGTTCTGGACCAGGATCGTGGCCACGGCACCGCGGCCCTTGTCGAGACTGGACTCGACGACGATGCCGGTCGCCGGACAATCGTGTACGGCAGTCAGCTCCAGTACCTCGGCCTGCAGCAACATCGGCATCCAGCAGCTTATCGATGCCTTCACCGGTCTTCGCTGACACCGGCACGAACATGGTGTCACCACCCCAGTCTTCCGGCACGACGCTCCAGTGCGGACATTTCGCTCTTGACGCGCTCCGGATCGGCTCCCGGCTTGTCGATCTTGTTGACCGCGATCAGCATCGGCACACCGGCCGCCCTGGCATGCTGCACCGCTTCCTTGGTCTGCGGCTTGACCCCATCGTCGGCGGCGACGACCAGGATGACCATATCCGTCACGCTGGCGCCACGGGCACGCATCGCGGTGAAGGCGGCATGACCCGGTGTATCCAGGAACGCTAATCATCCCCTTGTCGGTCTCCACGTGGTAGGCGCCTATATGCTGGGTAATACCACCGGCCTCGCCCTCGGCAACGCGGGTACGACGGATAAAGTCGAGCAGCGACGTCTTGCCATGGTCGACGTGGCCCATGATGGTAACCACCGGCGGGCGCGGCAGCCGCTCACCGCTGACTTCCTCGATGCTGCTGCTTGAGCTGCTGCTCCAGCGCATTTTCCTGCACCGGTCTGGCGATATGCCCCATTTCCTCGACCACCAGCGTCGCCGTATCCTGGTCGATCACCTGGTTGATGGTAGCCATGACGCCAATCTTCATCAGCGTCTTGATCACCTCGGCGGATTTGATGGACATCTTCTGGGCCAGTTCGGACACCACGATACTTTCCGGAATGCCGACTTCATGCACAACCGAGGCGGTCGGCATTTCGAAGCCGTGTTCTCCGGTCGACTCGATGGTAACGCGTCGTGATGACGTCTTGGTCTTCTTCTTGCGGCGGCCACCCTTGCCGGCGGTGACATGCAGTTCCTTGCGACCGTACTTGGTACCACGCTCCTCGCTGTCATCGTGGGCGTGACGTGACTTGCGCTCCACGTCACCCGGCTTCTTGTGGCGCTCCTTCCTCAACCTCGCCGCGCGCACGTACCTCTGTTGCCGCCAGCGTCAGTTTGCGCGCCTCCTCCGCCTGCTGCCGTGCCTCGCGCTCGGCCTGCAGGCGCCGTTCCTCGGCCGCCTTTTCTTCCTCCAGCTTGAGACGGGCCTCCTCGCGCTGCCTGCGCTCGGCCTCGTCGCGTGCCTGAATCTCGGCCTGCAGCTTTGCCTGTTCCTCGGCCTCGCGGTCAAGACGCTCCTTTTCCTCGGCGACCAGGTCGGCGCGCTTGACGTAGGTGCGTTTCTTGCGCACCTCCACCGTCACGGTGCGTGCCTCGGGCCGGGCGGTGCGCAGGGCGCCACGACTGGCCGGACCACGCCCGGCAGGCACGGTTGCGCGCAACTCGCTCTGCGTCTTTCGCTTCAGCGAAATCTTGCTGGGACCGGCGGTCGCAAGCGATCCGCGCTTGCCGTGGCTCTTGCGCAGAAAATCCAGTAACTGGGTCTTCTCGTTATCCGAAATCGTCGCATTCTCGTCATTGATCTCGAGACCGGCCTCACTCAGCTGCGTCAGCAACCGGTCAGTTGGCACACCAACCACTTCGGCGAATTGTTTTACCGTGACATTCGTCATTGCCTGTCTTGCTCCTCGCTACGTCAGTCATGTCGCCTCTTCGGCGAACCAGGGGGCGCGCGCGGTCATGATCAGCGTACCGGCCCTTTTCTCATCCATGCCTTCGATTTCCATCAGCTCGTCGACCGCCTTTTCCGCCAGGTCTTCCATGGTGATCACGCCGCGCCCGGCCAGTTCGAAGGCCAGTGCCGTGTCCATGCCATCCATGCCGAGCAGGTCCTCGGCGGGTTCGGCATCGCCCAGCTTTTCCTCCTTCATGATGGCCTGGGTCAGCAGTACATCGCGCGCACGACCGCGCAGCTCGTTGACGATGTCTTCATCGAATTCCTCGATTGCAAGCAACTCGCTGTTGGGTACGTAGACGATTTCCTCGATGGTGGAGAAACCTTCCTGCACGAGAATTTCAGCGATTTCCTTGTCGACGTCGAGCTGTTCGACAAACAACTGCTGCAACCGCATCGCCTCAGCCTCGCTCTTCTCATCCGCATGCGCCTCATCCATGACGTTCAGCACCCAGCCGGTCAACTGGCTGGCCAGCCGCACGTTCTGACCGGCACGGCCGATCGCCTGCGAGAGCTGGTCTTCACTGACGGCGATGTCCATGGTGTGTGTCTCTTCATCGACCACGATGGAAGCCACTTCCGCGGGTGACATCGCGTTGATCACGAACTGTGCCGGGTTATCGTCCCAGAGGATGATGTCCACGCGCTCCCCGGAAAGCTCCGTCGATACGGTCTGCACGCGCGAGCCGCGCATGCCGACACAGGCACCGACCGGGTCGATGCGCGGGTCATTGCTCTTTACCGCGATCTTCGCGCGCAGGCCCGGATCACGTGCAGCGGCCAGTATCTCGATAAGGCCCTGCCCGACCTCGGGCACTTCAAGCTTGAACAGCTCCAGCAGGAATTCCGGCGCCACGCGGCTGACGAACAATTGCGGCCCACGCTGTTCGGAGCTGACCTCGCGCAGGTAACCGCGCAGGCGGTCACCCGGTCGCACGGCCTCGCGCGGTATCATCTCCTCGCGCAGGATGATCGCCTCGGCGTTGCTGCCCAGGTCCAGATACACATTGCCACGCTCGACGCGCTTGACGATACCGGTCACCAGTTCGCCCAGCCGGTGCTTGTAGGCCTCAACCACCATGGCACGTTCCGCCTCGCGCACCTTCTGCACGATCACCTGCTTGGCGGTCTGGGCGCCGATGCGCCCGAACTCGATATTGTCCATCGGTTCCTCGATCCATGATCCATGTTCCAGCACCGGATCGATTTCCTTGGCGGCGGCCAGGGTGAACTGGCGTTCCGGTGCATCGAATACCAGTACGTCCTCGCCCGCATCCGCGGCCTCGGCCAGCGTCTCGTCGACGACCTGCCAGCGGCGGAAGGTCTGGTATTCACCGGTCCTGCGGTCGATCGTCACGCGCGCATCGATATCGCCGGCAGCACGCTTGCGCGTCGCTGTCGCCAGTGCACTCTCGATGGCCTCGAAGATAATTTCCTTGTTGATACCCTTTTCATTGGATACCGTTTCCACGACCATCAGTATTTCTTTACTGTCCATTAACGACCTCCACTGCCGCGCTGGTATTCCGGTACCAGACGTGCCTGTTCAATCTGATCATACGGCAGGCTGACCTGCGTCCCGTCCTGCTCAACAACCACCCTGTCCTCCCGCAAACCCAGCAGGCGCCCCTTGAACCTGCGTTGTCCCTCGATCGGGAAGCGCATGTACACGCGTACCAGCTGCCCGGTAAAACGCTCGAAGTCCTGCAGCCGGAACAACAGACGGTCCAGTCCCGGGGACGACACCTCCAGCGTGTAGTGCCCCGGTATCGGGTCCGTCCACGTCCAGCACGCCGCTGACCTGGTAACTGACCCGCTGGCAGTCATCCGCGGAGATGCCCTGCTCGTTGTCTATGTAGACACGCAACAGGCCACCGCCCTTGCCACCGCCGTGGTATTCCACACCGACCAGCTCGTAGCCCATGGCGCGATACCCGGCTCCAGCAGCTGCAGCAATATGTAGCGGGTTCTGCTTCATGCCGATCTCCGGAAACAAAAAATGGGCCAAAGGCCCACTCCATGAACTCCGAAATTGTTCTACAGGAAGTATAGCAAAATCCCATACCCCAGCCCAAACTTCACGCCGTGGAATCCATTCCGGGCTACGCGAACCGTCTATCGGGTTCTGTCAAAAATTGGTAGCGGGGGTAGGATTTGAACCTACGACCTTCGGGTTATGAGCCCGACGAGCTGCCAGACTGCTCCACCCCGCATCAACGGCGATGAAGTGTAGCGACTGACCTGACTGTTTTCAAGTCTCGCGGGGGGAACCCAATGAAAATCGTATAAATTCCGGATCGAGGTCATCGGGAAGGTGGCCTGGGCCGGGCCTGGACGAGCATCCCGCTGTCCGGCACACCCCGCGCCGCGGGCGGGTCATGACCCGTCTACCGGCGCGGCACGTAGGCAAGGTTCTTGTGCCAGAACTCGACCACGTAATTGATCCGCGGGTGAATCTTCTCGCGAAACTGGTTGAGGTCGCACAGGTGCACCCAGCGGCACTCGATAATGCCCTCCTCCACCTGTGGCCGGACATCATCGTTGTGTCCGTTGTAATGCATCATGTACCAGTGGGTTTGCTTGAGGTATTTCTGCATGCCATGTCGCGTCGTATGCCAGGTGGGTACCAGTTTGCCGGTAATCACGAGTTTTTCCACTTTCAGGCCGGTCTCCTCCTGTACCTCGCGCAGGGCGGCCTTCTCGCAGCCGTCAGCCTCGACGCGCCCCTTTGGCAAATCCCATTTGCCACGCTTGAAAATCATCAGGATGCAATTGTCATCGCTGCATACCAGCCCGCCTGCCGATTCGATCATGGGCAACCCGATCGTATCCTGCAGGTTGAAGCGTTCGATATTGTCGCTAGGCATCGCTTATCCCGTTTCGGACAGGGCTTCCGTGGCCGCAAGGCAGCTGCATCTTACCAGCATTAAACAGGGCCGGATACATACCGCATTCGAAGATAAAGGGGCCGGATACACTATCCAACGATAATGTGGAAAATGTATCCGGCCTCTTTATCCGTCAGGCCAGCACGCTGTTACAGAGGGCGAGCAAACCGCCCGGAAACACGCCGAGTCCAAACACGACCAGACCATTCAGGCTGACGGCAATACGGAGATCGGTGTTGATCGCAAGCGGCGCATCGGTCTCCGGCGCATCGAAGTACATCAGCTTGACGACGCGGATGTAGTAGAAGGCGCCGATGATGGAGAAGAACACCGCGACCAGCGCCAGCCACACCAGATCGACGTTGATGACCGCCTGCAGCACGGCGAGCTTGGCGTAGAAGCCGACCGTCGGCGGCACGCCCGCCAGGAGAACATCAGGATCAGCATCATGAAGGCGAACCACGGGCTGCGATCGTTCAGGCCCTTGAAGTCCTCCAGCCGGTCGGCCTCGAAACCGGCGCGGCTCAGCAGGATGATCATGCCGAAGCCGCCGATCGCCATCAGCGCATAGGTGATGGCATAGAACATGGCGGCGGAATAGCCCTGCCGCGTGTCCCGGCAGGATGCCCAGCAGCAGGAAACCGACGTGCGAGATGGTCGAATAGGCCAGCATGCGCTTGAGATTGGTCTGCGCGATGGCGACCACGTTGCCGATGGCCAGGGACAGCACGGCCAGGATGACCAGCATGCCCTGCCAGTCGCCGTGCAGCCCGCCGAGCGCTTCGGCCAGCAGACGCATCGCCATGGCGAAGGCGGCGATCTTCGGCGCGCTGCCGATGAACAGTGTCACCGCGTGGGTGCGCCATGGTAGACGTCCGGCACCCACATATGGAACGGCACGGCACCGAACTTGAACGCCAATGCCGACCACGATAAACACAGGCCGAAGCACCAGCACGATACCCTTGCCCTGCATAATGCCGCGATCGCCGCGGCGCACCTGGGCGATGTCGAGGCTGCCGGTCGCGCCGTAGAGCATGGACATGCCATACAGCAGCATGCCCGGAGGCCAGCGCACCGAGCACGAAATATTTCATCGCCGCCTCGATGCGCGGCGCGGAATCCCGATGAAGCGCGACCAGCGCGTACAGCGACAGCGACAGCAGCTCCAGCCCGAGATAGATGGTCAGCAGGCTGTGCGCCGAGACCATCACCATGCATGCCCAGCACCGCGAACAGGCCGAGCACGTAATACTCGCCCCGGAACATGCCGCGCTCGCGTCAGATAACCGCGCGAATAGAGCAAAGGCGCCGAAAGTGATCAGGAAGATGCTGACCTTGAGCACGGCGCCGCCAGCGGGTCGTGCACGAACATGCCGCCCAGCACCACCGCGTGCCGGCCGGTTCCAGCAGGCTGCCAGCTGATCAGTCGCCGCGACCGAGCAGCGTCGCCTGGGACAGCACGTAGCCGACGAAGCGGCATGCGATCGCTCGACAGAACACGTCCACCACCAGGATGGCGCAGGCCATCGACGAGCAGGAAGATTTCCGGCAGGACAGCAGAAATCGCCAATGGCAATGTCATGGTGGCCTCATGGCTGCACGGTGCAGCTGCCACACCGGCCTGCGCGTGCGGCAGCTTGCGACGTGGACACCTGCACGATGCAGGTTATCGACGCTGGCGTGCATCACCTCGACCAGCGGCGCGGGCCAGAGCCCGAACAGCAGCACGACGACGCGCCAGGCTGGCCAGCACCAGGAACTCGCGCCCGTTGATGTCCTTCAGCTGCGCGAACGCTTCGTTGGCGACCTCGCCGAACACCACGCGCTTGACCATCCACAGGCTGTAGGCGGCGCCCAGGACCAGCGTGGTGGCGGCCAGCAAGGCATACCAGAAATTGGCCTTGAAGCTGGCCAGGATCACCATGAACTCGCCGACGAAGCCGGAGGTGCCCGGCAGACCCGAATTGGCCATGGCGAACAGCACCATGAACGCGGCGAACACCGGCATGGTGTTGACCACGCCGCCGTAGTCGCTGATCTGGCGGCTGTGCAGGCGGTCGTACAGCACGCCGACGCAGAGGAACAGGGCGCCGGAGATGAAGCCGTGCGAGATCATCTGCACCATGCCGCCTTCCATGCCGAGTGGCCGCGTATCCGCCCGGCGCTGCCCGTTGTTGTCAAGCAGCGTGAACACCAGGAACATCCCCAGCGTGACGAAGCCCATGTGGGCGATGGACGAATAGGCGATCAGCTTCTTCATGTCCTCCTGCACCAGCGCGACGAAGCCGATATAGACCACCGCGATCAGCGACAGCAGGATGATCAGCCAGTCCAGCGCGTGGCTGGCGTCCGGCGTGATCGGCAGGCTGAAGCGCAGGAAGCCGTAGCCGCCGATCTTCAGCATGATGGCGGCCAGGATCACCGAGCCGCCGGTGGGCGCCTCCACGTGCGCATCCGGCAACCAGGTGTGCACCGGCCACATCGGCACCTTGACCGCGAAGGCCATCAGGAAGGCGATGAAGATCAGCACCTGCTCGGTCATGCCGAGCGGCAGCCGCGTGGAAATCGAGGATGCCGAAGCTGCCGGACTGGAGGTACATGTAGATCAGCGCGACCAGCATGAACACCGAGCCGAGGAAGGTGTAGAGGAAGAACTTGATCGTGGCGTATACACGCCGCGGCCCGCCCCAGACGCCGATGATGAGGAACATCGGGATCAGCATCGCCTCCCAGAACACGTAGAACAGCACCGCGTCCAGCGCCGCGAACACGCCGTTCATCAGGCCTTCCATGATCAGGAAGGCCGCCATGTACTGGGCGGTCTTTTCCCGGATCACCTCCCAGCCGGCCAGCACCACCAGCACCGTGGTGAAAGTGGTGAGGATGATCAGCGGCATGGAGATACCGTCCACGCCGAGGTGATAGTTGGCATTGAATGCGGCGATCCACGGGACGTGCTCCTGGAACTGCATCATCGCCGTGCTGGTGTCGAAGGCGGTATACAGCGGGATGCTCAGCGCAAAGGTAACGATGGCGATGACCAGGGCCGCCTGGCGGCAGGCTGTGTTGCCCAGCGCATCCATGACCAGCAGTGCAGCACCGCCGGCAACCGGCAGCCAGATCAGCAGACTCAGAATCGGGTAATCGATCATGCCACCGCCCCTGACGAACGAAACACGAACCAGAACAGCATCAGCAGCAGTCCGATGATCATGCTGAAGGCATAGTGGTACAGGTGGCCGGTCTGGATCCTGCGCACGATGCCGGACACCCAGCCAACCACCCGCGCGCTGCCGTTGACGATCAGCCCGTCGATGAGCATGACGTCGCCGACCTTCCACAGCAGCCGGCCCATACCGCGCGCACCGCCGGCAAACATGGCCTCGTTGAAATCGTCCATATAGTACTTGTTTACCAGCAGCTGGTAGATGCCCTGAAAGCGCCGCCGGATGTCGTCCGCGGCCTGCGGGTTCTTCATGTAGACATACCAGGCCGTGAGCACGCCGGCGGTCGCGAGGTAGATGGCCGGGCCGCCAAAGGCGTGCAGCACGAAGCTGACCGGGCCGTGATAATGCTCCCTCATCCCGGCCAGCACGTCATGGTTCGCGCTGACATGGATCACACCGTCGAACCAGTCACCGAACACCACCGGGTCAATCAGGTATCCGGCCAGCACCGACGGGATCGCCAGCATGATCAGCGGGCCGGTCATCACCCAGGAGGTCTCGTGCAGGTGTTCGCGCGTGTGCGCATCCATGCGCGGCTCGCCGTGGAATACCAGGAAGTACATGCGGAAGGTGTACAGCGCGGTGATGAATACGCCGGCCAGCACGGCGACGTAGACCGGCCCCGCGCCCGGCAGGTGCGAGTGGTGCACCGCCTCGATGATGGTGTCCTTGGAGTAGAAACCGGAGAAGAATGGCGTACCGATCAGTGCCAGCGCCCCAATCAGTGACGTGATCCAGGTGACCGGCATGTACCTGCGCAGACCGCCCATGTTGCGGATGTCCTGGTCGTGGTGCATGGCGATGATCACCGAGCCGGCGCCGAGGAACAGCAACGCCTTGAAAAAGGCATGCGTCATCAGGTGGAAGATGCCGGCGGCATAGGCCGAGACGCCCAGTGCCACGGTCATGTAACCCAGCTGTGACAGTGTGGAATAGGCCACCACGCGCTTGATGTCGTTCTGCACGACGCCCAGGAAACCCATGAACAGCGCAGTGATCGCGCCGATCACCATGACGAAAGTCAGTGCCGTGGGGGACAGCTCGAACAGCGGCGACATGCGCGCCACCATGAAGATACCGGCGGTTACCATGGTGGCGGCGTGGATCAGCGCCGAGATCGGGGTCGGGCCCTCCATGGAATCCGGCAGCCAGACGTGCAACGGCACCTGCGCGGACTTGCCCATGGCACCTATAAACAACAGGATGCAGATCACCGACATCAGCGACCAGTCGACGCCCGGGATCACCTGAAACGTGGCGTCCTGGTGCGCGGGCGCGGCGCCGAATACCGTGGCATAGTCCAGGCTGTTGAAGGTCATGTAGATGGCAGCGATGCCAAGCAGGAAACCGAAATCGCCGACCCGGTTCACCAGGAACGCCTTCAGGCTGGCGAAGATCGCACTCGGGCGCGTGTACCAGAAACCGATCAGCAGGTAGGACATCAGGCCGACCGCCTCCCAGCCGAAAAACAGCTGCAGGAAGTTGTTGGACATCACCAGCATCAGCATGGAAAAGGTGAACAGCGCGATGTAGCTGAAGAACCGCTGGTAACCGGGGTCATCCTGCATGTAGCCAATGGTGTAGATATGCACCATCAGCGAGACGAAGGTGACCACCGCCATCATCAGCGCGGTCAGCCTGTCGATCAGGAACCCGACCTCGAAGCGCACCCCCTCGCTCACCATCCAGGTATAGATGGTACCGTTCCAGGGCTCTGCGCCGTCGATGGCAAACTGCTTGAGCACCACGAACGACAGCACGCAGGACGTCGCCACGCCCAGGATGGTGACGGTATGCGCACCGGCGCGTCCGATCTGGCGGCCGACCAGCCCCGCGAAGATGGCCCCGAGCAACGGGGCGAGCGGTATCGCGAGATAGATCATTTTGCTGACGTCGTTCATGCCATTATCCCTGCAGCGTATCCAGGTCCTGGACATTGATGGTCCGGCGGTTGCGGAACAGCACGACCAGGATCGCCAGCCCGATCGCGGCCTCGGCGGCCGCCACGGTCAGGATGAAGAACACGAAGATCTGCCCCGCCGTGTCGCCGAGAAAATATGAAAAGGCGATGAAGTTCATGTTCACCGACAGCAGCATGAGCTCGATCGCCATCAGCAGGATGATGACGTTCTTGCGGTTCAGGAAGATGCCCGCGATGCTCAGCCCGAACAGGACCGCAGCCAGTATCAGGTAGTCGGATAACGCAATCATTTCACGGCACCTTGCAAACTGCTGATAAAATCAGCTCGCGCAAAGACGCAAAGGCGCCAAGGGCTTCCGCAATCAGATTCCGGTGCTGTGCGCGATTCTGTCAGCCGGTTACTGGCGAGCTTGACTGTACTGCTTGTATTCATAATTAATTCAGTCTTTTCTTTGCGTCTTTGCGCGAGACATTTACCCAATCAGGATTACTGCTTCTCCTCGGCCTGCATGCTGACCAGCCGCACACGGTCGGCACGCTTCACCACGACCTGCTGCGACGGATTCTGGTATTTCGTTTCCGGCCGCTTGCGCATGGTCAGCGCGATGGCGGCAATGATCGCCACCAGCAGGATCACCGCGGCGATCTCGAACGGGTACACGTAGTCGGTGTACAGCACGCTGCCGAGCTCGCGCACGTTGCTGTACCCCTGTGGATGACGCGCGGGTATTGCCACGATCTGGCTACCGAAGTGTTTCGCGCCCACCACCATGAACATCTCTGTAAAGATCAGCACAGCCACCGTCATTCCCAGCGGCAGGTACCTGACGAAGCCTTCCCGCAGCGGGGAGGTATTGATGTCGAGCATCATCACCACGAACAGGAACAGCACCATGACCGCGCCGACGTACACCAGCACCAGCGTGATGGCGAGGAACTCGGCCTCCAGCAACAGCCACAGGCCGGCACAGGTGAAAAACGCCAGCACGAGGTGCATGACCGCATACACCGGGTTGCGCACGGTGATAACGCGCCCGGCGGCGAACACCAGTATCGCGGCGAAGATAAAGAAAATGATGCGCTGGAAGTCCATGGTCCTATCGATACCTCGCATCCTGTTTGCGGTCGGCGGCGATCTGCGCCTCGTACCGGTCACCGACGGCCAGCAGCATCTCCTTGGTCATGATGTTCTCGCCGCGGTTTTCGAAGGCATATTCGAACTCGCGCGTCTCCACGATGGCGTCGACGGGACACGACTCCTCGCAGAAGCCGCAGTAGATGCACTTGAACAGGTCGATGTCATAGCGCGTGGTGCGGCGCGTGCCGTCGGCGCGCTCCTCCGCCTCGATGGTGATCGCCAGTGCCGGGCACACCGCCTCGCACAGCTTGCAGGCAATGCAGCGTTCCTCGCCGTTCGGGTAGCGGCGCAGCGCATGCAGGCCGCGGAAACGGTTCGACTGCGGCGTCTTTTCCTCCGGGTACTGGACCGTGATCTTGCGCGAAAACAGCCGCCGCCCGGTCAGGCGCATACCCTTGATCAGCTCCCAGAGGGCGAGGCTTTTCAGGAAGTTGGTAAATTCATCCATGCTTCAGCATCCCTCAGTCGAACCACGGTGCCGATCTCCAGGACCACCGCGGCCGCGCCTTCCACCACCAGCCAGAAGATGGTGATCGGGATAAACACCTTCCAGCCCAGCCGCATGATCTGGTCGTAACGGTAGCGCGGGAAGGTGGCGCGGAACCACAGGAAGAACAGCAGCATCAGCGCGATCTTGCCGAACAGCCAGAAAATGCCCGGCACCCACGCAAACCACGACGCGAACCAGGTGCCCTCGAACGGTGACAGCCAGCCGCCCAGGAACATCAGCGAGGCCAGCGCCGCGATCAGGATCATGTTGGCGTACTCGGCGAGGAAGAATATCGCGAACGCCATACCCGAATATTCGACGTGGAAGCCGGCGACGATTTCCGACTCCCCTTCCGAGACGTCGAACGGCGCGCGATTGGTCTCCGCAACGCCGGAGATGAAATAGACCAGGAACAGCGGGAGCAGCGGCAGCCAGAACCAGTGCAGCAGACTGCCCTGCTGTGCCTGCACGATCTCCACGAGATTCAGGCTGCCGCCGGCGATCAGCACGCCGACCAGAGCAAATCCCATGGCGATTTCGTAGGACACGATCTGCGCGGCGGAGCGCATGGAACCGAGAAAGGCGTATTTCGAGTTCGATGCCCAGCCGGAGATGATCACGCCGTACACGCCGGTCGAGGTCAACGCGAGGATGTACAACAGGCTGGCATCGATATTGGCCAGCACCAGCGTGTCGGTGAACGGCATTACCGCCCAGGCGGCCAGCGCCGGCGCAATGGACAACATGGGCGCGACGATGAACAGGAAGCGGCTGGCGTTGGTCGGTATGATAATTTCCTTGAACAGCAGCTTCATGGCGTCGGCAATCGGCTGCAGCCAGCCGCGCGGCCCGACCCGGTTGGGGCCGATGCGCACCTGCATGTAACCGATGATCTTGCGCTCGGCAAAGGTCAGGTAGGCCACGCCGAGCATCAGCGGCACCAGGATCAGCGACGATCTTGACCAGTGAATACGCGACATTGTTGGCCTTGATGTCCTGCCAGTAATGCACCCCGAGCAGGACGACGGCCGCGCCCGTCACGGTCAGCGCCAGCAACGTGGCGATCCAGTGTCCCCGGTAGGATTTCTGCAGTGTGGTTTCGGTCATGGCCCCGTTCTCAAACACGCTCGATCGTGACCGGCCCGAAGGCCGCGCCGAGCGAGGCAGCGGCAACGGTACCGGCCTGGATCCAGGCACAGCCGTCGGCGACGCGTTCATCGATGCAGACATCCATCACCTTGGCGGCAGTGCCCTGCGTCACGGTCACGGTATAGCCATCGCGTACACCGCTCTGCTCCGCCTGGCGTGAATTCAGGTGCACGAGGGCGGCCGCCCCGGCATCCGGGGTCATCTGCAGTGACGCGGCACGGCGCACCAGTGCATCGATTGAATAGATCGCCACATCGCCGATGCGCTCCAGTCCGCCGTTGGCGGTGACGCCGGCGACCACCGGGCCGGGCGGCTGCCGGTTGTCCAGCGCGACCGGTCCGGTCTGCCCGCGCAGTGCATCGCGGATCTCCTCGCTGCTACCCTGCTCAAACCCGTCCAGCCCGAACTGGTTGCCCAGCACGCGCAGCACCTTCCAGCCCGGCCGGCTGTCCCCCACCGGGCTGGCCACACCCTTGAAACTCTGCCAGCGTCCCTCCGCATTGACGAAGGTACCCGAGGTCTCGGTAAACGGACCGATGGGCAACAGTACATCGGCGACATCCTGCAGCGCCGCGTCGGCCCATGGACTGATGGCTACCACGAAACCGGCAGACCGGACGGCCTGCATGGCCAGCGCAGGATCGTTGCAGTCATGCGCCGGTTCGACATTGAACAGCAGGTAGGCCTGGCGCGGGTTCGCCAGCATCGCCTGAGCATCCAGGCCCGGTGCGTCCACGCGGCTGCCGGCCGGTCCGCGATGCGGAACGGCACCGGCCAGCCAGGCGCCGGCGCTGTTAGCGGCATCCGGCAACACGCCCAGTACGGCGCCGCTGCACTGCGCGATCTCGCCGGCCAGCGCCCGGAGCAGCGAAGCCTGCGGGTGGGCACTGGCAACCGCACCCAGCAGCACGGTGGCATGCGCCGCATCCTGCAGGGCGGCGGCCATGGCGCGCTGCCCCTCGTCCGGGGTCGCGGCGGCGATGGCTGCCCGGACGCTGTCCGTGGCGGTACGGCCGGCTTCCGGGTAGCAGGCAGCGATGCCGGCCAGCGCAGCGGCCAGTCGCGACGGCGCCGCGATGACCCTGGCATGCACGGGAAACAGGAATTCGTAATCGACCGGGTTGACGAACATGACCTGCGCGCCCTTGAGTGCCGCCTTGCGCAGGCGGTGGCCGGCGATCGGCAGGTCCTTGCGAATATTCGAGCCGATCACGAGCGCCGCACCGACGCCTTCCAGGCCGGCCAGAGACCGTCCCAGCGACGGGTACAGCGGGGCCTGATCCTGGTCGGTGAAATCGGTCTGGCGCAGGCGGTGATCGATATTATTGACACCGATGCCGCGCGCAACGGCCTGCAGCAATGCCAGTTCCTCCAGCGTGGCCGTCGGCGCTGCCAGCACCCCCACCTGGTCGGCACCGCTGCCGTTGATCACGCTGCGCACGCCGTCAACGGCGGCCTGCAGCGCGGTTTCCCAGTCGACGGCCTGCCAGTGTCCGTCGACCTTCAGCATCGGTGCAGTCAGGCGGTCCGCACTGTACAGGCCTTCATAGCTGAAGCGGTCGCGATCGGACAGCCACACCTCGTTGATGTCCTCGTTCTCGCGCGGTACCACGCGCATCACCCGGCCACGCCGGGTATGCACGAAGATACTCGAGCCGACGGCATCGTGCGGCGCGATGGAGGCGTGCTGCTGCAGCTCCCAGGCACGCGCCGTGAAACGGAACGGTCGCGAGGTCAGTGCACCGACCGGACAGACATCGATCACGTTGCCCGAGAGCTCGGACTCCAGTGACGTCTCGATATAGGTGCCGATCTCCATGTTCTCGCCGCGCCCGGTCGCACCCAGCTCCATCTTGCCGGCGATTTCGCGCAGCATGCGGATACAGCGCGTGCAGTGGATGCAGCGCGTCATGTCGGTGGCGATCAGCGGACCGATATACTTGTCCCTGACGACCCGCTTCTTTTCGGCAAAGCGCGAAATATCACGGCCGTAGCCCAGCGCCAGGTCCTGCAGTTCACACTCGCCACCCTGGTCGCAGATCGGGCAATCCAGCGGATGGTTGATAAGCAGGAATTCCATCACCGCCTTTTGCGCGCCGGTGGCGATCGCCGAGCGGGTGAACACCTTCATGCCCTCGCTGACCGGGGTCGCGCAGGCCGGCAGCGGCTTCGGCACCTTCCCGACCTCGACCATGCACATGCGGCAGTTGGCCGCGACCGACAGCTTCTTGTGATAGCAAAAGCGCGGGATGTAGATACCGGCGGCGTCTGCGACCTCGATAATCATCGCGCCCTTGCGTGCCGTGTACGGCACGCCATCGATCTCAATGTTCACGGCGTCCGCTGCCGGTATTTCGGGCAGCGCGCTCACGCCGCCGCCCCGGCCGGTGCCGCTGCGCCCACCAGGCAGCACTTGTGGCTGATGTGGTATTCGAACTCGTTGCGGAAGTGGCGCAGGAAACCCTGCACCGGCCAGGCGGCCGCCTCGCCGAAGGCGCAGATCGTCTTGCCGGCGATCTGGTCCGCCGCGCTCAGCAGCAGGTCGAGGTCCTCGGGGCGCCCCCGGCCTTCCTCGATACGCTTGATGATGCGGTACATCCAGCCAGTGCCTTCGCGGCACGGGGTGCACTGCCCGCAGGATTCGGCGTAGTAAAAACGCGAAATGCGCATGGCGGCCTTCACCATGCAGGTGGAATCGTCCATCACGATCACGGCGCCGGAACCGAGAGCGGAACCGGCCCTGGCCAGCGAATCATAGTCCATGTCGGTTTCCATGATGACGGCTGCCGGCAACACCGGCATGGAGGAACCGCCCGGGATCACGGCCTTGAGCCGGTGGCCGTCACGCACCCCGCCGGCCAGCTCGAGCAGGTCGCGGAACGGCGTCCCCATCGGGATCTCGAAATTGCCTGGCTTGTTGACGTGGCCGGACACCGAAAAGATCTTCACCCCGCCGTTGTTCGGCTTGCCGAGGTTCATGAACCACTCGCCGCCGTTGCGCATGATGGCCGGCACCGACGCCAGCGTCTCCGTGTTGTTGATGGTGGTCGGCTTGCCGTACAGGCCGAAGTTGGCCGGGAACGGCGGCTTGAAGCGCGGCAGGCCCTTCTTGCCCTCCAGCGATTCCAGCAGGGCGGTCTCTTCGCCGCAGATGTAGGCACCGGCGCCCAGATGACTGTAGCAATCGAAGTCCACGCCGGAGCCGAGAATGTCGCGACCCAGGTAATTCGCTTCGTAGGCCTCCGCGAGTGCCTGCTCGAAGCGCTCGAAGGGTTCGTGGTGAAATTCGCCGCGCAAGTAGTTGTAGCCGACCGACGCGCCCATGGCGTAGCCGGCGATCGCCATGCCTTCGACCAGCGCATGCGGATTGAAGCGCAGGATGTCACGGTCCTTGCATGTGCCGGGTTCGGATTCGTCCGAGTTGCACACCACGTACTTCTGCACCGGTGCGTTGCGTGGCATGAAACTCCACTTCAGACCGGTGGGGAAACCCGCACCGCCACGGCCGCGCAGGCCGGAGGCCTTGACCGTCTCGATGACCTGTTCCGGCGGTATCTTTTCCGCGAGGATCTTTTTCCAGGCCTGGTAGCCGCCGACCCTGAGATAATTCTCAAGCGTCCACGGCTGGTCGAATTGCAGGGTGTCAAAACAGACCTGTACGCGCATGTGCTACTCCAGTCCGTCCAGGATGGCGTCGATCTTTCCCGGCGTCAGCCGTTCGTGGTAATGGCCGTTCACGGTCATCATCGGTCCGCCGGCACAGGCCGCCAGGCATTCCTCTTCCATCTTCAGCGTGATACGCCCGTCCTGCGTGGTTTCACCCGGTTTGATGCCGAGCTTCTTCCCGACGTACTCGACGAGGGTTTCCGCCCCGCACAGCAGGCAGGAGATATTGGTGCAGATCGCCACCATGTTGCGGCCGACCGGTTCCAGCTCGAGCATGGAGTAGAACGTGCCGATCTCGTAGACCTGCACCGGCGGCATGTCGAGGTAGTCCGCCACGGCATCCATCAGCTCACGCGTGACCCAGCCGCCATTCTGTTCCTGGGTGGCCTGCAGTGCACACAGCACGGCCGACTGTTGCTGCTGTGGCGGATATTTCTTCCGCCATGCATCGATACGGGCGCGCGTCCCGGGGCTGAGCAGGTCGGACTTGCGGGCCGCCGTCGTCATCAGCGGTCGATCTCCCCGAACACGATATCCTGGGTGCCGATCACGGCGACCACGTCGGCCAGCATGTGCCCGCGCGTCATTTCATCGATCGCCGAGAGGTGCGCGAAACCCGGTGCGCGCACCTTCAGCCGGTACGGCTTGTTGGCGCCGTCGGAAACCAGATAGACACCGAACTCGCCCTTGGGATGCTCAACCGCGGCGTAGACCTCGCCCGCCGGCACGCAAAAGCCCTCGGTGAACAGTTTGAAGTGGTAAATGAGGGCCTCCATGTCGGCCTTCATTTCCTCGCGCCGCGGCGGTGCCAGCTTGGCATCGTCCAGCATGACCGGGCCGGGGTGCCTGCGCAGCCAGTCGATGCATTGCCCGATGATGCGGTTGGACTGGCGCATCTCCTCGATGCGCACCAGGTAGCGGTCGTAACAGTCGCCGGTACTGCCGACCGGTATATCGAACCGCAGGCGGTCATAGACCTCGTAGGGCTGTTTCTTGCGCAGGTCCCACTCGATACCGGAACCGCGCAGCATCGGACCGCTGAACCCCAGCTGCATGGCGCGTTCGGGGCTGACCACGCCGATGCCGACGGTACGCTGTTTCCAGATGCGATTGTCGGTGAGCAGGGTCTCGTATTCATCCACGCAGCCCGGAAAGCGCACGGTGAAGGCCTCGATGAAATCCAGCAGCGAACCCTGGCGGTCGGCGTTCTTCTTGTCCACATCCTTCCGGCTGTGCCATTTTGACGGCTGGTATTGCGGCATCACGTCCGGCAGGTCACGATAGACGCCGCCCGGGCGGTAGTAGGTCGCGTGCATGCGCGTGCCGGACACCGCCTCGTAGCAGTCCATCAGGTCCTCGCGCTCGCGGAAGGCATAGAGAAACACCGTCATCGCCCCGATATCCAGGCCATGCGCACCCAGCCACAGCAGGTGATTAAGCAGGCGGGTGATCTCGTCGAACAAGACGCGGATATACTGCGCGCGCAGCGGCGGCTCGATACCCAGCAGTTTCTCCATCGCCAGTACGTAGCCATGCTCGTTGCACATCATGGACACGTAATCGAGCCGGTCCATGTAGCCGATACTCTGGTTGAACGGTTTGCTCTCGGCCAGCTTTTCGGTACCACGATGCAAAAGGCCAATGTGCGGGTCGGCGCGTTCGATCACCTCGCCGTCCATCTCCAGCACCAGTCGCAATACACCGTGCGCGGCCGGGTGCTGTGGACCGAAATTCAGGGTGAAGTTGCGAATTTCCGGCATGCGCTACTCCGTCGCCCCGGCTGCCGAGTCCGCGTCATCGGCGGTCTGCATAAGATCGACCGCCTCGAGTGCTTCGGCGCGGATCACCTTTGGTACCAGCACGCGTGGCTCGATACTCACCGGCTGGTAGACAACGCGCTTCTTCTCGGCATCGTAGATGACCTCGACATTGCCGGTAAGCGGAAAGTCCTTACGGAACGGGTGACCGATGAAGCCATAGTCCGTCAGTAACCGGCGCAGGTCAGGGTGGCCCTCAAACAGGATGCCGTACAGGTCGAAGGCCTCGCGCTCATACCAGTTGGCACTGTGCCAGATACCGATCACGGAGGGCACCACCGGCAGGTCGTCATTCGAGGCAAACACCCTGAGACGCAGGCGCCGGTTGTTGCTGATGGACAGCAGCTGGTATACGGCGGCGAAGCGGCGCGCCCCGGCCGGCTTCTCCACCACCAGGTCATCGGTAACTGCCCGGAGGCGACCCGCGGTCAGCGCCTCGACGCCGCGACTGAAACCGGAGCCGGTGGTCTCTTCGGTGGCCCATTCGTCACGCCCGTAATTGAGGTAATCCACACCACACAGGTCGATAAGCATCTCGAAGCCGAAGGCCGGCTCATCGCGCAATGCCGTGGCGACCCCGAGCAGCTGATCGCAGGCGACCTCGACGGTCACTTCACCGACAGCGTCGATCACGGCGGCCAGCTGGCCCCCGAAGCGGTCGTGTATCTGCTCTGCGAGCTGTCGGGAGAAATCAGACACTGCAATTCATCCTTCGGGCTCCTAGCGGGCGATGGTGTTGGTACGTTTGATCTTGTTTTGCAGCTGCAGGATACCGAACAGCAGCGCCTCGGCCGTGGGCGGACAGCCCGGCACATAGATGTCGACCGGCACGATGCGGTCGCAGCCGCGCACCACGGAATAGGAATAGTGGTAGTAACCGCCGCCATTGGCGCAGGAGCCCATGGAGATCACCCAGCGCGGCTCGGCCATCTGGTCATAGACCTTGCGCAGCGCCGGCGCCATCTTGTTGCACAGCGTACCGGCCACGATCATCACGTCGGACTGACGCGGGCTGCCGCGAAACACGATGCCGAAACGGTCCAGGTCATAGCGTGAGGCACCCGCCTGCATCATCTCCACCGCACAGCAGGCCAGGCCAAATGTCACCGGCCACATGGATCCGGTACGCGCCCAGTTGATCAGGCTGTCGGCCGTCGTGGTGACGAAGCCTTCTTTCAGCAGACCTTCAACGCTCATGCTGCAGATACCCCTTCACGATAACAGGTGGATTGCTTGCGCCGGCGCCCTAAACATCAACTGACTGCCGGAGAGCACCGGGATTCGGCGCCCCTGCGGCGCGCGCGGACGTGCGCATCCCCACGCCGTGGGGCCCCTGCTTACTGCTTGCGCCGGCACCTCAGTTATCAAACGACTGCCGGAAAGCACCGGGATTCGGCACTCATGCGGCGCGCGCGGACGTGCGCATCCCCACGCCGTGGGGCCCCTGCTTACTGCTTGCGCCGGCACCTCAGTTATCAAACGACTGCCGGAAAGCACCGGGATTCGGCACTCATGCGGCGCGCGCGGACGTGCGCATCCCCACGCCGTGGGGCCCCTGCTTACTGCTTGCGCCGCTACTCCCATTCCAGCGCCCCTTTCTTCCACTCGTAGATAAAGCCGACCACCAGGATCGCCAGGAATACCAGCATGGCAAGGAAACCGAACACGCCGATCGAATCCAGGACCACCGCCCAGGGAAACATGAAGGCGATCTCGAGATCGAACAGGATGAACAGGATGGCTACCAGGTAGTAGCGCACGTCAAACTGCATGCGCGTATCCTCGAAGGCCTCGAAGCCGCATTCGAACGGTGAATTTTTCTCGCTGTCGGGCCTGTGCGGCGCCAGCAGGAAGCCCAGCGCGATCGGTCCGACACCCACGGCAATGCCGATGGCGATGAAGATCAGGATCGGGAGGTAATTTTCCAGCATCGTTCGCCTCTCGTGTGGCCGGACCGGCACTGTCCGTACCCCCCCGGCAGTGTCGTGTCGGAATGCGGCTCAAAAAGATTGTGCAGTCTAGGCCAGCATACTACTACTGTCAAGTTGGGATATGCCTATTTTATTATTATATTTCAATAATTTATACGAGTTATCAGGGTATAGGGGATCAGCATGGGATGACCGCCCTGCGACGCTCGCAGGGCGCGGCAGCGACCAGCTGTTGATTTGGTACCGATGGCCGGACTCGAACCGGCACGGCTTGCGCCACTACCCCCTCAAGATAGCGTGTCTACCAATTCCACCACATCGGCGTGAGTCTGCTGAGAAACAGTAGCAGGATTATTGAGGTAAATCGTCTGCCGCTGTGCCGCCCTGCTCCGACGCGGGTGCACCAGGCTTGCCAGCCTCGCCCTTCAACGGCTCGCTGACCACGGCAGGCAGATCGGTTGCACCGGGCTGCACCTGCTTGAGCTTGTCGGCGATCACGTTCGTTTCCGCTGTTTCCGGTTGTTGTTGTGTCTGCTGCTCGATCCGGTCAGCAATCCCTGCGCTGGGCTGGCCGCTGTGGCGCACCAGCGGCGAGGCGATCAGTATGCAATTGACAAAAAAGACCGCTGCCAGGATGGCCGTGGTACGGGTAAGGAATGACCCCGAACCACGCGCCCCGAACACTGTACCGGAGGCACCGGCGCCAAAGCCAGCCCCCATGTCGGCACCCTTGCCCTGTTGCAGCATCACCAGCGTGATGATGCCGAGCGAGACCAGTATCTGGATAAACAGCAATATGGAAAACATGGACCTACCGTTGATATGTTGTTGATAGCCTGTCAGGCGTTGGCCGCCTTGCCAATGGCAAGGAAATCGGCCGGTTTCAGCGCGGCACCACCGATCAGGCCACCGTCAATATCCGGCATGGCGAGCAGTTCAGCCGCATTGCCGGGGTTCATGCTGCCACCATAGAGAATTCGCACCTTCCCGGCGACGGCGGTGTCGAGCGCAGCCAGCTTGCCACGGATGAAGGCATGGACCTCCTGCGCCTGGTCCGGCGTCGCAGTCTTGCCGGTACCGATCGCCCAGACCGGTTCATAGGCGATCACGGCGCTGCCCAGGGCTGCGGCACCTTCCAGCTTGATGACGGCATCGAGCTGGCGTTCGATTACCTGTTCGGTCACACCCTGCTCGCGTTCCTCGAGCAGCTCGCCCACGCACAGGATCGGCACCAGACCGGCCTTGCGAGCAGCGATAAACTTGCCGGCGGTGAACCCGTCGCTTTCACCATAGATGTTGCGGCGCTCCGAATGCCCGACGATCACGTACTTGCAACCGATATCGGTGAGCATGTTCGCCGCCACTTCCCCTGTGTAGGCGCCGGCTTCCTGGTCGCTCACGTCCTGCGCACCCACGCTGATGGCACTGCCGGCGAGCAGCTCCGCTACCCGGGGAATATAGACGTAGGGCGGACACACGGTCATTTCGGCTGTCGTGATTTCACCGATGCCGGCCTTGATCCCATCCACCAGCGCCCTGACGCTGGCCAGGGAGCCATTCATTTTCCAGTTTCCGGCGACCAATGGCTGACGCATAACGATTTCCTTTATTGAAGAGCCGGGTAGCTTAGCCAGCCGGCACGGAAAAATCAATTTTACCCGCAACCGCACGGATCGCCCCCCGCGGGCAAGGTCTGCGGGAACCCGGGGGACAAACCCGGTTGAATGCGACGCACAGCTGGTCCATGATCTGGGCCGGACAGGGTGTCATTCTGCCGCCGTCTAACGGGCAACCGCCCGGGTAGTTGTACTGCAGCAAGCAGACTGGAGAGTCAGGATTAACGACTGTCGACTTGCACTGGTGGTGATCGCGCGCAACGAGGCAGCCGGCATTACGCGCTGCCTGGAGAGCGCGGCGCCGTTCGCCGATGCGATGCTGGTACTGGATACCGGGTCGGCAGATGCTACCGTCACACTGGCGCAGGCTGCAGGTGCCGAGGTACACCACTTCGACTGGATTGATGACTTTGCCGCGGCCAGAAATGCGGCGCTTGACCTGTCGAGGGCAAGCTGGAACCTGATCCTGGATGCCGACGAGTGGCTTGCCGGTGGTGCAGAAAACCTTGCCGAACACACCCTGGGCGCCGACCGTTTTATAGGGCTGGTACCGGTCACCAGCGAGTTCGACCTGCACGGCAGCGTCGAGTCCGCCACCTCGTGGTTGCCCCGCCTGCTGCCCGCCGGTATCCGTTTTACTGGACGCATACACGAACAACCGGTCTCGAACCTGCCCCGTGTACGTGTACCACTGCAGGTTTCGCACGCCGGCTACCGGCAGGCGGAGCTGGCCCGCAAGCGGGGGCGCAACCGCGGGCTGCTGCTGCGCGCGCTCGAGGACGCACCCATGGATGCGTACCTGCTGTATCAGCTGGGCAAGGACCACGCGGTCTACCAGGAATATTCACAGGCTGTCCGCTGTTTCGGCCAGGCGCTCGATCTCGCACGCCCGGCAGATGGCTACCGCCATGACCTGGTACTGCGCATGCTCTACTCCCTCAAGCAGTCGCGGCAATTTGAACGCGCCTTCCAGCTCGCCGAGTCCGAGCTGCCCAACTGGCAGGCGTCACCTGATTTCTTCTTTTCCCTGGGTGACCTGTTGCTGGACTGGGCGATGGAAAACCCCGAACGGGCGGTACAGGAACTGCTGCCCATGGCCGAGTCGTGCTGGCTGCGCAGCATCGAGATCGGTGAACGCCCTGACCTGGAAGGCTCGGTACACGGACGCGGCAGCCACCTGGCAGCGCACAACCTCTCGGTACTGTATGAAGGCCTGGGCAACAGTACCCGCGCGGAACAGTATCGCGCCCTGGCCGCACACATGCGTTCGGACGCCGGCGGCACAATGCCGGCATGAGTACCTTCCGTCATCAGGCAGCCGGCGGCGGCAAGGTGAGTAGACTGACCGGGACACGTGACAGGCGCGAGCCGGAGGGCTGGAACCGGGTATTGCGAAGGCGGCCGGCCCGTGTACAGCGGACGGTCCCCACTCTGCGGGCGGACGGTCACATCGCGGCAGCGACGATCAAGGCGAGCTGATCAGCTTCGCGAATCACCTGGCTTGCATCTTCGCCCTCCACCATCACACGCACGACCGGCTCGGTACCCGGAGGGGCGCAGCAGTACCCTGCCGCGTCCGGCAAGGCGCCTCTCCGCGGAACTGACGGCCTCCTGAAGCGGGTGCGTCGTCCAGGTCGACCTTCTCGGTCGACCGGCACATTGATCATGTGCATGGGGTACTTCGCATGTCGGATTTCAGTTCATGCAGCGAACCGTCCTGCGCGTTTCATGGCAGCCAGTACCTGGAGTGCGGAAACGATGCCGTCGCCCGTGCTGGTACGGTCAAGACAGATGATGTGACCAGAGGACTCGCCGCCGATCGTCCTCCGGTCTGCTGCATGCAGTTCCAGCACGTAACGGTCACCGACCCTGGGCGCGCAGGAACGGGATATTGCGCGACTGCAGGGCATGCTCCAGGCCCAGGTTGCTCATCTGGGTACCGACGATGCCGCCGTGCAGGGTACCTTCGCGCTGGCGCGAAACCGCGATGATAAACAACAGTTCGTCACCATCCACCAGTTCACCCTTGCTGATCGATCATGATGACCCGGTCACCGTCGCCATCGAGCGCTATGCCGATATCTGCACCGTGTTCCAGCACCATCTTCTGCAGCAATTCCGGCCTGGTGGAGCCGCAGTCCCGGTTGATATTCAGGCCATCCGGCGCGACGCAGAGTGCGATCACATCCGCCCCCAGCTCCCTGAACACGCTCGGTGCGACCTGTAGGTTGCAGCCGTGCGCACAATCCACCACCATTCGCAAACCCTGCATGCCCATACTCAACGGGATGGTGCTCTTGCAGAACTCGATGTAACGGCCCGCGGCATCCTGCGATGCGCACCGCCTTGCCCAGCTTGTCAGAGCTGACCGTCGTCAGCGGCATGTCCAGTTCCGCCTCGATGGCCAGCTCGAACTCGTCCGCCAGCTTGGTGCCATCGGCTGAAAAGAACTTGATGCCATTGTCTGCATAGCCGTTGTGAGATGCGCTGATGACGATGCCGGCGCAGGCGTGCAGGGTGCGTGTCAGATAGGCGATGGCCGGGGTAGGCATGGGTCCCAGCAGCCCGATGTCGACACCGGCCGCGGACGCCCCGCCTCCAGGGCAGTTCGAACAGTAGCCGGAGATGCGGGTTCCTTGCCGATGATGACACTGGCGCCTCCCGCGGAGCCGAGCACGCGACCAGCCGCCCAGCCGAGCTTGAGCATGAACTCGGCCGTGACCGGGTGTTCCCCACCTGCCCGCGTATGCCATCGGTTCCGAAATATTTTTTTCGCCATGTTCAGTCGTCTCCACCAGTCAAGGTTATTATATCCCCGGATCCCGGCCGGCATCCCGCACCGCCTGGCACATCCCGATGACTGACGTGTTGCGGCGACATCATGGCTCCGACGATAGCGGCACCCTGCCAGACCGCCAGCACAGCCAGCGCCATCCCCGGGTACAAGCGACTATCGACCGGCAAACCCAGGACATTACCGATCAGTGATTTGCGCGACAACCCGACCAGCACCGGTAACCCCTGGCCGACCAGGGGTCCAGCTGTCGCAGCAACAGCAGATTGTGCTCGTGTCGTCTTGCCAAAACCGAAACCCGGGTCGAGCAGGATACGCTCCCGCGCCATCCCGGCCGCCTGGCTTGCCTCGCGCGCGACTCAACCAGAAAACCGGCAACCTCCCCAACCACGTCCGCGATATTCGCGGCGCGCCTGCATGGTCTGCGGCGCACCCTGCATGTGCACGAGGCAGACCGGCACCCCGAGTGCGGCAGCGGTTGCCAGGCGCACCCGGCGCCTGCAGGGCGCTGACATCGTTGATCAGGCCGGCGCCCGCCGCACCGCCGCCGCATCACTGCCGGCTTGCGGGTATCGATCGAGACGGGCACTGACAGCACCCCGTGCAGGGCCTCGATGACCGGAATGACGCGCCGCATTTCGACATCTTCAGGGACCGGCTCCGCACCGGGGCGGGTGGACTCGCCACCGACGTCGACGATCGCGGCACCTGCCTCGACCATCTGCAGCGCATGCTCCACAGCCCGCTCGGGCGCAAAGAAACTCACCCCCGTCCGAGAAGGAATCGGGGGTGACGTTGAGTATGCCCATAACGCTGGGAACGACAGATCGAGTGATTTGCCGGCACAGTCGAGCATCATGATTCTGTTACACGGCTCACGGTCGGAGGGATGTGATCAGGCACCCGCAAGACGGGCTGGAAACCGGCAGGGATATGGCGTACGCATGGACGGTAGAGCACCATTCCACAGCACAGGCTTATGACATGGATCGCTGCGCCTGTCGCGTACCCGGTTCAGTGCTGTCCGGCCGGCCCGCCAATCTTGCCGTCCGACTTCTTGTCGGTGCTGGCCGTCCCGCCGGACGTCGGGGCACGCGGCTCGACGTCGTTCCAGTCCCGCGGCGGTCGCGGATGTTTGCCGGTCATGATGTCATCGATCTGGTCGCTGTCGATGGTTTCGTATTTCATCAGCGCCTCCGCCATGATATGCAGCTTGTCGATATTCTCCTTGAGTATCTTCTCTGCCCGTGCATAGGCACGGTCGATGATCGCTCGTATCTCGCTGTCGATATCATGCGCGGTCTCATCGGAAACCGGTTTGTGCTGTGCTACGGAATGCCCCAGGAACACCTCTTCCTGTTCATCGGCGTAGGTCAGCGGGCCCAGCTTATCAGACAGACCCCACTTGGTGACCATGTTGCGCGCCAGTTCGGTACTGCGCATGATGTCGTTGGAGGCGCCGGTGGTCACCTTGTCAGGCCCGAAGACCAGTTCCTCGGCAATGCGGCCGCCGAACAGGCTGCAGATCTGGCTTTCCAGGAGCTCCTTGCTGTGGCTGTAACGGTCCGCTTCCGGCAGGAACATGGTGACACCCAGGGCGCGGCCGCGCGGGATGATGGTGACCTTGTAGACCGGGTCATGCGCCGGCATCGAGCGCCCGACAATCGCATGCCCCGCCTCGTGATAGGCGGTCAGGCGTTTCTTCGTCCTGGCTCATCACCATGGAGCGCCGCTCGGCGCCCATCATGATCTTGTCCTTGGCCTTCTCCAGATCCTCCATGTCAACCAGGCGCTTGTTGCCGCGCGCGGCAAACAGGGCGGCCTCGTTGACCAGGTTGGCGAGATCGGCGCCGGAAAAACCCGGCGTTGCCCGTGCAATGACGTTCGCCTTGACATCGTCGGCGATGGGCACCTTGCGCATGTGTACCTTGAGTATCTGTTCGCGGCCGCGCACGTCCGGCAACGGCACCACCACCTGGCGGTCAAAGCGTCCCGGGCGCAGCAGCGCCGGATCGAGTACGTCCGGACGGTTGGTCGCGGCAATGACGATCACGCCCTCGTTGCCCTCGAAGCCGTCCATTTCCACCAGCAACTGGTTGAGTGTCTGCTCGCGCTCGTCATGACCGCCGCCCAGGCCGGCACCGCGATGACGACCGACCGCATCGATCTCGTCGATAAAGATGATGCACGGCGCATGTTTCTTGGCCTGCTCGAACATGTCGCGTACCCGCGAGGCGCCGACGCCGACGAACATCTCGACGAAGTCGGAACCGGAAATCGTGAAGAACGGCACCTTGGCCTCACCGGCGATGGCCCTGGCCAGCAGCGTCTTGCCGGTACCCGGGGAACCGACCATCAGGATGCCGCGCGGAATCTTCCCGCCGAGACGCTGGAATTTGCCCGGCTCGCGCAGGAACTCCACCAGCTCGCTGACCTCTTCCTTGGCTTCCTCGACACCTGCAACATCGGCGAAGGTGATCTTGACCTGGTCCTCACCGAGCATGCGCGCCTTGCTCTTGCCGAACGACATGGCACCGCGGCCGGCGCCGCCACCCTGCATCTGGCGCATGAAGAAAATCCACACGCCGATCAGCAGCAGCATCGGGAACCAGTTGATGAAGATCGTCATCAGCAGGCCGTGCTGGTTGGGTTCGACCACTTTGACATCGACCTTGTTGCTGAGCAGGTCATCCACCATCTTGGGATCATCCGGGGGTGTCTGCGTGATGAACTGGCTGCCGTCGGCGCGCACGCCCTTGACGGAGTGCCCTTCGATCTCGACACGCTGCACCTGGCCCTGCTGCACCTCGGCGATGAAATCAGAATAGTTGACCTGCTGCTGGGTAGCTGTCTTGGGGGCCGAAATTGTTGAACACCGACATCAGCACGATGGCGATGACTATCCAGAGCAGGAGATTCTTTGCAAGATCGTTCAAACCGGTGTCCTCAAAATTTATTCCAACGCGGCCCCAGATGCCTGTCTCGGCCCGCCAAATACATGGCTTTAACAATTATGACATATTATTCGTGCCGACCCGTTTCTGCGCCAGCACATACACTTCACGGCTCCGTGGCTTTGATGCTTTAGGCTTTCGTATCAGTATCTTGCCATACTTTCCTCGCAATCCTCTGAGTACTGTATCGAAGCCTTCACCCTGAAATGCCTTGACCAGCAGACTGCCGCCTTCACCCAGTACCTCATCGGCAAAGGCGATCGCCAGTTCCACCAGGTACATGCTGCGTGGTATGTCCACCGCTTCCATACCGCTGATATTGGGTGCCATATCCGACATTACAAGGTTTACCGGTGTCCTGCCAAGCCTCTCCCGGAGTATGTCCAGTATAGCGTCATCACGGAAATCACCCTGGATGAATTCGACCCCGGGCAACGCCTCCATGGGCAGGATGTCCAGCGCAACCAGGCGCGCCCTGCCCGCCAGCAACCTGGTCGCGTATTGCGACCAGCCACCCGGTGCCGCACCGAGATCAACAATGGTTGAAGACGGCTTCAGGATACGATCCTTGCGCTGGATCTCATCCAGCTTGTAAACCGCACGCGAGCGATAACCCTCTCGCTGCGCACGTTTTACATATTCATCGTCGAAATGCGTCCTGAGCCAGTTGTGACTGCTCTTGCTTCTACCCACGTTCACACCCGGCGGCTTCTGATTCGGGCTGTCTGCGGTCTGCCGGTCAATTCAGCGCATGTAAACCAGGGCCGCAACACACACACGTTCATTACCTTGAAATCATCCTGTTCGATTACCATTGACCTGCTGCCTGATTTACATGCCGCGCCAAAGCTCCCGGCCGGAGTGTGAATACGCTGACAACCTTGCAACCAGCTTGCCCTAACGTAACACATACTGGATTAATCATGGCCCTGACCGAGAAACTCAAGCGTGAATTGCGCGGCCGTGGCCACGCCCTGAAGCCGGTCGTGAGTATCGGCAATGCCGGCCTCAGCAAGGCCGTGCTGAGGGAAATCGAGCTGTCACTGGAACATCATGAGTTGATGAAAATAAAAATCACCGGCGTTGCACGTGAAACACGCAGGGACATGATCGACCAGCTTTGCAGGACCTGCGGGGCGGACCTGGTGCAGGCGGTCGGCCATATCGCATTGATTTACCGCCCGCTGGAAGACTGACCCCCGCGTCCCGGCCCGGCGGCCACCAGGCCCATTCCCAGCACCGCGGTCACCAGAAACAGCAGGCTGGCGATGCCGTGCAACAGGCCGAAGCGCGGCGATCCGGACAGACCCGCGGCGCGCAGGTCAGCAATCATCGGGGCGAGCAGGAACTGGCCCGAGGCAATCAGTACCAGCATGAATACCAGCACCCGGAGACGCCAGCCGGACCCGCCGGCACCCAGGCGACCAAGCACCAGCAACGCGCCGCCGCAACCCAGCCCGAGCCAGGCGGTCAGGGTGAACAGTTCACCGGCGATGCTGCCCGCCAGCGCCCGGTCATCCAGGCTGGCAAACAGCAGGGGCGCAACCATGAAGCCGCTCACCCACAAGCTGCCGACCCACAGGGTCAGCAGGATGCGTTCGAGCGCGGCAAGCAGTTGTTGCGGTGTAAATGCCAATGACCGGGCCAGTTCCTACACGTAACGGACTTCGACGATCTCGAAATTGCGTTCACCGCCCGGTACGATGACGGTTACCGCGTCACCTTCCCGTTTGGTGATCAGGCCGCGGGCAATCGGCGAATTGATCGAGATCATACCGACCTTGATGTCCGCCTCGTCCTCACCGACGATCTGGTACACCACGGTCTCCTCGCTGTCCTCGTCGAACAGCTCGACGGTACAGCCGAACACCACCTTGCCGCTGGCATCCAGCGTGCTGACATCGACGATGTGTGCATGACTCAGCTTGCTTTCTATTTCCTTGACGCGCCCTTCGACAAAACTCTGTTGCTCGCGAGCGGCGTGGTATTCCGCGTTTTCCTTCAGGTCACCATGTGCACGCGCCTCGGCGATCGCCGCGATTATCCGCGGACGATCGACAGTCTTGAGACGTACCAGTTCCTCGCGTAGTTTCTCGGCACCGCGCGCGGTAATTGGTACTTTCGACGTCATCGCGTTATCTCCTGATGCAGTGACTGCAGGCTGTTGACGCTGCCTGTATTCAGGTAGTCGAGTGCCATGCAGGTGGCACGCGCGCCTGCCAGGGTCGTACTGTAGGATACCTTGTGCTGCAGGGCGCTCCTGCGAATTGTATAGGAATCTGCAATTGCCTGCTTGCCCTCGGTGGTGTTCAGGATCAGGTCGATCTGGCCGTTCTTGATCATGTCCACGATATGCGGGCGGCCTTCCATCACCTTGTTAACCACGTCGCACTCGATATCTTCCGCCCTGATGGCAGCCGCGGTACCGCGCGTGGCCACCAGCCGGAAGCCCTGGCTGACCAGGTCACGCGCCAGCTGCACCACGGCGTCGCGATCATCCTTGCGCACGCTCAGAAATGCCGTGCCGCCTGCCGGCACGGCATTGCCGGCGCCCATCTGCGCCTTGGCAAAGGCTTCACCGAAGGTGCGCCCGATCCCCATCACCTCACCGGTCGATTTCATTTCCGGTCCCAGCAGCGGGTCCACGCCCTGGAACTTGATGAACGGGAACACCGCCTCCTTCACGGAGAAATAGCCGGGCCGTACCATGCCGGTCACGCCCTGCTCCGCGAGGCTCCTGCCGGTCATGACACGGGCCGCAATCCTGGCCAGCGGCAAGGCGGTCGCCTTGGATACGAACGGCACGGTACGCGAGGCGCGCGGATTGACCTCGATGAGGTAGATATCCTCGCCCTTGATGGCGAACTGGGTGTTCATCAGGCCGCACACCTTCAACTCCATGGCCATGAGGCTGACCTGGTCACACAGGCGTCGCTGCACGGACTCACTCAGGGTATACGGCGGCAACGAGCATGCCGAGTCACCCGAATGCACGCCGGCCTGTTCGATGTGCTCCATGATCCCGCCGATCAGTACATCCTTGCCGTCGCAGATGGCGTCGACGTCCACCTCCACCGCGTCATCAAGGAAGTGGTCAAGTAATACCGGCGAGTCGTTTGATACCTGCACAGCTTCGCGCATGTAGCGCGCCAGGTCTTCAGCGGAATAGACGATCTCCATCGCGCGCCCGCCCAGCACATAGGAAGGCCGCACCACCAGCGGGATAACCGACCTCGTCGGCAAGCGCCATGGCCTGTTCAGTGGTGGAGGCGATGCGGTTGGGCGGCTGCAGCAAGCCGAGTTTTATCACCATCTGCTGGAAACGCTCGCGGTCCTCTGCATGGTCGATGGCATCCGCCGAGGTACCGATGATCGGCGCCCCGTTGGATTCCAGGCCATGCGCCAGTTTGAGCGGCGTCTGGCCACCGTACTGCACGATCACGCCCCGGGGCTGTTCGAGGTGAATGATCTCCAGGACATCCTCCAGCGTGACCGGCTCGAAGTACAGGCGGTCCGAGGTATCGTAGTCGGTGGAGACCGTTTCCGGATTGCAGTTCACCATGATGGTTTCGAAGCCGTCCTCGCGACAGGCGAGCGCCGCGTGTACGCAGCAATAGTCGAACTCGATGCCCTGGCCGATCCGGTTCGGGCCGCCACCGAGCACGATGATCTTGTTGCGCGCGGACGGCGCTGCCTCGCACTCTTCCTCGTAGGTCGAGTACATGTAGGCCGTGGAGGTCGAGAATTCCGCTGCACAGGTGTCCACCCGTTTGTATACCGGCCGCACTTTGAGGGCATGCCGTTGACTGCGCACTGCGCCTTCACTGCAACCCAGCAGTTTTGCCAGGCGCCGGTCCGAAAACCCCTTGCGCTTCAGTGCACGCAGGCCGGCACTGTCGAGATCGGTCAGCTGCTTGCCGTGCAGGCCGTTTTCCGTGGCAACCAGGTCTCTGATCTGCATGAGAAACCAGGGGTCGATGGCGGTCAGCGCGTTGAGTTCCTCCAGCGACATGCCGGCGCGAAAACCGTCCGCCACGTTCCAGAGTGCGTTCCGGCCGCGCGATCCGCGAGTTCCTTGCGCAGCGCCTCGCGCGCTTCGGGCGTGGACAGGTCGAACATCTCGTCCAGCCCGTCCCTGCCGGTCTCCAGCCCGCGCAATGCCTTTTGCAGGGACTCCTGAAAGGTACGGCCGATGGCCATCACCTCGCCCACCGATTTCATCTGGGTACCCAGTACCGGCTCGGCCTGGGGAAATTTCTCGAAGGTAAAACGCGGCACCTTGGTCACTACATAATCGATGGTCGGCTCGAAGGAAGCCGGTGTTGCACCGCCGGTGATCTCGTTACTGAGCTCGTCGAGCGTGTAACCCGACCGCCAGCTTGGCCGCGACCTTGGCGATCGGGAAGCCGGTGGCCTTTGAGGCCAGCGCGGACGAGCGCGATACGCGCGGATTCATCTCGATCACCACCATGGCGCCGTCGGTCGGATTGACCGCGAACTGGACATTGGACCCGCCAGTCTCCACGCCGATCTTGCGCAATACCGCGATGGAGGCGTTGCGCATCAACTGGTATTCCTTGTCGGTCAGCGTCTGCGCGGGCGCGATGGTGATGGAATCCCCGGTATGCACCCCCATCGGATCGAGGTTCTCGATCGAGCAGATGATGATGCAGTTGTCCTTGCGGTCACGTACGACCTCCATCTCGAACTCTTTCCAGCCGAGGATGGATTCCTCCAGCAGCACCTCGTTGGTCGGCGACAGGTCGAGACCGTGTTCGCAGATCGTGACGAATTCCTCCTTGTTATAGGCGATTCCTCCGCCGCTTCCGCCCATGGTAAACGAGGGCCGGATGATGATCGGAAAGCCCAGCAAGGCGTGCATCTGCTGTGCCTCCTCCATGCTGTGCGCGACATAGGCCTTGGGTGTCGACAGGCCGATCTCGGCCATGGCTTCGCGGAACAGTCCGCGGTCCTCGGCCATGTCGATAGCCTCGCGGCTCGCACCGATCAGTTCGACACCGTGTTGCGCAAGCACCCCTTCACGCACCAGATCAAGCGCGCAGTTCAGCGCGGTCTGACCGCCCATGGTCGGCAGCAGCGCGTCCGGACGTTCCTTCTCGATGATGCGCGCAACGGTCTGCCACTGTACCGGCTCGATGTAGATCGCATCGGCCATGCCGGGATCGGTCATGATAGTGGCCGGATTGGAGTTTACCAGCACCACGCGGTAACCCTCCTCGCGCAGCGCCTTGCAGGCCTGGGCGCCCGAGTAGTCGAACTCGCACGCCTGCCCGATCACGATCGGGCCCGCGCCGATGATCAGGATACTGTTGATGTCGGTACGTTTCGGCATGACCGTCTAACAATAAAAACCGGGCTCGCGCAAAAACGCAAAGGTGCAAGGAAAACCAAATGCAAAACGGCAGCCAGCATCAGACCGAACTGCAAAAATCGTATTTCCGGGCATCGTTTGATTTGGCATACAAATAACCGCGTTTTCCCCCTGGCACCTTTGCGTCTTTGCGCGTGACATTGTTTTCAAAAGACGGGCACGGCTACTGCCGCGATTCCATCATTTCGATGAAACGGTCGAACAGTGACGCCACATCGTGCGGGCCGGGACTTGCCTCCGGATGGCCCTGGAAGCTGAACGCCAGGCAGTCGGTTCGCTCCACACCCTGCAGCGAGCCATCGAACAGCGAGCGATGCGTCGCCACGAGCTTGTCCGGCAGGCGTGGTCTCGTCCACCGCGAAACCATGGTTCTGGCTGGTGATCATTACCCGTCCGGCTGTCCAGGTCCTGCACCGGGTGATTGGCGCCGTGATGACCGAATTTCATCTTGACGGTCCGCGCACCGCTGGCCAGCGACAACAGCTGATGGCCGAGGCAGATGCCGAATACCGGGATACCGCTGTCGAGCAGCTCGCGGATGGCGCTGATGGCGTAGTCACAGGGCTCCGGGTCGCCCGGACCGTTCGACAGGAAGATACCATCGGGTTGCATAGCCCAGCACCTCACTGGCCGCGGTCCGGGCCGGCACCACGGTGACCCGGCAGCCGCGCTCGACCAGCATGCGCAGGATATTGCGCTTGATGCCATAGTCGTAGGCCACCACGTGCCATTCCAGGTCTTCGACCGGACGCTCCGCCGGCAGGCCGCTGGCCAACGACCAGGTACCCTGGCGCCATTCGTAGCGCTCCGCGGTAGTCACCTCCTTTGCGAGATCCATACCCACGAGACCGGGAAACGCACGCGCCGCAGTGACTGCCGCGTCTGCATCAAGATTCCCACCAGCCATAATGCAACCGTTCTGGGCGCCCTTCTCGCGCAGAATGCGCGTCAGCCGCCGGGTATCGATACCGGCGATACCGACAACGCCGCGCTCGAGCAGATAGTCCTCGAACCGGGATTCGCTGCGCCAGTTGCTGGCCAGCACGGCAGGTCCCGGATCACCAGTCCGGCGCAATGTATGATTCGCGGCCTCTTCATCCTCGGCATTGGTACCGACATTGCCGATATGCGGGCAGGTTAGCGTGACGATCTGGCGTGCATAGGAGGGGTCGGTCAGGATTTCCTGGTAGCCGGTCATCGCGGTGTTGAACACCACTTCGCCGGTCACCTGCCCATCGATTCCAATAGCAACACCACGGAAAATACTTCCGTCTGCAAGCGCCAACAGGGCCGCTTTCCTCAAGTAAACCTCCGCTACGCATGTAGAAAACGGGAGAGTCCCAGAGGAACTTTCCCGTTTTGGTGTGCTGGATTATCCCGCCGGATTTGCTGCCGCGAATTGTACTGGATCGAATCGGCGGCTGTCTATGCTGCAGCCGGAATCCTGACCGGCGCCGTCATGGCATACACACGACCTGGGATACGGCGGGAATACCGCTGCAGACCGCGTCCCGGGTCCGGTACCCGGTTCAGCGCAGGCCAAGGACATCCTGCATGTCGAACAGGCCGCAGTTCTGCAGCTGCAGCCAGCCGGCGGCACGCACCGCACCGTTGGCGAAGGTCATGCGGCTGGAGGCCTTGTGGGTGATCTCGACGATCTCGCCACTGCCAGCAAACATGACGGTGTGATCGCCAACGATATCGCCGGCGCGAATGCTCTCGAAGCCGATGGTCCTGCGCGCGCGTTCTCCGGTGTTTCCCTCGCGCCCGTACACGGCACATTCCTGCAGGTCACGGCCCAGCGCAGCGGCAATCACCTCGCCCATGTGCAGCGCGGTTCCGGACGGCGCATCGACCTTGTGGCGGTGATGCGCCTCGATGACCTCGATATCGACCTCGTCACCCAGCACGCGTGCCGCCATGTCGAGCAGCTTCAGGCACAGATTGACACCGATGCTCATGTTCGGGGCGAACACGATCGGGATATGATTCGCCGCGGCGGCGATCCGCGCCTTGCCGTCTGCATCGAAGCCGGTGGTCCCGATGACCATGCGCCGGCCGGCCGTCCTGCACGCATCCAGCGTGGCCAGCGTCGACACGGGACGGGTGAAATCGATCAGCACATCGAAGCTGTCCAGCACGGCGCAGATGTCAGCCTCCAGCGTCACGCCGGTACGACCCGTGCCGGCCAGCTCGCCGGCATCGCTGCCGAGCAGCGGGCAGTCCGGACGTTCCAGCGCCGCGGCAAGCTCGACGCCCACAGTCTCGTGGCAGGCCTGGATCAGGCAGCGGCCCATGCGGCCGGCGGCGCCGGTGATTGCGATTCGTGTCATGGTGGTGATGTGCCCGTGCAGAGTTTCGCAAAGGGTGAGAGTTTAAGCGGTTGATGTCAATGGCACTGACTCGGAATGGATATTTACCGCATAGCGTATCAACAGGTTTCGCCCTGACGGGCGAGGTACTTTTCTTTGCTACCGCCAAAGAAAAGTACCCAAAGAGAAGGGCGGACCGCGAAGGCTTGACGCCGGAAAGTCATCCTCGCTGACTTTCCGGGTTCCCTGCGTTTCTCGCCATTTCGGGGGCACGCCGAACTCGGAGTTGCGGCACCTGCGGTTAGCAAATTCCGCTCGGCTCGAACGGGTCGCATCTGATTCCCGGCTTGCCTGTGGTGCTCGGCGCGGCCAACGGGGTATGGGTGTGGCACATTCAATACCCGTCAGGCGCCGCCGAGCATCGCAGGTATTTCGGGATCCAGCGAGCGCCTTGTCGAGCTGCACTTGCTAGCCAATATGGCGCAGCAAGTGCCCTGCGAGTTCGTACTAGCGCCTGGAATGCCGAGAAGCGCAGGGGACCCGGACAGAGATCGAAGATGTAATGGCCGGGCAAGCCTTCGGGTTCGCCTTTCTTTTGCGGTACTTTTCTTTGGCGAAGCAAAGATAAAGTAACCCGCCGTCAGGCGGAAATCTGACATACGTATGGCAATTGTACTCTCTGGGATGCAGCGTGCGGAAAAACCGCTCGCTGCTAACCGCCTAAACTGTCGAAGAACTTCTTCACCCCATCCAGCCAGGAATGCGCCTGGGGATTGTGCTGACTGCCGCCCTGGTCCATCTCGCCGGCGAACTCCTGCAGCAGTTCCTTCTGCCGACGCGTTAGCCGCACCGGCGTCTCCACGCTGACCCTGCAGATCAGGTCACCGACCGGGCCGCCGCGCACCGGTTTCACGCCCTTGCCACGCATACGGAACATCCTGCCGGTCTGCGTCTCGCCCGGAATCTTCAGGGTCACCCGCCCGTTCAGGGTCGGCACTTCCAGCTCGCCGCCCAGTGCCGCGGTCACGAAGCTGATCGGGACTTCGCAATAGAGATTGTTTTCGTCGCGCTTGAAGATCGGGTGCGGCATGACCTGCACCTGCACATACAAATCACCGGGCGGACCACCGTTTTCGCCGGCTTCGCCTTCGCCAGCCAGGCGGATGCGGTCGCCGGTATCGACACCGGCCGGCACCTTCACGGACAGTGTCTTGCGCTCCTGCACGCGGCCCTGGCCGTGACACGTATTGCAGGGATCCGCAATGATGGTGCCGCTGCCGTGACAGCGCGGACAGGTCTGCTGCAGGGAGAAGAAACCCTGCTGCATGCGCACCTGGCCATGACCACCGCAGGTAGTGCAGGTCGTCGGGCTCGCTGCCCTTTTTCGCGCCGCTGCCGCCGCAGTCCTTGCAGCTGACCAGTGTCGGCACGCGGATCTTGACCTCGGTACCGGCGACCGCATCTTCCAGCGAGAGTTCCAGGTTGTAGCGCAGGTCGGAACCGCGATAGACCCGCTGACCACCGCCGCGCACCGCGCCCGCCACCGAAGATGTCACCGAACACATCGCCGAAGATGTCACTGAAGCCGGCACCGGCGCCCGCCGCGCCGTAACCACCACCGCCCATGGAGCTATCCACGCCGGCATGACCGAACTGGTCATAGGCGGCGCGCTTGCGGGAATCGCTGAGGACCTCGTAGGCCTCCTTGCATTCCTTGAACTTTTCCTCCGAATTCCTTGTTGTCCGGATTGCGGTCGGGGTGGTATTTCTGTGCTGCGCGGCGATAGGCCTTCTTCAGCTCGGCCTCGCTGGCGTTCCGGGCAGCACCCAGCACCTCGTAGTAATCGCGTTTTGACATTCATTCCTCACAATGCTGGACAGACCCCGTTTTCCAGATCCTGAATTGACTCGGAAAACGGGGTCTGTCCCCGGCTTGGCGCAGCATAGGTCCCGGACCGGCAACGACCGGTCCGGACCCGCTGGAATACCGAATGCTACAGGATATTACTTGCTGTCAGCATCCTTCACTTCTTCAAACTCGGCATCCACGACATCATCGTTACCGCCTCCGCCCGCGGTCGCGGCACCCTCACCGGCCGCCGCCTCGTCCTGTGCCGTCTTTTCCTTGTAGACACGTTCGGCCAGCTTGCCGGATTGCTCGGCCAGCGCCTGGGTCTTCGGCTCGATGGCGTCCTTGTCGTCGCCCTTCATGGCCTGCTGCAACGCCTCGATGGCCGACTCGATCTCGTGCTTCTCGCTGTCACTGACCTTGTCACCCAGGTCCTTGAGCGACTTGTTGGTGGCATGAATCAAGCCCGTCGGCCTGGTTGCGAACGTCGACCAGTTCATGGAACTTGCGGTCCTCGCTCGGCATGCGCCTCGGCATCCTTGACCATCCGGTCGACTTCGTCATCCGACAGGCCGCTGGACGCCTTGATCTGTATCGATTGCTGCTTGCCGGTCGCCTTGTCCCTGGCGGACACGTGCAGGATGCCGTTGGCATCGATGTCGAAGGTCACCTCGATCTGCGGCACGCCGCGCGGCGCCGGCGGGATGTCGCCCAGGTCGAAGCGCCCGAGCGACTTGTTGGCCGAGGCGATCTCGCGCTCGCCCTGCAGCACGTGCACGGTTACCGCGGTCTGGTTGTCGTCGGCCGTGGAGAATACCTGGTTCGCCTTGGTCGGAATGGTGGTGTTCTTCTCGATCAGCTTGGTCATCACGCCGCCCAGGGTTTCGATACCCAGCGACAGCGGGGTGACGTCCAGCAGCAGCACGTCCTTGACCTCGCCACCCAGCACGCCGCCCTGGATCGCCGCACCCACGGCCACCGCCTCGTCCGGATTGACGTCCTTGCGCGGCTCCTTGCCGAAGAAATTCTTCACCATCTCCTGTACCTTGGGCATGCGGGTCTGGCCGCCGACCAGGATGACCTCGTCGATCTCGCTTCGACCGACAGCCCGGCATCCTTCAGCGCGATCTTGCACGGCTCGATGGTGCGCTCGATCAGTTCCTCGACCAGCGATTCCAGCTTGGCGCGCGTGAGCTTCATGTTCAGGTGCTTGGGACCGCTGGCATCGGCCGTGATGTAGGGCAGGTTCACGTCGGTCTGCTGGCTGGAAGACAGCTCGATCTTGGCCTTCTCGGCGCCCTCCTTGAGGCGCTGCATGGCCAGCGGATCACCGCGCAGGTCCATGCCCTGGTCCTTCTTGAACTCGTCGGCCAGGTAGTCGATCAGGCGCTTGTCGAAGTCCTCGCCGCCCAGGAAGGTGTCGCCGTTGGTGGACAGCACCTCGAACTGGTGCTCGCCGTCGACATCGGCGATCTCGATGATGGAGATATCGAAGGTGCCGCCGCCCAGGTCGTACACGGCGATCTTGGAATCGCCGCGCTTCTTGTCCATGCCATAGGCCAGCGCCGCGGCGGTCGGCTCGTTGATGATGCGCTTCACGTCCAGACCGGCGATACGGCCGGCATCCTTGGTTGCCTGGCGCTGGGAGTCATTGAAGTAGGCAGGCACCGTGATCACCGCCTCGGTCACCTTTTCGCCCAGGTAGTCCTCCGCGGTGGTCTTCATCTTCTGCAGCACACGCGCGGACATTTCCGGCGGGGCCATGCGCTTGCCACGTGCCTCGACCCAGGCATCGCCGTTGTCGGCCTTGACGATCTTGTAGGGCACCAGATCGATGTCGCGCTGCACGACGTCTTCCTGGAAGCGTCGGCCGATCAGGCGCTTGACCGCGTACAGGGTATTGTGCGGATTGGTCACCGCCTGGCGCTTGGCTGCCTGGCCGACCAGCACCTCGGCTTCATCGACATAGGCGACGATGGATGGTGTGGTGCGGTCGCCCTCGCTGTTTTCTATCACCTTGGCCTTGCCCCCCTCCATCACGGCAACGCAGGAGTTGGTCGTACCCAGGTCTATTCCGATAATCTTGCCCATTTTCTCTAATCTCCATGTAATTACATGATTTATCTGGATATGTAACAAGCTGCCACTAACCCTGTAATTGGGGGCGGCAGGATGTTAAATCAAGACCTGACGTGAGATTACCCGTCCGTCACCGGTGACCTGGAAACGATGACCATGGCCGGCCGGATCAGGCGCTCGTTCAGCAGGTAGCCTTTCTGCACCACGGTGACCACCGTATTTGGCTCGACATCGGCGCGGTCCTGCAGGGACATGGCCTGATGATAATCCGGGTTAAACGGCTCGTTCTCGGGTTCACTTCATGGATGTTGAACTTCGACATGGCGGTGGTCAGCATCTGCAGGGTGAGTTCCACGCCCCTGCGCCAGGTGCTGGATCGCTGTTCTCCACAGCGGATGCTGCCAGACCCATCTCCATACTGTCGCGCACCGGCAGCAGTTCAGCGGCAAATCGCTCCAGCGCAAACTTGTGTGCATTGGCCAGGTCACGCTCGGAGCGCTTGCGCAGGTTTTCGAGTTCTGCCTGCAGCCGCAGGCACTGGCCCCAGTTTTCATCCACCTTGCTGCGGGCGTCCTCCAGCAGCGCGGCCAGTTCAGTTCGTGATCCGGTGTATCGGCGTCGACCGCGTTGACGACCACGTCTTCCAATTCGTTTTCCTTTCTCTGACATAAGGTTACTCCGTATTCATGAAATTCTTCGCAGGTGTCCGAGCAGGCACGCGCCCGCACCGGATTCGCTGCTGACGATATGTGGGTTATTCTTTGTGTATTCAAGGCGGCGCCGAGCAAGCGTGCGGTGGCATCGACAATCGGAATCACCCGGTCATATGCCATGCGGGTCGGACCGATGACGCCCAGCACACCCAGCACGCGGCCATCGACGCTGTAGGGCGCGGTCACCATACTGCACTCGTCCAGCATCTGGTAGCCGGACTCCTCGCCGATGAAGATCTGGATGCCTTCGCCGTGCACGCACTGGTCAAGCAGGTGCAGGATTTCGCGCTTCCTGTTGAAGGCATCGAACAGCTTGCGCAGTTTCTCGATATCGCACAGCTCCCGGAACTCCATCAGATTGGTCTGGCCGGCCATGACGAAATCCTCGTTCGCGGTGCTTCTCCAGCACCTGATCCGCCATCTCGCATCGCCGTGCGCATCATCCGTTCATGTTGGAGCGCGTTTCCTGCATCTCGTGCAGCAGGGTGGCACGCACATCGGCGAGACCCTTGCCGGAAAATGCTGGTTGAGGTAGTTCGAGGCCTGCTGCAGTTCCGCCGCACTGCATTCGCCGTTCGATTCTGAGTGACACGGTTCTGCACCTCGCCCTCGCTGGTCACCAGGATGGCCAGCACGCGGTTTTCGGACAGCGGCAGAAACTCCACGCGCCGGAAGATCGCCTGCTCGTGCTTTGGGCAGGGTCACCACGCCGGCCAGGTGGGTAATGCCGGACAGCAGGCTCGGAGGTGGCCTCGATCAGTTCCTTCGGCGCCATGCTCACTTCGAACTCGGCACGCAACCGCTCGACCGAGAGCCGGTCGAGCGGCTGCACCTTGAGCAGGGTATCCACGAAGAAGCGGTATCCCTGCACCGTTGGCACCCGTCCGGCCGAGGTGTGCGGCGAGGGACATAGCCGAGTTCCTCCAGGTCGGCCATGACATTGCGGATGGTCGCCGGACTGAGATTGAGCCCCGCTTCGCGCGCCAGGGTCCGGGATCCCACCGGCTGGCCGTCGCGTATATAATGGTCTATCAGCACCTTCAGCATCATGCTGGGCGCGTTCCGAGATTTCGTGAGGTATCTCGCTCATCGTTGCACAGGGTCGTGCGTCGCTAATCGCCATGATTAGAACGTTTGGCACTCCCACTATAGAGTGCCAGCGAGTGCACGCAACCGGCCGTCGCTGCCGGTCATTTGGACGCGGCATCGGGGATGGTTGGCGCACCTGGCAGTCATGTTAGTTTCCTGCCACTCATTCGGACTAACACATCCATGGCCGCTCCATTTGACCCGCGTCGGGCTCATCGGCAAGGCAAACGACCATCAGGTCGCGGCCACCCTGCAGGCGCTGGCCGACTACCTTGACCGGCGGCAGGTGGAATTCCTGCTGGACGACGGTGTTGCGGACTGGTTTCCTGTCCGGTCACCGGTGGTCAACGGGACACGCTGGCCGGGCAATGCGATCTTGCCATCGTGGTCGGCGGTGACGGAACCCTGCTGAACGCCGCGCGTAGCCTGGCCGAACCGGGCGTGTCCGTGCTCGGCGTCAACCTGGGGCGGCTCGGCTTCCTGGTCGATGTGTCACCGGAGGAGATGACCAGCCAGCTGGATCGTATCCTGTCCGGCGATTTCCTGCAGGAAGAGCGCACCCTGTTACATGCCAGCATGAGCCGTGACAGCGAGATCCTGAGTGAAAGCACCGCACTCAACGATGTCATCGTACACAAGCAGGACATCGCACGCATGATAGAACTGGATACCTGGATCGACGGCCATTTCCTGAACACTACCCGCTCGGACGGACTGATCGTGTCCACCCCGACCGGCTCTACCGCCTATGCGCTGTCCGGCGGCGGCCCGATGCTGCGCCCGAAACTCAACGCCATCACCCTGGTACCGATCTGCCCGCATACGCTGAGCAACCGCCCGATCGTGATCGATGACGATGCCGTTATCGAAATCGTGCTGCACGAAGGCACGCTGGAGGCCACCGTCTCGTGTGACGGCCAGGTCAGCCAGCCACTGCAATCCGGCGATCACGTACGCGTGCAGCGGCATGCACACACCCTGTGCCTGCTGCATCCACCCGATCACGACTACTTTGCCATGCTGCGCAAAAAACTGCGCTGGAGCGAACAACCGTGACGGCATACCGGATATGCTGACCAACATCCGGATACGCAATCTCGCCATCGTCGACGAGCTCGACGTCGAGCTGGCTGCCGGCATGACGGCGCTTACCGGCGAGACCGGTGCCGGGAAATCCATCCTGATCGATGCGCTCGGACTGGTACTGGGCGATCGTGCCGACAGCAACGTGATCCGCTACGGCGCCGAGCGCGCGGAGATTGCCGCCGTGTTCGACATCAGCACCAGCAGTGCCGTCAGCGAGTGGCTGGAGGAACACGACATGGACCGGGACGGTGAATGCCAGCTGCGGCGCATCATCGGTCGTGACGGCCGCACGCGCGGCTACATCAACGGCCAGCCGGCCCCCATGCAGTCATTGCGCGAACTGGGCGAGCAGCTGGTCGATATTCACGGACAGCACGAACACCAGTCACTGCTGCGCACCGCCGTACAACGCGAGCTGCTGGACGCGTATGGCAGATATCCCGCCCTGCTGAGCGAGGTCTCGGGTCTGCACGCTGACTGGCAGGCGGCACGCCGTGCGCTCGATAGTGCCATTGCCGATGAAACCGATCTTGATGCACGTCTCGACCTGCTGCGCTACCAGCTGAACGAACTGGAGGCACTCGGCCTCGACAGCGACGGCATCGAAGCCATCGACGCGGAATACGCCCGACAGGCGAATGCGGGAAAACTGCTGGAAACCGTGCAGCGCGGCCTGTCCCGGCTGGACAGCGAGGATGGCGACGCCGCCGCAAGCCAGCTGTGCCGGGTGCTCGATGACATCGACGGGCTGACCCGGCTGGACGCCGCGCTGGAGGAAACCGCAAGGCAGCTCGCGGATGCGGTGGTGCTGGTGCGGGAAAGCATCGACTCCCTGCGCCGTTACGCCGGACGGCTGGAACTCGATCCCGCGCGCCTGCAGTGGCTGGAGGAACGCATCGGCATCCTGCACGACCTGTCACGCAAGCACCGCTGCACGGCGCGCGAACTGCCCGCCGTCGAGGAGCGCCTGCGCGCGGAACTCGGTGCAATCGAGCACGCCGACCAGCACCGTGAACAGCTTGCGGCACGTGTTACACGGCTCGAGCAGGACTACCTGGCGTGCGCGAAAAAACTGACCGCGCGACGCAGGCAGACAGCAAGGACCTTCGGCAGCGAGATCACCGCATCCATGCAGACACTGGGGATGGCCGGCGGCACCTTCGAGGTACACATCGGCCGGCACAGGGACCTGCATTTCACGCCGCATGGACTGGACGCGATCGAGTTCCGGGTGAGCGCCAACAAGGGATTGCCGGCACAGCCACTCGCCAGGGTGGCATCCGGCGGCGAGCTGTCGCGCATCAGCCTGTCCATCCAGACCCTGGCAGCGGACAACGGCGCCATCCCCACCCTCATCTTCGACGAGGTCGACAGCGGCATCGGCGGCGGCGTTGCCGAAATCGTAGGGCACAAGCTGCGCGCCCTGGCCGCCGGCCGCCAGGTGCTGTGTGTTACCCACCTGCCGCAGGTTGCAGCCCTCGCCCATAACCAGCTGCAGGTCAGCAAGCTTGCCGGTAACGACTCCACGATTACCCGAATCCGCCGGCTTGCCGGCGATGACCGCATCGATGAACTGGCACGCATGCTGGGTGGCGTAACCATCACCCGCCAGACACGCGAACATGCCCGTGAAATGATCGAGCAGGTTCAACAGGACCGCACGGCACGCGGCAGGACACGCGGCGGCAGGCAAAAGGTCCGGACGGCGGACTGATTCGGCCACGACGGGGGGGGCACAGACCGCACCTCAACCACGACACCGGCTGCAAACCGGACTGCCACGGACGTACGGGCCGCGACTGATTATCTGCAACGCAATGCAGACAATCTGGCTATAATGCGGGCGCATGCGCAAACGCACCTACCAGATACTTGAAATTGCGCAGGTCGATGACCGGGCCAGCCGCTGGTTCGACATCTTCATCGTCCTGCTTATCTCGTTCAACATCATCGCACTGGTGCTGGAATCCGTCGACGAGATGCATGCCCGCTACGAATTCTGGTTCTACTGGTTCGAGATCCTCTCCGTCGGTGTGTTCAGCGTAGAGTACCTGTTGCGGATCTGGTCCTGCGTGGAGGCTCCGGGCAAGCGGTTCAGCCAGCCGGTTAACGGGCGCCTGCGCTTCTTTCTGACACCAATGGCACTGGTGGACCTGTGCGCCATCCTGCCGTTTTACCTGGGCATGTTCTTCTCGCTCGACCTGCGCTTCCTGCGCGCCCTGCGGCTGTTGCGGATCTTCAAGCTCACCCGCTATTCAACAGCCCTGTCGATGTTGCTGAAGGTGCTGCGCGACGAGGCACGGTCATTCGGTGCGGCCTTTCTGATCCTGTTCGTCATCATGATCATCGCCTCCAGCGGCGTGTACCTGTTCGAACACAAGGCGCAGCCGGAGGCCTTCAGCAACATACCGGAAGCGGCCTGGTGGGCGGTGGCGACGCTCACTACGGTCGGTTACGGCGACGTCACCCCTGTTACGGTCGGCGGAAAACTGTTCGGTATCGTCATCATGATCATCGGCATCGGCATGGTTGCCTTGCCGGCCGGCATCCTGGCCTCGGCCTTTACCGAAGAACTGCGCCAGCGACGCCTCGAATACGAGGAGCTGGCGGAAGCGGTACTGGAGGACGGCCGGATAACGCCGCAGGAACGGGAGGTAATGGAAACCACCCGCGTCAGACTGGGTCTCAGCGAAGAAGACGCCGAACAGATCTTCGCACGCGTTTCCCGGGAGGAACTGCACAGCCCCGGCTTTTGTCCGCACTGCCACAAACCGCTGTACGGCAAGCACAGGACAGGCGATCCGGGCAGCTGAATACGCACACACTGCCGCCTGCCGTGCTGGACGACACCCTGCGCACGGTCACCCCCCTGCGCGCCTCCCGCAACGGCAGGTGTCCCGGGCAGCAGGGGGTGACCGTGCGCGCAAGTCTAAAGCACACCGCGCTCCTGCCGTATACCCTGGTGAGGCCGGTTCTCCCGAACGGCCCGTGATCCGGGAGACAGGGTATGTACGGAAAACCTGGATTCATGCTTGTCCTGTGGCTGGCAGGTGCCGGCGCATACGCCGGCGACGAACCTGTTGCCTGTAGCGAAACCGGCCATGACTGGTATACCCTGCCTGCGTCCGAGTTGCGCACCATCGCCGGCCGCTGCACATCCCGGGCGTTCGCAGACCTCAACTACAACCGTGCCTACTATCGCGACCTGCTTGATGAAAACGCAGCCGTCTCCGGACTGATTCCCTATTCATCTGGCGAGAGCCAGCCAAACATGGAATCCTTCGGCGTGTACATGCTCCTGATCGAGCAGCTGGCGCCGCTGTATTTCCCGTCGGTAACGGACCGTGTCGCCTTCCTCAACGCCGAGTATGACATCAGGAACGAGATCTCGGAGTTGTGGCTGCACGGATACGGCACGCTCGCAGCACGCCGCAGCGAACAGCACTCGAACAACGCTACAACCAGGTAATCCGGAAGCGGTCTACTTGCCCTTGCATGCCTTGCAGATTCCGTACATGTACAGGCAGTGGTCGGTCATTTCATAGCCCAGTTCGCCGGCGATCGCACGCTGGCGCTTCTCGATGGTCTCATCGACAAACTCGTCCACGCGCCCGCATTTCAGGCAGACGATATGATCGTGGTGACCACCCTGGTCGAGTTCGAATACGGAATGGCCCCCCTCGAAATGGTGCCGCTTGACAATACCGGCCGCCTCGAACTGGGTCAGCACACGGTATACCGTGGCCAGGCCGATATCCTCGCCTTCTTCCAGCAGTGCCTTGTAGACGTCCTCGGCACTGTGATGCCGGCTGCTGCTTGCCTCCAGGATGTCCAGTATCTTCATCCTGGGCAGGGTGACTTTCAGGCCGGCCTTGCGTAATTCACTGGATTCCAATGCGTAATCTCCTCTCTTGATGCGAACGGACCTGAACTTGGGTTATCATGCGTGCGGTTCCCAGCGAACTCACTGGTCCCCCGATGAAGAAACCTCTGATTATTATAGCCCTCTTTGCATGCCTGTGGCTTGCCGCCTGTTCCATCGCCGACTGGCGCCTGGTCCACCGCATCGATGTGCAGCAGGGGAATGTCATTGACCAGAAAGCACTCAACCAGTTGAAGCCCGGCATGACGCGCCGTCAGGTACAGTTCGTGATCGGCTCGCCCATGGTCGCGGATGTATTTCACCAGGATCGCTGGGACTACATCTACCTCATGCGACCCGGCACGGACAAGGCCGAGGAGCAACACGTCACGCTGTTCTTCGAGAACGATACGCTGGCTCGCATTAGCGGCACCATGCACCCGGAAGACACGGGCGGCGCGGCGTCCGCGCGCGAGCAGGTCACGCTGACAGTCCCGCCGAAGGAACGCGTACCGCCCGGCCTGCTGAGTCGTTTCTGGCACTGGATAACCTTCCGCAAGCTTGACGAGAACGCCGTCGACTAGCCGCAGCAATGTCGTTCATTCATGCTCGGCGGCAGCGGCACCCTTCCTCATCGCCTTCCCCTCGGCAGCGCGCTGTTTCCTGACTTCCCTGGGGTCGGCTATCAGTGGCCGGTAGATCTCCACGCGATCGCCGGGATGCAGGGTATCGTCCAGCTTGCCCGGTTTGCCGAATACCCCGACCTTGTTCCTGCCCAGGTCGATATCCGGGAACTGCCCGAGGATGCCGGATGCGCGTATCACGCCTTCGATGGTCGCATCCCGCGCCACCATCAGCTTCAGGATGACCTGTTTTTCCGGCAGCGCGTAGACGACCTCGACGGGAATTTTCTCAGCGTTTTCCATACACCTCGACTGCGCGCTTGTGAAACGCGTCGACCAGGGAATTCGCGATCTTGCTGAAGACCGGTCCGGTCACCATGCCCACCATCCTGCTCGAAAAGTCGTAATCCAGCTTGAGGGAAATCTTGCACCCGGCATCGCCCAGGGGCTCGAATAGCCAGCGTCCTTCCAGCCTGCTGAACGGTCCATCCACCAGTTGCATGAGGATCGCCTCGTTTCCAACATGGCGGTTGCGGGTGGTGAACGATTTCGATACGCCGCTGACCGAAAAATCGATACGCGCATCCACCTCGCCATCGCCGCGCATCCGTGTCTCGGCACCGCTGCACCACGGCAGGAACAGCGGGTAGGTATCGACGTCACTGACCAGTGCAAACATTTCCTGCTGTGTGTATGGCACCAGCGCCGAGCGTGTAATGTGTTCCAAGGCCTGCACCTGCATCCGGACAGGATTCAGAGTATTCCAATTGCACGCAGAAATACAATCATGACGGCTACCGGCGTGATATAGCGGACCAGGAAGCGCCACAGCGGATAGAAGAAGCGGTCGCCCATATTCAGCTCATCCACGCTCGATTCACGCGACATCGTCCACGCAGCGAATACCGCAACCAGCAGACCGCCAAGGGGCAGCATGATGTTGGCGGTCAGATAATCGAGCAGGTCGAAGATCGTGCTGTCGCGGAATACCGGAATCACGGACAAGGGCCTGAACTGCGACCAAAGATTGAACGAGAACACCGTCAACAGCCCGAACAGCCAGGTCACGATCCCGGCCAGCACGGCGGCATACACCCGTTTCAGGCCACGATTCTCGACCAGCCAGGCAACCGCAGGTTCGATCAGCGAAATCGACGATGTCCATGCGGCCAGCACCAGCAGGATGAAAAACAGCATTCCAAACAATGCGCCGTAGGGCATATGCCCGAATGCGATCGGGAGCGTCAGGAAGATCAGGTCCGGGCCTGACCCGGGCTCCAGGCCGTTGGCAAACACGATCGGGAAGATCGCCATGCCAGCCAGCAGGGCCACGAGCGTGTCCAGCAGTGACACGACAATGGTCATTCTCGCGATGGAAATCCTGTCAGGAAGGTAGGAGCCATACACCATGATCGCCCCCATGCCCAGGCTGAGCGTGAAAAATGCATGCCCCATGGCGATCAACACACCGTTCCTGGAGAGCTTGCTGAAATCGGTATGAAACAGGAAATCCATGCCCTGTTCGAAGTAGCCGCTGTTCCATGCGTAACCGACCAGAATCATCAGCAGCATGAACAGGGCCGGCATCATGAAACGCACCGCCTGCTCGAGTCCGCTGCGCACGCCACGCGCGACCACGATCATCGTCATGATCATGAACAGGGTATGCCAGGCGAGCAGACGCTCGGGGTCGCCGACCAGGTCGTCGAAGATACTCTGCACGCCATCGGCCGTCAGGCCGGTCAGCATCCCGCTGCCGGTACGGAACACATAGGCCAGCGCCCATCCGGCGATCACGCTGTAATAGGAGAGTATCAGGAAGCCGGCAGTGATGCCGGCCCAGCCCAGCCACTGCCAGTGCGGGCTGGCATGCTCCTCGACAACCAGGACACGCATGGTATTGATCGGGCTGCGGCGGCCACGCCGGCCAAGCATCACCTCGGCCATCATGATCGGGATACCGATGATTGCGATACAGGCCAGGTATACCAGCACGAAGGCACCACCACCGTTTTCACCGGTGATGTACGGAAATTTCCAGATGTTGCCAAGACCGACCGCCGAACCGGTTGCAGCCAGTATGAATGCCAGTCGGCCCGACCACTGACCGTGTATGGGTTCGCGCTTGGTTGTCATCGTCGATCTCCGCTGACCCGCGGTCCGGGCAGCACCGGCATTGTCCAAGAAATGCGTGTCTATCACAACCGCACCGGGCACGGTAAGATGCGTGCTGGTCTCGCTGAAAAACGTAGCCATGGCAAAGCAGAAATCCGGAACCAGCACCATCGCACTCAACAAGAAGGCCCGTCACGATTATTTCATCGAGGATCGCCTCGAGGCCGGACTGGCGTTACAGGGCTGGGAAGTCAAAAGCCTGCGCGAGGGCCGCGTGCAGCTGACCGACGCCTATATCATCATCAAGAACAACGAGGCCTGGCTGCTCGGGTTCCACATCGCGCCACTGCTAAGCGCATCGACTCACGTCACACCCGACCCGACCCGCACCCGCAAGCTGCTGCTGCACCGGCACGAGCTGGACCGGTTGATCGGCGCTGTGGAGCGCAAGGGATACACGCTGGTGCCGCTCGCGCTGTACTGGAACAAGGGCAAGGCCAAGCTCGAACTCGCCCTCTCCCGCGGCAAGCAGAGCCATGACAAGCGGGCAACCGAAAAAGACCGTGACTGGGAGCGCGAGAAGCAACGCCTGCTGCGCAAGCACTGATGATACTCCGGGATTGCCCGCACAGTTGTACTGCACAGAAACGTCTCAGGATCCTGGCCGTGAAGATGATCAATCATCCGCGCCATCGCTTGCCTTGCGCGCGTTCAGGCTCGCCAGACGATCGATCAGGCTGTCCAGCCCGCTGTCGTGAATTTCCCTGGAGAAGCCGGAGCGGTTGGTCGCAACCAGGCTGACGCCCTCCACGGAGATGTCGTATATCAGCCAGGCTGATCCAGGCCGGTGCAGGCGGAAACTGACACGCACCGGCGGGCCACCCGGCTGCTCGATCTCGGCATCGACCTCCGCACGACCCGACGCCTGCTCACCGTGTGCGGGCAATATGTGGATCCTGTTATCCCGGTAGTTGCTGATCGAGCGCAGGTAGGTGTTCAGCAGCAACTGGCGAAACTCGTCGACAAAGCGCGTACGCTGCCGGGGGGTGGCGGTACGCCAGTACTTGCCGAGAACCCATTGTGCAGCGGTCTGGAAATCAACGTGCGGGAGAATGAAACGATCAACCAGCACGCGTACCCGGGTAACGTCCTTCAGCTGCTCCGGGTCCTTGCGAATCTCCGCGAGCACCTTGTCCGTCACCTCCTGCAGCATGGCTTCCGGACCGGTTTCGGATTGCGCCGGCAGGCCGACGACCGGAAACAGCAGGCAGCACAGGATAGAAATACTCAGCAGTGGTTGTTTCAGTCTGGCCATGGCATGAACCGTTATTATGATTGTTGTTTGGCGTAACCCGTATGCGGCACGTAAACTCGACAACAGCACGGGCTGACGCACAGACTACAGTTTAGTCAAATATTATGATGTCCGCACCGGCACGCCGCCGGGATGCGCGGTACTGAGCAGGACAGGACTGCATGGCCGGAAAACTCAAGGAACCCAGGGTGATCACCGATCATCGTCGCGAGCCGGTCTGCATCCTGCCGGCCGGCTTCTATTTCGACGATACCCGCTGGGAGCGGATCTGGCAGCGTTACGAGGAAAAAGGTGCGGCGCTGTCACACGACGACCTGCGCGAACTGTTCCCTAACGAACCGGTATTGCAGAACCGGAAGATATAGGCGCCCGCCTGCGGTGCAGGCGCAAGCGCACCGCGGCTAGCTGCCCGCCTGCAATGCCGCAATCCGTTCTTCCAGCGGCGGATGACTCAGGAACAGTTTCCTGAAACCCGCACCCGCGCCGCCTGCAATACCGAAGGCGGCAAACTCGCCGGGCAGGTCGTGCGGTTCATGGGCGCGTTGCAGGGCCTGCAACGCGCCGATCATCTTCTGACGGCCGGCCAGTGCGGCGCCCCCGGCATCGGCACGGAATTCGCGCCGGCGCGAGAACCACATGACGATCATCGAGGCCAGGATGGACAGGAAAATCTGTGCAACGATCGAGGTGATGAAATAGGCAGGCCCGTAACCCCGTTCGGTCTTGAACACGACACGATCGACCACGTGACCGACCACACGCGAGAGGAAGATCACGAAGGTATTCACCACGCCCTGCATCAGACCCATGGTAACCATGTCGCCGTTGCTGACGTGGGTGATTTCATGCCCCAGCACCGCCTCGACCTCGTCGGCACCCATGTTCTGCAGCAGGCCGGTGCTGACCGCCACCAGGGCTTTGTTCCGGTTCATGCCGGTGGCAAAGGCGTTCGGCTCGGGGGCATTGAAGATACCTACCTCCGGCATGCCGATGTGCGCCTGTTGTGCCAGACGCCTTACGGTGTCTACCAGCCACTGCTCGTTCCTGTTCGACGGCTGTTCGATGACCTGCACGCCCATGGAGCGCTTGGCCAGGAACTTGGACAGCGCCAGTGATATGAAGGAACCGGTGAAGCCGATCACGGCGGACATCACCAGCAGCGCCTGCAGATTGAGATCCACCCCGTTTTGCGCCAGCACCCCGTCCAGACCGAGCACCCTGAACACGACACTGACCACCACGAGAATCGCGGCATTGGTTGCCAGAAAGAGCAGAATTCGCATCATCGTCAATAACCTCGCTGTGTGTCGGGATAGACCGGCGGAAACAGGGATAATTCACCGCCCGACCGACGAAAAGATTGGGACCCGGCGGTAAATTTCAAGGGCGGAACTTATCCGTCGTTATGTTATCCTATTATCAGCTTTCAGGGGGCGACCTGGCTTCGACGCGGGTTACGAAACCTGAGGTGCATGCCGAGGCGCAGAGGACCTCGTAAATCCAGCTGCAAAAACCATAGTTGCCAACGACGACAACTACGCACTCGCTGCTTAAAACCCAGTAGGGTGCCGTCTGACCGGAGCCGTGCCTGTGCGTCCGGGTCCTTTATGCCCTTTGGGTATTCGGGACACTCAGGCGTCGATTCTCACAGGATCGCGACAACGCACGTCCGGGGCCGAGTCGTCAAAACCTTTCCGGAATCGCTGGCTGTCTTCCCTGCCCGTCGGGTAGCAGCTGGTTAAAACAATAGACCGGGATAAGCATGTAGAGCCGATGGCAGAGGGCTTGCGGACGCGGGTTCGATTCCCGCCGCCTCCACCAATATATAAAGGCCAACCACTCTCGGTTGGCCTTTTTCTTTGCGGAGTACCGCGTGTTTGCGGGGGTTCCTGCGGAAGCCTGCGGACTTCGTGACCCGGCCCGGAAGCCCCTTCAAGGCCCCATTCCACTCTCTCCGGGCCCTTCTTCTCTCGGCCCCCATAGCGTCAATATTTTGAAGTCCGCAAGCACCGAAAATTTCGGTCGTTACAAATCAATGGCTTACTCGCGGACTTTTCAAGCGGTTGGATGGCGTCATTGCCTGCCCGGAGGAAACAGCCTGCCTATGGCCACGATTCGGCACCAATTGTGCGGCATCGCAGTTTTCGCATGCTCGATATGGCTGGTTATTCCCTGTGCGGACGAGCAGGCTACGGACTCCCGGTGTTGGTGCTATCAGCAGGTGAGCGGGACATGCAGGAGGCCGTAGAAGTATTCCGGATGCGTGATCGACGGGGGACGTCGACTCCGATCCTGGCTTTTAGAAGGTGGCCCGGAATGAGCGTTAGATGGCCATAAAGGCCCGCGACAGGAACGACAGCCGTTGTGGATCGCAAGTCATTATCCTCATCTCCTGCGCGTCAAGCACGGCACGCCAGCCTTGGCGCATGCTCGGATACGCCGGCGTCCAGCCTGTCGCCTTTCTGAGCCTGCGGTTCGAGATGCGCTGCGAGCGTGCCAAGAGTTCCCCCAGCGAGCCGAACAAGCGCGTCGTCCACGCGGGTTGCAGCCTCGGTGGTGGCACGCCGAGTTCTTGCGCGAGCAACCCAAAGTACACGCTACGCACCAGCGGCTCGTCGTCGACGACGTTGTAGGTGCCGGCGGGAAGCGTAAGCGCCGCGAACACGGCGCTCGCCGCGTCATCGTGAGACACCGAGGAGACATAGGCGTCAGCAGCGCCTGGCAGCGGTGCCCAGCCCTTGCGCACAAGGCGGATCATGTCCTGAACCTGGAATGCGTCGGGACCGTAAAAGGACCTGCGAAGCGCAGCACGATGCCCTCGCCTCCGCTTAGTGTGAAGCGCTGGGCGGATCGTTCGGCATCCAGGATCGAGCGGTTGTAGCGCACCGGGGAAAGGGGCGTATCCTCATCTATCCAGTCAGCGCCGCAGCTCGGGTAGGCAGGCGCAAACGATTCCTGAATGAAGCGCCCGGCGCCAGCTGCGATCGCCGCGTCCGCCAGGTTGGCCGAGGCGACGCGGCGGAGGCGGTCGTTTTCGCGCCACGACCAGGGGAGCATGACTCGCACGCTCGAGGACGGGATATGGGTAGCGAGATTGATGACAACATCGTGGCCGGCTACCGCCTTGGGGAGAGTTTCGCGATCGAAAAGATCCTGTTCTATTGCCTGTGCCCCGACAGCGCGCAGACCTGCCACCTTGTTCGCGTCACGCGCGACCGCGGTGACCTGGTGGCCGTCCCGCACCAGCAGCGGGACCAGCCTGCGGCCGACCACCCCTGTAGCTCCGGCTATGAACACATTCATGGCTCGGGTCGCCGTTGCGGCTCTCGGCCTGGTACCACTGCTTGATACCTTGCCAGCAGCTGCGGATCCTCGATCGAACCGTGGTGGTGCACTTGTCGCCAGCAGCCGTTGATTTCCCGAAAAAGCCGGCTGGTGCGTATGACGAGTGCGAGGCCTTTGTTGCCATTGCGCAAATAGCCACGTTCCCTGCCCACTGCGTAGAGCATCTCCCCAATCACGTGCAGGATGTAATCGAAATACTCGACGTCGACTTCGGCGGGACCTTCGAAGAGACGCGCGTACACGGGCTGAATCTCGCTCCATCCCCGCTTGACGCCACCCAACGGGTTATCCATGACGATGTCGTCGGCCTGCGCCCAGTTCTGCGCCATCATCTCCATGTCGCGTGCATTGAAGGCACAATAAAACTGACTGGGCGCCTGCAGTGGCGCAGACAGATCTGCTGTGTTTTCCTGACCGGTAATCGGTTTCTGAACCGGTTGCATGACGTTTCTCCTTTCAGAGTCGTGGTGAAGACATCCTCGTTATTACCTGGGGCAAGCGGGATGTCCTTGATCAGGACGAGCCTGGCGGCGGAAACCTGGCGCTTCGGTGAGCGCTGGAGACACTCTTGCCGATATGGACTCTCATTTCCATTAGACGGGTGGGATGCCGTTTCGTTGCAGGATACACCAGCAGATTTGTCCGATATGAAATCAAGTTTGAATGGGTTGAATTCTGCCTGTAGCCGCCACGCGTGCAATCGATTTTCGCAGACGCCGGCACGTCACGTGCGTCCTTGTTGACCGGGTAGTTTTGTGCAGTGCCAGATCGCGGTCAGAGGTGCGCATTCATATCCGATGGTCTTTGTCGATTCCGGTGATGAGACGGGCACCCCGCTGGAAAGTCAGATATTGCCATGCCCAGGAGAAGGCAACGACGAACCGGCTTCGAGCCCCTATCAGAAAGTAGATATGGGCGATGCTCCAAAACATCCAGCCAAGCAGTCCAGTCAAGTGCAAATGCTTCAGGTTGACGACTGCCGAACGCCATCCGATTGTCGCGAGGTCACCCTGGTGAGAATAGCGAAATGGACCCGGCAAGTCCGTCCCGCGAACGCGGGCGGCGATAACGCCGCTGATATAGTTACCCATCTGTTTGGCGGCAGCCGCGAGGCCGGGAACAATCCGGTCCGGCCCCCAGCGAACGGCGGCCGCATCGCCAATGGCGAAGACGTTTGGATAGCCAGGCACCGCGAGATCCGGCTCGACCAGGACGCGCCCCGCTTTGTCACTGGCTGCGTGGGTCCAGGCAGCAGCTGGTGAGGCAACCACGCCCGCGGCCCACACAATGGTCCCCGCGCTCATGAAACGGCCGCCAAGCTCAACACCTCTCTGATCGCAATTGGTCACAGGACTGGAGGTCAGAACCTCGACGCCCATGCGCCTCAGTACCTTTTCGGCGTAGGTGGACAGTCTCTCCGGGAGTGCTGGCAGGATGCGCGGCCCGGCCTCGATCAGCACGATCCGCGCAGTGCGCGGATCTATATTGCGAAAATCCGGAGCCAGAGTCTGTCGAGCGATTTCGGCGATTGCGCCGGCCATTTCAACGCCGGTGGGACCACCGCCGACGATCACGAAGGTGAGCAGGCGTTGACGGTCGTCATCATTCTGCGTCACCTCGGCCTGTTCGAATGCAATCAGTATGCGGCGGCGTGTCAGCGTCGCGTCGTCGATACTTTTCAAGCCCGGGGCAAACGCAGCCCATTCCTCGTGACCGAAGTAGGAGTGAGTCGCTCCCGTTGCAATGACCAGATAGTCATAAGGAATGCTCGCACCATCTGTAAGGACCGCTCTCGATCCGGTGTCGATCGCCTGCACCTCTGCCATCACGACTGCTGCGTTCGCCTGACTTGCAAGCATATGCCGGATCGGCCACGCCACGTCCGCCGGTGAAAGGGCCGCTGTCGCCACCTGATACAGAAGCGGCTGAAAGCAGTGATGGTTCTGCCGGTCGATTACCGTGACATCGACGGCGTGGTGACGAAGGCCTTTCGCAGCCTCGAGACCACCAAATCCGGCTCCGATAATGACAACATGTGGCAATCTGAGCCGCCCCGCATGGGGCGTGAGTGCGGGTGGGGACGCGGCCTGGTCCTGTGGACTCGATCCCGTCGGGGTAACGTCATCCATGGCTTTCGTCACCTCTGCACCAGTAGTATTTGTCTCTAGTATAGGTGTGCGCAGAAGGTAAGTTCTTCCACAAGGGATGAGTATTACGCCGAGGACCGGTCGTGATGTGCCGAGTCACAGTGACGATATCGGGCCGGCCGCGCGTGTAACAACGGCGACACAAGCTTTCTCCTTGTGAAGCCACGCGGTGACGGAAAGGAGTGGCTTTTTTTGGGTGGTCAGCGACATCGGGCGAGCCGTCGTGGCCGTAGGGAACGACATCCCGCAAATTTGTGGGTAATGCTCATATTTTCAGGTGGAAACGTGTCTACACACTACTTGACGTTGCGTCTTCTCGAGCACCATTACCACCCGTAGAGTTCGCCAGGTCGCTGGACACATCATGATCGCTTCGACAAACGCAGCTGCTCGACGATATTTTGACGTCATCCCATCAATACCCCGTCGCACCGCAGTTCCGTTATCGGCGCGCGCTCTCGGCTTAAGTGGGTTCTGCACTTAATAGTCGGTACATCGCCATAGGCAAAGCCGTGCGTCACTCGATCGGTACAAATATCGATGCACCTTTGTCCTTGACCAGGAAAACCAACATCTTTGCCGGCCTGGTCATGCTTGCATTCCGGCCCACGACATGAACATCGTCGGGCCCTTCGTAAAACGTCTGTCCCGGCGTTAACGTCACTTCTTTACCCCCTTTCACCTGCATTACAACGGAGCCTTCCAGAACGTAAACGAACGCTTGTGCATTGTGGCGGTGCACAGGGTCTGCACCGCCCGGCGGATACTCCACGGTAATCATCAGGCCTTCCCTGTCTGGAATGTTCGTCAGCGCTTTCGACATAACCGTCACCACCTCAGGCTGCTGAGCCGGCACCGTGCCTGTCATGAGACAAAGCAGAAACAATGTGAATGTCTTCCTCGTCACCGCTGATTTTCTATACATTCTGCGCCTCCGACTACAGCCTTGGAACACAGGACGACCACTGGAGCCGATCGCTATGTCGACGTAATACAATGGCGGGCCATGTGTTACGTATAGACACCTGTTAGCGGATAATCCATGCGTATTACCCAGCCATTCGCTGTGGCATATCGAACCCGATCGTCATGCATACGCCCTTCAACGCGGTTTCCGTTCATCCGCTCGCAGCTCATGCTGGATTTACATGAAGACGCCGGCCGACGTCTTCATCAAGATGGTGGGGGAAGAGTGGCGTGCCAATTGTGTTTCCAGCAACAACGGGCACTAACGTGGCCTGAAGACCTGCCAACATTGGCGCCCCGTTATCGAGACTCCGCATTTTCACCGTTGCCGTGACTTGCGGTTGCACCAACAACTACGCGTGCATGAAAAGTACGCCGTTTGACTTCCGGAAAATCGTGACTATACGTTTTTATACACACCTTATCTCGACAGTCCAAGGTGACTCTTGCAAGTTTCTACAACCGACCGAAAATGGAGTTCAAGCCATGAGCACGATCACCACCAATGACGGCGTCGAAATTTTCTACAAGGACTGGGGCCCGAAGGACGCACAGCCCATCGTTTTCCACCACGGCTGGCCGCTGTCGTCGGATGACTGGGACAATCAGATGCTATTTTTCATCGACAATGGCTATCGCGTCGTGGGTATTGACCGGCGTGGCCACGGTCGTTCGACGCAGGTGTCGGACGGGCACGACATGGACCACTATGCGGCCGACGCAGCGGCTGTCGTCGAGCATCTCGATCTGCGCAACGCGGTCCACATCGGCCATTCCACCGGTGGTGGCGAAGCGACCCGCTATGTCGCGCGTCACGGCCAGCCGAACGGGCGCGTCGCCGGGCTGGTCCTCATCGGCGCCGTGCCGCCGATCATGGTGAAGACCGCCGCCAATCCCGGCGGCCTGCCGATCGAAGTGTTCGATGGCCTGCGCAAGCAGCTCGCCGACAACCGCTCGCAGTTCTACGTCGATCTTCCGACGGGGCCCTTCTATGGCTTTAACCGCCCCGGGGCGAAGCCGTCACTGCCAATCATCCAGAACTGGTGGCGCCAGGGCATGATGGGCGGCGCAAAGGCGCATTACGACGGGATCAAAGCGTTCTCGGAGACGGACTTTACCGAGGATCTCAAGATCATTAACGTGCCGACGCTCGTGCTTCATGGCGAAGACGACCAGATTGTGCCGATCGCCGACTCGGCACTGCTCTCAATCAAGCTGCTCAAGAATGGCATGCTGAAGGTCTACGAGAAGTTCCCTCACGGCATGTGCACCACCCATGCCGACGTCGTGAACCCCGTCCTGCACGCCTTCATCAAGGGCAAGTATCAGGAGTTCAGACAACAAGGCGCAGCCGCTTGACACGAAAAAAACAGCGCGCCCGTGCGCCATCCCGCGCCGCTCTGAATGCAATCCACCAGATTCATGTTTGAGAGGAGGCTTCCCATGAAAATCGTTGTGATTGGTGGCACCGGGCTTATCGGTTCGAAAACCATTGTGCTACTGCGCGGTGCCGGCCATGATGCGCTGGCCGCGGCTCCGGATACCGGCGTCAACACTGTGACGGGCGAAGGTCTCGAGGCGGCACTGGATGGCGCCGACGCGGTCATTGATCTTGCCAACTCTCGATCCTTCGAGCCGTCGGCCGTGATGGAATTTTTTACAGCCCACGAGAAGAACCTTCTTGCCGCGGATGCGCGCGCCGGCGTCCGGCATCACGTCGTACTCTCCATCGTTGGCACCGATCGGTCGCCGGACAACGGGTACTTCCGTGCGAAGACTGTCCAGGAGGATCTGATCAAGGGCTCGGGCATCCCGTACACGGTCATTCGCTCGACACAGTTCATGGAATTTCTTGGGGCCATTGCCGATGCGGGCCAGGAGGATGGCGTCATCAACATCTCGACCGGCCTGTTTCAGCCGATTGCCGCAGATGATGTCGCAGCCTTTGTGGCGGATGCCGCACTAACGGCACCCCGCAACGGCACAATCGAAATCGCAGGACCGGAGAGGGCACCGTTCGACGAGATCATCAGAAATTATCTACGGTTGATGGGCGACAACCGACCGGTCCATGCCGATCCGGAAGCACGGTACTTCGGTGGAAGGGTCGAGCGATTTTCTCTTGTACCCACGGGAGAGGCGCAGCTTGGTCGAATCCACCTTGCCGATTGGGTCAGACAAAAGCTCGCGGCATGAGTTAACAAGTCCACGTTCTCAAGAAGGGAGAAAGCCATGAAGACTACGATGAGCGCGTTGGTCGCATTGGCCCTGGTAGCCGTCACAACAGATGTCCAAACCCACGAAACCGAGCCTGGCAACACGGTTTCGCTTGCCGGCTCGAACGACGTCAAAGTAACGCTCGTCTACCAGCACGCTTTGCCGGGAATTCCCGGCAGGAGCGTCAAAGGGGTCCTGGTCGAGTACGGGCCCGGCGGCTACTCGCCTTCGCATACGCACGCGAAGTCGGCGCTCATCTATGCAACCGTCATCGAGGGAGAGGTCCGCAGTAAAGTCAATGACGGTCAGGAAAAAATATACCGAACCGGCGAGAACTGGACGGAATTGCCCGGCGACCATCATGGCGTCAGTGCAAACGCGAGCGTCACCAATCCCGCCAAGGTTCTTGCGGTCTTTATCGTTGACGATCAGGACACGGTGCTCACAATACCTGACCAGAAGTGAGCCCTGTCGGCCCGCGCGATCGAACGGCCCGCCACCGAGCCGCCCGACCGGTGTAGGTACGCTCCCTGCCCGGCTAGAGTTGCGGAGCGCCACGACTTCCCCACCTTCCTTTAAATCATCACCTTTGAGTTTCAATCATTCAGACGTCGGTCCGCGGCTCAGCCCTTGCCACAGGAGCGTTGCAAAAATGTTCAATGGTGGGTGGTCGCGTTTAATCCGGGCACTCTCTGCCGGCGCGTAGCCGACGGTCAACGCCAGAACGGCCACCACAGCGCCAACGAAAAACAAATATCGCAACTAATGCACAGGTATTGGCATCAGATTGGTGTTGAGATTGGCAATGATCCAGCATGAGCCGGCGATGACGAGAAACACGATCAGCAGACCAAAGGCAAGGGCCAGTCAGCTGATTGACGGCGGCAATGCCTCGATCGGGGTAGATGAACAGCCATTTCCAGTCCAGCGCCACGACATCCACCCGCAGCGGGTCTGCACTCGCGGGAATCGGCGCTCGAGGATCCAGCTGATGGGAACCGATCCAGATGACTCCGCCGAGCAGGATCACGATCAGCGTCGGGATCGACCAGATAACAAACTCGAGACGCCCTTCATAGGCCAGTTCAGCGCTGCGACCGGCGCGCGGATTGGACGACCTGTACCACCAGGCGAACGCCAGGGTCACCAGGATCACGGGAACCACGACCACGAGCATGATTGACGTGGCGTTAACAGAAGGAGCCGCTCCGCCTCTGCGATCGGCCCTTTGGGATCCAGGACGCCGGCTGGCTTGCAGGAAGCAAGGAGCATGGTGACGCATACGTGCGGCAAGCGACGCACGCCTGAACGCCAAAGACCGCCCTGCGGATTCGCTGTTCTGCTCATCGAACGGGAACGGCCCTCTCTCTCAGGTTTGTAAAACGTTGAAGTACCGTGTCCAGGCGGCAATCGCTTGTTTAGTTTAGCGCAACCTGAGGGATTCGGTACTACGCCAAGACACGTTGACAATACCTGCATATTTTCCCTCGTTGCTTTTTTGCAATGCATGGCTACAGTTATTTTAGCCCGTCCGACTCTCATTCCTTCAACAAGAAGACCGGATCGACGGGCGATAAAGGAACGGGCTGTATATTCAAAATTGCATATGGCAATCGTACGCGTTGACCGGTCGCACGGTGACGACACGCCCTAAAGGATCGACAGCAGCGAACGAATTGTGAATCGACGTGCGAGGTCCGGTTGTTTGCCGGCATGACGGGCGTCGCGATGTTCGGTCTATTTCTGACACCGATGTTCAGTGTCGCGCTGCTCGCCCTGGTTTCACGACGGGGCTGCAAGGCAAAAGTCGTGCCGATGCCGCCCGCGCACGTTACGGGTAGACGTTGACGGAGAAGTGAAATGACGAAGCCCATCCGGATTTTGCTACAGACCACAATTCCAGCAATCGAAGACGACTGGAATGTCGAGCGATTCTCTTTGCTTCGCGCCCATCTAGCGTCCGTGAAGGATGATAACGGAAAGTCGCTTTTCGATGTAACAGCCCGTAATCACGAAATAAATACGGCGGGTGTCGATCCAGTACTAAGCACGCTCGATGCCACGGATTTCGATGAGCCATGGCTGTTCGCGGTCGACACAGGCGACGGTCTTACTGCCGCAGACTGCCGAGGCATCACGCGCTTTAGGAAAGAGGCCGGGGCATCTTGGCGGCTCGCGATCATCAGGATTTAGGATCGTCCCTGTGCACCTTGGGCGGAATAGGCCGAGCGCATTTCTTTCATAGTAAACATCAGGATCCTGATCAGTCCCGCCACGTGCGCGACGATGAGGTGACGGAAGCGATCTCTTGGCCGAACTATCACTCAGGCAATAATGGTGACTACCAGAGGGTCACCTGCACCCAGCCAATCCACGAGGTGTTCCGGAATCCCAACTCTGCCACCGTCGTGATCGAGTACTTTCCCGCACACCCGCACGAAGGCAGCGTGGGCGTCCCCGAGGGAGACGCTAACGCGCGGGTGATTGCAACCGGAGTGAGTCAAGTGACCCATCGTCCCTTCAACCTTATCGTCGCTTTCGGGGAAACTCTTGGGCGCACCGGGAAAACTCTGGGGCGTGCAGTCGCCGAGTCGAGCTTCCACCATTTCGCGGATTACAACTGGGACATCGCGAAGGGTTGCCCCACGTTTGTTACGGAGCGGCCTGGCGAGGAGGTCGGTACGCACCCCGAGAGGCTTGCGGATGTAAAAAGTTACGTAAAAAACGTTGCGCTGTGGCTTGCTCCGTGATCTGCGGTCCCGCGATGTGATCCACAGCTCGTTTGTAATGTTTGCGTACCCCTTTCCTCATCTACTACATATGTCACCATAAAAGTGGTAATTGGTACCTGCTCAATATCTGTTCTGCACCAATAACGGCCTTCCTGCCCGCAATAGGACTTGGCGGTTGAGTCTTCCTATGTGCCTCAATGAATCTCCTCAACAATATAGCGACTGAAAATCCTGCAGGCCTCGCCATGGGTACGAGCCGGTATCGGTATAGGTGCAATCATGGCCGGTAGCAGGTTTGTTCCGCAATTTTCGGAGCGCAGCCTTTTCGATGACCTGCTGCCGCAGACGCCTCAGCCGACAGTTCGACAGTCGTGGGACTGCCCGGGAACTTTACCGGCGGCGTGGCGTTTATCCGGGATGAAAACAATGGCTTGCGGTCGCTGCAGTCTATTCTCGAAAACGACTTCAACCTTGATCTCACCGGCTGGGTTCTTATTGCAGCGACCGCTATTTCCGATGACGGGAATATCATCGTTGGATTCGGGACAAACCCAGACGGTCTTACCGAGGGTTGGGTCGTTAACCTTGCGGACACACCCGTATCCGGTACAAAGGTCACGATAGACATTAAGCCAGGCAGCAGAAAAAACGTCATTAATCCTCGTTCAATAGGCGGGCTCTGGGTTGCAGTGTTGTCGAATAATTTTGAATCGCCTTTCATCAACAGATATAGCGCAAAACAGAAATAAGTTTTCCATATTACATTTTGAAGATCACGCGAGCCGGGAAAGCACTATGATATTGCGGGCAATTTCTTCCAGCTGACGAACCGGCTTTCCGGGTGCGTATGCATGACACACGATCAGAGCCGCCCCCTCTGCGGATTTCACTACGGTACAAGCGTTACACGATTTGGAACTCTGTCATGACACGGCATTCCAGCAACCGGTTTCGGATCTCCGGACTGCAGTTGATAAGCTTGATGTACTGGCCGAAATAGCCCACGCGATCACGCATCATCAATAACATGGCCAGCCCCGAATCCAGGATGTCCCTGGTCTTCACGAGATTGACCAGGATCGCCCGCAAATCGGGGTATTCGGCCAGTTCACAGGCCTGCACGAACACGCCGTGGGCGCAGAGGTCCAGACGCTCGTCAGTCTCGATAAGAATCACTCTTCCGTCTGGAGTGTTAACGGCTGCCAATTTCATCACGCGCTCCTCATTATTATGGGTTGACATTCCGGTGGGTGTATAGGCGTCTGCAGGATGGGCACTGCAGATTCCTGGTTCTAGCCCATACACTTGGCACCGATTCGATGGCATGAACCCCCGTCGCCCGCCGGAACCGCTACTTCCGGGCAACCCTGCTTCAATACCTCTGCGGCACATGTGGATCTATTCCGGAACCCGGATGTGGGAGTCCGTTTAAGGTGCGACACTGCGCCACGTTAGAAAATAGAGGCGAATGAAGTGAAAGAAAATCCGTGCGGCTACGTACGTAGTACTACTTAGTCATTCAACACCACGTAGAGCCGGGGATACCCTGCTCCCGGACGCATGGCTCATACCGGCAAACATGATCCAGGCCGCTAAGCCGCCGGTGAAATGGTCGCCGCCAGCACGGGCTAGGTGTCGCCCTCCCGATTCGAACCGCGGGTACTTTCGAAGACTCCGCCCACCCGGGCCATCTCACTGAGTTCCATTATGGATGCCGCTGCCATTTTCTTCATGATCCGGGACCGGTGCACTTCAATGGTCCGGGGGCTGATTCCGAGTTTTTTGCCGACCTCCTTGTTCGACAAGTCCGAAACGAGGAGGCTCATCACCTTTCGTTCACGCGGTGTCAGATGCTCGAAGCGTTTTTTAATCTTCAAGCTCCGCCGTTCTTTCGCTCGGCGTTTTGCTTCATGGGCCATCGCAGCGTGCACGCGTACGAGGATCTCCGTATCGTCGGCGGGTTTTTCCAGAAAGTCGACCGCTCCCCCCTTCATCGCCTGCACGGTCTTGGTTATATCGCCCTGGCCCGTCAGGAAGATGATCGGGAGGCGAACTCTCCGTGTCGCCAGGACCTTCTGCAGGGCGAGGCCATCCATTTCGGGCATGCTAATATCGAGGATCACGCATCCACGCCAATCTGGCTGACAGGCGTCGAGAAACGCCCGGGCCGATGGATAGACTTCTACGTTGAACCCCTCGGTATGCAACATCATCGCAAGCGCCTTGCACAGCAAGGCGTCGTCGTCGACCACGAAAACGGTATACGTCGTATCCATTGCCCGAATCACACCTCCGGTCACCCGAAATCTACCCCGTCGACGAAACGCACCACACGGTACCGGTTTCAGGTTCCGAGCAGATGGTTCATAAGCGTCACCAGTTCATCGATCTCGATCGGCTTGTGCAGCATCGTGAAACCACTGGCCTCCATGTCGCGAACAGATTCCGGCAGGGTGTCCCCGGTGACCAGTACCGCCGGTGTCTCCCGTTTCAGCGCCCGGCAGATTTGCCGTATCACCTCGATCCCCGACCTGCCTTCCGCCAGGCGGTAATCGGCGATGATCAGATCCGGGCGTTCGCCGCTGGCTTTCAACTGCGCCAGCGCCACAATCCCGCTGGTTGCCGTCATCACCCTCAGGCCGAGATCTTCCAGCAATTGCCGCGTCGCATCGAGAACAACCGGATCGTCTTCCACCACCAGCACCTGCGCACCGGCCAGGCCCTGGTATTGAACCGGCAGGACATCGATCTTCCCTGGCAAACGCCGCTCCGACTTGCTTCCCATGGGGACCTCGACCGCGAACATGGAACCCTTGCCGGGTATCGAGCGAACGTCCAGTTTGTGTTGCAGGAGCTGCGCAAGGTTCTTCGCGACGGAAAGTCCGAGGCCGAATCCCTTGTTTGCCTGGCGGGCGTGATTGTTCAACTGGACAAAATCCTCGAAAATGACCTCGAGCTGCTCCGGGGGAATTCCCGGCCCCGTGTCCCATACCTCGATCCGCACCCTGTCCTTGCGCCGACGGCAACCGACGAGAACCCGCCCGGTATCAGCGTACTTGATGGCGTTGGAGAGAAAGTTCTGCAGAATCCGGCGCAGCAGCCTGGCGTCACTGCGTATCGTCGCGGAACAGGGCGAAACCCGCAGATCTCGTTTGCGGGAGCCCACGGGAATCGCTAATTCCTGTTTGATTTCATCGAACAGCTCCGTCACCGGAAATTCAGTGATTTCGGGCTTGATGACACCGGCGTCGATCCGGCAGAGATCCAGGAACACGTCCAGCATGTGCTTAATGGACTGCATGGAGGTATCCTGATCTTCAATGAGTTTCAGGATTTCGGCATCCTCGATCTTTCTGGCCAGGACGCCGTTGATCAGGTTGAGCACCTGCAGTGGCTGGCGCAGGTCGTGACTCGCAGCCGCGAAAAAACGGCTCTTCGCCTGATTCGCCCGCACTGCCTTGTCCTTGGCCTCTTGCAGTTCCTTTGCGGCCAGCTTGCGTTCGGTGATATCGACAAAGGTCACGACCACCCCGTCGATGCGGTTATCCTGTGTCCGGAACGGCTGGATGCACCGTACATACCACTGATCATGTTCCCTGGCACGGACCTCTTTCTCGAGTGGCACCAGCCGTTCCAGCACCGCGCCGGCGTCCCTCAACAAATCATCGTCCTCGAAATCGCGCACGATATCGCCGAGCGGCCGCCCGGCATCAGTCGCGATGAGTTTGAACAAGCGTGTAATCGCCGGCGTGTAGTGTTTGATCCGCAGTTCACGATCGAGAAGTACCGTGGCGATGTTGGTGCTGCTCATCAGATTGTCCATGTTGTCATTGGCCGTCTCCAGCTCCCGGAGCTTTTCTTCGAGCTGGCTGTTGACCGTCGACAGCTCCTCGTTGAGCGACTGCAGCTCCTCCTTGGAGCTTTCCAGTTCTTCGTTGGTCGACTGGAGTTCCTCGTTCACTGACATGATCTCTTCGTTGGCCGCCTTGAGCTCCTCGTTGGAGGATTCCAGCTCCTCGATGCTGCTCTGCAAATCATCGTAGCTCGCCTGCAGTTCACGCTCGAGTTGCTGTACCAGCGCAGCCCCGGATCCCGCCGTATCAGCTACAGCTTCTGCCGATCGTTCCGTCGCCTCCGGTTCTTCCAGAAAACTGACCAGCAGCAGTCTCTCGGTCTGGCGTGGCACCGACGGTGGCATGACGATAACCCTGACCCGGCGAGAAACCCCGTCTTGGTAGTACTGCACGACCGCCGAAGCCTTATCATCGCTCTTGACTGCCTTGTGAAGAACGGCGCGCAACGTGTTACGCAAGCCCTCTCTCGCCCTCAGGAGCAGGTCGTCCGTAGGTTCGCCGGCCGGCTGATCGAGGTAGCGGCTGACCGGGCCGTGGTAGTACAGGATCTGGTATTTGCGATTGACCAGGACCGAGGTCGGCGCGAAGGTCTCCAGCAGTAGTGCGCGGGTGTAGTCCCTCAACGGTACCGGGTCCCCGGGTATCGATGGTGCAGTGGGCTTGACCACCCCCGGTGTGTGCGGTCCCGGAAAGATCGGGAACTCAACGACATGGCGACGGGCCGCGCCGATACGCTGGTAGAGCCGCCACTTCTTGACCAGCGGCTCAAACAGGTCGTCATGCTCGCCGATGGTCTCGGCACTGCCCAGAAACAGATAACCGTCATCGTTAAGGGCGAAGTGGATCAATTCGATGGTCTTTTTCTGAAACTCGGGCTCGAGATAGATCAGCAGGTTGCGGCAACTCACCAGATCCAGTCTCGAGAAAGGTGGATCGGCAATCAGATTCTGGACGGCAAACACAACGGCATCCCGGATGTGCTTGCTCACCCGGAAGGCATTGCCTTCCCGTATGAAAAACCGCTGCAGCCGCTCGGGGGGCACGTCGACGACGATATTCTCCGGATAGAGCCCGGCACGCGCGGTGGCGAGCGCCTCCTGATCGATATCCGTGGCGAAAAGCTGAATCGGACAATTCTTCCGGGTGGCCTGCAGCTGTTCGCTGACAAGCATGGCGATGCTGTACGGCTCCTCGCCGGTCGAGCAACCGGGTACCCAGAGTCGCACCGGCATATCCGGGGGTTTGCGCTTCACGATTTCCGCGATGACGCGTTCGAGCGCCGCGAAGGCCTCCGGCTCACGGAAAAACCCGGTCACCCCGATCAACAGGTCCTTGAACAGCAGCATGACCTCTTCCGGATGCTGGCGCAGAAATCCAAGATAATCTCCGAGTCCTTCTACGCGGTTCAGGCCCATCCGGCGCGCGATGCGGCGCAGGAGCGTGCCCTTTTTGTAGGCACGGAAGTCATAGCGGATGCTGGAATGCAGTACCGCCAGGATAGCGCCCAGCATGTCCGGTTCTTTCCCGGAGAGGACGGCCGACTCGCCGGCCAGTTTCACAAAAGTATGTCCGGTGTACTGGATAAGTACGTCGGGCATGGATGCGATCGGTCCGACATAATCTACCAGACCGGTGGCCACCGCGCTGCGCGGCATGCCGTCATGCTGTGCCTCTTCCGGCGACTGGGCCAGCGCGATCCCGCCCGCCCCCTTGATCGCCCTTACCCCCAGCGTGCCGTCGGTGCCGGTACCCGAAAGAATGATGCCGATGGCCTTTTCGTGTTGCGGCATCCGCGAGCGAGCGCAAGAAATGATCGATAGGCAACCGCAGGCCGCGCTGCAACACGGGTTCGCTCAGGTGCAACATGCCGCCATTGATGGTCAGCGACGTGTTGGGCGGAATGACGTAGACGTGATTCGCCTCCACCGGCATCCGGTCTTCGACCTCGTTCACCGGCATCGCCGTGCGTCGGCCCAGAAGTTGCGCCGTCAGGCTCTGGTGGGTGGGATCCAGGTGCTGCACCAGCACGAAGGCCATGCCGCTGTCGGCGGGCATGACGGTAAAAAACTTCTCGAATGCCTCGAGCCCTCCGGCCGAGGCACCGATGCCCACAATCGGAAATACCATGCGTTTCCTGGATCTCTTTACAGTTGCGGGCATCCGGCAGAATCCCTTCTATTTTCGATATTTATATAATCGAGTATAGATCGGACACAACCAGCGCAACACCCTGCAGCTGCCATTGCCTGCAATCTTGCCGGGTTGCGCCCAATTGTGATCCAGGGTTTGCCGTGGCCACTGACCCACCTGTAATACCCCAGGTTATTAACAGGACAAAGCCACCGGGTGGTAAGGAAGGTCATGCCTGCTTGCAAAGACGGCGGTTTGCAGGGTCATTCCTGCATACAAATCAACACCCTGGCACCAACCTGATTTTGAGCTAGATTTACAGCATTCCCCCCTTGCCCGACCCTGATGCTATGCAAGAACTGACAGCGCGGCTCATCGCTATCGTAAAAGGCGATCTCGGATCGGCAAACGAAACCGAAAGAAACCTATTGGCTCACGCGATTCGTCCTTTTACGACTCCTCGGCTTCGTCTACCTGTTCGCCTATCTCTCCCTTGCCCTTCAGGTGCGCGCGCTCATAGGCCATCACGGCATTCTTCCTGCGGATCTTTTTCTGCAAAAAGTGCAGGCTTACGGCGGCGGATTCTGGCAATTGCCGTCGCTATTCTGGCTCGGCATCAATGATACGGTTCTGGTCATCGGCGCATGGACCGGGGTCGCCCTTTCGATCGTCGTCCTCTTTGGCTACGCAAACGCGATCATGCTTATCATCCTCTGGATCCTCTACATGTCGTATGTCCATATCGGCCAGCTTTTTTACGGCTACGGTTGGGAGATACAAATGATCGAAACGGGACTCCTTGCGGCGTTCCTCGTTCCCCTCTTCGACGGGAGACCTTTCCCGAAGCACCCGACACCGATACCGGTCATCTGGCTGTTTCGCTGGCTCCTGTTTCGTGTAGAGCTGGGCACGGTGCTCATCAAGTTGCGGGCTGACGAGTGCTGGAAAACCCTTACGTGCCTCTACTATCATTTCGAAACCAATCCGATCCCCAACCCCCTCTCTCCCTGGTTCCACTATCTGCCGAAGCCCGTTCTGCAGTTCGGCGGCTTGTTCACATTGTTCGCCCAGTTCATTCCCCCGTGGTTCTTTTTCGGCCCGCGCACGCTCCGTATCCTCGCCGGACTCCTCACGCTCTTGATGCAGGCCCTTATCACCGCAAGCGGAAATTATTCGTTCTTCAACTGGCTGACCATCCTTCCGATCTTTTCCCTGTTCGATGATGCGTTTCTCGAGCGATTTCTTCCGAAGCGACTGGCTGAGAGGGCAAAACGCGCCGAAACGGCGGGCGAGCGGCATAAGTGGCACGAGCGTCTCGCATGGGTATTCTTCGGCGTTACCCTGGTGTTGAGCATTCCGGTCGTGCGCAATCTCGCATCGGAGCAGCAGGCAATGAATACCTCCTACAACAGCTGGGACATCGTGAACAGCTATGGCGCATTCGGAGGTGTCAACAAGGAGCGCTACGAGCTTATCATCGAAGGCTTCGACGGGCATGAGTGGAAAGAGTACAACTTCATCGGGAAACCGGGGCACGTGGACAGGCCGCTCCGGCAGATCGCTCCGTATCAGCCTCGCATCGACTGGCAGATCTGGTTTGCCGCCATGTCCGTTCCGGCAGGCCAGCCATGGCTGCTTCATTTTGTGTGGATGCTCTTGAAGAATGACCCTCTCGCCACCGGCTTGCTCGCAGAGAATCCATTCCCCGGCGCGCCGCCGCAAGTAATCCGGATCGAGTACTACAGGTACACGTTCAACAAGCCGTGGTCGGGGAAGCCGGTGTGGAGCCGGGAACTCATCGGAACATGGCTCCCGCCCGTGACACTGAAGTATAAAGCATTCGCCGCTTACATCCATGAGAATGGCTGGGAGTAGGCGGTCTGGGGGTTTGCCGCTTTCGAACTCTGACTTGTGGTTTCCAGTAACTCATCTCACACTCATCATCCCATCAACCGTTCGTAATGATGCGCTGCCAGCACTCATTGCCCGCAGGCGGCCAGCTCACGCAGGCCGCAGGGTCATGTGCCCGCGGTTTTCACCCGCAGCTACAGCGCCAGCCGGATTCGGTCATAGACCCGCTGCGTGTAATACGAGACCACAACCGTTACGGGCAATACGACAGCCAGCAGGTAGGCCAGCCGTGAATAGCCGCCGTCAGGAAAATACAGGTCGATCGCTACACGGAAAACCAGGCGGTGGAAAAGGTAGATGCAGAAACTCGCATAGGCCAGGCGCAGGATAAGCGGCGAGTGCAGCCGGTCCGACTGGCTCGTGAAGGATTGATACAGGAGCAAGGTCCCGGCCAGCACGGCGGGTATCCTGCCAAGGGCGGCGAACGATCCCTCCCCATGCTGCAGTCGGTAGAGCAGAAATGTCGTCGCCAGTACCACCACGAGCAGCACGGGCCGCGGCCTGAGCAGCTGTTCCAGACTGGTCACCCGTTTGCAGGCGATGCCGAGCAGAAAACACGGCAGGTACTGGATGATGCGTGTATCGATAACGTGTACATTCTCGTGCACAAGGACACCACCCGCCAGCAACACGATGCCGCCTGCCAGGAAATAACCGGGATAGTCGGCGAGCCGCAGCAGAAACGGCGTGAACACATAAAACGTCATGATCATGGAAATGAACCATAACGTATAGGGCGCGGGCGGATCGAACATCGAAAGCAGCAGGATGGCGTTCACAATGTTCGCGTTACCGGCAAGACCGGTGATGCCGAACAGCAGCAGTGCTATCACATAGAGCGGGTAGATGCGCGCGACGCGCCGCAGGTAGAATTCCGCCAGGCCGGAACGCGTCAAGGCGACGCGGCGGCCGGCGAGCAGCAGCCCGGAGCAGAACACGAACGTTCCGAGCGCAATATCCTTGATGCATTCCGTATAAACGTTGGCGTAGCCGGGGAAGGCGTGCGTGTAGGGAACGAGATGCCAGTAACCGACGATATACAGGATACAGGCGGCACGGAGGAAATCGATCGCCACATCCCTGCCCTGACCGCCGTGAACGGGTTCCACAACCAGCGCCCCGGTATCCGGCGTAGTCAAGAGACGGGCTCCCGGTCGCCGCGAGGATGCAATTCCCACAATGCATTCAGCGCCTTCACCCGCTCCAGGGTGTATCCCTGCGGTGGCGCCTTCAACATATTCCAGGGCGGATTCAGGACGAAATAGTGGTCATAACCTGCGGGCAATTCCGGCAGGACGGCGCCACGCAACAGCAGCAGGCGTACCCGATCCCGCAGGAAATAACCGAGTGACAGCAATTCACCCGGGTTGACATCGCCCAGCGTACCGATCAGCAGGGGCCTGTCCGCCGCATTGATGACCGCGGCGACTTCGGCATTACCGGCGCTGAATGATTTGTTCCACCAGCTATCGGAGGTAACGATCACCAGCTGCGAGGCGATGCCACCGGCAACCAGCAGCAGTCCGGCCGCTCCGATCACCCTGCCCCTGCGGGTATGCATCGAGATGCCGGTCCCGAACAGCCACGCGACACACAAACCCAGTAATTGTAACGACGGCAGCAAATACCGGGTCTCCAGGGAGCGGCGTCCACCATCGAGCAAATCCGGCACGATCACGGCCCCGCCCGTAACCGCTATCAGCAATACCGGTAGCAACCAGACCCGCGCAGGCGTGCGCCGCAGCAGCAAAAACAGCGCGGCGAGGGCCACACCGGAACTGACCGGAATGAGGTATCCGCTGCCCGGGAAGTCGAAGAATACCCGGTTGATACTGGTTAACCAGCTCTGCACCAGCGTATACGTGGCGACCGGTCGCTGCATCCAGCCGGTTACCCGGGAAATATCCGGAATCGCGCCTAAGAACAATACCAGCCATGGGGTGAACAGCAGTGTGCCGAACAGCAGTGACACGGCGCATCCCCTGACCGAGCCGCGCGGATACGCGTTGCGCATCAAAGCCAGATAGAGCGCGTGGCCGACGACCTGGAAGGCGAACATGATATGCGCATAAAGGCCCAGCGTGCATGAGATCGCATAGAGACAGAAGTCGCGACGCGTACCCGTACGCAGCGCGTGCAACAGGGCGGCCCCGGACAGCATGACGAGCAGACCCCAGAGCGCATATTGCCGTGCCTCCTGTGCATAGATCAGGTGCAGGGGTGAAGTCGCCGCGAGTGCCACCGCGGCCCATGACACCCGCGGATCGTCGAATATTTCGCGTGCAAACCAGAACACGGCCGGTAGTGACAGCAGACCAAACACGGCCGACAGACTGCGCAACGCGACCACCGGATCGGCAAACAGCCCGGACCACACCCTTGCCAGCAGGAAATATAATGGCGGGTGTTCAGGACGGCTTTCCAGCGCCCTGAGCGTGGCATCGAGTCCCAGACGAGGGTCGGCGTGCTGAAAGTACTTCAGCTCGGCTGTCGTGTGGATGTTGCCGTCGAACATGCTGGCGTAATAGTCTGGCCCGGTGTGGCCGAACACGCGCAGGGAGGTATAGGCTTCATCGTGCCAGTAGACCTTGGCGCCCAGACGGCTGAACGACAGGCCGGACGCAACCACGGCAAGCAACAGCGTTGCCACGGTCAGCACGCGTGCCGGCTCTGCCTTCATGACAGCACACGGACACGGTGCCGGCACGGCCTGCTGCCCCGTCTTCGCCGGCAGGTGCAACGCGCCGTCATGCGGCGATATCCCCGCGCGCAAGGGACACTATCGGTATATGGCTGGTACAGACAATGCTCTCCGCCGGCTCGCACTGGTCAGCACCGGCGTATGCGGGCCGTCGGCACGGCTGCGGGCGCGGTGTTCAGGGCGACCTGTTGCAGGTCGTGGCCATGGCCTGAAACCGGCCGGTGATTAATCGTCCACACCGAGTTCATGTTCCAGTTGCTCGTCCAGATGCCGGCCATGACGGAACTTGCGGAACAACTGGATGCCAAGCACGCCGGAAACCAGGAAAATTGCCACGCCGAAACCGATACGGGACAGCGGATCGAGGCTGATACCGCTGCCGACCAGCGCGAACACGAAGGTCTGTGGTATGTAGCCCAGCGCCGAACCCAGCATGAACGGCAGGGCCCGTACCCCGGTCACGCCTGCGGCCAGATTGGTAACCAGGTTGCTGCCGACCGGCAGCAGCCGGATCAATAAGGTCATATTGAAGGTATTGTCATGCAGGAACGCCTCGATCCGGCGCACACGCGCGAGAAACCGTGCCGTTACCAGCGCACGCCCGAACCAGCGCGCATAGAAAAAGGTCAGCAGGCAGCCACACACCGTCGCCACAACCCCCAGCGTGGTGCCCAGTGCGACGTCGAACGCATAACCGGCCAGAAAGCTGATCGCCTGCCGCGGCGCACCCAGGGCAATGGCCACCGTCCCCGCACCGACAAACAGGAATTCTCCATTGACGCCCTTGCCAAGCACTTCACGATTGACCCAGGTCTTGTCGACCAGGTCACGCACCGGGGTGACCTCGACCAGCCAGGCGACACCCACCAGGCTGGCAATCAGTACCAGTCCCTTCAGGAATATCCGGGGATTAAAGGTGGACATGGCGTGTCGTTACTCGAGTTCGCGCACCACGGGCAGCCTCACACGACGCTGCAGCCAGGCCACGCCAAACAGGTCGATGATGCCGACCCACAGCCGGTTGTGCAGGCCGTATTTACTCACGCCACGCTCGCGTTGCCGGTGATGAACCTCGACCGATTGCACCTGACCGCCGGCACGCAACACCAGGGCCGGCAGGAACCGGTGCATATGGTCGAAATACGGCAGCTCGAGAAATACCTCGCGCTGAAACAGTTTCAGGCCGCAGCCGGTATCCGGCGTATTGTCCTTCAGCAGGCGGCTGCGCACGCCATTGGCGACCCGCGATGAAAAACGTCTCAGCCAGGTGTCGTGCCGCGTCTTGCGCCAGCCGGCGACAAGTTTGAGCCCCGGCGGACAGTCCGGTGCCTGGATCACGGCCATCAGGCCGGGGATGTCTGCCGGGTCGTTCTGGCCGTCACCGTCCAGGGTGGCGATCCAGCCGGCGCGCGCTGCCTTTACACCGGTACGCACCGCCGTGCTCTGGCCGCAGCTCTCGGCGTGCCGCAGTACGCGCAGGCGTGGATATTTCGTGCGCGCCTGATCAAGCACACGCGGCGAGTCGTCGCTGCTGCCATCATCGACGTAGATCACCTCATAGTCGTATCGGCCTTCCAGCGCCGCGTGAATCTCGCCAAGGAGTGGCAGGATATTGTCCTGTTCGTTCCTGACGGGAACAATGACGGCTAATTCCATGATCAGTTGATGAAAACCGGAAACATACGATTAGGAGACCGTGAAGCGCAAACCGCAATAGTCGATGAATCTACCGACTACCGGGCAGCATAGCAAGGGACGCGACAGCAACGCTGCCTGTCACCCGCTCCGGCAGACGAATCCGCTGTCGTTACAGGATAGTGACAAGCCGTATTTATTGGTACTGCCGGTGTGAACCGCCCCTGCTTGCCGCGGCCGCCGGGGGATCGGGAGAGCACGATGCAGCGCGGCACTGATTCTACAGCGACCTGGCGTCCTGGTTTTTCATACCCGTCCCGCGCCCGGAACGCGTCCGGCGTAACAGGACATATGCAGACCGGACGCTGACCAGCAGGATGATACATCCTGTGCCCAGCCACCAGAACTGCGCAGCGGCCGGTGCCTGCATTCCCAGGAACCGCCTGATCTGAGCCGCCTCGGGATACACCGACCCCTTCCATGCGAGCAGCACCGCCACGAGAGCCAGCCAGAACATGACAAAGGGAGCGGTTCGGAATTTCCGCGTGGCTGGAACGGGTCTCCGCTGCACGGAATGCCACGGCCGATACAGCGGGCGGGGTTTTGATGACTTGCCGTTGATCTGCCACCTCTCCCACCCCTTCCCGGCTTAGTGAGCACCGGCAGTGTCTTCAATATTGGGTATACGGTAACGTACCAATGTTACAGATTTATGATACCTGGCGAGGTACAGGAAAAACGAACGTCCTGTGCCTCGATGCGCTATAGACGGTTCACGGGCACGGGCGGGTGTGGGAAGCGAATTCGTAGTGGTGACCTGAGAACGACAACCCGGCCGCTTGTTGAAAACGTCACAGGCGCGAGCGGGGCAAGGCAGAAACGGGTGGGTAACACGGCGTACACGCGAGTCTGCCAACGCACGGCCCCGCAGTTTGAGCCGGTCAGCACCTGGCGACGACACCCTGGGGCAATGGGCGCTGAACGCGGCTCAGGAACGTTGTATCCGGAGCGGTTGTGCTGAGTTGATGCTGTGTGCCCGGTTCAAACAACACGTCGACCGGAACGCCGGCATGATCCGGGCAGACGCCACGGGTGAAGGCACGATCGATACCCGTGTTGTGACCCCGGTTTACAACAGGCCTTCCTGCCCGGGATAGCCCATTGGTGCTGCGGCGAGTCCAGCCCGACAAAGCCGCGGTGCCGGTTCGGTTGGCCGCGCGAGGTGGCGGCTGACCGCTGCATTGCGACGTCGGTGGCGCGATCATGCGGCAACACATGACAGGTACATCCCGCCACACCATCCGCACCGTCCGCACCGTCCGCACCGTCCGCACTACAATCAATTAATGTTAGAAAATTACCAATTCCTGATACAGGTCAAATCAATCTGCCCCGTTCAGGCGCACTATCCCCCTTGACCAACGAACGAATCGGAGTAATAATGAGAACTATTCTCACTTACATTACTTGAGCACAGACGTGTATGTTATTGAATAGTCTTATTAATCTAGCCTGTCTCGGCATCGGCGAGCGGGCCTTCATTACCGGCATACATGCGCCGGACGGGATGCGTCAGCGCCTGCAATCCATGGGACTGCGTACCGGTCGCGAGGCCGAGGTCATCCGCAGCCCGCGACTCGGCCCCATGCAGATACGCGTGGGCAGCGTTCACCTGATCATGCGTCGCTGCGACGCGGCGCGCGTTACCATCTCTGCCGACCGGTGAAACGCCTTGCCATCGTCGGCATGCCGAACACGGGCAAATCGACATTCTTCAACCGCATCACAGGCTCCTCCGCGCGCGTCGGCAACTGGCCCGGCGTCACCATAGACCTGCTCAGCGCGCACATCGTGCTTGGCAGCGAGGCAGTCGAAGTCATCGATCTGCCCGGCATCTATGACCTGCACGGTTTTTCCGAGGACGAGCAGATCGTTCGCAACTTCCTGGAAAACAATCCGGTCGACCTGATCGGCGTGGTGCTGAACGCCGCGCAACTGGATCATCAACTGCCGCTGGCATTGCAGATCTGCAAGCTGGGAATCCAGCCGGTCATCCTGATCAACATGATAGACGAGGCCGACCAGCTGGGCATACACATCGATGCCAGGGCGATGGCCGCTGACCTGGGTTGCGCCGTGCACCTGCTGAGTGCGCGAAACGGCACCGGGTTCAACGATGTACGCGAGACACTGACGCGACGCATCCGTGAGTCCCGTCCAAGGCCACTGGACGACCTGCGCAGCTGCCTGCATGCCGATGATGAAATCGTGCATCATTCCGACGCTCTGATCAGTCGTTGCGTATCGGCGCCCACCAGACTGGTGCGCAAGATGACCGAGCGCATCGACCGCGTGCTGCTGCATCCCTGGCTTGGCCTGCCGCTGTTTTTCGCGGTGATGTTCCTGGCATTCCAGGTCGTGTATACCCTGGGTGCGCCCTTGCAGGACGCCGTGGCATTCATCCTGGAGTCCTTCAAGAACATGGCACTGGTACCGCTGCAGGGCGTGCTGTCGCCTGCACTGTACGGCTTCCTCGTCGAGGGCCTCTATGACGGCATCGGTACCGTCGCCTCCTTCGTACCCGTGATCATCCTGTTTTTCTTCATGATGGCCATCATCGAGGACAGCGGCTACCTCGCCCGTGCGGCGTTTCTCACCGATTCGCTGATGGCGCGCATGGGACTGGATGGCCGCGGCTTCGTCATGATCCTGATGGGCTTCGGTTGCAACGTTCCGGCATTGATGGGGACACGCGTCATGCGCAGTCGCAGTCTGCGCTGGCTGACCATGCTGGTTATCCCGTTCTCGCTGTGCTCGGCGCGCCTGCAGGTGTTCGTGTTTATCACTACGGCGCTGTTCTCGCCAAGGCAGGCGCCCGTGATACTGTTCTGTATGTACCTGGCCAGTTTTGCCGCGGCGTTCCTGACGGCAGTGGTATTCGGCAACCACCTCAGAAGCGACGAACCGTTTGTACTCGAACTGCCGCCTTACCGCGCCCCGTTGCTGCGGCAGGTGCTGCTGCGCGGGTGGCATGAAATCTCCCATTTCCTGCGCCGCGCCAGCACCTTCATTATCAGCGGCGTGGTGCTGGTGTGGCTGCTGACGCACTACCCGGAAGGCAGCCTGCCCGGTGGCGCCGGCACCTGGGCGAGCGTAATCGGTACATGGCTGAAACCCGTCCTGGACCCGATCGGCATCAGCGCCACCATGTCGGTCGTGCTGCTGTTCGGGTTCGTGGCCAAGGAAATCGTGATCGGCGCCATGGTCGCCATGACCGGTCTGACAGGCACCGCCCTGAACGGCTATCTGGCCACCCAGATGGATATCATTCAGGCCACCAGCTTCATGCTGTTCGTACTGCTATATACCCCCTGCCTGTCGACCCTGGCGACCCAGCTGAGTGAATCACGCAGCTGGAAGTTCACCGGCATCAGCCTGGCCTGGTCACTGTCGCTGGCCTGGGTGGCAAGCTTTGTCTTTTACCAGGGCGCGCGGGCACTCGGCTACTGATCATCCGCCGCGCGTCCGGCACACCCCTTGAAATTAACCCGTACGCCCCTATCTAGGAGTCAGGTTTACCTTGACTAACCCTTTCAGGAGGCAACACATGACTTTGGTACGTTATGAACCGATCAACCCGTTTGGCAGGTTCGACAATGGAATCAGCCGGTTTTTCACCGGTACCCGGTTACAGAACCAGGCAAGGCAGGCACGCGACTGGATACCAGCCGTGGACATTCGTGAGCAAGACGACCGTTTTGTCCTGTACGCCGACATCCCGGGTGTCGCCCGCAAGGATGTCGACATTACCCTCGAGGATGGCGTATTGACCATCAAGGGTGATCGCCACGCAGAGACGGCAGAGGAACGCAATGGTATCCAGCGACGTGAGCGCATGCGCGGCACCTTCATGCGACAGTTTACCCTGCCGGATACCGTGAACGGCGAGAACATCAGCGCCACGGTGAAGGACGGCGTCCTGCAAATCGAGATTCCGAAGCAGGAAAAGCCGGAAGTGCGCAAGATCACAGTCGCATAGGCACCCTGTGTGAGGCAGGCCGGTTGCGCGGCGGACCGGCCTGCCGTGCGCCGTATCCGCACAACCGGTACAACACCCGCATGAAGCAGTTCTCGGAAGCCTGCGAACAGAACAAGTCTCCCATCCTGGCGGTCCTGCGCGAGGCGTTCAGGGACACGGAACGTGTGCTTGAAATCGGCAGTGGTACCGGACAGCACGCCGTTTACTTTGCCAGCCACCTGCCACATCTTCACTGGCAGCCCAGTGACCGGAAGGAGAACCACGCGAGCATCACCGCGTGGGCCGGGGAGAGCCGGCTGGCAAATCTTCTCACACCGCTCGATCTTGACGTCACGGCCGAGCACTGGCCGCGACAGACGTTCGATGGTGTTTTCAGCGCCAATACCACCCATATCATGAGCTGGCCGGCCGTACGGAGCATGTTCGCTGGCATTGGCAGGCTGCTTGAGTACGACGGTGTATTCTGCCTGTATGGACCCTTCAATTATCACGATACCTACACCAGTCCCGGCAATGAGCGCTTCGACGGCTGGCTCAGGGGCCGCGACCCCGACAGTGGCATCCGGAATTTCGAGGACCTCGACGCGCTGGCACGCTCAAATGACATGCAGTTGCAGGCCGATCACGAAATGCCGGTGAACAATCGCCTGCTGGTGTGGGTCAAACATCGGGACACAATAGCACCGTCCTGAGCGGCGAACTGCCGCGAGACCCGCCACCCGCCCTGCGTGCCGGCCGGCCGATACCGCCCCCCGGGACGCCGACGTTCAGGTACCTCCGTCCGGCAGCACCAATAAAAAACCGGCCCGGGTATGCACCCGGGCCGGCAGCGGGTAACTTCACAATTGACGGTGTCGGGGCCGTCAGATAGTGATGTCAGTTATCAAATTGTGACGTTACCCAGGGGATCGTTACCAGCGCCAGGGCGATGGCGACTACGTATTCTTTGGCGATATTCAGGCTATCAATCAGGCTCAGGCCCGGATCGCCAAGCAGGTATACCACGACTGCAATTCCAAACAACTTGTTCATGTCACTCTCCTGCAACATCCATCTCACTGTTGGATAGCTTATCGGCAGGCTCCGCCGGACATCCGTGATACATAGCAGGTATGCATGTGAGGCGTGTCGCACTTCCGGCAAAAACCGGAGTAAATCCACCACGAGGATGGCGGGCCACGGCACTGTCCACGGCCGACAGAACCGGCTGCGTACAGGCCCATCATGATCGATGGCGGGTGCGACAGCGGTGCGGTGGCTGGCGGAAGGAGGCTGTCTGCAACACGCCACGGCGGGCAGTCATGCTACCGTTCGTTCCTTGTCAGGCAGCCCCGGCAGTTAACCATCACCGGGGCCAGGCGTACTGTTGACGGGCTGGTGACTTGTTCAGGCAGGTAAACAATCGTCCGCACGGGACAGGGTATATCCTGGCCCTGCGGCAGGTGTGAAGGCCGGCAGGGCCCGGCGGTTCGAGCAGCGCAGGACGGGGTGGCGCGGTAGCCGCGCAACGGCACCGGCTTGTCGTTTCATGCTGCAGCTGGTGTCACACGTTCATTGCCGCGTCAGGAATCCGCAGATGGCTTGTCCGCCTGCCCTTGCATTTCCGCCGCCGAATCGATTTCATCACCTTCCATCTCCCCGAGCGCACAGGAATCGATGTCGGGCAGGTCGAGCTCGGCAAGCTCGGCACCCAGTGCCTTCATGCTCCTGCACATATCCTCGAGTCGCTGGTCCATTGCATGGATGTGATCGAGTATACCGTTCACCGCTGTCGCCACCGGGTCCGGCATGTCGCTGGTTGCACCGTAGGCATCGAAGCCCATCTTTCTGGCAATGGCCTGGCGCTTTTCATCCGGCTCGGGATACGGCTTGACCAGTCGCCCCGGGACGCCGACAACGGTCATATCGTGCGCGACACTCTTCAGCACCACGGCATTGGAACCGATACGCACCCCGTCCTCGATGAGGATCGGTCCCAGCACCTTGGCACCGGCACCGATCACGACATTGTTGCGCAGGGTTGGATGGCGCTTGCCCTTGTCCCAAGTCGTACCGCCGAGCGTGACGCCATGATACAGCGTGCAATCGTCACCGATCTCGGTGGTTTCACCGATCACCACCCCCATGCCGTGGTCGATGAAGAAGCGCCGCCCGATAGTAGCTCCCGGATGGATCTCGATGCCCGTGTACCAGCGCGCGATATTGGAGAAGACCCGCGCCAGCCATTTAAGTCCAAGCTTCCAGAGCCAGTGGCTCCAGCGGTGCATCAGCACCGCGTGAATACCCGGATAGGTGGTCAGGATTTCGAAGGCGGTACGCGCCGCCGGGTCTCGCTCGAATACGCAGCGGATATCTTCACGGATTCTGTCAAACATGATTTTCTTGCTGACTCAGATGATACAAGGCCGAACGATCCGGCAAACCCACACAGCATTTGCAAAGTTTATGTCAGTGTCATGCCTGTGGACAGCAATTTACACGTCAGCTGCGCGGTTTACCGGCCTGCTGCGCCGCCGCCAGCATGCCACGCAGGATATTGACCTCATTTTCATCGGGCCGGGCGCGATTGTACAGTCGCCGCAGGCGGCGCATCAGCTGGCGCGGATTGGCCGGGTCGAGGAACTCCAGCTCGATCAGCGTCTGTTCCAGGTGTGCATAAAAACGCTCCAGTTCCCCGGCACTCACTGGCACAAGCTCCGCTACGGCCTCGGTCTCCTGTCCGGTTTCATGCGCCACGAGGATCTCATAGGCAATGATCTGCACGGCCGCCGCCAGATTCAGTGACCCGTAGGCCGGGTTGGTCGGAATCCGCACGAGATACTGGCAATGGTCGATCTCCGCATTGCTCAGTCCCGACTGTTCACAGCCGAACAGGACTGCCACCGGCCCCCGACCGCTTTCCGCATATGCCTTGTGTGCACATTCGCGAGGGCTGAGAACGGGGCATGGTATGCTGCGCGTCCGTGCGCTGGCACCGATCACCAGCCGGCAATCCTGCGTTGCCGCGTCCAGCGTTGTGCACAGCCGGGCCGTGGCAAGCACGTCGTCCGCACCGGATGCCCGGGCGGTCGCATCGGCATGCGGAAACAGCCTGGGATTCACGAGATACATTGCGGTCAGACCCATCGTCTTCATGGCCCGCGCTGTAGCCCCGATATTGCCGGGATGGCTGGTGTTGCTTAACACGACGCGTATCTCGGACAGCATCGCCTGATTCGAATCAGCGCGTCTGGGCGGTACAGAATGCGGCCAGTTGTTCCAGCAGCCGGGCGACAGCGCGATTGGCGGCGCGCACGCCGCCGTAGGCATCCTCTGATGGCGCCGCCTCGCTGATGTCGAATGTCCTTGTCGCGATTATACGTTGCGCGTCGAGATCAACCAGCTGTGCACGCAGGGTAATGTGCATTTCGCTGGGCTGGTGCGTGAAATCCTGATGAAAGCTCAGCAGCTCGGTGTCAAGTCGCTGGTTGGCCGATACCTGACCCGAGCTGGCGTACAGGGCCTGAAACTGGCCGGTCGCATTCAGCGCCTCCGCCATCAGGGGCGCCAGCATGCGTGCCGGGGTGTCCGCCCAGCGACTGCGCACGTAATAACGCAAACCGAATTGCTGCTGCATATAGGCGATACGTCCCGTATCGTAGGCACCGTGCGCCTGTGGCGTGGAAATCACCAGCACCGGTGCACCCGCACGGGTTTCCTGCACCTTTGCAGGCGTGTATTCAAGCAGGTATTTATCCAGCGCCGCCGGTTTCGGTTCCGGAATGATGGAACATGCCGTGGACAGCAACAGGATCAGTGTGGAGCAGAGCAGATTTCTTGTTACGACGACCATGCCTATTCTCCCGGTCCGGGTGTCTCCAGCTCGTTGCCATAGAGCAGTGCACGTGGATCATCCTCGAATTTCTCGCTGACCCCCTTCAGGGTATCCGCCAGGGTACGCAGCTCGCTGACAAGCACACCCACCTCTGGCAGCGTCTGCCGGCTGAATTGCTGTACACTGCTGCCGCTGCGATCCACATAGGTGTTCAGACTCCCGCTCGCCGCCGCCACCTTGTCAGCCATGGTCTCGAACGATTGTGCCGTTTCATGCAGCTGGGCAAGCAGCGGTTCGAGTCGATCCGATGCCGCCGCACTGTTTTTCATCAGCCGTGCACCGTCGACCACCGCCTGTCCCAGTTCGTTCTTGCGGGCTGCAAGCGTGGTGGTCACGGTATCGATATTGGCAATGATCTGTCTGAGCGATTGCCGGCCCTCGGCATCCAGCAGCTTCGCCAGGTTGTTGACCAGCACATTGATGCTGCCCATCAGTTCGGTACTGCTCATGTCCAGCCGTTCGAAAAAGGATGGTGCCGAACGAATGACCGGATATTCCTGATCGTCCATTGCAACGAGAACCGGCGACTCGAGACTGCCTCCCTTCAGGTCGACAAATGCGATGCCGGTCAGGCCCTGTACCGCCAGTTCGGCCAGGGTATCCTCGCGGATCGGGGTGTTCGATACCACGTCCAGCGTCAACTGCACCTGGTCGGGTATCTCGGGATTCAGCTCGATGCCGGTCACCTTGCCGACATCCACACCGCGGTACTTGACCGGTGCATCCCGGTAGAGTCCGGACACGGATTCATCCAGGTATACCCGGTAGGTGGTGTACTGCGTGGAGTAGTCGCCCAGCGCCAGCCACAGGGTGATTGCCACCCACACCAGACCCAGCACGATGACGAAGACACCCACAAATGCATTGTTCAGCCGTTTTCCCATTTACGCTCCCTGGCTGCGCGGGCCCGCGGCCCCTCGAAATACTCCCGGATATGAGGTTCTGTCGAAGCGGACAATACCTCCATGGAATCGACACCCTGCAGTTTACCATCACCCAGCACGGCGACCCGGTCGGCGACATCCCAGAGCGAGTCGAGGTCATGCGTCACCATCAGTACGGTCAGGCCCAGCATGTCCTTCAGCTTCAGGACCAGCCGGTCAAACAGCCCGGCACTGGTCGGGTCCAGGCCGGAAGTCGGTTCATCAAGGAACAGGATCTCGGGATCCAGCGCCATCGCCCTGGCCAGGGCGGCGCGCTTGATCATGCCGCCACTGAGTTCACTCGGATACAGTGCGGCGGCCTCCGGCCCGAGACCTGCCTGGGCAATCTTCACCCGAGCCAGTGTGTCGATCATGGGTCCGTCCAGCCTACTGTGCTCGCGCAGCGGCAAGCCGACATTTTGCAATACCGTCAGCCCGCTGAACAGCGCACCCTGCTGAAACAGCACACCCAGCCGGCGGCGCAGCGCATTGGCATCATCTTCATGGATACCGACCAGTTCCGTGCCAAACAGCTTGACAGAGCCGGCATCGGGCGCATGCAACATGATCATCTCGCGCATCAGGGTACTCTTGCCGCTGCCGCTGCCGCCCACCAGTGCCAGCACTTCGCCACGGTAGACATCGAGATCGATACCGTCATGAATAACACGATCGCCGAACACCGTGCGCACGCCACGCAGGCTGATGACGATTTCGGACTCTTGCCCTGCTGGCATGCCATTGCCGCTGGCGTGTTTGTCAGGCATGCACTTCAAACTCCAATCAGGCTGAACAGCACGGAAAACATGGCATCCAGGATAATTACCAGGAAGATGGATTGCACCACACTGATGGTGGTATGACGGCCGACGCTCTCCGCGCTGCCTTCGACCCTGAAACCCTGATAACAGCCGACGATGGCAATGACAGCGGCAAACACCGGCGTCTTGATGACACCGATCATGAAAGTCGAATAAGTGATGGCTTCCTCGAGACGGCCGACGAAGGCGTGGTATCCGATGTTGAGCTGGGCATTGGCCATGACCATGCCGCCAAACACGGCCAATACATCGGCATAGACGGTAAGCAGCGGCATCACGATGAGCAGCGACAGCAACTTGGGCAAGACCAGCAGGTCGACCGGCGGAATACCGATGGTCTGCAGTGCAGCGACCTCCTCGCGTACCTGCATGGTGCCGATTTTCGCCGCATAGGCCGAGCCGGTACGCCCGCAGATGAGGATGGCGGTCAACAGCGGCGCCAGCTCGCGTAACATCGAGTACCCCACCAGGTCGGCGATATAGATATTGGCCCCGTACAGCTTCAGCTGGACCGCCCCCTGATAGGCGATCACCACCCCCATCAGGAACGACAGCAGGCCAACGATGGGCAATGCATAGACACCGGTCTGGCACATGTCGTCGAAGAATTCCTGCCAGCGGACACGCCCCGGGTGGCGCACCGCTCCGAGCAGGGACAGGACGGACTCACCGATAAAGGCCAGGAACCCGATCAGGTCGCCGCCAACGGCAGCAACCCTGTCAGCCAGGGAGGTTACCCGGCGCGGGGCAAGGCTGCGCTCGGCATCCTCGGCCTCATCCGCGATAAAATCCAGCAGCCTCAGCCAGGACGGACGAAACGACTGCAGCGTCACCTGTCCGCCCGCGGCAACGATCCGTTTCCTCAGCTGCAGCAGCAGCCAGGCCCCCGCGGAATCCAGCGCGGTAATCGCCGCACCATCGACGGACACCGGCCGGTTTGCCGGAAATGCAAGTGTATCCATGGCGGCACGCAATGCGGCGATGCTGCTGACGGTCCAGCGTCCACTGCAGACCAGTTCGTCTCCTGTGATACTGACGGCGGCTGGTCTGGCGTCCGGTTCACGCATGGGGCAAGTCTCGAAGATATGACATCCGGATACAAGCACCGCCTGAACCGATCATGCGGAGTCGAAATCAAAGCTCATGACATCTGCAAGCTTGTCTGCACCCGTCACGACCATCAGCAGGCGATCCACTCCCAGTGCGACACCGGCGCAGTCAGGCAGGCCTGCCGCAAGCGCGGCCTGCAGATGTTCATCTACCGGCACGGCCGGCAGCTGGTAATGCATGCGCATCCTGGCCTCGTAATCGAAGCGCATCCGCTGCTCATGCACGTCTGTCAGCTCGTGGAAACCATTGGCCAGTTCTACACCGTTCAGATAGGCCTCGAAACGCGACGCCACCGGAGGATTGCCCGGGCGCAACTGTGCAAGGGCGGCCTGGGTTACCGGGTAGTCACGAATAAAGATCAGTCCGGGACCAAGGCGCGGCTCGATGACATGGGTCATTACCAGGTCCAGCCAGCTGTCCAGGTCCGACTCCTGCATGCCCACCGGGATCACAGCATGCCTGGATTCGAGCAATGTCTGCAATTCCTGCTGCGAGGTATCGAAAGGATCGACCTGGACGGTTTCCCGGAACAGGTCACGGTAGCGCCAGTGGTAGACGGCCTTGATCTGGTAAATGCCATCCAGTATTTCTCCGAGCATACGCTCGACATCGTTCATCAGGTCGAGGTGATCGTAGCCGGTGCGATACCATTCCAGCAGCGTGAACTCGGGGTTATGGCGTGTCCCGTACTCGCCGTCGCGGAACACCTTGCAGATCTGGTAGATCGAGCCGGCGCCGGCGGCGAGCAGACGCTTCATGGGAAATTCCGGCGAGGTGTGCAGGTACAGGGTTGCCCCGTGACGCGCGCCGGGGCCGTGATAGCGGCTGGTAAAGGCGGACAGGTTCGGCGCCGTGGTGGAAGCGCATGACAGCACGGGCGTATCGACTTCCAGTACACCGGCGTGCTCGAACCAGGCACGCATGCGGGCCAGCAGTGTTGCCCTGAGTCTTATTACGTCAAGCGATGACGTCGGCCGCCAGTCGGTTTGTGCTTGCACGTTCTCGGTCAAAATACCGGACAGGGACTATTCCTTGGCACGGGCGACGTAGGCACCGGTGCGCGTATCGATCTTCAGGGTTTCGCCAACCTCGATAAACAGCGGAACACGCACTACCGCGCCGGTTTCCAGGGTGGCCGGCTTGCCACCGCCACCGGAAGTATCGCCACGCACGCCCGGGTCGGTCTCGGTCACGGTCAGCTCTACGAAGTTGGGCGGTGTAACGGCAAGCGGTGTGCCGTTCCACAGCGTTACCTTGCACATGTCCTGTTCCTTCAGCCACTGCGCTGGCATCGCCCACCGCAGCGGCATCGGCCGGTTGCTGCTCGAAGCTGTCCGGGTACCATGAAGTGCCAGAACTCGCCATCGTTGTAGAGATACTGCATGTCAATATCCATGACATCGGCCGCCTCGGCCGTGTCTCCGGACTTGAAGGTGCGTTCGATGACGCGGCCGGTCTTCAGGTTGCGGATCTTGACGCGGTTGAATGCCTGCCCCTTGCCGGGCTTGACGAATTCGTTTTCAATGATGGCGCACGGATCACCATCAAGCATGATCTTCAGGCCGCTCCTGAATTCGTTGGTGCTGTAGGATGCCATGTATACTGTCAGTCCCTGAATGAGTCGGAAACGCCGGCTATGATACCCCGAATACCGCATCCGGAACACCGGCCGGTCTGGCAACAGCAGCTGGCCCGTGCGGTCAGGACAACTGACGAACTGTTGCGCCTGCTGGAGATCGACCCGAATCGCCTCAGGATACAGCCGCTGGTCAGCAGCTTCCCGCTCCGGGTGCCGCGCGGTTTCGTGGACCGCATGGTCAGGGGCGATATTAACGACCCCCTGCTGCGCCAGGTGCTGCCGCTCAACGAGGAGACCCTGCAGGTCGAGGGCTTTGTAACCGACCCGCTGGCAGAGCTGGCCGCCATGCCGAGTCCGGGTCTGCTGCACAAGTACCGCGGGCGGGCCCTGCTCACGGTCACCGGCGCCTGCGCCGTGCATTGCCGCTACTGCTTTCGCCGCCATTTCCCGTACCAGGACGCGAACCCGGTCAGCGTACACTGGGAGCAATCGATCGATTATCTGGCAAGGCATCCGGATATTCATGAAATCATCCTCAGCGGCGGCGACCCGCTCAGCCTTGCCGACAACCGGCTGCAGGCACTGACCGACCGCCTGTCGGTACTGCCTCACCTGCACACCCTGCGCATCCACAGCCGCCTGCCCATCGTACTGCCGGAACGCGTCGACACCGGGCTGCTGGCCTGGATCAGGCAGCAACGCCTCAAGGTCGTCATGGTGGTTCACTGCAATCATCCCAATGAAATAGATGCATCGGTGCAAAAGGCCATGGCGCGGCTCGCACAGGCCGGGGCAATGCTGCTGAACCAGTCGGTATTACTGCGCGGCGTCAACGATGATGCCGATACCCTGATCCGCTTGAGTGAAGCCCTGTTCGCGGCCGGCATCCTGCCGTATTACCTGCACCGGCTCGACCGGGTGCAGGGCACCGCCCATTTTGAGGTCGAGGCAGAACGTACCTGTGCGCTGATCAGCGAGGTACACGCTGCGCTGCCCGGCTACCTGGTACCCCGCCTCGTCGAGGAGATTCCCGGCACACCCGGGAAGACACCTGTGTGCAGGCACTGACAGCCGCAGTCTGATTGCTTATACTATTGCGAACGTGCTGTTTAAAATACGATAAATACAGGCAGGATAGCATCGGTCATGGAACTCCAGCTCCCGGAACGCAAGAAACCCGCACTTACCAGTTTCAACACCAACCCGGACGCCATCAAGGCCTGGGTCGATGATCTTCCACTGCTGAACACCGAGCAGACCCGGCAGCTGCTGAACGATGCCCTGGATGAAATCAATACCCTCGATATCCCGACCGAGAATCGCCACATGGCACTCGAGCTGCTGTCGACGTCGGTCATGTGCGTTACCGATGCCCTGAAAAAAAACTTTCTGGGCAAACCGTTACCGCTGCAGGAGTCGGACCGGGTGTCGGCCAGACAGGCACTCGATACCTGTAACCGGATGGCTACCGGCTACCGCATCCTCGCAGACGATCTCGGCAGAAACGTCAATCAGGAAAGCCAGCTTGCGATCGCAATTCATCGTGCCTTGCGCTACCTGAGCGAGCTGCTGCTGATCCATTACCAGATCTACATCCAGTACCCTGACGGTCTCTGGAAAAGCATCCACGCGCTGTACGCACTGGCCGAGGAATGCGGCATTAACACGCTGCCGGTAACAGATCCCACCTCACCGGCCAGCGAGGCCAGCACCATTGCCACCATCTACAAGCAGATCCTGCTGCTGTCGCTGGCTTGCCCGTACCGCATGCCACAGAAGGATATTCACTACATATACAATGCGCTGCTTGACTGGGCCCGGTTCTGCCGACTGGTACCTGCCAGCAACACCCGTGCCAACGGGCTGTTCTCGCTCAACCTGCAGTCCGACAAACCACCCGGTTACCGTGCGCTGGCGGATGACCTGACATCGGACAAGTACATGCGCATCCTGGATACTACAGCTGCCACTGAACAGCTGCGTGACGTATTGTCTGCCGATAATGTCCCGGCCGTGTATCACACCGGCATCGGTGACACTGAAACCCTGCAGCAGCTCATGCTGGCATGGGGGGCCATGCCGAAACGCAAGTACCCGCGGCACCACCGCCATGCCGCGATCAAGCTGGTTACCGGCATCAACGCGATCCACAGCCTGATTGCCGGACCCGCCGGTAATATCGAAGAGGATGATGACTCGATTTCCGATCACCACTACCTGCCGGACCCGACCTTCGACAGCACGACCAGCTTCACAACCCGGGCGGAAATGGCGGACCACATGCTGCGCGGCGCCTTCTCGGCGCAAGCGGAACGGGACTCGCATGTCGAACTATGGCGCATAGCGGATACAAGTGCCGGCGGTTATTGCCTGTTGCGGGACAATGCCGTCGCCTCGAGCGCCCGTGTCGGTGAACTGGTTGCCATCGTGCACCAGGAAGACCAGTCCGAGAACAACTGGCAACTGGGTGTCATACGCTGGATGAAATTCACCGGCGAGCATGGCCTGGAGCTGGGCATCCAGCTGCTGGCGCCGGCCGGGGTGGCGATATGGGCCTTTGCCTGCAGCGACGATTTCCAGCTTGATCCGCGCATCGGAAAACGAATGCAGGGAATACTGCTCCCGGAGATCAAGGTACTCGGTCAGCAGGCATCCCTGCTGTTGCCATCACTGCCGTTTCGCGCCGGCTGCACCTCGATCCTGGAACGCGACGGCCGCAGGGAAAACATATTTCTTACACGCCAGCTGGAAAATACCGGTTGCTTCGCGCAGTTCCACTTCTCGCCGGCCTATAGCTGACACAGTCAGTCCGCGCACGCTCAGTACAGCCCGACAAATGGCTCCGGGTATTCGACGTGCCCTCCCCCCGCCAGATTGCCGGCCTCGACTTCGCATACCGTCAGCGCGTCCTCGGGTGCCGGCAGATTACAGGTCACCTGATATCCTTTCGCTGGTACGAAACCGAAGCGCTTGTAGTACTCCGGGTGGCCCAGGACAACTATGCTCCCATAGCCCTTTTCCCGCGCCAGTTTCACGCTGGCCTGGATCAGCTCGGAGCCGATACCTCGATGGCTCTGGGACGGCACCACGGACATCGGGCCCAGTGCCAGTACCTGCTTTTCGGTGCCTCCCTTGCGCAGCGGAACACGCGTCAGCAAGACATGGCCGACGATACGTCCACCCAGCTCGGCGACCAGTGACAGTTCCCTGTTGTAGGAATTCGAGGCACGCAACGCACTGACCAGCTGCGCCTCCGCCTCTCCACCAAAAGCGCTGATATGTACCACGTCAATGGCGCGGACATCTTCCGCGGTTTCAGTTCTTACGGTAACAGGGTGCATAACAGATCTCCGTGAGTTCGGGCCGGCACGGACAATCATCGGCCGCGCATGCAAACATTCTGATTATCAGTTACTTGCATGCTATCAGGAATCATTCTGGCAGGAAACACCCGGGAATCGTCTCGCCCGGCCGGCTTCCGGCGCGCATATATAGGGTGTAATTCAAGAGCATGGCCGGATTGCCGACATTATCCTGGTCGGGGCCGGTTTACGAGCAGGGTATCTGCTCAACCATTGCTGGCCTTTCCAGGGGTTATTCCGGTACAGGGGTCTGCAGTGATAGATGGTGGCACAATACGCCTGCTTATCATGGAGGAAAGCGAATCCGATGCCGACTCGCTTGCCAATGAACTCAGGAACGCCGGGCATTTCCTCGACATGGCTCATGCCGCAGACAGCGACGAGCTGACCACGGCCCTCGAACAGAATCCTCCCGACATCGTCATCTGCGGCAGCGGCGGCAGCCTGCCTGCCATGGAACAGATTTGTGCAAAGCTTGGTCAGCTTGATACACGACCCGTTGTCATCGCGATCGCCGACGAAGCTACCGAGGCAGATGTCATCAGGGCACGGCAGTGTGGCATCGCCGACCTGGTGTCCTATCAGCACCCCGAGCATCTGCGCATGGCTTTCGACAGGCAAGTGGAAACAATCCGGCTGCAGCACAGGCTGCACATGCTCGAAAAAAAGTTGCGCGACGGCGAGGTACGTTGTCATGCAATGATCGAAAACTCCAGTGACGCAATTGCCTACATCCACGATGGCATGCACGTCTATGCAAACCGTCCCTACATGAAGCTGTTCGCCATCGATGCACGGGAGGATATCGAGGGTATGCCCGTGCTCGACATGATAAGCACCGAGCAGCGTGACAGGTTCAGGGAACTGCTCAAGGACGATATCGAAAGCGGTGACAATGCAACCACGCTCGACATCGAGTGCATGAGCCCTCAAGAAGGCAGGTTCAGCTGCACCATGGAATGCTCGCCAGCTACCATGTCGGGCGAGCCTTGCACACAAATCCTGGTACGTGTTCACTCCTCGAATTCCGAACTCGAGGAACGGATAAAAACGCTGTCGCAGAAAGACATGCTTACGGGCCTGGTCAATCGCCAGCACTTCATGAAGGTGCTCGAACAACGCATCAGTCATCATCCACATAACCGCCAGCGTGCACTCGTGTACCTGACACTGGACAATTTCAAGGCGATTCGCGACGAGGCCGGTGTTGTCGCCAGCGACCTGGTGCTGTGTGACACGGCCAGCCAGATCAAGAAACACTGCAGCGAGGAAGACGACCTGTCACGTTTTGGCGATTACAGTTTCGCCATCCTCATGCAGGCCGCCGATCAGGATGCCATTCAGCTTGCCTGCGATAAATTGCTCAGGAGCATAGCCGGCCACCTCCCCGAGGCCGGCGGCCGGACATTCGCGATGACCGCCAGCATCGGCATCTGCGCGATAAACGAACATACACGGGACACGCAGAAATTAATTTCCTACGCCGACATGGCCTGCGAAGTCGCACGCACATCGGGTGGCAACCAGATCCATACCCACAGTACCGTGGTTTCGGAAAGCATGGAGCAGGACCAGCATGATGAATGGGACAGGATCATCAGTGACACCATCGCGCACGAGCGCTTTTACCTGATCTACCAGCCCATCGTCAGCCTGAAAGGCGATACCACACCGCGTTACGAGGTACTGCTGAGAATTCTCGATGAAAACGGCCATACCATCCTGCCGGGACAGTTTCTTTCGATTGCCGAGAAATCGGGGCTGGGCAGGGATATCGACCGCTGGGTCGTCGACAATGCATTCGCCAGACTCGCGGAACTGCGCACCGGCAGCAGTACTACCTCGTTCTACATCAAGCTGTCAGGCGCCAGCCTTACCGACAGTACGATGGTGGACTGGATCACGGACACGTTGCAGAAATACCAGCTGGAAAGTGCCGGCGTGGTGTTCGAAATCTCCGTACAGACTGCCGCCCTCGACCTCAGGAATACCATGTCGTTCATGACAGCGATCCAGGCAAGCGGCTGCAAGGTGGCGCTGGAGCATGTCGGTCGCAACAAACAGACACAGCTGCTGAATCATTTGCCTGCCGACATCCTCAAGATCGACAGTTCCCTGATCACCAAACTTGCCAGCGACAAGGAAGCACAGGACGCCGTCAAGGCGATCATCGAACACGCAAAATCCACCGGCAAAACCTGCATTGCAGAGAGTGTGGAAGATTCAAACTGCCTCGCCAAGCTATGGCAGTTTGGCATGCATTTCATTCAGGGAAACTTTATCCAGGAACCGGCCAAGGAACTGGGTTATGTGTTCGAAAGCGAGATTGCATGATGTACGGGTCCACCATGAGCAGCCAGCGCCATAACCTACCGCTCTCCAGCCCGACCGCTTCAATCGAGTACCAGGGAGACCATGCCATCGGCGAGCTTGGGTTCAAACCAGGTGGATTTCGGCGGCATCACTTCACCGGCATCGGCCACCGCCATCAGGTCTTCCATACGGGTCGGGTACAGGGCAAAGGCAGCCGCCATCTCTCCGCTATCGACGCGTCGCTCGAGCTCACCGAGTCCGCGAATGCCACCAACAAAGCCAATGCGCGTATCACGCCGCGGATCGGTTATCCCCAGGACAGGTGCCAGCAGGTTGTCAGCCAGCAGGCTGACATCGAGCCGTCCGACCGGGTCAGCGGGAACGACATCCGCCATTATATCCAGCCGATACCATTGCCCGGGCAGGTACATGCCGAACTCACCCGACTGCTGCGGATGTACTGCGGCAGTGCAGGGCGTGACTGTAAAGACGGCACTGACACGGGCGAGGAACTGCTCCACGCCCATACCGGACAGGTCCCGGACCACTCTGTTGTAATCGAGGATCTGCATCTGGTTGTGGGGGAAGATGACGGTCAGGAAACTGCCGTCGGCATCGCCGCGCCGCGCAGCAACCCGGGATGCCGCCGCCGAGCGGTGATGGCCATCGGCGATGTACAGTGCCGGCATGGCGTCGAAGGCGCGGGTGATCGTCCCGACAAGCGCCGCATCACGCACCACCCAGAGGGTGTGGCCGATACCGTCGTCGGCGATCAGGTCAGCCGCCGGGGCACCCTGAGTAACCCGCTCGAGCAAGGCGTCAACCGCTGCATCCGAGTCGTAGGCCAGCAGTACCGGGCCGGTCTGCGCATTGAGCGCCTCGATCTGGCGCACACGGTCGTCCTCCTTGTCCGGCCGGGTGAACTCGTGTTTGCGAATCCGGTTGCTGTCATAGGCAGCCACGGACGCTGCCGCCACCAGACCGACCTGCCGGTGCTCACCCATGACCAGGCGATAGACGTAATAACCCGGGACTTCATCCCGTCTCAGGACACCGCCGTCAATCATGCGCTGCAGGTTGCGCGCGGCCGTGGTGTAAACCTCGGCGGCGCAGGGGTCGGTGCCTTCCGGCAAGTCGATCTCCGCCCTGGAGATGTGCAGAAAACTCCAGGGGCGGCCGTCGGCGCGCGTGCGCGCCTCGTTCGTGCTGAGAACATCGTAGGGCGGCGCAACCACGTCAGCTGCATGTTCTCTGACGGGTCGCAGAGCGGCAAAGGGTCTGATGAGGGTCATGTAGGTTCCATCGCTTGCCCGGAAAGCACCATATTGTACACAGAGGACGCACCTGCCGCGATTGCTTCAGCCGGCAAGGTCATGTGATGAACGACGTGATACCCAGGAAACCGCACGACACCGGCAAGGGTCACGGGGATACCGGTACAACGCGCGCCGGTCCCGGCCGCTTCGACTCGATCACCTCGTTCATAAAGCAGATACGCCTGTGGAAGATGTTTTCTGCAATGTCCAGGTACTGGCGCAAGGCGTATGACAGCATCCAGCGCATGCCGCTGGCCTACAAATTCTCGTTCTTCATTACCGTGGTGATCGTCAGTTGCATGCTGCTGCTTGGCACCATTCTGATCCAGCAGCAATCCCGTCAGCTGGAATCGCAAATCAGCGAACAGGGCACTACCCTGGCCCGCCTGATGGCCAAATCAGCCCGTGAACCGCTGCTGGCTGAAGACAAGCTGGCGCTGGATTCCATTGCCAGCAACTTCGCGAACAGCATGAGCGTGCTCGGCACTGCGATCGCGTCGCTCGATGGCGAATTCATCACCCAGGCCGGCGTGATGTTCGATGAGAAAAATCCGTTCACGCGCAAGGACGTCAACCGTATCATCCGCGACACGTCAGGCACGCATATCTGGAAGTGGACGCCGCTGTCCGGTGCCAGGACCGAGACCGTCATGTCGTTTATCCAGCCGATATCATTCCAGGAGGTCACGGCCGGGTATGCCATGGTCACGTTCAGCCAGGCCGGGATGATGGCCTCACTCAGGCAGGCTGTCCAGACCATAGTGGGTGCCACTGTCATGATCATCACGCTCGGCGTCGCCATGTCATTCGCGCTGGGTCGACGCATTACCCAGCCGATAGACCAGCTGGTCAGCGCCAGCCACGCCATCGGCAGGGGTGAATACACCTTCCGCTTCAAGGAATGCCGCAAGGACGAACTGGGCCTGCTGATGGAGGCATTCAATGAAATGGCGCAAGGCATGCTGGAGAAGACCCAGGTCAAGAGCGCCCTGTCCCGTTACGTCTCACCGAGTGTGGCACGTGAGATCCTGTCAAATCTCGATCACGTCGGCCTCAGCGGAAAACGCGTTGAAGGTAGCGTGGTGTTCGCGGACATCAAGGGCTTTACCCAGATTTCGGAATCCATCCGGCCGGAAGAGCTGGTCAGCATCCTGAACCGCTACTTCACCCTGGTCACGCGTGCCTGCGAAATCAACCAGGGCATGGTGGACAAGTACATGGGTGACGGCGTCATGCTGGTGTTCGGTGCACCTGAACCGGACGCGGAACATGCCTTCCACGCCATTACTTGCGCCCTGCTGATCCAGCGTCTGGTCGAAAACGAGAACCTGCTGCGTCTGGAGAAAAACCTGTTCCCGGTCCAGTTCAGGATCGGCGTGAATACCGGCAGTATGCTGGCCGGTAACATGGGCTCCAGGAGCCGCATGGAGTACACGGTAGTGGGTGACACCGTCAACCTGGCGTCCCGGCTGTGCGGCATAACCAACGCCAACGAGATCGTCATCTCGCGTGAAATGTACCAGCGCGAAGATGTAAGACACCGCGTGCTGGCCGGCGAGTACCAGTCCATCCACCTGCGCGGCATCAGCCAGCCCGTGAGTACCTATCGTGTAGAACAACTGACCGCCGACTGCCAGGAAATCCTGGACAAGCAGTACGAAACCATCATCACCAGCGAGGCGGATGAGATCAGTCATGCCTAAACGCAAGCTGTACATGATCGCATCACTGCTGTTGCTGCCACTGCTGGCCGGCTGCCCGCAAATGCAGACCGTCCGTCTCGCCCAGGACACCCCCGGCGATATCGACACACTGCTCGAGCAGCATGAGTTCGCCCGCGTACGGAATCTGACCGTCAAGCATCCGGATATCGATACCATCGAATTGCAGGCGAGGATCGACAGTCTCGAAACTGCCTACGAAAACGACATCCTCGCACAGGCCGGCAAGCTGAAGGACAGTAACGAATTGCTGAACGCTGTCGAGCTGCTGTCCGGAGCCCTGTTCAGGATCCCGCACAGCACGAAATTACGCGAACTGCGTACCACGATCGAGACGCAGCGCGTTCACCAGCTAAAGGTGAATGAACGCTACACCCTGATCGCTCGCGCGAACTACCTGCTGGACAGGAATCGGCTTTACGCGCAACAGGTCAATCTGCAGGCACCCAGCTACGAACAACGGCATGAAAATGCACAGCAGGAGAGCGAGCGAGGCATGGTCTCGGTCCAGCTGCTGGAGCATGCGCACTATGCCATGGAGATGGAAGAACTGGCTGACGCCGGTACCTGCCTGGCACTGGCGAAGAAACTCGACGAGAGCGCGGATACGGCCGCCCTGCAGGACGAGTTGCAGGCAATGAAGAAAACACGACAGGACTCCACCCGCCAGGCCAACAACGTCAGAAAGGCGAGCATCAAGAGTAAAAACGATCGTGACGAAAAGGATGAAACGGAAAAGCTGCTCGCGACGACGCAAAAGGCGCTCGATGCCAACAAACTGCATGATGCACGTGACGCATTCACTAAGATTCCACACTCGACCAGCCAGGACAGCGGGGTGATCGCCGTGCAGAGCTCGCTAGACCAGGCCGTAAGCACCCGGGTCAAGCAGCTCATCGTGAACGGTGACAGCCTGTACCGCTCGGACAGGATTCATGAAGCGCTGAAGACCTGGTCCGAGGCACTGTCACTGGACCCGAACAACGCGGAACTGCGCGAACGCACTGATCGTGCCAACAGGGTGCTGACCAACCTCGAAGAGCTGAAACGCCAGCAGCAGAAGTAGCGCCGACGGCACCTGCTGAAAACCGGCATGTGTTTCTGCAAGCAGACGCGCGCACCTGATTTCGATGCGTCGAACTGTCGCAATGAAACGAGCCCCCAAAGCGCCGGGTACCTGCTCACAAACCCGGCCGGGCAATCGATGTTACTTCGCCTGCATAAACAGGAAACCGGCGTAGATGATACCGATGGCGGCAATCCAGCTGCCGGCGACGCGCACGGCAACCCTTTTCCAGGGTGCGCTCGAGAGCAACGTCAAGCCCCCCACTCCACCCTGCAGCACCATGGCACCCAGCACGGCACCCAGACAGAACCAGAACGCGCTGCCGGCCAGGGGCTCGCTGACGATAAATTCATGACCGGTCAGTGCGCCAGCCAGCAGCACCACACCCAGCACTACAGGCCGCGACAGCGGCAGGTCCAGCACCACAAGCAGGCCTGCCATGACGATGAACAGACGGTTGACGACCGCGACGCCGGGCCAGGCCAGACCGGTGAACGTAATGGCTTCACCGGCCGCCACGCCGCTGGCCAGCATGATCTGCGCGAGCGCGAGCAGCTCGCGTCCGCCCCGGCTGGCCAGCAGGGCCACACCCGCAATGGGCAGCAGAAAGGACGGATTGAGCAGGACGTGGAGGATACCGTCGTAGAGTGGTGTATTTTTTCCACCCCACCCGTGTGCGCACACGGCCGCGGGCAACAGCAACAACAGGAACGCCGCGCAACAGCGCGTGATCCGTGTCATGTCAGCAGCAGGAAGCCACCCACACTGGCGATCAGTCCGCCGCTGGCGCGCACCAGCCACTGCCCGACCGGCCAGCGCCATAACAACCCGATGGCAATACCGCACAGGTGCAGCATACCGGTCGCCATCACGAAACCGGCCGCATACAGCAAGGGTGAGCTGTATTCCGGCATCTCGGTACCGTGTGCGTGCCCGTGAAAGATCGCGAACACGCTCACCGGGACCAGTGCCGCCCAGAGGGGCACGCGTACGTTGAGCAATACCGCAAGCCCGAGCAGCAGGCCCGAAGCGGCTATGCCGGTCTCGACTCCCGGCAACGGCAGGCCGGCTGCGCCTGCGGCCCCGCCAAGGGCCATGATGAGCGGAAAGGCAACCGGCAGTGCCCAGAGCGCGGGCGCGCCAAGCTGCGCACCCCACAGGCCCACGGCTACCATGGCGACCACATGGTCAAGGCCGGTGACCGGATGCATCAGACCGGTCAGGAAACCTCCGTTGCCCCAGGCACCGCTGTCGGCGTGCGCCGCAGCAAGCACCGGAATCAGCAGCAGGGCGCTGCCGGACAGGCACCGCAATGCGATTTTCATGACTGGCCTCGCGTGTCGTTGAACGGATGAAGCGTAGTATGCAGCATTCGCAGGGATGCTCGCCACATCGGTGTGCCAAACCCGCACCGGGACAGGCTGCAATCCGGCCCGGTGCAGGATCTGGTGATGTCACCGGATCGATCCCTGTCACCCCGGCACGCGGGTGAATGAAGACGGCCACCGGCAAGTCCTCGTGCACCGCTGTATTGGCCGCCGGCGGCCTGACCGGGGGCCGGACATCCCTGCGGATCAGCTGCGGATCACTTCCAGCCGCTCGACCTTCTGGTAGCCGCGTGGCAGCTTGTGACCGCGCCGGCCGCGCTCGCCGGCGAATTCATCGACCTCGGCAGCGCTCATGGTCTTGTACTTTCTGCCGGCGTGCACAACGAGCTTTTCGCCGTCCTGGATGCAGTCGATCGCGGCCACGTAATCCTCGCGGCTCTTCAGCTTCGCGGACGGAATGTTGATGATCTTGTTGCCCTTGCCGCGTGGCAGCTGCGGCACCTCGCTGAGCGGTATCACCAGCATGTAGCCCTCTGTCGTGGCCGCGACGACCCAGTCATCATCCAGGCTGCGTACCGCCACCGGTGGCAGCACACTTGCCCCCTTCGGCACCGACAGCGTCGACTTGCCGGCCTTGTTGCGCGTTATCATGTCCGCCAGCTTCACCACGAAGCCATAACCGGCGTCACTGGCGAGCAGGAACAGCTGCTCCGGTTCACCCATCAGCACGCCGGCGAAACGCGCGCCATCGGCCGGCTTGAGCCGCCCGCTCAACGGCTCGCCCTGCCCGCGGGCACCGGGCAGGCCATGCGCCGGTACTGCATAGGTCCTGCCGTTCGAGTCGATGAACACCGCAAGCTGGTTACTGCGGCCGCGCGCGGCCATGAGAAATTCATCACCGGCCTTGTAACTCATATCTGACGGGTCGATATCGTGACCCTTGGCAACGCGCACCCAGCCGTTGTTCGACAGCACAACCGTTACGGCCTCGCTAGGAACCAGCGCGGTCTCATCCATCACCTGCGCAGACTCGCGCTCGATCAGCACCGAACGCCGCGCGTCGCCGAACCGGTCTGCATCCGCGCGCAGTTCCTTCTTGATGAGCGTCTTCAGGCGCCGCTCGGAGCCCAGGGTGGCCTGCAACTCGTCGCGTTCGGCGAGCAGTTCCTCCTGCTCGGCCCTGATCTTCATCTCCTCCAGCCGCGCCAGTTGCCGCAGGCGCGTATCGAGGATGTAGTTGACCTGCTCCTCGGTGAGGCTGAAGCGTTCCATCAACACCTGCTTGGGCCTGTCCTCGGTGCGGATGATGTGGATGACCTCGTCCAGATTAAGGAATGCGATGAGCAGGCCATCCAGCAGGTGCAGGCGACTGTTGACCTTGTCGAGGCGGTACTCCAGCCGGCGGCGCACGGTCGCGGTCCTGAACTCAAGCCATTCCTTAAGTATATCTAGCAAGGTCTTGATTTTCGGACGTCCGTCCAGGCCAATCATGTTCAGGTTGATGCGTGCGGTACGTTCCAGACCGGTACTGGAAAACAGGTGCAGCATGAGCGCATCGCTATCCACGCGGCTGGAACGCGGCACGATCACCAGGCGCGTTGGATTCTCGTGGTCGGATTCATCACGCAAATCCTCGATCATGGGCAGCTTCTTCGCGTTCATCTGCGCGGCGATCTGTTCCAGCACCTTGCTGCCGGAAGTCTGGAAGGGCAATGCGGTGATCACGATCTCGCCGTTCTCGACCTCGTAGCAGGCACGGATGCGCACGCTGCCATAGCCGGTCCGGTACGCCTCGACCAGTTCCTCGCGCGAGGAGATGATTTCCGCGCCGGTGGGGAAGTCCGGTCCCTGGATGATTCCGCACAGGTCCTCCAGCGTGCTCTTCGGCCTGTCGAGCAACAGGATCGCCGCCTCGGCCACTTCGCGCAGGTTGTGTGGCGGCACGTCGGTTGCCATGCCCACGGCGATGCCGGTGGCGCCGTTCAGCAATACGTTCGGCAGTCGTGCCGGCAACATCGCCGGTTCATCCAGTGTGCCGTCAAAGTTCGGCACCCAGTCGACCGTGCCCTGCCCCAGCTCGGCCAGCAGTACCTCGGCATAGGGCGCCAGGCGCGCCTCGGTGTAGCGCATGGCAGCAAACGACTTGGGGTCATCCGGCGAGCCCCAGTTGCCCTGCCCGTCGATCAGCGGATAGCGGCAGGTGAAATCCTGCGCCAGGTGCACCATGGCCTCGTAGCAGGCGGAGTCCCCGTGCGGGTGGAACTTGCCGAGTACGTCGCCGACGGTGCGCGCCGACTTCTTGTACTTGGCGGCGGCCAGCAGGCCGAGTTCGGACATGGCATAGACGATACGGCGCTGCACCGGTTTCAGGCCATCGCCGATATGCGGCAGGGCGCGGTCGAGAATGACGTACATGGAATAGTCCAGGTAGGCCTTCTCGGTAAAGGTCTTCAGCGGCAGCTGTTCGATGCCTTCGTAGTCGAGATCCAGTGTTTCCATAATTTCAAGACCTGTTATTTACGCCTGATACCAAATGGCCACGGAATCCGCGGAACTACACGGAATAAAATCATCCGGTATTTACGTGTATTTCACTGTGTTTCCATGACTATCACTGCGCAGCACCGAACTATCCGCAACCCCTAGACTTCCGCCAGGTTGCCGCGTGACTCCAGCCAGTTTCTGCGGTCGGCGGCACGCTTGCGCGCCAGCAGCATGTCCATCATGCCATGCGTGTCGTCACTGGCATCGATGGTCAGCTGCACAAGTCGCCGTGTCTCGGGTGCGATGGTGGTTTCCCGCAGCTGGATCGGATTCATCTCGCCCAACCCCTTGAAACGCTGCACCGTCACCCTGCCCTTGATCTTTTCCGCTGCGATGCGGTCCAGAACGCCCTGTTTCTCCGCATCATCCAGCGCGTAGTAGACCTCCTTACCGGCGTCGATACGATACAGGGGCGGCATCGCGACATACACATGCCCGGCCTCGACCAGGGCGCGGAAATGACGCAGGAACAGTGCGCACAGCAGGGTGGCGATGTGTGCGCCGTCGGAATCCGCGTCGGCCAGGATGCAGATCTTGTTATAGCGCAGCTTGTCGAGCCGGCCGGTGCCCGGTTCAACGCCGATGGCGATGGAAATATCATGCACCTCCTGCGAGGCCAGGACCTCGGCGGAGTCCACCTCCCAGGTGTTCAGGATCTTGCCACGCAACGGCATGATCGCCTGAAAGGTACGGTCGCGCGCCTGCTTGGCGGAACCGCCGGCGGAATCCCCTTCCACGAGGAACAGTTCCGAGCGCTCGCTGTCGGTCGAGGTGCAATCGGCCAGCTTGCCTGGCAGCGCCGGTCCGGCCGTAACCTTCTTGCGCACCACCTTCTTGCCGGCGCGCAGGCGCGACTGTGCGTTCTCGATGGCAAGCCAGGCGATACGCTCGCCGGCCTCGGTGTGATGATTCAGCCACAGACCAAATGCGTCGCGCACGATACCCGAGACAAACGCCGCGCACTCGCGCGATGACAGGCGTTCCTTGGTCTGGCCGCTGAACTGCGGGTCCATCAGCTTGACCGACAGGATATAGCTGCAATTGTCCCACACATCCTCGGGGCTCAGTTTCACACCGCGCGGCAGCAGGTTGCGAAATTCGCAGAATTCGCGCACGGCCTCCGTAAGGCCCATGCGCAGGCCATTGACATGCGTGCCGCCCTGGATCGTCGGAATCAGGTTGACGTAACTCTCCGTCACCGCCTCGCCACCCTGCGGCAACCATGCCAGTGCCCATTCCGCGGCCTCGCTGTTGCCTTCCATTTTTCCGGTAAAGGCTTCATCCGGCAACGTAGCGCTATCACCCAGCGCGTTGCGCAGGTAATCACGCAGGCCGTCCTCGAAAAACCATTCGAATTTCTCCCCGCTCGCCTCGTCATACAGGCTGACCTGCAGGCCCGGGCAGAGCACGGCCTTGGCGCGCAGCACGTGCTTCAGGCGCGACAGGGAAAATTTCACCGAGTCGAAATAGCTTTCATCCGGCCAGAAGCGCAGCGTGGTGCCGGTATTCTGCCTGCCGACCTTGCCGACTTCTTCCAGCGGCGACACCTTGTCACCGCCGGAAAATGCCATGTTGTATTCCCTGCCGCCGCGCCTGACCCAGACCTCCAGGTGTTTCGACAGGGCATTGACCACGGACACACCGACACCGTGCAGGCCGCCGGAAAACCGGTAATTCTTCGAGGAAAACTTCCCGCCGGAATGCAGCCGGGTGAGGATAACCTCGACACCGGGTACCCCTTCGTTCGGATGGATGTCCACCGGCATGCCGCGACCGTCATCGCTGACCTGCAGCGAGCCGTCCCTGAACACGACCACATCGACGCGCCTGGCGTATCCCGCCATGGCCTCGTCGATACTGTTGTCTATCACCTCCTGCGCGAGGTGATTGGGGCGCGTTGTGTCGGTGTACATGCCCGGGCGCTTGCGTACCGGCTCGAGACCGCTCAGTACCTCGATTGCGGAGGCATCGTAGACCACGCTCATTTACCGTTGTCCCTCAAGGCGTGCACGTATTGCTAGTCCCCGATCAGCGTGCGGTTCGAACGCAGCCGGCGCAGAATCCGGGCCGCGTCCCGGTAGGGCGCATCAGGCGGGCACAGGTAGTTGTCGTACAGCACCTTGCGGTAGCGCTGCGTGCCGCTGCCAACGACCGGCTGCCAGGTCGACGCGGGCAGCGGGTACCACTGCTTGCCGGAACCGTAGGCGAAGCGCCGGTAGGCGCGCTTGCCGCAGTGCAAGCCCTCGTAGGTGACATTCCAGACGCCGGACGGCGAGATGATAACCGAGGTAAAGCGCACGACATGATCGTCACCGGCAGTCAGGGAATCGGGATCCAGGTAGTAACGAAACGGATTGGCACCGGTATCGATGTCAAGCTCCAGCAGACTGGCCTGTTCGGGGTAGGCCGGAAGTTCAGCTGTCAGTTCTTTCCATGGCTTGTCAGCCGGCAGGACGTCTGGCGTGAAGCCGGATGGCCCGTCTTCACTCGGCAGCGAGCCTGCCAACACCGGTAACGGGGGGTACATCGACAGACAGGCACAGGTTGCGACAAGGCTGAGGGTGAACAAAAACTGCGGCGGGTTCATGGGATGCGCAGTTTAATGAAAAACGCAGTCCACGCCAATCGAATCAGGGGCCAGCCGAGGCAGGAACTCACGGTCTGCTATGTCATCGCGAGGAACGCAGTGGTGAAGCAATCTCCAACTGATTGATCATGGGTTGAAAAGATCGCCCGGCCGCGCTTGCAATGAGCAGACGCAAAAACAAATCGGGGGCTACCGGGATTTCAATCGAGATCGGCGCACAGTGCGTCACGCACCGGAATGGCAACCGGTTCGACCTCGTACCGGTAGGCAGGATGATCGATACCCATACTCAGCGAGGCACCCTGCTTGAGGTCAGCCACCATCCCGTCGGTCAGTTCAAAGCGCAGGAAATGTACCGATGATGTTTTTTCCTCTGTTGCGCGATCGAGGTCCTCGTCCGCGATGGCATAGACCGGCTCACTGCCGTCCACCCGAACCCAGACCCGGTCCTCGATCCCGACCAGGCTGGCCAGCAGGGCGCGTCGCCTGTCGACATCCGCCTCCTCCACCATAAAGGTGGCCTTCCAGTTGGAGCCGTCCGGTATCAGCGGGTTGTAGGCAGCCAGTTCCTCCTCGATACCACCGGCCTCGAAGATGCGTTCCACGCGCAGCATTTCCTGGATCTGGTACTGGATGGTCTGGCGATCCTCGAAGTACAGCGTGGTGGACGGGCCGATATGTACCTTGCGGTCCTTCTTGTGCTCCATCACCCGCGCACGGATATCGGCACGCCGCTCGGCATACTGTTCGAGGCTGTAGAGATCGCTGCGCGTGAGTTTGTCCATGCTGCCTGTTGCCTACAGCCCGTAGGCCATGCGCAGCAGCGTCAGGGGATGCACTGGCGGCCTGTCACTGTCCAGGCCGTTCTCGATCTGGTGTCCGGCCATCGGGCAATCGCTGCTGTAATAGGCCGGTTCGACACGTACGACACGATTGACTACCGGCCGGCAGATCTTCATCGAGGTATCGTGATACTCCTTCTTCACCGCGTAGGTACCGTCATGTCCCGAGCATCGCTCGATCGTCTCCACCGTGGTACCCGGGATCAGCTGCAGCAGGTCACGCGTTTTCATACCGATGTTTTGCACGCGCAGGTGACAGGCGACATGATAGGCGACCACACCGAGTGAGACGCTGAAAGCTGTCTTCAGCCTGTTGTGCCTGTGACGCAGCATCAGGTATTCGAACGGGTCGTAGATCGCGGCGCGCACGCGCTGCACATCCCTGTCGCCGGGGAACATCAGCGGCAACTCCTGCTTGAACATCAGCACGCAGGACGGTACGGGCGCCACGATATCCCAGCCTTCCTCGACCAGCCTGAGCAACTCGGGGATATTGGCGTCGCGCGCCGCCTTGACGGCGTCCAGGTCCCCCAGCTCCAGCCTGGGCATGCCGCAGCACTGCTCCCTGCGCGCCAGGGTCACCTGGATCTCGTTGTGTCTGAAGACGGTGACCAGGTCCTCGCCGATGTCCGGCTCGTTGTAGTTACCGTAACAGGTGGCGAACAGCACCACCTTGCCGGTAGTGGGTCCGGCCGGCACTCCGCCTTCTCCGGAATCCCTCGCAACCCGCTTGCGCAGCGTCTTCGAGTGATACTTCGGCACGATGGCATCCGGGTGCACACCCAGTACGCGGTCGAGCAGCCTGCGTCCGGTCTTGCTGCTGTTGGCAGCGTTGACCACCCCGGTCACGATCGGGATAGCGGCCAGTCTGCCGACCGCATCGGTAGCGGTCAGTATGCGATCGCGCTTCCTGGTGTTGCCTTTCTTGAACTTGACCGCCTTGGCGCGCAGCATCAGGTGCGGGAAATCCACGTTCCACTCGTGCGGCGGCACATACGGGCACTTGGTCATGTAACACATGTCACACAGGTAACAGTGGTCAACGACACCCCAGTACACCTCACGCGGCACACCGTCGAGTTCCATGGTGTCGGATGCGTCGATCGCATCGAACAGGGTGGGGAAGGCATTGCACAGGCTGAAACAGCGTCGGCAGCCATGGCAGATGTCAAACACCCGCTCCAGCTCCCCGAACAGGCTTGCCTCGTCGTGGAAAGACGGACTGCTCCAGTCCAGCGGATGGCGAACCGGTGCCTCCAGACTGCCCTCGCGCGTGCCTTCCGATGTTGTTCCCATGCAGTTCAGAATCCCGGGGTTACAGGGGTTATTTTATGGCAGAGCTGCCCGCTCGACATCGGGGCCGGACAGGCCGGCCCCGTGCACTACTCCAGCTGGCCTTGCGGTCAGTCTTCCATGGCATCGAGCGCCTTCTGAAAGCGGTTCGCATGGGATCGCTCGGCCTTGGCCAGCGTCTCGAACCAGTCGGCGATCTCGTCGAAGCCTTCATCGCGCGCGGACTTGGCCATGCCCGGGTACATGTCGGTGTACTCGTGGGTTTCACCGGCAATCGCTGCCTTCAGATTATTGGAGGTGCCTCCGATCGGCAGACCGGTCGCCGGGTCGCCCACGGCTTCGAGGTACTCGAGATGCCCGTGGGCGTGGCCGGTCTCGCCTTCTGCAGTCGAACGGAATACCGCGGCAACATCGTTATAGCCTTCGACATCGGCCTTGGCTGCGAAATACAGGTAGCGACGGTTGGCCTGTGATTCACCGGCAAACGCGTCTTTCAGGTTCTTTTCAGTGCTACTGCCTTTAAGATCCATGTTGATTCCTCTCGTAACAGGTTTGGGTTTAGGGGTCGCCCCCATAGCTGATTTAGACCAGGTCTATTATGGAGAGTACATTACTCCGGCAGCCCCCCTCCGTCAAGGCATGCCAGTCACGGCGAGGCCTGAATTGACCCTTGTCATCAGGGTGTTGTAACGTAGGCCGAATGCCCGCTAGATTCAAGTTATGACGAAAAAAAACACCACTGCCCCCGGTTTCGAAAAAGCCCTGCAGGAACTGGAGGAACTCGTTGAAAAAATGGAACAGGGCGAATTGAGCCTGGAAGATTCCCTGCAGCATTTCGAAAAGGGCGTACAACTGTCGCGGTCCTGCCAGCAGGCGCTGAAGGAAGCCGAACAAAAAGTGGAAATCCTGATGAAGAAAAACGATCAGGAAGACATCGTACCCTTTGACAGTGAAGACACCTGACCCCGCGCTCCTGGCGTTCATGGACGACTGCCGTGAGCGTCTCGAAGTCAGTCTGGAACACTGGCTGCCGCCCGCCGTCACCCACCCGGCGCGGCTGCACGAGGCCATGCGCTATGCCGTACTTGACGGTGGCAAGTGCATCCGCCCGATACTCGTGTATGCCGCCGGCCGTGCGGTTGGTGCCAAACCCGCCAGCCTGGACGCTCCGGCCTGTGCCGTCGAACTGATCCACGCCTACTCACTGATCCATGACGACCTGCCGTCGATGGACGACGATGACCTGCGACGTGGCAAGCCGAGTTGCCACAAGGCCTTCGACGAAGCCACCGCGATCCTGGCGGGTGATGCACTGCAAACGCTCGCCTTTCACGTCCTGGTGCACGCCGGTCAGGACGACCTCGATGCGATCACCCGCCTGCACATGCTCGGTACACTTTCGCGTTCGGCCGGCTCGCGCGGCATGGCCGGTGGCCAGGCCATCGATCTGGCCGCCACCGGACGACAGCTGAACATCGCCGAGCTGGAAGACATGCATATCCACAAGACCGGCGCACTGGTCAGGGCCAGCGTGTTGCTGGGCGCACAATGTGCCGGTATCACCAGCGCCGCACAGCTGGAACAGCTGGATCATTATGCCAAGTGCATCGGCCTCGCCTTCCAGATACGCGACGATATCCTCGACGTGGAAGGCGAGGCATACAAGCTCGGCAAGAACACCGGCATGGACCTGCAACGCGATAAATCCACCTACCCCGCACTGATGGGGCTGGATGCGGCACGTCAGCGCGCCCTCGAATTGCATGCCGAGGCCAGGGACAGCCTCACCGGATTTGACGGCCGCGCCGATCCGCTGCGCTGGATTTCCGCCTACATTATTGAAAGAGAGAGATAATTACCCAAATCACCCCGCCCGTACGGCGTGTGTGTTCGACCGGACTCGGCTATTGTCCTGCCGGATTACCCGGTATTTAACCCACGGCACCGCCCCCTAATACCCCTTTGGACGGGTATTCAGACCCCGGCACGGACGCTAGGCTTCCCACTCGGGCCCCGAGGCATCTGACTGGACATAACACGATGAAATCAAGAGAAATGGCGCACGCCAACACCCCTGTCATCGCCGATGTGCAAGGCAGTGTTGATACGCGTCGGATCCCGATCGACAAGGTCGGCATCAAGGACATCCGTCACCCGGTGCGCGTCAAGGACCGCAGCGGCGGCGAACAGCACACGATCGCCACCTTCAACATGTATGTGAACCTGCCGCACAATTTCAAGGGTACCCACATGTCGCGCTTCGTGGAGATCCTCAACCAGCACGAGTACGAAATCACGGTGGAATCGTTTCGCGCGATGCTCATGGAAATGACCGGGCGGCTGGAGGCCGAATCCGGTCATATCGAAATGAGCTTCAGCTATTTTGTCAACAAGGCCGCGCCGGTCTCACGGGTGCAGAGCCTGCTGGATTATGACGTCACCCTGGCCGGTGAAATCGTCGATGGCAAGCCGAAGATGATCATCAAGGTCGTGGTACCGGTTACCAGCCTGTGTCCGTGCTCAAAGAAGATCTCCGCATACGGCGCCCACAACCAGCGCTCGCACGTGACGGTCAGCGCCCAGACCGATGACTTTGTCTGGATCGAGGACCTGATCGAGCTGGTGGAAAGCGAGGCGTCGTGCGAACTGTACGGGTTGTTGAAACGGCCGGATGAAAAATACGTCACGGAAAAGGCCTACGACAATCCGAAGTTCGTGGAAGACATGGTACGCGATGTCGCCAGCCGCCTGAACGAAGACAGTCGCATCAGCGCCTACACGGTGGAGTCGGAGAACTTCGAGTCCATTCACAACCATTCCGCCTACGCACTGATCGAGCGTGTCAAGGACCAGGCCTGAACGGCGGATTTTGCCGGTCAGTACTTTTTACGCAAGGTCATCAGCTGCCCGCTATTGTTGATCTCGAGCCTTCCCAGGTAACTCATCCCCAGCAGCGTGGTTGCGGGTTGCGGACCGTCGATGACGACGGCATCGACATTGCGCACTTCCAGGTCGCCAACCTTGACACTGTCCAGGGTGACCACCCACACCTGCTCTACGCCGGAGGCCGTGGTGACCGCCGCCTCGGTTCCGGTCACGCGATAATCGATACCCAGGCGGCGCGCCTGTGCCGAGTTCAGCGCCACCTGCGTGGCACCGGTATCGACCAGAAACGGCACCGGCAGGCCGTTGATGCTGCCGACGGTGGTATACATCCCCCGGGTATCGCGCCAGATCCGGAATTCCTGTACCGGCGCCTCGCGCCGGCGCGCGCTCACGCGGCCATCCAGGCGCGCCTCGACCGGTCGCCCGTCGATCTCCAGCGTCGCCGACTCGCTGTCCGCGGACAACAGCCTGACTCCCTGCGGGCCGGTCTCGCCGACCCGCAGCACGGCCTGATGGCCATCGATCTGCACCACGGCACGCCCGCTGAACAGCCCGACCACACGCACGTCGGGCGCTGCCAGGGCTCCGGTTGCCGACAATAACAGTACAGTCAGTAACAGGGTGCGTATAATTGCCGGATTCTTCATTGCGTTCACCTGCAGGATACATCGACCGATTATGAAACCCCTGTATATCTTGCGCCACATCGACTGCGAAGGCCCCGGTTACCTGGCCGAGGTACTGGAACGACACCACGTCCCCTGGCAACTGATCGCCATCGATACAAACGATACCGTACCCGCCTCGATCGAGCGCTGTTCCGGACTGGTCTTCATGGGCGGCCCCATGAGTGTCAACGACCCCCTGCCCTGGATCGAACAGGAACTGGCCCTGATCCGCCTTGCACAGTCGGTCGACATGCCGGTGCTTGGCCACTGCCTCGGTGGCCAGCTGATCAGCAAGGCGCTGGGCGGGGAAATCACACTGAACCCGGTCCGGGAGATCGGCTGGCACCCGGTGCGGCAGTGTGCCAATGCTACTGCACAACGCTGGCTGCACGGTTTGCCGGAGACGGTGACACTGTTTCACTGGCACGGCGAGACATTTTCCATCCCGGCGGGCGCCGAGGTTATTCTCGAGAACGCGAATTGCGCCCACCAGGCCTTCGCCAAAGGTAACACGCTGGCACTGCAATGCCATGCAGAGATGCTGGCGCCGATGGTTGCTGAATGGACAAGCCTGTATCATCAGGAACTGGCAAACCCGGGGCCTGCGGTGCAAAGCGCGGCACAGATGTCGAATGGCCTCGATGCGCGCATACGGGACGCGCAGCAGGTAGCGGATGTGCTGTACGAGCGCTGGCTGCAGCCGTTACTGGGCCGCTGATAAGCGACGCAAACAGGTCGGGCAGCGCCAGACACACGGCGTTACTGGCGACTGACAGACTTGCCAACAAGGGAATGGCCACGGAACCACGCGCGATGATACGGAAGGATAATTAATCCTATTCCGTGTCTTCCGTGGCTGGTAAAACACACGACTGGAGCACGCAATGACACAACACGATAACGAAAGACTGGCCGGGGACCTGGTCAACGCACTGGGATTACAGAACATGCCGCTGGCCATCACCTTCACGCAGGAACCGTTGCCAGGCGTCGAGCTGTTTGCCGACGCCATGCCGGAGCCGACAGCGGATGGCCGCACGGGACGCGTGCCTGCCGGCTGTGTGTTCTGGATGAAGGCGGCGGATCGCACCTTCGGCACCGTCGCTCAAGACCACGCCAACTGCAGCGTGGGCAGCGTGACGCATGGCTTCAGGACACTGGAAGAGGTCGGTGAAAAGTCGGATATCGGCACCCTGGTGGGCGCCGGCTGGGTGGCCCCGGAGATGTTCCCCGGCATCCCGGTCGTTAAGGAACGCCACCGTTATGTCACCTACGGGCCGCTGCGGGAGGCCGCACAGGTACCTGACGTGGTGTTCCTGCGCATCAACGCGAAACAGGCCATGACCATAGCGGATGCCTTCCCGGACCTGCGCATGGAAGGCAAGCCGCAGTGCCACATCATCGCCATCGCGAAGGAACAGCAGGAACCCGCCATCAGCGTGGGTTGCATGCTGAGCCGCGTGCGTACCGGCATGCCGAACACCGAGCTGACCTGCGCCATACCGGGTGCGCGGCTGGCCGAGGCCGTGCAGCGGATCAAGACCACCGCCGCCATCGACGGCACCGTGGCGAACTATGCCAGCGAGGACGGCCGGCGCTTCGGGCGTTGACGCAACCCGCGCGTCTCAGGCATTCGTCGTCTCGCGTGCGGATTTTCCTGTTGATGATGGCGAGATTTGATCTGGCGTTGCCACCGATTCAGCATTGGTAACACAGTGCCGGTTTGTGCCAGGTGTCTGCTGCCGGACGCGCCGGGATGTACAGATCGGTTCGGAATGGACGTCGCGACGAGTTGTCCCGGCAAAAACTTGTCGTCTGGCTGTTATATGTATCCCCTGCTCAGTCCCGCTCCAGCAGTGCGCGCATACCGGCAAAGTCCTGTTTCTGCTCGTCACTGACCGCAGGGTAGCGCAGGTCCATTTGCTGCAGGGTCGCCACGATGGTTTCCGCAACGGTCAGCCGCATGAACGGCTTGCCATCTGCGGGAATCGCATACCATGGCGCCCACGGCCGCGAGGTCGCATTGAGCGCCGCTTCATAGGCGTGCATGTAGCTGTCCCAGTGGGCTCTCTCGGCCACATCGCCGCCGGAGAATTTCCAGTTCTTTTCGGGTTCGTCCAGCCGCGACAGGAAGCGCTTGCGCTGTTCGTCACGCGAGACATTGAGCCAGAACTTGATGATCACGGTACCGTTCCTGGCCAGGTGTTGTTCGTGATCGCGTATCGATTCGAAGCGCTCGTCCCAGATACTGTCTGTATCGATCGTCCCCGGCAGTTTCTGTCCCTGCAGGTAGTCGGGGTGTACCCGCACCACCAGGACTTCCTCGTAATAGCTGCGATTGAACACGCCGATGCGCCCGCGCTGGGGCAGGCGACGCGTCGAGCGCCAGAGAAAATCATGATCCAGTTCCTCCGCCGAAGGCTGCTTGAACGAATACACCTGGAAACCGGCCGGATTCACGCCGCTGAAAACAGCGCGAATGGTGCTGTCCTTGCCGGCGGCATCCATGGCCTGGAATACCAGCAACACGGAGTAACGGTCCTCGGCATACAGGCACCGCTGCAGTTCGCCCATTTCATCGATCAGCCGGGCCAGCCGCTTCTTGCAGGCCTTCTTGTCCGGTGCATCATGTACCTGCGTCGGCGCGCGTGACAGCGCGAAGCCTGCGTCGAAAGGCACCAGCCAGGGACTGTCAATATGGACTTGTGGGGTGGTATTCATAACGGTTCACTCCTGCACGGTAGCAGCCAGACTGGTGCGTGTGCGGCATTACACGCAGCTGGCCTGTCATGTGTACGCCGCTGCCCGAATCATCAATCAGCCGATCGGCAGGCAGGCGGCCAGCAGCTGTAATACGGCCGCCGCAAACAGCCCGGCTAGCAGATCATCCAGCATGATGCCGAAGCCACCCTGCAGCTGCCGGTCACACCAGCTGATCGGCCAGGGTTTGAGTACATCGAAGCAGCGAAACAGCACGAAGCCGGTCACGATCCACGGCCACCCGTGTGGCGCCAGCGTCATGGTAACGAGATAGCCGACGATCTCGTCCCACACGATGCCAGGGTGGTCATGCCCGCCCAGGCGCCGGGCGGCGTGGGCGCAGATCGCTATACCGGCCACAAACAGCAGTGCGGTCAGCGCCAGGTACAGGGGTAAGGCCAGCGTCCGCACCAGCAGATACAACGGGATCGCCACCACGGTGCCGGCCGTGCCAGGCGCCTTCGGTATCAGCCCGCTGCCGAAGCCCAGCGCGAGCAAATCCACAGGGTGCAGCAACAGGCGCGGGGAGAGACGCTCACTCATCGAGAAAATGCAGGTAGCCATGGCTCGCCGGTGTGTAGTCACTGCCGTCCCTGTAATGACAGCGGACTCCCGGCTGTTGCTCGATCACGCCGATGGCCGTGCATCCGCAGCTCAGCATGCCCAGGCGCTGCTCCACCAGTGCGCAATGCGGTGGGGGAACGGTAAAACACAGTTCGTAATCGTCCCCGGCACTGAGCGGCAGTTCGTAGTACGGCGGATGTGGGCCCGGTCCCGGCTGATCGATGGCATCGAGAAATGCCGCCGAGTGGGGCAGTGCATCGATGTCGATACGTGCCCCCAGCTCGTCCCGCTCCAGCAGGTGACCCAGGTCAGCCAGCAGGCCATCCGATACGTCGATCACGGCGCTGGCGCACTTGCGCAGCGCCAGGCCGGCCTCGATACGTGGTTGCGGGTAGTCGAGGCGCTTGCGCAGGCCGTCGTTGGCGACATCGCGGAGTTGCAGGGCAAGCCCGGCATCTCCCAGCGTCCCGGTCACGTAGATCCGGTCACCGGGCTGTGCTCCCTGCCGTCGCAACGCCTTGCCATTGCGAATGAAACCATGCGCCTGCACGGTGACCGACAAGGGACCGTGCGTGGTGTCGCCGCCGACCAGCTGCACGTGGTAGTGGTCCGCGAGCGCGAAGAACCCGCGCGCGAAATCAGCAAGCCAGACGGGGTGGTGTTCCGGCAGCGTCAGCGCGAGCGTGGCCCAGGCCGGCTCAGCGCCCATGGCGGCGAGATCGCTCAGGTTCACGGCCAGCGCCTTGTGACCGATCGCCGCAGCCGGCGTGGCCCCGGGAAAATGGACACCGGCAACCAGCGTGTCCATGCAAACGACCAGCTCGGCTCCGGCGGGTACCAGCAACAGTGCGGCATCGTCACCGACCCCGAGCAGCACATCCTCCCGCACCACCGGCTGGCGTGTGAAATGCTGGTTGATGATGTCGAACTCGTCCCCTGGCATGTTCGATTGCGCGGCTGGTCTGCTCAGGCCCGGTGCGCGTGCTTACCGTACTCGCTGGCCCTGAGCGCAAGTGCCGCCTTGTCCAGCACGGCGTTGACGAAGGCGTGACCCTGCTCGGCGCCAAACTTCCTGGCCAGCTGCACGGCCTCGTTGATTACCACCCGGTACGGGATCTCCGGACGATACACCAGTTCATAGACCGCGATACGCAGGATGGCACGTTCCACCGGATCCAGCCGCGGCAGCGGGCGGTCGATATTTGCGGAAATATTATTATCTATAATATCAATGTCTTTTGTTACATTATTAAATAACTCTATGAAGTAGTCCTGGTCGGCCCTCGAGAAGTCCTCGGACTCCAGGAACTGGTCGCGGATGTCATGCAGGGCGGTGCCGGACAGGTCCCGTTGGTAGAGGGCCTGCATGGCATAGCGGCGTGCGCGGGCACGGGCGTGGGCGGACAATTTCATCGTCGGCCGCAGGTGATGCTAGCCTTCCAGGGAGCGCAGCAGGCTGACCATCTCGATCACCGACAGCGCCGCTTCGGCGCCCTTGTTACCGGCCTTGGTGCCGGCACGCTCGATCGCCTGCTCGATGCGTATCCACGGTCAGCACCCCGAAGCCGATCGGGATGTCGTACTTGAGCGACACCGCGCGACAGACCCCGGGTGCACTCGCCGGCGACGTATTCGAAGTGCGGCGTGCCGCCGCGAATGACGGCGCCCAGCGCGATGATCGCGTCAAACCGCTTGCTGGCGGCGAGTCGCTGCGCGGCAATCGGGCATTTCGAAGGCGCCCGGCACGCGCACGAGCTGCAGATCGCGTTCATCGGCGCCATGCCGTTTCAGGGTATCCAGCGCACCCTGCAACAGGCTCTCGACGACGAAACTCGTTGAAGCGTGATACCAGCAGCGCGATGCGCGCATCGCGTATCACCAGCTCACCTTCCTTTACCGTTATGTCACCTCATGTCTGTATCCCTGTTGTCCTGCCTGGCCCCGGCTCACTTGACGTATTCCACCACTTCCAGACCGAAGCCGGCAGATCGCCGTGCAGCATCTTCGGCGCGACTCAGCACGCGCATCCTGCGCACGCCCAGGTCGGCGATGATCTGCGCGCCGACGCCGTAGGTGCGCAATTCCGTCGGCTCGTCCTGTCGCCGGCGGCGCGGACCGTGCGCCGGCATGTGGTACGCACGAACCTGGTCGCGCGCAGTTCATCCTGCGCGACTCCCAGCGCAGGATGACGACCACGCCCCTGCCTTCCCGCGGCGACGCGCTGCAGCGCCTGGCGCAGCGGCCAGCCGACGCCTCCCAGCGCGCTCCGACCAGGTCACCCAGCGTGTTCTGCATGTGCACGCGCACCAGTGTGGGCTCGTCCGGCGGCGATCTCGCCCATGACCAGCGCGAGGTGCACGGCGCCGTCGATGTGGTCGTGGTAGGCTGCAGGCGTGAAACACGCCGATGTTCGGTGGCCACGTCGCTCCCGGCGACGCGCTCCACCGTCTTTTCGTTCTCGATGCGGTAGCGGATCAGGTCCTCGATGGTGCCGATCTTCAGTCCGTGCTGCTTGCGCATAGATCTCCAGGTCCGGCACGGCGCGCCATGCTGCCGTCCTCGTTGAGGATCTCGACGATCACCGCGGCCGGCTCCAGCGCCCGCCAGGCGCGCCAGGTCGCAGCCGGCCTCGGTGTGACCGGCGCGGGTCAGTACGCCGCCGGGCTGCGCCATCAGCGGGAAGATGTGGCCGGGCTGCACGATGTCGGCAGGACGCGCATCCTGGGCGACGGCCGCGAGCACGGTGCGCGCGCGGTCTTGCGCCGAGATGCCGGTGGTCACGCCTTCGGCCGCCTCGATGGACAGGGTGAAGTTGGTCGAGTGCAGCGATTCGTTGCGCTGCACCATCAGCGGCAGCGCCAGTTGTTCGCAGCGCTCGCGCGTCAGCGTCAGGCAGATCAGCCCGCGGCCGTGGCTCGCCATGAAATTGATGTCCTCGGGACGCACCCGCTCGGCGGCCATGACCAGATCGCCCTCGTTCTCGCGGTCCTCGTCGTCCATCAGCACGACCATGCGCCCGGCACGGATATCCGCGATGATTTCTTCGATGCTGTTTAAAAGCATAGTGTCAGGCTGCGGTTTGACGGGGCTGGTCGACATGACACCATTATCCATGAATAACCGGGTCGCGGCACGTATCGCGCGCAAACGGCCGTGTCAGCCATCCTGGCCGGCGAAACCGTGCGCCTCGAGCAGTTCGCGGGTCAGCCGACCGCCCGCACCCGGCACGGCCGCGGCATCGCCCTGTAACAGGCGCTCCAGGTAGCGTGCAATCAGGTCGACCTCCAGGTTGACCCTGCGGCCGCTGCGGAACCCACCCAGGGTCGTCTCGGCCAGCGTGTGCGGAACGATGTTCAATTCGAAGTGGCTGCCTTCGACCGCGTTCACCGTCAGGCTCACGCCATCGACGCAGATCGAGCCCTTCACCGCGATGTAGCGCGCCAGGGCATCCGGCGCCCGGATGGTGTAACGCACCGAACGGCTGTCCTCGCGCCGCGCCGTAACGGTGCCGATGCCGTCGACATGGCCGCTGACCAGATGGCCGCCCAGGCGGGTCGCCAGCGTCAGGGCCTTTTCCAGGTTGACGGCGTCATGGACCGTCAGCTGCCCGAGCGTGCTGTGCGCAAGCGTCTCGCCGGAGACATCGGCTTGAAATGCCTGCGCCCCTCTATGGACCACGGTCAGACACACGCCGCTGACCGCGATGCTGTCACCGGTCTCGACATCGGCCAGCGGCAGCTTGCCGGTATCGACCGCGATGCGCAGGTCACCGCCACGTTGTTCCGTGGCGGCAATCGTGCCTGTGGCCTGTATGATGCCTGTAAACATATTTCGACTATTCAACCCATTGCCATAGTGGACGTAGCTTGCAGCGAGAACATCAGGTCAGCGTGATTCCTGAACACCTCAGCGCGTCATTGCGAACACAGCCGTCTTTTCAAATCATGATCACCCGGCTGCAGATCGCTTCGTCATCGCGTTTCCCGCAGTGACGGCATATCAGGGTTCGTTCTGAAATTCCCTGTGCTCCCTGTTCCCTCTGTCGCAGGCCAGCATTCGTTACTGACCCGCCACCGTTGCCGTGATGCGCCAGTCATCACCGACGGCACGGATATCGCTGATCGACAGCCCGATGCGCTGTTCCATGCGCTCCAGACCCGGCAGCTTGAACAGGCCGCGCGCGGCATCGCCCAGCAGGTGTGGCGCCATGTAGATCACCAGCTCATCGACCAGACCGTCCTGCAGCAAGGCACCCGACACGGTCGGGCCGGCCTCCACGTGGACCTCATTGAAGTCTTGCTCCCCCAGGAAACGCATCACGGCAATCAGGTTGAGCCGCCTGTCCCGGCGCATCGGCAGCACGACCACGCTGACGGCGTCGCTGGTCAGGGCGGCAATCCGGCGTACGTCGCTCTCCGCGGTCAGCACGAACGTGGTTCCGGGCAGACCCAGCAGCTGCGCGGATGCCGGCATGCGCAGTCTGCTGTCCAGCACGACACGCACCGGCTGGCGCACCTCACCCACGGCAGATTCCAGCCTGACGTTCAGGGACGGATCGTCCGCCAGCACCGTGTCGATGCCGGTCAGGATCGCCGAACTGCGTGCCCGCAAGCGGTGCACGTCGGCACGCGCGTGTTCACCGGTGATCCAGTGACTCTCGCCACTGGCCAGCGCGGTGCGTCCGTCCAGGCTCATGGCCAGCTTGAGCCGCACCCAGGGCAGGCCCGTGCGCATGCGTTTGACGAACCCGCAGTTGAGCTGTTCCGCCGCGGCCGCCATGACCTCGGCCTGCACCTCGACACCGGCCTTCTCCAGCGCCGCCAGGCCGTTACCCGCCACGCGTGGGTTCGGGTCCCGCATGGCCGCAACCACGCGCGCCACACCGGCCCCGATCAGTGCCTCGGTGCACGGCGGGGTACGGCCATGATGGCAGCAGGGTTCCAGCGTGACATAGGCGGTGGCGCCGCGTGCGGCATCGCCGGCCTGCGCCAGTGCGTTGATCTCGGCGTGTGGACCGCCGACCCGCTCATGCCAGCCTTCACCGACCACCTGCTCGTCCCGTACCAGCACGCAACCCACGCGTGGATTCGGATCCGTGCTGTACAGGCCGCGCCCTGCCAGCCGCAATGCATGTGCCATGTGGAGGTTGTCGAAGGCGGTGGACATCTTTCAGTTCGAACAGGCAATCATGGCGAATGACCAGGCAAACCGTAGCTCAGTCTTCCGGCAACAGCGGTATCTGGTCCTTGCGCTCTTCCGCGGTCGGCTCGCTTTCCAGACGCTCGATCTCCTCGCGAAAGGCATTCACGTCCTCGAAGCTGCGGTACACCGAGGCAAAGCGCACATAGGCCACCTGATCCAGTTGCCGCAGCTCGTTCATCACCCAGTCGCCCAGCATGCGAGAAGGAATCTCGCGTTCGCCGCTGGCACGCAGGCGGTGCTGCAGGCGGCTGATCGCAGCGGTAACACTGTCGGAATCGACCGGGCGCTTCTCCAGTGCGCGCATCATGCCGGCGACCAGTTTCTTTTCATCGAACGGTTCACGTGCGCCGTTGCCCTTGATGATGCGCGGCATCACCAGCTCGGCGAATTCAAAGGTCGTGAAGCGTTCCCCGCAGGCCAGGCATTCGCGCCGGCGCCGTACCTGGGCACCCTCGCCCGCCAGCCGTGAGTCGATCACCTTGGTTTCCTGTTTACCGCAAAACGGACAGTACATGGCTCGCGTCCTGCAACCGGTCAGTTCATGCCATAGACCGGGAAACGCCTGCACAGCGCCAGCACCTTGCCGCGCACGGCCTCGATCACCGCCGGGTTCTCGATGTCGTCCAGCACATCGCACATCCAGCCGGCCAGTTCGCGCGCCTGCACCTCGCCCATGCCACGCGTGGTCATGGCCGGCGTGCCGACGCGGATGCCGCTGGTCACGAACGGCGATTGCGGATCATTCGGCACGGCATTCTTGTTGACGGTGATGTGGGCCGCGCCCAGTGCCGCATCTGCCGCCTTGCCGGTCAGCCCCTTGTCGACGAGGTCGAGCAGGAACAGATGATCGTCGGTCCCACCGGAGACCACCTTGTAGCCGCGTTCCATCATCACGCGCGCCATGGCGCGCGCATTGTCCAGAACCTGCTGCTGGTAGACGCGGAATGCCGGTTCCATCGCCTCCTTCAGTGCCACCGCCTTGGCCGCGATCACATGCATCAGCGGGCCGCCCTGCGTACCCGGGAATACCATCGAATTGAGCTTTTTCTCGATCGCCTCGTTGGCACGTGCCAGAATCAGCCCGCCACGCGGCCCGCGCAGGGTCTTGTGGGTGGTCGTGGTGGTGATATCGGCGATGTTGACCGGACTCGGGTAGAGGCCGGCCGCGATCAGGCCGGCGACATGCGCCATGTCCACGAACAGCCAGGCACCGACGCTGTCGGCGATATCGCGGAAGCGCTGCCAGTCGACCTGCAGGGAATAGGCGGAGAATCCAGCCACCACCATCTTCGGCTTGTGCTGCCTGGCCAGCGCCTCGACCTGGTCGTAGTCGATAACGCCGGTGTCCGGCTTCAGGCCATACTGCACGGCGTTGAACAGCTTGCCGGAAAAATTCACCCGGGCGCCGTGGGTCAGGTGGCCGCCGGCATCGAGGCTCATGCCGAGGATGGTATCGCCCGGCTGCAACAGCGCCAGGTACACCGCGGCATTGGCCTGCGATCCGGAGTGTGGCTGCACGTTGGCGTAATCGGCCTTGAACAGCGCCCTGGCGCGCTCGATGGCCAGCCGCTCGGCAACGTCCACGAATTCACAGCCTCCGTAATAGCGCTTGCCCGGATAACCCTCGGCGTACTTGTTGGTGAGCACGGAACCCTGTGCCTCCAGTACGCGCGGGCTGGTGTAGTTTTCCGAGGCAATCAGCTCGATGTGATCTTCCTGGCGCTGCCGCTCGTGCACAATGGCCGCCCAGAGTTCATCGTCGTAACCGTCGATGCGCATGTCTTTATCAAACATATCGGATAACTTTATGAAGTAGGTAAGAATTAGCCGGAAACCGGATTGCTGCGGATGATAGCCGATAACGCGTGGCCATGCTAACGAATCCGTGCAATAACCCGGTATACGAGGGCGTATTGAAGGCGGTACGCCGCCCGCTGGCGCGCGGCCACCGCTTCAGCTGGCGATCAGCGCCTCCAGCACCGCGCTCCAGGCCCTGGCCAGATTGGCGCGGTTGTAACCGCCGCCGCCCATGGCCAGCAGACGGCCCTGGCTGTGACGCTCGGCCAGCCGGCACAGGCTTGCCGTCGCATGGCGGTGCGCGTCCGGGGAAAAACGCAGGTGCGTGATCGGGTCACCCTCGATACTGTCCGCACCACACTGGAACAGGATGAATTCCGGCGCCTGCCGGTCGATGAATTGCTCCACCCGTTGCCACGCCGCATGAAATTCATCATCACCGGCGCCCGGCGGCAGCGGGATATTGAGCTTGCTGCCGGCTGCCCGGCCCGTGCCGCTCTCGTCAGCCGTGCCGGTACCCGGGTAGAGGTAGCGCCCGTCTTCATGCAGGTCCGCAAACAACAGGTCGGGGTCATCCTCGAAACCGTAGAACACACCGTCACCGTGATGCGCATCGATATCCACATAGGCGACACGCTGCACACCGTGCACGCGACGCAGTGTCTCGATGGCGACGCCGCAATCATTGTAGACACAGAAACCGGCGGCGCCGTCGCGCCGCGCATGGTGCAGGCCGGCGATCGGCACGAAGGCACGCGCGCAGGCACCTTTCAGCAGTCGCTCGACTGCATCGAGTACACTGCCCACGACGAAGCACGCGGCCTCGTGGATGCCAGGGAAGGCCGGCGTATCACCGCTGTCGAGCCAGCCCTCGCCCGTTGCCGATTGCCGTATCACCTGCTCGACGTAGCGACGGGTATGGAACCGCTCGAGCGCCTCGCGCGGTGCGGACACCGGTACGCAGGCTGTGATGTTCGCGGCCAGCCCCTGCGTCCGGGCATAGCGCCAGAACGCGTCCAGCCGGTCAGGACCGAACGGGTGACCCTGCCCGAAGCCATAGCGGGCAAGCTCCGGCCCGAGATACACGCAGGGTGTTGTCGCCATCGAACCGTCCTTACGCAGATCCGGACTGCGCATGGTACAGTGTAACCGGTGTTGCCCGCATCCGCCGTGATACCCTGCACCGACAGTCGCGCCAGCAACCCCGTCACCCGCGGTTCGGCGTGCGGCGACCGGCACACCGCCGACACAAATTGATCGTATATAACTATATTATATATTTCATATTGTTACATTGCATACTTCGCAATACATATTAATCCATGCACAAGCGCCGGCGCCTGCACACGGGCGCAGTTGACTTTTCAGCGGCCAGGCCGGAAGGTCGACTGACGCACCACACATGCACACACCGCCAATGACCGTATCGATCCAGACAATACTCGCCCTGTACCTGCTCACGGCGAGCACCCTGCTGACGGCGGCCAGCGGGGACAAGATCATCAGCCCCGAACAGATTGACGGGGTCACCATCGTCAACGCCGAGGGCCTGATCGAACAGGTCACCGGCACCACCGGACTGGTACTGATCGACTCGCGCATCAGCGCGGATCGCAAGGACGGTTATATCGAAGGTTCGATCAGCCTGACGGATACCGATACAAATTGTGCGACCCTCGCCCGGCACATCCCCACCCTGGACAGCCCGGTCCTGTTTTATTGCAACGGTATCCGTTGCGGGCGCTCCGGGCATGCCGCACAGATTGCGCACGACTGCGGCTACAGCCGCATCTACTGGTTCCGCGCCGGTATGGTGGAATGGCGCGAGAAACAGTACCCGCTGATCAAGTAGCCGGGTTGGCATCTGCAGGGCGTCAGGGAACCAGCAGTTGCCCGGCTGTGGGTGACGCCTATAATGTGCGCCTTGGATTCCGTTCCCGGAGTTTTCTGAGCGATGGCGCAGTACGTTTTCACCATGAACCAGGTGGGCAAGGTTGTCCCGCCAAAGCGCAAGATCCTCGACAATATCTCGTTGTCCTTCTTTCCAGGCGCCAAGATCGGTGTACTCGGACTCAACGGCTCGGGTAAATCCACCCTGCTGCGCATCATGGCCGGCGTGGATACCGAGATCGAGGGCGAGGCACGTCCACAGCCCGGCATCCGGATCGGCTTCCTGGAACAGGAACCCCCGCTCGATCCGGACAAGGACGTACGCGGCAATCTGGAGGAATCACTTGCGGCCATCACCGCGGCGCAGCAGCAGCTCGAGGCGGTGTACGCGGCCTATGCCGAACCCGATGCCGACTTCGACGCGCTGGCCACCGAACAGGCCCGGCTGGAAAATATCCTGCAGGCGAGCGACGGTCACAACATCGAACGCAAACTGGAGGTCGCGGCCGAGGCCCTGCGCCTGCCACCCTGGGACGCCGATGTCAGCCGGCTCTCCGGTGGCGAACGCCGGCGCGTGGCCCTGTGCAGGCTGCTGCTGTCCAATCCCGATATGTTGCTGCTGGACGAGCCGACCAACCATCTCGATGCCGAAAGCGTTGCGTGGCTGGAACGTTACCTGGCCGAATTTCCGGGTACCGTGGTGGCCGTGACTCACGACCGCTACTTTCTCGACAATGTCGCCGGCTGGATCCTGGAACTCGACCGCGGTCACGGCATTCCCTGGGAGGGCAACTACTCGTCCTGGCTGGAGCAGAAAGAAACGCGCCTGGAGACCGAGGAGAAACAGGCTTCCGCCCGCCAGAAGGCGATGAAGGCCGAGCTGGAGTGGGTGCGCGCAGGCACCAAGGGCCGCCATGCCAAGAGCAAGGCACGCCTGGCGCGTTTCGAGGAACTCGCCTCGCAGGAATCACAGCGACGCAACGAGACCAAGCAGCTGTACATCCCGCCGGGACCGCGCCTGGGCGACCTGGTGATCGAGGCAAACCATATCAGCAAGCGCTATGGCGACACGCTGCTGTATGAAGACCTCAGCTTCAACCTGCCACGCGGCGGCATCGTCGGCGTGATCGGGCCGAACGGGGCCGGCAAGACCACGCTGTTTCGCATGCTGACCGGTGCCGAGTCGCCCGACAGCGGCGAGCTGCGCATCGGCGATACCGCGCAGATCGCCTGCGTGGACCAGAGCCGTGACAGCCTGGACAGCAGCAAGACCGTGTGGGAAGAGATCTCCGACGGCCAGGACATCATCACCGTCGGCAGGACAGAGCTCAATTCACGCACCTATGTCTCGCGCTTCAACTTCACCGGCAACGACCAGCAAAAGAACGTCGGCACGCTGTCCGGTGGCGAGCGCAACCGCGTACACCTGGCCAAGTTGCTGAAGAGTGGCGGCAATGTGTTGCTGCTCGACGAGCCGACCAACGACCTCGACGTGGAAACCCTGCGTGCACTGGAAGAGGCCTTGCTCGACTTTCCCGGTTGTGCTGTAGTGATATCCCACGACCGCTGGTTCCTCGACCGGATTGCAACACACATACTGGCGTTCGAAGGCAACAGCCAGGCCGTATGGTTCGAGGGTAACTACGCCGATTACGAGGTGGACAGAAAGCGTCGTCTCGGGACCGATGCCGACCAGCCGCACCGTATCAAATACAAACGACTGGACAGCTGACCGATGCCGACCATTGCAGTTGAAGACACCGAGAAACTGAGGGCCTTTGAACATCGCATGCAACTGGAGGGTGCCGCCGCCTTTGCCGCCGGCCCGGCCCCCTGGGAACACTGGGATGATGTCGGCACCCTGGGCACGTACCAGATCTGGAGGAATACCGTGCGACATGCCACACCGGACAAGCATCACCGTAAACCGCTTGCCATACGCCTGTTGACCGGATTGGCGCAGCTCGCGGTTCTGGCGTTGCTGGTCGGCAGCGCCGGCGTGTATTTTTCCATCATCACACCCGAACCGGTTGCCAGCAACAGCATTCAACCAGCGCCGATCGTACTTGCCGGCAGAACGAACCCGTGGATGGCGACCGGCAGCCTGCCGGTTATCCGCACACAGCCAGATTACACGGCACACGCGCCCGGCAGCGAACCCGACGCCGGGTTCGCGCAAGACAGCACGCCGCTGACAGCGGCTGTCGTGCCGCTGCAGCTGGAGCCGGCACCCGCCACCCCGGGCGATGCCCCGGGCGATGCCCCCGCGAGCGAACCGGCCGCCGCGACGGATGCCGTCATCACCAGCACGCTGGAGCGACTGCCCGAAACGGCGGCCGGTCAGGCGGCAACGCCACAGACCACCGCACTGACACCGCAACCGGAATCCACCTCCCACGCACAGCACGGCCCCGTCGCTGAAACCCTGCCACAACAAATCAGCCTGCGGACGACGGCTGTCGAAACCCTGCCCGACAATCCGGCGCGCTCACCCGCCCCCGCGCAGGATGCACGGGTCGTGGCCGACGGCTGGGTGGTCAATCTCGCCTCCTATACCTTCGAATCCATGGCCCGGCGCAAGCTGGCGGCATTCCGCGCGAAGGGCGTGGATGCGGAACTCGTGCATGTCACGGTCAAGGGCAAGCCGATGGTGCGCCTACGCACCACCGGCTACAGGAGTTTCCGGGAGGCGCACGACTGGGTCGCACTGCTGGAAGAGCGTCTGGAACTGGAAGGCGCCTGGGTCGCGAAATACCAGCCGGACGAAGAGTAATCCGGACAGGCCGGATGTACGTGTCATGGCGGCATCGCGCTGCAACCCTGGATTGGCGGACAGGTTGACCTGTGCAACGTCCTTTTCCAGGCTTGCTCAGCGTTCACTCGCTTTACGGACTGCACACTCGCTGGACCACCTAAAGCGATCCGTCACATCGAAGGCTTCAGCCACTTCGTTGCCTCCTTGACTGCTCCAATTGCTTCCGGCTGGAGCGATTGCAGAATGGGACCCGCACCCACTGGGAAAACGCCGCCTTTGCACGGCGCACGCCAGAACTGGCCATTCGCGCTCAGCTGTAACGAAATTAACAACGGCGACCATAAGGCCGCCGCTGTTGATGTTTATGTAGTTATAGCTGGCTACGCGTTCTTGCGTCTGGCAATCCCGACCAGCCCCAGTAACCCGGAACCGAAGAGCCAGGCGGCAGCAGGAACAGGGACGACCGTCGCCGATGAGGAAGACCACGAGAAAGTGAGCTGGGTAGCCGTCTGCCCGCTAAAATTCCAGATCCCCTTGGTGGCATCGAATCCATTACCGGATACAGTGCCGCTGCCAGATAAGAGGAGAAAATTATTGTTTTGGAAGATGACGCTAACTGACGTCATGTCAAACGTGAATCCGTCTACGGCCCATATGGGCACAGGATTGGGTGTCAGAGACGGACTGAATTGAAAATCACCCATCGTTGCATTATGGCCTGCAGTACCAGCAAAGTCGGCTGTAGCTGAGTCCACCGTAGCGAAGGTGCTAAAGTCGATGCCAGTCGCGGCTCCCAGGTTTATTGGCAGTTGGCTCGCATCAACCGGCGTGAAGCCACCGGTCAGAGAAATATCTCCGCTCACCAGTGCGGCATTTGCTGATGTGACAATTCCTAAGGCGAACAAACACACACAGCAGGCGCCCAGCAGATGTGACTTCATTATGTAATTTTCCGTTATTTCCTCATATCCCCTGTTATGTCGTTCGACGCTACCGCTTATGCGTCCACGTAGAGACCCGTTTAGCGCACCTATCAGATTGTATCCCTTCATTTGATTCGCTCCGTAAATTCTTATTAATGATTACCAGCCTGGTTTTATATCGACTGGTTAAACGGATGATGCTACCAAAGCTAAAAGGCTGTCAATTAGTACAAATGTATTAGAACCTAGCTCATAATTGCTTTAGCAGAATAGCAATTGATGCGAGTTGCACGAAGCCGGAAAAATTCTCGGCCCAGAATTCCCGACGCACCAGGAGTCGACATTGCCACTGAATCCAGGCGAAGAAGCGCTCCACCAGCCAGCGCCGCTCATAGCGGCGCAGCCGGCGACCGTCCTGCGTCCTGTCTTTGACCCGGCCTTGGTGATGCGGTGCGATCATTTCGATGCCTTCCTGGCGCAGTTCCTCATCCAACAGCTTGTCGCTATCGTGCGCACGATCACCCATCAGGTTGTCCGGGTTCGCCTCGATCATGTAAAAGTCAAAACTCAGCTGCACCAGCGTGACCTCATGAACATTGGCTGTCTGGGTGCTGACCGCCAGCGGCAATCCATGGCGATCGACAATTACCATTTTTTTCAAGCATTTGCTACGCTTTATAGGGCCGATCTCGGCGCCACCACCCTTGGCCGAGGCAAAGGTGGCATCGATAAAGCACTCAGATTCATCGAGCGTACCTTCATCCCGCAGCGTGTTAGCCAGGTCGGTCAGCACCTCGCGCAGCACCTCTTGCTTACACCAGTGCTGAAAGCGCCAATGTACCGTTTTGTAGTTCGGATAGTACTGCGGCAGCATGTACCACTGCGCACCGGTGCTGAGAATCCAGAGAACGGCTTCGAGGGGTAGTGTTCAGGTGTTGGTTTAAGGCCTTTGCGATCAGAAGGAATATGTTCCTCCGGAAAATGTTCCCGGATACGTACCCACTGTTCGTCGCTTAACCGCAGCACACTGCCGATTATACGAGAAATTGGTAATTACGTGATTTTGAGATAGATTCTAGCTATCATCAAGTGCAGAAAGTCTCCTGCGGCGAGAATGAGGAAGATTCGGGCTGGGTCGATAGCAGACCTGCACTAATACATTTGTACTAGTCGACGTATCAATTCGAGATCGTCTTACTTGGGTCGTTTACGGAGATCCAAGACATTCTCACCCAGATATTTTCGGCAAGGTCGTATACCGGCCACTTTCCGTCTTTCCTGCGCAGGCCGGAATCCAGACGACCTTGAAAGCAACAGGTCCGAGTTCGGCGGCCAGAACCGGTCATTCCCGGATGACTAGTGAGCGGCAAGAACGCAGCAAATTTCAGACCTTTAGCCCCAATGAAAAACGACGATCAAAATTGTCGCTATTGATAGTTTGTGGCTGGTTACATTTTTTGCGTCATGCCATTTATAAGGATCAAGCACACAAACGGTAATGTAGCACAGTGAACTTGCCGTCCGATTGCAGCATCTTGGTACACATTATTCCCGGAATAGCCCGAGAAACAGGTTAGCTATCGGTATGAACAGCCCTGCCAGTAGACCCCCGACACAGATGTAGATAAACAACCTGGTGAGAATATATCTTTGCGCGGCTGCGTGGCCTGGTAGTAGTGGTCGGCTATGCCGAAGCTGGCTCCCAGACCGATACCAAACAGCAATCCGGCCAGTACCATCGCCAGTCCGAGCTTTACATGGGTAAGTTCTGCATTCTTGTTCATTCTCCAGTGGGGAACGGTGTAGACGATGCACGTGTGATTATAAGGCAGGTTAGCCAACCTGGTCGTGAAATCCACAGGCTCGAAGGTGACATGGGTGGCGCCTCCTTGATACGGGGTTTTCAGTTCATACCTAACCTTGCTATGACTCGTCAGTGACAGCCGCTTGACCTGCACTGCCAATGAAGGGTTCTTCTCCCGGACAGCGTTTGCAGCGTGAATACTTTGTGCCCTTTCTTTCGTTCAGCCTGCCCAGGATAGGGCGTGTATCAGTTCACGTAAAATGCCCATTGCATGGCCAAATTATCAGCATCATAGCGCTGCCAGTACGGCGCTACCTGCTGGGGATCCAAGTCTGTATCGTAGTAATACGGAACGAGTTGTACGTTGAGGCCGGCATTTTCGAACATGGCCAGGATGTCGGACGGACGCTTCAGATTGAGTAATGAATCCTGGCTGAAATACTCCTCCGCTGACCGGCGGTACAGATCCTGAAAAGGTTTGTCATACGGACTTACATGATCGGTGAAATTGACATTGTGGAACTGCCGGCAGAGCGGATTGGAGATGGCCCGGATTTCCCGGATCGTCTGTTCGAGTTGAAGAACATGCTGTAGGACGTTATTGGATATGGCGATGTCCGCGAAGCCGCGCGGCAGCTCACATTCTTCGATTGGACGTGTGTGAACCTGTATGCGAGTCCGGATCAGTTCAATAAAATCCATAAAAGAGACGTTCCTGCCGTACAGTGCGTCCAACTGTTGGTGCATCGGCAGGAAAAAACGCGCCCAGATATCTCTACTGTCAAGTACCTCCGGGTGAAACTGGGGTTCCACGCAGACATAGCTGGATGCCCCGAGGTAAACGGCAATCGGCGCCCAACCCAGCAAGGGCCCGCTCCCCAGTTCGAAGACATGCTTGCCGCTGAAGTCGAAGGGTATCCGCCCTATCTTGGCCTGCAAGACACGCTCATAGCGGTGCAGACGGTCGATAGGTTTGGCGCCGTCCATGTGAATGTGACTTTTCGAACCCAGAACGGAGTCGAGATCATAGCTGAAATCCTTCTCTCCTGGCGGCAGGCGGGGATGTGTATTTGCCATTTCCTCTTTACCACAATCTTTACAGGTTCATCTCGATGTCTGTGTATTCTTGCGTGCAGGAAGTTTAACCCACGCATCTAGAGTGAATCCACACGAAAAATGGCTGTCGCGTGCACCTTCTCACGGCTGTATGCTGACTCCCTCGCGTTTGCCGCTGATTGCCAGCCCTAAGTCCATTATCAATCTGCTAACGTCCGGTTTTGCTAGTCTTTCAGACGTTCAATCCAAGTCGCCGAACACCCGAGATTCAAACCCGGACATAATAGCCATCCGTCAATTGTATATCTCGTGAATAACGCCCGACACTATTCTTGATACTATTACGAGATCGGCAATCGTGATAACGCCGTTACCGAAACCACTGTTGTTGATATCACAATCGAGATCGTCGGCGATATTGTCAACAACCATTCGCACCACCTGCGACAGGTCGCTGGCATCAACCTCACCATTATCGTTCAGGTCGCAACGAAGCAGGGTAATCAAAACGTCACCGTCAAACACCGGCCAGGCATAATGGTTCGTGACTGAAAGAACTTGCTGGAACCCGGCCTGGAACTGAAAGGCATACTGTTGGCTGCTGTTTTGAACGGGCGTTCGACTCCAATAGGTATTTCGGCGTACATTCCTGAACGGGCCGATGTTTGTTACCGGGCTGCCATCTCCGATTCCCTCTCCGGCAGCAAGTCCAAACTCCGTGTAATAGAGATGACCCATCTCGCTACCGGTACAATTATGTCCGTACGATCTGTTGGCATCTACAACATCGCAGGAACCATCGGGATGAAGGGTGTCCGGCAACCGCCAGTCGCTGATACCGGGGTAAATGGCACCGTTCATCGCATTGATCTATGCCTGTGGTTCACCAGCGCTCCTACTCATACGTCCATTGGCATTAATACCAGCAACACCAAATGTATTGCTCTCTGCCAGATTGCCGTTGGCCAGCCACGTGATATCAAGGTCGCTGTCGTAAACCAGTTTGCCGCCCAGGCGTGAAAACAGGGCAGCATTTGCAGACATTGAAAAGAAAGTAAACAACAAGGTGCACATGGCACCAGGCAGAACCGGTATATTCATGGCGATACCCCGTTACTCCTGCATTATTATTTATTCATTCTGTAATCGTTCTGTTCCGCGGGCCGTGAAAGCGTATCTCCAGCGTTGAAATATAACCAAACGCTAATAAGTAGAATGGGCTTCTGACGCTATGCCTGAAATAAATGGTACGGTGATGGAACACCGCATTTGATTCGTAATTTGCCGTTGTTTCAGTGATTATCAAGTGACGGCTATGCGACCGGCCTGGCTCAGGAGCAGGCTTTCGACATATCGTGATTACGTCGAACTGGACAATGCTTCAGCGTGAATTCACAGGCCTGGGCAATGCCTGGAGACAGCTGCTATACACCCGACGGGTTGTCGAACAGTATCGAAAAGCAGGCAGCAACCGCTAGTTTACCCAAACCCGCGCGTTGCGGAACATGCGCATCCAGCGGCCGTATTCGCCCCAGTCCGCCGGGTACCAGGAATTCTGCACGGTGCGGAACACGCGCTCGGGATGCGGCATCATGATGGTGACGCGCCCATCGACACTGGTCAGCGCAGTGATACCCAGCGGCGAGCCGTTGGGATTGGCCGGGTAGCGTTCGGCCGCTGCGCCGCGGCTGTCGACGTAGCGAGACGCGACCAGGCCGCTGGCCAGCGCGTGCCGGCCGCACCGCAGTCGCCGAATTCCGCCCGCCCCTCCCCATGGGCAACCGCGATCGGCAGGACCGACCCGGCCATGCCGTGCGAACATCATCGACGGCGAGTCGAGGATCTCCACCTGCGCAGAAACGCGCCTCGAACTGTTCGCGATCGATTGCGCACGAAGCGCGGCCAGTGCTCGGCTGCCGGGAATCAGTTGCTTCAGGCGCGCCATCATCTGGCAGCCGTTGCAGACACCCAGTGTGAAACTGTCGGGGCGCTCGAAAAAGCGGCGAACATCTCGCGCATGCGGCGTGGAACAGGATGGACTTGGCCCAGCCCTGCCCCGCGCCCAGCACGTCGCCGTAGGAAAAACCGCCGCAGGCCACCAGGCCCGGAATGCTTCGAGTTCGCACGCGCCCGACAGCAGGTCGCTCATGTGGACGTCGTCGGCCTCGAAGCCGGCCCGATGGAACGCCGCCGCCATTTCGACCTGGCCGTTCACGCCCTGCTCGCGCAGGATGGCGACGCGCGGCCGCGCACCCCGGTCTGATGTACGGTAGCGGCGACGTCGTCCTTGCATCGAAGGCCAGTCACGTGCCGAATACCCGGGTCGGCCGCATCCAGCATGGCATCGAATTCCTGCGGCGCACAGGCCGGATCGTCGCGCAGCAGCCTGCATGCGGTAGCGTGGTCTCGGACCACGCGCGCTGCAGGTCGATGCGCCGCATCCAGGAACAGCGACGTTTTCCGCCGCTGCTGAAATCCAGACTGCCTCGGCTCGTTCAGCGCGCCGATCGCGTGCGTGTCAGGCTCCCAGCCCGGCGTCGTGCAGTCCTCGAGACGACGCCGTCATATCGGCATAGCGCAGCTGGATGACCGCACCGAGTTCTTCGGCAAACAAGCGCGCGACGCGGCTCGCCGCCCAGCCGCGCAGCGCGATCGACACGCCGCAATGACCGGCAAAAGCCATCTCGCAGAGTCAGGCGAACAGGCCGCCATCGGAGCGGTCGTGATAGGCCAGCACCAGGTCGCGCTCGTTGCAGCATCTGGATGGCGTGCGAAGAAGGCCTTGCAGCAGCGCCGGGATCATCCAGGTCCGGCGGACATCCGCACGATCTGCCTGTACACCTGCGCCAGCGCCGAACCGCCCAGCCGGTTGCGCCCCCGCCCAGATCGATCAGCAACAGATCGCGTGGCACCGGCATCCGTGCGCAGCTGCGGCGTCAGCGTCCGGCGCACATCGCTGACCCTGGCGCGAACGCCGACACGATCAGCGAAAGCGGCGCGGCCACCGCCCGTTCGCAGCCCTCGCTCCTTCCAGACCGTCTTCATCGACATGGAATCCTTGCCGACCGGGATGGCGATGCCGAGCGCGGGGCACAGCTCCATGCCGACCGCCCGCACCGTGTCGTAGAGCACGGCATCCTCGCCGGGATGACCGGCAGGCGCCATCCAGTTGGCCGACAGCGCGATATTGCCGAGGCGTCGATGGCACTCGGCCGCGATATTGGTCACCGCCTCGCCCACGGCCATGCGCCCGGAAGCCGGGCCGTGCAGCAACGCCATCGGCGTGCGCTCGCCCATGGCCATGGCTTCGCCGGTGTAGCCCCGGTAGTCGGAGACCGTGACCGCGACGTCGGCCACCGGCACCTGCCACGGGCCCACCATCTGGTCGCGGCACACCAGCCCGCCACCGAGCGGTCGCCGATGGTGATCAGGAAGGTCTTGTTCGGCCACCGCGGGCAGGCGCAGCACGCGGTAGCGCCGCCTCGCGCACATCGATATCGCCGCACGCGAATCGCGGTGTGTCCGACCACCGCGCGCCGCACATCGCGCTGCATCTTCGGTGGCTTGCCCAGCAGCAGGCTCATCGGCAGGTCGATCGGCGAATTGTCGAAATGGCTGTCGCTCAGCACCAGCTGCTGCCGCTCGGTGGCCTTGCCCAGCACCGCGTACGGGCAGCGCTCGCGCCGGCACATGCGTTCAAACGCCTCCAGGCGCGCCGTGTCGATGGCCAGCACGTAGCGCTCCTGCGCCTCGTTGCACCACACCTGCAGCGGCGACATACCGGGGTCGTCGTTGGGGATGGCGCGCAGTTCGAAGCGTGCCGCCGCGGCCGCTGTCGTTGACCAGTTCCGGCACGGCATTGGACAGCCCCCCGGCACCGACGTCGTGAATCGAGATGATCGGGTTGTCGGCACCCAGCGCCCAGCAGGCATCGATGACCTCCTGCGCACGCCGCTCCATTTCCGGGTTGCCGCGCTGCACCGAGGCGAAGTCCAGGTCCTCGGCACTGGCACCGCTGGACATCGAGGAGGCGGCGCCGCCACCCAGCCCGATCAGCATGGCCGGACCGCCCAGCACCACGATCGGCGCACCGGGCGGGATCGTGCCCTTGTGCACGTGTCCGGCGCGAATCATGCCGACAGCCGCCGGCCAGCATGATCGGCTTGTGGTAGCCGCGCAGTTCGGGACCGTTGGCTCCGGGCACCTGTTCCTCGAAGGTGCGGAAGTAGCCGCACAGGTTGGGGCGGCCGAATTCGTTGTTGAAGGCGGCCGCGCCCAGCGGCCCCTCGATCATGATGTCCAGCGCCGCGGCGATGCGCGCCGGCTTGCCATGGTCGGTTTCCCAGGGCTGCTCGAAACCGGGGATGCGCAGGTTCGACACCGAAAACCCGCACAGGCCGGCCTTGGGCCTGGCGCCGCAACCGGTCGCCCCCTCGTCGCGAATCTCGCCGCCGGAGCCGGTGGCCGCACCCGGAAACGGCGAAATGGCGGTGGGGTGATTGTGCGTCTCGACCTTGACGACCAGGTGCGCCGGCTCGGCATGTTCGCGTATAGGCGTGATCGTCCGGCCGCGGGAAGAAACGCCGCACCGGGCAACCCTCCAGCACGGCGGCATTGTCACTGTAGGCCGACAGGATGCCGGCCGGGCTGGCCTGGTAGGAGGCGCGGATCATGCCGAACAGGCTGTCATCCTGCGCCTGGCCGTCGATCAGCCAGCTCGGCATTGAAGATCTTGTGCCGGCAGTGCTCCGAGTTGGCCTGCGCGAACATCATCAGCTCGATATCGGCCGGGTTGCGCCCCAGCGCGGTGAAATTCTCCAGCAGATAATCGATCTCGTCGGCGGACAGCGCCAGTCCCAACTCGCGGTTGGCGATCTCCAGCGCGGCGCGGCCGCCGCCCAGCACGTCGATGCGTGCGCAGGGTGTCGGTACCGCATGCCGGAACAGTACCTCGGCCTCAGCAGTATCAAACAGCACGGCCTCCGTCATGCGGTCGTGCAGCAGGGGCATCAGGGCGTCGCGTTGCTGACTGCCCGGTACCATGCCGTCCGGCAGTGCGCAGGTGTAGACGATGCCGCGTTCCACGCGCCGTACCTTGTCCAGTCCGCAATTGTGCATGATGTCGGTGGCCTTGCTCGACCACGGCGAGATCGTGCCCGGGCGCGGCACGACGATCAACATCATCCCTTCAGCATGTGCAGCCGGCTGGCGTGGTCCGTATTGCAACAGCTTCTCCAGGACGTCACGCTCATGCGCGCTCAGCGGCCCGTCGAGCTCGGCGATGTGCAGGTAGTCGGCGGTCAGTCCCGACAGTTCGGGTAACTGTTCACGACACTGCCCGAGCAGCTTGTTGACGGCGGAATTCAGAGTGGGCGGGACCGCCGCGCAGGTACAGCATTACAACTCCAGGAGAGGAACCCCGTGAAGCGGGGAATAATACTGGATCACCCCGACAAAGTCAGTGCAGACGGTCGCTGCGGCGTGCGGCCATCGGCCTTCCCGCCGGCCCGCCGGACGAAACGTGGATTCAGGTCATCGCGAACGCGATGTGCAGGTATGCAGGCGTGGTCGCTCCCGCACATCCCTGTGCTTTGCGACACCCGGACGTCCTGTCCAGCGTCGCGGGAGGCATGGGGATGGTGGGACCGGGAAGCGGTCAGAGGCCGGCCCGGGCCATGCCGGGAGCGGCCGGTGCGGCAACCTCGCGACATGGAATCAGTCGGTTAGATAGTGCTGTGCCCTGCAATCCACGCAATGACGACAGCCGCAAGATGCGCTAGCCGATCTCCCGCCAGTCGAGACCGGCTTCCTGGTCGGCAATTCCGATCCAGTGCGCCTGACAGGACAGTGCATCCGCGAGCGTCGTGCGCACCAGCTCCGGTCGGTTGTTGCTGTCGCTCAGGTGGGCAGCGATCAGGTGCTGCAGCCGCGAGGTATCGAGCCTCCCCAGCAGGTCACCGGCCTGGGCATTGCTCAGGTGCCCCAGCGGGCCACCGACACGCTGTTTCAGCGTGGCCGGGTACGGCCCGCGTGCCAGCATCTGTGCATCGTGGTTGCATTCCAGCATCAGTGCGTCACAGCTATCCAGGCATTCGACGATATGCGGTGTCATGCGGCCGGTATCGGTGACCACGCCCAGCCGGCGCTCGCCGTCATCAAACACATACTGGCACGGCTCACGGGCGTCATGCGGAACGGTAAACGGTGTGACTCGCAGATCAGCGATGGAAAATGCCCCCTGGCCGTCACAGTGGTGCACCTCCGGCAGGTCGTCGTCGCGCAGCATCTGCAAGGTCCCGCGGGTCAGCCAGACCGGCAGGCCATATTGCGTGCCAGCGCGGGGACACCGCGCACGTGGTCACCGTGCTCGTGTGTCACCAGTAGGGCAGTGAGTTCCTGCGCGCGGCGGCCCAGCCGACCCAGGCGCCGTTCGGTTTCGCGGCAGGAAAACCCGCAATCGACCATCACCAGGGTGGAGCCCGACTCGATGAGCGTTGCATTGCCCCGACTGCCGCTGCCCAGAGAGGCGAATCTCATGGTATCCGGCGCCGGCTAGCGCAGCTGTTCCTCCAGCAGGGTCAGGATCCGTTTCGCGGTGACTGGATTCTCCCGCTCACCCTGCTTGTTACTGACGATGATCTGCGTCTCCGGCCCTGCGGCCTGCAGCACGATCCGGTACTGTCTCGCCCTTCGTCATCATCGGAAGACCAGAACGCCAGCCTGGACAACAATGCCCTTTTCGTTGTCTCCCAGCGGATCGTTGTAGCGCACGAAATAGATCGCCGTCGGTACGGTTGCGGTCCTCCACCGCGAACCCAACACGATCCAGCGCCACGCCGGTGCGGCGCCAGGCACGCGAGAAGTCCTCCTTGTCGATCAGCATGATGCCGCTGCTGTCCGAGACCAGTTCGGCGCGGCTCTGGGCCTCGTGGCTGCGCCGCCAGCTGCGTCTTTGCCTTCTGCTCCTCCACGCCCAGAAACACCATCAGCCGCTTCAGCATCTCTGCCTCGAGTTCCGGGTCGGAGGGGCGCGGCTTCCACATCGTGCTCGCGATCTTCGGCACTGCCCGTGACCACCTCCTCCATGCCGCGGTGGGTCAGGTACAGTTCCGTCGTACCGGGGGTGGTGCCATGTTCCAGGCGCACGCGGTACTGGTCACGCGTGGCGGCCGAATAGACCAAGTCAAGCACCTTGCCGAGCGTGTTGCGAATGATGCCCGCGGGAATATCCGCGCGGTTCTCGGTCCAGCCGGTTTCGAGAATGCCGAGCCGCGGGATCCTCCGACTTGATCAGGAACCCTTCTGCATCCAGAACTCCCTGCACCCTGCGGCCATACCTGTTCCGGGCTCGGCCTGGATCACCAGCCACTGCTGGTTACCGTCGCGCTCCACGCGCATGTCGGGATTCTCCGGCAGGACACCGGCGGTCCGCGCACCGGCTGGGTTGCGCCCTTGCCGATTTCAGAGTAGCTCTGTGCCGGCCGCATCGAGCTGGTCCGGGGCCTCGTTGATGGAGGAGGCGGTAGAGTTCCGGCGGCACCTCCAGGACTCGGTTGTCTTGCTCTTCTTGTAGTCGATCTTGTTACCCCCGGCTCATGTCCTGCATTGGCCGACGCCAGCAGCAGAGCTTGCCAGCGTGACCCGCGAGGGTGACAGGTAACGGGTTTGCGTAGCATCGGATTCTCCTGCTGTTAGCGACACGCCGGCCTGCCGCAATGCCTGCCGGACGGTTTCGTGATACTCCTGCCGCCAGCGGCGTCATGGGCAGTCGTATACCGGGCTGGAATCATACCCATCTCGTGCAGCGCCCACTTGACCGGTATGGGATTCGATTGCACGAACAGCATGCGGTGCAGAATTTCCAGCGGCCGGTTGATCGACTCCGCCCGGGTCGCGGTCACCCCGCCAGCGCGGCGTCGCACAGTTCATGCATGCCGGCCGGCGCCACATTGGCGGTCACCGAGATATTGCCCTTCCCGCCCGCAGCATCAGTTCCATGGCCGTCGCATCATCACCGCTGTAAACATCAAAGCCGCTCACCGCAACGCTCCATGATTTCGCGCGCACGGTCCATGTTTCCGGTCGCTTCCTTGATACCGACGATGTTGTAAATCCTCGGACAGGCGTTCAACCGTTTCCGGCAACATGTCGCAGGCCGTGCGGGACGGGGACATTGTACAGAATCTGCGGCACCGGGACGGCTTCCGCCACCGCCACGGAAATGCAGGTACAGTCCCTCCTGGGTCGGCTTGTTGTAGTACGGCGTTACCAGCAGGCAGGCATCGACGCCGGCTTCCATGGCGCAGCGGGTCAGGTCGATGGCCTCGCGGGTGGAATTGGCGCCGGTGCCGGCGATCACCGGTATCCGGCCTGCCGCCATCTCGACGGTGCGGCGCATCACGTGGCAGTGTTCCGCTTCGTCCAGGGTCGCGGACTCCCCGGTCGTCCCGACCGAAACGATCGCATCCGATGCGGTTTTCGACATGGAAATCGACCAGCCGCCGCAGGCTGTTTTCATCGATAGCGCCATCCCCGAGCATCGGGGTTACCAGCGCCACCATACTGCCATGAAACATGACTTCGGACTCCGGAATCGACTTGAGACGGACATGGTACTGATGCCACCCTTCACTGACAAGGACAATCCTTGCACGGGGCCAATATACCGCCACGCAGACCTCGGCAAAGATGATAGACTCATCCGTATACGGAAGTACCCATCCGCGTCTCGAGGCCACGCCAGGACATGAGCAAACATTCACCGGCAAAAACCAGTCAGCTGGTACTCGCCGCGCTGGGGGAGGACAAGCCCGGGCATCATCGACGAGCTTTCACGCTGCGTCCTGACCTGCGGTTGCAATATCGTCGACAGCCGCATGACGGTGCTGGGTGGCGACTTCGCCATGCTGCTGCTGGTTGACGGCAACTGGAACAACATCGCCAAGCTGGAAAACCAGATTGCCCAGCTCGAGGAACGACTGGCGCTGACCATCATCGCACGCCGCACGGCGCCGAAGGAAGGCAGCAAGGACCTGCTGCCCTACGGGGTGGACGTGGTCGCGCTGGACCAGCCGGGCATCGTGCACAACCTGGCCAGTTTCTTCGCCAAGCGGCAGATCAACATTCAGGAAATGATCACCTCCAGTTATGCGGCCGCCCATACCGGCACGCCGATGTTTTCGGTGCATCTGACGGTCGACATTCCTGCGACCTGCAGATCTCCATGCTGCGGGACGAATTCATGGATTTCTGCGACCAGCTGAATCTCGATGCCGTTATCGAGCCGATGAAGGGCTGAGAGTTGCGGGGACAGAATGCACAATTTACTACGATGATACTGGATTTCCACATCGCTGTCAGTGTCTGTAATCGTTAAATCGTGGTCAGTGACTTCTGAAGCACAGGAGTCCGCATCATGGGCAAGGTGATCGGTCGGCAGCAAGGTTCCCGACTTCCGGCTGCCGGCGACCGGCGGCCAGGACGTCGCGCTCTCCGACTACACGGGCAAACATGTCGGTGATCTATTTCTACCCCAAGGACAGCACCCCGGGCTGCACGACCGAAGGACAGGACTTTCGCGACCGCATGGCCACATTTCAGCCGTCGCAATACCGCGATCCTCGGCATTTCACGCGACAGCGTCAAATCACACGAAAACTTCAAGGCCAGGCAGCAATTCCCGTTTGAACTGCTCTCCGATGCGGACGAAACTGTGCCTGCCGGCTCTTCGATGTCATCCGGGAAAAGAACATGTACGGGCGCAAGGTCATGGGCGATGGAACGCAGCACCTTTCTGATCGACGAGCAAGGCATCCTGCGCAGGGAATGGCGCAAGGTTTCGGTCAAGGGCCATGTCCAGGAAGTGCTGGATGCGATAAAGGAACTGTAGGTATCCACGCAGCACTCGCAGTGGACGATTCGGCACGGCGCGGACGGCCCCGTCCGCTTGATTCAGATTTCCAGGTAGCCGGTAGCGCCGTTCGCCGTATTGTAGGTGATGATACGGTACGGCGTGTTGTCCGGCTCGTAGACCTAGATACAGTACGTCCCCGACCCGAGCGCACCCCAGCCGTCCGTATTCGGATTGTAGCCCGGGCTCGCCGGCGGCGGGCTGGTCAGCACGTCGGTCCATACCGCGGCACAGCGTGCATTCGTCATGGCCGCCCCGCCGCCCGACCCGACCGGCCAGCCGGTGCCATTGGTGACCACCGAGCTGCCGCCGCGCACCGCCCGTTCGGTATGCAGGATATTGATACCGCTGACAAATCCGCCGTGGGTCCCGCGGGCGGCGGCATCATGGGCCTGATCGCTGATGTCGGCATACTTCGGGATGGCGATGGCGGCCAGTACACCGAGGATCAAGATGACGATAACCATCTCGATCAGGGTGAACCCGTGTTGTAGTGTCACCTTGCCCGACATGGACAGATCCCGCAGTCCGCACTGCCTGGACACCGGCCGGCGACGCGTATACATGAGATTCGACACCGGACGGGGTGTGGCGACAGGCATGCCGCCTGCCGGGATTATTCCGTGACAGGCTGCCCCGCATCACCGGCGACCGTGTCCTCATCCCTGCCCTTGCGTGGCCAGGCCTGCATGACGGCCTGCACCAGGGTGGCCAGCGGAATGGCAAAAAACACGCCCCAGAACCCCCACACTCCGCCGAACACGAGTATGGCGATGATGATCGCGACCGGATGCAGGTTCACGACCTCGGAAAACAGCAGCGGCACGAGCAGGTAGCCGTCCAGCATCTGCAGCACAACATACGCCGTCACCAGCCAGCCAAACTCGGTGCTCCAGCCCCACTGGAACCAGGCGATCAGGGCCACCGGGGCAGTCACCATCGTCGCACCGATATAGGGGATGATCACGGACAGGCCGACCATGGTCGCGAGCAACAAGGCGTACTGCAGTCCCATCACCGTGAAGGTGATAAAGGCCGTGACGCCCACAATGAAGATCTCCCAGACCTTGCCGCGCACATAGTTGGACACCTGGATGTTGACATCCTTCGCCACCACGTCGACCAGCCGGCGCTGTTGCGGCAGCCGGTAACTGAACCAGCCCATGATGCGGTACTTGTCCTTGAGGAAGAAAAACGCCAGCACCGGCACCAGAATGATGTACACCAGGATCGTGATCAGTCCGAATACGGCGGGCAGTGACAACGACAGGACGTGCTGGCTCAGTTCGGTGATCTCCGCGCGGATGGTTGCACCCAGGTCGTTCACCTGATCAACCGTAAACAGGTACGGATACCTCTCCGGAAGCTGCAGCATCAGACCCTGGACCAGCGCAATGATATCCGGCAACTGACGGACCAGCTGTGTCACCTGCGCTGACAGGCGCGGCACCAGCCAGAACAGCGCGAACACGAGGAAGGACATGAACAGCACGAAGACGAGCACAACGGCCGGGACGCGCGGCAGACCCAGCCGGTAAATCTTCTCGACCACACCATCCAGCAGGTAGGCGATCACCACGCCGGCCAGTACCGGTGCGAGCATCTGGCCGAGGGTAAGCACGACGATGAACCCGGTAGCCAGCAGCACGGCCAGGATGACTGCATGGGGATCAGACACGGTACGCTGGTACCATTCGTACACGATATTCAAGGACTAGTCCCCCGATCCCGATTTCAATCGCCGGTAATGCTGCGCGAAGATATCCTCCAGTTCGTCGATCACCTGCGCGGCGTCGGTGCCGCGCATGATATGGGTCGCAACGATGTCAGAGGTCGCGCTCAACATCTCGCTCTTGTCCAGCATCGGGTAGGTGCGCGCAAGCCGTTTGAGCCCGCCCACGATCGATTCCGTCGCAGGACGCTCGATCGGTTCGGGCTCGGGCACCACGTATGCAGCCTGTGGTGTGGCGGCCCGCTGCGCAGGCGCTCGCGCGGCGAGAAATTCCGCGAACGCCAGCAGTCCTGCCTGGTCCGTTGCATCCAGCCGGTCGAACAGATCGAGCAGTTGCTGTTGTGTGCTCATGACGCGTTCAATGCAGGTTCGGAGCGTGACGGGCCCTGTCCCGGGCAACGTTTGCCTGCCGGCCTGGCACGCGGGCGATGGACACTCACAGGGTACATTCCTGTGCCGGCACTTGCCCCGTGATGCCGGACCGCGTTGGCAGACTGCCTTGCACGCGGTCCATGTTCACCGCTTGCGGCCCTGTCATTCATCGTCCGGGACCTGTTCAGCGCCTGGCTAGTCATCATCACTGTGCGACAGGCAATAGGCGCGTGCGAATTCCAGCAGCTCGTCCATGGCACGCTGGCGAAACTTCTGTTTCTGGTGAACGAAGGAAAACGGGCGTTCCAGCGGTGGATCGAGTTCCAGCGCAACCAGTGTTCCCAGCTGTAACTCCTTGTTGATGGTCACCTCCGAGACGATCGAAACGCCCATGCCCGCTTCCACCGCGCCCTTGATCGCCTCGGGACTGCCCAGTTCCATGGCGATATTGAGGTCAGTGGCCTTGAGACCGGCATCGGCGAGGTATTCCTCGATCACCTCGCGGGTACCCGAACCCTCCTCGCGTGCGATGAACGCATGGTTCTGCAGATCCTGCAGCCTGATCTTGCTCATGCCCGCCAGCGCATGCTGCGGCGGCAGGATGGCGACCAGGCTGTCGTTGCGGCAGTTTTCAACGACCAGGTTCTTGTTCAGCACCGGCGCCTCGACGACCCCCAGGTCGATATCGTTGTTCTCGACCATGTGCACGATGCCGTCCGAATTGGATACCTTGAGATGCACATTCACGTCCGGATACTTTTTCTTGAAGTCCCCCAGCAGCGCAGGCAGCATGTATTCCGCGATGGTGGTGCTGGCGCCAATGATCAGCACACCGCTGATCTCGCCGGTCATGTCGCGCACGGCATTGTCCATCTTGGCATACAGCTCGAAGATCTGCGCCGCGTACTCGTAGACACGCTCACCCGCATCGGTCAGGCTGATGCGGTTGTGGGTGCGGTCGAACAGGCGGGTATTGAAATATTCCTCCAGCTGGCGCACCTGGAAGGTTACCGCCGGCTGGGTCATGTGCAGGCTCTCCGCAGCCTTGGTAAAACTGAGCAGCCGGGCGACGGTATGGAACACCTGTAATCTGCGATCAGCCATAGTTTGTCCTGTCCTGCCGGCCGCGATAGGTGCGCGCCCTGCAGCTTTCTAAGTTGTTGAGACTATAAAGTAAATGAATCCGGACTCCAATGCCTTCGATGCCCCCGTGCGCGCAGCACATGCTGTCGCACAGGCATCAACACCGTCGGCGCCAGGGCCCGGGCAGTGACGGAGAGCGGGGCTGCCGAATATTCGCCTGTTTGATCTTGATTTCCAATACAATATTCAATACCGGCCAGGCTGCCGGCCGTATGACCTCGCCAGCGGCGGGCATGCTGGTGCAGCGCACGCCACAGGCGCGTACGCAGCGCCTGTCAGGCCGCACACGTGCGCATGCGAACGGCACGCGGGCAAACGGCCGCGCGAAGCGGCGACCCTTGGTGCAGCACGAACACTGGCATGCTGCTGTTTACAGCCTTTAGCAGTGCACGGCATCGCGGGCGTGCTGTTCGCTGTTGCCAGCAGTTCCGGTCCGGATACCCCAGGAGAACGAACATGACAATCAGAAATTTCATTCTGCCGGCAGTGTTGATGTGCCTGCTGGCGGCCGGCGCCAGCGCCGAAACACCCGAGGAAAAAGGACTCGCGATCGCCATGGAGGCCGACCGGCGTGACTCCGGCTTCGGCGATTACACCAGCGAGGTGAAGATGATCCTGAGAAACAGGCAGGGCCAGGAAAGCGTCCGTGAAATCCGCTCGAAGACGCTGGAGGGCGAGCATGACGGCGACAAGATACTTACCCTGTTCGACGAGCCGCGTGACGTACAGGGTACCGCCCTGCTGAGCTACACCCACAAGGAAGGCCCGGATGACCAGTGGCTGTACCTGCCGGCGCTGAAACGGGTGAAACGTATCGCCTCTGACAACAAGTCGGGACCGTTCATGGGCAGCGAATTCGCCTATGAGGACATCACCTCACAGGAGGTCGACAAGTACACCTACAAGTACCTGCGTGACGACAGGCTCGACGGGCTGGAAGTGTTCGTCTTCGAGCGTTATCCGAAAGACAGGAACTCCGGTTATACCCGCCAGATCGTCTGGCTGGACAAGGAAAACTACAAGGAACGCAGGATCGAGTACTACGACCGCAAGAACAGCCTGTTGAAGACGCTGGTGTTCAATGATTACCACCTGTACAGGGACAGGTTCTGGCGCGCACATGATATGTACATGGAAAATCACCAGACCGGCAAGAGTACGCGTCTGCTGCAGAGCAACTTCGTTTTCGGCGCCGGCCTGACCGACCGCGACTTCGACCAGAACGCGCTCAAGCGCGCCAGGTAAGCGCACCGCCATGAAACGCCTGCCCTGCCTGCTGGCCTGCCTGCTGCCGGTCCTTACAGTACAGGCCGGTGAATGGCGCGGACGGATCGCCGGCGAGTTGCTGGGCTTCCTCGAGGAACCGATGCAACCGGTCCAGCACAGCACCTATGCTTCGCTTGCCTTCGAACCCGAGTACTTCAACGAGTGGAACGACCGCCACGACCTGTTCACCTTCAAGCCCTACCTGCTGCTCGACGCGCATGACAATGACCGTACACATGGTGACATCCGCGAGTTTTCGTGGATACACGCGGCCCGTGACTGGGAAACCAACATCGGTATCAGCAAGGTCTACTGGGGCGTGACCGAGGCGGCGCACCTCGTCGATGTCATCAACCAGACCGACCTGGTGGTCGACGAGGATGGCGAGGACAAGCTTGGCCAGCCCATGCTCAAGCTGAGCCTGATCCATGACCGGGGCGTCCTCGACCTGTTCGTCCTGCCGTGGTTTCGTGAGCGCACCTTTCCGGGACCAGCAGGGCGACCGCGCTTCGCGATACCGGTCAGTACCGACGCAATCTATGAATCCGGTGCCGAAGACCGGCACACCGATATCGCCGCGCGCTGGTCGAGTACCATCGGCGCCTTCGATCTCGGCATCGCCCACTTTGCCGGCACGGCACGCGAACCGCGTTTTGTCGCCCTTCCCGCCGCCATCAGCGGCGGGAATATCAGTGAAATCACGCCCTATTACGAACTCATCAACCAGACCAGCCTCGATCTGCAGGCGATCTACGGTGGCTGGCTGTGGAAACTGGAAGCCGTACTGCGCAGCGGTCAGGGCAAGCGCATCACGTCGGTTGACGGCGGCTATGAATACACCTTTGTCGGTGTGAACGAATCCAGGATCGACGTCGGGATCATCACCGAATACCTGTACGACAGCCGCGGCGACGACATTGACCCGGCAGTCGTGCTGGCAAGCCGGCCGTTCTTCACCTCGGCGTTCCAGAACGACCTGGTGCTCGGCACCCGTATCACACTCAATGACGCTGCCAGCTCGGAGTTGCTCGCCAGTGTGGTTATCGATCTTGAAGGGGGTGGTGAAAGCTATAATCTGGAAGCAAGCCGCCGCTTCGGCGATGCCTGGAAGCTGTCACTGGAGGCGCGCGGTCTGGCGAACATACCGGCCAACAACGTCTTCGCGAGCCTCGCCGACGACACCCGTATTCGACTGGAACTGGCGAGGTACTTCTAGCTGGCAGTCAACTGACCGCCGACTGCTGCTCCGGTTGACGAAACGCCTGCAGGCCCTGCTGGAACAAGCCGGTAATGCTTTCTACCGGGCTCACCTCGTCGAGTGCACTGAGTATCAGCTGAGAGCGGTTCTTGACGCTGAATTTCCTGAACAGGGTAGTCAGGTGCGCCTTCACACCCTGGTGAGATAGGGAAATACGCTCGGCAATTTCGCCTGTGGACAAACCCTGCAGCACCAGCTCCAGCACCTCGGCTTCACGGGCGGTAAGGCGTTCGCCAAGCATCCTCACACGTATATTGATGCCATCCTGGACCGAGCGCTCCGTGATAAAACGCTGCATGATATGGCGTTCAATCCAGTAGTCACCCTTGCTGACCACGTCGAGCGCCTGGATGATGTGCTCCCCGTTCATCTTTTCGTTGAAATAACCATGCGCGCCGGCCTTGATGATACGGAACAGGTAATCGTCCGACATGGACTGACCGAAGACCAGCAGCCGCATCTCGGGAAACCCTTCCACCATCTCGCTGACGAAGTCTTCAAACGGCTCCGGTTTGGCATTTTCCTGGATCAGCAGAAAATCCGGGCACTCGGCAGCGAAATGGCGCATGCACGGTTCGCCGGGTTCAACACAGACAATCGTGCCGGCGACTCGACTGGACTTCAGGATTCGAACGATACCGTCAACGAAGAAATCCTGACGGGCGACTATCAGGGTCCTGTTGCGTCCCTTGCCGCGCGCATCCGTTTGATCTGTGTTCCAGGCAGCCATGTCACACCCCTTTGACATACAAGTATTTTATAAATTTCTATTATTATTATATAATGTTTTTGTAATGTCAATCTTCATCACCATTGCACGGGAATGCCTGTCATCCAGTCAGTGCGACTCCCGCCTGCCGGCGAACCGCCATACCCATGGGCTTCAGGGGTCTTATCAAACACCTGGTTACAGCCCCCCGCCCTCGACAATGTTGCGGTCGGCCGTGCGGGCGACATGAATCCGTCGCCCCGGGGTTGCCAGGACACCGTCATCCTGTAACGAAGCGGCCAAACGGCGGCGGCGAAACAGACGCCCCGTCAACCGGGTATGGATGACGGAAACAATGCCACCTGCGGCGGATGGACGATCTGCGCAGAACGGGATTCCGGTCTGACATTGCACCGGCAGGTCCGGCTGTCCAGCCGGATCAACGCCGCATTTCTGCAGGTGACTGCCCGCAGACGGTCATGGTTCGATGAAGCGGCACACGACGGGTTTATCGACAACCTCCGTACCGTGAATCGCCAGCGCCAGCACATGCTCCTGCGTCGGCCGCATAACCGCCGTTTGCCAGTATCCGCTGGCGCCCTGCTGTCTGGAGTGACCGTGAATCCTGCAGACCCCCGCCTCGTCCAGCTCGAACCAGGCAGACCGGTCCGCATGTGCAAGCCCGGTACCCAGCGCCTTGCACCAGGCCTCGCGCAGCGTCCAGTAGGTAAAGAATCGCTCCCGGTAACCGGCGGTTCCTTCCCGCTCGCACAGGTCGCGCTGCTCCGGTTCGGCGAAGACCTTCGCGGCAATCTCCGGAATCATGCGACGCCCAACGATGCGCTCCACGTCAATACCGCAATCACTCTCCAGTGTCACCACACATGCCGCCAGCCCCTGTGTATGGCTCAGGTTGAAACGCAGGTTGACACCCGATGCCGGTCCAGCGATTTCCGGCCGACCATACGCGCCGCGGGTAAACCGCCAGTCTACTGGTTCGATTTCGACATACGTGGACAGCACCCTGCGCAACAGGGCACGCGAGACCAGGTACAGCCGGCGGTCCTGCGCGAAACGAAAGCGCCGGTAACGCGCTATTTCGTCCGCGCACAGCAGCGCGATGCAGTCAGCCTGATGCACGGAATCCGCAGCCGCGCCCGGCCTTGCCAGCCAGACATGTACCTCGGATTCCAGCGCACTGGCATGTGAGGGCCGGGTCGTGAGCACCGACAGCGCCATTCAGGCCGGCCCTGCAGCTTCCACTGCAGGGCCGGCACGCCGTTCATGACGGGACGTCCGGAATCCGGTTACCGGAATGTTCATGGCGCCATGATAGCCGTATTGTTACTGTAGTGCATTCCGTCGCGGTCTGCGGTCACGCGCGGTGACAGACAGTCCACCATCGGGTACGGCAGCAGCCTCACAGGCAGGCCCGCGGCGACGCCGGTCGCCTGTCCGGACTGGCATACATCGGCTGCGAAAGCCGGTCAGCATTCAAGGTGGCTGCAAACTCGGTCATGCCCGGCGGGCAGCGGCTGGCCTGGCGGGGAGGCTGGTGTTTTTTGACAAACTGGTATACAAGAGGTCTGCGATGTACCGGACAACAGTAACACTCATCATCCTGATGCTGTCTGCAGCAGCCGTTGTTGCGCCGGCCGGTGCCGCCGATACCAGCGGCCAGTGGCGGGCCTATGTCTGTCGCGTGACCGACTGGCTCGATTGCGAGCACACCAGGAACAACAAACGCATCTATCCAGACGCGCCACTGTACCCGGATGAAGACGCCTGTCTTGCCGGGTTCGGGGAACTGTTCGAAAAAAACCCGGCCATTTCCGGCAAATACCCGCAAACGAATGATGCCGGCAACAGCTATGTCTATGATTGCGAGAAGGTGAACTGACCGCGCGTGCCTGCGACCGTCAGTTGCAGCCGCAGGCTGCAAGCCGGCGGGAATTTGAGGGTCGACGGCTATCATTGCATCATCTAGCCATGCGTTCATCGACTGCCAGGGCCCCCGAGGAGACCGCTCGCCACAACTACTATCGATTGTTCATGCTGCGCAATGCCGAGATCGTGCTGATCGCGCTCGGTCTGGCAATTGCCACCCGCTACTTCAGGCAGGAACTGCCTCTGCCGCCGCTGCTGTTTACGCTCTCCCTCATCGCCGGCCTGAATGTCTATACCTGGCTGCGTCTCAGATCCGGGCACCACTACGGTAATGGCGAGATCTTCATTATTATGCTGCTCGACGTCGCCGGGCTGACGGCCATCTTCTGCTATACCGGCGGCGCCTCGAATCCGTTTGTCTGGTTTTACCTGCTGCCGCTGATGATCGCCGCCACCATCCTGCCACGCTGGCACACCTGGATCATGGCCACCATTACCGTACTCAGCTACTCGGCCCTGTTTCTGATCGCGGTGCCCGCCTCCGGGGAACATGCGCATTTCCCTGCCGCAGGCTTCCGCATGCATGTGTTCGGCATGTGGCTCGGTTTCGTCATGAGCGCCGGCTTCGTGGCCGTGATCATCGTTGATATGGCATACCGGCTGCGCGAACGCGACCACAGGCTGGCCGAGGCACGCGAACAGGCGCTGAAGAACGAGCGGCTGGTTGCACTCGGCACGCTGGCAGCCGGCACGGCGCATGAACTGGGCACGCCACTCGGCACCATGGCCATACTGGCGGCGGAGCTGCAGCTGGAATACACCGGCGAGGACAACAGCGATCTGCATAATAAACTCTGCATCCTGCAGACTCAGATCGGGCGCTGCAAGGAGGCGCTGTCCAGCCTGTCATCCAGCGCGGGCGCCGGGCGCGTGGAATCCGGCCACCGCATGCGTGTCGGGAACTACCTCGACCGGGTGGTTACCGAATGGCGTGAGCACCACCCCGATGCGGAAATAACCCTGCACATCGAGGATAACCAGCCCGATGCCGGCATCATCGCGGAGCGCACGCTGACCCAGGCATTGAACAACGTACTCAATAACGCGGCCGATGCCTCGCCGGAACACGTCACGCTGAACGCCGCATGGACAGGCACGGAGCTCGCGCTCACCGTATCCGACCGTGGACCGGGACTCAGTGAGGAGATCGCCGGACAGCTCGGCACGCAGCCGGTGAGCACAAAGCAGGAAGGCCTGGGCGTCGGGCTGTTGCTGTCCCGTGCGACCATCGAGCGGCTCGGGGGCCTGCTGACCATAGGCAACCGGGACCAGGGCGGCACCCTCATCACGATCAGGCTGCCGTTGCTGCCGAACCGGGAACACACGGCGTGAACAAGGAAGCCGGACAGCCGCAATCCGGACTCCCCGCGCTGCTGCTGGTGGACGACGACGAGGTTTACTGCGCGGTGCTGGGCGAAGCACTGGCCAGGCGTGGCTATGCGGTCAGCATTGCCCACAACCTCGCGGCGGCACTGCAACTGGCACGTGACACAGGACCTGCGTACGCCGTTGTCGACCTGCGCATCGGCGCCGAGTCCGGCCTGCAGCTGGTCAAGCTGCTGTCCGGGCTGGACGGGAACACCCGCATCGTCATGCTGACCGGCTACGCCAGCGTGGCAACCGCTGTGGAATCCATCAAGCTCGGTGCCGTGCACTACCTGACCAAGCCCGCCACCGCCGACGAAGTGGTCACCGCGCTGCACCGCCTCGAGGGAGACACCACCGTCGTACCATCAGAATCACCGCTGTCGGTCAAACGCCTGGAATGGGAGCACCTGCAAAAGGTGCTGGCCGAACATAATGGCAACATCTCGGCCGCGGCGCGGGCGCTGAACATGCACCGCAGGTCGTTGCAGCGGAAACTGGCCAAGAAACCGGTGCGGGAATAAGGTCCGGCACGGGAGCCTGATGCCGCCGCACGAACACGCTCGCGGACGCGGTCCGTCTCACGGGCACAGATAAGGAATCAGCCCACCGGGTTGCGCAGCTGTCCCACGCCGGTCACCTCGACCACCACCTCGTCGCCTGCCTGCAGGTACCTGGGCGGGGAAAAGCCCATGCCGACACCGGCGGGCGTGCCGGTCGCAATGATGTCCCCCGGCAGCAGGGTCATGCCCGCCGACAGCACCGCGATGATCGCCGGCACGTCGAACAGCAGCTGGTCGAAACACCCGCACTGGCGCTGTTCGCCGTTGACGAAGCATTTCACCTCGATGTCCCGCGGCGCAGGCATCGCACGGCGATGCACCACGACCGGCCCCATGGGGGCGAAGCCATCGAGGCTCTTGGCGCGGAACCATTGCCCGTGATCCTTCTGCAGGTCACGCGCGGAGACGTCGTTGATCGCGGTATAACCGAACACGTGCTCCCAGGCCAGTTGTGGCACGATATCACGCCCGCCGCAGCCGATGATGAGCGCAAGTTCCGCCTCGTAGTCGAGTTTACGCGTCAGCTGCGGGTAACTCGGGATCGGCGCGCCGGGCGCGATGACGGCCGTCGTCGCCTTGGTGAAGATGATCGGTTTCTCCGGTGCACTGGCGGAGGCATGCATCTTCCCCGCGATCTCCCGTGCATGGTCCAGGTAGTTCTTGCCCAGGCACAGGATATTGCGCCGCGGCACCGGGATCGGGGCAAGCGGCCTGACTGCACCGAAGGCACGGGCGGCGACGCCCTGCGGCAGCGCCTGCTGTGCCAGCGCGTAGACACCGCCGGCGGCGGCGTCGCCGGCCGCCACGAGTTCGGCGAGCGTGCCGGGGACCGTACCGGCCTGCAAGGCCGCGGCGGCGGCCGGGATGTCGATGACCGTGTCGTCGAGCAGGACGCCGAGTTGTCCCGCTTCCAGGGTGAGGAATTTCATGAGCGGTTATCCGGACACCTGCGGTTGCTGTCATTCAAACGTGTTGCAGGCACCCGTGTCACCCTGCTCGAAGCCCTGCCGGAACCAGTGCACGCGCTGCGTAGACGTGCCGTGGGTGAACGACTCCGGCACCACGTAGCCCTGGCTTTCCTTCTGCAGGCGGTCATCGCCGATGGCGGTGGCCGCATTCAGCGCCTCCTCGATATCCCCCTGCTCCAGCACCTGCCGGCTGCGGTCCGCGTGGTTGCTCCACACCCCGGCGAAACAGTCCGCCTGCAATTCCAGTTTCACCGACAGGGCGTTGGCATCCGCCTTGCCCAGGCCCTGCTGCGCGCTTTGCATCCGGTCGCTGGTGCCCAGCAGTTTCTGCACGTGATGGCCGACCTCGTGCGCGATCACGTAGGCCTGGGCGAAATCGCCGGGGGCACCGTGGCGGCGCTTGAGGTCCACGAAGAACGCCAGGTCGAGGTAGATCTTGCGGTCACCCGGGCAATAGAACGGTCCCACGGCCGCACTGGCCATGCCGCAGGCCGAACGCACCGCACCGGAAAACAGTACCAGTCCGGGCTCCTCGTAGACACGACCGGCCTGCTGGAAAATGGCATGCCAGGTATCCTCGGTATCCGCCAGCACCACCGAGACGAAATCGGCCTGTTCCTGCTCCTCCGCCGTCGGCTGGTAGGGTGCGCCCGTCTCCTCCGGCCCGAGACCCTGCGTGAGCTGCAGCAGGATACTCGGATCGACACCGAGGAAATAACCCAGCGCCAGCACAACGACGATCGTCCCTATGCCGCCCTTGAAGGCGCCCACCCGCATCGGGCTGCCGCGCCGGTCTTCGATATTGGAACTTCTGCGTCCTGTTCTCCAGCGCATGGTACATCCCCCCGATACAGACCCGGCATTATAGTGCAACACGTCGGCATTGGCCGTTTACTGGCTGCTGTTTTTGCGTCACTATGGGCACATGGAGACCACGCCGGAAGTCATAGCGCCTGAAAAGCCGCGGCGCAGCGGCTGGACGATCTTCCTGATCGTACTCGTCACCGTCGTGGTCACCGCCGGCCTGTCGTACTGGATCATCCGCACGTATATCTTCCCCGCCGAGTTCAGGCCGGTGCAGTTGTCCCGACAGGAAGAGCAGGTCCTGGACCGGAAGCTCGAACGCCTCGACAGCCTGCAGGTACGCCACACGCGCGGCCACGCCGGGCAACGGCAGGAAGGCGCCGCGGTGGATTCCGGCCGGCTTGAGCCCGAGCCCTACAGCGAGGCAGGCGCCGACCGCAGCATCACCCTGTCCGAACGCGAACTCAATTCCCTGCTGGCCAGGAATACCGACCTGGCGAAAAAACTCGCCATCGACCTGTCCGAGGGCCTGATCAGCGCCAAGCTGCTCATCCACGTGGACGAGGACTTCCCGATCCTCGCGGGACAGATCATCAAGGTCCGTGCCGGCGTGGAAACCGCCTATCGCAACGGCCGGCCCATCGTCATACTCAAGGGTGTCAGCGTGATGGGCGTGCCGATACCGAATGCCTGGCTCGGCGGCATGAAGAACATCGACCTGGTCGAACAGTACGGCGGTAACACCGGTTTCTGGAAGGCGTTTGCCGATGGCGTGGACAACATCGAGATCGGTGACGGCACGCTCAGGCTGGTACTGAAGGAATAAATAAAAGCGACCGGATACATTTTCCGGAAACCAAAATGTCTCCGGCCCCTTTTCTATTGCTGTTGAACTGCACCGCTACCACAACAACCCGATCGCCCGCTTGCCCAGCACTGTGTCATCGAACACCAGCCGGGCGGGACCGTCGGCCAGGCCGCAACACACATGCAGCGGCAGCAGGTGTTCCTCGCGCGGATGGCAATAGCGCGCATGCGGTGCATGTTCCCACCCGATCAGCCGTTGCTCCCGGTGCTGCGCGGGCAGGTCTTCCCGGGTACAGGTATCGACCAGCCAGTCCTGGAAGGCATCGTTCGCCGGATCGGAACCTGCCGTCCGGCGACCTGAAAACGCACGCAGGTTGTGAAATGAAAACCCGGAACCGATTATCAGCACATTCTCCTGTCGCAGCCTTGCCAGTGCCTTGCCGATGCGGAGATGGAGCCCCGGATCGAGACCGCGCACCAGCGACAGCTGCACGCAGGGTATGGACGCTGCCGGATACATGAGCTTGAGCGGCACGAATACACCGTGATCGAAACCGCGTGCGGCATCCACCTGCGCATCGATGCCGGTGTCGCGCAACAGGACCTGGATCTCGGCAGCCAGTGCCGGCGCGCCCGGCGCCGGGTAGGCGATCGCGTAGGATTCCTCGGGGAAACCGGCATAATCGTAGATCAGCCCGGGTTGCGCACCGCCGGTGAGGGTCGGTACGACCGCCTCCCAGTGCGCGCTGATCACCAGGATAGACGAAGGACTGCCCAGGTCCGCGGCAACCGTGGCAAGGAAGCGAATCAGTTGTGCGTGGCCGGGATCATCGAGCAGTGGCAGCGGCCCGCCCCCGTGCGGCAGGAACAGGACGGGGCCCGGAGAGTTACCCGGCATGGTTATCCCGTGTCAGCGCACATATTCAGCCCAAAATCGTGAACAATGTGGCTCTGACTCCATTATCTGGATACCTTGGCGTCTTCCACAATCAGCGGATAGACAAATCCGTTACCATAATCCTTGTCCACCGCGAGTTTTCCCTCGATGACGACAACAGCGTCGACCGCCACCGTGTCATCGGTGGTGACGGCCAGGTCATCAAGGGTGCTGCTGTCCCTGATGTGAAACCAGTTCTTGCCCATGACGCCGGCAGTGTACCGGGTGACCTTCCCGCGCACGCGCAATACCTTGCCATCGAGTTTTTGTTTACCGTCATAGATCTCGGCGATGGTGTGACCACCCTCGACCCTGTCGATGCCTTCGACAGGCGTGGCTGCCGACGACGGCGGGGTCTTGCCATGCGGTGAAGCCATTGCCGTGGTCCCGCGTGCCTGGCCTGCCTTGTCGGTATTAAACCGGTTTACAAAATAGATAATGGGGAAATCGCGGTTCAGCGAGTTGCTGTGAAAGTTTTTCATCGGCATCTCGGTTGTAAACGAGATCATGTCACCCGTTTTCAGCGGGGTAGTCGACGCCGCGGCCCATACTTTCCCTTTACCGGTATCGACTTCGGCATAGGTGTAACCGGCAGCCTCGATGATATCCGTCACCTTGCCGTGGATGACGTTAGAAACCGGTTGCTGTATCGCAGCGGTATCATTCTGTCCGGCGCAGGCGGTACTGATCAGGCCTGTATCGAGCAGGGTGAATGAAGAGCAGGCAAGCAGTGTCACTAAATAACCAGTGCGATGTAACATTGTGTAATTTCCCTTGGTCAGTGTTCCGGCAGGCCGCCGGGGATTGCATCACCCGGTATCCGCCGGCTGTCGATATTCCAGGCCAGTGTGATGCGCGGTGAATTTCCGGTATACGGTGTTACGAAATGCATGACTTCGCTGGGAAACATCAGCAGCGTACCGGGCTGCATGTCGGGTACCAGCGGCGTGGTCATGCGTTCCGGTTCGTCCTGGCAGCACACCGCCATGCGCGGATCGGCAAAGCACAGGCGCCCGCTGCGGGGATGCCCCGGGTCCGGATCACCACAGGCCAGGCTGTATACCAGGCTGGCGCGGGTCCGGATATGGCTGTGCGGCATGCAGTATTCCCCGTTTCTGAAGATATTCGCCATGGAGACGTCCGCAACGGGTTCCGGACATTTGAACACCTCGCTGAAGAAGGCCAGTGCACGCTGGTGGATCAGCATCGCCTCGGCAGACTGCCAGCGATCGAGGTGATAGATCTTGATACCGCAGCCCCCCGGGGCATAATCGGCCTTGAACCGGGCTTCATTTTCCAGTGCCAGGATTTTCCGGGTCAGTTCGGTGTGATAGTGCGGCACGTCTGTGAAGCATGTCATCAGCACCAGCGACTTGCGTAGCTTGCTGATCTTCTGGCCCTCCGGCCAGACGGGTATCTCGCTGCCACGGATGCTCACCGTGCGCGTGCTCCATTGGTCTACCAACACTGCCGTCATTCGTCCGAGTCTACACCCGAATGCCACGGGAAGAAAAAGGAAAGGCATATGGCCCGGAGTCAATGGGCGAGACAGGAGCGGTGACGAACAACACGCTGACGACCGCAACGGGCCCTGCTCCAGCGGTGCTTACTCGAGATGGCTGCTGGAAACCCCTCATGCGGTACAATACAGCGTTGAAAACAGGCTCAAAATGCGGGGCCGCGCAGCGGCAGGCTGACGTGTACGTGCGCCTTCTCACCGATTTCTGTCCGGTCCTGCACTGTCTGAAACGTGTTCAGCAACCGGCCAGGCCAGTGCGATCGACCCCGAACCCCCGTCCTCCAGTGTCCAGGGTCGCGTCCCTGCTCAGGATTTCTTACCCAGCAGCTCGATGGCGTAGCCGTCCGGGTCCTCGATGAACGCGATAATTGTGGCCCCGGCGTTCATCGGCCCGGCCTCGCGGATGACCTTGCCGCCGCAGGCGCGCAATTCGTCTACCGCGGTGTAGACATCATCGACCTCGATCGCGATATGTCCGAAACCATCGCCGCTGTCGTAGTGGTTGATATCCCAGTTATAGGTCAGTTCAATAACGGTGCTGTCCTGCTCGTCACCGAAGCCGACAAAGGCCAGCGTGAACCTGCCGTCCGGGTAATCCTTCTGTCTCAGCAGGCGCATGCCGAGCACACCGGTGTAGAAGTCGATGGAGCGTTGCAGGTTACCGACCCGCAGCATGGTATGTAACAGGCGCATGACTTGTGTCTCCGGAACAGTCGGTTCAGCGATCGGCCAGCCAGTTGCGTGCAAACCCGCCGGTGGCAAGCCCCGGCAACGACGGCAGCAGGATCAGGGGGCAGACCACGGTTATTCGTTCACTGCTGCCGGGCAACAGCCGCGGTAACACCCGGGAGCTAACCGCTTTGATCCGCGTCGTTCCGTGTTGTTCCGTGGCCATCATCGTGCAATCAGGTAATACAAGGTCTGTCCCCGCTTTATTTACGCCGGTCGTGCTTCTTTTGCCGGCTGGCCGCAATGCGCATGCGCAGGGCGTTGAGCTTGATGAAGCCTTCCGCGTCTTTCTGGTTATAGGCGCCGGCATCGTCCTCGAAGGTCGCAATGCGTGCATCGAACAGGCTGTCGCTGTCGGACTTGCGCCCGGCCAGGATGACGTTGCCCTTGTACAACTTGAGCCGCACCGTGCCGTTGACGTGTTCCTGCGAGGTGTCGATGAGTTCCTGCAACAGTCTGCGTTCCGGGCTCCACCAGTAGCCGTTGTAGATCAGGCTGGCATAGCGCGGCATCAGTTCGTCCTTCAGGTGCGCCGCCTCGCGGTCCAGCGTCAGTGACTCGATGGCACGATGCGCCTTCAGCAGGATGGTACCGGCGGGTGTCTCGTAGCAGCCGCGCGACTTCATGCCGACGTAGCGGTTCTCGACGATATCGGCACGCCCGATGCCGTGCTCGCTACCCAGCTTGTTGAGGATCTCCATCACCCGGCCAGGGCTGGCGGACTTGCCGTCGATGGCCACCGCGTCACCGCGCTCGAAGCCGATCTCGACATAAGCGGGTGTATCCGGCGCGTGCTCGGGTGAGGTGCTCCACAGCCACATATCCTCTTCCGGCTCCGCCCACGGGTCTTCGAGGATGCCCCCTTCGTAGGAGATATGCAGCGAGTTGGCGTCCATCGAGTACGGGCTCTTCCTGCCCTGCTTGTGCTCGACGGGTATGCCGTGCTGTTCAGCGTAGGCCAGCAGCTTCTCCCGCGAATTCAGGTCCCACTCGCGCCACGGCGCGATGATCCTGATGTCCGGATTGAGCGCGTAGGCGCCGAGTTCGAAGCGCACCTGGTCATTGCCCTTGCCGGTCGCGCCGTGCGCGATGGCGTCGGCGCCGGTTTCATGCGCGATCTCCACCAGTCGCTTTGCGATCAGCGGGCGCGCGATGGAGGTGCCCAGCATGTACTCGCCTTCGTAGAGGGTATTGGCGCGGAACATCGGGAACACGAAGTCACGCGCGAATTCCTCGCGCAGCGTCTCAATGTAGATCGCCTTTACGCCCATGGCCATGGCCTTGGCACGCGCCGGTTCGATTTCCTCACCCTGCCCGATATCGGCGGTAAAGGTCACCACCTCGCACGCATAGGTCTGTTCCAGCCATTTGAGGATGACGGAGGTGTCCAGACCGCCCGAGTAGGCGAGTACAACTTTTCTGATTTCTGCCATACCGTTTGACGTCCTTTTAACTCCCGCTCTCCGGGAGCAGGAAAAAACCAATAATGAATCACCGATGAAGTAACATATCCCGTCATTGCGAGCGCAGCGAAGCAATCTTTGAAATTCATGATCAATCCGTTAGAGATTGCTTCGTCACTTCGCTCCTCGCAATAACGTGACACATGATTTAATCAGGGGATCGTTTTACGCCTTTGCCTTATTCGTGCTACGGCGCAGGCGCGACAGCAGACGCCGTGCCATGTCACCGAACAATTCGGTCTGGGTCGGATGCGGATGGATCGCCTCGCCCACCTGCTCCAGGGTCATATTGCCGGATACCATCATCACCGCCTCGCCGATCAGCGTGTCGGCATGGTCGGCCAGGAAATGTACGCCCACGATCCGGTGCGTGGCCTTGTCGGCAACGATCTTGATCATACCGTGCGTCTCGCCGTTGATCATCGCCTTGGCATCGATGTTCATCGGCACCTTCACCTCGGCGACATCCATGCCCCGCGCCTGCGCCTGCCCGGCGGACAGGCCGACGAACGCGGCCTGCGGCCGCGAGAAGATCACACTGCAATCCCGGTCCTGGTCGTACTGCCTGTTCTCGCCCAGGATGGTCGCGGCAGAGACACGCCCCTGCTGTGCGGCCGTGTGCGCCAGCATCAGGCCACCGATGACATCACCGACGGCGAAGATGTGCGGCACGCTGGTGCGGCAGCGACGGTCGACCTTGATGATGCCGTGCTCGCTGGCCACGCCGGCCGCCTCCAGGTTGAGCCCGCCCAGCACCGGCCGCTTGCCGGTCGCCATGATGACGTAATCCACGGCGAGCGTGTGCTGCTTGCCTTCGGCGTCGGTGCAGGCCACCTCCATTGCGCCGGGAGTGCCGGAAATCCTGTTCACGACGGCACCGGTCAGCACGTCGAGGCGCGGTTCGGCCATAAGGATTTCAGTCAGCGCCGCGGCGATCTCCGGCTCGACCTCGGCCAGGATGCGGGGTTGCGCCTCCAGCAGCGTGACCTGTGTACCGAAGTCCTGGAAGATCTGCGCCATCTCGACACCGATGGCCCCACCGCCGATGACGGCGAGCCGCTGCGGGGCTGATGTCAGCGTCCAGACGGTATCGGAAGTCAGCACACCGCCACTGTCCAGGCCGTCCTGCGCGCCGGCTATCGGCGGCACGAACGGCGGCGCGCCGGTGGCGATCACCGCACTGCCAAAGCTGATGCTCTGCGCGGCCTTTGCCGCGGGCGCCGCGGCACGCACGTGCGGATCGTCGCTGTTGGTCGAGGTATTGATCGAGAGTGTATGCGCGTCGACGAACTGGCCGAAGCCCTGCAGGTAGTCGATGCGCACACCCCGGTCGGTCTTCAGCGCCATCGCCCCGCGCGTCTCCAGGACCTCGCGGCGATGTGCCTCGAGGTCCTTCCAGATCAGCTGCGCCCGGTCGGTGCCGCCGACACCCAGGCGGGCATCCCCGGCACGATCGCGCAGGCGATCGGCCGCGGCACGCCAGGCCTTGGATGGAATACAGCCGCGCCACAGGCATTCACCACCGGGGAGCGGCGCGTCGTTGACCAGTGCGACCTTCAGCCGGTGCGCTACCAGGTCACGCGCACAGTCCTCGCCGCCCGGCCCGCCGCCGATGACCACCACGGCGTAATCCCAGTCACCTTCCGGTATGGCCGGGCCGCCCGGCCCCATCCAGTCGCCGGGCTGTTGTAAGAATTCCTTCAGCGTTTGCAGGAACAGCGCGACATCGGCGCCGTTGATGACGCGATGGTCGGCGGTAACGGTAAAGGCGCTGCCCTTGTCGGTATTCGACGCAATGGCAAGGATCGCGGCCAGGCCCGGTGTGGCGATGGCGTCGAAATAGCTGACGTCGAACATGCCCATGTTGGAGATCTGGAAGGTCGCGCCGGTGAATTCCTCCGGGTTCAGGTGGCGGCTGCGCGCCCGTGCCACCAGGTCCTTCCAGTCGGTGTTGAGCACGGCGAGTTCGCGTAACTCGCAGCCGCGCAGGATCGGCACCACCAGACCGCCATCGTCGGCGGCCACCGCCATGCCGATGTCGACCTGGCTGCGCTCGATCAGCTTGTCGTTTGGCTGGTAGCACCAGTTCATTTTGGGATGTTTCGCGATGGCCAGTCCGCAGGCCCGGGCGATCGCCACCGTCACCGAGACACCGGCCGACCTGGCCGCGGTCATCAGTGTCTCGAGGTGGATGTGCGCGGTGACGCGGAAGGTCGGCATGGAGATCGAGTCGGCCATGGCGCTGCGCGATCGCCTTTTCCATCGACTTCATCGCACGGCCATTGCCGGGCACGGCCACCTCGAACGGCGCCGGTGCGCGCTGGATGTCGGCAGCCGTCACCACGCCACCCGGACCGGAGCCGCTGATGCGATCGATATCGGTGCCGAACTGCGCGGCCAGCCGGCGCGCCAGCGGCGAGGCCTTGCTGACCTGCGGGCGTGGAGCCGGCACGGCGCCCGCGGCAACAAGCGCTGCCGGCGCCGGCGACTGTGCCGCCGCGGCTGCCGGTGCCGCGGCCGCCGCCGGTTTTGCCGCCGGCGCCACCTGGCTGGCGTCGACGTCGGATTTTGATTCCACCAGGTAGCCGATCGGATGACCTACCGGCACCACGGCATCCACCGGGGCCATCGGTCCGGACAGGAAACCGTCGCGGAACACCTCCACATCCATGACGGCCTTGTCGGTCTCGACGGTAGCGACGATATCGCCGCGCTTCACGGCGTCGCCGACAGCCCTTTCCCAGCTGACGATGGTGCCTTCCGTCATGGTATCGGAAAGCTGCGGCATCTTGATTACATAGGGTTCAGCCATTCAGAGCTCATTCCAGATAAATTGTCTCGCGCCAGGACGCAAAGGCGCAAAGAAATACTTGTTAGTCGTCAGTAGCGCCGGAGTACCGGGATCATCGTGATAATACCGGCTGGTTTGCCTGAAAAATCATTTTTCGTCTTGGCGCCTTTGCGTCTTTGCGCGAGAAAGATTTAGTTACCGAACATACTGCGCACGGCGTCCACCACGTCGTTCGCATCCGGCAAGGCGGCCTTTTCCAGTGCATGGTTGTACGGGATCGGCACGTTCATCGCGGAGACGCGCGCCGGCACGGCATCCAGTTCGAAGAAGCATTCTTCATTGATGATCGCCATCACTTCGGCGCCGACACCGACCGCCGGCTCGGCCTCCTCCACGATCACCGCGCGATGGGTCTTGCTGACCGAGGCGCGGATGCCGGCACGATCCAGCGGATTGAGCGCATACAGGTCGATGACCTCGGCCTCGATGCCGTGATACTGGGACAGCAGCCCGGCGGCCTGCAGGCACCAGTGCACAGAAATGTTGTAGCCGAACAGGGTGACATCGCGGCCCTCGCGGGCGATCTCGGAGCCTTCCAGCGGGTGGAAATACTCCTCTTCCGGCACCTCGCCCTTCATGTTGTACATGAGCTCGTGTTCGTTGATGAACACCGGGTCGTTGCAGCGCACGGCGGACTTCAGCAGGCCGTAGGCCTGACGCGGGCTGGACGGTGTCACGACGCGCAGGCCGGCGATCCCCATGAACACCTTTTCCATGCGCGCGGAGTGCTGCGAGCCGAGCTGGTGCGCGGTACCGCCCGGGGAACGTACCACGATCGGGGCCTGCAGCTGCCCGCCCGACATGTAACGCACCTTTGCGGCCGTATTGAAGATCTGGTCCATGGCCAGCCAGGAGAAATTCACCGACATGATCTCGATGATCGGCCGCACACCGAGGAACGAGGCACCGATACCCAGGCCGGTATAGCCGTTCTCCGAGATGGGCGTGTCGATGATGCGCTGCTCGCCGTACTTGTCGTACAGGCCGGACGTCGCCTTGTAGGTACCGCCCACCACACCGATGTCCTCGCCCATTGCGATCACCATCGGGTCATTGGCAAGTTCTTCGTCGTGGGCGCGCCGGATCGCCTCCCAGTACGTGATTTCGGCCATTACGCTGCCCCGCCCCTGACCCACGGATCATTCTCGGCCAGCACATACTTCCCGACGTCCGCGATGTGCGGCTCGGGCGATTCCACGGCAAAGCGGATGACCTCGTCCTCGATCTCGTCCAGTATGCCGGTGTCCATGTCCTTGTATTCCTGCAGCGTGAGCTTGCCGGCCTCGATCAGGCGGTCGCGCAGCATGATGACGGGATCGCGCTTGCTCCACATGCGCTCCTCGGTCTTGGCACGGTAGGCGTTGGAGTCGGACATGGAATGGCCGCGATAGCGGTAGGTCATCAGTTCCAGGAAGTAAGGACCCTTGCCGCCACGCACGTGCCTGACCGCCTTGACTGCGGCCTTGTACACCAGCTCGACATCCTGGCCGTCGACCTGCGTCGAGGGGATGTGGTAGGCGGCGACCCGCTTGTACTGGTCGACCACCGCGGTGGAACGCTCGATGCGCGTACCGATGCCGTACAGGTTGTTCTCGCAGACGTACAGCACGGGCAGGTTCCACAGGGCGGCCATGTTCAGCGACTCGTGGAAGGTGCCCTGGTTGTTGGCCGCGTCGCCGAGGAAGCAGATGCAGATCTCGTCACCGCCCTGCAACTGGATGGCCTTGGCAATGCCGGCCGCCAGCGGAAACGGTCCGCCGACCAGTGCGTAGCCGCCCATGAAACGGTGCTTGACGTCGAAGATGTGCATGGAGCCGCCGCGCCCCTTGCAGACGCCGGTCTCCTTGGAAAACAGCTCCGCCATCACCGCGCGCGGATCCGAGCCGGCCTTGATGGCGTGTATGTGATCGCGATAGCTGGTAATGACGTAGTCATGCCCGACCCGGGCCGCCTCCAGCACACCGTGGGCGCAGGCCTCTTCACCCGGATACAGGTGCAGGAATCCGCCGATGTTGCGTTCGACGTAGGCCTCGTAGCAGCGCTCCTCGAAACGGCGTGCAAACAGCATTTCCCGTAACAGGCGTTTTTTATCGGCGTCTTTCATACGATAGCCGTTGGCGGCGGAATTCCGGCGCTCTCTTTCCCCGTCAGCTTGTGCGTGTTGGTGACTGTTTCACCTGCCCGGTACAGTCGCCATCCCTCTGAATATAAAGGAGACGGTGGTATCCGAAACATGGCAGGCGCGTTATGATCAGTGTTTTGTATGAACAGGTCAAGGCAATCAGCATGGATATCCCTTTTCGCCATAGTGAAAAAATCAAGCTAAATCAGAATGCGAATGACCTGACCCCACAGGCGGTCGACCGCCTAGCGCTGGCCATCCTGCTGGTGCCGGAGAAACCCGGCAGGACCGCCTGGGAACGACTGCCCTACGCCGAAGTGCTCAAGCCGCGCTGGCAGCGACGACGCGACAGGGACAGCGACTGCCTGGTCACCGACCTGCCCAACAAGGCCGGTACCCGCATCATCCTGCAGACCGTCAAGCCGGACTCCGATGCCTTTGCCGGCCTGTGCCGCGCCCGCGGGCTGGCGGACACGGCAAGCAAACTCGACCCGGCCGTGGTCGGCGTGCAGCTCGCCGGGTTTGACCAGGCCACGGGCGCGTGCGTGCTGGAACAGCTGGTGGCCGCGCTGCTGGCAGCCGCCTGCCCGATGCCGAGTTACAAGTCGAAGCCGAAACCGGCGGCTGCACTGCGGCAGGTGAATATCCACGGCCTGGCGGCCGACGTCGACCTTGCCCAGGTACAGGCGGAGACCATCGGCAATCACCTGGCACGCTGGCTGTCCGCGCTGCCGCCCAATGCACTGACGCCAGCTACCTACCGCACCCTGCTCGCGCAACTCGCCCGGCAGGAAGGCTGGCAGATGCAGTTCCTCGACCGCAAGGCCTTGCAGAAGAAAAACGCCGGCGCATTCCTTGCCGTCTGCCAGGGCAGTCCCGAACCGGATGCCGGCATCGTGCACCTGCGCTACCGGCCGCAGGCGCACGCCGGCCGCAGGCTGGCTCTGGTCGGCAAGGGCATCTGCTTCGATACGGGCGGTGTCAATGTCAAACCGGCGAAGTACATGAACGGCATGCACGAGGACATGCAGGGCAGCGCGGTGGCGCTGGGCATTCTGCTGGCACTGACCCGACTGCACTGGAAAGACCCGGTCGACTGCTGGCTGGCGCTGGCGGAAAACCACATCGGCAGCCGTGCCTACAAGCCCAACGACGTGGTCACCGCCTGCAACGGCACCACCATCGAGGTCAAGCACACCGACGCCGAGGGCCGCATGATACTGGCGGACACCCTGGCGCTGGCGAGCCGTGCAAAACCGGCCGTGCTGATCGACTATGCAACGCTGACCGGCGCCTGCGTCTACTCCCTGTCCTCGCGCTACAGCGGTGTATTCAGCAACCGCGACACACTGAACACGACACTCATCCAGGCCGGGCGTGACAGCGGCGAACGCGTGTGGCCGTTCCCGCTGGACGCGGATTTCGACGAGGCGCTCAAGTCGGAGATCGCCGACACCTTGCAGTGCACACTGGAAGGCGAGGCCGATCATATCCTGGCGGCGCGTTTTCTGCGCCGCTTTGTCGATGAGCAGATCAACTGGATACACGTCGACCTGGCCGCCAGCAACCACAAGGGCGGACTCGCGCACATTCCGACCGACACCACCGGCTTCGGCGTGCGTCTGACCCTGAACCTGCTGCGCCAGCAGGCCATACTGGAAGGCACATGGAACTGACCCTGACGCGACCGGATGACTGGCACCTGCATGTCCGCGATGGCGCCGCAATGCAATCCGTGATCGCGCACACGGCGCGGCAGTTCGCACGCGCCATCATCATGCCGAACCTGGAAGTACCCGTCACCACACTCGAGCAGGCACGCGCCTACCGGGAACGCATCCTGTCCGCATTGCCCGCTGGCACGGGCTTCAATCCGCTGATGACGCTGTACCTGACCGATGACACGTCCGCCGCGCTCATCGAGGCCGCCGCGGCCGATCACAGCGTGCAGGCCGTGAAGCTCTACCCGGCCGGTGCAACCACCCACTCGGATGCCGGCGTGACCGACATCAGCAACACCTGGGCGGCACTGGAGGCGATGCAGGCGGCCGGCGTGCCGCTGCTCGTGCATGCCGAGGTCACCGATGCGGTGGTTGACGTATTCGACCGCGAGCGCGTGTTCATCGACCGCGTACTGGAACCGCTTGCGCGGCGTTACCCCGAACTGAAAATCGTGCTGGAGCACGTCACCACGCGCGACGGCGTGGATTTCGTACTGGCCGGCGGCAGCAACATCGCGGCAACCGTGACCGCCCATCACCTGCTGCTGAACCGCAATGCACTGTTCCAGGGTGGACTGCAGCCGCACAGCTGGTGCCTGCCGGTGCTGAAACGCGAGCTGCACCGTAGCGCGCTGCTCGCGGCCGCGACCGCCGGCAGTGGCAGGTTCTTCCTCGGCACCGACAGCGCGCCGCATGCGCGCGAGCGCAAGGAAAGCAGCTGCGGCTGCGCCGGCATCTACACCGCGCATGCCGCGCTGGAACTTTATGCCCAGGCCTTCGAGGATGCAGGCGCACTCGACAGGCTGGAGGGTTTTGCCAGCCACCACGGCGCGGACTTCTACGGCCTACCGCGCAATACCGGCACGATCACGCTGGTCAGGGAAGACTGGCAGGTACCGGACAGTTATCCGTTCGGTGATTCCGTCGTGATACCGATGTATGCCGGCAGGACGCTGCACTGGCGTATCAGGGCGTGACTACCGGAGCAACGGGGTCAGACGCGATTGAAACTGAGACTGGTTTATTCAAAATTCCTGCCAGCGCGGGATCGATCGGGCCTGACCCGTTGATTCTATTGCGTCGCATTACCCGCCCCGATTCTGTATGCTAGTTGAAAATGATCGACGACTCTGAAAAATCACCGATTGCGCGGCGTTTCCGCGGCTTTCTGCCGGTCGTGGTGGATATCGAGACCGCCGGGTTCAATGCCAGGCGCGACGCGCTGCTGGAAATTGCCGCCGTAACCCTGGACATGGATGAGCAGGGCTTCATCAGCCGTCTGGAAACTATCGCCTGTCATGTCGAGCCATTCCCCGGCGCCAACCTGGACGCGGAGTCGCTGGCGTTCACCGGCATCGATCCCTACAACCCGTTTCGCATGGCCAAGCCGGAACGCGATGCGCTGGAGATCATATTCAAGCCGGTGCGGCGACTGGTCCGCGCCAGCGGTTGCAAGCGGGCGATCCTGGTCGGTCACAATGCCGCCTTCGACCTGTCGTTCCTGAATGCCGCCGTCACCCGCACCGGGTTAAAGCGCAATCCCTTTCATCCCTTCAGCACCTTCGACACGGTGCCACTGGCAGGGATGGCTTATGGACAGACCGTGCTTGCCCGTGCCGTTGAGGCGGCCGGGTTCGAGTGGAACAATGACAAGGCCCATTCCGCGATCTATGATACCGAAAAAACAGCTGATCTCTTTTGTTCAGTCATCAACCGCTGGAATGAACTCAGCCTGTACCACGCAGGTTCGGAGGAACCCCTGCGGCATCAGAAAGGTAATTAGACCATGTCCGATTTGCCCGACATAAACGAACAGATCCTGGTGTCCCACTCAGGTCTGATCCACCGCGTGGTCATGCACTGCAACAACCCGGGCTCCGTGCCTGACATTGATATGGTATTGCAGCAGGCCGCAGCGAATGACTGGACACAGCTGGTCGCCGCGATCCGCGACATCATGACCGGCAAGCGTGATGACAGCGTCCTGCTGGGACTGGATGACGAAGACCGGGTGATCGTCGGTGCGATCCTGAAAGGACTGCAGGACCCTGCCACGCTACCCCCGCTGCAAGCGGACATCGATTCCGGCATGGCCGCCCCGGGCATTGCCGGACTGATCCATGCGTCACGAAGCGGCAATATCCAGGCATTGCATATCATCGGCAACATCGCCCAGCAAATGCTGGCGGCCGGTGGCGACATGGGCATCCTGGCCGGCCGCCTGCGCCCGATGGTTGAAGGTGAACGCGACACGGGCAGGTTGACCGAAAAGATGTCGGGCAAGGGTCAGCAGCTGATGCTGGACATCATCGAGGAACTGCTCAAGCTCGAGGCGAACTGAAACTGTAACCAGCCACGGAACCACACGGTATCACGCCGAAAGTTTCCTGAACGTCATCGCAAGGCGGCCAGCCGCTGTTCATGTTCATCACACTGGATCAGAAAGATATCGCCACGGAATCCACGGAACAACACGGAACAACACGGAACGGAACAACACGGAACAACACGGAACAACACGAAAAAAATGCCAGGAAATCTCTCAATATTCCATCATTCCGGCCTGCGCCCGAATGATGGAATTAACATGACGGAATAAACCGGAAGGTCGTCAAGCACAGGTATTCAGCTGTCTGCCGTTATCAACTGCCCTGTAACCGCGTTATGATCTTTCCGTGTTCTTCCGTGGATTCCGTGGCCATTGAAGAGCTTTTCCAGGATCGAGGTTCCTTAAGATCGTCAAGCACCGGTATCAGCTGTCTGCCGTTATCAACTGCCCTGTAACCGCGTTATGATCTTTCCGTGTTCTTCCGTGGATTCCGTGGCCATTGAAGAGCTTTTCCAGGATCGAGGTTCCCTGAAATGATTACGCTGCAGAACCCGCCACGGCCTCCTTCACCAGCTTCTGCAACTCGCCCTTCTGGTAGAGTTCGAGCGTGATGTCGCAGCCACCAACCAGTTCCCCGTTGATATAGACCTGCGGGAATGTCGGCCAGTTGGCGTAGCGCGGCAGATTCTCGAATATCTCCGGATCTGCCAGCACGTTGACGTGCGCAAACGGCTCGCCGCAGGCGGTCAGGGCCTGGGCCGCACGACTGGAATAGCCGCATTGCGGAAATTGCGGCGTGCCCTTCATGAAGATAACCACGGGGCTACCCTTTACCGCGCTGTCGATACGTTCCATTACGTCCATAGCCCTGCCCTCGGTAATTTAGAATCGGTATAAATCAAATGGGGGCAGTGTACCCCCGATACAAGCTCAAAAAAAGCTACAGCTTACAGGGATTTGTCGACATTGCGCTGCAGCCAGAACTCGAGCAGCGCCAGGTGCCACAGCTTGTTGCCCTGGATTGGCGTATGCGCGCGCTCCGGGTTGGCCAGCAACCCCTCGAGGTAATCACGCTGGAACAGTCCGCGGCCGCGGCAGGCGCTCGAGTTGATGACATCACGCACGAACGCCAGCACCTGTCCGCGCACGAACTTCAGCGACGGTACGGGGAAATAGCCCTTGGGCCGGTCGATCACGCTATCCGGCAGCAGGCCGCGTGCAATCAGCTTGAGCGGGTGCTTGCCGCCGGAGCGGAGTTTCACCTCGGGCGGCATGCAGGCCACCAGCTCGACCAGGTCCTGGTCGAGAAATGGCACGCGCGCCTCGAGCCCCCAGGCCATGGTCATGTTATCCACCCGTTTAACCGGGTCATCCACGATCAGCGTGGTCACGTCGAAGGCCAGTACCCGGTTGATGAAACGCTCGGCCCGGAAGCGCGCCAGCCCGCAGGCCACCCGCGGTGTGGTGTAGTCGGGTCCGTGATAACGGGCATCCACCACGCGCTGCAATTCCTCGTGGCTGCGATCGAAGTACCGGGGGGCGAAGCGTTCGATATCCGTGCCGTGCGCAGCCTGCATGTGCGGATACCAGAAGTAGCCACCGAACACCTCGTCCGCGCCCTGCCCGCTCTGCACAACCTTGACCTGCCGGGACACGCGCTCACCCAGCAGGTAGAAGGCCACGGCGTCCTGGCCGACCATCGGCTCGGCCATGTTGTCGACCGCCTCGGGCAGGCGCGCGAGCACCTCCCTGTTGGGAATGGTGAAACGGTGATGGCGCGTGCCGTACAGCTCCGCGACCAGGTCGGAATACTGGAATTCGTTACCCTGTTCCTCCGGCTCGTCCTCGAAGCCGACCGAGAAAGTCAGCAGCTCGCTGCAGCCGGCCTCGGCCAGCATCGCCACCAGCAGACTGGAGTCGAGCCCGCCGGAAAGCAGCAGGCCGACCGGGACATCCGCGATCTCGAGACGTTTCCTGATCGCCACCTTCAGCGTCTCGTGTACCGCCTCGATCCACTCCCATTCAGAGAGTTGCTGCCGGCAATGCGCGACATCGAGTTGCCAGTAACAGCGTAGTGTTTTCTGCCGCTGTGGCGTGACCGTCAGGCTGTGGCCGGGTGCGAGCTTGCGCAGTCCGCGCAGCAGGGTGCGCGGTGCGGGCACCACGGCATGCAGGGTCAGGTGATGATGCAGGCCCACCGGATCGATGGCGGTATCCAGCGCGCCGGCCGCCAGCAGCGCCTGGCTGGTCGAGGCAAAGCGTATGCCCTGCGACGTAAAGCTGTAGTACAACGGCTTGATGCCAAAACGGTCGCGTGCCAGAAACAACCATTGCCGCCGGCTGTCCCAGATCGCGAAGGCGAACACACCGCGCAGCCGTCCCGGACAGTCCTCGCCCCACTCGGCCCAGGCCCTGAGGATGACTTCGGTGTCACCGTCCGAGAAGAACCGGTGGCCGCGCGCCACCAGTTGCTCCCGCAGTTCCGGGTAGTTGTAGATCGTGCCGTTGAACACCAGCGCGAGACCGGCCGCGCTATCCTGCATGGGCTGCGCCGAGCGCTCCGACAGGTCGATGACCGCCAGCCGTCGGTGTCCGAGGGCAACCGGGCCATCGCGGTACTCGCCACTGCCATCGGGCCCGCGCCGCGCCAGTGCGGCCGTCATCCTGCCCAGTGTATCCCGCTCCGGCGCCTGTCCATCAAAGCGCAATTCACCGCAAATCCCGCACATAGCCCGTCATCAGCCCAAATAAAAAGGAGTCAGATCCCTTTTTCCGTCATCACGATACAATTTCATGTCACGATTGCTAAAAAGGGATCTGACTCCTTTTTCTTTTTATTCGCCCCAGCCACCACCGCCGGGCGTCTTCAGCACCAGCGTTTCTCCCGCGGCGACCTGCAGCGTCAGCTTGCCCGGCAACACCTGGTCACCGCGAAGGTTTTCGCCGCACGCGCCGGGCTGACCGCCGTGCAGACCCCACGGTTGATGACGGCGGCGCTCGGTCAGCAGCGTGACGGTGGCCGGTGCGAGAAACCCGAACTCGCGCACCAGCCCGTCGCCGCCACGCTGCCGGCCCGCGCCGCCGGAACCGTCGCGCAACTGGTAACGATTGACCCGTAGCGGGAAGTTCATTTCCAGCACCTCGATCGGTGTGTTCAGCGTGTTGGTCATGTGTGTCTGCACCGCGCTCAGACCATCATGCGCCGGCCCGGCGCCGGCGCCACCGGCCAGCGTCTCGTAGTAATCCCAGCAAGACACGTTTGAGCGTGCGCCCATGGCAAGGTTGTTCATCGTACCCTGACTGGCGGCCGGTATGCTATCGGGCAAGGCCTGTGCGAGCGCGCCCATGACCACGTCGACAATCCGGCTGCTCGTCTCCACGTTGCCGGCCGCTACAGCCGCGGGCCGCCGTGCGTTCAGCAGGCATCCGGCTGGCGCGCTGAGACGGATATCGCGAAAGGTACCGGCGCAGGCCGGGGTGTGCGCGGGCATCAGGCAACGGAACACGTACAGCACGGCGGCGGCCGCCACGGATAACGGACAATTGATGTTGCCTTCCACCTGCGCGGCGGTGCCATCGAAATCGACCTCGATGCGACCGTTGCGCACCTGCAGGGTCACGGCGATGCGAATATCGCGCCGTCCCTGACCGTCATCATCCATGAGGTCCTCGAAGCGGTAACTGCCGTCCGGTATGCGGGACAGCGCCTGCCGTGCCAGCCGTGCGCCGTAGTCGTTCACCGCCCCCAGCCCGGCGCGGTAGCGCTCGATACCGGCGTGCGCGGCAAGCGCCGCCAGCTGCCGTATCCCGGCATGGTTGGCGCTGATCTGGGCAGCCAGGTCGCCGCGCATCTGCATCGGGCTGGCAATGGCCTGCATGATGCGCTGCATGACCCCGGGTTCCGGCTTCCCCGCGCGCAGCAGGTGCACCGGTGCGATGATCAGGCCCTCGTCTTCCAGCCGGCTCGAGACCGGCATAGACCCCGGAGTGTGCGCGCCGATGTCCGCGTGGTGTGCGCGGTTGGCAACGAAGCCGACGCATTCCCTGTCGACATACACCGGTGCGATCAGCGTGACATCCGGCAGATGGGTACCCCCCAGGTACGGGTCATTGACGATCACCATATCGCCCGGCGCCCATTCGAGGCGCGCCACCAGGTCGCGCATGGCGTAGGCCATGCTGCCGAGATGGACGGGTATATGTGCCGCCTGTGCACACAGTTCACCGCCGGCATCGAACACCGCACAGGAGTAATCCAGGCGGTCCTTGATATTGGTTGAGAAGGCGGCGTGTCGCAGGACCGCGCCCATTTCGTCACAGACGGCGGTTACCTGGCTGGCGAACAGGCTGAGCTCGATTGCGTTCATGCTAGTAATCACCGCGCGCGAATTGGCTGCTATGTGCGGACACCGTGGGATATACTGTAACCCAATGCTTTAATGACAGAAATTGACAAACAAGCATATTGCAAATTGGGCAACGCTCCCGTATCCTCCATTTCCCGACTGTTCCAGTCATCTATTTCAGACAAACCGTGTGGCGCTTGCCACGGGCCTTGGGAGTCAAAAAGCAATGAATCCGTTAACTTCTATCTGGGGTACCATCATTTCCGGCTTTATCCTGGCAGTACTGATCGTGCTGGTGCTTGGGGTAACCAAAGCCAACGTGTGGGAAATCGAGGTCTGGGCGCATGTGCTGGCCGGCATCACCTGGATCGGCCTGCTCTACTACTTCAACTTCATCCAGGTCCCTGCCGTCGGCGCCGCGCTGGCCGACAAGGACGGTCCCGGCCCGGCCGCCATCAACAAGTACGTCGCGCCACCTGCCCTGCTGTGGTTCCGCTGGGCCGCGCTCGCCACCTGGCTGACCGGCGCCGCGACCTGGAAAATGGCTCTAAAATCGGCGCGTTCACCGATTCGTAAGGCTTCACATTGCAGGACCCGATGTACCGTCATCGGCATCGGCGCCTGGCTGGGCACCATCATGCTGTTCAACGTGTGGGTGCTGATCTGGCCGAACCAGAAGAAAATACTCGGTATGGTGCAGGCCAGCGCCGACGAGATCGCCAGTGCCAAGAAGGTTGCGCTGATGGCCTCGCGCACCAATACCCTGCTGTCCATCCCCATGCTGATGTGCATGACCGGCTACGTGCACGGTCTGCCGTTCTGACCTGATCCGGAGCCACCCGGCAGAGCAGATGAACCGGCACAGGCGGCAAACCCGGTCCGATGACCGGGTTTGCGCTGTTCCGGCCGGTGATTATAAGAATCGGATTCAGTGATACTGGCAGTCTGTACAGACTGCCTTTTCTATTTTGGATCGTGCATAAACATGTCCGAGCATCTTATGTCGACCTATAACAGGTTGCCTGTGCACTTCGAACGCGGCGAGGGCGTCTGGCTGTGGGATAGCGGCACCGGCAATACCTCGATGCCCTGGCCGGCATCGCCGTGTGCGGCCTTGGCCACGCCCACCCGGCAGTCACGCAGGCGCTCTGCGAGCAGGCCGGCCGGCTGATACACACCTCGAACCTGTATGGCATCGGCCTGCAGGAGCAACTCGCCGACCGGCTGTGTGGCCTGTCCGGCATGGACCGGGTGTTCTTCGCCAACTCCGGGGCGGAGGCCAACGAGGCCGCCATCAAGATCGCACGCCTGTATGGCCATAGCCTGGGTATCAACTGTCCGGCCATTATCGTCATGGAAAAAAGCTTTCACGGCCGCACCCTGGCCACCCTGACCGCCACCGGCAACCGCCGTATCCAGGCCGGATTCGAACCGCTGGTGCGCGGCTTTCTGCGCGTGCCCTACAACGATACCGGGGCGATACACACCGTTGCCGCGAGCAAGAGCGATACGGTTGCCGTGCTGGTCGAGCCGGTGCAGGGTGAAGGCGGCATCAACGTGCCGGATGCGAACTACCTCGCTGAGATCCGTGCCATCTGCGATGAACAGGGCTGGCTGATGATGCTGGACGAGATCCAGACGGGCATGGGCCGCACCGGACAATGGTTTGCCTGGCAGCACGGCAACGTGCGGCCGGACGTCTTCACGCTGGCGAAATCGCTCGGTAACGGCGTGCCGATCGGCGCCTGCCTGGCGCACGGCAAGGCGGCCGGACTGCTGCAGCCGGGCAGTCACGGCACCACCTTCGGCGGCAATCCGCTGGCCTGCAGCGCCGCGCTGGCCGTGATCGACAGTATCGAGCGCGAACATCTGGTCGCGCATGCCGCCGCGCTTGGCCAGCATCTGCTGTCCGGCTTCAACACTGCCCTGTCCGGCGTCGCGGGCGTCACCGCGGTGCGCGGCTTCGGCCTGATGCTCGGCATCGAGCTCGACCGACCCTGTGCAGCGCTGGTCGGCAAGGCGCTGGACCGGGGCCTGTTAATCAACGTCACTGCGGACCGTGTCATTCGCCTGCTGCCGCCGCTGATCACCACGGAAAAACAGGCCGACATGATCATCGAGCTGGTCAGCGAACTGATCAGCGAATTTCTTGCCGGTTGAAGCCATGAAAACAAAACATTTCCTGACCCTGATGGACCTCAGTGCCGGTGAACTGAACGGGTTGTTGCAGCGCGCCATTGAACTGAAGAGCTGGAACCGGGCCGGCAAGCTGTACGAACCGTTCCGGCATCGCGTGCTTGCCATGGTGTTCGACAAGTCCTCGACCCGTACGCGCATGTCGTTCGAAGTCGGCATGGCGCAGCTGGGCGGTCATGCGGTGTTTCTGTCGCCGCGCGATACCCAGCTGGGCCGCGGTGAAACCATCGAGGACAGTGCCCGTGTGCTGTCGCGCATGTCCGACGTCATCATGATCCGCACCTTCGAGCACGAGACGATCGAACGCTTCGCCGCGTATTCCAGCGTACCGGTCATCAACGCCCTGACCGACATGTACCATCCCTGCCAGCTGCTGGCCGACATGCAGACCTTCTGCGAGCACCGTGGCGACATCCGCGGGCGGACCGTGGCCTGGATCGGCGACGGCAACAACATGTGCCATTCCTACATCAACGCCGCGCGGCAATTCGGTTTCACCCTGCATATCGCCTGTCCGGACGGTTACGCGCCGGACCCCGGCATTCTGTCCGCGGCCGGCGAGCGGGTCGTCATCATGCCTTCCGCCGTCGACGCGGCACGCGGCACCGACCTGGTCACGACCGATGTCTGGGCCAGCATGGGCCAGGAGGAAGAGCAGGAGAAACGCGCGCGCGCCTTTGCCGATTACCAGGTGACCGCAGACATCATGCGGGCCGCATCGCCCGACGCCCTGTTCATGCACTGCCTGCCGGCACACCGCGGCGAGGAAGTCGCGGCCGATGTGATCGACGGCCCGCAGAGCGTGGTGTGGGACGAGGCAGAAAATCGTCTGCACGCGCAGAAGGCCCTGCTGGAGTTGCTGTTGAGCTGATACCGCATACCCGGCAACCACCGGGCCCGGGGGATGAATCGACGGTGTCCCGCAAACGCCCTTTCCCTCCGGGAGTGCATGGAGCGGAAACCAGGTAACGGACAGCAAGGGGAGCAAGCAGATGGACATCATCCGGCAACTGACCGACTGGAGCGGCGCACTCTCCGGGCTGCTCTGGGGCAACCCGCTCACCCTCCTCGTCCTGCTCGGCACGGGCTGCTACCTCACCATCCGCATGGGGCTGATCCAGCTGCGCGGGTTTTGGCACGCCACCGAGCTGGTCTCCGGCAAGTACAGCCGCCACACCGACGTCGGCGAGGTCTCGCACTACCAGGCCCTGTCCACCGCACTGTCAGCCACGATCGGCACCGGCAATATCGCCGGCGTGGCCACTGCGATCTCGCTGGGCGGTCCCGGCGCACTGTTCTGGATGTGGGTCACCGCACTGTTCGGTATGGCCACCAAGTTCACCGAGTGCACGCTGGCCATCCGCTTCCGTACCGTGTCACCCGGCGGCGAGGTGGCCGGCGGGCCTATGTATACGCTGCTGAACGGCCTGCACATGAAGCGCACGGCCGCGCTGTTCGCGGCCTGTGCACTGGTGGCCTCGTTTGGCATCGGCAACATGGTGCAGGCCAATTCCGTGATGGACGGGCTCGGCTACATCATGCCGCAGTTACAGGACTACACATGGTACGGCGGCACGCTGCTGGCCGTGCTGGTCGGGCTGGTGATCCTGGGCGGCGTGAAGCGCATCGCGCGGGTCGCCAGTACCATCGTGCCGTTCATGGCAATCACCTACATCGTTGCGGCCCTGCTGGTGCTGCTGAATCATCTCGGCGACATCCCGGCAGCCTTTGCCACCATCCTCGACCATGCCCTGAATCCCTGGTCGGCAGGGGGCGCGGCGGTCGGCGAGGCGATGCGCTGGGGCGTGGCGCGCGGCCTGTTCTCGAACGAGGCCGGGCTGGGCTCCTCGCCAATGGCACACGCCGCGGCGCGCACCAACGAACCGGTGCGCGAGGGACTGGTCGCCATGATGGAGCCGTTCATCGACACGCTGGTGATCTGCACCATGACCGGCCTGGTCATCGTGGTGACCGGCGCCTGGCAGGAGAGCAGCGAGTCATTGATGGGCGCGGCGCTGACCGCGCACGCCTTCAGCGGTGCGCTGGGCGATGCCGGCGCCTGGGTGGTTGGCGGCGGGCTGATGCTGTTTGCCTACTCCACCATCATCGCCTGGTCCTATTATGGCGACCGTTCGGCCTACTACCTGTTCGGCGAGCGCGCCGTCATGCCCTACCGCGTGATCTACACCCTGCTGGTCGTCATTGGCTCGGCGGTGCCGCTGAAACTGGTTTGGAACATCGCCGACATCACCAACATCCTGATGGCACTGCCCAACCTGCTCGGGCTGTTGCTGCTGGCCGGGCTGGTGAAGCGGCTCAAGGACGATTATTTTTCCCGCCCGCACCAGGCTACCGGCCAGGGATAAACAGCAAGGGACCGGATGCATGCTCCGGGTAATACAGGAAAATGTATCCGCCCCCAATATCTACACGAGGACTTACCCATGACTGAAATCACCACCGACTCAGGCCTGCGCTACAGCGAACTGAAAACGGGCGCAGGCGAAATCGTTACCGGCCGCGGCCAGACGGTCATCGTGCACTACACCGGGTGGCTGGAAGACGAGACCAAGTTCGATTCCAGCCGCGACCGCGATGATCCGTTCAGCTTTCCGCTCGATTGCGGTTACGTGATTCCCGGCTGGGACGAGGGCGTCAAGGGCATGCGGGTCGGCGGCATCCGCCGCCTGGTGATCCCGTCGGAACTGGGCTATGGCTCGCGCGGCGCCGGCGGTGTCATCCCGCCGGATGCCACGCTGATCTTCGAGATCGAACTGCTGGATATCTCCACCTGAATGCTGATCGAGGTCCTCGACGAACCCCTGCTGCGCAGCGTCCGCGCGGCGCTCGCGGAAGATGTCGGTCCGGGTGACATCACGGCCGACCTCATCCCGGCCGGCCGGCCGGCACAGGCCACGGTGATCGCGCGTGAACCGGCCGTGCTGTGCGGGATGGCGTGGTTCAATGCGGCGTTCGCCGAACTCGATACCCGCATCACGGTTGATTGGCAGGCGCGGGACGGCAACCACATCAAGGCCGGCCAGTCCCTGTGTACACTGGCCGGGCCGGCGCGGACGATCCTCACCGGTGAACGCACCGCCCTGAACTTCCTGCAGACGCTGTCCGGGACCGCCACCCTGGCCAGCCGTTATGCCGAACGCGTTGCCGACCTGCCGGTGACACTGCTCGACACGCGCAAGACGCTACCCGGCCTGCGTGCAGCGCAGAAATATGCCGTGCGCACCGGCGGCTGCAGCAATCACAGGCACGGCCTGTACGACGGCATCCTGATCAAGGAAAACCACATCAGCGCGGCCGGCTCGATCAAGCAGGCCGTGTCGAATGCAGCGGGACTGCATCCCGGCATCCTGATCGAGGTGGAGGTCGAGCGGCCGGAGCAGATCGAGGCGTCCATCGCGGCCGGTGCGGGACGCCTGTTGCTGGACAATTTCAGTGTGTCTCAGCTGATCGACGCCGTGCGCCAGGTCGACGGGCGCGTGCCGCTCGAGGCCTCCGGCGGTGTTACCCTCGACAACCTGCGCGAGATCGCGCTCACCGGCGTCGATTTCATTTCCATCGGCACACTGACCAAGCACGTGCGGGCCATCGACCTTTCGCTGCGCTTTGCGACGGGACGGGACTAGGTTAACGCGGCACCAGAACGGAAGTGGGGCCGAATCACTGCTGTCCCGTATACACTCACTGAAACGGTGGCAAGCCCCTGAATAAATATAATGTTGGGTACTGTTGCCAGAGGCTGGACATGGAAATCAGCCACAGCGGTATACTCACGGCGTCCCTTCTCCCTTCGGGAGAGGGAGTTTATGGGGCAACAGTGATGCCGAACATATTTAGCAAAGATTCTTGCGGAGGGACCGCACATGAAGAAAACACAAGCTCTCTGCTTGTTACTGTTTCTTGTATCCTGCACCAGTCAGGCCGCGATAATAACTTTCGACGACATTACCCTGCTGTCAAACGCGACCATTCCGGGTGGTTACCAGGGTTATGCGTGGGTAGGTTATGACCCCTTTACAAATACCGTTGGCAGCTCTGTTCCTGTGTCCACCGGAAACGATGCTGTAGTTTCAGGTGCCTACTCCCTGGGCAGCACACTTGGTTTCCAGATGAGCAGGGTGGACGGCATGGCATTCAATGTTGTGGATTTTCATGCGGCATATGATATTCCTGCATTAATCAGTGATCTCACCCTGTCCGGCTACAGGAACGGGGCACTGATTCAACAAATAACTACAGGCACGTTTAGCGATACACCTGCCTTGATTCCAGTAAATTTCCCGGATATTGACCTGTTCAGAATTGAAACAACTTCATTTGATATCTTCTCCATCGACAACCTGGGAATTACAGCCGCTCCAGTTCCTCCGGCTTTCTACCTCTTTGGATCCGGTCTGCTGGGTTTGATCGGAATATCGAGACGAAGAATGCGGTGCTACTTTAACCACTCCCCGCCGGCGCCCCCAGGTCCTTTTTCCTTTCGGAAAGGATGAGCACCTGCCGGCATGCTTGCGGTGACATACGGGTCGTTACTATCGTTCAGACAAAGTGCAGCTGTTGGCGCACGTCACTATCTGATCATGTCCGGCCGTAAAAAAAACGCAGGGACCAGGCCGGGTCCCTGCGTCTACACGGCCCGTACCTCGGTGTCTTGCGGTGCGGCAGTCTTTCCACCTTGATTGTGTGCCGCTTGGTCCTGGTGATCTTCGGCAGAGTTATTTCCAGTATACCGTCCTTGAAATTCACCCTGGCCCCGGCGCCGTCCACGCTGGCCGGCAGCGCAACGGCGCGACTGAATGAACCGTGCGATATTTCGGAGCGGTAAAAGTCGCCTCTGCACACCGCGGGCGCACCTGCGCCTTATGCGAGCGTGTCAGGGAATACACGAGGAAAACGCAACAGGCCTGACGAAGGATTGGATTTCTGCTGCCCGCTGGCGGAATAGCCCGTCGGCCACGGCAAGTGGAACGACGGGCCAACCGGATTCAAATGGTGCCGGAGATAGGAATCGAACCTACAACCGTCGCGTTACGAGTGCGCTGCTCTACCGTTGGAGCTACTCCGGCGTGTTGAAGTCGGGGGATTGTACCGCGCTATGGCGGCTTCAGTTAACTGCAGATTGACTGCGTATGCGGATGATGACGTCGACGCCGTCCGCCACCGTACCCTCGGGCAGTTCCGGCAGGTCGCTGATATCGAGCTGGTCCTGATCAATGTCGATCAGTTCGCCGCTATCCACGTTGTAGAAGTGGTGGTGGTGCCGCGTATTCGGGTCATAGAACACCCGTGTCGGGTCCACGATCACCTCGCGCACCAGCCCGGTCCGGGCGAACAGCCCCAGCGTGTTGTAGACAGTCGCCTTGGAGACATGATTATCGCCCGCATTGATCTGGCGCATCACCTGGTCGGCCGAGTAATGCCCGCACCGCGCGAACAGCACCTCGGCAATCATAACGCGCTGCTGGGTCGGCAGAATCCCGTACGTCTTCAGCAGGTCGACCAGATCGACACCGGCCGTACTAACTGACTGTTTGCCCGTGTTTTTCACAACTAAATTATAAGCATGGCATTACGCTTGCGTCTACGCCGGATGCGCCGCAGCCGTCCGCTCAGAGCATGTAGGGCGCAAAATCCGTAAAGCTGTCACGACCCAGCATGCGGTCCACTAGCAGCCGGGCCGTCGCCGGACCCATCACGACACCATTGCGAAAATGCCCGGTATTCAGGTACAAGCCCCTGATTTCATTATGCTCACAGATGATAGGAATGCCATCCGGTGTGCCGGGCCGCAGGCCGGCCCAGTGCCGGATCAGGGAATAGCCTGCCAGTGCGGGCGCCATCCTGACGGCCTGTGCGGTCAGCAGCTCGCGCCCCTGCTGGGTCGTCTCCTTGTTGAAGCCGGTGTATTCCAGCGTACTGCCGGCCAGCACCAGCCCGTCCCGGCGCGGGATCAGGTAGTAGCCGCGTGACAGTACGATATGCCGCAACAGTTCCGGACGCGTCTCGAACAGGATCATCTGTCCGCGTACCGGTGTCACCGGCAACACCGTCCCCGTCCCGCGCAAGAGTTCCGCACTCCATGCCCCGCCGGCGATCACCACCCGGTCCGCGACCACCCTGCCCCGTGTGGTCTCCACACCGCGGATGTGGCCGCGTTCGACGATCAGCTGTTGCACCGCCCGGTGTTCGTGCAGCCGCACACCCTGTTGATCCAGTCGCGCGCGCAATGCCGCGCAGAGACGTGGATTGCGTACCTGTGCCACGGCGGGCAACAGCAGCGCAGACGTGGTGGTCTGTGCCAGTGCCGGCTCGGTGGCATGCACCGCCTGCACATCCAGCATTCGTACCTTCGCCGCGTGGCGCCCGGCCCATGCGCGGATAGTCGCCGACAGCGTGGTATCCAGCATCAGCAGGCCGGATTGGGTCCATTCCGGATCGATGCCGGTGTGCTGTTGCAGCGCATTGACCAGCAGCGGGTATTGCCGCTGACTCCAGGCAACCAGCCGGGACACGGCATCGGGGTAGTCCCAGGGGGTGAGCGGTGACAGTATGCCGCCGCCGGCCCACGACGCTTCCCGGCACAGTTCGCCACGCTCCAGCACGGCGACCGTAAGCCCTGCCTCCGAGAGATACAATGCGCTCAGCAGCCCGATCAGACCGCCGCCCGTAACAATACAGTCCACGCTGTCGTTGCTGCCGATCGCCACCCGTTCTACACCTGCGTGATCCTGCTGCGTGCTCGCGTCAGCTGACTGCCTGTCTGCCTGTCGTCAGGGACTCACGGCATGCCGGACACCACCGGCCTGCTGACCGTGCCGCCGGCAGCCCGGGACACCACTGGTCGGAAAAACTCCTCCGTCTATCTTATCGGGGATGACAGCGGGGCGCGAGGTTTGTACAACACCCGTGCAAACAGCAAAAACCCGGTAGCGTTCACGGTACACCTGCCCGCCGCCGGTATCATCCACAAGCTCCGAGATGGTACACAGGAATGCGACAACCCCCGATATACACACGACGGATCACGCCCCGGCACGGCGGCTTCACCCTGCTCGAGGTAATGATTGCGCTGCTGGTGCTGTCGATCGGTCTGCTCGGTCTGGCCGCCTTGCAGATCACCGGCTTGCGTACCAGCCAGATGGCCGACCTGCAGACACGGGCCGTGCAGGCGACCGCCGATATGGTCGAGCGCATGCGTGCCAATCCGGCCGGTACGACCGCCGGCCAGTATGAAATTACCCGCGGCCGCTCACCCCGGCACACCACGACGAACGGCCGGGCGTTGACCGATCTCACCGACTGGCGCGCCAGCCTGGCACGGCTGCCCGACGGGCAGGGCGAGATCACACGCTGCCGTGCCTGTACGGGCAGCGCCGCCCGGACCACCCGTATCGTGACGGTGTGGTGGAATGCAGCACGTGATCCGGTCATACACGGCTTCAACTGCCCGCCCCGGTCGGCGGCCGATTTGCGCTGCTTCCGCCTGGTGATGCGCTGATGCCAGCCCGCGGACGACAGCGTTTCGGCTTCAGCCTGGCCGAGTTGCTGGTCGCACTGGCCATCACCCTGGTCCTGCTGGCCGGCATCGGCCGGGTGTTTATCGCGACACGACACGGCTACCGGTTGCAGGACACCCTCGCGCGCATGCAGGAAAACGGCCGCTACCTGCTGGAGACCCTGTCCACGGACCTGCGTCGTGCCGGTTACCGGGGCGGCCTCACCGATTTGCGCCGTATCGAGGACGACACCCCGGCCGGCCTTGGGCAGGGCCGCCGGGTCGCCGCGGATGATGGCACCTGCACGGGCCACAACTGGGTGGGCATGCTGGGTTACGGGGTGTTTGGCAAGGACGACACACGCAGCGGCTATCCCTGCCTGCCGGTAAGCGGCACGCACGCGGGTGACATCCTGGTGGTGCGCTACATGGCACCGTGGGTGGTGGGAGGCGTCACGACGCCGGCCTTTCAGCCGGGACAGTACTACCTGCGCAGCACCGTGTTCGAGGGCAAGCTGTTTTTGGGCGCGGACCAGGCGGCGTATCCCGTGACCGGCGCACCGGCGCGCGTCGCCGAGCTGGTCGCACGTGCCTACTACATCCATACGCCGGCCAGCAGTGTCTCCGGTTGCGCGGGCAGAGACGCCGTTCCCTCGCTGTACCGTACGACACTGGCGAACGGCAGACTGGTCGCCGCCGAGATCGCCCGCGGCGTGGAACAGCTGCAGGTACAGTACGGGATCGACGCTAATACCGACGGTTCCATCGACCGCTATATCGATGCCCCGCCGGCCAGCGACCTGCTCGCCTGGCAGCGGGTGATCGCGGTACGCTTCTGGGTCCTGCTGCGTGCCGAGTGTCCGGAGACAGGCTACACCAACCGCAACCGCTACCGACTCGGCAACATCGTACTTGCACCGGCCGATGGCTACCGCCGCCAGCTGTACTCGGGCACGGTGTCCCTGCGCAACCGGAGCACACCGCCATGAACCAGCATGGCGTCGGCAGTCCGCCCGGAGGCGTCCGGCACGCCGGCACGGCCCTGCTCACCGCACTGGTGTTCCTGCTGATACTGACCCTGCTCGGCACGTTCGGCATGAACCTGTCCCGCCTGGAGAACCGCATGGCGGGCAATGCCCGTTTCCAGGCGCTGGCGCTTGGCAATGCGGAATTTGTGCTGGCCGCGGCAGAGGCGGATATCCGCAGCCAGAAAGGCAACCCGTTCAGCCCCGACCGACCGGGCGATCAGTATTACCCGCAGGACACGCTCGATTTCGACACCGCGACAGCTGGCATACAGCAACCTGCCGACCGGCTGTGGAGCTTCGCCAGCGCATACCTGTCGCTGCCCGATGTCGATGGCGACGGCAGCGACAGTGATGGCGACGGCAACGCGGATGACGGCACCGGCCAGTACATCATTCAGGACGCCGGACTGGAACTCGCATTCACCCAACACCCGGCACGCCGCAACGCACCGGCCGCACTGGTCAATAGCACGGTGCAGGCATTCCTGGTGACTGCGCGCAGCCAGACACCGGGTGGTGCACTGCGTACCGTGCAGAGCGTCTTCGTGTGGACCCCGCTGCCGGCCACGCAATCCACCGGTACAGGGCAGGCACCGCGCAATGCCGGTACGCCTGCCGCGACGGCACCCGGCCCGAACCCTGCGTACGGCCGGCGCAGCTGGATCGACCTGCGCCAGTAGCGATGCAACGCCCAGGTGACCGGCCCCGATCACGTTCCGCCGGCTTCAGCCTGCCCGAACTGCTGGCCGTGGTCACCATTCTCGGGATACTGGCCGCCATCGGCTATCCCGTATACACCGAACAGCTCCGGCAGGCACGGCGTGCCGAAGGAACGGGCGCCGTGCTGGAACTGGCCGCGCGCCTGGAAGGGTACTATGCGGACCACGGCACCTACCTGGGCGCGACGCTGGGCCCATCGGTGCACGACCTCTTTCCCGCCCGGACCACGCACGGTTATTACGCGCTGCGCATCGATGCGCAGTCGGCGACCGGCTACACGATCAGCGCCACGCCGACCCGCCGTGCACAACAGCACCGGGACCACTGCGGCCGCTTCATGCTGACCTCACTGGGTGTCCGCTCGGTGAGCAACGCCGCGTACTACGACCGCTGCTGGCGCTGATGCCGGCCCGGCCAGCCCGCGACAACAATGGCCACGGCACATACACGGAATGACACGAAAGCCTGCCCGGGAATGCCTGATCGACACGTCATCGCGATGAGTGAAACAGACGTTCCCTGACAATCGCCATGGAACCCACGGAAGGGCACGGAAGGTTTTATCAATCCGGTTGCCGGGCAGTTGAACACGTCAGACAGCTGAATCTGATGCCTGATGCACCGCTGGATTATTCCACCATTCCGGATCCACGCTGCGCCCGGTATGACGACACATCGGAAATTTCATGGAAGTTATTTGTATGTTTCCATGGCTTCCGTGATCATTACCTGGTCGTATCGGTAACAGGATTACAGGTCGTACCGTTGCTAGTCGCGCTTCAGCTCGGCCGGCAGTGAAAAGGTCACCGGCTCTTTCCTGCCGGCGGCCTCCTCGACCCGCTCGGCGCCCCAGTCGCGTAACTGCTCCACGACACCGGTGACGATCGCTTCCGGCGCGGACGCACCGGCGGTCACCCCGATGGATTGTTTGCCGGCCAGCCATGCCGGCTGTATCTGCTGCGCCTCATCGATCAGGTAGGCGGGTATACCCTGGTTCGCGGCCAGTTCACGCAGGCGGTTGGAATTGGAACTGTTCGGCGAACCGACCACCAGCATCACGTCACAACGGGCCGCCAGGCTCTTGACCGCGTCCTGCCGGTTCTGGGTGGCGTAGCAGATGTCGTCCTTGCGCGGCCCCTGGATCGCGGGAAAGCGCTCTCTGAGCGCAGCGATCACCCGCTCGGTATCGTCAACGGACAGCGTGGTCTGGGTCACGAAGGCCAGGTTGTCCGGGCGCGCCACCCGTAATGCCTGCACATCCGCCGGTGTCTCGACCAGATACATCGCACCACCGTGCGCGGTCACGTATTGCCCCGTGGTGCCTTCCACCTCGGGATGCCCCTTGTGACCGATGAGTATGCATTCACGTCCGGCCTCGGCATGGCGGCTGACCTCGAGGTGTACCTTGGTCACCAGTGGACAGGTGGCGTCGAACACGCGCAGCCCGCGCCGGCGACCCTCCTCGTGCACGGCCAGCGACACGCCGTGCGCACTGTAGATCACCGTTCCGCCATCCGGCACCTCGTCGAGCTCGTCGACAAACACCGTGCCGCGCGCGCGCAGGCCCTCGACCACGTGACGGTTGTGCACCACTTCGTGGCGCACGTAGATCGGTGCGCCGAACAGTTCCAGTGCGCGTTCGACGATCTCGATGGCGCGATCGACACCGGCACAGAAACCGCGGGGGTTCGCAAGCAGGATCTTCATGGGTTACCCGGTTAGGCTGACTGCTGAATTATAGGCCTAAGCAAACGGCAACGCACAACCCTGCCGCGCACGGGATGCATGCAGCCATTCCAGGAGTGGAGTTGAAAATCTGCAGGCAATACATGACAGGCAACCTGTGCAGCAGCCCGAACTTGACAGACTGAGGATGTCGATTCCAGTCAATATACTGATATCATGAAGGGGAAGTCTCCCCGTCACTCCCTCAAAAAAACACCAGAGCGTACGAATCACCAAAGCCTCAACGCCGTAGACAACGGTCCACGCCGATCAGCCCCGACGGACCACCGCCGAACAGGCAGGCAGCGGCATATCGCTGCGATCATACTTTCATAAAAAAATTCCCGCCAGATATACACGGGTAGTGTGAACCCAGGTATTGCCAACCGGGTCGCTGTACTTGCCAGGTTATGACCGGGCGACCGATGGTCGCCCGGTCATTCAGCGCCTGGAAATCCTCCGAACCCAATCACGTCTACAACGGGATGGGAGTGAAAGGGGAATCGTACTCGACGTTGCTGGTTGCCGGATCGCTGGTGTGCACATTGATGCCGTCGTCGTAATAGACGGTCGGTGCCGTGTATCCGGGGATAACGCCGTTCCTCTTCCACCTTGCACCGCGAATCTCGGTCATTGAGCTCGCATCAAGCGTCCTGGAAGCGTTCAGATCATGGATAAGAATGTCGCTCATAGTGTTTCTCCTGAATGGTTGCCTGCATTACGTTAAGGTTTACACTCCGACAAGACGACAGCCGAAGTGCACTTATCCATAGGCATCATTCATGCCACAACCGCACCCGCACGCATATAAACGTGTAATGTTCTGATGACAAGTGTGTTTTTGTTCATGCCCGCGACCCTTCCAGTTCGCGTTTCATGTTTTTGCTTCGTAAATGAGTGGGGTCTGCAAACACATGCACGAATCGAAAGTTCGTTCCTTTCCGACACCGCTGTCTATCAGCCATCGGTAGTGTCCAGCGGCCTGTTACCGGCCACAGCTGCTATAGGCTGCCCCGTGCACTGAGACAGGCGGTAATGTACAGCTAGTGATCCATGCCATGCCACTCGGGCTCATCGCTCACCATGAGGGGCGGGAGAGCAAGCGAAGCGCATCATAATCTGATATCTCCCGATTGTGTCGGGGTGTATTCCTGGTTTGTCGTTTGATCATCAACGCAACAACTCGTGATGCGATTACAATCACGAGCCATGACAGCTCTGTTCGCGGTGGTTGCGCCTGTATCCGGGTATTTAATTGGGACACCCTTGCGTCATATGTACCCTGCCGAACAGAAATCCATGGCTGATGCGATTAGGATAATCCCGACGGATTGCGTTTGATTACTGAATCAGCCAGGGGGACCTCCCTCCGTCGAGGGATGACAAGTCTCGAGATGAAGAGTGTTGCCATATATTCTTGATACGAAACAGAATGACAGGGTAGAACACATGAATAAACTGATTAAAGTATTGGGTGCCACCGCCATTGCCGGCGCCATGGCGATACCTTTCACGACAGCTCAGGCCTGGGGCCCATGGGGCAATAACGGCGGAGGTGACGGCTGGGGTGACAGCTCCGGCGACGGCTCCGGTGATTTCAACTTCAATATGAGCGGAGGCGGCCATGGCAATAGTTACGGGCGTGGTAGTGGCTCTGGTTATGGCTATGGCGGCGGCTATCCGGGTTATGGTTACGGTGGCGGGCCTGGACCCGGCTATGGTGGCTATCCCGGTTATGGCGGCGGGGGCGGTCCCGGCTATGGCGGTTATCCGGGCGCCTATGGTGCATCGTACGGTTACGCACCTCCGGCGGCAGCACCTGCACAGCCAGACGCACCTGCCAGTAGCAGGTAACACGGCCAGTAATACAGACGAGTCCGCACAGTGATGCGTCGGCTCGTCTTTATTCAACGGATCAACGTGTCTTCAAAGCAAGCCAGCAGGGTTCCATTTGAAGATGCGTTTCCCGGTTAGCCCTTCAATGATGGTTGCTGCTCAAATCCGGTTTCATCAATGGCGAACAGAGTCACATTGGCAATCGTCCTGCGCGGTGAATAAGGCGTTCACAACGCTGTTGACCCGGCAACCGCGGCGAGAATTTAATATCCCCGTGAAAGTGATGCGCGAGTGAGAGCGGCTGTGGCAGTCGCATTGATTGTGCTGTGGTCAGGCCATTTAGTTTCAAAACATTGTCAACATATCGGTAATTGCAACTGCTGACAGTAAAATCAATCATCTCGATAGCGCAGGTGTGTTATTCGGACATCGAATTTCGACGACCGATTTAGCTGCTGTTCAATCGTTGAAACCACTGTTGCCGCATGAATACCGCGTCTCCCGCATTTCACGCTGTACGCTGCAAATTCTTGCTGAATCGGACCGCCCTCACCCGACTGTTCCCCGCTTTCCGTTTATTCCCACCCGCTGTCAGGCTTCAGCCCGGCAGGCCAGGCTGCTGTGAAAACGCAGTAAACACCGGCCGGTTGGCCGGCACTGTGCGTATCAGTGAATAATCCAGCCCGCTGTCCGTCTTGCCGGCGAACGGGTCTGTTTCCGGGTAATCAGGGGTACGGCAAGTCGATAAACGGGGTCAGACGCGATTGCTGCTTCTTGCGTGAATCTGGACAGGCATCAGGAAGCCAGCGAATCGGCCAGGGCCCTGAGCAGTTTTGCTCCATCGCCACTCCACGCGCTGCCGTGCATGCAGGCAAGCGTTGCTGGTTCAGTGGCGGCCAGCCGCTCAAGCATTGCACGCGAGTTTTTCGTGTACGAGAAATAATCCATTCTCTGCCGGAAGGCTTCGCTAGGCTCGAGAATATCGGATTCCGTGACGGGCGGAAGAGCGGAGCCGCCCTGTGTGAACAGATCCCCGCACAGAAAGGTCCGGGTTTGTTCCTCGGTCAGGAAACCGCAGTCCCATGCATGCGGCAGATGCGGCGTGTCGAACCAGCGCACGCGGTGTTTGCCCAGGGAGAGCGCCTCACCGTCCGCGAGGGCGCGGGGAGCCCGGTCTGCAAGGTCCCCGATCGACACCATGGCGGCAATCGTACCGCAGAGTGGCATGGATCGCGGCGCTGCAGCAAGCCAGTCATTGAGCGAGCCGCATTCATCCGCCTCCACATGGGAAAAGGCAATGTGTCTCAGCCCCTCGACCGGCAGTACGCTCGCCACTGCTTCACGTACGAGAGGAAACATCTTTCTGGGTCCGGTGTGGAATAACAGGGGTTCATCATCAGCAATGAGATACTGGTTGAACGAGAACTTCACACCACCTTCAAATGCTACCGGTGTACTGATGCGATAAATCCCCTCGGCTACTTCATGTACATTCGTTCCAGACTGGCTGTTCGTGACGGCCATATCACTCCCCCGGAATGGTGGATATTTCACCGAGCAACAGTCAGGCCGATGTTGCGCGATGGTTATCAGGTGCCCAGCACAGCAGGATTCGCCGCCCAACCGCCGCCTCCTGTCCCGGGCCCTGCACTAACTGGAATATAGACTATTTCAAGTCCATAGCCATTTAATGTACTGACTGGGTCGTGGCCTGCCGTCCGGCGAACACAGCGATGTTGACATTCAGTCAGGCGCAAGCAAAATTGCGGCGGTCCGGACCTGTACCCGTACGACCCTGACACAGATATGAAAATGAAGAGACAGGACAATCGCCCGCCGGTTCTGCCGGGAAAGTGTATCGCGCCGGGGACTGTTTGATATAATCACCCATATACTGCAGGCGAAGGTGGAGTTCATCATGGAACTTATCAAACTGGATAATAACTTAAAGCTGAATATTCCGGAAATTGATTCCCAGCACGAGGCGTTGATAAGGCTGGTTAACCGGCTTCATGAGACCATGCTGCAGGGCACAGACCGGGCAACCCTGGGCGGGCTCCTGTCGCAGTTGCTGACAGACACACGGATCCACTTTTCCTCTGAAGAGCGGTTGATGTCGCTATTCGGCTATCCGGGATACGAGGCTCACAAAGCAGAACACGACAAGCTCATGCAGCATCTGGAGCGTCTTGCAGCGGATTTTCAGAATGGCGAGCTCCTGCTTTCCTTCGCCATCGTACTTGACCTCAAGGGCTGGGCAATGGTTCACATCGAAAAGCTCGACAAGCCCATGGGCGCTTTTCTGAAGAAACGGAATGGAGTTGAGACAGAACCGGGCTAGAACCTATCCCAAAATAGCGAATCGGTCGTCAAGGCCAGACGTGGACCCTGCGAGGAGCGCAGTTTACTCGCGTAAATGAGCACCGCAGCAGGGTCCACAACACCGCATTGGCGGCCGAGGGGCATTTGGGATAGGTTCTAGCCACCGGCTGCTCATGGCAGTTGCCAGCCTGTCAAATACCGCCCGTGTCTGATTAGCAGCGCAGCTTGCGATATCCGATGTTCCTGCCGGCAATCCCGGACCTTGTCTGCCGGCAAGCTCACCCGGCCGGAACGGCGCATTTGGGATAAAGCGACAATCTCGCTTGTGCGTTATATCCTGGACACCACCGGTATTCATCGCACCGATGTATCACGGCGCGAGATTGTTACGGCGTCTCCCCGTCCGCAGGCGGGACGACATCGATGATCTCCACATCGAGGGTGATCACGTGGCCCGCCAGCGGGTGATTGAAATCCACCTCGACCGAATCCCCGTCCAGCGCCAGCACGGCGCCGCCGACCTCGTCGCCGTCCGCGGTCTCGAAGCCGACGATCACGCCCGGCTCGATGTGCATGTCCTGCATGAATACCGCGCGTGGCAGGCGGTGAATATTGGCCGGGTCACGGCGGCCGAAGGACTGCTCCGGCGTCAGTTCAAGTCGCTGCGTGTCGCCCGGATACAGGCCGTACAGTGCCAGTTCCAGGCCGCGCGCCAGTACGCCCCCGCCCAGGGTAAAGGTGAACGGTTCGCCGTCAAAGGTGGACTCCGCGACCGTGCCGTCTTCCAGTGTCAGTGACAGGTGCAGGGTAACCGTGCTGCCGGGGCTGACGTTATACTTCATCGTGCGGCTGTAGTGCCGCCGCGGCCAAGCAGGACATCCAGCAACAGCAGTGCGGCGCCGGCCGAGATGGCCGAATCGGCGACGTTGAAGGTCGGAAAGTGCCAGGCCTGGTAGTAGACATCGATAAAATCGATGACATATCCGTGAATGACCCGATCGATCAGGTTGCCGACCGCACCCCCCAGAATCAGGGACAGCCCCAGCGCCGTACGCCACTCGGCCGCGGACAGGCGCCGCAGCCAGGCGAACAGTATGCCGCAGACCACCACCGCCAGCGCGCTGAAGAACCAGCGCTGCCAGCCCGATGCATCGCCGAGAAAACTGAACGCCGCCCCCGTATTGTAGGCCTTGGTCAGGGCCAGTGACGGCAGCAGCCTGACAGGAACATGCAGCGCCATGGCGTCGTCAGCGAACCGCTTGCTGCCCTGATCCAGCAGCAGCACCACAGCGGCAACCCACAACCACTTCAAGACGCGTCCCCCGGCGCTCAGGCGAAACGACGCCGTTCGCCGTCACCGTCCACGTTTTCGACACAGCGCCCGCAAAGATCAGGGTGTCGTGCGTTCGATCCAACGTCCTCGCGATGGTGCCAGCAGCGGATGCATTTCCTGTATTGCGAGGCGGCCACCCGGATGCGGAAGGTCAGTCCCGCGACATTCGCCTCGATGGCAGTCTCCGGCGCATCCTCCAGTGCCTGCACGCGTGCATAGGAGGTAATCAGCACGAAACGCAGCTCGTCCTCGATAGCACTCAGCAGCACGCGCGTCTGCTCGTCGGCGTACAGGTCCACCTCGGCATCCAGCGGCGAGCCGATGTCACCCGCCATGCGCAGCTTTTCCAGTTCCTTGCTGACCGCTTCACGCACCTCGATGATACGCTCCCAGAAATCCGTACCCATGCGCTGCAGGATCTCGCCCTCGGTATAGAACGCCGGCGGCAGCTCATACCAGGTGGACAGGAACACGGATTCCGCGCGGCTACCCGGCAATTGCTGCCAGATTTCCTCGGCGGTAAAACTCAGGATCGGTGCCAGCCAGCGCACCAGGGCCTCCACCACGTGATACAGCGCGGTCTGTGCCGAGCGTCGCGGGATACTGTCGGCCTGCGTGGTGTACTGACGGTCCTTGATGATGTCGAGGTAGAAGCTGCTCATATCGACCGCGCAGAAATTGTGCGCCAGCTGGTAGATCCGGTGAAATTCGTAGCTTTCATACGCCAGTCGCACCTGTTCCTGCAGTTTCCGGGTGCGCTCGAGGGCCCAGCGGTCGAGGCACAGCATCTGCTCCGGATCGAGCAGGTTGCTGTCCGGGTCGAAGCCGTTGAGGTTGGCCAGCAGGAAGCGCGAGGTGTTGCGCAGGCGCCGGTAGGCATCGGCGATGCGCCTGAGGATCTCATCCGACACATACATCTCGCCGCGATAATCGGTCGCCGCGACCCACAGGCGCAGGATGTCGGCACCGAGCGAGTTGACGATCTTCTGCGGCGCCATCACGTTGCCGCGCGACTTGGACATCTTCTGGCCCCGGGCATCCACCGTGAAACCGTGCGTCAGCACGGTCCGGTAGGGTGCGCTGCCGCGCATGGCGACAGAAGTCAGCAACGAGGACTGGAACCAGCCGCGGTGCTGGTCGGAACCCTCCAGGTAGAGATCGGCCGGCACAGCCAGCCCGGCGCGCCGTTCCAGCACCGCGTAGTGTGTGACGCCGGAGTCGAACCACACATCCAGCGTGTCGGTAACCTTTTCGTACCCGGTGGCCTCACTCCCCAGCAGGTCGGCCGGGTCCAGTTCGAACCAGGCATCGATACCAGCTACCTCGACGCGCTGCGCCACGCTTTCGATCAGGCGTACCGTGTCCGGGTGCAACGCACCGGTCTGTTTATGCACGAACAGGGTGATCGGCACACCCCAGGTGCGCTGCCGCGACACGCACCAGTCAGGCCGGCTGGCGACCATGCCCTGGATGCGCGCCTTGCCCCACTCCGGCAACCAGCGCACCCGCTCGATGGCCGCCAGCGCTGCCATGCGCAGGTCGCCCTGCTCCATGCTGATGAACCACTGCGGCGTGGCACGAAAGATGATCGGCGTCTTGTGACGCCAGCAATGCGGGTAGCTGTGGCGCAGCATTTCTTCGTGCACCAGCGTGCCCTTGCCCTTCAGTACCTCGATGACATGCGAGTTGGCGGCAAACACGTGCTCGCCCGCGAACAGTTCGGTATCCGGCAGGAAGCAGCCGTTACTGCCGACCGGGTTGTACACCTCGAGCTGGTAGCGGCTGCCGACGACGTAGTCGTCCTGGCCGTGTCCGGGTGCCGTGTGCACCGCACCGGTACCGGCATCTGTGGTCACGTGATCGCCCAGGATGACCGGTACCTCGCGCGTGTAGAACGGGTGCGCCAGGCGCTGCCCCTCCAGATCGCTGCCCTTGCAATACGCCACCACCTGGTAGCGGTCGGCGCCAAAGCGCAGCATGGCATCCTTCAGCAGCGCCTCGGCGATGATCAGTCGCTCCCTGCCCTTGCCGATGTCGCACTGTACCACGGCGTAATCGAGTTGCGGGTTCAGTGCCACGGCCATGTTGGCCGGCAGCGTCCACGGCGTGGTGGTCCAGATCACCATCGAGAGCGGCCCGTCCCCGACATGTCCGTCGACATGGTGGCAACTGGCGATCAGCCCGGCCTCGTTCAGCACCCGGAAGCGCACGTCGATGGCGGGAGAATCCTTGTCCTCGTATTCCACCTCGGCCTCGGCCAGCGCGGACTGGCAATCGGTGCACCAGTGCACCGGCTTGACACCCTTGTGCAAATGACCGTTGGCGATGATCTGCCCCAGCGCACGGATGATGTCCGCCTCGAACAGGTAATCCATGGTGAGGTAGGGATCGTTCCCAGTCACCGAAAACACCGAGGCGGATGAAATCCCTGCGCTGCGTATCCATCTGCCTGCCGGCGTATTCGCGGCAGGCCTTCCTGAAGGTGCCTGCATCGACCTTCACACCGGCCTTGCCGACCTTCTTCTCGACATTCAGTTCAATCGGCAGGCCGTGACAGTCCCAGCCCGGCACATAGGGGGCGTCATAACCATCCAGTGTCCTGCTCTTGACGATGATGTCCTTCAGCACCTTGTTGACGGCATGCCCGATATGAATTTCGCCATTGGCATAGGGTGGCCCGTCGTGCAGCGTAAATTTCGGGCGTCCTGCCGCGGCGGCACGCAACCTGCCATAGAGATCCATGTTCTCCCAGTGCCTGAGCATTTCCGGCTCGCGCTGCGGCAGATTGCCCTTCATCGGAAAAGCCGTGCTGGGAAGGTTGAGGGTATTTTTGTAATCAGACATCACACACACCGACAGGACACACAAGGCGTCGAGTTATAACCCATTAACACATTGTTTAATACCGTTTGAAGACGCGGATTCACGATTCTACCAAATCTCACCGATTCGGTACCGGTCCAGCCAGGCCGGAACGGTACCGCTGACAGTGGCCCGCGCACGGCGCATCAGCGACGAAAAAATTCCCGCGCCTGGCTGGCGTCGCATCGAATCTGTTCACGCAGGGCATCGAGGGAGTCGAAGTGACGTTCCTCGCGCAGTTTCCTGAGAAAGCTGACCTGTACGTATTTCCCGTAGATGTCGGCGTCGAAATCGAACATGTGCACCTCCAGCAACGAACGGGTGCCGTCGAATGTGGGCCGGCAGCCGACATTGGCGACACCGGTCACGGGCGCGTCATCGATACCCGCGACCTCGACGGCAAATACACCCGCCACCGGCGAGCTGGCACGGTGCAGGTAGACATTGGCGGTCGGAAATCCTATCGAGCGCCCGCGCTTGTCACCGTGCGCAACGCGGCCACTCATGGCATAAGGCCGTCCGAGCAGGATCGACGCCGTCAGCAGATCCCCGTGTATCAGCGCCTCGCGCACGCGGGTGCTGCTGACCCGGTCGTCGCCGACACAGTAGGTACGCATGCTGGCTACCTCGAAACCATGCTGCGTACCGGCGGCCTGGAGGGTGGCGAAATTACCCGCGCGGTGCTCACCAAAGCGGAAGTCATCACCGACCACCAGGTACTTTACACCCATGCCGTCGACCAGGATCTCCCGTATGAATACGTCGGGTGACAGGCCGGCAAGCCACCTGTCAAATCGCAGGCATACGACACGCTCGACCCCGTAGTGTCGCAGCGCCAGCAATTTCTCCCGCAACCGGGTCAGGCGCGGCGGCGCGGTCTGCGGCATGAAGAATTCGCGCGGCAGCGGTTCAAAGGTAATCAGCGCGGCCGGCAGTTGCATGACCGCGGCCTGCTGACGCAACTGTTCGAGCACCGCCTGGTGCCCGCGGTGCACACCGTCAAAATTGCCGATGGTGGCTACACACCCGCGCTGCCCGGGTCGCAGATTGTACAGGCCGCGAACCAGTTCCATTCGAGCCGCGCCGCTAGTTGTCATGCTGTTCGTATTGCCAGAGGTTCGTCAGTTGCACCCCGGCAAGCCGCAGCGCCAGCAGGTATGCAATCGCACCGGCCAGCACCCAGAGCGTCAGGTGCCAGACGCGCTCGCCGGCACTCCATTGCAGCCAGGATGCGAGGGCCGGCACACCCCAGCCCAGCAGCACGGCCAGCACAGTCCCTGCCAGTGCCAGCTGCATGGACAGGTGCACCCAGCCGTCCCGCGGCGTAAACACCTGCCGCTTGCGGAGCGTGTGATACAGCAGGCCCGCGTTGACCCAGGCCGCCAGCGACGTTGCCAGTGCCAGGCCGGCATGCGGGCCGGGGATGCCCAGCATGACCATGGGTACCGCCAGCGAGATGTTCAACAGCATGTTGGTGAACATCGCAATCACGGCAATACGCACGGGTGTGCGGACATCCTTGCGCGAGTAAAACGCGGGCGTGAGCACCTTGACCAGCATGAAACCCGGCAGGCCGAAGGTATAGGCCATGAGGCTCAACCCGGCCATCTCGACGTCCCTGACGCCGAAATCCCCGTAATTGAACAACGTCGCGATCAACGGCCGTGCCAGCAGCATCAGCCCGATGGTGGCAGGCACACCGACCAGCAGGACCATGCGCAGCCCCCAGTCAAGGGTGCGCGAAAATTCATCGCGCGAACCGTTGGCATGGCTGCGCGAGAGACTGGGCAGGATCACGGTCGAGAGCGCGATGGCGAACACACCCAGCGGAAATTCGACCAGCCGGTCGGAGTAATACAACCAGCTGACACTGCCGGTCACGAGGAACGAGGCGATCAGGGTATCCAGCAACAGGTTGACCTGAGCGACCGACGAACCGAGGATGCCCGGCAGCATCAGCTTCATGATGCGGCGCACACCCGCATCGCGCGGCCCCCACTGCGGCCGGGGCAAGAGTTCCAGCCGCTTGAGTGACGGCAGCAGGAACAGTACCTGCACCACACCGGCGACGAACACGCCGCCGGCCAGTGCGAACACGGGCTGATCGAGGCGCGGGGAGACCACCACGGCCGCCCCGATGAGCACGACGTTGAGCCAGACAGGCACGAAGGAGGCCGCCGCGAAACGGCCGAAGGTATTCAGGATGCCCGCGGCGAAGGCCACCAGCGAGACAAACAGCAGGTAAGGAAACGTCATGCTCAGCAGCCGTGCGGCCAGGTCGAACTGCGCCGGGTTGCGGTGCAGGAAGCCGGGCGCGAATATCATCACCAGCACCGGGCTGGCCAGTACACCCACAACGGTCAGGAGCGACAGTATCCCCAGCAGGGTACCGGCCACGCGATTGACCAGAGTCTGTACCGCCTCTGCCGGCTGAGTCTCGCGGTACTCAGAAATGACCGGCACGAAGGCCTGCGCAAAGGCGCCCTCGGCAAACAGGCGGCGCAGAAAATTGGGGATCTTGAACGCGACAAAGAAGGCGTCCATGGCAGCATCGGCGCCGAACAGCCGTGCCAGCACCATGTCGCGCACCAGTCCGAGCACCCGCGAGAGCAGCGTCATGCCACCAACAATTGCAGTACTTTTCAGTAACTTGCCGCTCATCTGTTCAATCCGGACTGGCTGCTGCGGATGCACGCGTGCATATATAAAAAAACAGCCGTGAAGTATACTTGAAAAACAATAACTTACTACCCTGCCAGCAGACCCTGGGCGGATTCCCCGGACGCCGGCAGGACGCGCCCGGGAAGCGCGACCGGTGTGGATTGTCCTGCTGTTTCAACCGCTAACATTGACAAATCCGGACTGAATCCGCATAGTACGCCGTCTTCCGAACGACCCGATTTGCAGGAGCAGTCCCTTGGCAAACTCAGCACAAGCCATCAAGCGCGCACGCCAGGCCGAATCAAACCGGCAACTCAACGCCAGCCAGCGTTCCAGGATGCGCACCTCGATCAAAAAAGTTCTCGCCGCCGTCAAGGCCGGCGATCGCGATGCCGCCGTGCAGGCCTACACCGCTGCCGTACCGGTCATCGACAGTACCGCCGGTAAGGGGCTGATCCATGCCAACAAGGCCGCCCGCCACAAGAGTCGCCTGAACCAGCATATTCGCACGCTCTGATCGCGGGACAGCATGCATGATAAAGAGCCGGTCAATGACCGGCTTTTTTTTGACCCGTCAGGTCGTTAGTACCAGGTTGTCGCGGTGAATCAGCTCCGGCTCATCGACATAACCCAGTGCCGCTTCGATGTGGTTACTCGGCTTGCCGATGATCTGCCGCGATTCGGCCGCACTGTAGTTCACCAGCCCGCGGGCAATTTCCCTGCCCTCATCCCCGATACAGGACACCAGGTCACCGCGGTCAAAGTCACCTTCGATGCCTACCACGCCAACCGGCAGCAGACTCCGGCCTGCGCCGCACAGCACCCGTGTTGCCCCGGCATCGAGCTGCAGACGGCCACGCACCTGGAGCTGTCCGGCTAGCCATTGTTTACGCGCCGCCAGCGGCGCGCTTGACGGGTACAGCCGGGTACCGAGCGATTCGTTATCCGCGATGCGTTGCAGGATATCCGGCTCCCGCCCCGGTGCGATCAGGGTCATGGTGCCGGAGCGGGCCGCGCGCCGGGCTGCCCTGACCTTGGTCAGCATGCCACCGCGCCCCAGCGCCCCGCCGCTGGCGGATGCCATGGATTCGAGTTTTGGATCTCCCGCATCAGCCTCGGCGATCAGGCGCGCATCCGGATGCTGACGCGGGTCTCCCTCGTACATCCCGCCCTGGTCGGTCAGGAAAATCAGCAGGTCAGCCTCGATAAGATTCGCGACCAGTGCAGCCAGCGTATCATTGTCGCCGAAGCGGATTTCCTCCGTGGTAACGGTGTCGTTTTCGTTGACCACCGGGATCACACCGAGACCCAGCAGGGTACGCATGGTACTGCGTGCATTCAGGTAGCGTTGCCGGTCCGCAAGATCCTCGTGCGTGAGCAATACCTGTGCCGTATGCAGGCCGAACTGCTGGAAGCGTGATTCATAGGCCTGGATAAGGCCCATCTGGCCGACGGCCGCCGCCGCCTGCAGCTCGTGCAGGGCGTGCGGGCGGCGTTTCCAGCCAAGGCGTGTCATACCCTCCGCGACGGCGCCGGACGACACCAGCAGAATTTGACGCCCGTCCTGCCTCAGCCGGGCTATCTGCTCGACCCAGCCGCTGATCGCCGCAACCGCCAGCCCCTGCCCGTCGTTGGTCAGCAGGGAGCTGCCGATCTTGACGACCCAGCGCCGGCACGAGCCGGGATTCCTTTTCTCAGACATAAACCCGCCACAACTGTGAACAATGCAAGAAGCTGCAACCGATATTGTTATGTTTTAAACGCCTGTACAAGCATGAACAAGTCCCGCGGCCGGCGCATCATTCCTCCGTTGCTGTGTCTGACGGTGGAAGTTTCTCCAGGTAATGCATAACCGCGTAGACCAGTTCCCCGGTGCCAATACGATTCAGGGCCGAGATCGTGTAGACCGGCCCTGTCCAGTGCAGGGCATCCACCACGGCACGACAGCGTGACGCACGCTCTTCTGCGGGCAACAGGTCGATCTTGTTGAGCACCAGCCAGCGTTCCCTGGCGGACAGCTTGCTGCTGAATGCCCGCAGTTCCTCCAGAATCGTCGTCACGTCCGCCACGGGATGGCCCAGCGGTCCCATATCCACGAGGTGCAATAACAGACGCGTCCGTGACAGGTGCCTGAGAAACTGGATACCCAGCCCGGCCCCCTGCGCGGCACCCTTGATCAGCCCGGGCACATCCGCCATCACGAAGCTGCGGTGGGATGGGAACTCGACCACGCCTAGACCCGGTTGCACGGTTGTGAAGGGGTAGTCAGCAATCTTCGGCCGGGCAGACGACACCGCCGAGATAAGCGTTGACTTGCCTGCATTCGGCATCCCGAGCAGACCGACATCCGCCAGCAGCTTCAGTTCCAGATGCAACAGGCGTTTCTCGCCCGGCGTACCCGGCTTCGACTGGCGCGGTGCGCGGTTTGTGGAACTCTTGAAACGGACATTGCCAAGACCGTGGAAGCCGCCACGTGCAGCCACCAGGCGTTGCCCATGGCGCACCAGGTCACCAAGCAGTTCGCCGGTCTCGGCCTCGTGGACGATGGTGCCGACCGGCACCTTGATGATGAGATGCTCCCCGGACCTGCCCCGGCAATTGTTCCCCCGGCCATTTTCACCACGCCCGGCTGTGAACTTGCGCTGATGCCGGAAATCGATCAGCGTGTTGATGCCGCTGTCCGCTTCCAGCAGCACGCTGCCGCCGTCACCACCATCACCGCCGTCCGGCCCACCCATGGGAATGTACTTCTCACGCCGGAAGCTGATGCAGCCGTTGCCTCCATCGCCGGCACGTACTTCAATTTCTGCCTCATCAATGAATTTCATGCTGCCAACCGGCATCCTTCCTGACCTGATCAACAGACGACGCATCCCGCACCGGACTGTTTCCGACACTGCAATCATAACCCGGCCGTGCGGTACATGTCCGGTCCCGGACAGTGCAAACCGGGTCCCGCGGGGCAGGCAAAGTGAGTAACGGCGCTATCCGCATCCATGCAAGCAAAAAGCCCCGCACTGGGCGGGGCTTGATTGTTTCATCCCGGCGTCGTTCACCCGGCATCGATCTCGATGAAGGTGCGTTTCTTCGTGCCTCGCTGGACAAAGCGCACGACGCCGTCGCTGGTTGCGAACAGCGTGTGATCGCGGCCGATCCCGACGTTCTTGCCCGGATGAAAACGTGTACCACGCTGACGCACGAGGATATTGCCTGCCAGTACCGTCTGACCACCGAAGCGCTTCACGCCGAGGCGTTTCGATTCCGAATCACGGCCGTTACGGGTACTGCCGCCTGCCTTTTTATGTGCCATTGGTATAGTCCTCTTACAGGGAATTATCCGGAGATGCCGGTAATTTCGACCTCGGTGTAGTTCTGGCGGTGCCCCATGCGCTTCATGTGGTGCTTGCGTCGACGGAACTTGATGATCTCGACCTTCCTGCCGCGACCCTGTGACTTGATGGTGGCAGTAACCTTGCTGCCGCCGACGAAGGGCGTGCCGATTTTCACATCGGCGCCTTCACCAACCATCAGCACCTGGTCGAATTCGATGGAGTCACCGGCGCTGCCGTTCAGTGTTTCCAGGCGCAGGGTGTCACCCTGCGAAACGCGATACTGTTTACCGCCAGTTTTGATTACCGCATACATTTCAGCAACTCCGGAACAACGTCTGCATCATGAAAAAGGCCGCTCATTCTAATGATTGCGCACTGACAGGTCAATCAACTAGCATCTGGTACTGCCTGGCCAACAACGTTAGACTTGGCGTTCGGTTTCCGCGCCGACCAGGTGGCCGGCCAGGCCACAGAGAATCCAGGGACTCATGCTAAAACTAGTTAAAAAACAATCTTCTGCATGCGATATTGCCGGGCTCAGGGTGATCGTGGCCGACGACCTGGAGCGGGTCAATGACCTGATTCGCAGCAGCCTGCACAGTGACGTGGCGCTGATCAACCAGTTGTCGCACTACATCATCAACAGCGGCGGCAAGCGTCTGCGCCCGCTGCTGGTGCTGCTGTCCGCCAACGCCTGCGAGTACCGGGGCGACCAGCACATCAATCTGGCGGCCGTTATCGAATTCATCCATACGGCCACACTGCTGCACGATGATGTCGTGGATTCCTCCCAGCTGCGGCGTGGCAATATGACCGCGAATGCCTTGTGGGGCAACGAGGCCAGCGTACTGGTTGGTGATTTCCTCTATTCCCGCGCCTTTGAAATGATGGTGGACGCCAATGACATGCGCATCATGGAGATCATGTCACATACGACGAACACCATAGCCGAGGGCGAGGTATTGCAACTGCTCAACTGCCGTGATGCGGACACCACCGAGATCCGCTACATGGATGTGATCAGTCGCAAGACCGCGCGCCTGTTCGAGGCCGCCGCCCGCATTGGCGCCGTACTGGGCAACCAATCCGACGCCATGGAAAGCGCGCTGGCCTGCTACGGACTGCATCTCGGTATCGCCTTCCAGCTGATCGATGATGTACTCGATTACAGCGCCTCCCCCGAAGATACCGGCAAAAACGTGGGTGACGATCTGGCCGAGGGCAAACCGACCCTGCCGCTGATCCACGCCATTCACAAGGGCACTGCCAGCCAGGCGAGACTGATCCGCAGGGCCATCGAAAACGGCGGGCATGACAATATGCAGGCGGTATGCGCGATTATTGAATCGACCGGTGCCATCCCCTACACTGCGCAGGCGGCTCAACGGGAAGCTGATCTTGCCATCGAAGCGCTGACCCCCCTGCCGGAGTCGGCCTACAAAGGCGCCCTGTACAGCCTCGCAGAATTCTCGGTCAACCGCAGGTACTGAAAAGCGGGCAGTAGCGCAGCCTGGTAGCGCACTTCGTTCGGGACGAAGGGGTCGGAGGTTCAAATCCTCTCTGCCCGACCATCCAACAGACAACACCGGGTTTTAGGTCATGCTCATGACACGAATAATCGCCCTGATACTGGCCCTGTCCATTCCAGGCTACGGCCTGTGCAGTGACGCCGCACCCGCATTGCAAGACATGCCCGACACGTCACCGGCCACTTCCAGCGACAACAATGACATCCCGCTGTTTGACGAGGCCGGAATTCTTGAGGTCTACGACCCGCTCGAGACGATCAATCGCGGCGTGTTCTGGTTCAATGACAAGATGTATTTCTACGTCATGAAGCCGGTCGCAAAGGTCTTGCGTTACGCGCCGGAACCGCTGCGAATCTCGATAAAGAACTTTTTTCTCAACCTGCAATCGCCGGTGCGAATATTCAATGCCGGCCTGCAGGGCAAGTTCGCCGTGGCAGGCAACGAGCTGACCCGCTTCGTCACCAACACTACGCTGGGCATCGGCGGTCTGTTCGATCCCGCCAGGGAACATTTCGGCATCAGAATGTCCAACGAGGACACCGGACAGACGTTCGGATACTACGGCATGGGACCGGGCCCTTACCTGGTTCTGCCGTTTCTCGGACCATCCAACCTGCGCGACGGCATCGGGCTTGTCGGTGATACCTACATGGATCTCGCCTTCTATATCTGGGGCAAGGACAAGAACAACTACGATTACCTCGGTGCACGTGCGGTGGATACGCTGGATAACCTGTCGCTCGACAAGGATACCTACGAAGGCATCAAGCGGGATGCACTCGACCCGTATCTGTACCTGCGCGACGCACACGCGCAGTATCGCAGGAATCAGGTCAAGAACTAGACCGGCGGCACCAGTATGTCAGCCGGTCACGCCGTTACTGTCCTGACGCTCGACCTCCTTGACCATTTGCCAGTAGCGCTCCAGTGTCGCCAGTCCGGCATCGGCGACATCCTGACCTGCTTCCCGGCACAACGTCTCGACGCACTGAAAGCGGCGCTCGAATTTCCGGTTACCGGCCCTTAGCGCGGCCTCGGGATCGACCCCGGCATGACGCAGCAGATTGACGACCGCGAACAGCAGGTCCCCGGACTCTTCCAGCAGGGCCTGCCGGCTGCCCCCAGGCAGGAGTTCATCGCGAAACTCGGTGAGTTCTTCAAAAACCTTGGCCAGTACACCCCCGACATCCGGCCAGTCAAACCCGGCATGGGCCGCCTTTTGCTGCAGCTTGTTCGCACGGATCAGTGCCGGCAGGACCCGCGGGACCCCGTCAAGCAGACTGTACTGATCGCCGCGCTCTTTGAGCTTGTGTGCTTCCCACGCCTGCGTTTGCGCCTCGGCATTCTCCACGACAGCGTTGGAAAATACGTGTGGATGCCGACGTATCATCTTGCTTACGATACCGTCGACCACATCAGGAAAGTCAAACCAGTCTGTCTCGCTGGCCAGCTGCGCCTGAAAGACCACCTGGAACAGCAGGTCGCCGAGTTCATCCTGCAGGACCGCGGCATCGCCTGTCTCTATGGCATCGACGACCTCGTAGGCCTCCTCCAGGGTGTACGGCGCCATGGAGTGGAAATCCTGCTGCAGGTCCCAGGGGCAGCCACCGTTCGGGTCTCGCAATCGGGCAATGACGTCCAGCAATGCTGAAATGTTGTTCAGATCATGGAGCTTGTTTCTGACGGGCATCCGGTTTTCTCCGCGTTACAGGGGCAGCAGTATAGGCCAGATGGCGGCGATGCGACGGCAGGGGTGCGGGATAGCGATCTGTCAGACCCGGCCGGGACAGGCAACGGGCCGGCTTGCTGAAACAGGGCGCGGCTAGTCAGGTATTACCAGCTGCGCTGCGGGCCCACATCGACATGAATGAAATCCGAGCCCGGGTAGTACCCGACGCCGCCCGCCCCGATCGACAGTGCGGCCGTATGCAGATGTTTCAACTCGCAGCCGGACAGGCGGATATCGATTGCCTTGCCCAGCATGTGGTAACTGTGCTTTGCCACACCAGAGCTCTTGCTGCGCAGTGAGGCATTTGTCGCGGGCGAGCGATAACCGGATATGACCTCATAGGCCTTGCGACTGCCTGCCTTCGATTGCAGGACGAACAGCAGGTCCAGCAGGCCAGTGTCGATGGGGTGGATATCACCGGTGCGGTGATCGCGCAGTACGGTATTGATGTCCTGTAATTCGCTATCGATATAGCTGCCATCTGCCCAATAGGAGGCAGCCAGATTTTCACCCGTATGGGTGTTGTGGAGTCGGAGTATGCGCTCGGCCGGTGTACCCGTGCCGGCAAATACCGGGCAAGCCAGTAATGCGGCGGTAGCCACGGCTCCGAGGCGGAGGAAATCGCGACGCTTGATGCCTGTCTGCAAAGCCTGGCGCGCGGGATCTCTTGATTCCATACCACTGACTCCTGCAACAAATCAATGATAACCAGCTGTATTCAAAAGATATTATTATCGCCAGCAATAATTAGCGCTTGATTATACACTAAATTACCAGCCAGTAAATACCCCACTAACCACAAGCAATCGTTTACACCGTGGGTCAGCTGTCGGATACAGCCCGTAAGATCCACAACCTGTCATGCAGTCAATCGGAAAACCGTGATGGGCATCACAGCAGGTACGTCACGTTTTGCGCCGGCCCGCTCGCCGCTGCCGTTCCGGACGTGTCGCTCAGTGGCTGGTGCCGTTGGTCAGTGCGGTTATGACCCGGTCTTCGTACTGGATACGGTCTGCAATGCACTCGCCCAGATTAGACAGATCCACGGCCAGAAACTCGATACTGTTATCGAGCGACATCGCCTCGTACTTGTCGTTGAAACGCAGGATCGTATCGGTTGTTTCAACGATTTTCGGATACAGCTCATCAGCGATAGCCAGCACGGCCATACGACGCTCGCAATTGTCAGCGAGATAGCGATAAAGCTGGAAGTGCGCGCTGGCGGTATAGTCGATCAGCGCCTCGCAAAACCTGCGTAATGCCTTTTCCATGGATGAATCGGGGTGAAACGGCTGCCTGTTTGCCAGATCGCCAAGTAGCGCGAGTGTCTCGTTCCGCGCCGCTACAAGCGCCTTGAGCTTGTCACTCGACCTGCGCCGTCGATCGGCACTTCCCTGCATTTCAGATCCCATGCATTGCTCCTAAGTCACTGGTTTTTTATGAAATAGTATTTCATCCTGCGCACTGTCCGTGATGACCGGCCACGCCGGCGTCATTGTAACAAAACCCCGCAATTTGTCTGCCGGTTTTTCATGGACTGTACCAGCAAGTCAATGTAAAATAAACGTTTTTATGTATGGCGAGGGATACGCCAACACTACCCCGCATGGCAGGTAGCCATCCAGAACCGCTTCCCTCCATATATCTCCTTAAGGGTAGAGGGGTTAATTATTATATTTATTTCATCAGGTTACATTGCACCTAGGGCAGCTGACGGGCGGCCCGAATTCTTGACTAAAAGACTCGGCCATTATTATTATTCATTATCTGTTGTGCGGATGACCTACACGACTCCGCTTCCGCCGCCTGGAATTGGATACGGTTCAGGCACAGCGGGTAACGCAAGCTGTACCGTATTCACTGAGGTTAGTCATGAAGTTATCTACCAAAGGCCGTCATGCTGTCACGGCAATGATGGAACTGGCACTGCAGCACGACAAGGGTCCTGTAACACTTGCTGACATTTCTGCGCAGCAGTCCATTTCCATTTCGTATCTTGAGCAGCTGTTTGCACGCTTGCGCCAACATGAGCTGGTAACGGGCATGCGTGGTCCGGGCGGCGGTTATTGTCTGGCACGGCCGGCCAGTGAAATTACCATAGCAAATATTCTCGCCACAGTTGACGACGTCAGCCGTCGCGAGGAATCAGCGAATACTGCGGGTGCCCAGATGTGGGTACAACTGAGCAACAGGATCTATGACTATCTAGACAGCATCACGCTGGAAGAAGCCGTCGAGTCGTATCAGCAGGACTCACAGCAGGAACCGCTGTTTGGCAACGGCTTCCAGCAGACAGCCGCATGACTATCGCCCTGGAAAACGCCTATTTATTTGGAGTAACACAAGATGGCATATAGTGAAAAAGTACTGGACCACTACGAGAACCCCCGCAATGTCGGCACCTTCGACAAGGGTGACAGGCAGGTTGGTACAGGCATGGTCGGCGCTCCGGCCTGCGGTGATGTCATGAGGTTGCAGATCAAGGTGAGTGACGAGGGCATTATCGAGGATGCCCGCTTCAAGACCTACGGCTGCGGCTCTGCCATTGCGTCAAGCTCCCTCCTGACTGAATGGGTCAAGGGTAAGTCGCTTGACGAAGCACGCGCGATCAAGAATACGGATATCGCCGCGGAACTCGCACTGCCGCCGGTCAAGATTCATTGCTCGGTACTGGCAGAAGATGCCATCAAGGCTGCCATCGAGGACTACCAGGGCAAGTCGGGGCGGGCCTAGCGTCAGCTGGCAACACATCCATCGCTGCACAATAGCAGAAGACAACAACGGGGCTCTCGAGCCCCGTTTACTTGCCTGCAGGGACGCAGGTACCGCCGTTTGCGTGAACCCCTGACGCCACGGCAAGCGGACATCCCCGGAAATCGCGCCATGCATCGCTTCCGCCTGCATCCGTGCTGTGTGTCCAGCGCCACGTGGCAGTAACGTTGCACAGGGATGTACACGTGTCTCGACAGGGCAGGATGCGCGAAGCGGCTCCCGGAAGTACCGCAGCATACTGACACGGACCCATAACGTCCTGATGTCGCGGTTATCACTTCTACCTGCGCCGACAGCATGCACGACGTACTGATATACTGCGCAAATGAGAGAGCACGCCAGGCACAGCACCGTTACCCGGTTATATCCCGCACCGCACGAACAGATTCAGCTGAAAGGTCTCTATCTTGATCACCTGCTCCATAAACGCGGTCATGCTGACCTGCCCTATGTCTACAGTAATTTCATAACCTCGCTGGATGGCCGAATCGCGATTGGGGAAAGCGGACGCACCACGTACACCGTGCCCGCGGCGATCACCAATTCACGTGACTGGCGCCTCTACCAGGAATTGGCCGGACAAGCCGACATTCTGGTCACCAGCGGCCGTTTCTACCGGCAAAGCCGTGTCGGCGAGGCACAGGATGTCCTGCCGGTCGGAAACCAGCCGGCATTTGCCGACATACGCAGATGGCGTATCGAACAGGGACTGCAGGCGCAACCCGACATCGCCATCATGAGCGGCAGCCTGGACATTCCCCTGAGCGCACTGCAACCTTATCGGGACCGCAGACTGATTGTCGTAACCGGACAAGATGCCGACGATGAAAAGGCACAGGCGCTACTGGATCTCGGTCTCGAGGTGGTACGCGCCGGCGCGGGCCGACAGGTGGATGGCCGCCTGCTCGTGGAAACCCTGGCTGCTACCGGCTACAGAAGTATCTACGCCATCGCGGGACCGGCCGTGTTCAGCACGCTGTTGAAGGCCAGGGCAGTGAACCGTCTGTACCTGACATTCGCCTGCACACTGCTTGGCGGTTATAAATTTGACACGCTGACGCGTGGCGAACCCCTGGTGCCGGCACAGGCCATGCAGCTCGGCAGCCTGTATCACGATACGCACATCCCCGCCGGTGCCGGTCAGCTGTTCGCGATGTTTGAATCGGGCGCATGAGCAGTTCATGCAGCAATCGAAACGCTAGTTCGCAAGGCATGCATTGACCGCACGGCGGATTTTCCCGACCGGTACGGCGTTACCCTGATCGATACCCTCACAGCGACGTCCCTCCCTGTGCCAGGCGCGTTTGTTGCCGGCGATTTCCGGCCAGAATGGATAAGTCCTGCACTGCACGGGACGCACCGGATAGATACTGCAACGTCCCTGCGCGTCCAGGAATATACAGCGGTCGTTCCGGCCGGATGCCAGCACCAGCTGTCCCTCCTCCAGACACCGCAGATACCTGCGCCGGAACCATGCCTTCGTCACGCCCCTGTGGACGCGTATCAGTTCCTCTTCAGCCTCGGTCAGAAAAACGAAATAGTCTCCGGGCATCTCGCAGCAGCGGCCACAACGGGTACAGGCAAAATGCAGGGCATGGGTTTCAAAAAACGGCTTCATCCGGATCTGCTCCTGCAATCAGGGTACGACATCATGAACATCGTGCGACAGCCACACTGTATAGGTCATTCAGGCCCTTTTACAGTGACCAGCCGCTGCCCGCAACCCTGACTCGCCGGCACCGATTGTGATATGGTCGAAATGTACCGTTCCCTGCACAGTTACTGATACACACTCACAATGATCTTTTGCAGCAACTGCGGTCAGCAGTTAGTTGAAAGAATACCCGAAGGCGACTCACGACGCCGATATGTCTGCGAAACATGCAATATTGTCCATTACCAGAATCCGAAAATTGTCGCAGGCTGCCTGCCCGAGTGGAAAGGGAGTCTGCTGCTGTGCAGGCGTGCGATCGATCCCCGCTATGGCCTGTGGACACTGCCGGCGGGCTTCATGGAAAACGGCGAGTCCACCGAACAGGCCGCGGCACGTGAAACGCTCGAGGAAGCGTGTGCACGGGTAGTCGACCTCAAGCTGTACGGGGTCTTCAGCATTCCGCATATCAGCCAGGTATACATGATGTTTCGCGCGCAGCTGGAATCAGAAGACTTCGGCCCGGGTGCCGAGAGCCTGGAAGTGAGGTTGTTCGAGGAACACGAAGTACCCTGGGAGACGCTGGCTTTTCCGGTTGTCAGGCGTACACTTGAGCATTATTACCGCGACGTCAAGACCAATCATTTCCCGGTTTATGTGGAAAACATCATACGTCATTCGACGCGACCGCGGTGATGCAGCCGGGGCCGACTGGAGACTGCAATGAAAATGAATGCCGTTGTACTGTTACTGAGCCTGCTCGTCGCAGGCCTGCCGGCCGTTGCGAAAAATATCGAGGGCGTCGAGATTCCCGACACACTGACGCTGCCCGGCAGTGACCAGCAGCTGACACTCAACGGGGTGGGTATCCGCAAGAAATATTTTATGGATATCTACATCGGTGCATTGTACCTGCCGGCCAGGATGCCGGACAGCAATGCAATCCTGGCTGATACCGGCGCAGCCAGCGTGCTGATGCATTTCCTCTACAAGGAAGTCGGCAAGGAAAAAATCATTGATGGCTGGAATGATGGCCTCAGGGATAACACCAGTAAATCCGAATTCACGGCGCTCTCGGAAAGGCTGGAAAAGTTCAATGCGCTGTTCAGGACAGTCCGCAAGGGGGATGACATACGCATTGACTATACCCCCGAGACAGGCACGGAAGTACGTATCAACGATGAATGGCGCGGCTCGGTCGAGGGCAATGATTTCTTTCGTGCCCTGCTCCGGATCTGGCTAGGCGCGCACCCGGCCAGTAGTTCCCTGAAAAAAGAGATGCTTGGCACACAGGATTAACGTCCCTGCCGGACCATGCGCGGCGTATTCCTTGACGATCATACGCTGACCGACGGCGACCTTGTCCTTGATGCACTGCGCAACACCCTGGACGATTGGACGTTTCGCGGCAAGACATTACCCGGCGATATCGTCGGCGCCATACAGGGTGCCGATGTTGTTATTACCAACAAGGTGGTACTCAACAGCGTCGCACTGGAATCCACTCCTTCCCTGAGGCTTGTCTGCGTTGCGGCAACCGGCACGAACAATATCGACATGGCAACCGCCTTGCGTATGGGGATTACCGTGTGCAATGTACGCGCCTACGCGACAGCCTCCGTTGTCGAGCACGTCTTTCTGATGATCCTGGCACTGTCGCGTCGCCTGCAGCCCCACCTGGCGGCCGTCAGTCTGGGTTACTGGAAAAGTGCTGATCGCTTCAGCCTGCTCGATTATCCCTTCAGGGAACTCGCGGGCCGGACGCTGGGCATTGTCGGGTATGGCGATCTCGGCAGGGCCGTGGCCAGAGCGGGCGAGGCATTTGGTTTGCACGTCATGGTCGCACAGCGTCCCGGCACGGCAGTTCAGCCGGGACGTTGTCAGCTGGAGGCGCTGCTGATGCAGGCGGAGATCATCAGCCTCCACTGCCCGTTGACAGAACAGACCCGGAACCTCATTACACGGAAAGAGCTGGCCTGCATGCGACGCGACGCTATTCTCGTCAACACGGCGCGTGGCGGTCTTGTCAACGAGGCCGACCTTGCCGATGCGCTGCGCAGCGGCAGTATTGCCGGCGCCGCTGTCGACGTACTGACAGAGGAGCCGCCCGTCAACGGCAACCCGCTGCTGGACCCGAAGATTCCCAACCTCATCGTCACACCACATATTGCCTGGGCAGGCCTGCGGTCAAGACAAAGGCTGGTCGACGAATTGACTGCCAATATCCATGCGTTCCTGCAGGGTGAGCCACGCAATGTCGTGGAGGTATGAAGGCTGTCCGGACACCATGTCATCCTCAGCCGGTGAAATAGCGGCCAACCTGATGGATATCAGGTCAAGGATACGCTCCGCGGCCTGCGCCTCAGGGCGCAAACCAGAGGCTATCCGCCTGATCGCGGTATCCAAGCGCATGCCGCCGGATTACGTTCGAATGGCCATGGCGGCGGGGCAATTCTGCTTTGGTGAAAGCACCGTGCAGGATGCGCTGACCAAGCAGGCACTGATCGACGACCCGCACACCGAGTGGCATTTCGTCGGACACCTCCAGACCAACAAGTCAAAGGCGATTCCCGGTAATTTTACCTGGCTTCATACACTCGAGAGTCTCAGGATTGCTGAGCGGTTATCCAGCGCAGCCGTTGAAAACGGCAGTGTTGTCAATGTGCTGCTGCAGGTCAATGTGGCGAATGACTCCGCCAAGTACGGACTGCCGGAGGCACAGGTGCTTCAATTCGTTGACAGGCTGCTGGAATCAGGGCTGACCGGTATCCGTCTGCGCGGACTGATGACTATCGGGCGTCACGACACAGTACCAGACGAGCGCCAGGCGGAGTTTGCCGCATTGCGTGAACTCGCGGGCACTTGCGCCGGGCGCTTCGGAGGTGAACTGTTCAGGGAATTGTCCATGGGCATGAGCGCAGACTTTGAACAGGCAATTATCGAGGGCGCCACCATGATCCGCGTCGGCAGTGCCATTTTCGGTGCGCGCAACTCGTCCCGCGACGGAGTTTGAAAGCGGGAACAGCGGGCCAAACGTATGCTGTTGTTAACAAACGGTTCCAGCACGAAACACATTACTGTAATGGCATTGGCAAACTGTTCATCAATGCGACCCAATCCAGTACAATGCGCCGGGTATTCTCCAGAACAACACCTCGCGGGGTATTCTCAATGGTAATGCTGGACGGTCAATCATCATTCTGGGCGATCGGAATACTGAGCTTTCTGATTGGTATTGCACTGGGCTGGATCATCACCTACACACTCGTCGTCCGGCATGGCCGTACCCACCACCTGCAGATGGAACTCGAGCAGCTGAAAGAGAATTTCAGGGACTACCGCGACCAGGTTACGCATCACTTCATGCGCACCTCCGAACTGGTACAGGAAATGACCCAGAGCTACCGTTCCGTCTATGAGCACCTTGCGGCTGGCGCACAGCACCTGTGCGGCGACCCTGAACTCACCTCTATCGGGCACAGGACGGGAACACCGCTGACAGCCGGGGGGGGCCCGGAGGGACAGCTGGCTGAAGAGTACGAATACGACGAATATGACGAGTATGCCGAGCTGTCACGCATCCGCAACGACATCGATGAGCTGCTGAACGAGGCACCCCGTATCTCCGATCGGGACGCGGATACCGAAAACAGGGACAGCAAGCCCCTTCAGCACTAGCCTGCCTGTTCACCCGTCGACTGCTGGACTGCAGGCAACCGACCTGAAACGCGGGCTCTCGCGGCAACAATCCGGCGAATTTCAGGCGTCCCCTTGCTAACCGGCCCGGGTCCTGGCTGGTTCAGGCACGCCTGTACGCACAAGCTGCAGGGGACTACCGGTGGCCGCTCCCGTACATCCTTGTGCATCGTCCATGCTGTCGTGTCCTTCGTCGCGGCAGGGTCGGAAGCGCCTAGACCGCCGTAAGCCGCCGGCATCCCTGATACCGGTGCAACAGGCATGCTGGTCGCGGTCAATCGCCGCTGACAGTGACGGTGATTTCGCGCCGGTGACCCGCCCTGCGGTGTTCCCACAGATAGACGCCCTGCCAGATACCGAGGGCACAGCGGCCGTTGCTGACCGGGACGGTCAGGTCGGTATGTGTGAGCAGACTGCGTATGTGTGCTGGCATGTCATCCGGCCCTTCCATGGTGTGCGTGAACAGCCGGTCACCGTCCGGAACCAGACGCAACATGAATCGTTCCATGTCTTCTCGTACATCCGGATCGGCGTTCTCGCAGATGATCAGTGACGCGCTGGTATGCTGCAGGAACAGGTGGCAGAGTCCGGTCTGGACCTGTGACTTCAACACCAGTTCCTGAACCCTGTCCGTTATGAGGTAACTGCCCCGACCGCGGGTTCTGACCTGCATTACCCCCTGGTAGAACACTAGCGTTTACAACCACTTTCATAGACCGCCATGATTGACACCAGCTCGTCGAGCAGAGACTGTCGCTCGGACAGGGTCAGCGATCCGATTTCCGTCAGTCGCCGGCCCGCCCTCAGGGCGTCAATGTGTTCATAAACCCGCTTGCAGCCCGCCTGGCAGACCTGTTCCACACGCCATGCCATATCATTTTCACCGCGCTTCATTCACCTGCCTGCCCTTAAAAACCATATATTAATCATGGGATAGTAATCAGGATGTTTTAACTGGGTCACAGATTCCGGTTGACCGTTGTACTAATCTGGAAACCGGTTCGCTACTGCGTCTGCAAATAATACCGCAGCGCAGGCCATGTGGGAAAATCGCATGAAAACCCGGATACACGCATGCATCACCCTGATCGTCTCCTGCGTCTGGCTGTACGGCTGCGCCACAACCCGCCTGCCATTCCCTGTTCGGGACATGATCGCAACCAGCGATATTCAACCACCCGATCCGGCACTCGACAACTACGTGGCCTTGATCCCGGGCAATGTTGCGGAAACCGCCACGGTCGCCCGCGCCATGACACATATATCGATTGGCCGGGCACGTGACCAGGCTGGCCGGGAGCTGTGTGAAGGTGACAGGCTGATACCCGGTGAGGTTGCCAGTGTCATCGGCCCGATCCCGACCACTGCTCCCGACGGTACCCCGGTCTGGTATTACCGCATCAGCCAGCAACCGGGTTTGCGTGGCTGCTCCACCGTAAACGAGACACAGCTGTTACAGGCTGTGCAAAGCAATCTTCCCCCCTGGATCAGCATCGAACGTGCCGGGGCTGCATACCATGCCGTGGGTCTACTGGAATAGTGCCGGCCGTTCAGCTGTAGCTTCACCCTCCAGCTCTTCATTCAGGGGCTCGACCATGTCACGCAGCGTCCGCTGCTGCAACCCGTCCTGCAGCGCCTGTACCAGATCCGCCATCAGCTGATCCACCACAGCCGCGGTTTTCATCTGTTCCACACTCAGGAAGCGGCTCTCGCCGGCTTTGCGCACATCGACCAGCAGCTTGGCCAGCTGAATGGTTTCGATGTCATGCTGGGGCAGGTAGACCGTAGAATCCTCATCCTGAATCTCGACCAGGTAGCCGACATCGATCAGTACATCAAGGATCCGGCCGACCGGTTCGTCCGGCAGGTCAAGGTATTCGATCAGTTGTTCCATCCGCCAGGGTGGCTTGTTATGGAAATGATGATAACCCACCAGGTACATGAGCTGCAGCGCCAGTTGTTCGTGCAAACGGTTGCTGAGTACAAAACGCATCCGGTGCAAGGTCATGAATTTGGGGTTTTGCACAAAATAGGCGATCTGGGAACCGACCAGCAGAATCAGCCAGCTCAGATACATCCAGATCAGTAACAGGATCAGGATGGCAAAGCTGGAATAAATGGCCGCGTATTTCGCGGATGAAGCGATGAATGCCGCGAACCCCCAGCCGGTGACCTTCCACAACACCCCCGCGAGGACACCACCGACAAGAGCGGCACGAAACCGGACACGGGTATTTGGTATCAGAACATAGATAAACGTGAATGCCACACATACCAGGATGTAGGGAACGACGCGGCTGAAATACACGAACAGGGTGCCAAACGGCTCGACCGATGCCAGCCTTTGCGCAATTTCCGTGTTCAGCACGGTGGCGGCAAAGCCGACCGCACTGAAGATCAGCACCGGGCCGATGGTGATCACGCTGAGATAGTTACTGAAACGCTGTGCCATGGGACGCAAGCGGTCGATCTGCCAGACGAAGTTGAACGCCGACTCGACCTTCTGGACCAGCGCGATCACAGTGTAAATCAGTAGTGCAAAGCCGACCGAACCAAGCATGCCGACCTTCACGTTCTCGACGAAGCCGATGATCGTCCGGGCGACCTCTGCCCCGCTGGGTCCGAGTGGTTCCAGCATGATGCTGAACAGGTAGTTCTCCAGCCGCTGGTGATAGCCGAAGCCTTTCAGTACCGATAAACTGACCGCCAGCAGTGGCACGAGCGACAGCAGGGTCGTGTAGACCAGACTCATGGCACGCAGGTTGAGCTGCCCCCCCAGGAGTTCCCTGAGCAGCATATGTATCACGCGCAGGACGAATACCACGACCCTGTGCAGACCGGCCAGATCTCGCAGGTCGTCACCCCAGATGATTGACTTCAGGATCGCGATATTTCTGTTCAACAGATGAAGCATAATCCGTTCCTGTACGGTGCCCTGTTCATGACCTGCCAAACTGCTGCAGCCCGCCCGCCGGATGCCAGCGAGCCTGCATCGGCCATTTTGCCGGTCGCTGTATCAGGAATCCGGACTCCCCGACATGACAAGCAGCACGGCCGGCAAGCCGCCAAACACAGCCTGGCTGTCGTTTTTTTCTGACGGTTGCTGCCGTTATGGCGGTGCCCGCAGCCGGTTGTCGCCGCCTAAAGCCCCAACCCCGGTCGCCGATACCACCTGATGTATCTATATAACGCACGGGCGCAAGATAATGAGCGATATATCAGGCAATAAACAACGTCTCCTGATTGTTGACGACTCCAAGGTCATCCGGGTGACCGCCCGCAAGATTCTTCAGAACCTCTTTGACACAGTCGAGGCAGTCGATGGTAACAACGCCTGGGAGATCCTGACCAGTCAGGGCCCGTTCTCCCTGATCATATCCGACCTGACGATGCCGAACCTGGACGGTTTCGGCCTGCTGGAAAAGATCCGTAGCTCGCACCTGCCGCATGTGTGCAACATACCGGTGATTATCATTACCGGTGCCAATGACTCCGAGGCGACCATGCAACGCGCCACTGAGGCCGGTGCAACCGATTTCATCGGCAAGCCGTTTGATTCCGTCCACCTGCTGGCACGCACGCAAGCGCACACAAGTACCTACGCAGCCAACATAGCACTGATGGACGAGAATATATCGCTCGAGGATCGCGCGCTGGTCGATTCGCTTACCGGCCTCGCGAACGATACGGCATTCATGGAGCAGGGTCACCAGCATCTGGCCTACGCTATCAGGCACAACACCAGTCTGGCGGTCGCCAGCCTCGAGATCGACAGCTACGGTGAACTGGTCAGGCAGAACGGTGCAGACGCCGGCGAGCTGGCGATCAAGTCAGTCGGCTCGGTCCTGGCAACGGTTACCCGGAAAGAAGATGTGGCCGCGCGTATCGGCACAGCACGCTTCGCGCTGCTGCTGCCGGGCATGGATGCCACCTGCATCAGCAAGCTATCGAGCCGCATCGCCGTCGATATCGGCAAGCATGCCGTGATCACCGGTGGCAAGCGAATCAGGTTTACCGCCAGTATAGGTTTTGCCGCACCCGCCATTCAGGCTGACACGAATTTCGATGATTTGCTCAACGCCGCAAGCAACAGCCTGAAACTGGCCATTGCCCGGGGCGGCAACCAGATCATACATGACGAACCACGCAATGATGAAGCTGTACCGGATGCCGCGGCAGCGACGGACGATTGGACGCTGGAACCCTTTGAAAAGGCCAACTTCAGCAGTGAGTGGCAGGAAGACGCCTTGCCGGAAATCGAATACTTGCAGGTCGAATCCCCGGATTCGCTGCCTGACCTCTATGCGGTACCGGCGACTGACAGCGGCACAGCCACGAACGACAGTGATCCGGAGACCGAATTCAGTGAATCTGCAGAAACTGCGCAGCTCGATACACCGTTCACACTGGAAACAGCCGTAGGCGAGGTCGAGGAGACCATCATCATCACCTCGCCGTACAGCCTGTATGAACTGCACGACACGGAAATTACCGAGTCAGCAGAGGCTGCTGACACATCAATGGCAACAGCCAGCGAGGCGGACACTGCAGCACCGCCAGTGCACGGCACGGCGAAACCCTCAGCCCATGCCTCGACCGACGGCGCTGCGCTCGAGGAAACCGGAGATACCGAAATCGCGGCAGCACGTCCCGGTGTGTTCAGGCGCATGATCCGCGCCTTGTTCGGCAGGCGCGAATAGCCTCCATTCAGGACCCGCACCGGCTGCATTCAAACTTCCTTTTCCGGATTTACCGGGCTGGCATCGCCCGCACGCTCTCCGCTTACCGTACACAGCGGGCAGACCGCAGCCGGCAGCTCCTGTATTATTCAACTCCAGCATGGTATTTCCACACGAATACTTAATATATCAGGCCGCTGCCATGGGCGCGTATGCTACGCAAACGGGAGCTGCCAATGCCGTCTTTTGATATTGTTTCCGAAGTGGATATGCATGAAGTCACCAACGCCGTCGACCAGACCAATCGCGAGGCAGGCAACCGATTCGATTTCAAGGGCACGGACTCACGAGTAGAGCACAACGAGACCCTGCTCACCATCCACAGCGACACCGAATTCCAGGTCGGCCAGATTCTCGACATCCTGCACAAGAAGCTTGCAAAGCGTGGCGTCAATATTGCCTCACTCGAGGAGGGAACCGTCGAAAGCCGGGGCAACAGGGCCAGCCAGGTCATTACCGTGCGCCAGGGCATTGACCAGGATACCGCGAGGAAACTGATCAAGCTGATCAAGGAATCCAGACTCGGTCTCCAGGGCAGCATCCAGGGCGACAAGGTACGCGTCTCAGGCAAGAATCGTGACGATTTACAGAAAATTATCAGTACCTTGCGCAATGCCGGGCTGGGCCTGCCACTGCAGTTCATCAATTTCCGTGATTGAGCCGCCGCACTCGTCAGGGCGCCGCTGTCAATTACCCCGCCACTGTTCAGACTTATCGTGAAGTAGACTAGAATAGACGCCTTTTATCAGTTCACATCAGCTAGAAACCGCCCATGACACATTCAGAACAGACCGGCATTGCAGGCAAGAGCAGCTTCACGAAAGAGGACCTGCTCGATTGTGGACATACAAGATTGTTCGGTCCCGGCAATGCCCAGCTGCCGTTGCCGCCCATGCTGATGTTTGACAGGATTATCCAGATCAGCAGCAGCAGCAGCAGCGGTGGCCACAGCAGGGGCCACATCATCGCCGAGCTGGATGTTACACCGGACCTGTGGTTCTTCGCCTGCCATTTCGAGAGTGATCCCGTGATGCCGGGCTGCCTGGGCCTCGACGCCATGTGGCAACTGGTCGGCTTCTATCTCGGCTGGGCCGGCAGTCCAGGGCGCGGACGCGCACTCGGGGCGGGTGAAGTCAAGTTCAGCGGCCAGGTAACACCGAAAAACAAGCTGATCACCTACCGAATCCACATGAAGCGCGTTATCCAGCGCAAGCTGAACATGGGAATTGCGGATGGTATCATGGAGGTGGACGGCCGTGAAATATATCAGCGCGCACAACTTGCGCGTAGGACTGTTTACCACCACAGATAATTTCTAGGGTACAGATTATGCGTCGTGTAGTCATAACCGGTATCGGTATTGTCTCCAGCCTTGGTGCCAACAAGGAGGAAGTAACCAATTCCCTGCGTGACGGGCGCTCTGGCATCGAGTATATCGAGGAATACAAGGAGCTTGGTTTCCGCAGCCAGGTGGCAGGCACCGTCAATATCGATACCGATGCCCTGATCGATCGCAAACTGCGCCGTTTCATGGGCAACAGTGCTGCATACAATTACATCGCCATGCGGGAAGCCGTCGAAGACTCGGGTCTTCCCGAGAAAATGGTCTCGAACGACCGCACCGGCCTGATCGCAGGCTCGGGCGGCGCCTCCACGGAGAATGTTGCACTGGCTGTCGATATGCTGCGCGAAAAAGGTATTCGCCGGGTCGGTCCTTACATGGTGCCGCGCACCATGTCGAGTACCAACTCTGCCTGCCTGGCCACACCCTTCCATATCCACGGCGTCAACTACTCGATCAGCTCCGCCTGCTCAACCAGTGCGCACTGTATCGGCAACGGCTACGAACTTATCCAGTTTGGCAAACAGGATATCGTGTTCGCGGGCGGTGGTGAGGAACTACACTGGACGCTGACGCTGATGTTCGACGCCATGGGTGCACTGTCATCCAGGTACAACGATACTCCGGAGACCGCATCGCAGGCCCTATGATGCAAACCGTGACGGCTTCGTGATTGCCGGCGGAGGCGGCATGGTGGTGCTGGAGGAACTTGAGCACGCACGTGCACGCGGCGCGAAGATTTATGCGGAGATAGTCGGCTACGGCGCCACCTCCGACGGCTACGATATGGTGCAACCATCCGGCGAAGGCGCCGTGCGCTGCATGCAACAGGCCATGTCAACGGTAACCGGGCCGGTGGATTACATCAACGCACACGGGACCAGCACACCGGTCGGTGACATGCGCGAACTGGAGGCTGTGCGCACCGTATTCGGCGACAAGGTTCCGAAGATCAATTCAACCAAGTCCCTGTCGGGGCATTCCCTGGGCGCCGCGGGTGTGCACGAGGCGATCTACTCGCTGCTGATGATGCAGGCGAATTTTCTCTGTGTATCCGCAAATATCACAGAAATCGACCCGTTGGGCGCGGATTTCCCGATTATTCGGGAGCGCATCGACAATGCCGACGCCAATATCGTGATGTCGAACAGCTTCGGATTTGGCGGAACCAACGCCACACTGGTATTCAGGCGCTGGCAGGACGACTGACAAGGTTTACTTCGTCTGCAGTGGCGCACGGCTCTCGCGCCAGCGCTGGAATGTCGCATATTCACGGTAACCGCCCTCGAGTATATAATCGAGCACATTCTGCAGGCGATAGAACTGCACTACCGAATCCACGCGGATGATTTCATTCCCGTTCGTATCGAAGAATATCAGCGTCGGGGTATAGAACAGCCCCATTTCTTCCGCCCACTTCCTGGCCGTGGTGCGCTCACCGGCTGGAGTAATCACCGGCGTATCGTCCCAGTATGACAATTGCACGGCTTCCAGCTCTTCGATACGCTGCCTGATCCCAGCCTCCTGCAGAGGTCCGGTATGCAATACATCGCAGGCATGGCAGTTGCCCTGCTCGAAAACCACTACCAGCGGCCGTTCACCGGGTATGCGGCTGCGATCAAGCATGTAGGGCCCGGGCATGAAGAAGGACTCCTCGCTCAGCTCGCCGGGTTCGAATACCAGGGGAACATCCGCGCGGGCGAGATAGTCGCGAAACGTCTCGTCACGGTAATGACTGTCCGCAACATATTCCAGTGCCGCGCGGAACCGGTAGGGTGGATAATAGCCACGCAGGCGCAACGCCTCCTCGCCATCGCGGTTATAGAATATGAGCGAAGGCGTGAAGTTGGTTTTCTCGCGGGATGCGAAGTGGTCCTCGTCAAGCGTTTCCCCGTCCAGGTCAGTCACGGTGTTTTGTCCGTGGATATCGATCCCGATAACGTCGAAGTGTTCCTGCATGTAGACCCGGATATCCTCCTTCACCAGGTCTTTTTCCAGGAATTGACGGCAATACGCACAGTATTTCTGTCCGAAATAGACAATCAGGCCGTCCTTGCCCGCCTCGCGCATATCCTGCAGGTCCTCTCGCAGATCCAGAAAGCTGAGCTTGAACCAGTCAGGGTAGCTTAATGGCTCTTGCAGTGGCTGGTCATCGAACAGCAGGTGATCAACCTCCTCTGCTGCCGACTGTGGCGCCAGCACTGCCCAGAGCCAGCAGGAAAAGCGCCTGAACGGTCTTGTGGATCGTTCGCCGTACCAGAGGGCACGAGTCAGCACGCAGCATGCTTAGCATGACCCGGATGGTTCACTTGTCCGGACGATAACTCGCATGACTGGTGTCGGTCTCCCATACAGCCACCTCGACAACAGGAAACCCCTTGCCGGCAACGTAATCGTAGATCATGCGCGCGATGACTTCGGCAGTCGGATTGTCATCCGTGACGCATACACGCTCCCCGGCATGTTGTAACAGCGGAAGCAACGGGTCATCGCGACACAACAGCAACGTATGGTCGATTTCATTATCCAGCCAGCCCCGTACGAGCCGCTTGAGTTCACTGAAGTCCTTGACCATACCGCGCTCATCCAGTTTACCGCTCTCCAGCGAAATGACGGCACGCGCATTGTGACCATGCAGGTGCCGGCACTTGCCGGTGTAATTGAGCAGTCGATGGCCATAGCAAAAAGACACCGACTTTGAGACACGATACATACTCTGGTTCCGGATTCAGGCAGTTAGCTAATGGATTTGAGTAAATGCTTCCGGTCAGGCGGCTAACTGAAGCGACCGTTTGCCTGACAGACCGCCCTCGCTGCCATTTTAAGAACCCTACCCCACCATGGCTATACATATCTTCGATATTGTTATTAAAATGTCACCCATGTCGATGATTCCAAACAGCTTGGCCGGGCTCTGATGCGGGGCATGCCGACCTGGACCATTCTGGGTGGCGGCTATCAGTCCTACCTGAAAGGCGACTACGACGCTGCCTATGAGGAGTGGCTGCCACTGGCCAGGCTGGGTGATGCCGAGGCCCAGTACAACATCGGCGTCATGTATGATGAGGGTGCAGGCAGGGCACAGGATCTCGCCGCAGCCGCGGACTGGTATCGCAAGGCGGCGGAACAGGGCTTCATGGATGCGCAAGCCAACCTTGGCATGATGTACTACCATGGCCAGGGGGTGGCACTTGATCATGACAGCGCGGCGAAATGGCTTCGGCTGGCGGCCGACCAGGGTGACAGCGATGCCGCGAACTATTTGCGTATAGTCGAGCGCACGCGGCAGGTCGGGCAACAGTCCTGCGTCTGAACCCTGCTCTGGCCGGGCCGCGTCACCAGCCTGCCACGCATTCTGCACATGACAGTTATATAATGCATTACATGTACTTTCGTGACTCTGTAAGACCGACGACGTGAGCGAGACACCAGACATTCCCACCGCGCCGCCGGTCATATCCGATCCGTCCTACCCCTTACCAGGCAGCGTCGGCAGGCCCGATTACGGTCCCGGCGAGCGCGAGCTGCTGATCGAGGAAATCCGGGCACTGTTGCGGGAGAAAGACGCGGTTCTGGTCGCGCACTATTACACGGACGAAGACCTGCAGATGGTCGCCGACCAGACCGGCGGCACGGTCTCCGACTCGCTGGAGATGGCACGCTTCGGTAATCGCCATCCGGCCGGGACACTGGTGGTTGCCGGGGTACGTTTCATGGGGGAGACAGCGAAAATCCTCAACCCCGAGAAGCGCGTGCTGATGCCGACACTGAAGGCGGAGTGCTCGCTCGATCTCGGCTGTCCACCGGACAAGTTCATCCCGTTCTGCGATGCCCATCCCGACCGGACCGTAGTGGTCTATGCCAATACCTGCGCAGAGGTCAAGGCGCGCGCAGACTGGGTAGTGACATCCAGTATTGCGGTCGATGTCACCCGACACCTCATGGAACAGGGCAGGAAGATCCTCTGGGCGCCGGATCGCTTCCTCGGCGATTACGTGCGCCGGGTTACCGGCGCCGACATGCTGCTGTGGCAGGCCAGTTGCATCGTGCACGAGCGCTTCAAGGCCGATGCACTGCAGATTCTTGCCGGAAAATATCCGGATGCAGCGATCCTGGTGCATCCCGAGTCGCCCGCATCCGTCATAGCGCTGGCCGACGTGGTCGGATCGACCACGCAGTTGATCAACGCAGCCCGCCACCTGCCCAACAAGCGCTTCATCGTCGCGACCGACAACGGCATCTTCTACAAGATGAAACAGGCGGCGCCGGACAGGATTTTCATGGAAGCGCCATCGGCCGGTGAAGGCGCCACCTGTGAAAGCTGCGCCCATTGTCCATGGATGGCGATGAACAGCCTGGGCAACCTTGCCGAGGTACTGAAAACCGGTAACAACGAGATCCATGTCGATCCCGATGTCGGCAGAAAGGCACTCATCGCGACGCAGCGCATGGTCGAGTTCGTTGCCACCCGCAAGGGCTGATCAGCTTCCCCGCATGCGTGTACGGCTGGCCTGTCTGCTACTGTTGTCAGCCAGCCTGCTGGCCGTATGCGCATCCGCCACTGACACCGGATCCGGCAAACCTGCACCGTTCGGCCCGCAGCAGCTGGCTGTCATCGTCAACGACAGCGACCCACTGAGCCGCCGGATTGCAGAATACTACGTCACCAGACGCCTGATACCGGTCCGGAATATCGTCCACGTGCAGTTTCCACCCGGCGCCAGGGTCATGCGCCCGCAAGACTTCATGCCGCTGCGGTCACAGATACAACGACAGACACCGGAAGACGTGCAGGCCTATGTCCTGACCTGGACCGTACCCTACCGTGTCGGCTGCATGTCGATCACGACCGCCATGGCGGCCGGGTTTAACAAGGAATTCTGTGCAGCCACGTGCAAACCCACGCTGGCCAGCCCCTATTTCGATGCCGACAGCCACCGACCGTACGACGATTTCGGCTGGCGGCCGACCATGATGCTGGCCGGGACGACCCTTGATGGTGTAAAGGACCTGATAGACCGCGGTGTCGCATCCGATGGCACCCACCCTGACGGCACCGGCTATCTGATGATTACCTCAGATCGTGCCAGGAATGTACGTGCCCGTTTTTACAACGGCATCCTGCTCATGCAGTCTGACCGGTTCAGGCTGCATATTCTTAAGGCTGACAGCCTCCAGTACCGTCGTGACGTGATGTTTTACTTCACCGGGCTGGCGCGGGTAGCGGATATCGATACGAACACCTACCTGCCCGGCGCCATTGCGGATCACCTGACCTCGGCCGGGGGCAAGCTGACTGACAGTCCGCAAATGAGCAGTCTGCGCTGGCTGGAGGCCGGCGCCACCGGCAGCTATGGCAGCGTTACCGAACCGTGCAGTTTCGTAGAGAAATTTCCGCGCCCGAATATCGTCATCAATCGCTACCTGAACGGCGAGACCCTGCTGGAATCCTACTGGAAGAGCGTGCAGTGGCCAGGACAGGGTCTGTTCATCGGGGAACCGCTGGCGGCACCGTTCCGCTAGCGCCTGTTCCGGATTGTACCTCAGGACAATATACAGACCCGGACGGCGGCCTTAACCTGTAACAGAATCATAAAACAACACCAACAAGTTCAGGAGCAGCGTGGTATCGCAGCATAACAATCGGGGACGGACCTGCAATCCGGACACTATCGCGGTTGCCAAACCGACTGCGCTATCACTGCTAGGTCACATTATCAGGGCCACGGTGCTGGACGGAATGCAGTGGCCCGTCCTTTTATGTATCGCAATGGCGAGCTGTCTTTACTATTTCAACATCGCCTACCACGACAGTATTGCCATCCTCATAATCACCGGCATCATCGTGATCGGCATGGTGCGCGGTTGCAGTGCCTGGCAAAACGACCTGAATGACTACCAGCAGCAGCTTGCCATGTCCAGGCGCCAGCCATTGAATGCGGAGAACACGTACATCATCCCCGGTTATTACCCCTCACGGCGTTACTGATCCTGCCCGGCGAACGCACGGGATCCACCATACCATCCGGGACTTCGTATCCGGACAGTTGCACCGGAATCACATGGCATTTTGGCCATAACCCTTGCGCTTGGCTTGATATCGTCTGTATTGTTGCTGGCGTATGCATGCACGCATATGCCACTGCCTTCCGTGTTTGCGTCGTATACTGTAATCCCGATGGAAAATCACATACTGAATCCATACCTGCTCCTCATCAGTATTCATGGGCTGATTCGAGGCAAAGACCTTGAACTGGGTCGCGATGCCGATACCGGTGGTCAGACCAAGTACGTACTGGACCTGACACACGCGCTGGCCGAACGCGACGATGTCGGCCAGGTCGACCTGGTAACCCGCCGGATCATTGACTCCACAGTGAGCGATGATTACGCACAACCCGTCGAAGCCCTGTCGGACAAGGCACGCATCATTCGCATCGACGCCGGGCCTCCGGAGTACCTCCCCAAGGAGCAGTTGTGGGACCACCTCGACAGTTTTGCTGACAACCTGATCCAGTGGCTGCACACACAGGGTCGCTCACCCGACCTGGTACACAGCCATTATGCGGATGCCGGTTACGTGGGAGTGCGCCTGGCCAACCTGCTGGGCATCCCGCTGGTTCACACCGGCCATTCGCTGGGACGCGACAAGCGCAAGCGCCTGCTGGCCAGGGGGTTATCGGGCGAGGCCATCGAACGCACCTACAACATAAGACGGCGGATCGATGCGGAAGAGGAGGTGCTCGCGAATGTCGATCTGGTGATCACCAGTACCCACAATGAAATCGAGGAACAATACGGGCTGTACAACTACTATGACCCGGCGCGCATGACGGTCATCCCGCCCGGTACCGATCTGAAGCAGTTTCACCCCCCCTCCGGCAATGAACGAAGCGCCTTCGCCCGCCAGCTGACGCGCTTTCTCGCGGAACCCGACAAGCCACTCATCCTGGCCTTATCACGGCCCGACGAGCGCAAGAACATTCTCACACTGGTCGAGGTGTTCGGCGAATCACCGGCACTGCAGCAAACGGCAAACCTGCTGATCGTGGCAGGCACCCGCGATGACATTCGCGATATGGATACCGGTGCACGATCCGTGCTGACGAACATCCTGCTGCTGATCGACAGCTATGACCTGTACGGCCGGGTCGCCGTACCCAAAAGCCACCGTGCAGACGAAGTTCCGGATATCTACCGGCTGGTAGCCGCCTCCGGCGGTGTTTTCATAAACCCTGCGCTGACCGAGCCGTTCGGGCTGACCCTGCTGGAAGCGGCCGCCACCGGTCTGCCGGCCGTGGCGACCGAGAATGGCGGTCCGGTGGATATCATCGCCAACTGCAGGAACGGCATACTGGTGGACCCGCTCGACAAGGGCGCCATTACCGCGGCCCTGCTCAAGCTGCTCAGGGACCGCGACGCCTGGATACAGGCCTCACGCAACGGACTCAAGGGCGTTCGCAAGCACTATGCGTGGGCGGCACATGCAGACAAGTATATGGAAATAGTCAGCAACCTGCGCGGCAAGAGCCGTCCGGTCCACTGGGAACGTCCGCCGCCACGCGCGCTACATTTCCGCGACCGGGCCCTGTTCACCGATCTGGACCAGAACCTGCTTGGCAACCCGGCGGCATTGCAGAAATTTTCCGAGGTCATGCGCCGGAACCGCAAATGCGTGACATTTGGTATCGCTACCGGCAGGCGGATCGACAGCGCACTGGCCATCATCAAGAAATACCGCATACCGGCACCCGACGTGCTGATCAGCAGTCTCGGCACGCGCATTCATTACGGCCAGTCCCTGACCGAGGACAACCACTGGGCCGATCACATCGATCACCACTGGAACCCGCAGCGCGTACGACGCGTGATCGAGGAACTGCCGGGCATAAAACAGCAGCCCAAGCAGGACCAGAGCCGCTTCAAGCTGTCCTGTTACTATGACGCGATGGTGGCACCCTCCATCGATGAAATCGTCACCCTGATTCGCCAGAACGACCTGACTGCCAATGTGATCATCTCGTTCGGGCAGTTTCTCGATATCATTCCCTCACGCGCGTCCAAGGGGCAGGCGCTACGCTACGTGGCACAGCGTCTTGACATACCACTCGAGCATATACTCGTGGCCGGCGGATCGGGGGCGGACGAGGACATGATGCGTGGCAACACACTTGCAGTCGTGGTGGGTAATCGCCACCACGAGGAACTCTCGATGCTGACCGACCAGGAACGCATCTATTTTGCCAGCCAGCCTTATGCCATGGGCATCCTCGAGGCGATCGATCATTATGATTTCTTCAATACCTGCGAAGTACCGGCGGCCTGATGCCTGAGCACCTGCTGGTTTGTACCGATCTCGACCGTACCCTGCTTCCGAACGGGCCGCAGTCCGAGTCCCCCGCTGCACGAGAGCATTTTGCCAGACTGGTCTCGAACCCCCGAATAACCCTGGCCTATGTCAGCGGGCGTCACCGGGTGCTCGTGGAACAGGCCATCTTCAACTACCGGCTGCCTGTACCGGGCTTCGTGGTGGGTGATGTGGGCACGACCATCTACCGTGTAGCCGAGGAACAGTCATGGAAGCGACTGACCGCCTGGGAGGCGGAATTTGCCAGCGACTGGGCCGGCAAGACGCATGCCGAGCTGAAGACCCTGCTGAGTGACCTGCCCGCCTTGCGTCTGCAGGAGATCAGCAAGCAGAATGACTACAAGCTGAGTTACTACGTACCCTTGCAAAGCGACCGTGACGCCCTCTCGGCCGTCATTCGTCACCGCTTCGAGGAGGCCGGAATCCGTGCCACCCTTATCTGGAGCACGGATGAACCGATGGGTATCGGGTTACTCGACATACTGCCGGAACGGGCGAGCAAGCTGCATGCCGTTGAGGCACTGATGAGGCTGAACGACTTTGACCATGGCAACACCGTGTTCTGCGGTGACAGCGGCAATGATATCGAGGTACTGACCAGCCCGATCCCGGCCGTACTGGTCGCGAACGGACACGAGGACGTCAAGGAACTGGCCAGACGACTTGCCGATGAAAAGGGTTTCGGAGCACAGCTGTACATTGCACAGGGTGGGTTCATGGGAATGAACGGAAACTACAGTGCCGGTATACTGGAGGGCATTGCCCACTACCATCCGGAAATAACCGGCTGGCTATGAATGGATCAACAACGGGAACGCCGGCATGAATCTGCCCCGTATTTGTATTTTTGGCGAAGTGCTGTTTGATCATTTTCCCGACGGCAAACGGGTACTGGGTGGTGCACCCTTCAACGTTGCCTGGCACCTGCAGGCCTTCGGACTCGCACCCCGTTTTATCAGTCGGGTCGGCGCGGACGCCGAGGGCGAGTCCGTTCTGTCGGCCATGCGCGAATGGGGCATGGATACCCGTGCCGTCCAGATTGACGACAGGCGGCCCACGGGCCGGGTCAGTGTGCGCATCGTCGCTGACGAGCCCGCATACGACATCGTGCCCGACTGCGCCTATGATGCCATCGAGCCCCTGCACGATCAGGTCCCCGCTGGCGCCTTTGTCTATCACGGCACCCTTGCCATCAGGGCGCCGCGCTCGCGGCAGGCACTCGATGCCATCACACGGGACGCCGGCGTCGGCATGATCTTCCTCGACGTCAACCTCAGGTCTCCCTGGTGGGACAGAGACAGCACCATGTCAAGGATCGGGGCATCACACTGGGTCAAGCTCAATAGCGACGAACTGGGCATGCTTTCACCGCAAGGCAATGCAAACGCCTCGCAGGCCCGCGAGTTTCTTGCCGAGAACAGGCTGAAAGGTCTGATCCTGACCATGGGCGCGGGTGGCGCACAGGGCCTTACTGCGGACGGCGAGAGCTTCGTGATAGAGCCGGTCAGGACGGTCAGGGTTGTTGATACCGTGGGCGCAGGTGATGCCTTCGCCGCGGTCACCATACTTGGCATCATCTCCGGCTGGCCTTTGCCACTGACCCTGGAGCGGGCACAGGCCTTTGCATCGCAAATCGTGGGCCGGCGCGGCGCCACCGTGAACGACCGCAGCTTTTATCAACCGTTACTCAAGGCGTGGGGACAATCCCCGGCCACAGGTGAATAGTCGAATGTACGAACAGGTTTCACACTCACTGCTGAACAGGATTCTTGATAACCTCGCCGAGGACATCCGCAAGCATGACCTGCGTCGTTTCTATATTCGCCTGGGCGCCAATTTCTATGCCATCTATTCACTGTTTCAACATCTTTACGGCAAGCGCGATGACTTTGAAGCGCAGATGATCCGGCTTGTCGAGGTCCTGGCTAGGCATGAACTGGCACGCGACCCCGAGCTCGGGGAACTGGACCGTCAGCGTGAAGAGAACCACAACTGGTTTCTCAGCCAGAAATGGACCGGCATGGCGCTGTACAGCGACGGTTTCGCCGGCAACCTGCAGGGACTGGAATCCAGGCTCCCCTACCTGCAGGAACTGGGCGTCAACATGCTGCACGTGATGCCAATTCTGAAGTGCCCCGTGGGCGCCAGCGATGGTGGCTACGCGGTCAGTGACTTTCGCGCACTGGACAAGCACGCCGGTACGCTCGATGACCTGCGCTCACTGGCCAGTTCCCTGCGCAAGCGCGAGATGCTGCTGGCCATGGACGTGGTGGTCAACCATACCTCGAACGAACACGAGTGGGCCATGCGTGCCCGTGCCGGCGAGAAGAAATACCAGGAATATTACTACTGCTTCGACAACCGGGACATACCGGACATGTTCGAGGAAACCATGCCCGAGATCTTTCCGGAAACTGCACCCGGAAACTTCACCTGGGATGAGGCCATGGGCAAGTGGGTCATGACGGTCTTCAACGACTACCAGTGGGATCTGAATTACAGCAATCCGGCCGTATTCATCGAGATGGTGGATATTATCCTGTTCTGGGCGAACCAGGGCGTCGATATCGTGCGGCTGGATGCCGTCGCATTTCTGTGGAAAAAGATCGGCACCACCAGCCAGAACGAACGTGAGGCACACCTGATACTGCAGCTGTTGAAGGATTGTTGCCAGGTGACCGCACGCGGGGTGCTGTTCATTGCCGAGGCCATAGTCGCCCCGGTGGAGATCGCCAAGTATTTCGGCGAGGATGCCATCATCGCGAAGGAATGCGAGATCGCCTACAATGCCACCCTCATGGCCCTGCTCTGGGACGCCGTGGCCACCCACAACGCCAATTTGCTCAATATTGGCGTACGCAACCTGCCGAACAAGCTCGACCGCGCCTCCTGGCTGAACTATATCCGCTGTCACGATGACATCGGCCTTGGCTTCGATGATAACGACATACGTCTGGCCGGTTACGACCCGGTGCCGCACCGCCGCTTCCTGGTGGATTATTTCAGCGGACAATTTGACGATTCACCGGCACGCGGACAGCCGTTCGGGCGCAATGTAAAAACAGGTGATGCGCGCATCTCGGGGTCACTCGCCTCGCTGATCGGACTCGGAACGGCCGTGGAACACGATGACCCGAAAGAAATCGAGATGGCCGTGCGCCGCATCCTGTTGCTGCACAGCGTGATCATGTCCTACGGCGGGATTCCACTGCTCTATTACGGTGACGAAATCGGTACCCTGAATGACTGCACCTACCTGGACGACCCCGCCAAGGCCAACGACAATCGCTGGATGCACCGCCCCCGCATTGACTGGAACAAGGCGGAATTGCGTAACCAGCACGGCAGCGTGGAACAGCGCATCTTCGAGGGCCTGCAGCGGATGATTGCCGTGCGCAAATCGATCCCCGCTTTCGCCGATTTCAATAACCGCGAACTGCTTGAGACCGGCAACAACCACCTGTTCGTGTTCATGCGCAACGATCCGTTCAATACCGGCGACAACGTCCTGGTCGTGACGAACTTCGATCGTGCACCCCAGTCGCTCGACCTGATTGACCTGCGCAATCGCGGACGATTCGCCTATGGCCTGGTCCGGGACATCTATTCAGGCGAATCGCCTTCGCTCTACAAAGACACGCTGGTGATACCCCCTTATCGCTTTTACTGGTTGAGTGACCAACCCGCTCTCTAGTACCGACGTCGGGCGGGACAGATACCCGGTCGTCGCCGCTCACCCGCATATCAACCGGGGTGGAGCGTGAACGCCGGTACGCGCGGATCTTCAGGCCGTCACAGACCAGCTTCAGAGCGCTAAATCTTGATTGACAATCGCGCCTAGCGACCACCATTGAAGGCATTGTGTCGTCATTGAGCGACGGAAATCCAGTAGTTATTCATAAGTTAATGAAATGCTTATTTACAAAGCTGACCCTGATTGGCGACACCTGGCGGCGTTGAGTCCGGTCTGGACAGGCCTGTCACCTTGGCCCCGACTGACAACTGCTGATTTTTATTACAATTAACAAGTTGTTACGGTGACATGGCTTGGTCGCCCTACGGTCGTCCCAGGCGGCGCAGGGGCATCACACCGGGCAACATGTCATAACCTTGTCGCGATGAATCGGGGGGGGCCGGCCCAGACCCCGCGCGCCGTCTCGCAGCGAGGTATAGTCGCCAACGCTTTGTATCCAGCTAGAAAATTCTCTGCTGGCCTGAATCATCCCCCACCCTCTGCGCCAGAAATCAGGCGCGAGCACCCCTCTCCCGCTGTGAAAATGGCTGGCACAGACCTTGCTTTACGGATTTGTGCATACGGTCACACAACCAGCATCAGGTGCCCGGCGCGTACCGCCGATAGCCCATATACAGCAGGATTACACAGATGAGTTTACAAAAACACAGCAACACCTTGTTTCGAGTACTGCAGGCCGTCAGCCTGTCCATCGTGCTGACGGCCTGCGGTGGCAGCAACAGCGGGGTCGCGACCACTGCCACTACGTCCAGCACGAGTACCGCGTCCACCACGTCCAGCACGAGTACCGCGTCCACCACGGGCAGCACCTCTGGCGGCGGCCCGGCGACCAGCTCGAACACCGGGAGCATGACCCTGCAGTGGACGGCCCCCGTTGCCCGCACCGACGGGACACCGTTGTCGCTGTCTGAAATCGCCGGATACCACGTTCACTACGGAAAATCACCCGGCAGTTACTCGAGTCACATCAACATCACCAATGGTTCACTGCAGTCTGTCACACTGAAGGGCTTGCCGGTGGGAACATATTACATCGCCATGTCCACCTACGATGACAGCGGCCTGGAAAGCCAGTATTCAGCGTCCATTGTCAAACAAGCCATCTAGCCGGCTCACTGCCCCGCCCAGGCGCATTCAGTACAGTACCGCCTGAGACCGGAGCAGGTCAGTCTCTCGCGGCACGTGTGCATCCCTGCATTCGCGCTCGCAACGACGTGCGGCAAGACGTGATCAGTGTCGCCTTGCCTGTATCAGCGCAGTAACGCCTTGTCCGGCTGGATACGGAAAACCGATCGTACGGGCGCTGCACGGGATACCTGAACCCGCGTGTCGCGCATAGTCGCCGTGGAACAATCGTCATGAATAGAACGACCGCGCATCCAGCCGCTTACACCCGGGCCATGACAGGCCGCTTTCGCGAACGTGTTGAACAATCCGATGACCGCCTGCCTGATCAGCACTGACGAACCCAAGCTGGTTATCGGGCCGGCTACGACACGGCGCGTGCCGGCGACCGCGCGGGCGGTTGTCCGTTGCGAAGCTGGTTGACCATCAAACAAGGCTGAAATCCATACTTTTCACCGGGCATCCAGCCATACACAGACCGGCGGGCAGCCGCACCGGTACACCGACCGTTACCGGACACCCGACAGGCGCTGGCAGCGTTTCCGTGGCGGCTGCCGGCGAAACTCTATCAGGCGGCCAGCGGGACCGTCATCGACCCCCTTGTCCCCGGCACTTACCGCAATAGAATCAGTGTGATTGATTAAGATCAATGACCGGGATGTTGCATTCAGGCACAATTTCAAGCCATTATTGACTAATAATAATTTGACGACCGCACCCATACCCCACCCCGTGATGATTTTGTTTCGGGCAATCGACGGGTTACGCAGCAGGCACCCGTAGAGCCCGGATGCCGGTCCCGGTAAGTTCCGCATAACTCAGGAGAGTACACATTGTTATTTTCTGGCAGTCCCAATAAGTATCGCCATCTGGATTCCTCGTCACTGGACTGCGTCCGCACCCATCTTGCAACCCGGGTCGTCGGACAACGCAGTCTCGTCGACAGCATGCTGATTTGCCTTGTGAGCGAGGGCCACCTGCTGGTAGAGGGCATGCCAGGACTGGCGAAAACCACCGCTGTCAAGGCGCTGGCAGAGGCGATCGAGGGCGACTACCACCGTATCCAGTTTACACCCGACCTGCTGCCCTCCGACCTCATCGGCACGGACATCTACCGTCACGAACAAGGTGAGTTCGTGTTCCGCGCCGGCCCGCTGTTTCATAATATCCTGTTGGCAGATGAAGTAAACCGCGCCCCGGCAAAGGTACAGTCGGCACTGCTCGAGGCCATGGGAGAACACCAGGTCACCGTTGGCATGAAGACCTACAGACTGCCGGTACTATTTATGGTGTTGGCTACCCAGAATCCGATCGAGCAGGAAGGGACGTATAACCTGCCGGAGGCCCAGCTGGACCGCTTCCTGATGCATGTCTGGGTGGATTATCCGAATCGCGAGGAAGAACTGGCCATCCTGGAGCTTGACAGCAAGCTACAGCTGGCTGCGCCGGAGCCACCGGCCAAGGTGCTCAGTCAGGCGGAACTCTTCAAGGTCCGCGAGGATGCAGCAAAACTGTATCTTGACCCCAAGCTGAATGAGTATATCGTTGATCTGGTGCAGGCCAGCCGCCGGCCCGAGGCCTACGATGAAAGTCTCAAGCGCTGGTGTCGTTTCGGCGCCTCACCGCGCGCCACGATTGCCCTTGCACGCTGCGCCCGCGCCCGTGCCTGGCTGGATGGCGATGATTTCGTAGCACCGCACCACATCCAGTCCGTGGCCCCGGACGTATTGCGGCATCGCATACTGCTGACCTTCGAAGGCGAGGCCGAGGGTGTTACCAGTGACCACTTCATAAAACGTCTGCTGGAGGTCGTTGCAATACCGTGATTGCCTGCAATATCTCCAGGCCATGGCGCCTGATTCATTCACCCGCAGTAACGTGATGAGCCTCCACCCGCAGCTTGATGATCTGCTGGAACTTCGCCACCAGGCCCGCGCACTGGGTGTTGCGGCCAATCACCTCGTCAATTCCACCTTCACCGGGCTGTATGCCTCGGTGTTTCGCGGGACCGGGCTGGATTTCGATGAAGTGCGCCAGTACCGCGAGGGTGATGATATACGCAACATGGACTGGCTGGTCACGGCGCGCACCAATATCCCGCACCTGAAGGTGTTCCGCGAAGAACGGCAGCGCAGCGTTATCCTCTGTATCGACACCGGACCGCACATGAGTTTTGGTACCCGCGGTACATTCAAGTCCATCCAGGCCGCCCGCACCGCAGCACTGATTGGCTGGGCCGCCAGCAAGCAGCATGACAGGGTCGGTGGTGTTCTGTTCGGGAACCCGGCGACCGGGCTGCGTTACTTTCGCGCCACTCCCGGCCGACGCGGACTGTGGCGCCTGTTGCGGGCGATGACCGAGCCTATCGAGCGCGGCGACACGGACGAATCCCAGTTGATGGCGGCATTGCAGCATCTGGAGAGCGGTGCGGCGACGGGTTCGCTGATCTTTGTGATCGCCCCGCTTAACCAGGTCACTGCCGGTCTCGAACGCATCCTGGGCAGCCTGAAACAGCGTCACGATGTCGTCCTGCTTCCGGTGGACGATCCGGCCGACCGGGACCTGCCTGCCATGGGACCGGTCATCTTCTCCAATGCCGCCGGTGAACTGCTGGAAGTGGATACGGACAATCCTGCCGGCCGCGCAGCATTTCGCGAGGACTGGGAACAGCGTCGTGCGGAGTTGCAGCAACTGGCCTATCGGCTGGGGCTCGGGCTGATCCCGGTCAGCACGACGGATGACGTGCACCGCACACTGATCAACGGCCTGCGCCACTATGCAGGCAGACACTAGGTAACATGGAAGCCGGCACCGCGATATTACGTGACATCCACGAACTCGACGCGATCCCGTGGTGGCCACCGGCGCCCGGCTGGTGGATTGTCCTCGGCCTGGTTGCATTGATGCTGATCACCGCAGGCCTGCGCTACTGGTTGCGTTACAGCGGTGTCATGCCCGGCTGGCGAGGTGATGCACGCCGTCAGTTGCGTGCATTGCAAAAGGCTTTGAGACAGGAGGAACCCCGCGAAGTTGCCGGCCGGTTGTCCATCCTGTTGCGCCGCATCGCCATGGCGCGTAGCGGCCGGCGCAAGACCGCCGGGCTGTCCGGTGATACCTGGCTCAACTGGCTGGAGGAAAATGACAGCACCGGTTTCAGCTGGACAAAGCGTGGCTATGTGCTCCTGAAAGCACCCTACATGCCACCCACATGGGTGGTGGAACGCAAGGAAGTGGCAAGACTGGTAGCCGCCGCAAAACGGTGGGTGGATACGGCAACTCCTGCGGCACGCAAGCGCGTCTTCAGATGGCGCGAAATCACCACGCTGCAGGGAATAAACCGCCACGTCAGGCGCGTTGATGTTTAGTTTCTACTGGCCATGGGCCGCGATCTTATTGCCTCTTCCACTGCTGGTGCACAGGTTCTGGCCGCGCCCGCACACAGCAACAGATGCCTACACCCATGGCGACAGCTCCACCCTGCTGCATCCGGCGCTTGGCAGGCTGGCATCGACATTCATAACCTCGCGCTCGCTGACACATGCCGGCAGCCGCCTGCAGATTGTCATGCTGGCACTGGTATGGGCGGCACTGGTAACAGCCATGATGCGGCCGCAATGGCTGCAACCCTACACGGAGGTACGAACCGAGGGCTATGACCTGATGCTCGCCGTCGACACCTCGCGCTCGATGGAGGCACTGGACTTCACAGTCAATAACCGCCAGGTCACGCGCATGGCGGTTATCAAGGGGGTGCTGGAGCGTTTCATCAAGGCGCGTGACGGTGATCGGATCGGCATCGTCGTATTTGGCAGCCAGGCCTTCGTGCTGTCGCCCATGACACAGGACCTGCAGGCCCTGCAAAACCTGCTTGACAGCATCGTTGCTCGCATGGCTGGTGACGGTACGGCGATTGGCGATGCAATCGGGCTCAGCGTAAAGAAACTGCGCGAACGCCCGGAAGGCTCGCGCGTGCTGATCCTGGTCACCGATGGCGAGAATACCGAGGGCAGCATGCCGCCGAACCTGGCCGCGCAACTCGCCGCACACGAAGGTATACGCATCTACACCATCGGCGTAGGCAGCAAGGGACTGGTACCGTTTGTCGAAAACGGCCAGATGACCCAGGTCAAGATGGAAATCGACGAGGACCTGCTTACCGAGGTGGCAGCGATCACTGGCGGCGCCTATTTCCGTGCCACCGACAGCAGCGCGCTGGAACAGATCTACGAGCAGATCGACGCGCTGGAGAAGACCCAGGCGGAATCACGCACCGTGATGATTCCGCAACCGCTGTACCGCTGGCCACTGGGACTTGCGCTGCTGTTACTGTTCCTGCTCGGCCTGTTCCCGAACGGGATACCGCGTGCCTGGTTCGCGAGACGGGCCCATGTCTGAGCTGCTGTCCGCCTTTCACTTCAGCGAACCGGCCTGGCTGTGGGCGCTGCTGCTGTGTATCCCTGTTGCACTGTGGCTGCTGCAGACGCGGCGCTTCAACCGGCACAACGAACGCCTTCAGCTGTATGCCGATAAACATCTGTTGCCGCACCTGCTGGGCCGCTCGGAGGTTTCTGCCAGCACGCAGTGGCAGCGATTTGCACACTGGTCGCTCATCTGGGCACTGCTGGTACTGGCGATGGCCGGTCCACGCTGGGATTTCACTGATGTGCGTCTTTTCCGTCCAGGCACCAACCTGGTGGTGTTGTTCGATCTCTCACGCTCCATGAATGTGACCGATGTGCGACCTTCGCGGCTGGTGCGTGCGCAACAGGAACTGGCGGACCTGCTGGATCGCAACCGCGGCATTCGCATCGGCGTGATCGGCTTTGCCTCGATCGCCCAGGTCGTCTCGCCGGTGACCGAGGACATGAACGGTATTCGCCGTGTGCTGCCGGCGCTCGATACCAGCCTGGTGCAACTGCCAGGCAGCCGGCTCGTGCACGCACTCGATCGTGCCGGAGAATTGATCGCTGGCCAGCCGAAGGGAAGCGTCAATTCCCTGCTGATCATGACCGATGGCGACTTCGAGGAACCGAACATGGAGCAACGCTTGCGCGAATTCGCGGATAAAGGGGTACGCGTACATATACTGGGCATTGGCACTCCCGAAGGCGACGCGGTTCCCGGCCGGGACGGACTCTGGATCAGTAACAGGACCGGACAGCCGGTGATTTCAGCCCTGAATGAGCCGTTGCTGAAATCGCTGGCAGCGGCCGGTGGCGGTATTTACCAGCGTGCCGATTACCGGACACGGGATACCGACCGGATACTCGACGAGGTGAAGGCACAGGCTCTGCCCGGTGCCGAGCTCAACGCACGCACCCGCGTCTGGAATGAACGCTTCCAGTGGCTCGCGGGACTGGCGCTGCTGTTGCTGCTACCCCTGTTTCGCCGCACCCTGACAGGCTACCAGGTACGCAATCCATGAGACGGCGAACGATAATCACGGCCAGCCTGCTGATCAGCCTGCTAACGCTCATGACGGCAGTCGAAGCGGCCTGGTTCAGAAACAAGCAACAGGAAGCGGCACACAAATACCGGGAGGGCGAATACAGCCAGGCCGCGCAGGAATTCAGCGATACCTACCGGCGCGGTGTGGCACTCTACCGTGCAGGGCATTACACGGATGCTGGCAAGGCCTTTGAGAATGTCGAGCGCGAAGACGTCAAGCCGGATGCACTGTACAACCTGGGCAACAGCCGCTACAAACGCAGTGACTACGAGGGTGCCGTCGATGCCTACCAGGCCGCACTGGCATTGCGGCCGAAAGACGAGGATGTCCTGCACAATCTGGCGCTGGCAAAACGAAAACTGGAGCAGTCACTGAACGAGGAGCTTAAGGAAGAGGCCGACGAGCAAACCCCTGAAGAGGAGAAGGAAAAAGAGAAACAACAGGAGTCGAAGGAACAACAGGAGTCGAAGGAACAGCAGGAGTCGAAGGAACAGCAGGAGTCGAAGGAACAGCAGGAGTCGAAGGAACAGCAGGAGTCGAAGAAACAGCAGGAGTCCAAGGAGTCCTCGGGTGACCAGGAGCAGGAATCCAAGGACGCCTCCGGCAAGCAGCAACAGGAGTCCAGGGAGTCCTCGGGCGACCAGGAGCAGGAGTCCAAGGACGCCTCCGGCAAGCAGCAACAGGAGTCCAGGGAGTCCTCGGGCGACCAGGAGCAGGAGTCCAAGGACGCCTCCGGCAAGCAGCAACAGGAGTCCAGGGAGTCCTCGGGCGACCAGGAGCAGGAGTCCAAGGACGCCTCCGGCAAGCAGCAACAGGAATCCAGGGAGTCCTCGGGCGACCAGGAGCAGGAGTCCAAGGACGCCTCCGGCAAGCAGCAACAGGAATCCAGGGAGTCCTCGGGCGACCAGGAGCAGGAGTCCAAGGACGCCTCCGGCAAGCAGCAACAGGAGTCCAGGGAGTCCTCGGGCGACCAGGAGCAGGAATCCAAGGACGCCTCCGGCAAGCAGCAACAGGAGTCCAGGGAGTCCTCGGGCGACCAGGAGCAGGAATCCAAGGACTCATCTGGCGACCAGGAGCAGGATTCCAAGGACTCATCTGGCGACCAGGAGCAGGAATCCAAGGACGCCTCCGGCAAGCAGCAGAAACCCGAGCAATCTGCCGGCGACCAGGAGCAGGATTCCGAAACCGGCTCACGGGACGACAAATCTGCCGAAGCAGAGTCAAAAACCCAGAAAGATCAGCAGGAAAACGGTATTTCAGGCAAGCAAATCAAGGAAAAAGGTGCTAATCTCGACATCAACCTTACTGATCAGGAGTCAGGTTCAAAGGACGCAGGCGATACCGGCGCGGGATCGAGTGAGCACGACCAGAAGCAAGCCGGAACAAGCTCTGACTCCTCAGCCGGCCCGGGTGGTTTGCCTGACAAGATATCAGAGAAAGAAGCACAAGCCAGTCAGGCCGTGGACCGCTTTGACCAGCTGGGCAAGAGTTCGGGCGATACCGATCAGGGAACCCCGCAGGACGGTATACCGGACAAGGACGGGATTCCCGGTTCCAGCATATCCATGACCGTAATGGATCAGTGGCTGGATCAGATCGAAGGCGATCCTGCTTACCTGTTACGTAATCAGTTCAGGATAGAGGAGCAACAGGAACTGCAGCGCAATGGCCGCCAGCTGATGGAAACGCGGCCATGGTAAAGCGAGGGTACCCCTTGCTGACCTCGAGCGTCATTCAGAAACAACGAGATATAGGGCAATCAGTTGAATAAAATCAAAACACCATCTTTCTATATCATTTTCCTGATGGCCAGCTTCATCAGCACGCTGACCCACGCCGGCGGTTTTTCAATGGGCAGCAGCAGGTCTTACGGGAAAGACGCCTACACCACCAATCGGCCGTGGGGCAATATCGAGCCCAGCAAGCCCGCGCCGCTGTACCAGCCACCCCAGCCCTTGCCGGGTAGCTACTATCTGGGTGCCGCACCCGGAACCGGCTGGTATATGGCACAGACGCCCGCTAGCGGCACAGAGGCGAGTACCGTACCTGTAGTCGAGGTCGAGATCAGTGGATCGGTGTTCTACGAACAGCAGAACATCATCTACACAGTGCATGTAGTCAGTGACGGCAATCTCGCATTACTGGATCCCGAGTTGCCGCGCATCGACGGCGCGGCACTGGAACTGATCGACGGTCCCGTTGCCAGCACGCGCCCGAACGGATACAACCGCACACCGCAAATCGTCAATACCTATCGATACAAACTGATGCCGCTGCGTGCCGGCGAGCTGGTCGTTCCGCCAATCCGATTCACCGGATCACCTGCGGCTGGCAACCAGATGAATCGTACCCAAGGCTCCAAATTCAACATCACTGCGGCGTCCCCGCTGACACTGCAAGTGCGGCCGGCTGACCCTTCGGTCCGGCCCTGGCTGCCCCTGCAAGACCTGAGGCTGGAAACCAACCTCAAACAGGATGGGCCGGCGAAAGCCGGTCAACCCGTTACCCTGACAGTGGAACTGACCGCGCGTGGTGCGCTCGGCACCCAGCTCCCGTCTCTGGCCCGCCAGCTCGAGAGCCCGAATTTCCGGATTTACCGGGATTCAACCACCACCCAAAACGGCATATCGTCGAACGGACGTTATCTGACGGGCAGCCGCAAGGAAACCTATACACTCATTCCACTCGAGGACGGCGTGATACGCCTGCCTGACATCAACGTCGCCTGGTGGGACATCGACATGCAGACCGCCCGGCTTGCCGGTCTGCCGTCTACACAGGCCAATGCCGGTGCGGGACGGCTGGCACCGTCAGCCACCGGGGAGCAATCCCTGTTCCCGGTCTATTTCTGGGCACCCATGGCGATTGCGATGGCCCTGATCGCAGGTTTTTGGCTGGGGGCCTGGCACCGCAGCCGCCCGCTGTTCAATCAGGCAGGCACATGGTTATCGACAACCGGACGTCGAGCCGCCCGGCGCAGCCTGCATATCGGCAGCAATATCGGCAACCATATCGGCAGCAGGATCTCGCCGTTGCGGCACATGCAACGACTGCGCATGGGTTTCGCCCTGCTGATGCCGAGGTCGATCAAGATCTGGATGTGCACGCGCTGCCTGGCTACCGAGGATAATCCCAAGGCCTGGTGCAACGAATTCAAGAGCCGCGTTTGCCAGCACCTCGACATGCCCTCGCATGTACCACTCACCAGTATTGCCGAGAAACTCATTGCAACCAACCCGCGCGTCGCGCCGGCCAGGCTGCGCGAACTGATGCATTCGCTGGACGGCGCCATCTATGGGGACAGGCCGCTCGATTTCCCCGCCTGGAAACGCGAGCTGAAACAGCAGTTACGCCCTCGCCTGCTATCCCGCAGCCGTGCACGGTCACCGCGCAACGGAAGCCTGCTGCCCGCGCTCAATCCGCGCTCCGCATAGCGCTGCTCAATACCACGCCCGTAGCCGGTGGCCGGCCGTTATCCCTTCGCACGTCTCAGCAGCGGCCCGAGCTGCCTGAGCGTCCGGGTGTTGAGTATGTACGCCTTTTCCAGCCAGCCGCGTCGTGCCTGGCCCACGCCCGTAGGCAAGGTTCGCGAAATCCTGCGTGCTGTGTGCATCTGAACTGACTGCCACGAGCACGCCTTCATCATGCGCCACCGACAGTACACCTCCAGCAAATCAAGCCGCTCCGGGTACGCATTGAGTTCCAGGAAACAACCGCGCTCGTGCGCCTTGCGGATGATCCTGAGCATGTCGACAGCATAGGGTTCACGACTGTCAAGCAGCCGGCCGGTCGGATGGGCCAGTATGGTGAAATACGGACGATCCATCGCGCGCAGGATGCGTTCTGTCTGCTTCGCGCGTGACAGCGTGACGTTGCTGTGCACGGCACCGATCACGAGATCCAGTTCGCCGAGCACGTCATCGGGAAGGTCGAGCCGTCCGTCTCCCAGGATATCGACCTCCACCCTCTTCAGCAGCGTAATCCCCTCGAGCCTGTCGTTCAGACGATCGATCTCATGCATCTGCCTGCGCAGACGGTGCGGATCGAGTCCGTGGGCAACCGTCAGCCGGCACGTGCTGCCTCCAGCTCGCCACGGTTCTCGCGCAGTTCCGGCGCTATCCACGGCAGACCCACGCTGTGATACACGGATTCCACCGTCTCACCCGCGACACGGCGCTTGCCGCTGAACACACCATACTTGCTGATCTTGAGCGCGTGCTCCTGCGCCAGCCGCCGCAGCCCGATGTTGTGCTCCCGTGAGCCGGTGAAATAGACCAGGGCAGCACCAAAACAGTCCGCTTCCAAAACACGCACATCCACCTGCAGCCCGGACCTGAGTATCATCGTGGCAGGCGTATGTACGGGCATGCGTCAGCTGCCTTCCGGGTCACGGGTATCCCGTCGCGACGGGATGGCGGGCGGCGAAGCGGCTTTCCCGGCAGGTTCATCATGCCCCGGAAGGGACCTAGCCCTTGATGCAGACCAGCGGCTCCAGCCGCGCCACCTTGCGTGCCAGCCCGGCGGCATCGGCAGCATCCACGACCATGCCAACATCCTTGCAGGCACCCGGTGCCTCCTCGGCCACCCCGCGCCCCGACGGATGCGTATCAGGATACCGCGTGCCGCCAGTTCATCGATAACCTGGCGTCCGTGCCAGGTCTCGCGGGCCTGGTGCCGGCTCATGGCGCGGCCGGTGCCGTGGCAGGCGGAGCTGTACGAATGCTCCTCGCCGGCCGCCGTGCCGGCCAGCACGTAGGAAGCGGTCCCCATCGTGCCGTCGATCAGCACCGGCTGGCCCGTGGCACGCAACGCCGGGAGGACATCGGGGTGACCGGGGCCAAAGGCGCGCGTGGCGCCCTTGCGGTGCACGTAGAGCATGCGGGTTTTGCCATCGATGACATGCGCCTCGACCTTGCAGGTATTGTGCGAAACGTCGTACAGCAGCGAGAGTTGCGCCCTGTGCAATACCCGGGCGAAGACCCCGCGTACGAGCTGCGTGAGAATCTGGCGGTTGGCCAGCGCACAATTGATCGCGGCACGCATTGCGCGACCCATGTGCCGTTCACCTCACGTGCCACACGCAGTGCGATACAGGTCGACCCCTTGATCTCGACGGCCGGCTGATGCCGTGCGGCATCCAGCGGCTCACCCCAGGCGCGCGCCGTGAGCACATGTCCACGGATGCAGACCTCGTAGCGTGCGAACAACCATTTGCGCGTGGCCATTTCAAATATCAGGGCATTGAGCCAGTCCACCAGCAACAGTTATTCATCGGGCGCCTGGCATGTCATCTCGACCACGCCGGTACCGGCTATCTGCGCCGGATCGGTAATCACGGCGGACAGGGCAACGGCCGCCTGTCCGAACGCCTCTTCCCGGCTGCCGCCAATGCCACGCACACCGATATCCGCGCCGTGCGGAAAATGCTCCCAGTGCGCGTCACGCACGGCCAGTCACCCACCGCCACCGGCCCGCACGTGCAACCGTTGCCGCACACCGCTGTTTCATAAGAAAACCGATGATCCTCTCCGGCGTGTCCGGCATGACTGGACATATAGCACCAAATATCTGCACAAGGAAATGACGGCCGTCAACCAGGCGCGAGCGGTTGTGCCGGTGCAGCTTGACTCGACACGGTGCCATGCGCGTTGCCGCATGCGATGCTCGCCATCAGCGTCGTTCATCACATGCGAGGTGGATAGTCTGTAAGTCCTGAGTATACCTGTATGGTTCTAACGGGTATTCACCCGGGCGAAACCGGGTCCGGACGACTTCGTGACAGCCATGCGGGATGTCCCGGTATGGCGGTGCCGGCAAGCACTGGTGATATCCTGCTACAGCAGCGGTGTTGGCCGCGTCGACGTGCGACTGTCCATCAGCATCCACCGCTGCTGTCCTGCCGGCATCCGACCGCCTCCAGCAGGCGCTCGGCACGCCTGAAGTGACTGCCTCTCCAGTAGATCTGCCCGCAGCGCATACAGCGCTGGAATTCGTCATAGTATTTGCGCGTTTTGGGCAGCAGCTCGGCCGTGATTGCCTGCTTGTCGACCTTTCTCAGTACACCGTTGCAGCGGGTACAGCGTGTAAACGGCCTGACCTGGCTGTACAGATCCAGCCTGGCAAGCACTTCCCTGACCTGCTCAAGCGGTTTTACCGCGCGCACGAAATAACCGTGTGTAATGATTTTCTGTTGCAGCAGGGCACGGTCCCGGGTCAGCACAATGCGTGACTCCGCGACCGAGATCCCCGCTACCCCGCTGTCGGTGAACTGGTTGTCGTAACTGCAGTCGAACCCCAGCAGACGCAGGTAGCGCGCAAGCCGCCCCAGGTTGACATCGACGATAAAGCGCGGTGTACGCAATGGCTCGGGGCGCAGGCGGATGACCGGGCTGATATCCATGCCCTCGAACACGGGATAGACACTGACATGATCACCGTCATTGACGATGCAGGAAAAATCGACTGACTCGCCGTTGACCATGATCAGGTCCACCTCGGTATGCGGGACACCGAGGGATTCGATCATGTCCTTGACCGATGTGCGTCGATTGCAGGTATGGATAAAGGCCGTCTGGCGCAATGCGGGCGCGAGAAAATCATTCAGTTCCGCGTAAAAGCGCAGGGTTACTTCCGCCATACCCGATACGCGGCGTATGACCGTTGGCATGGCCGTTGTGACACGCGTCCGCAATTCATAACTCATCCAGTTCCATGGATGGATTGTTGAACAGTTTGCGCCGGACCTCGTCAAAATAGTCCGGCAGGTAGCGGTCCGGATCCGGGACCGCTACCTGCCCGGCGCTGAAGCCATGCGCGGCAAACACCTGTATCACACTGTCATGCAGCGGCTCGCCAAGGATCTGCTCCGCAGCGGGGCGGAATTCGACAACCAGGTTGGTGGCGCGGTAGTCACCCTCGTGGCGCTCCCGCTCCACCACCCGGCAGCCGTAATCGTCAAGCAAGGCAAGCAGCCGTTTGAACTCGCTTTCTTCCAGTATCACCCTGATACCTGCCACGTCGCTTCGCTGATGGCCAGCTTTTCAGATTACCCCGCCGCATGATATTCCCGCAGTCGATCGGGCAGCCGGTGCTCCGCATACATCGGTGCATCGACACCGGCATCCTGGTGCGGCGTTGTGCCAGCCGCTTGCGGGCCGGACCCGTCATGCAGCCAGTCCACCAGGCGGCATGCCGTTTTCTACGCCAGCCGCCGGATTCGCTTGATGCGGCTGGAACCCACGTAGCAGTCGGCACGCTTCCTTTCATGGAGATACAGACTGCCGTGAAACGGTGTCTCGCGGAAGTAGAGCCCGGGATTGCGCACGCAGGCAAGTCAGTTCCCTGCATCGGGAACAATGTGGCGGCAGGCGTCACGACGTCTTCACTGCGCGCACCGCGAGTACCGGCCGCCGTCATCTGCATGCGTCGTACCGCGTCATATTCGCATACCGTCCCGTGCGCCGGCAGAACAACAGTCGTGCAGTCATCGCACACGTCCCGCCTGGCGGGGATGACACTGCCGCACTGCAATGCATTCACTGCCGCGAAATGTCGTCGATTGTGTACAGCACTGCATCATTAATCCGTAAGACGGTGATTCAAATAGCTTCACCAGTGTAACCGTTTAACGACATATCAAGACTGACAGTGCATTTAAGCACCTTTTCAGGCTTGCACAAACAATAAAGCCGTTCATTACAGTGACCCGGTAACCGCTTTCAGTGCGCCTGATGCGGCAGCAGCGCCGGCACATTCGCCTGCATACCGCCTGCGCACACAGCAGATACACGCTGACAATTCGATTGCGACAAGGTTGCGCGAATGTCGTTTGACCGGTTTTTACCCTTGTTTTCAGGCAAAACCCTTGCATAACGGCTCGTGTTTCGATTGCCCGGGGACTGTGCAAGGCGTCATCGGCCTGACTGTCCCGCGCGACCCTGCACGGCTGGCACGGCTGGCACGGACCTTGCTAACAGTCCCGTTCAATGAATAAACATAACCCGTAAACACGCCCGCCGCATGGCCGCGGGCGTTACACAGACAGGGTAGACAGACACATGCTGAAACGATTGACAGATGCCCGCATCTTCAGGGTGCTTTTGCTTGCAGTATTCGCCTCGCAACTCGTCGCCTGTGGTGGCGGCGGCCGCAGCGCCAGCGTTAATGACGCGTCCGTTGCCGCCGCTGCAAGCGCCGTCGCAGATGATATCACGCTGACCGGCAGCGTGGGTGACGGGCCCGTTACCGGCGCCACCGTTGAGATCTGGAGCACGCAAGGCCGACTGATCGCCAGCATGATGAGTGACAACACGGCGTCCTTCAGATCCAGATTCCGGGTGAGACGATCGAATTATCCGTTACTGCTGAAGGTCAGGGGCGGAACTGACCTGGTGACGGGCAGTAAACCGGATTTTCAGCTGGTTTCAGTGATGCTCGACCGGTACACGCGTCAGGTCAACATCAATCCGTTCTCGACCCTGATTGTCAGGATAGCGCAATCACTGCCGGGCGGTATCGATGCGAAAAATGTCGGGACGGCGCGGGGTATCGTGACGGACACGCTGGGTTTCGGCCTTGACCCGGGCACGACTGATCCGGTCAGCGCACGGATTACGGACGCAAATGTCGCCAGCCTGATAAAGGCTAGCGAGGCCGCGGGCGAGATGATACGCCGAACCCGCGACCTGATGGTAACGACCGGCAGGGATATCAGCGGTAATGCGGTACTGGCCGCACTTGCCGCGGACCTCCGGGACGGCAGTCTGGACGGACAGGGTGCTGTCGGGACGGACCCGAGAATTTCAGCCGTGGCAAAGGTTGTTTCCGGTCAGGTGCTGGTAGAGGCGCTGTCCAATACCCTGCGCGTCGGTGGCATTATCGCAACGGCCGTCATCGACCAGGCCATCGAAACGACCCGTCCCGGCATTGGCAGTGATGCACTGACACAGGGTGTACAGGTCAGTGCCGGCATGTTGCGGCAAACGCAGACGGCACTCGCGGCGGCCAGTGTGGTCGATTCCAGTCTCGAGGTCACCGGCCTCGAGACTATCGTCAGCGGCATTGGTGCAGGCGCCACGGCGGGTGATGTGGCGAATGTCCTGCCCGCCGATTCATCGCGCTCGCTGGATAACGCAGCCCTGCTCACCTCGACGGCCGACACCACACAGCTTGCCGCTGTGAATGCGGCTGGACAGACCACTGCGGGCCGAACCGGTACGGATCCGGGCACCACAGCTCCGGGCACCACAGATCCCGGCACGAAAGCTCCGGGCACCACAGCTCCGGGCACGACAGCTCCGCCTGTCAGCAACCCGGGAACAACGGCGCCGGTTAATCATGCTCCGGTCATCAGTGGTTCGCCTGCACAATCGGTGGTCGCCGGCACGGCCTACAACTTTCTGCCTGTCGCCAGTGATGCCGATGGTGATCCCCTGACCTTCAACATTACCGGCTTGCCGGCCTGGGCAGGCTTCAACAAGGCAACCGGGCGCCTGAGTGGCACACCGAATGCCGGTGACACGGGGAGCTACGGCAACATCGCCATTGCGGTGACCGATGGCACGGACATCACAACGCTCAAGGCGTTCGGTATCAGCGTCGTTCCGGCGCAGAATCCGGTCGGCGGTTTCACCCTGACATGGACGGCCCCCGTCACACGTACCGATGGCACACCACTGTCACTGGCGGAAATCGACGGCTATCGTATCCACTACGGCGCCTCGGCAGGAAGCTATCCCGGCACTGTCGATGTGAATGACGGCAGCGCGCAGTCGGTGACCGTGGGCAACCTTCCGGCGGGTACGTATCACGTGGTGATGACCAGCTATGATACCAGCGGACTGGAGAGTCCCTACTCGCCGGATATCGTGAAGGACGCACGCTGAACAACCGGCATGTCATGGCACGGGCTATTGACAGCCTGACTTGCCGCCGGGTCAGGCGAACGGGATACGGGGCTGGCGTGTCATGCCGTGCTTTCCCTTTCGCCCACTGGCGTCCAGTGGTGCTGTTACGCGGCAAACGGCGCAGTGCCAGTCACCACATGGCACACGCCCGTCAGGTGTGAGGTGTGTTTGTGCGTTCGTGGCACTTCAGGCCAGGCCAGTGAAAATGTGCTGCCCGATGCACATCCCGCAGGGTTTGCGGCTGTGTTCCCTGCCCAGTGACTGGCTGGCGGTCACGGGTTCATGTTGCGGATCTGCTCGTACCGGAAACAGCCCGTCACGTGGTCGTTCACCAGCCCCGCAGCCTGCATGTAGGCATAGCAGATAGTCGTGCCCGCGAACCTGAAACCGACTGCCCTGAGCACCTTGCTCATGGCATCCGATTGAGCGGTCCTGGCAGGCAACTGCTTCAGGGTACGCCAGCGGTTGTGCCGGGGCCGGCCATCGACGAACTGCCATATGAAGGCGTCGAACGAGCCCTCGTGCTGCTGTATCTCCAGGAACGCGCGTGCGTTGCCTATCGTGGATTCCACCTTCTGCCGGTTGCGGATTATTCCGGGGTTGCCGAGCAGTGACGCCACCTTGCGCCGGGTGTAGCGTGCGATACGCTCGGGATCGAAATTATCGAACGCCCTGCGGAAATTCTCGCGCTTGTTCAGCACCGTCGACCAGCTCAGACCGGCCTGAAAGGCGTCCAGCAGCAGGAACTCGAAATGCCTGCGATCATCGTGTACCGGCACACCCCATTCCCTATCGTGGTACGCGATCATCAGGGGGTTGGTCTCGATCTTGCCGGGCCACTGGCAGCGCGGGAGGTCGGGGTCTATCGGCATGACGGAATTATAGACCACGCCGCCCAATCTGCCGGATTGTGATTGCGGCCTGACCCCTGCCTCGAACCGGCACCTGCTTACGCCAGTCTGCCCGGCCAGGGCATTGACCGCTGCGCATGGGATGGTGCTAGTATTGATGCAGCCGCTACTGGCATGATCGTATGACGAGTCGATAAAGGAATACCGGGATGAAGTGTTTACTGCGAATTACAGGGGTTCTGACCTGCGCAGGGCTACTGCTGATTTGCGCCCCGGGCCAGGCAGAGACATTCGACCGAGGCCAGGCTCTGTACGAGAATCATTGCCAGACCTGCCATGATGAGACGGCCCACACCCGCGAATCCAGGCGCGCGAGCTCGGTCGGGGATTTGCACCAGTGGGTCGCTACCTGGAGTTATCATGCGGCACTTGGCTGGTCTGGCGAGGAAATCGATGACGTGGTCGACTACCTGAACCGGCGCTTCTATCACTTCACCGATCGGCCCTGATCACGGTCCTCCCGCTGCAGGCGTGTCGCCGTGGCCGCACGCCGTTGCCCGGCATCCGGGAAGCGATGCGTTTTAGCGGGATCTGCCTGCCATCAGTTCCTGTCGACAAACGGCAGGTGAACCTCAAACACGATTGCCAGCACTGCCGCCACGATGATGATCACCGCGATAACGGTCACAACGACCAGGTGACGTTCATAATTCAACATGGTTGTTTTCCCCTTTCCTGTTGTTCCGCTTGGCCCGCTGCGTGTCTGTCAGATTACGTGATCGGCTGATGTGCTGACAATGCTGTTGGTGCGATCGCCCGGAACGTCACCGACTCAGGTACGCAGCCCGGAGACGCGGTCGTGCAGGATGTCGATACGCTCGTACTCTGAAATCACCTGGGCCCCGAACAGCAGGATGACGGCAGCCGCCTCGAGGCTGACCAGCAGGATGACGGCCGTGGCGAACGTGCCGTAAACGATATTGACGATCGACAGAGTGGAAAAATACCACACCATGAAATGCCGCGTCAGCTCCCAGAGTACGGTAGCGGTCATACCACCGATCAGGGCATGGTGAAACGCAAGTCGCCCGATCGGCATCACCAGGTATAGCGAGGACAGCAGCAGTATTTCCCCGATGATGCCCAGCACGTAGATGATGCCCGCGCCGTGACCCTGCAGCGACCAGGTGTGGCCCAGTACCGAGAATGACCGGCCGTCCAGACCATGCAGCACGCCGCTGACCGTGCTGACCAGGAACATGCCCAGTGCCAGACACAGGATGTAGCAGTAGGGGATGATGGCCGAGATCATGAAATGCCTGCGGTGGATCGCCACGCGGTGCAGGAATATGACCGACATGGCATTTTCCAGCGTGGTGAAGGCGAACGAGCTGAACAGTACCAGCATGACCAGCCCGAGCGTACCCACCACTTTCCAGTCGTGCAGGAACGCGGCGACCTGGGCCGTCAGCTTGTCGGCCTGGCCGGGCGCGACCAGCTCCAGGTATTCGCGGGTCGTGTCGAGCAGCAGCTGCAGATCGGTCAGATGCGACAACACTATCAGGATGAGTGCCAGCATGGGCACGATGGACAGCAGCGTGTAATACGCCACGGCGCCGGACAGCAGGAAGCCCTGGTTGGCGCGGAACCCGCCGATGGTACGACAGAAGAACCCCCAGGGATGCCTGAGTACGTACTGCAGACGGCTGCCGGTGGGAATGCTGGCTTGCGGATTGACGCGATGCGGATCAGGCACGGCCGGTACCCGGTTCAAGGCAGTGAAAACGGAATGCCGGCCGTTTCTCCGCACACTTGCCGCGTGTCGGCTGCAAAGACGCGTGACGACCCCGGATGCTGCAGTGACCCGGCAGACGGTACAGTGCAGCTACCCCGGCCGCGTGACAGGTACCGTTCGAAATCCGAGTCCGTCCGTTTCGGGCAGCCGGGCCGGGCAGGATAGACCCTATCGACAGGCACGATGTCGCAAGCGTAGCGGTATTCATTGTCAATGGCCGGCAGTCTCCGCCTGGTGGCACAGAGCGGGCGCACGCCCTGAACCCGTTACCGTACAGTACACGGCGACCGTGATGCTGCCAAGGCCTGCAGATGGCCGGGGAGTGTTATGGACCAGGACAGGCAATCGACGGATGACTTGTTTCACTGCCGGCCATCCCTTGCATGAAGGGCCGGAAGCTCACGGCTCACGCCTGGCGGCAGAGACGTCGCATTGCTACGCGCCCCCCGGCACGGCATGCGCAGGCCGACATTACCGAACTTCTTAACCACCGGCTGCGACGTGACAACAGGCCGCGGGCAGCATCCTGCGGGTAGCGCCAATCAGTCACATCACCTGCCGTGCCCGTTCCCGGGGCTCTCGGTGGAGAACAGCCGGGCAAACCGCAAGGATTTACGTACGCGCGCACACACAGGCACCTGCCGGTACTTGCCGGCAAATGCCATTGGCTGAACCGGCCTGACTTCAGTTTAAGCCGTGCACAGGCATCGCCACGCAAATGAACCGGGCGACAGGAACACGCGTAACCCTGCGCGCGGCCCGTCAACCTGTGCGCCGTCCGTGGCGCCGTGCCTTGCAGCGTGCCCTGCCGCCCTTTCATATAACCGGGGCTGCCGGCCCGGCCAATCCCTGCAACGGGTGGCAGAACTGGCTGTCATGTCGACTCCGGGACGACGCCGACCCGGCGGTGGATACCGCTGGTTGCCGGGATGCCGGTGAGCCAGCCGGGCTAGAACTTCACCTGTGTCCAGACACCGATTTCGTTGTAGCTGCCGTCGTTCGTACCACCGATGGTGCCGTTGCTGGTGCTGAGCGAACCGTTATCGACCTTCTCGTGCTTGTATACCAGCGCGAAGTCGACGTTCTTGTAGGCCTGGTAGGAGACACCCGCGTTGTAATAGGTATCCTTGAGGCTCGGGATGGTATCCTTGTTGGGCTTGGCGTGGTCATAACGGGCAAACAGGGATACCTTCTCCATCGGTGACACGGAACCCCACAGGGAGTAGCCATCGGCCTTTTCGCTGGGGTTCGCACTCAGCACGGCATTGTAGCTGCCCGATTTCCAGTCCTCTGCACTGAAATATTCGGCACCGACCCGGTACATGGGATTCACGTAGGCAGCGACCATGTCCCAGCGGCTCGCGGTGCGGGTCGCAGGGCCACCCTGGGTGTCCTGTCCGAGCTTGCCGCTATAATAGCCGGCCGCGAGATTCAGCCCTTCGATGGGCTCGATCCCGATGCGACCGGAAATATCCACGGTCTTGGAGCGCGAGGGATTCTTGTAGCCGTTGCCATTGATCGCGGACACGGCGTAGTTGACCATCCCGTTCGCCAGCTTGCCGCCCGCATGCAGGCCCCAGTCGGCCGAGGTACCGAACTTCAGGCGATCGATCAGGCTATTCTCCACATAACGGTAGCCGTACAGATCTTCCACGAAGGGTACCCAGGGCAGGTCGGCGGAACCGGCGCGCAGTCTGGCGGCATCCGAAAGCTTGGCCTGTACATACGCCTTCTTGACGAAGAACTGGGTCTCGCCATCGCCGCTGACGTAATTGAAGTCGGTCGTCAGGTCGGCGGACCACATGTCGGTAAATGTGTGGTCGATGACCACGTAAAAGCGTTTGACGTCCACACCGAAGCCGGTGGGACTGACCTTGGTCCCATCGCTTTTCTGGTCGATGTGGGTAAAGTCGATATAGGCCTTGCCACCCAGCGTGGTGCTGGAGGCAGGCGTGCCGGTATCGGCCAGAGTATTCAAACTGAGCAGTCCCAGAGTGGCCGAGAGTGCGATGGCGAGCTTGCTGATGCGCATGTGCAGTTTCCTCGTAGCTAGTGAAGTACTGAATCAAGCCGGAGCTTGAATGAATGACAAGCCCGTCACGGGTGCGGGCTACGTGATACACAGCACAGGTCCTCCCGCTGCTCCGGGCTCGCGGGGCAGCCGACCCGTTTTGTGATGCGGGGAGACTACATTTGTAATATGACGGTACTGTGACAACCAGATGACGAGGTGACGGACTGGATCATGCACGGGGGGTTGCACCGAAAGCAGGCACCGGCGGACAGCGCTTGACTGGAGCCCGTACCCGGGTGGCCGCAGGCAGGCCAGGCAACGCGGGCACGCGGACGAACGTGTCGTCATGCACAGACCCTGGTTACCGGGCAACAGCCGTTCTGGCTGTTTAACACGGCACACGGAGCAGCTGTCCGGCTTGCTCGCAAACGCGACCCTGTTCGGGTCAGGCGCTGGTAGTGCTTTCACCAGGCGACCGGGGGTCAGGTCACAGCCGATCCCCGGGTCCCGTGCCATGCGTCGGGCCACGTTGTTCCGGCAGCGGCTGACTGCCATCGCTGCTGTCGCGGCTGAACATGGTCACGACTTCGTACACCAGGCCCATGAAGGCATTGAAACGTGTGACACGAAACACCAGTTCGCGTGCCGACATGGTGCGACGCACCTTGCGCACCTCCTTCAGCCTCGGCAGGAACACCGCGGCCACCAGCATGCGCAATACACCGGACACCGCGAACACAACCAGCAGCTTGCTGACCGGTTCATAATGCCAGCCGGCAAACCCGATACTCGCCGGAACCAGCTGTATGAGCAGGGCGCCGAACATGCCGCCGAGGAATACACCGCTTGCGGTAAATACGTTGTGGAAGGCGACGTAGGTGGCACGCCTGGCGCCGGGTACGATATCGAACAGGAAATTGGTCGAGCTCAGACTGAAGCCGGCCCAGATGAATCCGCTGGCGACCTGAACACCGATCAGGTACCAGAAATTTCCGGACACCAGCCACAGCAGCGGCAGTACCGGCAGCAGTGTCCCGGTGGTTACCAGGATGAGCCGGTTGCCGAGCACGTCGCTGATGCGACCCCAGGTATTCAGGGTAAGAAACTGCATCATTACGGCTGTACCGGTGTTGGCCATGAACTGCAGGTAGCTGAAGTGAAGATCGCGCAACATGTACACGGCGAAAAACGGCGCTGCCACCGCCACGCTGGCCTGCAGGCAGACAATGTACAGGGAAAAGCGCAGGGCGTGCGATCTGCGCAGGCGTTGCACCCAGCTTGCCGGCACCACGGGCTCGGGCAGCGCGGTGTGATGCGGCGGCTCGGCAACACGCGCCAGGTGCCAGGCGGACACCAGGCGCGCGACGGCGCCGCAGATGAAGATGAATGCGAATCCCATGGCGGTGAGATTCGCGTGCGCGGACAGGTGCAGTATCACCCCGGCCGTGACCAGCGCAGCGAAGGCGGCCATGGTCGCAAACCGGGTGCGCCGGCCGAAGTAGCGGCCGCGTTTACGCTCCGGCACCAGATCGCCCATCACGCTGGTCCACAGCGGTGCAATCAGGTTTCCCAGCGCGAGGTAGACCGTGACGCAAACCACCAGCAGGGTGACGGCATGCCCGGGGAACTGCAAGGGCAGTATCAGCAGGGGCAGCCAGGCCAGCGCCTGTGCAACAGCGCCACTGACGATCACGGGTGTGCGCCGCCGCAGTTTATGCGCAATCCAGGCGGCAATGAACTGGGTGAACGAGCCGAGCAGTGGCGGCAAGGTGGCGAGCAGCGCGACCTGCGGGGCCGTCGCGCGCAGAAACAGCGCAAATGCCGAAAGATATGTCTCCGCACCGCCCGACATCACCGAATAGGCGACCGCATCGCGCATCGAATGTCGCAGCGATCGATCGACCGCGGGATCCTTGGAATAGCGTATGGCCATAGCTGTCAGACGAAGGACTGCCGGGCGGGCAGCAGCCGATTCGGGCCAGTCCAGGGCAACCGGGCGACGAAGGCAGGAGGGACAGGAAAAGATTCCATGGGCCGTTCAACGGGTACCAGGGATCTTATCTCAGCGCCGCTTGGTGCCTGCCTCGATCGGGATCACTTTCATCCGCCACTTTTCGCAGCCGTAGTAGTTGATCTCGGTGGTGCGGGTCGGATAACGGCCACAGTTGAAGTAGCGCCAGTAAAACGAATTATACCCGGTGCAGAATCCGGTTGTCGCATCGAGCACCGGGCAGCGCAAGGAAAGCACCTCGCAACAGCGCTGACACGTGCCGCAGCTGCTGCCGTGTTGCCACGCCGGCGACAGCTCGACCAGGCGGTGATCGGGTTCCGGCTGCGGCGGGCTGGTCAGGGGCACGCTGAGCATGAAGCGGCCCTCACGCTTGAGCATCTGCCAGACGATATGCCAGGCGTGCGGAAACAGGCGCCAGGCGCGGCTCCAGTAACGCCAGAAGCGCCAGTCGTTGAAAAAGAACCAGGTCATGAGCGGCGCCGTGACAAACCCGCCTACCAGGGTGACCATCGAAAATCCGATGTAGACATAAAAGCCGACCCGGGCACTGGCCCATTTCAGCGTCTGGAGACGGGTCGCCCCTGCCGGGATCTTCGCCAACGGACGTTCGAGCACGAGGACAGCAACTGTCGCGCCGTCGCGGTACGGATCCGGTGTGGTGCAGACCGGTTCGGCAACAGGAAAATCAGCCGGGGATTTTGTCAGGTGTTGCCGGGATTCGTTCATGGTGGCCATTGTAAGAGGAAATAGTATCCACGCAGTGCGCTATGCCGGGCAACCTTCCTGACGCGGCGGCAGAATTCGTGGGCGATGATGTCATGGTTTGTGCGGTAATCAACCCTGGCCGGTTCCAGCCGGTTCGCAATGTATCGAACGCAGACCACACCTTCCCGGCTGACGGTTTGGCCCCGTATAACTGCCGCCCTGCAACTTCGCACAGTGCAATTCAGTGCCGGTACCTGGCCTTTGTATGTCGATGCGTCGATAATCGCCGGCGCGTCCTGTCGCCGCGCTGCGTGGTGTTCATCTCGATCAGCGGCGTTCGGGAAGGTTAACCCACAAAGCGCGCGATAATCCACCAGCAAAACGGCTGTCGGTGATCATTCCCATGACAGCACCCCGGTATTTCCCGTCGACTACCCGCACCGGCTCGCGCCCGTCCTTGCCTGCAGGTGGCCAGTCGACGGTCCCGCGGGCAACTGTAAGCGCCCGACGTATACGAACCGTTCCTTGAGTATGTGACCGCCGGCATGGACAATCAGTCGGTATAATCCGGTTCCCGCACTTGTCGGATATCGCCATGAGCACCAGCAGCACAAACAGGAAATCAGCCAGGCTCGGCACCTTCGCCGGCGTCTTCACGCCGAGCATACTGACCATACTCGGCATCATCCTGTTCCTGCGGCTGGGCTTTGTGGTCGGCGCCGCCGGTCTGGGCAAGGCGCTGGTGATCATCACGCTGGCGAACGGCATCTCCATCCTGACCAGCCTGTCGTTGTCTGCCATCGCCACCAACCTCAAGGTCAAACAGGGCGGTGATTACTACCTGATCTCGCGCACACTCGGGCACGAGTTCGGCGGCGCGATTGGTATCGTGCTGTTTCTCGCCCAGTCGATTTCGATCGCCTTCTACTGCATCGGTTTTGGAGAGGTCATGACGGAACTGCTGCCGGCAGGCCCAGCCACCCATCCCCAGGCGATTGCGGCCGTCGCGGTCTGTTTCCTGTTTGTCTTCGCCTGGCTCGGCACCGACTGGGCGACGCGGTTTCAGTTTCTGGTGTTGGGTATCCTGGCCGCCGCGCTGCTGTCTTTCTTCATCGGCGGGCTGCAGAAAGCGGATACCGCACAGCTGGTACAGAACTGGTCCGCGCCGCCGGACGGCATCGATATCTGGGTTCTGTTCGCGCTCTTCTTTCCTGCGGTTACCGGCTTCACGCAGGGTGTCAGCATGTCCGGCGACCTCCGCGACCCGGGCAGGAGCCTGCCGCTGGGCACCTTCCTCGCGGTCGGTCTCTCCCTCGTCGTCTACTTCCTCTCTGCGCTCATCTTCGCGGCGAGCGTGCCCCGCGCACAGCTGCTTAACGACTACCATTCCATGAACCATATCGCCACGCTGGATTCCCTCGTCTACGCGGGCGTCATCGCGGCCACACTGTCTTCCGCCATGGCCTCGTTTCTGGGCGCGCCGAGAATTCTGCAGTCCCTGGCAAGCGACCGCCTGTTCCGCTTCCTGCTGCCCTTCGCCAGGACCTCGGGCCGCCATGGAAACCCGCGCAGGTGCGTCCTGCTCACCGGCGGGATCGCGCTGGTCACCATCGGCATCGGCAGACTGAATCTCATTGCACCCGTTGTGTCGATGTTCTTTCTGATTTCCTATGGCCTCATCAACTACGCCACATTCTTCGAGGCGCGCGCGGCGAGTCCGTCGTTCCGCCCCAGGTTCCGATTCTATGACCTGCGCATCAGTCTGCTGGGTGCCCTGGCCTGCCTGGGCGTGATGCTGGCCATCGATACGAGGGCAGGCCTGGCGGCGATTGCGCTGCTGTTCGCTGTCTACCAGTACCTGCGCCGCACCGCGCCACGGTCGCGCTGGGCGGACGGGCGTCGTTCCTACCATCTGCAGCGTGTGCGCGATCACCTGCTGGCCGCCGCCGTCGAATCCGATCATCCCCGTGACTGGCGTCCAGTCGTGCTGCTGTTCTCCAGGGAGTCGCACCGCCGTGCACAGCTCCTGCACTTCGCCGCGTGGCTCGGGGGCGACAGCGGATTCACAACGGCCGTAAAGATCATCGAGGGTCAGGGTCAAGGGACAATGCGACTGCGCGAGGCGGCGGAGGACGAGTTCGCGGCAGATATAAAAAAGGCAGGGGTGCAGGCCTTCCCGCTGGTGATGGTTGCACCCAGCATGGACATCGGTTTGCATACCCTGGTACAGGGTTTCGGCATCGGCCCCCTGCGCGCAAACATCATCCTGCTGAACTGGCTGGAGAATAACCCCGCACAGGACGCACGGACCGCAGAAGTGGCTTATGGCAGGCATCTCAGGACCGCCTTCCGGCTGGGCTGCAATCTTATACTACTGGACGGAAAGGACCATGAGTGGAAGGCCCTCGAAGCGGTCGCCCCGGAGGACCGGCGTATCGATGTCTGGTGGTGGGGTGATGCAAGCAGTCGCCTGATGCTACTGCTCGCCTACCTGATGACACGCACCGAACCCTGGGAGAATGCGCGTATCAGGCTGTTGGGTATCAGTCACGGGAAAGATCCGGACGCCGCCGCCGAGGGGCTGCGCCGGACACTCGATGAAGTGCGCATCCCGGCAGAACCCGAGATCGTGATCGATGCCGACCCACAGGCGGTGGCGAAACATTCCTCAGATGCCGCGCTGGTGTTCCTGCCGTTCCGTCTGCGCGGGAACCAGCCCATCGGCCCATTCGGCGGACCGGTGGAGGTCATCCTGGCTGCCCTGCCCATCGTGGCCATGGTCCTCGCCGCCGAGGACATCGACCTCGATACGGAACCGGAGGAGGGACACGCGGCCGAGATGGCCGAACTGCTGGATACCCTCGCCGATGCCGGCAAACTGGCCGAGCTGCGTGACGGGGAGGCCGCGGAAGCCGCCGCAGCGGTTGAGGAAAAGCGTGCGGAGCTCGATGCACTGCGCGCCGACGGGGCGGCGGATCCGGATAGTATCGAGCGGCTGACCGCCGAGCTGGCCGCATTGACCCAACAGGCGACGCGGGCAAACAGCCGGGCGGCGCGATCGAAGACAAGACTGGCGGAGGCCAGACAACGGGCGCGCATTGCCGGCGTCCTGTCCGAAGAAGATGCAGAGCAGGATCAGTCGTGACAGCGGAGCACTGCTCGCGCGCGGCGCTTGCGGCTGTGCCGGGGTGCCGGGTGACCGGCGCACGATCCGGGTGCCATCGGCGGATCATCGTTGCGGATCCGGGGACCGGCAGGCAGGCGGCCTGCGCCAGCCAGGGTAGCGCGGCGACCCGGCCGGTCCGCGCCGGTCAGCGCGCCGTGAATCGCTTCATGAGCGCCAGCATCGAATCGGATGTCCAGTCACGTGGTCCCAGGGCGCGGCCGGCGATGGCGCCATCACGGTCGATGAGATAGGTCACGGGTATGCCCCAGGACCAGTAGCGGTCACTGATCTCGCCATCACCGGCACGAAAGACCGGCAAGGTGACTCCCAGACGTCCCGCATAGGCACGGATGTCCGCCGCTCCGATATCGGTGTCGATGGCCACGGTCAGAAACGCGACATCGGTATCCGCCAGACGGCGCGCCAGCGCCTGGATCAGCGGCAACTCCTTACGGCACGACCTGCACCAGGTTGCCCAGAAATGCACGATCACCGGGTGGCCGTGCAACGCCGCGAGACGCAGAGCGGTACCGGATGCATCGTGCAGCACAAAATCCGGCGCGGGTTCCTCCAGCCGCTGCATGTGCTGCGACCTGAGGCTGGACTCATCCAGCGCCAATGACGGCAAGGTGGTCAACCAAAGGGCCACGGCAAGCAACGTGCGCATGCTCCCCGACATCTAGAACAGATAGGTCGCCGAACCGAACAGCTTGTAGTTCTCGCCCAACTGCATTGCATTCAGGTCGTGATACACGGCATGCTGATACGTGGCCTCGAGGATCCAGTGCGCAGCCATCTGGTATTGCAGGCCGGGCGTCAGGTAGACAGTATGACCACCGGAATCCGGCAGCGTATTGCCGTTCAGTTTTTCCTTGGCACGGTATTCCCCGTTCACTCCCAGTGAAACGAACAAGGTATTGGACGATGCGCCGTAGACTGCGGGCGTTACGCGGTATTTCCCCGTTACGTCATAGTTGACCGAATTGCCGAACCGGTGCGAATCATCGCCGGTCTCGCCCTTGCCTGCGACCGATGCCAGCAGGTTGGCGGATATGGCGTAGCGCCCCAGGGCATGGTCGACCGAGACACCGACCAGCAGGTCGGTGGATCCGGTACCGAGCTGCAGGTGCGAGTCCAGGTATTCGCCCTGGTCACCGCGCCGGTCGGTACTGCCGGTCGGCAGTTTGATGCCGAACACGCCCGCCAGCAGCGTGCTGGTGTCGAGGGTATGCCGAGAGTAGAACGTATAGCGTCCGAGCAGCGACAGATCGCCGACACCCCGGGCGTCGCCCGTGGTGTCTTCGCGTTCCGGATCGCCACCCGGACCCACGATCAGCTCGCCGTCGCCTTTGGTTTTGCGGATCGGCAAGGTGGCAAGTACCAGAAACCGGTCCGATACACTGTAAAACCCCGACACCTCGGTCGTCCAGTATTCTTCTTTCACCCCCGGGTTGACGAGCTCGCTGTCGCCCGCGTACACGGCGTCGAGCAGCGTGTAGCGCTGTGCTAGCCGCAGACCGGCGCCGGTCTGGGTTTGCAGGGGCGAGATACCCTGGCCGATCAGACAATACTCGCACGCAGCGACCCGGGCACTGGCGATGGTCAACATCAGCAGCGCAGGAACAAGGTGTTTCAATGGACGTCCTCCCGTCGGAACCGGCACATGCGATCTGTGCCTCTCGGCGAGCATCATAGTCGAGTCAACCCCGTGCACACATGCGACATAGTGTCGCGGCGGGAACGGCATTCAGGTGCCCGGGTGCGCAAAATTCCCGTCCGGGTCCCCGCGCCGGCAGCCGGCGTACAGGAAACAGCCACGGTGCGCGGGCCAAACCAGCCGAAACGACCGTTGCGGGTACACTGCACGAATCGACCACCCTGCACTGGCGCGTGCCCTTGCGACACCGGATCGGCTGCGATAAACAGCACCGGGTCAGGCCGGAGCATCCCTGTTTAACGGACACCCGAAAAGGGGCTACCATAGGCCTGTGTTCGATGAACACGGGGCATACGCGCGATACCCAGGGAAATCAGTCCGGCAACGATTCGGCCCGCTGATGACCCGCACCGGCCGGCCGCCGCGTGGTTTTATCCCGGCCAGGGTGTCGCCAGCAGTGACCCATCACAGCAACCGATAACACGACAGAGGACCCGGCCATGCATGTCACGCTCGTTCACGTCACGGTGAAATCCGGGCACATCGACGACTTCATCGAGGCGACACGCCGCAACCACGAGGCCTCGGTGCTGGAGCCGGGCAACCGGCGCTTCGATGTGCTGCAGTCGGCCGACGATCCGTCGCAGTTCGTATTCTACGAGGCCTATGCCAGTGCGGCGGATGCACAGGCACACAAGCAAACGGCGCACTACCTTGCCTGGCGGGATACGGTGGCGGACTGGATGGCGACGCCGCGCCGCGGCGTGCCCTACGCCGGCCTGTTCCCGCGGGACTGAACATGATCGCGGCTGGCTTTTCCATTGCGCGCCTGCCGCGCATCGAGTTCGGCGCGGGCGTGTGCGGCCGGATACCGGACATCATCGCGCGTTATGGCAGCCGCGTGATGCTGGTGACCGGCTCGCGTTCCTTCCCGTCCACGCCACAGTGGGACGACCTCATCACCGCATTCGAGCAGCGGGACGTCACCTGGCACCACGTCAGCATTGACGGTGAACCCTCGCCGCCGCTGATCGACGGTATCGTTGCGGAGTACGCCGGGACCGCCGTCGATGTCGTGCTGGGTGCAGGTGGTGGCAGTGCGCTGGATGCCGCCAAGGCCATTGCCGGTCTGCTGCGCGTGCAGCGCAGTGTCATGGACTATCTCGAGGGCGTCGGACCGGAACTGCCCTACACGGGACCGGCCGTACCACTGATTGCAGCACCGACGACCGCGGGTACGGGCAGCGAGGCCACCAAAAATGCCGTGCTGAGCGTGGCGGGACGGGAGGGCTTCAAGAAATCGTTTCGCGACGAACGACTGGTGGCCGAATACGCCATGGTCGATCCCGACCTGCTGGCGACCTGCCCGCCGCGCGTCGTCGCCGCCAACGGCATGGATGCGCTGACGCAGTTGCTGGAGTCCTTCGTATCGCTGCGGGCCAATGCCTTCACCGATGCGCTGGCCGTCAGTGGCTTGCACGCGGTTCGCGGCGGCCTGTTGCCCTGGTACGAAGGTGGTACGGAGGGCATAGCGCTGGCGCGCACACGGATGGCCTATGCCGCGCTGCTGTCCGGGATCACACTGGCCCAGTGCGGGCTGGGTTCGGTGCATGGCCTGGCATCACCGCTGGGCGCGTTCTATCCGATTCCGCACGGGGTGGTCTGCGGAACACTGGTCGCGACCTGTACCGCGGTCAACATCGAGGCCCTCAGGGCGCGTGCGCCGGACAGCGTCGCGCTCGACAAGTATGCCGAGGCGGCCGGCATCCTCTGCGGCCAGCCGTTCAGCAGCCGCGAGGCCGCGTGGCGGGCGCTGATCAACCTGCTCGCGGAGTGGACCGAACGCCTGGACCTGCCACGCCTGGGTGATTACGGCCTCGAGGTGGGCGGACTCGACCACGTCGTCGCACACTCGCGTGGCAGCAGCATGAAGACCAACCCCGTGGTGCTGACCGATGCCGAGATCAGGACCTGCCTGCAGGAGCGGCTGTGAACGCTTCCCGTTCAACAGGGTCCGGCTAACCGGGCAGACGTGCCAAACAAGGCTGGAAATGTGGTCTGTCCCGGTTGTTCCGATTATTAATGATGGAGATACCATAGACGTACCCGCGACCGGATATTCATTCTGGTTTAAGGTTAACAGGATATAAGGGGTCATCCCCTAAACAATCAGGAGAAAAGTACATGACCAGATTCATAGCACCCGCGCTGTTCGGTCTTGCGGCACTCGCCGGCATGTCACTGGCCGGCGCCGCCCAATGGCAGGCGCTGCCGGAAACCGCCCCGGCGCCCGCCGACAACCCGACCACCGAGGCCAAGGCCGAGCTGGGCAAGATGCTGTATTTCGATACCCGCTTCTCCTCCACCGGCACGGTATCGTGCTTCTCCTGCCACAACATCATGGAAGGTGGAGACGATCACCGGCCGACTTCCATGGGCGTTCACGGGCAGCTCGGCGGTCGCAACGCCCCGACGGTCTGGAACGCCGCCTTCCAGTCGGTACAGTTCTGGGACGGCCGCGCGCCCACGCTGGAGGAACAGTCCAAGGGCCCACCGGCCAACCCGGTCGAAATGGGCATGGCAGACCTGGATGCCGCCATCGGCCGTGTGCATGCAATACCGGGCTACCGGCCCTACTTCGAAGCCGCCTTCGGCAAGGGGGACGTCATCACCATCGACAATGCCGCCAAAGCCGTTGCCGCCTACGAGCGCACGCTGATCACGCCGAACAGCCCTTATGACCGTTACGTCAAGGGTGACAAGAAGGCCATGACCGCACAGCAGGTGCGGGGCATGGAGACCTTCGCCAGGATCGGCTGCCTGTCCTGCCATTCCGGCCCCGCCTTCAACGGCGCCGCCAGTATGCCGGTCGGGCAGGGCCTGTTCATGAAATTCCCGACCTTCCCCGGGAGCGTCTACGATGCCCGCTACAAACTCACCGAGGACCCGGGACGCTACATGGTCACCAAGCAGGAGGCCGACCGGAATATGTGGCGGGTGCCAACGCTGCGCAATCTGACCTACACCGCGCCCTATTTCCATAACGGGTCGGTCACCAACCTCGGTGAGGCGGTGCGGGTGATGGGCAAGACCCAGCTCGACAAAGACCTGAGCGATGCCGATGTGCAGGATATCGTCGCCTTCCTCGGCGCGCTGGATGGGGAATTTCCGCAGCAAACCATGCCCCGTCTGCCGGCAACGCCCGGTGACCTGCTGGGCGGTGACTAGATAGCCGCCGTAGTTGGCAACGACTGTCAGGGGAACGGCACCGTGATAGCGCGCCCTGGTATCATCCTCCGGTATGCGGGTCCCCTGCTGCTGGGACTGGCGGTAGTGCTGACGGCCTGTGATGCCACCTTTCGGGACACGGCCAGCCACACCCCCACAGGAGACCGGTCACTGGACAGCGGTTACGGCGTGCTGCAGATCCTGCTCAGGGATGAGCGGCATCTGAAGGTATTGCGGATCGCGAAGAACGCCCTCACCCTGCAGTCGCTGAGTAAGCCGACACAGCGTCTGATCGACGAAATTGCGGCGACCTCATCAACGGCGCTGAACGACCTCGACCGGCTCGCGGCGCTGCGGCCGGTGATCACGCCGCAGGAGTCGCTGCCGAACCCGATTGCCCAGGCAACACTCGATTCACTGCGCAAGACCACCGCTGCGGAGCTGATCATGAGCCGGGAAAACTTCGAGACACTGCTACTCGTCAGCCAGGCCCAGTCGCTGCGTGTCAGCAGCCACCTGGCCGGCGAACTGGCGAAGGTCGATACCAACGCGAGTCGGCGCGCCTGGCTTGGGGATCTGACCCATCGCCTGAACAGCCTTTATGACCGTGTTATCACACGGCTGAATTAAGAAGTGTGTCGCATCTAGATTCCGTCGCCCCAGCCCTCGCCCGAAGGGAGAGGACGCAGGCGGGACAGCAGTGAATCTGATGCCATCGATTCACTGTTCGCGCGCGAGCTGTCGCTCGTTTCAACGCCCGGGTGCCCGGCTTTATCCATGACAGCGATCGCCGGCGGTATCAAGGCCGCAATAAATATAAGTGCGCCACAAATCGATGTGCAGATCGTTCGTATCAAAAAAATGCCCCCATTTCCAGATAAAACACTTGCGGCATTACTGTCCCATCCTTGAGTAATTTTCGTCAGGCGCTCTCTTCAATCCGCTGAGCGTGCATGTTCATATAGAAGAACGACAGCGAATTTCAAAGTGAAATTATTGTGACACCTGGATCTACACTAACCCTCTGAAAATCAATACACCTCACAGGAAACCCGTCGGAACCGGGCGTTGCAGGGTGGCGATACAGGCAGTCAATATATTGACATGCACATCAGGGTTGTCCCGTTGACAGCCCGCATCCCCGGCCAATATGTCATGGCACCCGGGCGAGATTGCAAGCGCTCCGACCGGTGGCTGGCTGGTGAAACGGAAAATAGCGCACGGTCGGCTGAACCGACAGACCGGGCACGGGACCCGCGGATTCGATCATGGATCCGGGGCCTTCAGGAGGTCATCGACTCAGGCGAAAGCGACCATGCCGTCCCGTTGCGGTTACAGCGCACGCAACGCGCTGGTCACGGGCTGGCGTGCTGCATGGACGGCCGGGAACAGTCCGCCCAGCAGACCGATGCCGAGCGCGCCCAGCAGGCCCTCCAGGATCAGCCGCGGTGATACCTGAAAGGCGAAGACCACCTGGCTGAAATTCGCGCCGAGGGTCGATGCCGTATACTTGTCGAAGACGGCCCAGGCGATACCGGCGCCGATCACGCCGCCCAGGAGTGCCAGCAGCGCCGCCTCCAGCATGACCGAAATTACCACTGGCGTGGCGGAAAAACCGATTGCGCGCAGGGTGGCGATCTCGCGCGCACGCGTGGAGACTGCCGCATACATGGTATTGAGTGCGCCGAACACCGCACCGACGCCCATGATGGCCGCGATGGCCAGGCCCAGGATACGTATCAGCCGGGACAGGTCCTCGGACTGCGTCGCGTAATAATCACGCGTGCGCTGGACCTCCACGGTCAGGCGCGGATCGCTGCTCAACGCGGCCTTGAGGGTGTCGAAGGCATCGGCGTCAGTGAGTTTGAGTGTAACCGACTGAAAACCGTCGCGGTTGTAGGCACCCTGCAACACCGCGGGGTCGCACCACAATTCCGATTCGTGTGCATCGCCCGAGGCAAACACGCCCACCACCGTCCAGTCCTGCAGACCCAGTCGAACCGTCCTGCCGACCTCCAGTCCGGCGAACTCGGCCTGCGCGCCCTTGCCGATCACCAGTTCACGCTTGCCGGTCTCGAAGCGCCGGCCTGCTATGATGCGTGCATTGCGGCGCAACTCCCAGACCCGCTGCCCCACACCGCGTATCTCGACATTGGCATCGGTGCCGGAGCTGCGCTTGTGCAGATTCGCTACCACTACCACCTCGGCCGAGGCGATCGGGTTGCCGGCGCTGTCCCTGAGTACGCCCGGGGCCTGCGCAATCAGCACGACGTCTGTGCGGCTCAGGCCGCTGTTGAGTTCGGCGCTGGCGCCCTTGCGCAGCACGATTGCGTCATCCAGTCGTCCGGCCTGGGCAAGTACCGACTGGAACCCCTCCCCTATCGCCAGCAGCGCGACCAGCACACCGACCACACCGGCGATGCCGCCGACGATCACCAGCGCGGAACCCAGTCGCTGGGGGATGGTCGCCAGGCTCATCCAGGTGATCTCGACGATTTGCTCGAACCAGCGCATGTGCAGGCTCTCCGTCAACGCTCGTTCAAGGCGTCAACAATGCGCAGTCGCATCGCCCGCCAGGCCGGTGGCAGGCCCACCGCTACGCCCAGCACCAGCATGATCATGACGCCGGTGAGCCAGGATTGTGCACCCACGGCGAATGCGCCGCCGCGAAATGCCGCGCTCAGTGCACCCGCGCCCCCCATGGCCAGCAGCAGACCAAGGCTGCCGCCAATCGCGGCCAGCAGCACCGCCTCACCCAGTACCAGCCATAACACGGTACGATTGGAAAAGCCGATGGTCTTGAGTACCGCCAGTTCCGGGATGCGTTCGCGCACCGCCTGCGACATGGTGTTGCCGGTGAGCAGCAAAATGGTGAAAAACACCGCGCCCATGATCGAGCTGACAATCAGGCCGATGTCGCCGACCTGCCTGACGAAGTCCAGGGTGAACTGCTTCTCGGTCTGTGTCTTGGTCTCGTCGGCCGAGTTCGCGAACAGGCGATCGATGGCCTGCGCCACCTGCTGGGCGCGCCCGGGATCGCTGACCTTCACCATATACCAGCCAACGGTGCCCTGGCCGACGGTGCGCCCTTCGTCGAAATAGTCGTAGTGGAAGAGCATCTGGTCTTCCTGGTTGCGATCACGTGCCTCGCGCGTGTGATAGATACCGACCAGGTCGAAGGTCCAGGTGTTGTCGCCGCTCCTGTGGGGGAAAATGGTCGCCTGCAGCGGGATCTTGTCGCCGACCCTGAAGCCGTAACGTTTGGCCAGGTTCGCGCCGACGATGGCGCCGGTACGGGTCTTGATAAAGGCCTGCTGCTGTTCCTCGGGCAGTAAAAATTCGGGATACATGTCCAGATAGTTCGGGCTCACGGCGAAGTTGGCAAAGAAATTCTTGCGATCCTGGTAGATGCCGCCGAACCAGTTCGCGAACGCCACCCGCTCCACCCCCGGCACGCGCTGGATCTGCGCCAGGTCCGCGTAGGGCAGCGGCTGGATGATCGACAGCTTGGAACTCACCACCAGCCGGCTCGCGCCCTCCAGAGTGTCGCGCACGGTAAAGGCAACGCGCACCGCATCGAGCATACCGAACAGCAGAAACGCAACGATAACCGACAGCAGGGTCAGGATGGTGCGTGCCTTCTTGCGTAACAGGCTGGCCCAGACCAGATGCAGAAATTTCATGGGTGGCTCCGGGTCAGGACCCGTTCCCCGCCAGCGTGCCCTTGTCCAGACGCAGCTGGCGCTGCGCAAACCCGGCCGCCTTGGGATCGTGAGTCACCATGACGACGGTCTTGCCGTGCTCGCGGTTGAGCTGCTGCAGCAGTCCCATGATTTCGTCAGCGGTGTGACGATCGAGGTCGCCGGTGGGTTCGTCGCACACCAGGATCTTCGGATCGGACACGATGGCACGAGCGATGGCAACACGCTGCTCCTCACCACCGGAGAGTTCCCCCGGTCGGTGCTTCGCGCGATCCTCGAGACCCACCAGCGCAAGTGCGATCGCGGCATTGCGCTTGCGATCGCGGGCGGAGAGTCGTGTCAGCAGCAGCGGCAGTTCGACATTTTTTTGCGCACTGAGCATCGGCAGCAGATTGTAAAACTGGAACACGAAACCGATTGTGGCCGCCCGCCATTTGGCCAGTTCGCCGCTGTCCATCCGGTCGATACGCGTGCCCGCGACCTCGATGCTGCCCGAGCTCGCCTTGTCCAGCCCGCCGATCAGGTTGAGCAGCGTGGTCTTGCCGGAACCGGACGGTCCCATCAGCGCGACGAAATCACCTGCCACGATGTCCATGTCGATGCCGTGCAGCACCTCGATCTTCTGCTTGCCGCGCCGGTAGCTCTTGGTGACATCGCGGAGTGTAGCCAGATTGCCCATGCGTAACCTCGTGAAAGCCCGCGGAACCCGCAACCGGCGTCAGCCGGACTGCTCCGTTTTCACCTGGTCGCCATCCTGCAGGTCAGCGGGCGGCGCGAGTATCACACGCTCGCCGCTACTCACCCCGTCGAGCACCTGGCGCAGGTCTGAATAGGTTTGGCCCAGCTTTACCCGGCGTGCCTGCGCGCGCCCATCGACCATCACGAAGACCTGCTGGATATCGTCCTGCGCACGGATGGCGCTGGCCGGGATCAGCACACCGGCCGGCGGACCGGTTTGCGCGCCGGCCCGCGCCGGCGTCGTGCTGTTGTCCAGAAACGCCACGCGCGTGCCCATGTCGGGCACGATACGCGCGTCCTTCACATCGAGACTGAGACGTACCTTCACCGTTGCCTTGCTGCGGTCAGCGGCGGAGATGATCGCGATGACCTTGCCGGGAATCTTCCAGTCCGGATAGGCGTTGAGCGTGGTCTGCACCGGCTGGTCCGGCTGTACGCGCCCGATGTAGGCCTCGTTGACCTCCACCTCGATTTCCAGAGAATCCATGTCGACGATGGTGCCGATGCCGGTCCGCGTGTAACCGCCACCGGCGGAGAACGGCGAGACGATCTCGCCCGGCTGTGCCGCCTTGACCGTGATCACCCCGGAGAAGGGTGCCCTGATCACGGTGTTGTCCAGCGCGACCTGAGCGACTGCTACGCCGCGCTCGGCGACCTCCACCTGGCGCTGCTGGGTGACGATGGCGGCATTGCGGGTCTCGACCAGCGTGCGTGCGTCGTCGGCAGCCTGCTGGCTGGTGAGTTCGCGCACCAGCAGATCCTGCTGGCGCGCGGCATCGCGACGCGCCTGGGCCAGCAGCAGACGCAGGCCCGCCAGTTGCGCGCGCGCCGCATCGAGTTGTGCACGCGCCAGGTCGAGCTGGGCCCTGGCGTCGCTATCGTCGAGTCGCGCCAGCACCTCGCCCGACTGCACGCGCTGGCCTTCCTCGATCAACACCTCGGTGACCTGGCCGGTCACCTTGGCCGAAACCGTGGCCTGCCGCCGTGCGGTGACGTAACCCGTGGCATCGAGCACGGATGCGCTGCCCTGGATGCCGCTCAGCGCCTGCGCGGTGGCGGTCTGTACGGTGAACACCTTGCCCCCGGCCAGTACGTACCAGACGCCGGCCGCCGCGATCAACAGGATCACCGCCGCGATGACCAGTGGACGCACGGGGCCCGAGCCCGTGCCGCGCGCGCTTTCATCGATGTGCAGTTGCTTCAGGAGTTCCGATTTTTCCACGCAGGCGTACCGTTGCAGGTCCTGGACATATATTGTTCAACAAAGTGCGTCGCACTCGCCGGCGAGGCCGGCGTTTCGGGATGATGCCATGCACTACCGCGGTTAGCCCGGCCGGGGATACTGTACCATTCCCGGCGGCACGCATCGCCCCGCACGGCAAATCCACCTGCACTGTGACAGCAACTCGAGGCAGGCGATCCCCGCACGGCAACGCGCGCGGCAGACGTAATTACCATCACGGCCGGGCGGCGCTGTGTGGTAGCTGTACAGACTGCCGGTATGACCGGAACCCGCCGAACCGGGATGCGTTCCGCAACATGCGGCCATGGCAGTACCGACGGCTGGTTCCGTCCGGGTCACGCCCGTCTGGACGCGGCCGCGTCAGGCTGATCCGGAAGGACCCGGGGATGACAAGGCATGGACCTGAGCCACCGATCAAGGCCTTGCGAACGGCATTACAATTTACTTATATCTTTGTTTTTGTTAACTAAAATAGAAATTCACATGGCCTGTAATGACAGGGCATGCAGGGTGCGGAGCAGATGGACGAACAGATGTCCCTGCCCGGCCAGCTCCCGTACGAGAGGGGCGCCGAGTTGGTACGACTGCGGAGGGTTCACATGTCCGCGCTGTCGACCATTTCCCGGAATGCGTTCACGCATGGACTTGCAGAACGTGCAGTCACTGTGAACGGGACAGCAGTGCTGCCTGAATCCGTTGCTTTATGCTGCCGATTTCGGTGTCCTGGTGGCCTCGAAGGCATGCACGCCTTCGCTTTCGCCGGAACCAAAATACGTCTTCGAGACCGGCCGTATACCGTGCCCGTCGAGCAGTGTGTAGAACGCCTCTGCATCCACCAGGTGCTCGTGCACCTCGCCGACCACCGTGTCCACGTCGTCCAGGCGGTCACCCAGGCCCCGGATGACATCCAGTTCGCTGCCTTCCACGTCCAGCTTCAGGAGATCGACATGCGTGATCGAGTGAGTGTCGAGCCGTTCGCGCAGTGTCACCATGGGGACGGCGACTGTCTCGCTGCCCACGTCCACATCGACAACGGAGTGAACCGCACCGTGTGTCGCAAGGTGCAGCTCCACGGTACCGGCATGGTCACCCAGGGCTTCCTGGTGCAGGGTGACGCCTTCGATGTGTGCCAGGTTTTGGCTGAGGAAGGCAAAATTGTCGGGGGCCGGTTCAAAGGCAATCAGGGTGGCGCCCGGGTTGTTCGCCAGCAGCCAGATACACGCAACGCCGATGTTGGCGCCGGCATCGACGATGACCGGCCGCTCCGGCAGGGGGGTGGCCAGGTCATACTGTCGCTCGTACATGATTTCGGCGATGGTGAAGATGTCGCTGCGGCGCATATGAAAGGGATATATCCGGTTGCCTATCGTCAGTCTGAAGGATACCGGGGTCTGGTCCGTGGCGCTCCTCAGGATGCTCAGGTAACAGCCCGCCAGCACGGCCCGCGACCTGTTGTCGGGTGCGTGGTGCCTGATGATGTAGAACATTTCGCGCAGCCGCGCGAGCTTTTCGGCGATCATCGTGTTCAGCAGACCTTTGCCAGGGAATCGCCGGCGCCGAACCAGTAGCCGACGACTTCACCCCAGCCCCAGGAGGTAACGAACAGCGCGATCAGTGGCAGGGACCTGAACAGCAGAGCACGGTGTTTGTTTTTCGAATAGATGCGTGACACGATCCTGTAAAACAGCAGGGGCGGCAGGATGAAGGCAGCCAGTCCGTAGATGACACGCTTCGGTAACGGCGCACCCCTGACGCGTGCCCCGGCGTAGGAGCGAGCATACAGATATCGTTGCGACATGTACTCGGAGAAGGTGTAGTGCTTCTTGTGGCCGACCACGATCTCCGGATGGCAGATCAGTGGCACGCCCTCGTCGCGCAACGTGTCATGCAGGTAGTTTTCCCACTTGCCCGCATTCGTTATCTCGCGGTGATCGTCCAGCAGTTTCTTCCGGTAGACGACGTTGTTGCCGGTAAGCCATGAAACGCTCCCGGTCTCGATCGGCGGGATGCAGTGGCTGTACTCGCACAGGAATGCGGCCCAGTCCATCAGGGTAATGGTGGCGGCATTTTCAACCGAGCCGCCGACAATATCCGCGCCCTGCTCGAGTGCATCGAGCATTTGCCTGGCCCACCCGGGCGGCACGATAACATGGTCCTCGATAACCGCAACGGCGGTGCCCCGTGCCTGCTGAAAGGCGATGGCACGCATCTCCGGGATGGTGGTCGACAGCGGAACGGGGATGATCACCACGTCGCCGAAGCGGCTGCGAACCTCCTTCTGTACGGATTCGCCAAGGCGGTCAACCACGATGATTTCCAGCTCGCAATCCTTGCGCTGGAGCTCGAGTGCCTCGATGCAACCAATCAGGTCACCCAGGCCGTTGACGGATGGTATTACTACCGAGAGATCGGGAGAAGACATTGAAGAAAATCATCTTTTGAGGGCTGCGAAATTGTACTGGTTGCAATTTTCAAGATCAAGTCGGGATGCTGGCAGACGGGATATCTGCGTCGTGGGCAACCGCGTGTCGCACGGCAATGAGGCAGGCATGTGTGTTGTGCATGCGAATGTGCCGTCATGGTGCAGGCAAGCCGTCATGCACGGTCCCGGCTCGCTGCTGTCCCCGCCGCTCACCTATAAATGAATTGATTCGTATCCTGGCAATTCATATACTTGATAGGTTTCAACATGATGTTCACACCTTAAAAATCAGCACTTGAGAGGCGTTATGAAAATCGCGGTATTCGGAGCAGGTGTCGTCGGTAAACTGAGATGCGGCACGGTAATCAATAATCCCGGCACACAGCTTGTCGGTGTGGCGGATTCCGACCGGGCCAGGGCCGAGGCGGCTGCCCGGGGCACCGGTGCCGCGGTCGCAACAGACTACCGCGAGTTGCTGAACGGATCGAAGCCGGACGCCGTGATCGTTTCGTCGCCGGTTCACCTGCACGAAGAGATGTGCATCGATGCATTCAATGCAGGCTGTCAGGTCCTTTGCGAGAAGCCGCTGTCCAACAGTGAAGAGTCCTGCCGGCGCATCGTTGCGGCGGCAAAGGAGAAGGGCCTGACCCTTGCCGTGGGGTTCAACCACCGCTATTACCCGTCCGTGCAATATCTCACGCAATGCCTGAAAGACGGTGTCATCGGCACGATCGATCACTTCCGCGTGTTCGGTGGTCACGATGGCACGGGCAGTTTTCGTGAAGAGTGGATGTACAAGGGGCCGATCTCCGGCGGCGGCGCCATGATGGATGTCGGAATACACATGACCGACCTGGTGAACTACCTGGCCGGGGATATCACCGAGGTCGCGGCCGTTGCTTCCGGAAACATCTGGAAGATAGAGGGTTCGGAAGACAACTCGATGGCGATCATGCGTACTTCCCGGGATATCCCCGTGATCTACCAGGCAACCTGGACGGAGTGGAAAGGTTACCGGATTTTTATCGAGGCCTACGGCGACAGGGGGATGGTGCGTGCCTACTATGCACCGATGTTCAACCTGCTGATCACACAGGACAAGCCCGGCGGCAAACGCATGCGCAAGTTCAAGTTCTATCCGGAAATCATCCTGCGCGAAAAACTGAAGGGCTGGGAGACCACCACGATGCAGACCTTCGTCGAGGAGCTGGCCGATTTCCTGCGCATGCTGAATGGCGAGTCGGTTCCGCTCGCCGACGGAGCGGCCGGCATCAAGGCCGTGCAGGTCGCGAATGCGGTGTACCAGTCGAGCCGTAATCACGCAACCATCATCCTGTCGCCGCAATGAGCGATGCCCGGATATCCGTAATCGTTACCATCGTTGACGGAGAATCCGCACTGAGAACCTGCCTGCAGGCACTGGCAGAACAGGTCGATGCCCCAGCGCTCGAGATCATCGTCCCCTTCGATGCGTCCCTGGGGTGGGCGGATGCAATGGCCGCGGCGCACCCCGGGATACGGTTCCTGCCACTGGGGGTGCTCTCGACCGAAAAGCCGCTGGAATCGCCCGCAGGCCAACACGAGTTGTTTGACAGGCGCCGGGCGGCAGGCCTGGGCGTGGCGAGCGGTGCTATCGTCGCGATCATCGAGGACCGGGGCGTCCCGGATGCCGACTGGGCAGCCACGGTGGACCGTCTGCACCGGGAACATGACTTCACCGTCATCGGCGGCGCCGTCGAATGCGGCATCGACAGGAACCTGAACTGGGCCGTGTATTTCTGTGACTTCAGCAGGTACCAGCTGCCGTTCTCCGCAGGGCCGCGCCCCTACGTAACGGATGTCAATATAGCGTACAAGCGGGAAGCCCTGATGGCGGTGCGCGAGTTGTGGGAAGGCCGCTACCATGAAACGACCGTGAACTGGGCATTGACCAAGAACGGGCAGACGCTGTTCCTGTCACCGGAGATGATCGTCAGACAGGTAAGGGAACACATGACCCTGGGCAGGGTACTGCACGAGCGCTTCGACTGGGGGCGGCTGTTCGCCTACACCCGGGCCAGGGAATGCACCACCCTGCAGCGTACGGCTTATGCGCTGCTCTCACCGGTGCTGCCGTTGCTGCTGTTTGCGCGGCATGCGCTCACCCAGCTGAACAAGCGTATCCGCCTGGGCAGGTTTTTGCTGGCAAGTCCACTGGTACTGCTGTTGCTTATCGCCTGGTCTCTCGGCGAGCTGCTCGGCTACCTGACCGGCAGACCGTAGCCCGGCCGGCCTGAGAAGCAGGTGACAGCAGGGTATCGCACCTGCACAACACGGGCACAAGGCACTAAACAATATCTCTAGCCCTGGTCCCCGCGCCCGCATGGCGTGCGATACTGCTCGGGCACATTATCCGGACATTCGCCACAGCGTTCATTGCCGGGTACGGCAAAATCGATCTTGCGTGGATAAGGCAAGTCCATGTTAGCCATGATCCCGACGAACTCCTGCAGCGTCTTCCCCTTGCCCAGGCGCGGATTGCGCGCCTTTTCCTGGCCGATGGTTGAAATGCAACGACCCTCATAATCGTGACAGGGATAAACCAGTGTCTCGTCCGGCAGAGTAAAGAACTTCTGCTGAATACTATGGTACAGGGTCGCGGCATCGCCGGACTGAAAGTCAGTGCGGCCACAGCCGTCAATCAGCAACGCGTCGCCGCTGAACAGCAACTTGTGCGTACCGTTTTCGATTAGGTAGGCGTGGTGATGGCTGGTATGGCCCGGCGTGAACAGCGGATGGAGCTCGATATTGCCAATACGGAAAATCTCGCCTTCCCTGACGCCGATATCGGCACAGGGCAATTCGTCAATGGCCGGAAAAACCATACGGCTACCGGTCAGTTCGCGCAGACGTCGCGCCCCCGTGAGGTGGTCGGCGTGAATATGGGTGTCGATCGTGTAGTCAAGCTTCAGGCCCATCTCCTGCAGGATGGACACATCGCGCTGCGCGGTATCCAGCACCGGGTCGACCAGTGCCGTTTTGCCGGTGTCCGGACAACCGACCAGATAGGTATAGGTACTTGAATCGGGCTCGAACAACTGTCTGAAGATCATACAAACTCCGGTGTTATTTGCCGCTCAGCGGCTTACTGTGTGCGAACCTGGAAAATTCAGGTTTTCCCATGCATCAGCCCATGACGATTTGCGCGATAAACGGCAAATAATCGGAAGCGATGCGGCTCAGCGCACTGCGATGCACCATCAAGCGGCCCAAGGCCTGTTGTGGATGCACCCGGATACGGTCCGGTGAAAGCAGTGCCAGCCAGCCGCGCCTGTGCGGCATAGCCGGGGAAACCCTGTGCAGCATGTGCAAGAGACGCCCGACAGAAACCATTCATTCAGATCCCCGGCCAGTACTACCACGTCCTTGCCCTCGACATCAAACAGGGGTAACAAGCGGCGTACGCGCGCAACCGGTATCCGGCTGTATCAGACCTCTGCAGATCGCTTCAGGACGAGATGGATGCTGCTTGATGTCGGATCGAATGGCGCTGCGCTAACCCATTATCCGGGCGTAGGTGGCTTTATCGGCCGCGTAACACCCGCAGGAAGCGGCCTCCAGTCCGCCGCGGTTAAGAATCGTGATATCCCCGCGGCTGTAGCGGATCAGTTTGCGATTTTGCAGCGTAGTGGCGGCCCTGGTGACACCGACACGACGCACGCCCAGCATGTAAGCGAGAAATTCATGCGTGACATGAAACGCGTCCGAGTGTGCCCGGTCCTGTGTCATCAGCAGCCAGCGGGCGAGGCGCGCCTCCACCACATGAAAGCGGGTACAGGCGGCGGTTTGCGCGAGTTGACCCAGCATTACATAGAGGTAACGCTTCAGCCCCCGTTGCAGTGCAGGACTGTGTGCGAGTTCGCGGCGAAACGGCGCGGCGTTCATGCGCAGCGCCGTACCTTTGCCCTGCACCACGGCGTGCAGCGGTGATACATCCACCCCGAGTATGAGGGAGATTCCGAGCATGCCTTCATCGCCGACCAGTCCCACTTCCAGACCGGCGCGGTTATCGATCGGTGCTACCGAGGAAATAAAGCTTTCTGTGGGAAAATAAACGTGACGGATGCGCTCGCCGGGTTCGTTCAGGACTTCGGCAAACGCCAGTTCGACCGGTTCGCAGCCTGCCAGAAATCGCTGACGGTCCTTGCGGGGCAAGGCGGCAAGCAGACGATTGGCGGCTGGGGCGGGCTTGGCAGGCGGCACATGGTCTCTCCTGGTAGGGGAAAACCCGGCATGCGGCACTCGGAAAACTGGCAGGACACTCCCGGTGTCGTATGTGGACCCAGGCTCAGCGGCTTCCCGGGGATGGTTTGATGAAGTCTGGAGTGAAATCCGGGAGTTGTCTGGACGGTAGCGCACATAACTCGCCTGCCAGGGTGCGGAACATAGCCACGGGCATGTGTGACAACATCCGGCCGGATCTTTATGCCGGCAAACATAGCGCGGTTTTTTCTGCGCGTTCGTTGACTCTGGAATCGAAGTGACAACACGCGACCAACCGGATTAATGAACGTTGTTTTCCGGGAGCAGGCGATCGAACTCCCTCTTGACCACCTGGTAACATTCGCAGACGCGTACCTCCAGGCCGGGCCGGTCCAGCACGGCAATCCTGCCGCGGCTGTAGTGAATCAAACCGGCGCGCTGCAAACTCCCGGCCGCCTCGGTGACACCCTCGCGGCGCACCCCGAGCATGTTGGCGATCAGTTCCTGCGTCATGGTCAGTTCGTTCGAGGGCAGGCGGTCCAGGCTCAGCAGCAGCCAGCGGCACAGCTGCTGGTCCACCGAGTGATGGCGGTTGCACACCGCCGTCTGCGACATCTGGGTCAGCAGCGCCTGGGTATAGCGCAGCAAGAGACGCTGCATCGGACCGGCGAGAAAGAACGCATCCTTCAGCAACTGCCCTGTCAGCCGGTAGGCGTGACCGGCGCTTTGCACCACGGCCCGGCTGGTCGTGGTTTCCCCGCCCATGAACAGGGAGACACCGACGATCCCCTCGTTGCCGACCACGGCGATTTCGGCCGAGGCGCCATCCTCCATGACATAGAGCAGTGACACGATGGAGGTGGTGGGGAAATAGACGTGGCGCATCAGCATGCCGGGCTCGCACACCGCAGCGCCGAGCGGCATCGGGACCAGTTCCAGATGGGGAAAGAGGCGCGCGCGCTCCGCCGCCGGCAGGGCGGCGAGCAGGTGGTTCTGTCGAGGGTCATGAAGGCCGGGCATGAGTCATCTCCCAGGTATCAGTCACTACCGGAGCAACCTCCGATGCGGTAGTCGCAACTACCGGGAATGTCAAAATATTATCCCCCCCCCCCGCCAATGTACAATAGCGTACAGACGCGGCAGGGAGTGCGTTGAATCTTGCGGGATTTCTATCGGCGGGGCGGCGCGCTGACGCTCGGTGTGGTGGAACAACGGAGCCCGCGCAGCGTTCGATTGCCGGCTATGTACGTCAGCAGACAGACGGTGAAGGCGGTTCTCCGTAAGCTCGCATTATCGGAGCCAACATCAAAACCTGCAATGTCTGCAGCGTGATCCTGTTGAAGGGCGGTGATTGCCCGGCATGACGTGCCGATTCATCACACCCTGGCTCATCACAATAGGGAACGATTATGAACAGATTCAACACCATTAATACCATGCAGAGATACGCACTCAGTGCAATTGCCGCCGCCATGCTGCTCGGCCTGGGTGCTTGTTCCGGGATGTCGACGCAGGACAAGAACACCGCCATCGGCGCGGGTGTCGGCGCCGTCGGCGGCGCCGTTCTTACCGGCGGCAGCACGGTCGGAACCGTCGGTGGTGCAGCCGTAGGCGGCATCATCGGCCACGAAGTCAACCCGGACGAATGATGATCGATCCGCGACGTGCCTGGCCCACCCGGCCGATGCGTCGCGGTCGTTCATAACCCCGAATCCCGGCAACGGGTGTGACCCACACGGTTGCTCCCTGTTTCGGGGGGCAAATCACCTGGAGGGCCAAAGCATGAAACCTGTCAAGACCCTTAGCGCAGCCCGGGTCATAAGTGCATTGCTTGTCGCACTATCCTGCGGTCAAAAGCAGCAGGGCCCGGCAGAGCAGGCCGGCCAGGACGTCGACAGGACATGACAGATCAGGAGTATCTTTTATGCTGGTAAATATTGCGATCATATTGCTTATCCTCTGGGCGCTTGGCCTGGTCTCCTCGTATACCCTGGGCGGATTTATCCACCTGCTGCTGGTCCTCGCGATCGTGGTGATCGTGATAAATGTCATTCAAGGCCGACGTGTGTAACGGCCAGGGACCAGGGGAGTTACTCCTGGCCTGAGCCATGCCGTACGGGTGGCTACGCCGCGTGCAGCATCAGGATCGCCGAGGGCAGGCGCTTTACTGAAAGGACAGTGTTCGTGATGATCTACAGACGCTCCATTCCGCCACTTGTTCAAGGGGGAGGCGCTGTGACCGTTTCTGTCTTCACCGCGCATGTGGTTGAGCACCTTAGCAGCAAAACAGGGTGGCGAAAGGCAGCGCCGGGCGACCGGGAGTATGACGGTGGATGCCCGGCAGCGACTGACGACGCCGCGCAAGAGCCATTCTCGATCGACACGGAGAACAGGGTACAGGGTAAGCCGTTGCCGCCTAATCTTCATGGGGCGGCAAGGTCATGAACACCATGCCCTCCGCAGCCGGCAGCGTTAGCCCTGACGTCGCTGTCCAGTCCTCTCGCGAACGCGTATGCCCCCAATGCAATGGCCCCGTGGAACGTGTGCGGCGTCGTATTGTCGACCGACTCGTGAGCTGGATTGCGCCGGTGCACCGCTATCGCTGCCGGATGAATGGCTGGGGTTGCGATTGGGAAGGGAATCTGCGCACGAAGCGGCATTCTCTGCCGACCCGGAGGCAGCAGTGAGCCGCACGACGCAGGACACGGCGCACTCTAACCGTCACAACGGCCGCGCCCTTTCATCCTAAACGCGATATGTGAACTGTCGAGTGATCGGAATCAGGCGACGGTACAGCGACAATCCACCCCCGTCGGGATCAAGGCTATGTACGCTAACGCACAGACTCGGTAGTGGCGTTCTTGTAGCCTGCCCATAGTGTTGGGGTGCCGAAACCGTCCCCCCCTAGAGGTGATGCGTGCAAGTCGTCTGCGACGAAATGATGGGAAGCGTAACTACGGGCGGAACCAGCTGGACGTGATTCGTGTCCCAGCCTGTTGTCCAGCCAGCTGTGTGCCGTAGCCGGCCGGTTACAGGCTGCAGCGTAAACACCGCAAACATGAATATATTCAACTCCGTAAGGGAAAAATCACTATGAAAACCTCAATACTAGCTGCCGCGATCGTTGCCAGCGCCCTGTCTTCGTTGATCGTATCAGCGCAGGAAATGCCCGCGCCCGCCGCCGGGCCGGCGAAGAGCGTGGACACGGACAGGCAACTGTCCCAGATGCAGGAGAAAATGAACGCGATGCAGCAGGAGATGGAAAAACTGCGGCTACAGTCGCGAATGCAGGAGAACATGAACGAAATGCAGCAGCAGATGGAAAAACTTCTGGCAACAACTGACCCGAAGGAACGCCGGAAGCTGATGCAGCAGCATATGCAGACCATGCATGAACATATGATGATGGTGCATGGCATGAGCGCTCCCCAGGGTGGTCCGGGCAAGATGGACAGCCGTTGCGGTCCCGGTAGCATGGGCGGTCCGGGTGGCATGATGGGCGGTCCCGGCGGTCCGGGTGGCGTGATGGGTGGTTCTGGTAGTCCGGGCGGCTACGAAGGCGGCCCGAGTGGCATGATGGGCGGTCCCGGCGGTCCCGGCGGTCCCGGCGGTATGATGGGTGGCCCGGGCGGCATGATGGGCGGTCCCGGCGGCTACGAAGGCGGCCCGGGCGGTATGATGCGCGGTCCCGGTGGTCCGGGCGGCTACGAAGGCGGCCCGAGTGGCATGATGGGCGGTCCCGGCGGTCCCGGCGGTATGATGGGTGGCCCGGGCGGCATGATGGGCGGTCCCGGCGGTCCGGGCGGCATGATGCGCGGTCCCGGTGGTCCGGGTGGCATTATGGGCGGCGGTCCCGGCGGTCCTGAAGTTGGTCCGGGTGAGCAGAACACTGAGTGATCAAAGCACCAGCTGCGATACACCGATCTGGACGCCACCCCTTGCCAGGAACTGTTCACAAGCGAACAGCGACAGATCCTTGCTTCCGCTTCGGTCGGGTTGCAGATCAGAGCTGCCCGTAATCAGGGTTTTTCGGGGTCATTTCACAGGGAAGTGAGAAAGCCCTACGCAATTCGGGGACAAGCCACGTTTCCATTCATGCAGACACTACAGCACCCGTCATGGACTGACTGGATGCTGCCGGGGAATTGAGCAGGCGTGGCCGTGAAATTCCTGCGTCTCAAGGAGTAACGGCATTAAACACGGAATTACCGCCGCTGCACAACCCGGGCTGCCTGCAGCGACTATTGCAGCCCCGGGTTCAGCGGAATCTCGGGGAATAGCAGTGGTTCAGAGGGTTCCAGGCGCTCGATCAGTCGTTGCCACAACCACCCGGCCTCCGGACCAAATACCTCATCAGCGATCCCGTTCACCAGATGCCAGTCGTGATGTTCCAGTACCTGTTCGAGCTGCCCCGGCACCCAACCGATATGACCGAAGTAGAAGCGCACCCGCTCGGACGGCCGTCCGTTCTCATGCAGGAGTCGCTCGACAATTACCGGATTCACGCTGGCGAAAATGCCATCGAGTACATGCCGCACCAGACCTGTTTCGTTATTGTTCTCCCAGGCCCGGTTCTCCAGCACGATAACCATCATCTCGGGATTGACCGGACCGCCGTCATACAGCGTCCTGGATGCCAGCGTCGTCTCCCCTCGATGTCGGGCAGCCATTCCGAGAGCCTGACCGGCGCGGGCCGCCTCGCGCCCGCCCGGGCATCCCGATATACCCTGGCGCATCATCCAGCGATGTAATCACCGCTTCATGCCTGGCGACTGATGACCAATCGTAGTGATCTGCTGTATACCCCGGGAACCGGCTGAGCACAGCACTTTGATGAGTGCATTAGGGGCAAGGTTACGTTCGATGTATCCACAGGATCTGCCGGCACAGCGGAATGCACCGGATTTGCCGTTCCCGCCAGGCACAATCACGGCTATATTTCGTCGCCTAATTGACAGGCTCAGGCAGTAATTTCCCGATTTCAGCGCCAAACACGGCTGGCCCCTGGGCGCCGATGATCACCCGTCCGGTGAGCTTTTCAGGCATGGTCCTGCCGATAATAAAACTCGGCGTGCCGGTAAGATGCAACCCTGCCGCGATACTCGTGTAGTTGTCGATGTCGGCAAGATAGCGATTGCTGGCGATGCAGTCGTTAAAGGCCCGGGTATCAAGCTTGAGATCGGCAGCGTAGATTTTCAGCTGATCCTCGCTCAGGTTGCTGCTGTTGCGAAACAGGCTATCGCGCATAGCCCAGAATTGATCCTGCTCAGCGGCGCAATACGCCGCCTGTGCCGCCATGCGCGCATTGTTGTGAAAACCCAGCGGTAAATCCCGTACCAGCCAGCGAACCTTGCCGGTATCGATGTAATCCCGTTTCAGGAACGGGAATGTGCTTTGTGAGAACCGCTTGCAAAAAGGGCACTGGTAGTCAGTGAACTCGACCACGGTTACCGGCGCATTTACATCACCGAGCGTCGGACCCGGCTTGTCAATGTCCAGTGTCGCCATGGCCGGTTGCCGTACTTGCATGCCAGATTTCTGTGTCTGTTTTTCAATCTGCTCCAGCAAAGCGCGCATGTCGTGCAACTCAGTCAGGATCTCGTCGGCCTGTTGCCTGGTGATCGCCTCCTCGTGATTCGACGCCGGCGGATTACAGGCTGACAATACAGCCAATGACATGAAAAACATGCTGAGCCTGATTATACCCATGTTCATAACCTGACTAATCCGGTAACAGGTCGCTGTCCTTCCGGACTGAACTCACACGCGGAACAAGGTGCCGGCAACACCTGTCGCCGCCCGGGGCGGACCTGCAATCCGGACTCATCCGGTCGCAACGTTCATCACCGGAATCCTGATTACAGCTACAGGCGCGGAATACTGCTACACATGTGCACATGATCCGGCATCGAGTAACCTAAATACGCTTGTCCAGTGTATTTCAGGCCTTCGCCCGGTACCGGGCATCGCCTGTAACCGGCTCGCCGAAGGTACTATGGCATGGCCATTCTGTTGAAACCCGTAACTCAGGTCCCAGGCCCCTCCTCCACTTCAAATATTCCATCACGCTCGTAAGAGCGAATGGTCTCGATGTCCCGATCGATTGCCCGGGGATCATCACTCATCAATGTTATCAGACCCGAAACGTGTTTAAGGATTTTACCGCGTTGGGTAGACACGGACATCGAATGCAGGGTCGGAAGCGCCTTGATGTCCTCCACGTGCCGGGTGCGGACGAGTGTCCCCCTGCGCGGCGTCGCCAGGAATACATTGGCAACATGCTGTTGCAGTTCAGGCCGGCTGTCGAGGCTGGACAGGAAATCTTCAGGAGCAAGAATGGCGCTGATTGTTTCGTCCAGTTGGCAAATACCGCTGCAGTAGCGGCTTACCACAGCATTCATCCCGCCCGTTAGCCTGGCGCCGATCTCGACGAGCACAGGCTCTTCATCCCGCCAGATCAATTCGCAATGCGATGGGCCGAAGCGGATACCCAGCGCCCTGAGCACGTCGCCGGCATAGGCTTGCAGCGATGATTGCCGCTGGCCGCTGTAGGGCAGCAGGCGCATTGCATCGTAGCAGATAAACTCGCGCATCCCCCTGGGGCGGTCATATTGCCAGACGGCAGTCAGCTTGGGTTGTGCATCGACGCTTACCATGTCGACGACATACTCCGTTCCATCGAGAAACTCCTGCACGATAGCTACCGGGTTGCTCGCACCCAGGACGTTCACGTCGGCCAGGATCGAGCTTGCGGCCTTCCTGACTTCTTCGCTGTTGTGGCAGCAATAGACGTGATCTGATGCGACACTCTTGGGGGGTTTGACGATCACCGGCCAGTCCAGCGTATCGCGTGTCCACGTGACAAGCTCTTCGACATCGCCGGAGCGAAACTGCAATGCGGTACGCAACCCGTAACGTTTCACAACTTCGGTCATGAGAAACTTGTCGCGCCGGGCTTCGCAATGTTCAGGGTCGTTTGCTGGCGTCCCGAGCTGACCGCTCAGCTGTTCCGCGAGTTCCACGCCTGACTCGAAGCCGGCCATCACGTGCGTCGGGTCATAATGTTGCAGCCGGCGCAGGGTTCGGTCGAAATCACCTTCGTGCCGAATCACGTCGATGAACGTTTCTGGCTTGTAGCGCAGTTTCATCGATACAGGATGCGTAGTGGAACTTTCAATGGCAACACAGGGAACGCCTCGCTCGACGAGTGCTTCGGACAGCAGCGCTCCGGCAGAGTAAGGATCGACGATGGCAACGGGAGCCCTCGGCACGTTCAACCCGCCTGTTGCCGGTTCTGCTGCCACTTCACGTGCAGGACGCGGTGATGAAAATGATCACAAACCAGTATTTCATCGGTGTTAACCAGTTTTGCCCAGCGTGGTTGATCCAGATCCGTCAACTTCGATCCGGGCACCCTTGAGAATTCCCAGAGGAGGTGACCGGTTGCCGTGCTGCCGAGGATACGGTTTTGTCCCGTGTCCGTGATGACCAGTGTCCCATCCTCGCCGACCTCGACATAGCGCGGCTGGTGCAGTCGTACTATTCCGTCCTGGTCTTTCAGTTCGCTGAATGATCGCAAATATTTCCCGTCCGTACCGACAATCAGCACACGGTGGTTTCCCGTGTCCGAGATGATGACGGAGCCGTCATTCATCTGTTGTGCACTGTGCGGGTCCTTCAGTCTGACATCATTATTGTCACCTATGACCCGATACAGATTTCCTGACCAGTCGATTTCGAGTATCAGATCCTGTGACGAGTCACAGACCAGCAAGTGGCCATTAGGTAATAACGATACATCGTGTGGATCGGCCAACGCCGATTGCTGGCCAGACCGGATGTGGCTCAGTTCATTGAGAACGCGCCCGTCTGGCGAGATTTCGACAATCCGGCCATTGCGGGCATCCGCGATGAGTAGCGCGCCCGATGGCAGGAGGCGTACACATCGCGGCCAGAACAGGTCAAACCCGGCGCACAATAGTTTTGCCTGCGTCGTTCCGTCAGGGAATTCGACAATGCGGTTGTTGCCCGTGTCTGCGACCAGATAGCGATCAGGTCCGATGAGGTCTACCGAGCGGGGATAAGACAGATGACGTCGCTCTGCAATACTGTCTCCGTATTCCCAGACGATGCCTCCCTGCGAATCAAGCTGGATGATTCTTGCGTTGCCTGCATCGCAAATCAGGTAGTGCCCGTTCGGCAACCCGTCTGCGAAGTTCGGATCGCATATACCGCTTTCAGGCAGTGTGATGGATCGTACCCGGTTATCCGGAGAAACCGACAGAATACGGTGGTTTCTGGTATCAGCAATCAAGCGCTGCCCGTCAGCCAGGCACTTGACCGAGTTCGGACTCGAGAGTCGATGTTCATCGCTGGAGGGATTTTCAGGCTCGCCGAATTGCCAGACGATGTTGCCATCACGGTCAATCTCGGTGGCATAATGACGAAACGAATCGCTGACCAGGAACCTGTCACTATCGAGCAACTGCACGCTGCTCGCGATGCCGATCGACCGGACTGCTGGCGGAAGATACCAGAGGAGCCGGCCCTGGCGATCGATCTCGACCATATCCAGGTCAAACGACCGGTTGTTGAAGACGACGATAAACGTCCCCTTTTCTGTCCACCTTGCGTATCTGGGTAATTTTTTGCTGCATGCACGCAGACCCAGCCGATCGACAATTTCTCCTTGCGGCGAAACGATCACCAGTTCCCAATGAGTACGCCGCACAAGTGCGATGCAGCCATCGTCCATCAGGCATCCATATCCATCGTCAATGCCGATGGCCGTCGAATCGAAAAGTATCCGGTGATTTGTGTCAACGCGCCGTGTGCGGCACTCGAAGCAATACGGCACCGGGAGAAACCATTCTTCGGCGATCACGTAAGTGCCGTCCGTTGCCCTCGCTGCATAGCTGGGGCAGCATAACTGCTGTTGTCGTCTGGCTTCCGGTAATGATGCGTATTCTATACCGACTTCCCGGATCAACTCCCATGCCATCAGCGCACCTCTGAACTTTATTTAATGATGATTCTGTTTGTGCTGGAAACAACAGTGCCAGGAGCCTGTTTTTATTCTTAATCGCTCTGACATTCCTGCATCATCGTGGCAATCCACGGGAAGTCGTAATGGTCAAATGATTTCGAACACTTCGTTGTGCGATTGTTCGTAATCCATCAGTATCGCGCAACCCAGTGTCAAATACAGACGCTGCGAGCTGTTATACGCCGCCACGTATCCCGGGCATCGGCCAATGCTTTCTGCCGGATACGGTACCAGCGGTCACCGGTCCATACCCGTTCCCGGCTGTCGAATAAGCACTCCACCGGGGCGATGTCCGGACAGCTGCCATTGCGGTTCATACTGCAGGGCATACCGTTCTGCTACAGAAACGCCTGGCAGGTACAACTGAATACTGGCTGCCCCGGTCCGAATAATAAGGCAGGCCGGTTGGCGCCTTCCTGAGGTTGATTGTCCTCTTCAGAACCCGGATCACCAGGACTTCCTTCGTGCGCCGATCCACAAATTAGCCTACCACCCGGATCGAATACAAATCAATGACCACGAATGGGAATCCAGCCCCACCCGGTCATGCCCGATCTCACGGCCGACCTCGTGCAGGTGCTGAATCATCGTGACTACCCGGACTGTCACTCGAAGTCGCAGACTGCGCCTTCATACGCCACCGCAAAGCCGGTCCATCCGGCAAATTGACCTTGCCTGGTTGGTCTCGCCACCCGAGCGGGTACTGCGCCGCACCCTAACCAGGGAGACAGATAAACCAACGGCCTGAGTCCCGCGTACTCACGAAGCAGCCTTAGGCCACCCCATCTCCTTCGCGAAGTACTGCCGTCATTTTTGGAATCACCCTCACCATACACAGCTGTGTACCGATATGCGCAACCGCTCATGCCGCACGCTCAGTGCTGCCCAGCAGGTAACCTGCCGCTGCTTCCTCATCGTTCCGTTGCCGGCACCGCAGTGAATATCGTTGCTACCCAGACTCCACACCGCCCCGGAAACCCGGGTGACCTGATGGTCACCAACGCCACTGCGCCCGCCAGGGTTCCCTGAATACACGCTGCAAACGCTGCGGTTGAGGCTGATTAACGCACGCTGCTCGACTCGAGCCTGTGGTTTGACCACAGCTCGCCTGCCAGCGCGTCTGCCCGGCTTATGGGTGTGAACTCCTCGCGCCACAGCCTGCAGGATGCGAACACGTCATGGTCAGCGAGTCAGATTCACCCGGGGCCCGGGCAGCCGTGCCGCCAGGCTGGCAATGAAATCCACTGAGTCGGGCACCGCATGTATGGTGCTGCCTCGGCACATGGATTCGGGCAGGTAACGGTTCCAGCCGTGGACGACAAGCAACAACGTTGCACGGCATGGCCGGATGGCTTATGTAACCGTACAGCCGCTCGGGATTTTGCCACCCGTGGACCTCGTCGGCCATCCCAGCTGGAAAACTTACGTTATCGCCGCCCGGGCGCTGTCATTTCCCGTTGATACCTTGAACTCGCACGAATACAAGGGTAGTATTTCTGAAATATTATACTAATTAATCGTGGCAATCCCGTCAGATATGGTATCCACACTTCCCTTCCGGCTAGACACCTGCGATGAGTGCTAACCGTTGACATGATCGGCACATACACAAGGCCACCGCATGGCCACCCGTGGGCGATACGCGAGATCCGTGACGAGTTCCGCCTGCTGTTGCTTTGCGCCCGCACCCGTGTTGGACCGCAGCAGCGCGAACAGATTCGGGCACTCGCCCTGAATCAGCTGGACTGGGAGTTCATCCTCGACAAGGCAAACCCGCATGCGCTGATACCGTTGCTGTATCGCAACCTGAGTGATTGTGCGCAGACCGGGTGCCACCGGCAGTACTCCAGCAGCTCGAGTTCGTTAATACGGCCAATGCCGAACGCAATCTGTCTCTCACCGCGGAGCTGATCAAGCTGCTGCGAATTCTGGAATCCGCAGGCATCAGCGCGGTTCCCTACAAGGGGCCCGCCCTCGCCGCCCTCGCCATGGCGATGTCAAACTGCGCAAGTTTTTCGACCTGGACATCGTCATACGGCCGCAGGACATTATTCCTGCAAAGTCGCTTCTGGAATCGCACGGTTCCGGTGGCGCCCACTGCCCGGGCAGGTAACAGGACGCAAGGAGTCGCGCAACTTCCGACTTCTGGCACGAGTACGATTTCGTCAATCCCGACAGCAAGGCCATATCGATCTGCACTGGCGTATCAGCCCCAGCATTTTCCTTTCGATGTCGACCTGGTCGCTTTATGGGAACGCCTGATACCGGCACACCTGCTTGGCGAGGACATACAGACGTTTCCACCTGAAGTCATGCTGTTGTTTCTCTGCGTCCATGGCAGCAAGGACCTGTGGTGGAGACGAATCGGCTGGATTTGCGATATTGCTGAACTGGTGGGTTCAAGCCCTGATCTTGACTGGTCGTACAGCCTTGAGCTTGCAACACATGCCGGGGCACGACGTATGTTACTGCTCGGAGTAGCGCTTGCCCGCGAGTTGTTGCAAACGCCACTGCCAGAGCATGTTTGTTCATGGATTCGTTCGGACATTGCTGTGCAGCCGCTCATCGAACATACGTACCATCGCCTGTTCGACGAACAGACTATCCGCTTTCCGGTCCTGGAAAGACAGCGCTTCCGCCTCCGCGTGCGTGAGCGGCCGCGCGACAGAATTCCGGTTTATAAACACCTGCTACAAACCATATTCGTCATGATTTTTGTACCGAATGTCAAAGACCGCGAGCTGATCAGGCTGCCCGGTTCGCTGTCTGCGCTGTACTACCTCGTGCGACCTGCCCGACTCGCACGGCGATACTGGTCGCACACATTCCGCCGCAGCAATACTTCACCCTGAGCAGGTCTTCAGGACACATTCATACATTCATATATGGAAATGTTCAACACTCGTGTCCGGCATCACTAAACAAATTCACGCGCTGCTAACAGCAAAGGAACGCCTGCAATTCCTCTTCCTGGTGCTGGCTGCCCTGGTATTGGCAGCACTCGAACTGGTCGGGATTGGCGCCATTGTGGCTTTTATGCGTGTCCTGTCTCAGCCGGATCTGCTGTTAGAAAACCGGTGGCTGCATAAACTGTATACTGCCATGGGCATTAACGATACACATCAATTCATACTTATATGCGGCTTCGCACTGCTGCTTATTTACCTGTTCAGAAACCTGCTCGCCGCCTTTATGGTGTGGCTGCAATTGCGTTTCGTATGGGGCACCCAGTTATCATTGTCACATAAATTGCTGGAAAGGTATATTTACAGCCCCTATCAATATTTCCTGACGCGCAACACCTCCGAACTTCAGAGGAACCTGCTATCGGAAATGAACCACCTTGTAAATGGCGTGCTGTTGCCGGCGACACGGCTCATTACCCAGTCCATCATGGCCGGCTGCATCCTTGCACTGCTGTTCTGGCATGATCCGGTCCTGGCGGGTGCTATAACCATGCTGTTCGGGGGTGCCTACGCCTGGGTGTACTTCGGATTCAGGCACCGGCTGTCGACAATCGGAATACGACGCGTCGCGGCCAACAATTTGCGGTTCAAGACTCTTTCCGAAGTTCTTGGCGGCATCAAGGAAGTCCGCATGACGGGTCGCGAGCAATATTTTATCGACGGGTTCACGGATGCGCTCAGGGGATTCACCCGACATATGATCGCCGCCGGGCTGATCGCACAACTTCCCAAACACCTGATTGAGTCGATTGCTTTCGGTGGCATACTTGGTGTCACGCTGTACATCGTCGGCGTGAAACAGTCGATGCAGGATGTCATACCGGTGGTCACTTTGTACGCCGTCGCCGCATACCGGATTCTCCCGGCGTTTCAGCAGATAACACAATCCATATCTGCCCTGCTGTTCAATCGGAAGTCCCTCAATGTGATTTCCCTCGACCTGGCTTATCGGTACAAGCACGCCAGTCGCCGCAGAGATCAGGGAAATCAGAAAACAGCCCATCACCTGCAAGGAATCGGTCACATTGCAGGACGTATCGTTCCGCTACCCCGCGGCAGAGACCAATGCGGTGGATCGGCTGACCCTGACCTTTAATAAGAATACCTCTACGGGTTGGTCGGACCACCGGGGCCGGCAAGAGCACCGTTGCAGATATCGTGCTCGGCCTGCTGATTCCCCAGTCCGGCCAGGTCAAAATTGATCAGACACCGATTACAGAGCGACTGCCCCTGCCTGGCAGATCCACACAGGATATGTGCCGCAGCAAATTTTCCTGGCCGACGATACGGTAGCCCGCAACATCGCCTTCGGGGTCAATCCGGACGATATCGATCACGATGCCTTGACCGAGGCCGCTCGAATGGCACATATCTACCAATTCGTTACCGGGGAACTGCCAGACGGCTTCAATACGGTTGTTGGAGAACGGGGCATTCGCCTGAGTGGCGGCCAGCGCCAGCGAATTGCCATCGCACGTGCCTTGTACCACAAACCCGAACTGATCGTCTTTGACGAGGCGACCAATGCACTCGATGGTGCGACCGAAACTACCATCCGGCAATCCGTTCGCCAGCTGGCTGGAACAAAAACGCTGATCATCATCGCCCATCGACTGAATACCGTGAAAGACTGTGATGTGATATACGTGCTGGAGCACGGCAGGATAATCGCCAGTGGCAATTACGATGAACTCATGGAAGACTGTGACATCTTCCGTACCATGGCGCAGGCCTGAATTGCACTGCCGGATACCGGGATGCACATGCTGCAAACCTGCAGGTGACGTCTTTCCCGTCCGATTAAACAGGCTGTCGAAGATATATCACGCGGCACGCTACGGCGTTAGAACCGGCACGACATGCGGGGCCGCGCAGCGGCAGACCGGCGTGTACCGGGGTTGCTTGACGGTTAATGCCTTGTACTGCACGCGCCCTGGGCTTTTTCAGCTACCTGCAAAAGGCAAGTACGTTCACATGATTGCGGAATGACTGGATCCTTTCTCAAAATGCCCCTCGGCCGTCTATGCGGTGTTATGAACCATGTATGGGATAGGCTCTGGAGACATCGGCTCATTCCAGTTCGAACTCGGAAAGCACGGGAAAATGATCTGACGGATAGGAGCCGTTCATATTATAGTAAATGATTCTTGAGTCAATCACCTTCGTCCCCTCGGGGACAAACACATAATCGATCTGGGTACTGTTCTTCTCACCACGGTAATCGGGATTGACGGTACCGGTATACCGGGCATTCGGATTTGCCGCTGTAAACGTGTCAAGCATTGGCATCGGCATTGCCACTTGTTTCCATGCTCGTCAGGATAGGCCTTCTGTCCCGTTAGATACAAATAGCGGGGCTTGTCCGGAGTACCGTTAAAATCGCCAGCAAGAATTACCGGATCGGCAAATTTTCTTTTCCTTATCCAATCACCAAGCAGCACCGCATCAAGTTCACGACCCCGCCTAGATGATCGATGATCTGTGTGCAGACTGACGACATAAAAGCGTTTACCACTGACCCGGTCATGGAGATATACCCAGAAAAAATCCCGCACGCCAATATTCGTACCCGGTTTTTCAGGCGCCCTACGTAAATATTCATGTCCACTATCCCCGAGATCAAAACGGTTCAAGCGGTACAAAATACATTCATCACCGGACTCGTTGGCAGAGGAAACATGCCAAACCCCGGCAATGATGGAGCAAGTGCCGCGCGTTGTTCAATCGATGCCTCCTGCAAGCCAATCACATCAGTATCGAATTTTCTGAGCACGGCAAGAATCAAGGGCTTGCGAAACGCAAACCCTGAATTAACAAAATTGTCACCATCTTGCCCCTGCCACCGGATATTGAATGTCATTACCCTGAGACTGGTACGACTGGCCGTCTGACCCGCTTCCATGTGTTACCCGCGCCCACTTCGCCTGTGCCAGTTCGTACCGCGCGCTCTGCAGCGAACACTGGATTCGCCGGCAGAGAAGCCACGGCAACATGAATCAGCAGCAGGAGGATGGTGTATCGCATATAGTGAGAACCGGGGACCGACTGTGGCCTGCCCTGATTAAGACTGGCCCTGTCGGCAGCCGTGACAGGCTATTGCCACATGCCAGCATGTACAAGAAACCGCGCCAGGAATGGGCTATGGCCAAAGTTGCTCACAGCATGGCGCGCATCCAGCCAAGTTTACAGCCTGCCCGGTCATCGACCTACTCGAACACCTTCCGCATAACAACAAGCAGGTCACCCGCATTCAATGCGCAGTCCGGTGCCGCAGCGCCACTGACCAGCGGGGCGACATTCAGTTGCTGCTGTTCGGCCAGCGTTGGTGTGTACGTCCCCAGGAGGACGCGGCTGAGCAGCAGTACGTCAGCAATATTGACCTGTGAGTCCCCGTTTCCATCCCCGGTCGGCCCGGGTACCGAGATATTGCAGACCGGATCGGAACCCGCCGTTACCTCGGCATTGTCCAGCCAGGTATCTGCGTCGGTATCTTCCAGCAGCGGGTCGGTTCCCCAGATCTGGATCTCGTCGAGATCCGACAATCCGTCATTGTCATCATCGGTATCGGCGTTGTTTCCCAGGCCATCGCCATCGGTATCCAGCCACTCGGCCGGATCCAGCGGAAAGGCATCCTGATTGTCCGGCACACTGTCATTGTCATCATCCGAATCCACGGCATCGGGGAAACCGTCGGTATCCGTGTCCTGACAGTCGATCCCGCAGGCAGCACTCGTTTCCCCGCCCTCGCACAGGGCGTCCCCGCAACATGCCAGCACCCGCGGCATCAGGCGGCAGAATCGGTTCTGGCTGGCGTCGATGCAACGATTGCCACTGGCGTCCTCACCACACTGCAGCGGGTTGCTCGTTGTTCCGCTGTCATAGCCGCAGCAAAAGTTCACACCCGTGCCACTCTGGTCACCGGCGCAATCCGCGGGACAGGTCACGCAGTTCTCCCCGTCCCCCGCCTCGCACAGACCATTACCGCAGCGGGCACCGGTCACCTGCGCACAGTCTGTCGCACAGCTGATGCAGTCTTCACCGTCTTCACACATGCCGTTGTTGTTGCAGTTCGCCGGATCATGGATAGCCTGATACTGACGCATCATTTCGTGATCTTCGTGATCCATGATGTGGCAGTGAAAGGCGAACTTGCCCGGGTAATCCGCGAAACGCATGATGACGCGCACCCTGCTGTGGGGCGGCACCTGTACGGTGTCTTTCCAGGTATTGATTTCCCATGGTTCCAGCGGAATAGGCTGACCGGTGAAGCTGTCAATCTTGTCCAGCACCTGGAACATGACCAGGTGGACGTGCATTGGATGCATCATGACGGTGAAATTGTCGAATTCCCAGATCTCGGTATCCCCGAGCACCGGATATTCAGTGATGTCATCCCAGTTCACGCCAGTGATGTTGCCGTGGGAGTCCAGCGATTCAACCAGCCACTGACCCGGTGTACAGTTGTCGCTGTCATGGATCAGCCTGAAATGACGGGTACCCGCGGCCTGCGCCTCCGGTATGGGTGTCACTGCCCGCAAGGCTGCAGGTAACGGTCCGGTGAAACCAGTAGCCGCAGTCACGATGAATTTCATGACATTGGGAAGCAGTGGCGTAGTCGCATTATCGTTACGCAGCACGATTTCCGTCCCCGGCGCGAAGGCGGAGAAATCGACGACCACATCAAAACGCTCGGCCGGCGCCATGCTGAAACTGTTGAGCGGCAGTGGCGCATCGATCAGGCCGCCATCGGTCCCGACCAGGTAAAAGGGGATCACCTGACCGGGATTCGCCAGGTTCTCCAGTCTCACGTCATAGGTTCGCGCCGATGAACCATTCAGCAGGCGGAACCGGTACTTGCCTTGCTTGACATCGAGATACGGCCAGACCTTGCCATTGACCAGTACCTTGTCTCCATAGAAGTGATCCTGCAAGGTCGCCGGGTAATACAGCGAGCCATCCGGGTTGAACTGGCGGTCCTGGACGACCAGTGGAATCTCGAACTCACCGGACGGCAGACCCAGGCCGGCCTCGAAACCGTCACGCAGAAGATAGAATCCGGCCAGGCCCATGTAGGCATTCAGGCGTGTTATCCCCAGTGCGTGATCGTGGTACCACAGGGTTGCCGGGAGCTGGTTGTTCGGATATTCGTAGGTATCGAATTCTCCGGGCAGAAAATCATATTCCGGCTGGCCGTCAAAGCGGGCCGGCACATGGCCGCCATGCAGGTGCGGCACGGTCCGGGGCGAGTTATCCCAGTAGTTCGGGCCATGCGCACAGGTATCGACGGCCAGGTAATGCGTATTGGCCGGCAGGTCATTGGTGTATTTCACCTCGATCGGCTGGCCGGTCGTGGCCTCGATGGTCGGGCCGGGAAAGCTGCCGGCATAGGTCCAGACATCCGTTGGCGGAAGATCGCGATGCAACTGCTGTTGCTGTTGCGTCATGGAGATTTCGTACTGCGGGACACCATCGGCCCGGACGCCGGTCGGCGCCAGGACACCCGGAACCGGCAGGGCATCCACAAATGGCTCGAGCCCGCAGTCCACACTGGAACACACACTGCCGCTGCCCTGAAAGGTACCACCGGCGGCTTCACAGACATCCCTGGGTACGCTCGCGCCACAGGATTCATCCTGGTTACAGCAGGCCCCGACCGGCTGCGGGCAGGGATTCGGAGTACAGCTGGTCGCATTTGCATCCGGCGTGCCGCCCTGACCAGTGCAGCTGCCGGCCGTCAGCAATGCGCAGTCGCCCGCAGCGAAACAACACGCCTCAATGGATGCGGGCGGGGTGAAATCGACGGTCAACACCGGTGGCGTAAGACTCTCGCGGCTGCCGAAGCGGCGCGCGGTGGCCGGGCCAGCCTCTTTACCCAGCACGGCCCAGCCGAAGTTGCTGCCGGGATTTACCAGCCAGTTCTGCACATCCGTGATCATGCCGGGACTTGACGCACTGTCCCAGCTGACAGGCTGACCGACCAGATAGGTGGCGAGCGTGCTGGCACTGGTGGCGCCGAAGTCACCACCCGCCGTCGTCCATGGGGTCAGTAGATGCTCGGCGGATAGCCAGGTGGCATCCCCGCTGTTCGCCGGACCGCCACCGCCACCGCCACCGCCACCCACGCCGCCGCCGGTGCAGTCGACGCTACCCTCGCCCCAGGCGCGTGTCAGGGGATGCAGGGTCATGGTGACGGGCTGAATGTCAGGCGTGAGGTTGAGGGTGACCGTCAGTGTGGCTGTATCGATGACGGAGCCCGCCGGTATGTTGCCGGCAATGTCAAACGCCAGCAGCGCCCGCCTGGCCTTCGGCGGGTTGCGGCCGTTGTTGCCGGCAAACAGATCCGGACCCGCGCCGCAGGTATTGTTCTGGAGTGTGCCGGCGAGAATGGAACCATCGTAGATGGTATTGTCCTTGACGGGGTGAAGTATCACGGTCGCCGCCGGTAGCGGGGTGGCGCAAACGGCTGCCAGCACCGGGACGAGCAGGCAGATCCGGTAGACGCTGCGCACGATACCGCCGGTGATTCCGTTCTCCGGGGAATGTCTCATGGATGGATACACTGACTCTCGTTGTTGTATGGACAGAGGCACGATCGGCCTGCGACTGCCAAGTTAATGATTATATCTACATTATATACACGCAGCTGTCTATCCGGGCCGGCCGCGGCGAGCAACCCGGCAGTCCGCCCGTTGCCGGTGTCGCCGGGTGGTACGGCCCGCACTCGCCGCGAGGCGGCGAGCGATCCCGCCCTGGCTGCGGCCGGTGACGCGGGCGGCGTGTGCGTCAATATTCTTTACAAACTCGGCGCACACCGTCGGGATGATGCCGGCGCTGGCTGTTGATTTTCTGAGAGAAACCCAGCCGTGGCACAGAGCTTGCCTTTTATTTCTCTTATGGATTACTACCCCGACTTCGTCGAGCCGGCGTCCGCCAACCCATGCCGCTTCCCGGCTGCAGGTTTACCGAAACGCTCCGGAGCGGGATCGACATTCGGGGTATTACCAACGCCGATCCATCTGCCCACGTATCCCCGGACATGCAGGAGACACGGGGCGTGACGCTCACGGCCGGGAAGTCGGCGCTCATCGGCGTGTTGCTCGCATCCGGGCTGCTGTCGCCGCAGCCGTCGTTCGCGGTGACGGTCAGCCTGGGTGCATCGAAAGACAACACGATCTACGACAACGGCAACAGCAACAGCACCGGCCAGGGCATATTTGCCGGCAGGAGCGGCGGCGGTGTCGTGCAGCGTGGCCTGGTCGCCTTCGATATCGGCGCCATTCCTGCCGGTGCGACCATCGACAGCGTCACGCTGACCCTGTATGTCAACTCCGAGGGATACCTTGGAGCAGCGGAAACGATCACGCTGAACAGGCTCACCACGGACTGGGGCGAGGGCACCACGGGCAGCGGTGGCCCGACCAGCGGCGGCGGCAGCGGTGTCGCACCCGCGGTGGGGGACGCCACCTGGACCTCCGCCTTCCACGGCATCGCCAACTGGACCGCCGCCGGCGGCGACTTCGCCACCCAGGTCAGCGCCTCCACGACCGTCGATGACCTGGGTCCGTTCAGCTGGACCGGTGCCGGTCTGGTTGCCGACGTGCAATCATGGCTCGACGGCGGCGGCGACTTCGGCTGGATTCTGCGTGGCAATGAGGCGAGCAACGGCTCGTCCAAGCGGTTTTCCAGCCGCGAGAACACCGATGGCGGAGGCGCCAATGTGCCGCTCCTGACCGTCGACTACACGCCCGCGGCGGTCCCCATCCCGGCCGCAGTATGGCTGTTAGGCTCCGGCCTGGCGGGTCTGCTCGGCCTGGGTGGCCGCAACGTGAAGCGGTCACGGCCCCGGGCCGCACCCTGGCGTGACTGAGCTGTGAGACGGCGGCGTGTTCTGCCGGCCGCTCGGGCCGCCGTGGAACCGCCATCAATCAGTCAAACCGGACATTGCTCAGTTCGGCCCAGCGGATCAGGTTGATCCATCGCCACACCCTGTAGTCGAAGGGGCAACGCCCACTCAATACTTCATTCCACTGCGCCTGGACTTTCTTGAAGTTCAGGGCGCTTATCTGACTCGCTGCGTCGCCGGCCAGCACCTGCTCCACATAGGGACGCAGACCGATCATGGAACTCCGATGCGGCCTCTGGAAACCGAGCTTGTCCTTGCGATCCAGAATGACATCCGGAACAATGCCGCGGAGCGCGGCGCGCAGCACATGTTTGCGGGCACCGTCCGTACCGATCAAATACTCTTCAGGCAGACGGAAAACAAATTCCACGATCTGGGGTGTGAGAAACGGTACCCGGTTTTCGACACCGAAGGCCATTGCATTGCGGTCACCGTAGCGTAATTGCATCGGATTCTGGGTGCGGGACAGCAATTCATGCAGCAGCGTTCGTGTGGTATAGGCGGAGGAAGCCGCCCAGGGAGGCATGCCAGTGTCGATATCCCTCTGCTCAAACCAGGCCGGGTTGAGTACATCAGTGTCCCGACGAACCCTGGCCCGGAGCCAGCGCGGCAGCATGCGGGTCCCGATTCTTCGCATGCTCTTGCCCATGTTCGGCTGTTGCTCCAAGGCGTGCCGATAGAACCTCAACGCTTCCGCGTAACGGAAGTTCCGGCACAAGGACAGGAATCTGGTAACCAGGAACTCGTTGTACCCTGCAAATATCTCGTCCGATCCCTGTCCGTCCATTACAACCTTCACGCCGGCTTGCCGGGCTCGCCGGTACACGAGGTATTGCGCGTAGACGCTCGGACCGCCCACCGGTTCATCCTGCGCCACGATAAATTCATCCATATCCCTGGCGAAACCTTCAGGGGTGGAGTGAATCTTGTGAACGGTGGCTGAAGTGGCCGTTGCGACGAGATCGATCCATTCTTCGTCACTGGTCGCCTTGTCATCCGTGATGTAGCTGAACGTGTGCAGTTCCCGGCTGCCCTGCCCCAGGTGATACATGGACATGGTGATTGCCGATGAGTCGATTCCCCCGGACAGGGACGCCCCCACTGTTACGTGACTACGCATGTGCAACTGAATGCTGTCGAGAAAGAGCTGACGTAACTGCAGTGTGGCTTCCTCGAAAGACAGGTCGTCGGAGTCGCCGATGTCCACACTCCAGTAGGAAACCGGCCGGAGCGGGCGACGTTCATCGAGATCGACCTCCAGGTAATGGGCCGGCGGTAACTGTTGCACGCCTCTGAAGAGGGTCTCTTCGTTAAAGTCAGTCAGACCGGCACGCATGTAATGGAATAGTCCCTGCGGATTGATTTGACGGGCGACATCGGGCAGGTCGAGAAGCACCTTGATTTCCGACGCGAACGCCAGTCTGGAGGGAGTCTTCGAATAGTACAGCGGCTTGATCCCGAAGAAATCGCGCGCAAGGAAAAGCTTCCGGGCCTTGCTGTCCAGTATGACAAACGCGAACATGCCAACCAGACGTTGCATGCAGCCCGAACCCCAATGGTCGAAAGCTGCAAGCAGAACCTCGGTATCCGACTCCGTGCGGAATGTGAAGCCGGCGCCCTGAAGCTCGGTGCGCAGCTCTACATAGTTATAGATTTCCCCGTTGAAGACGATGTGGAAGCGACCATCGAAGGATGTCATGGGCTGGTGACCGGCCGCCGAGAGATCCAGAATGGATAACCTGCGATGAAGCAACATGACTTCTGTTGAATCGGCTGGCGGCCTGCCCTTGCCCGTGCGGAGCCCGGTGCCCGAGTAGGTAAGCCAGCCGTGGTCATCCGGTCCCCGATGCTGGAGGCGATCCAGCATCATGTGACCCGCTGCAGCCAGACCTGGCGTCACCTCTCCTGCAATTCCTGCAATTCCACACATTTCGATTGCTTCAGCAATATGCCTTTCGTGCGAGGTTAATGGCGTCGGCCCCGCTCCTGATGGTTCAGCGCGAGCGACACCCGGGGCTGCGTTTGCTGCAGGACCGGCCCTGCGTACATACACTCAACCTTGCTTGACGAAGCACAGCAAGCTTGGAACGCCTCCCCGATCACCCAGTCGCCAGGATATTCGCTACCACCGGGATACGTCATCCCCGCGCAGGCGGGGACCCGGCAGCTTGAACCCTGTGGATTCCCGCCTGTGCGGGAAGACGGGAATCCCGCCTTGCAGCCATTATTACCAGTCCCTGTGTAATTCAGGGAAACGCCGGTTGACCCGTCATTGCGAGGAATCAGGTAACGAAGCTGCCTCCGGCTGCCTGATCATCAATTCAGGGATTGCTTCGCAGTGCTCGTATCGACAGGCTGTTTCACTAAATGCATCAGGTCAATTGAATGCGCGGATGGCTCAACAGGCCGTGGCGCAGCGCCTCCCACTCCCATGTGCCGTCCGGCAGGCGTTCAGGGGGCAGGGCCGGGAGATCCTGTATCATGTGTTCCGAAAGCCAGCGCTCCAGCCAGTCGTTCCGCAACATATCAATGCACAGGGTAATACGATCGGCCGTACCGGCATTGATCAGTGTGTGAACGCGATTCGTGTCAATCAGATGGAAATAGCCGGGCTCCAGCAGGAACGCGTCGAACCACTCGCCGAAATCCTCGCTGAGACGCGGGTAATCGAATACGATCGGCTTGCCGTCGTCGCGGGTAAATTCATGAACACGTCGCGCAAGCGGCTCCAGCTCCGTCCCGTCCTTCTGGACCAGGAGCAGGGCGCTCCGGTTTGTCACCACAGGCATCTGCATGCGGACGATGTCATCGCCCACGTCACGATCATCATGCAGCGAGTAGGCGGTGCCCGCCTTGCGGCGCAACAGGCGAAAACATGCCTTCTCGGCCTGGAAGCTGTTGAAAATCTCCGCGAACAGCGGGCAGGACCCCAGGGCTCCGGCATAGGGATTGTTGTTCCGGTGCGTCCGGTGCCCGGCCTGGATGTCGTCCTCTGCAGGGAGTGAAATACTGTGCTCGAAGGTCCCCGCCCCGAAATCCAGGAGGCGACGGGCAGTTACGACGTCGGCCGCCAGGGCGGCAACATCATAAGGTTGAGACGAGACAAGGACACTCCCCATTGATTAATACTAAACAGCCCGCCCTTGACTGTCCAGCACCGCTATGCGTGCCTGCTGCGCGGCATCCCCGGCGCCTGGCTCCCGGCCATGCCCCCGGATGTCCTGCAGTCAGGTCTCGGGCTGCGCCGTCAGTCTCTGCAATAACGCAATGGCCTGAACCGCCTCTTCCGTCGATACGTCGAGTGCCGCTTCACGGATGGTAATTTCAAACATGGCCATCCCCTGGATGGTGGAGATCACAGGAAGATCAAACAGCCACAGGCCGGTTTGTTCCGCCACCTCGATTGCCGCATCGGCCAGACTGTCCTGGTCGCCTTGCAGTGCTACGATCATCGCGTTGGCATGCGGCGGGTTGGGCGTCACCAGAACACCCGGCAGTGCAGCGATGGCGGCCGCCAGCTCCGTGGCTTTATCGTGAAATGCCGTCATCAGCGGCAAGCGTGTTTCCAGGCCGCGCAGGGCGTCGATCAGCATCGGGAACTGCTTGTTCAACCGCCCGCCCAGCCGCTGCTGCCAGTACCTGGCCTCGTTGATCAAGTCCGCAGGCCCGGCCAGGGCAGACCCCGCGATACCGCCAAGCCCCTTGTAAAACGACACGTAAAGGGTGTCGAACAACGCCGCGATCTCGGCATGTGTGCGGCCATAATAGGGCGCAATCTCCCACAACCGCGCGGCATCAGCATGGAACGGAATGCTGCGGCTACGCGCCCATTCCGACATCGCCGTCAGTTCATCCCACGGCGGCGCTACACAGCCCAGGGGGCGCAACGGTATCTCGAGTGCGATGACGCCAACGGGCTCGACCAGTGCCGACAGATTGGCAATCGTGGTGCGTCGGTCATAATTGCCTATCCATGTCGCCTTGAGACCATAAACTTCCTGATAGGCCTTCTGCTCCCGTTCCTCGATATGGCTTCTGGGATGCACAGCGATTCGGGGTATACCACGGCGGTCACACCAGAGTTTGAGCGCGATCAACTGCGCCATCCTGCCACTGGGCATAAACACCACGGCTTCCTTGGCAAGCAGTTCGGTTAGCCGGTGTACGAGTTGCTCAACCAGCTCACCCTTCCCTGCTCGATCCATCGCTGCATCGGCACCTGCATACCGGGCAAGGTCAAGCAGCCGCTGCTGTGCCGTTTGCGGATAGTCGTAGGTAAGGAATTGTTTACAGCGCTTTTTGACGTTTGCCTTAACGCCTGCTGCATTGCGCTTGATCAAGTGGCTTCCCCCTGCTGATGCAACACTGACAACCAGTCACTAACTGTTATGCCGTCCTGTTGCAGATGTTTTATCGCGGCCATCGACCCCGTGATGCACTGCAAGGTCCCTGATCCGGTTTGATTCTGTCGTGGCGTTGTCGAGCAAGACAAGGCCGATACTTCAGGGTCTTCATTCTTAATCAATTCCCGGTGCCCTTGCGATTGCACAAGACGCAGGATCCACTCGTTCCAGTCCGGACGTTGGCCCAGCCTGACGGGATTTCCGTGCGCATCTCACCGGCGAGGCATCGATCGCCGGCTGCAGCGGCGGCGTATCCGCCTGCAACTGCTGAATTCAACGCCCGGGCGCACCCCTGTCACACGCCTCTGGGGCGGCTGCCACCGTTACGGCTGGCCCTGCGTCGGAGGGGCCCCATGGCCGGCGTTCTTCTGCGTCCCGGCAGTAACAGGCCGGGACGCAGGCGTCCCTGGAGCGGCCCTGCTCCGCTGACCCGCCCCGGTGCCCGGTAGTCCGTCAGTCGCCATGGATCTTCAGGCAGGCAATGCCTGCGCTCCCTGTAGCCCGGCTTGACCGGGTCAATCGCCGGATGTGCCGGCCTTGAACTCCTGCAAGCCGGTATTCGATCAGCGCTGTCTGAGACCAAACAGAAGCAACCATTCGACCTGTTCTTCACCGGACGCGTGAGCACATAAACATATAATAATACTCGAATACTAAATCCGGGAAATATATGCTACGCTCGAATCGATCCTAAATTTGGGTAAGTTCCGGTGGCAATTTATGCCGTGACATAGTGGCTTTTTACTATCAATAATACGAACGAGATACTGCAACTGGTGGCAATCCTGACCGGACAAAAGTATCCCATCTAAATAAATAATACTATCAACTGATGAAGGCAGGATATTATGAAAACAGATGCCATTGCAAAAATCGATTCGATCCCGCTGAAGCATGAAGTCCCTGACAGCAACATTACATTTTCCGAAGTGGCCAAACTGCCAACCAGCCATGGTAACTTCCAGGTGCAGGTCGTCATGGATTCCTGCGGTACGGAACACGTAATCATCTACAAGGGGGCAATCGAAAACGCGAATATGCTGGATGTACGCGTGCACTCCGAGTGCATGACCAGCGAGGTGTTTGAATCGCTGCGCTGCGACTGTGACCAGCAGCTCGACTGGGCGCTTGACCACATCGAGAGAGTGGGCACGGGGATGGTGATCTATCTCCGCCAGGAAGGCCGGGGAATAGGTCTTTTCAACAAAATTCGTGCCTATGCCCTGCAGGACTCCGGGCTCGATACGGTGGAAGCCAACATAGAACTCGGCTTTCCGAGCGATATGCGGACCTACGAGATTGCAGGCGAGATTCTCAGCGCGCTCGGGATCACCTCCATCAATCTCATTACAAACAACCCGCGCAAGCTGGATGCGTTGCGCAAATACGGTATCGAGATAATGCGCAGGATACCGATCCTGATAAAACCAAATGCACACAATATGCACTACCTCAAGGTCAAGGGTGACAAGCTGAATCACCTGTTCTGAGTCAATCGGTACTATCACAGGGCAGCAGGACATGTTCACCCGGGCGAAATCCTGTTTGACGAACAACGTTGCCCTGGAATCCGTCATTGTCCGCTCGGTCAGGGCGACGCTGGCCAGGGTAGAGAAGAAAAACGGAGAGATTCCACGACCGGCAGTAACACTTGCATTCGCGCAAAGCCTGGACGGTTGTATTACAGCCTGTCAGGGCTCGCCAACCGCGATCAGCGGCAATCAGTCCCTGCTGATAACACATCAGCTGCGGGCCATGCATAATGCAATTCTGGTTGGAATCAATACGGTGCTTGTCGATGACCCGCAGTTAACGGTTCGCTATGCGGACGGAGACAACCCCATCCCGGTGGTTCTCGATTCACACCTGAGGACCCCGCCAACCGCCAAACTCCTGCAACAGGACAAACGCCAGGCGATTATCGCCACCTTGCCGGATGCCAGCAGGGAACGAGAATCGAGACTGGTCGAGGCGGGTGCGCGGGTTGTCCGGATACCCGAGGCGCCCGGTGGCGGGGTCCGGCTGACCGACCTTTTTTGCTGGCTGCGTGAACAGAACGTGAAGTCGCTGATGATAGAAGGTGGATCGAAAGTTATATCCAGCGTGCTGGCAAACTGCCTGGGGGACCAGCTGGTGCTGACCATCGCTCCCAGATTCTTCGGAAAAAACGGTGTTCGAGCAGTTGCAACACTGAACTGTATCCGGTCACTGTCCATGCCTTGCCTGACCGACGTGGAGGTTGAGCAACTCGGGGATGACCTGGTGGTATGGGGAAACCTGGCGCTTGATGGCATGGACCATGCCAGCCAGTAAAGACAATCGCTGACATTCCGGGAACCCGATGTACGTTGATGGTGTTGTATTTGGCTTGCTTGATACTTCCTGCAGGATTCCAGGGGACCGGCTGGCCGAAAAGCTGCGTAACTTCACGATAGCCTGGTCGCGCTTTGGATACCATGACACCATCCTGGAAAACGATTCACTGGATGCGCTGCTGCGGGAAGCCCTCGATCTCGGCTACACCTTCTGTCTCGTTCAGTCCTACGGACACGTAATCGGTGAAACCTGGATACCAAAACACTGGGAGCAGGTTGACTTCCAGACAGCGCTTGGCCGGTGGATCGACAACCATGATTTTTTTGTAACCGGGACGATTCTCCACAGCGAGGAAGGCTGGTATGGACTGGCCGATGATTGTCTGCTGGTGAATCTGCAACACTATGCAGCGTTGGGTCAACCCGGGTTCGGCCAGCCGGCCACAATGCCCATTGAGGTTATAAAACCCCGAGCAAAAATGGAACCTGCTCCTGACAGCAACCGGTTCCGCATGCTCGAACACACACAGGAAACCGAAAGCGTGATGCCGCAGCACACAGGCTGGAATTTCATCGATAGCAGCCTGCGCAACAGGCTTCCCGTATTGAATTTCAGCAAGTCCCTTGATGGAAGCCGCATCAATCTTTATGATTCCACTCCGCAGAAAATGCAGGGATTTGCCGAACACCTTGACACGGAGTTGCCTGACTATTCCCGAACAGCTCCTGATCCCGGCCTGTCCTACGGACAGCGGCAGTTCCTGGACTCGATCGACTCGCAGGTGAAGGATTCCAGAAAAGGCGTATTTCTTTTCAACCTGGAATCGTACCAGGACGTAGTCGAGCACCCGGACAATTTCACCTCCCCCGTTTCCTCACTCTACTCCGTTGCTGCCGGTTTCAAACCCAACATGATCCTGCACTCGCTCGGGTTTGACGAAGCCACACGCATGGTGTTTTACGATTACAGCAAGACAGCACTGGAAATCAGGAAGTTTATCGTTTCCGAATGGGACGGCGAGGATTTCCCGCAATTTGTCCGCTACCTGATGAAGAAATTTCATTCCGATGACGTGTTTTACCAACTCTGGGCCAATCTTGGTCCCGATGAAATCGCCTGGAATGACCTGCAACAATTATGGCTGGATGAGATCGAGAAGTGGGGAGGCGAATCGGTCATCAAGGAACACTGGACGGCATACCGGAAGCTGCGGCACGAATATATACCCTGCAACCTGTTCCGGGACCAGACCGGCCTGCTTGCGGCCATGGACGACAAACCCAATGCGGCGATCTGGTGGAGTAACGCGTTTTTCACAATATACAGTAACTGGTTGTATACCGCCGACGAACGCAAGCAGATCTACGATGACTGGCTGGAAAAACTGGCCGACCGCAATCCGGGCATTTTTCTTTACGGCTCCGATTACAACAACATCAATGTCAACCATATCCGCATCGGGGAATACCTGGAGCGTTACCGGGTAGACGGCGGCAACTACCTAAAGCCAAACAGATTTTACAAGCACGAAATCAGACTCTAGGACCCTCGCTCAGCGCTTGCAGCGGTCCGGGTGACTGCATGGGCAGTTCCATTCCGCTCATGCCTGATGGTCATGACCTGCCTCATGACGGGGCCACACCTTCAATTGAAATTTGCCAGCGGCATCCCCATAACCTGTTAAGGTGCTGGCTACATTTACCCGGTGGACCATCATGCTGGACGACACCTATCTGATACTGGGACTGGACGGTCTCAGCCACGCCAATGGACCCGATTACTTCCGTGACGGGCACCTGGCTGCATCGGTCATCGCCGCCTACTACCTGTGCCACGAGAACAGCCTCGGCGAACACACCCAGGATGCCATAAAGTCCATCATCGACCGGGAACTGCGGGAGGATCCGATCTTTCTGCCCGCACCGGACGAGCCACCGGATGCCGCCTTGCTGAAGCAACTGCTGGATACGCTCTCCAGCGGTATTGGCGAGCTGCGGGAAGTCGGCCACAACATAATATTCGGTGCAGCTGCCCTCAAGGCCTTCCGGCAGCGCCCGGATGCGATCACGCCCGCCCGGGTGCTGGGTATATGCCGGCTCGTCGACGATTTCGCTGTCACACCGGACATCGGTCTCGAGGCGGACGACGGCATTCCCGGAATAGACGCTGCGGGCGCCTTGGTCGAATTCATTTTCAACGAATACCTCCGGTCGCTCGCGCTGTATGCCGGCTACGGCCAGGGAGGGGCAGGCCATTTGCTCACCATCGGACACGCCGTCATCGAGTTGTCCCGGCTCGGCTACCCGGACCTCGCCGCCCGGGCCCACGCGGCATACCGGATGTATATCGGGCACCTGAGGCGCGGACCAGGGGTATCAGCCCGCCCTATTCCAGAACATCCGGCCTCGGACCTGACACCCCTGGACCAGGCGTACTGGGAACGGCGCACATCGGTTCGCCCGGGACTCGGCCACGCCTTCAAGTATCCCTGGAGCTTTTACAGCCTGCTTGCGCGCCTGAAAGATTCCGTCCTTAGGGATCGTTGCCTTGCGGAAAGTTATAAAATTTTTTAACTCCCGGGGCAAGACAGCCGTAGATACCGCCTGCCACCGTTTTCATGATGCAGTTTATGCGCATAATTGCGTCAGAAATGTCAATGGCTCATTCACCCAGTCCATTGCGAAAACGTGCAAGAACGTGACAGGCGCCTCGATATTCATGCCCCCACGCTGTTCGGTTTTCTGTGCGGGAAGAATCTCGAAGATGTAGTTGTTGGCCTTTCCATAATACGCGTGATATGCCGTCCGAACAGGAAGTCCGAGTTCGGCCGCCACCCGATCCGGGCTGTTTACGGAGGGCTCACGGTCTGAAAATGCCATGATGATGACTCCGTCTGGACTCAGGCGTTCAGCCGCCTGTCCAAGAAATCGCCTGGTGATACGGTAGCCGCCATCCGGACCGCAACCACACACGGTATCACCATGTCCGGGTCCAAAAGGCTGATTGAATACAATCAGGTCAAACTTCACCGTAGCCGGAATGTTCTCGAACAGGTTGCTTTGAACAACACGGATCGGCCCGACCTGTTTATTCTGCTCGGCATTCCTGCGCGCGCAGGCAACGGCAGGTTCGTGCACATCCAGGGCCCATACTTCCGATACCCCGCTGCGTTTCAGTGACAGCGCCAGGTACCCGGACCCACAGCCCATGTCCAAAGCCACCCGGGCCCGATGACGTTGTGCAATACTGGCGATATTTTGCGAGCACTTCCCCATATCGGGCGGGAATACATCCTTGTCGATCGTCAGTCTTAATCCATCCAGGACAACCGAATAGGGCTGCTGATCAATATAGCGCTGAAATTCCGGATGAACTTGTCGGACTTTTTCTTCCACTGTCGTACTTCCTGTCACTCGTTTCGATGCTCTTCTGCAGGAATATCGGTTGCCAGTCAATCTACAACGCAGATTGGCTGAATACCGGGCCACGGACAACTTTACATCCCCTGGTGATCATCCTCAAGCTGGTCCATTAATGCCTCGAAGCGCGCAGCCGAGATCGTGTTGACAAACTCATGCGCCGCCTGCCGTGACCGGCGCGAACATTGCCGGTAGTTGTCCTCGTCATGCAGCAGTTCTTCCAGTGCCCGTGACCACGGGGAAATGTCCTGTGGCGGAACGGAAAAGCCGTCCGCGCGAAACTCGCCGGGCTTGACAGGCAGGACGTAGTCCACGCCCAACTTCGCTTCCGGCAGGCCGCCGATGTCGCTGGCAAGCACCGGAATGCCGCGCAGCATCGCCTCGGGCGCCACGTAGCCAAAGGTTTCAGGCCACAAGGAAGGCACGAGGAGGATGCGCGTCTGCCGCAGGATGTCCTCTATGTCGCCGGACGCCTGCAGGATCCGGATGTTGGACAACGATCGCAGGCGTTCGAGCAGATCCTCACTGGCGCCCCAGGTCGGCACCGCGGCAAAGGTGACGTCCGGGAAGCGGCGGGCAAGCTCAAGGAAGATATCCACGCCTTTGAGTTCACAGGGGTTTATCATTGTCACGAAGCCGCTGTCGAAGCGGGCCAGATCCGGGAACGGGCCTTTTCCGTATACCGGCATGCGCAGCAGATGCGCCTCCAGCCCGCCGTGGTCGTGGATATAGCGCTGCATGAATTCGCTGATCACCACGACAGCCCTTACCCTCCCCACCAGTTCGGCGTATTCGCGGCTCGGGGCAACCGAGAGCGGCCCGAACGGCAGCTGGATGATGGTCTGCAGCAACATCATCACGCGGGCCGGCGCAGCCTGCATGGCCGCACGCAGGGCGATGCGGCGCTTGTCATCCGCAACCAGAATCCAGTCGGGCCGCCACGCCTGAATACGGCGCACCAGGGATTCATGCTGTTCCGCCGGGTCCGCGATGTTGTGGGCCTCGACCCGGACCCCCCGATAGGCATATGTGAATACGTTCGGCTCCTGCTCCACCACCTCCGCGTCATGTGCCCCGATCGCGGCAGTGAACTGCTGCAGGTCATTCGGACCATCCGGCGAACGGGTCAGTGCCCGCGTGAACGCCGCGCACCCGTGTCCTTTTCCCGCCAGCTCCTCGAGCAGATAGCGGTTTGCCTTCATGCCGCCGCCAAACGACGGCAGATAGATTTCATCCTGTATGAGTGCAATCTTCATCGTCGGAAAGACCTGTCATACCGCCGTATGCGGCCTGCACAGCGTTGCAGCACGGCCGCAGTCCGGCACGTGCCCGCCGCCGCACCGCCGACAGCAATACCTCACAATCCTCCCGGCCGTTCAGGCTGACGACCGGCAAATCCGCACCATGTTCCGTGATGCGTTCATTCACCAGCACGTTGGTGTGCGCCGGATACCGCCAGATGTACCTCAGGTATGCGAAGTCGATCGGCTGGCTCGGCGGGGCGTCCGGTCGAGGCTTGTTGCGGTAGAACAGGCTTCTGCGCAGCACACCATACAGGCTGGACCAGCGAGAGCATGTAACCATGATGATCGCGTCCGCCACGGGAATTCTCAGGTCCAGGGTCGATTCGTAGGTACCATCCATGATCCAGCGGTCCTGAGCTACCAGTGATTTGACAATGCGACGCCATTCCGGCTGTGGCGTACTGACCCAGCCCGGATTCCAGAAACAGGCATCGAGATGCACCGCCGGCAGCTCGAGCAGGCTGCTCAGCTGGCGGGCAAGCACCGTCTTCCCGGAGCCGCAGGGACCGAGTACCAGAATCCGCCTTGACGCCAGCAGGGCGTCGACGAACCCCGTGTCGATCGTCACCTTGCTCCCTCGGCGGATCCGGGCGGCGGGTACCGGGAGTCCGGCAGTAAACGCAACGGCTGGCAGCCGGTCAGGCCTGCCGCACCCGCCCGGGAGCGGTCGTCCGGCTGGCCCTCGATGCAGCCGTATACGCCTCGGCGCTAAGGATCTTTTTCACGATGGCCGTACCGTAGGCAATCGGGAAGTTGACGATATCGTATTCTCCGCCTGCACGAATCTCGTCCACCAGCTGCGGCACACCGCAGGGTTCACGGTAATTGGTCGTATCGTGCAGCGTGATCACGCCGTTGTCGGCAACCAGCGTGTGGTACTGGTCCCAGTCCCGCTTCACGCCATCGTAGTGATGATCCGCATCTATGTGCAGATAATCGATGGTGATGTTACTGGGTACGAATACCTCATTGAATGCCTGTTCCGTCAGCTTCAGGACGATCTCGATTTCAGGGTAGTTCCTGCGAAAAGTGGAGTTTTCGTCGAGCCAGTAGGGAGAACCCCAGACTTCCTTGCGCTCCTTGGATACACTCGGAGCTCCGTCGACGAGGATGGTTCGCGCGCCCTCGAGGTTCAGATCCCGCTGCGCCTGACGCATGAGTCGCGGCACGAAGCCGCCACCGGAGCCCAGACAGACGCAGGTACGTGCGTTGGTGGAATAGGCAAGGCTGTAATAAAGCAGCCCGGCACTGAGCTCCTCCGCACCATTATCCGCTCCATGACTGGAGCACCAGGGATCGTCGACCGTCAACATCGAGGTGATGAAGTCCTTGTTAAGCAATGTATTTGTAGACATATTCATTCTCGTTTATGATTGCGCCGGAACGCCGGCCGAGACAGTCTCGCAGGCGTCGCCCCGGCAAATCGCTAGTTCTCGTAATCGTACAGCTCCGCCAGGAACTCGCTGCCCTCGAGGGCCGACTCGAGCTCCCGGAAGTTCTCGACCAGGATGCGCAGGTCGCTGTCATTCTGCTTGACGCTGGACTGGACAAGCCCCGCCCCTGTCGCCCCGACACCCAGAAACTCAAGCATACGGACATGCTCGGACGGTGAAAAGATATTCTCGTACACCATCTCGATCCAGGGCTGTCGTCCCGCCTGCAGCGCCCCCCGGATGTCCTCGTAGAAATTCCTGTTGAGGTCGCTGTGCGCCTGCAGCGACCCGACATCGACCCGCAGCCTGGGCGTGCCGGCCACGAGCTCATCCCTCGAATAGACCTCCCATCGATCCGTTTGCCTGGCGATCAGCTCGGATACGTAGGTCTTGAGCCGGTTCCTGCGATACAGAACGATTTTCAACACCCCGGAATCCTCGATCAGGCTCCGCATGACGGCCCCGTTCTGTCCCCGGGTCATCTTGAACCCGACGCACGCGACGCCTGCCGGGTTCTCCCAGACACGTTGCAGAAATCCGAACGGATCCCGGTCCCGCTCCTCCAGGGCGCCGAAATCCATGGAACCATCGCGATGATCCAGCGCGTAGAAGATTCCCTCGGGATTGAACAGCTCGTGGTGGCACAACACTTCCGGATGGGAATTGAGCAGGGTGCACAGCAGGTTGCTCCCCGTTCTCGGTGCCGCCAGTATGATGAACCTGGTGCCGGAAGGCATGGAAATTCGATCCTGTAGACGGCATCGCCTGAACCGGAATCAGATCAGGGCGCTCGGCATGAGACGCTGGGTCATGCTGCGCAGCGTGTTGACCGGCGCCAGGGTCACGGGGTCGACCAGGTACAGCGCACCGTCATAGGATGACGCCACCAGGTAATCACCACAACGGGTCAGCGCGCTGATCCCGTTCTTGGCGATATGCCGGACCAGTGTATCGCCGCTGTTGAGGTCGAAACGCAGCAGCGAGCCCCAGTAGTTCGTCACGATGACCGTGTCCGGGTCGACGAAACACACCGCCTTGGGCGAGCGGCGTCCGAGGGGATAGGATCCCACCATGCTGCCGTCATCCAGGCGGTAGACCTTCATCGTGAAGTCCCTGGAAACACTGGCGATCATGGTGCCGGTCGGATCGATATCGACATCGTCGACGATCGCCATGTGCCCGATGAACCGATGCAGCCGGTTCCCGTCGAAGTCCCACGAATTCAGGGTATTGTCCGCGCTGCAGCTGACGCCGATCTGCTTGCTCGGGTGGAGGCGTACCGCCTTGACCGCGCCGTCATTGGCGGGAAATTTCCCCAGGATTTCACCTTGCCGGCTGACGCGTACAATGGCACCGCTGTAGCAGGCAACAAAACACTCCCGCTCGTGACCATCGTGGTGGGAGATGCGCACGCAGTTGATGGGGCCCTCCCCGAGCGGCACCTCGATCTCGCCGCTGAGGGCGTGACCGTCAAAGTCGAACAGGTGCAGTACCTGGTTGTGGGCACCACTTGCCGCCATCGCATATTCCGCGTCAATGGTGATGGCATTTGCGAGTATACGGCCGGACTTCGGCTCGATATCCGCAACCCACGTCGCTTCCGTGGGCGTCAGGCTACCCAGGCGGAGCAGACCGTCATCGCTCACGGTCAGTACATCACCGGCGCCGGTGCCGCTGACATCATTGAAACACGCATTGCCCTCGCCCCGCTCTCCGATTTCGTCCAGGCACTGGCCGGTGGCAGCGTCCCAGACGAGCACGGTGCCGTCGAAGGTTCCGGCGAGCAGCCGTGTTCCGTCCGGCGTCCAGTTGAAGGAGCGTTCCCAGATCGACGGCCGGAACTCAAGTTCCAGCTTGAGGCTCATGTTGTTTGCATCCCAGACCAGGATGTGCTGGTCGTAGGCCGCTGACAGGATGTCGCCGGTGACGGGGGATACCGCTACCCGCTTGATACCCGAGGTATGGGCCGCTATCTCCGCGACCGGCTCCCCGCTGTCGATATCAAACACCCGCACCACCCCGTCGTCGCAGCCCAGAATGGCGGTGCCGTGCCCGGGATCGATGGCGCAGCTGTCCGTTTCATCCTCGAACGGGCCCCACATGCGGACCGGCTTGCCGGTTTCCAGGTCCCAGACCCGCAGCGTCATGTCGTCACCCGATGTATAAATGCGGCCGTTGTCGACGGCCACCGACAGCACATCCTTGTCATGACCCTCGATGATGTGGATGGGGGCCCCGGTGAGCAGATTCCACACGATGACCCGCCAGTCGCGCGATACGGAGACACCACGCGCGTCATCGACAAAGACGAAATCCTCGACGTCATCGCTGTGGCCCTTCAGGATGCGTTCGACCTTCCGCGTGTCAAGGTCCCAGATATAGACGGTGTAATCCGAAGAGCACGAGGCGGCCTTGCTTCCTGTGTCGTTCACGGTGATCTTGTTGACCAGGTGGTCGTGATATCCCATCAGCTCAAGCGTACCCGCGCCGAGGTCGGCATACGCCACGGCACCGTCGTAAGCGGAGGACACAGCGGCATTGCGATTCGGAATTCCGGCCACACAGGTGACCGGACCGCGGTGCCTGACAAACCGGCTCTCTTCGACAAACTGGCTGTCACTGTCATGTTTTACTGCGGGCATATTCATGGGAAACCTCCGCTCAGGGTAGTGCGCAAACCGGTGACTGGATGCTGGCGGCTTCAGGCGTTCCGGGCTGTATCGCCGGATAATACCGACCGCCAGGATGTGTATCGGAAATCGTTTTCACACGCCTGATTCCAATGCGATAAACATCATGGGTAATCGACCCGATGGCCTGCAGCTATTCGTGAGGGTTATCCGAACGCCCACGGGCGGGTTTCCCTGGCGGGGTATCGCCGCGACTCCCGCCTTGTCGCAGGTAAACGGGCAGCCCGTCAGGCTGCGATGCAGCCACATGCAACTCGCCGGTCGGCAGACCGGTGCAGGGGAATGATCGAACCTGACGCTGGGTACCTGTCACGCTTTCAAGCCAACTTGTTATATTTCTGTATTTAACCTGACTGCCTGATCTCTTCCCGCGGAGATCATAAGATATTCTGGGGCAAGATCAGAATTTACTTATAATGCATTAATGGTATCATGCTTCGTCAGCACTGCCAACCACCGGGCCGCTTCGGGGCCGTGGGACAGCGCTGACGCAACGTGAACGGATCCCGATCTGCAACAGCCATGCACCTGAACAGGAGATGGATAGACCGCCGCGTATACGAGTATTTCGCGGTCACGATCGCGCCCTGGCTCAACTGGGGTGATCCTATCCTCATCTACCAGATGGGGAAAGTCGGTTCATCCTCCATACGCAATTCGTTGTTTCGCTGCCGCGATCCCCGCACCCGCCTGGTGTTGATGAGCCATGAGTACTTTCCCATCAGGGACCGCGATGCGGACCGGATCGACATCGAACCGGCTTACCGTGACCTGCTGGAACGTGAAATCCTGCACGAGCAGCGCGTCTATCAACAGTTCTCCCTGCGCCAGCGGCTGGGACGGCGATTCCGCGAGAAATTCTATGCCGAGAGAATCTACAAAACCTATGTCCGTTCGCAACGCCGGCTGCGGGTGATCACACTGGTTCGCGAACCGGTAGCGAATAACATTTCCATGTTCTTCCAGCTGCTGCACCGGTATATCGGTGCAGGGCGTGAGCTCTCGGACTGCGACGTCGATGAACTGGTTGGCATCTTTATCGAAGACTACGTACACGCACGGCCTTTGACCTGGCTGGACGCAGAAATCAAGACCAATTTCGGCATCGATGTCTTCCAGAGCCCCTTTCCGGTACACCAGGGCCATACCGTCATATCACAGGGAAGAATCAGCCTGCTGGTACTCAGATGCGAACTGGATGACCGGACGAAGGCGCAGGCCATTGCGGATTTTCTCGGTCTCGACGAATTCGAGATTATTCACAGCAATGTAGCCAGCGACAAGAGTTATGCCGGCATCTATGCGGAGTTCAAGCAGCGAATCAAGATTCCGCCGACCTTGCTGGACCAGATGTATAACTCCAGATTTGCCAGGCATTTCTACAGCATGGAAGAGCGCGAACATTTTCGCGCCCGCTGGTCTGGCAAGGATGCCGCTACAGCCAGCTTGCCAGCCCCATGAGTTACACATACCAGGCAGCACCGGGGTTGAAGGCCGTCATTTGTGAAGCGGCTTGCCGGTCTTCAGGCGTGATACCGGCTTACCCGGGCTGCCGGGCCAGGCGCCCCTCGTCGCGTCCATAAAGCAGGTAGTGATGCAGCGGATTCAGCCCTGACGGAACAACATCGCTGTAGCTGTCCACGTACCAGGAGGTTTCGAAGCATGGACCCGGGTTCCGTCCCTCGGCCGCGCCCTGGACCAGGTAATGTGCCAGTGGATTGAGTCCTGCCGCGGCCACGTCCGGGTACTGCTCGAGATACCAGTCGCTGTCGAACATGGGATTGGGGTCGTAACCCCGGGTCGCTCCGTGAGTCACGTAATGAACCAGCGGATTCATCCTCGCTTCGTCGACATCGGGGTTTTGCGCCAGGTACGAATCAGTATCGAACAGGGGGCACGGCTGGAGTCGTCTCTCAGCCGCGCCACGATTCAGGTAGTGAACCAGGGGATTGATCCCGTTCCTCGCAACATCCGCATACCGATCCAGATACCAGGCTGTGTCAAACAAGGGACAGGGATTGCATCCCTCGTCTGTACCACGTTTCAGGTAGTGTTCCAGGGCATCGACACCCAACCCGGTGACTTGCGGGTATTGTTTCGTGTACCAGGCATAATCGAAGAGTGGATTAGGATCGCGTCCCTCGGCTTTCCCGTACTTCAGATAGTGCACAAGCGGATTGATTCCTGCCTTGCCGACATCCGCATTTCTTGCAAGGTACCAGTTACTGTCAAACAGCGGGCCGGGATCGCGCCCCTCGGCCGCCCCGTAATCCAGATAGTGCAGTAACGGATTGATCTTCACCTGTGAGACATCCGGATACTTCTCCTGGTACCAGACGGTATCGAAACAGGGGTTGGGGTTCAGGCCCTCATGCCATCCGGTGATGAGCCAGTGCCAGACTGGATCCTCGCCGGCAAGGACTACCTCGGGGTAGCTTTCCGCGTACCAGGACACGTCGAATAACCCGGCATCAAGCAACCTGCCGGCCTGGCGCCGCAAGCGGCGCCGGTCGTTTGCCTGCAGGGCCTTCCCCGAACACATGCGGGGTGGCAACGCACCGGCAGCGTGGGAATATTCCCGCGTATTCTGCTCCAGAGAAATAGAGAGGCGTCCCAGCCGCCACGATCGCCACATCTGGATGGCGTTAAGGCGATGCAACAGTTGATTCCGCTGTTCCTCCAGCGTCACACACTTGTCCCTGTACGTTAACTCCCTGTGCTCCAGCTTCACCGTGGCAGTCCTGAGTTCGAGGATGGATTGCCCCAGTTCTTCGATTCGTGTGTCACGCTGGCAGATGGAATCTTCAAGCGCCCTGATGACGTCGTCCCGCCGGGTGGCGAGTTCTTCCAGTTCACCTGCGCGGGATTCGAGTTCCGTGATCCGTGCATCCCGCTTTGCATTGATATGCGCCAGCTCCGTTATGCGCTTGTCACGCTCGTCGACCCTCGTCGTGAGTACCCTGATCCGGAGTTCCTGCCTGGTGATCTCCTGCGTCAGGTCATCGATGCGATCATCCTGCCGGTGAACCGATGCCTCGGCGGTCTGCCTTGCCTCCTCCAGCGCCAGCTCCTCGGCGCGCAGGACTGCACCAAGTGCGTCGCTTGCGCGGTCGAATTCCGACCGGACCCGGTCCAGTCCCTGCAGGGATTTCGGTGATCCCGGATCGCTCAAAAGATCCTGCAGCAACGTGAAGGCATTCTTTACCCAGCCGGCGATCTCGGGGTGACCCTGCAGGCTTGCTTCATCTGTTTTATGGTGCCGGAGGCGTGTTTTCAGGAAGCGGTCGATCTCAGCCTCTCCGGTCGTGGAATGACAGGGCCATGACAATTCGAGCCGTTCAGTGATACGGGAAACGACCCCACGCCAGTCGTCAAGAAGTTCATCATAGGCAAGAAATGCACGTGGCAGATTGCGTGTCGCTTTTTCCACATCGAGTACATGCCGCAACCAGAGCATATAGGACTTGGCCGGATTGAATCCGTCCCGTTTCTCGAGTGAGGCCGCAACCTCAATCGGGTTCCTGAGCGGCAGGATACACTTGGCCTCAGCACCGAACCGTTGCAGGCAATCGAGCCAGAATGGCAGCAGTCGGCATATTCGCGGATCCTTGAGTACAAACAGTCCCGAGCCGGCGAAATTCCGCTCCAGGAAATCCAGGGCACGTATTTTCAGGTCTGATACCGGAGATCGCATCCAGTCCGGGTCGAGTCGACGCCAGTCATCCCACCTGGAACCCAGTGCGGCGAGGATGCTCTCGTTGAGATCATAGGTATCCAGCGACTCCCAGAATCCGGTTTCGTTAATGTCGGCCATGCCGGGCATCAGATTGGACGGCAGATCGGCGCCCAGCAGGCTGACAACCCGGGTCATGGCTGATGTGCCGGAACGATGCATGCCTAAAACAATCACAGCCGTGCGTGCAGCCGCGACACTCGCGGTACCGGCCTGCCTTGTTTTGCATCGCGCCTCACCGGGCCGGGCCTGCCATGTCTTGAGGGTGGACTCAGACACTTGCGGACTATTGGATGTCATAGTGGTCCTTATTATTTGAGCTTAATGGCTTCCTGATCTCTTCGCGTGAATGCAGTTTCCAGCTGCAACCCTGTCTGGCTGTTCAGCAAGCAGGCTGCATTAGTATCGTGGCTTTTCTCACCACCAGGCAAGCGGCGCAGCGGTGAGCTTCACGCCGCTTACCCGGGAGGGACGATACCAAATTTACATCCTGAAGGCAGCCGAATATAGTCAGGTGAAGATTGTCGTTCTGCTGCGCCCACCGTACCAGCGTCTCCTGCGCGGTCTCCGGTTTTCAGTCCAACCTGCTATGCCGTCTCGCCGGTAACCACCAGAAACCTTGGCAATTATTGTCAACCTCCAGGCGACCGTCACCCGGGCGGCGGATTAGCTTGTCCCGTTTTCGGCGCAGGTACTGCAGCGCCTTGCCGGACGCGCTCATAGGTGGCACCTCCGGCTGCGCTTCATCAAGTCAGGTGCGCAAATTATCCAGGATCGGGGCTCCTGCCGCTGGCGGTGACCATGGCGTGCTTCACGCTCGAGCTACCGTGCTTGTTTTTCGATCCGATGCAGCTTCTTGATCAGTGCCAGACCTCGATAGTCCTTGATGGCATCCTCGAACCTGCGCTGCGCGTGCAAGATGCAACCACGTGCGTAAGGTTGTTTACCGCAACGAATGCATGGTTTTTAGAGGCCCTGCAGGCCTAGACCCGCTCCAGCCAGTTGCGCCGACGCTTCGATATCGTCTTTCTTAAACCGAATACTCCAAGGCCAGGGCCGGTGGTTTCTAGTTATAGCAAAAAACCGGGTCGATCGGCCTTTAGGCCGATTAACCTCATCCCCCTCAGGGTGTGTAAAACGGGGACAAAAATATACCTGTGCGGAAAGAGGGTTACTAAAGAAGCCTGGGAACAGGCGGTTCTCCAGATAACCATGGGCAATAACATTCTCTCGGAAATAGGTGGTGACTCCATGCCTATAGAAAAGTCGCTGCAGACCTTTCGATGCCAGCAACAATCTTTTCTACACTACGGCAAAAGTTTCTCCCTCAGGCGGAACCCTCGTGCGTATCTGACATCCGGCCCGGACATAGACAGCATGACTGCCGGCAGCGGCAACTTCATCGACGATCCGATGTTCAGAGGCCCGTCTGCTTCGGACTTCAACGTACTTGCCAACGGCGTCGGCGTTCATGTTGGTGCTGGTAACCGATCCCGTCTGAAAGACATTGAGCGTAAATTGCCCGTCGTGCTCGCCCGCGGCGATCTCGTCGGCCGCACGGCAGACACCGTGGCAATGCGCCTTTCATCGATCCGTGCGATCCAATCAATGGTAACGATGTCTTCTGCCATCCGCGGGATTATTGCCCGCAGATGAGCGGGACATGCGTCCTCGCGGTAAGCGGCATCCGCGCGACGGTAGGCCGCAATCTCCGGCTCGCCGCGATTCTCGACGTGGATTTCGAAGCTGCGTGTCATCACTGTGGCATCGGTTGGACAGGCCTTTTCGCAGTACCCGCAGTAGACGCACTTGAACAGGTCAATGCCGTAACGCATCGTGCGCCGGGTTCCGTCCGGCGTGACCCCGGCTTCGTGCCGCCTGCCTGCCGGCGCAGCTCACGGCACCGCCGGTGTAACCAGCACATGCAGGACCTCGAGAATCCCGTGGCGCGGACGCAGGATCTTCAGCGGCAGCACCCGACCGGCGCCGTCACCCGCCAGCCAGTTCAGCAGGTCGGACAGCTGCGACACCGGCTCACCTTGCACACCGACGATCCAGTCACCCGCTTGCAGCCCCGCGCCGGCCGACGCAGACCCGGGTACGACCTGTTGCACACGTATTCCCGTTGCAGCCGGCCAGTCATGTTCACGCACCCAGCGCCGTGGCAGGAGTGCAACGCTGGCGGACAATCCGAGCAAGGCCCGACGCACACGCCCGTGACGCATCAGTTCCATGGCGATCCATTGTGCCGTGTTTATGGCGACTGCAAACGCGAGACCGTGCGCCGAGGGTATGACCGCGGTATTGACGCCGATCACCTTCCCGGCGCTGTTGAGTAACGGCCCGCCGGAGTTGCCGGGATTGAGGGCGGCGTCGGTTTGTATTACGTCCTCGATCAAGCGACCGCCGAATCCCGGCAGGCTGCGCCCGAGTGCACTCACGATACCGGCGGTCACCGTGAACTCGAGACCGAGTGGTGATCCCACCGCAATCGCGATCTGACCCGGTTGCAGCCGGCCTGAATCGCCGAGCGGTAATGCCGGTGTGGTACCGCCTTCCAGTCTCAGTACGGCAGTATCGGTATCCGGATCCTCGCCGATTACACGTGCACGATACTCCGCACCATCGGCAAATGCCGCGATCACTTCCCTTGTACCGTGGACGACATGGCTGTTGGTCAGCAGGAATCCGTCGGGAGTAAACACGAAACCGGAGCCCGCACCGTTGCCGTGATCCTTGCGGCGCACTGTAATATGCGCCACCGAGGGACGTGCCTGCTGCGCCACCTGGCTCACCGTCCGCGAGTAGGCATCCAGCAGGGCGGCATCGGCTGGCGTGGCCGTATCCCGGGATGTCCCGGCCACCGGATTTTGCGATGCCGGTCCCGCCGAACGCGGCGGTTCATGTGCAGACGTCAATCTTCCGAGTGCAGGTATTCTCATGGCACCCCCGTTTGGTCAGTACTGAAAACCCAACGCAACATATATGGCGGCGTCAGCAGACTTCTTCAATGCTGCGGCACGGCCGTGGCGGTGCGGCATTACCACCACGCCGGACTGGTTTGTCACGGGAACCCCGGGCTTTCCATTGCCATGAACGACCGGGTTTTCCAGCACCACAGCAGGCAGGCAGTGGCATCGAGTACCACTGATCCGGCCATCGGGATCAGCGTTACGACCCGGCCCGCCTGACCCGCCGCCCGTCAAACCGTAGAAACACCATGGAATACCCGTCACCGTCCGCATGACGGAATGCGTGGCCCGCGGTGTCAGGCGTGACATCGCCGGCCGTCCGGACGGCCTCGATTGCCGGCCAGGCTGGAAGTCAAGGAAGCGCCACTGCACCCCCACCTCGTTCGCACTGCACAAAGTGGCGGTATTCACTATCAAGGGCTAACACGCCCATGCGGCTGTGACCGTGGTGGTGCATCGCGGGATATGACTACGCCGCACTGACCGGACCTGACCGGCCGCACGTCTTTTTCACCTCGATCAGCCGTGCTGTGGTGGAGATCGCCTGGATTCAATCGCGCGGCCTGCGCCGCCCTGCAGTCAGCTGTCGGCCATCTTGGACAGTATCACCTTGAAATCTTCCAGCCCGTATCGACTCTTGCGCCGGGTGGAAAGGATTCTTCGATCACGCACAATGACCACACCCGTACCGTCCACGAGAGGGAAACCGGTCGATGAATGCACGCGGCGGTTTTCCTGGTTTCTGATGACGACGCTCATGCCCTGTCCTCAAGATGATTCGATGTATTCACGCTGCGTGATGCAGCGCCGTGTCCTCCGTTACGTCCGGTTGATAACGGAAACACCCGGAAAGTTCCAGTTGATATGACTGCACATCGTTCCGTGCCATCGTGATATGGTGCCAGCACGCAACGGGGCGTCGACATGATCTTGCCATGCGTGAAATTCAGATCGTCCTGGTAACGCTATCAGCGAGGGGAAACTCTCCTGAATTTCATCACCGGTGTCAATACGTGCTGCTGATGCTTCACAATATCAGAATGTAACGTTGCATTAACTCACGCATGAAATTCCTGCTCACGCCGCTTCATTTCCGGTAGCAGATCCATCACTTCGAAAGCGGTGCCAGTAATCCATCATCTCCGGATCGTGAAACGGGGTGCAGAGCTTCGCCTTTGTGCCATCGAGTGCGGCTCATGAAATCTGGCCGGGGACCTGGCTGCACGGGATAATCCGAACGGTTGAAAGCTGAAAGACCGCATGCAACGTGCCTGTTATTCAGCGCGAACCGGGTTAGTGAACCCGTACGGCACGCAGACCTGACCGTTAAATGACTTTTGAAGATTAGTCAGCGACCGGATACCACACTCCTGAACAGGCGCTCGCGATGCCGGCACTCCCGGTGCAGGTCGGCTCACGCACCAACAGCCAGACTTCATTACTCGGTCGTTGCACCGGGCATCACTTCAGTTGCGTCGTATCGAACTGCAACTCCCTGGGGACCTGCCGCAAGTGCTCGAGAAAGGCCCGGGCGACGACCGAGAGCTTCTTGCCCGAGGGGTAGACGACGTACCAGTACCGTTCGATTGGAAATCCCACGACATCGAGGATCGCAAGCTGCCCGGCCGGCGCATCCATGACGAGTGTGTGCCGGGACAGCACCGATACACCGAGGCCACCGACGATCGCCTGCTTGATCGCCTCGTTACTGCCCAGTTCCATGCGAACATTGAGTTTCAGCCCGTGGGCGGCGAACAAGCGCTCGGTGGCGATGCGTGTACCGGAACCCGATTCGCGCAACAAGAATGGCTCCTTTGCCAGGCTCTCGAGTGAAATTCTCTGTTTGCCTGCCAGATGGTGGCCGACCGGCGCGAGCACGACGAGCGGGTTTTGCAGAAACGACTCGGCCTCCGCCTCGAGATCCTCCGGCGGCTGCCCCAGGATGTACAGGTCGTCTTCGTTGTCGGCAAGTCGTTCGAGGATGCGTTCCCGGTTCGAGACTTTCAGCGATACGTCGATGCCGGGATGGATCTGGCAAAATGATCCGAGCAGGCGTGGTATGAAATATTTCGCGGTCGTCACGACGGACAGCCGCAAGCTTCCCGTCGCCAGCCCTTTCAGGTCGGCCACAAACATTTCAAAGCGCCCGAGCTGTGCGAAGATCTCGCGACATGCCCTGTTCAGTTCGCGACCTGCGTCCGTGAGGAAGATTTTCTTGCCCACCTGCTCGAACAACGGTACACCGACGGCATCGGTGAGTTTCCGGATCTGCATCGAGACCGTCGGCTGGGTCAGGTACAGCTCTTCGGCGGCACGGGTGAAGCTGCCCAGCCGTGCGATCGCCGCAAACACTTCCAGTTGCCGCAGGGTGCTGTGTCTCATGCTGTTCCCGCCACGGATAATATATAGACGTTAATCTATCATAGATATAGAAAATATTGACTATCATTGATACTTGATTTTCGGCAGCATACCTGCAACGCATGACTGTCCTGCCTGATTGCATTCCTCCCACACATGAGGGATTGGCATCCAGGGCGGACCCGGTGCGGAACACAAACAATCCATCTGAACGGCTCTGGAGACTGCCATGGCATCTGAAACATTGAAAGAAGGGAAAGAGCGCTACAAATCCGGCGTTATCCCTTACAAGAAAATGGGCTATTGGGAGCCCGATTACAAACCCAAGGAGACTGACATCATTACCCTGTTCCGCATCACCCCGCAGTCCGGCGTTGACCCGGAAGAGGCGGCGGCAGCGGTCGCCGGTGAATCCTCGACCGCGACCTGGACCGTGGTGTGGACAGACCGACTCACCGCCTGCGAGCTGTACCGTGCCAAGGCCTATCGGGTCGACCCGGTGCCGAACACGGGTGAAGGCACCAGTGTGGACCAGCAGTATTTCGCCTATATTGCCTACGACCTCGACCTGTTCGAACCGGGCTCGATCGCCAATCTGACCGCGTCCATCATCGGCAACGTGTTCGGGTTCAAGGCCGTCAAGGCGCTGCGCCTGGAGGACATGCGTATCCCGGTCGCCTACCTGAAGACCTTCCAGGGCCCGGCCACGGGTATCGTCGTGGAGCGCGAACGCCTCGACAAGTTCGGTCGACCGCTACTCGGCGCGACCACGAAGCCGAAACTCGGGCTATCGGGCCGTAACTATGGCCGCGTCGTATACGAGGCGCTGAAAGGCGGCCTCGACTTCGTGAAGGATGACGAGAACATCAACTCGCAGCCGTTCATGCACTGGCGCGACCGTTTCCTGTACTGCATGGAAGCCGTGAACAAGGCGTCTGCCGCTACCGGCGAGGTCAAGGGGCACTATCTCAATGTCACCGCTGCCACCATGGACGAAATGATCGAGCGCGCCGAATTCGCCAAGTCGCTCGGTTCCGTGATCGTCATGATCGACCTCGTCATCGGCTACACCGCCATCCAGACCATGGCGAAATGGGCACGCTGTAACGACATGATCCTGCACCTGCACCGTGCCGGCAATTCGACCTACTCGCGCCAGAAGAACCACGGCATGAATTTCCGCGTCATCTGCAAGTGGATGCGCATGGCGGGCGTGGACCACATCCATGCCGGCACTGTGGTCGGCAAGCTCGAAGGCGATCCGCTGATGATCAAGGGCTTCTACGACACGTTACGCGAGTCGCACACGCCGACCAGCCTCGAGAACGGCCTGTTCTTCGACCAGGACTGGGCCTCGCTCAACAAGGTCATGCCAGTGGCTTCCGGTGGCATCCATGCCGGTCAGATGCACCAGCTGCTGACCTACCTCGGCGAGGACGTGATACTGCAATTCGGCGGCGGCACCATCGGACACCCGATGGGAATCCAGGCCGGCGCAACTGCCAATCGCGTTGCCCTTGAGACCATTGTACTGGCACGTAACGAAGGTCGCGACATCTGGAATGAGGGTCCGCAAATCCTGAATGATGCCGCCAGGCACTGTTCGCCGCTGAAGGCCGCACTCGATACGTGGAAGGACATCACCTTCAACTATGAGTCGACCGACACCGCCGACTTCGTGCCCACGACTACGGCCAGCGCCTGATAAACTAAGGAGATAGCACCATGATGACCAATCCAGGCAATCGCCTGACCCAGGGTCAGTTTTCGTTCCTGCCGGACCTGACCGACGAGCAGATCACCAAGCAGATCAAGTACGCGCTGGAGCACGGCTGGGCGGTCAGTATCGAGTACACTGACGACCCGCATCCGCGCAACACGTACTGGGAAATGTTCGGTATGCCGATGTTCGACCTGAAGGATCCTGCCGGGATCCTGATGGAAGTCAACAACTGCCGCAAGACGTTCCCGAACCACTACGTCCGTGTGACCGCGGTCAACTCGACGCGTGGCACGGAGAGCCTGGCCATGTCGTATATCGTCAATCGCCCCGGGAAAGAGCCGGGCTTCGGGCTGGTGCGACAGGAAGGGGAAGGCCGCATGATCCGTTATACCGTGCATTCCTATGCGACTGACAAGGCGGAAATGGAGCGTTACTGAGATTGTCACCTGCGCACAGCGCGGACGGGCCCGCGCTGTGCGCGCTCCACGGTGACGACCGGGACATATCATGAGCGATGCACCACACTTGAGCGACACGGGCAGCAATGCGGTGGATCTCGAAGCCGAGTTCCGGTCATCCAACATCCAGGAGGTGCTCGACAAGCTCGACCGCGAGCTGGTGGGTCTCGTCCCGGTAAAGACGCGCATTCGCGAGATTGCTGCCCTGCTGCTGGTCGACCGGCTGCGCAAGCAGTTCGAGCTGACATCGGAAACCCCGACGTTGCACATGTGTTTCACCGGCAATCCCGGTACCGGCAAGACCACCGTGGCGATGCGCATGGGCGAGATCCTGAAACGCCTCGGCTACGTACGCGAAGGGCACCTGGTGACGGTCACGCGCGATGACCTGGTCGGCCAGTACATTGGCCATACCGCGCCAAAGACCAAGGAAGTCATCAAGAAGGCGATGGGCGGCGTGCTGTTCATTGACGAGGCGTACTACCTGTACAAGCCGGAGAACGAACGCGACTACGGCGCCGAATCGATCGAGATACTGCTGCAGGTCATGGAAAACAACCGTGACGACCTGGTTGTCATCCTGGCTGGATACAAGGACAAGATGGACAGGTTTTTCCTGTCCAATCCGGGCATGCGCTCACGCATCGCGCATCACATCGATTTTCCCGATTATCAGCCCGAAGAGCTGCTCTCGATCGCGAAGCTCATGCTGGCGGGCCAGAACTACCGTTTCAGCACAGCAGCCGAAGAGGCCTTTATACGCTATCTGAAATTGCGCATGGCCATGGATCATTTTTCCAATGCACGCTCTGTGCGGAATGCACTCGATCGCGCGCGCCTGCGGCAGGCCAACCGCCTGTTCGGTCGCCGCTCGGGCACGATTACCAGGGACGACCTGATGACTCTCGAGGCCGAGGATGTACTTGCAAGCCGGGTTTTTCGCGAGGGACAGCTCGATCGGGATCCGGCCTAGGATCCGGAGCAATGGAGTTCCCGTGATGCGCCTGTCCGAACTCCTGCGGGCCATCAATGCGGTAGCGCAGACCGGGGCGTGCGCAGGGCGTTGTGAAGCGCTAGCCCGCCAGGTCCAGGCCATCGCGGACATGGTTGGCTGGTCGATCGGTCCGATCGACCCGCACGGTCAGCTGCTGGACCGGCTGGCGGCCTTGCAGGGCGACCTGGAACTGCGGCATGCGCAGACACATGACGTCTCGCTGGCGGCACTGCACGATGCGCTCACCGACCTGGGCCGTGCGATCGCACGCCATGATGAAGATCTCTGCCCCGGCAGCAGCGGCGATGACGAGGGTGACGATTTCTGGTAGCCATGGACGCTGGATACGAACAGTCAACGCAGGTGCCGTAACGGGAGACCATCATGCCATTGGTTGATATGGGTGACATGCTGAACCATGCCTACCGCAACAATTACGCTGTTGGAGGATTTGACCTCGTCAGCCTTGATTTCCTGGAATCCATCCTTGACGCAGCGGAGCACTGCCGGTCACCGGTCATCCTCAGCCTGTCCGGGTCGCATTTCGGACAATTCGATTTCGAGCTGGCGATGGCTGCAACCGACAAGGCTGCACGCCGTGCGCATGTACCGGTTGCAATCCAGCTTGACCAAGGCGCATCGTTTGATTCCGCAGTGCGTGCAATCAATCTCGGTTGTAATGGCGTCATGGTGGATACCTCGAACGAGGCTTTTTCCGCCAACGTGGAACGGACACAGCAACTGGTCGAGACCGCACACCGCTGCGGGATAACCGTCGAGGGCGTGCTGGGTTTCGTGGCGGATAGCGAGGGGGATTACGCTGAAAGGCACCCGGGACATGCGGTGTATACATCCGTCGCGGAGGCCAAGACCTATGCAGAGCGCACGGGCGTGGATTGCCTTGCGGTCTCCATCGGTACCGTTCACGGACGCATGCGTGGCCGGCCAAAACTCGACTTCGAACGTCTCAAGCGCATCAACTCGGCCGTCAAGCTGCCTCTCGTCATTCATGGCGGCACCGGTTTGCCCGAGGCCCAGTATCACCGCATGATTTCCTGCGGCGTAGCGAAAATCAACTGCTACACGGCACTCGCTGATGCTGCCGGCAGGAGTATCCGCGAAAATGTGCGTGCCGATGCCCGCTGCGGTTACACCGGACTCATGAAGGATATCCGGGAGCGGATTCGTGTCGAGGTCGAGCAGTGCATGCACCTGTGGGGTTCAGCCGGCCGTGCCGCAGAGGTACTCATGCAATGCCAGGCGTGGCAGCCGGTGCAACATATCGTTATGTACAACGTCGAACATGGCTTCGAGTCACAGATCGATTCCATGATGGCACGCGGCACCGAGATACTCGCGGGTATCCCTGGTGTACGGCGCGTCGTATCCGGCTGGGCGATATCGGAACTCTCGAGATTCCGGTTCTGCTGGATCCTGGAGTTTGTGCACAAAAAGGTCATTGATAGCTACCGCGATCATCCCGACCATGTCGCATTCACCAACAGGTTTTTCCGCCCCATTGCCGGTGACCGGGTAAATATCGATTTTGCCGAGGTGGATACGGCACCGGTCACCCGCTCAACGGTTGCACTGCGGCAGATGCCGGGCTGACGAATCGGGCCGGTCCAGGCTGGCATACCCCGGGTGTGCACGCAATCCCGGTCTCGGGCATGTCTTCCGGCAGGTAACTGGGGACAGACCACAACTCTTGCCGTATCCGGCCCACGCGGACAGGTGCGCTGACCATCAAAGTACTATGCCGGAACGCTTCTTGTCCGTATGCCGATGCTGCAGTATGGACGGTGCGCACAATGATCCTCAAAAATCCTCCGCTGCCAGGATGAAAGCATAGGATCCTTTGCCGCCGCGCACGTAGACCTTGTCAGCAACCTCATGGATTCGCTTCCGCGCGGCATCGAATGCCTGCAGAAATCCCGTTTCGACGCTGTTCATCTCTGGACAAAGCCGTTTGAGGGCGTCCGCTTCAACAAAAAAGGAAACCTCGATCGTGCTGTCATATCCCCAAAAGCAGACGCGGCTCTTACCGGCATCGAAGCTGCGGCTCGGGTTCGGAAAGCTCAACCTCATCGCCGGGTACCTGCAGGCCGGGCCGGATCACCGTCGCTGCCCGGCAGGATACGCCCGGGCAGGTCATGCCCTTGCCGCACCAGGTCCCCGGGATCGGGGTGCGCAGTCCTCGCTCTGTCCCTGCGGTCGCCCCTCTCATCCTCCGTGTTCGGTGTGACAGAAGCATGAGGGTCCCGGGACTGGTCGCCGGTGGCGGTTTTGTCCTGTGCCCGTTGTGTCGCGCTCCTGTTCAATAGCTGGTTCCAGAAGAAACGTCAGTGGCGTTTGCAGGTGTGCGCAGGTTCCAGTCCTGGTCGTTAAGCTCTGCCAGGCAAATACCCGCGTACAGTCTGAATGTCCCGGATTCCCGGTTGTTGATAAGTTGTGTCATGAGGTTTTCCTGGATGAATGAAATAAACGCTGCGGCGTACCCGTCCCCTGTCTGCAGCAAGTCATGCACCACGGGGAGGCAGATCGAAGCCCGGGATGAGTGAATATGACGGGCAACCATGACCGTTCGGTCAGTGTCGTGCAGCAGAGAGACCTGCATGTTTACAGACCAGATACCAGACGGAGCATCACCTCTTTGCGCCGGTAAAGCAAATCAATTGAACTGATGAGGCGGGAAATCACGCGCGATGAATCATGCAGGAGAGCACAGGGAGCAGTAAATGTCGCAGTACGCTGGTGACGCGCAATTGTTCCCTCAGCGGGGTTCAGGAAAGTGTCATGCCGCAGCTCCTGACGAGGACCGGGATGCGGTGGTAATCAGGAATATATCAACTCAAATCCACCTCGACGTAGTGCTCCCGGCGGTCGTCCACGAGGGGGATTATGCCTTGCGGTCGTTCTGTCCCATCGACGGCGACTCCATTAACCACGACGCCGTCTACGGTCACGCGGCTCACCTGCTCTCGACTTTTCACCGACGCGCCTGACGGTGATGTGGTAGACCGTCTCGCGATAGCGGTAGTGGATTTTGTACGACTCCCAATGGGCCGGGATACAGGGTGCAATGCGCAGATGGTCCACTTCCAGCTGCAGGCCCAGTAGTGTTTCCACGGTCAGCCGGTACATCCAGCCCGCCGCCCCGGTGTACCAGGTCCAGCCGCCCCGGCCGGTGTGTGGCGGCGCAGCGTAGATATCCGCGCACATGACGTACGGCTCGACCTTGTAGCGTTCGATCTCATCCGGCTGACTGCCGTGATTGACGGGATTGAGCATGGCGAACAATTCCCACGCCCGTTCCCTGTCACCCAGCATGGCAAACGCCATCGCTGGTCCAGATCGCGGCATGGGTATACTGGCCGCCGTTCTCGCGGACGCCGGGCACGTAGCCCTTGATATAACCGGGCTCAAGGTCTGATGTGTCGAAGGGCGGGTCGAGCAACTGGATCAACCGCGCATCGCGCCGCACCAGGCGTTCGTCCACCGCCGCCATCGCCTGGCGGGCTCGCACGGGATCGCCGCCGCCGGAAATGACCGCCCAGCTCTGGCTGATCGAGTCGATCCGGCATTCGTCATTGTCGGACGAGCCCAGGGGGGTGCCATCATCGAACTAGGCCCGCCGGTACCAGCCGCCGTCCCAGGCATTGGCCTCGATGTTGCTGCGCAGCTGCGCGGCCTGCCCGGTGCAGACTTCGGCAAAGGCCTCGTCGCCCCGGACACGCGCCAGGCCTGCAAACAGCTGCAGGTTCTCGTACAGGAACCACGCCAGCCACACGCTCTCGCCCTTGCCGTCACGACCGACGAGATTCATGCCATCGTTCCAGTCGCCGCAGCCCATCAGCGGCAACTTATGCTCACCAAAGCGTAACCCGTGCCTGATTGAACGCACGCAATGTTCATAGAGGCTCGCCGCTTCAGTCGAACGCTAGCGGCTGATCGTAGTAAGCCTCCTCTTCCGGATTCAACTCGCGGCCCTCCAGAAAATGGACCGGCTCGTCGAGCACGCCCGTATCGCCGGTCGCCAGCACATAACGGCAGGTTGCATACGGCAGCCACAGATAGTCATCGGAGAAATGGGTGCGCACGCCCTGGCCGTTGGGCGGATGCCACCAGTGCTGCACGTCACCCTTGCAGGAACTGGCGCTCGGCGCAACGGAGCAACTGCTCGCGGGCGAGCCACGGTGTCGCATGGATCAGCGCCATGGTGTCCTGCAATTGATCGCGGAAACCGTAGGCCCCGCCGGACTGATAATAACCACTGCGGCCCCAGAGCCTGCACGACAGGTCTGGTAGAGCAGCCAGCCGTTGGCCAGCACGTCCAGCGCCGGATCCGGTGTCTCCACCTGCACCGCGCCCAGGGTGTGGTTCCAGTATTCCCATACCGCTTCCAGCGCCTGCCGTGCGCCGGCCGGGCCGCCGAATCGCCGGATGAAATGCTGCGCCTCGTCGGTGTTGCGGGCCGCGCCGAATACGAACACGATCTCGCGCTCCTGTCCGTCGGCCAGCTCGATCCGGGTCTGGATCGCGGCGCACGGATCGAGACCCGCACCTGCCCTGCCCGACAAACGCGCGCGGCGCATCGCCGCCGGGCCGGCCAGCGAACCGTTGCGACCGATGAACTCGGTTGCGGTTACCGGTCACCGTACGCTCGCTGAGCTCGCTGACCTGCGCAAAGACGACCCGATTGGCGCATTCGCGGCCGTAGGCATTGCGGGCGAACAGCGCGCCGCTGTGCGGATCCGTTTCGGTAACGATGTGCATCAGATTGGCGTGTCGCCACTCACCGAGCACCAGCTCCCAATACCCGGTCAGCGACAAGCGACGCGGGCGTCCCGAATGGTTGCGCAGCTTGACCACCGCGAACTTCACCGGTGCATCCATTGCGACGTAGGTGAACAGTTCCGAGGAGATGCCGGCTTCGTAATGCTCGAACACGCTGTACCCGAACCCGTGCCGGCACACATAGCCGGACTGACCGCGGGCGGGCAACGGCGTCGGCGACCAGAACGCGCCCGTTTCCTCGTCGCGGATGTAGAGCGCCTCGCCGCTGCTGTCGCTCAGCGGGTCATTGTGCCAGGTGGTCAGCCGGAACTCGTGAGCGTTTTCCACCCAGGTATAGGCGCTGCCGCTCTCGCTGACGACCGTGCCGATGTGCGGACTGGCGATGACATTGGCCCACGGCGCCGGCGTGCTCTGACCGGGCTCGAGGGTGATGACGTATTCGCGCCCGTCGGGCGTGAAGCCCCCCAGGCCGTTGCAGAAAATGCGTTCGCGCGCCGCCAGCGGCTGGACCGGTTCGGTCTGCCGGTTGCAGCAATGGCTGCCAGACGGTCCGGCACACGCTCCGCCGGCACGCGGCGCTCCACCTGCTCGACCAGTGTCTCGGCGCTATCGGTGAGCACGACGCGGGCGACGGTCTGGAACAGGACCCGGTCCTCCTCGGAAAGTTCTTCGGCGCGCCGCACGAACACGCCGCCCGGTTTGTCGATAATCTGCGCTTCGGGACCCGCGTTGATCAGCCCCATGATCTGGTCTTGCAGAACCGCCCGGTAGCCCGAGAAATCCTCGTTCAGGATCACCAGGTCCGCAGTCAGGCCCTTCATGCGCCAGTAGGCATGGGCCTGCAGCACCTGTTTCACCAGGTCGATGCGGTTCAGGTCGCCGATGCGTACCAGGACGATCGGCAGATCGCCCGAGACGGCAAAGCGCCAGAGCCCGGACTGACCCAGCTGGTTGCGGGCAATGACGCTGGGCGCGGCGCGGCGCAGGGCAGTGGCGTAAATGACGGAGCCGGCCAGGCGGCCGTAGACCTGGGCATCGGCTTCGGTTGCGTTGAGGCGGCGCAGCACCTCCTGGCTCTGGAACCAGGCCATTTCGAAGGCGCGCTCGACGAAGTGCCGGTCACAATACTTCTCGAGCAGAGCCAATGCCGCCTCGCGCGTGTCCGCGACACCCGGAGATGATCTGCACGGTCGCCGATTCGTCGGGCGACAGGCTGAGGGTGCGGCGGATCGCCACGATGGGATCGAGCACCGAACCCTCGGTGTTCGACAACCGTCGGATAACTGAGGGGCCGTCACCGCCATCCAGCACCACGCGGGTTGGCCGCCGTTCGACCCCGCCCGATGAACCGGGCGCGATCGGTCTCGTAGGACGGCTCGTCGGCAACCGCGCCAGGCGCCGCCAGCAGGTGGAACATCCACGGCACCTGCTCCCCGGGTGTGCGGCGGCGCCGCGTGCAGAGAATCGCCTGCCGATCGGGCAGGATTTCGGTTTGCACGAACAGGTTGCTGAAAGCTGCGATGGGCCAGGTCGGCATTCAACGGCGCCAATACGACCTCCGCGTAACTCGTCACCTCGATATGACGGGTCGCGGACGACGGTTGGTGAGCGTGACGCGGCGGATCTCGACGTCGTCTTCCGGTGAAACGCTGATCTCGGTGTGCGCCTCGATCGCCTGATCGCGCCGCCGGTATTCGGCGCGCGCCTGCACGAAGATCGCCTCGTAGCTGATCGGCCTTGCGCAGTGTCGGTTGATAGGCGGTCGACCAGTAACGCCCCGTGTCGCGGTCGCGCAGGTAAATGAATGTGCCCCAGCCATCGGACGTGGCGTCCTCGCGCCAGCGGGTGACCGCCAGGTCGCGCCAGCGGCTGTAACCGCCGCCGGCATGGGTCGCCATGACGTGGTACCTGCCGTTGGACAACAGGTGAACTTCGGGTATCGGCGTGTTCGGGTCGGTAAACACGCGCATGATCGCGCCGGCTTCCGCGGCGGCGGGGCGCTGCGGCGGCGCTCACTTCAGCCGCATGCGGATGCAACGTGGCGCCCTGCTTCGGCACCCGCTCCTGCAGCAACAGTTCCGTCGCCCGTACCAGCGGGTCGGACATGAAGCGGCGCTGCATCGGCTGGTCGAGCAAGACATGCTCAAAGGCCAGCAGGCTCATGCCCTGGTGATGCGCCATGAAGGTGCGCACGATGGCGTGATGCTTGCCCGGCGGCACGCGCGACGGCGTGTAATCGACCGCCTCGTAGAACCCGTAGTCTGCCGAGGAAACCGTCGGCGGCCAGCGTCTGCAGGTTGCGGCACGCTTCCCGCGGCATCACCGTCAGCGCCAGCGCGCTGGCGTAAGGCGCGATGACCAGATCGTCGCCCAGCCCGCGCTTGAAACCCAGCCCGGGCACGCCGAATGCCCGGTATTGATAGACCTGGTGCATGTCGGTGGCGTTGTAGCAGGACTCGGAAATGCCCCAGGGCACCGCGCGTTGCCGGCCGTATTCGATCTGGCGCGACACCGCGGCCTTGCAGGTCTGCTCCAGCAAGGTGTTCTCGTAACTCGGCATGATCAGCTGCGGCATGAGGTACTCGAACATCGAGCCGCTCCACGAAATCAGGCTCACGTCGCCGCCGTGGCTGGTCAGCAGGCGGCCGAGCGCGAACCAGTGCTTCTGCGGCACCTGTCCCTGCGCGATCAGCAGGAAGCTGGCCAGGCGCGCTTCGGATGCCAGCAGGTCGTAGCAGGACGGATCGCGGCGCCGTTCGCCCACGTCGTAGCCGATGCCAGCAGGTCGCGCGAGCGTATCGTAGAGAAACTCGAAATCCATCACCGCCAGTTCGCGGCAACGATCCACCAGATCGTCGATGATTCCTGAGCCGCTCCACCGCGTCCTGGTAACGTGACGCTGCCAGCGCGGCTGCCCCGACTGACGAACGCGCTTCAGTGCCGGCTGCACCCTCTCTGGCCAGTTCCGCCAGTGTCGGGATGTGGGCAAGTTCGAAGCGACCCGGTCGGGCACCAGGAACCCGAGCTCATCGCGAAGTGCGCGGCATTGCCGGTCGAATGCCTGCGCCCAGTAATACAGTTCGCCATCGATATCGATATCCGCCGGCAGCCATGCCACCAGCTCCTCCGCCGGCACGGTGAATCTCGTCCAGCAGACTGTCGCGCTGCAGCCAGCGTCTGTGGCTGCCCGTCCAGCGTAGCTGAGCTGGAGTATGTCCTGCAGAACCCTGATCTGCTTCGCAAGCTCCGGGGCCGGTAACGCAGGCAGGTGTTCGGCAAGCACCTGCAAGGTGTCCTGCAATCCCTGAAACGCGCATGCTGGCAACACCGGCTGATCTTTCAACTCGGCCAGCCCCGCGTGCAGGGTGAGCAGGCTGCCGGCCAGGTTGCCGCTGTCCACCGAAGAGACGTATTGCGGGTGCAGCGGTTGCAGCGTGCGCGTGTCGTACCAGTTGTAAAAATGGCCGCGGTAGCGTTCCAGCTTCTCCATCGTCGCCAGTGTGTTCCCGGTGCGGCGCAGCAATTCTCCGGCGGAAATGTAACCGAAATCGTACGCCGCCAGGTTCGCCAGCAGCGCCATGCCGATGTTCGTGGGCGAGGTGCGCGAGGCGATGACCGGCGCCGGGATATTCCTGGAAGTTGTCGGGCGGCAGCCAGTTGTCCATGCGGGCCGACGAAGTCCGCGAAGAAGCGCCACGTGCGCCGGGCCGACGCGCGCAGGAACGCCCGTTGATCGCGGCTCAGCTCCGGTACCGGCGCGAGCGCAGCGGCCTGCTGATCCACCAGCCGACGACGGGCGACACCAGCCAGAGCAACAGGACGGGCGCCCAGACGAACCATTCCGCCGAGGCGGGTTTGCCACAGCGCCCAAGTCAGATACAGCCCAGTACCACCGCCACAGCCGGCGCGATCCACATCTCCATGAAAAAATCGGCCGGCGTGCGGCGCGCGTTGCGGCGCGCATAGGAGGGCAGTTGCCAGAGCAACAAGCCGCGTCGGGTGAACAGCATCCGCACACCCGAGCGCAGGATCGCATCCAGATAAATCAGCGCGTCGTAGGGCAAAAAGACCAGCGTCAGCAAAGCGAGCACGACTGGGACGGCCCGCGGATTTGCCTGTCAGGATCAGGTGCACCAGCCAATCACGTTCCTCAGGCTTGCGGATGAGTTCGATCACGGCTCCCAGCAAGGCGGGCAGGAACAGCACGCCCGCGACCAGCAGGGGCCAGAACCACGCCGGTCCCGGGCCAAACAGCCAGCCACCTGCCAGCAAGGCAAGCAGCGACGGCGGCACGAGGCTGCGGCGCAGGTTGTCGAACAGTTTCCACACCGACAAGGCGGAGAGCGGATTCGGTTGCCGCTCGCTTTCGTCCCTGGGTCCGATCGCCATTTGAGCCGGGCGGCCCGGGCACGCGCGGGAGCAGCCAGCCGGCAAGCTGCCAGTCGCCGCGTATCCAGCGGTGTCGCCGGCTGGCCTCCATGGCGTAACTGGTCGGATACTCTTCGATGAGTTCGACATCGGTCACCAGTGCCGAACGCGCATACCCGCTCTCCAGCAAGTCGTGGCTGAGAATGAGATTCTCCGGAAAGCGCCCGTCGACGGCCTGACGAAAGGCGTCCACATCGTAGATGCCCTTGCCGATGAACGAGCCCTCGCCGAAAATATCCTGGTAGACATCCGATACCTCGCGCGTGTAGGGATCGATGCCTGCCTCGCCCGCGAACAGTTTCGTGAACCGTGGACTGTGCCTGCACTGGCCAGGCTGATCGAAGCGCGCGGTTGCAGGATCGCGTAGCCTTCGACAATGCGGCCCTTGCCGGCATCGTACACCGGCCGATTGAGCGGATGGGCGATGTTCCTGTCAGTGTGCGCGCGGCGTCGCGGGGCAGTTGCGTGTCGGTGTCCAGGGTGATGACGTACCTGATCGAAGCAAGGATGGAGCATCGCCGACGATGTCCGAAAATGCCGTTTGCCCCCCTCCCCGCAGCAAGGCATTGAACTGCTCCAGTTTGCCGCGCTTGCGCTCGTAGCCCATCCACACCCGTTCGACCGGATTCCACACCCGGGGCCGGTGAAACAGATAGAAGATGCACGGGCGGTCTTCGCGGTAGGTCTCGTTGAGCGCCTCGACCGCTGCGCGCGCGCGGGCGAGCAACGCGTCGTCACTCCGGCAGCGTGCGCTCGGGCGCATCACGGAAATCCGTCAGCAAGGCAAAGAACAGATTGGGATCGCGATTGCCGAGATAGCGGATCTCCAGGGCTTCGAGAAGACCATCGATCTCCTGCGGCCGGCCCAGCAAGGTGGGGACAACCACCATGGTGCGGTGAGCGGTGGAATCCCCTTCGAAAAATCCAGGCGTGGCAACGCGCGCGGCGGCAGGACGAGCGTGACCAGCAGGTTCACCAGCGGGACGGCCAGCGCCGAGACGCCGATGAGGCCGGTGATCGCAAAAAACCAGTAGCGCCAGTCACCCGGCGCGAACCCGCCGAACGGCGACAGCACGACCGCTGTCGAAAGCTAGCGTGAGCAACAGGATGGGGCCGAGGTAAAGGAACAGGCGGAAATGCCGGCTCGCCCGGCTGACGCGTCTGCGCCACGGCAAACGGCAGCCGACTGCACGCTCCAGCAGGCTCCGTCCGTGATCGATCAGGTAGTATCCGACGTGCGCGCTGCGGTCGCTGGTACCCAATCGCTCCGCAGCACGTCTGCGCGAGCGCAACGGCTGCGCGTGCCACCGCCGACTCACTGCACGAGCGCTGCGGACAACCCCGCGCCACGTCTTCGATGGCATGCCGGTAGCGGTCGCGGGTGGCGAAATCCTGGCTGGCGTACATCTCCGCCGGGTCTTCACGCAAGGTCTGTTCGACGACACTGAGCGACTCGACGTAATCTCTGCCAGTCCATTGCGCCGATGAAACGCAGGCTGCCGATACTGTTGGCGATGGAGATCTGGTTGGCCGCGCCCGTGCGTGCCGGCCGCCGCCGACAACTGCGTTGCGGTCACCCCTTGCTCAAGCAGTTTATGCTCGACCCAGGTCTGAACGAACGCCATGGCGGGCCCCTGCGCCTGGAGCCGGCGTAAAACTCCTCCACAAACGGCGCGGTCAGCGGCACATCGGCATTGGCAAACTCGGCCAGCAACTGGATAAGCTGTTTCGGTTCCTGTTCGGCCGTCACGAGCATGCGGTCCGCCCAGGTGATGGCCGCGTCGCGCTCCTCGCGCCGACGGGCGATACGCAACGCCGACGCGGCGCAGGTTTTCCAGCAGCGCCAACTGCAGCATGATCGGGAATGCCCACAACTCGCCCAGCTTTAACGGTTCAACGGTCTGGTAGGCGGCGACGAATTGGGTGGCGTTGTCGCTGTCGACACGACCGTCCATGTGCGAGATCAACTCCAGCGCCAGCTCATAGATGCGGGGGAAACCGGCGGACTGGCCATCAGCCAGTCGCGGCAACTGCCGGCTGTACCCGCGCGGCAGATGCCGGCGCGCCAGAGCGATCTGCTGCTCGATGAGATAGTAATTGTCGAGCAACCAGGCCTCTGCCGGTGCGATCCGCTGTCCCGACGTGGCTGCGGCTGTGACGACGTCATACGCCGCCAGCAGCACGCGCGCATTGTCCGCCAGCCGTGGCAGCAGCCGGTCCGGCCCCGGGCGCGGATCGATGCGATGCTGGCCAGCCAGCGTGACCGCGTGACGCTTCAGTTGCTCGATGCTGAACAGCTCCGAGCGCAGTAACTCGGTATCCCGGTCGTTCACGCAGCGCATTGCGTGTGCGCGACGAAACACCGAACTCTTTGATAACTATGTAATTCTCCTCGCTTGAACCCGGGGTGACCAGCACATCACCGGACTTGTCTGCTGTGTTTGCCTGAAACTCACGCCGCGCGTCATGGGCGAGCCGGGTGAGTATGCCTTCCACGGCCGGACAATCCGCTCAACAGCGTGATACCCGCCATCGCGGAAACGACTGACGCCAGGAAAATGCCCAGTTTGGCGCTGTCGATCAGGCTCCGGCTGAAAGCCAGATTGGCAATGAACAGTGCCATAGTGAAACCGATACCGGCAAGCAGGCTGCCGCCCGCCAGTAACTTCCAGCCGAGTTCCGGGGGACGTATCGCGATACCCGAGCGCACCGCCAGCCAGCTGAAGGTCAGAATCCCAACAGGCTTGCCGACGACAAATCCCATGAACACGGCCACCGTGACGAAATTGCCGAGATCACCCACCGACAGCGGTAACCCGGCGTTGGCGAATGCGAACAACGGTATGATGAAAAAACCGACCCACGGGTGCAACGCGAACTCCAGACGTTCCACCGGTGACAATGTCTCGCGTGCGGCAATCTCTGCCACCTGCAAGGTCTGTCGATCCCTGGTGTCACCACTCCCCTCGTCACTGGCCGGATGCGCGACCACCCTGGACAATATGGCATACAATCGCTCGTCGCTGACCCAGCCTGTCTCGCCGGGCTGGCCCCATTGCAACGCCACATACAGCGTTGCAGGGACGATCATGCCACCCAGGGCGGCCGCAATGGACAGCACGGCCATGCGCGGGTTGTTCAACTCGCCCAGCACCAGTTCCCGTTTGAGTTCCAGGGCAACAAGGAAGAAAAACAGCGTCATCAAGCCGTCGTTGATCCACGCTTTCAGCGAACGGGCGAACTCAAACGAGCCGGGATGAAGACCGACCGATGTCTCCCATGCGTGCTCGTAAAGATGAGCCCATGGGGAATTGGACAAAACGAGTGCGGCAAGGGTGAACAGCAGAAGAACGGCGCCGCCGGTGGCTTCGATGCTTAAAAACCGGGCAAACGGTTTTGTCAGCCGATCGATGTACTCCTTCGGCAGTCGAGTGATCTCGGTATTAACCTGCCGGTGTTCACCCATTCAGGCTTGACGCTGAAGGCAATCAGGCTGTTTGATGGCGCAGAAGTGTTTCAAGGTCTCTGTAACCTGATGATATGTGATGTCGATAATTTGCCGGAATTATACCGTGGCCAATGCGGTATTGGCAGAATATATGCGCCTCCCGCAATCACGATGTTCCGCTGGCTTGCCCTCTGCTTTCGCCACTGTCAACTTCACGCGGTTGTTTAAGTATCAATTCAGGGCGCCTGGGCGGCACCAGGGAAGTGTTCATCCAAAACATCTAGCCATGCCGTCCTGCACACACCGCATCGATTTGGCCGGCGCTGTCTCATCCACTCATGGCGAGGCACACTTTTCACCGCGCTTGCGGTACGGGGGATTACATTCCCAGTCGGTTCCGGAAGTATTGAGATAAGCGTTCTCAGGGACCGTCACAGCAACGCAAGCATCGTTGTCCGCTCGAAACCCGTGCTCACAGTCCCAGCCAGACCCGAACGAAGAGTCCGTCAGGTATCCGTTAGGTGGCACGCTCACCGCGACGCAGGAATTGTTGACCGCTCGAAACCCGCGCTCGCATTCCCAGCCAGACCCGAACGCAGCGTCCACGTAATATCCGTTCGCCGGTATCTTGATGGCAACGCAGGTCGCATCCACTTCCTGATAACCCCGAATGCAATTCCAGCCGCGTCCGAAGGAGGTATTTGTGGGATATGCATTTACCGGCATCTTAACGGCTGCGCAGGTTCCGCTGGATTCCCGATAACCTCGCACACACCGCCAACCATTTCCGTAGGGCGAATTTGTAGGGTATGCATTGGCTGGCACCCTAACGGCCGCGCAGCCGCCGTTGACCTCACGATACCCACGCTGACACTCCCATTCGCCCCCGTAGGACGAATTTGTCAGGTATGCATTTGCAGGCAGCTTGACGGCTGCACAGGTCCCATCAACAGCTTGATATCCCTGGTTACATTCCCATCCGTTGCCGTAATCCCTTGCGCGCGCATGCTCCGGCACCTCGACAGATCCAGCCTGGGCGAACTCTGGTCCGTGTACAATCGACAGAAATCCCATAAGAATCAGTGCGCGCATGGCAATGACAGGTGTTTGTCGCATTCCAGCCATGGGAAATTCCCTGTTATTTTGACACTTGAAGAAAGATTACCAACGCAATGGAAAGAGTGGCTGACAGTATCATCAGCAACCACCAGGCTAACCGGAAAATTTTTTGTGTCATGGCACATACCCCCCAATGGGCGGTTAATATCGCTAGCCGGAGAGGAGCAGCGCCAATGTGGCTGTTATTCCTGATCGGTTAGTGGTGCTCTACAGCACTCACCGGCCGAAATTTCCCTGGGAGAAAATAGGGGGAGGTAAGAATGCGGATATTACACCCGCAGCTATCTTTATGTCCAAGCCAATAGTCTATTGGAAAAGGCGACAGATACCAGAGCACATCTTTCCTGATATAAACGGGAAATGTGTCCTGACACCACTGGACTTCACGCCGACCGCGACTGAATCCACGCCAACCGGCCAACGACCTGCGGCTCGCACCGCAGCAAGTTGCGTGACGGTGCCGATGAACCGTGCACAGTAGCGCCAGCAGGCGAGGCACACGTTGATCTTCGCGGACGGAAGGATTCGGAACGGATCTGCATTATTGAATCCGCCTTCGAGGAAAAGATTACGACTGCTTGCGGCCGATTATCGGCGTATCGCACCGGCTTACCGGAATCCGGCCGGCTGCGCATGAGCATTACCGCAATCGCTGTCAGGTTGAAGTCGCGTTCCTTATCGGGCTGCTGGAGTGCAAGCGCCGCACTATCGACGCGTCATTACCCTGAATTCGTGAGCATCCGCTCAAAACAGGTTAAGAGGGGTTGTCCATTACAAGCGGGTGCCATCCACCCGGCTGTAGGTGTCCGGTCAGGCCCAGGGCTGGACAATCCGCCGCTACGGTTGCATCGGCGACGGCAGATAACGACGGATCAGCAGATGATCCACCGTCAGCTGCCTTACCTTGCCGACGACAAGCAGGGAAAGCAGGATGCCCCATTCCAGGTGGTCCTGCAGTGCGACAGGTGAATCTTTCAGGGAATCGTAGTAGGAGACGACCGCCACGAGATTGAGCACCAGCAGGCCACAGGCAGAAAATCGCGTCCACAAGCCAATGGCAAGCAATACCGAAAATCCCAGTTCCCCGCCGGTACCCATGACGGCGGCGAGATCCGGCGGCAGCAAAGGCACGTGATATTCCTCCCGAAACAGGTAGAGCGTGGAATCCCAGTCCTGGATCTTGTTCCAGCCGCTCATGAAAAACACCCTGGCGAGATACAACCGTGCCGCAAGGTCCACCACCGGGGCAAGCTGGCCCAGCACGTGCTGCTCGATTTGTTTCCAGGCGGCGTGAATACCGGTCAATATCGATTTCATAAATGAGTAACCCGTTGAATTACAGACCCGTACACCAGTGGTTCAGTGCTGAATCAGGATCCCCTGCTCCACCCATAAACGTATCAAGCCCGCCGCTTGCACGGCTGCATCACGATCATCGTGCAGCGCGATGTATTCACAGATGTCACCGAAGGTCGCACCTTGCTGCAAACGGTCCAGTGCCGCCTTTTCAGTGCCGGTCAGGCTGTGCCAGCCGGTGACCAGATCCGGTTTGCGGTAGATCAGCCAGTGCATCGCTTGTCTGGCCGGTGCGACTGTTCCACTGGACACGGATTCTGCATCATCGGTCAATGCATGCCAGAGCCGTGGTGCATTCCACTGCAGGGAGAGCCGTGTTACCGAGGGATGCAGGTCGAACTGCAACCCGCCCCAGGTTTCCGCCGGAACAGACAGCAGGCTTTCGACAGTCAGGCGATCTGCGTCGGCCGCGTCGATGGTATGACGAATCGCCCACTCAAGGGATGCCAGTTCGCTTAACACCGGTACCAGGGAATACGGCTCCCGGTCTTGCAGAAACACCGGCAGTGAATCACCGAACCAGCGAATCGATGCCTGGGCAGACGGATGCCGTTCCAGATAGCGTTTTGCCATGACGGCAAAATCCTCATCGCCCAATGCACGGCAGATCGCCGGGTAGTTGCAGCGCAGGGCTTCAATCAGGCGCATGACATAGGCATTGGCGTAGATATCCAGCTGGATGTCACCGCCGACCGAACCGGCCTGCAACCAGGCGCGGACCTGTTTACGATCCCGTTGCGGATCAACAATGCACGCCTGCAGTGCGGACTGCCAGTCATGCAGCCGCACTTCACCGCGACTGTGCTCAGGAACCTGCATAGCGTCTTTCCTGCAGGTTTTCATCCAGACCGGTGCCGGCATCCGCCGCCACGTTGCGGGCATGGGCCAGCTCTTCCACCAGCTCGGCCAGGTGCGGAATGCGGTCATCACGTTCGATCATCACCGGCACGTCGGCGAACAGCTGCACGGCGGTCCGGTACAGCTGCCAGACCGCATCGCAAACCGGATGATCATGGGTATCGATACAATAGTCGCCACAGTCGGTATGCCCGGCGAGATGGAACTGGCGCACGCGTGCCGGCGGCAATGCCTGCAGGTAGCGGCCCGGGTCGAACCCGTGATTGCGACCGGAAACATAGATGTTGTTGATGTCGACAAGCAGATCACAATCGGCTGCATCGGCGATGGCACTGACAAATTCCCATTCCGAGATCGATGTTTCGGCCTGTACATAGGCGGACACGTTCTCGATCGTCAGCCGGCGGCCGAGAAAATCCTGTACCTGCCGGATACGGTTCACCACATGCCGGATGGACTCCTCGGTATAGGGTAGTGGCAGCAGATCATGCAAGCGTGTCCCTGTCACACCGGTCCAGCAGATATGGTCGGAAATAATGGCGGGCTCAATACGGTCTGCCAGCTGCCGGATGCTTTGCAGATATTCCCGGTCCAGCCGGTCGCAGGAACCCAGGTTCATCGCCACGCCATGCATCGCCAGCGGATAATCCCGGCGAATTCGTTCAAGGTAGTGGAGCGGCTTGCCTCCCGGCACCAGATAATTGTCGGAAAGGATTTCCAGCCAGTCCACCGCTTGCGGCGCCGCGACGAAATCCGCGTAATGCTCCGGGCGCAGGCCGAGACCAAATCCTGTCAAATCTGCCATGTCTTGCTCCTGCAGGCGTGAAGTAATCAGGTCCAGTTGCAAGGGCACGGCATACCGTGCCCTCACAATTGAGCCATGACGCTATTTGATTACCGAGCCGCCCTGCTTCGTGCATTCATCTGCAGAGGGTGACAACAGCCAGCCCATGCCCTTGCAGGCATTCTGGCCGGCACAGGCATTGGCCGCAGTCTTGCACTTGGACTGGCCCTTGCAGGCATTGATGCCCTGGCATTTGACCGACATACTGTCGTTGGCCTCACTGGCATATACCGGTGTTGCCATGGCGCTGGCAAACAGCGCGGCAGCGGATGCCGCCAGGGCCAGTTTGCCCACTGTGCCCGTGAGGGAGCGGTTCTTGATGGAAGTGTTCACGATGCGTCTCCTGTCTTGATGACGATTGGGGTTGAAGTGTGGCGGGTCTACAGCCCCCACACGTATCTGATGCACCGGACAGGGAAATGTTACAGCGGCTGGATAAATTAGTTGTGCCGGTGACCTGCCTGTTGCTGATGCTGGTGATACAGGCGTTCGGCAAGCGTCGTGATATCCGCCTCCGTTACCGGCGTTTCAGGCCGGTGCGCCAGTATCCTGCGCACCAGTTCCAGTTGCCGGATAAAGCGACGGCAATGATCACAGATCAACAGGTGCAAGCGGATGCCGGCGCGCTGGCGCCAGTTCAACTGGCTATCGATATAGTCACTGGCCCGGGTCTGCACCAGTTCGCGGCAGGTCAACATGTGCCGGTCTCCTCAAAATAGTCCACCATCGCGTACACCCTTGCGCGGGCACGATGCAGTAATACCCTGATATTGGATGCACTGATGGAGAGAATGTTACAGATCGTTTCCACTTCCAGGCCCTGGTATTCCCGCAGCGTCAGCACACTGCGCTGGATTTCCGGCAACAGGTCGAGCGTCTTCTCGAGGCAACGGAGAAAATCCTCGTGGCTCAGCAAGGCCTCCGGTGACTGGTCGTGCCAGAGCGCCGGCTCATGTGCCCAATGGCCATCGCCAAGAAAGCAGTCCGGATCAAACAGCCCCGCCTTTCCTGTAGCGTAATCATCTATAAACACCTCGCGCCTCGTCTTGCGCAGGCGGCCCCGGGCTTCATTGATCACGATACTGAAGAGCCAGGTCTTCAGGGTCGAACGCCCTTCAAAACCCGGCAAATGACGGATTGCCGCAAGCCAGGCCTCCTGTACCACCTCCTCGGCCTGTGCGTCACCGATAATGGCCGCCGCCGCCCGCATCATGGCGCCATGATGCTGCCGCACCAGCTCCTCAAAGGCGACTTTCTCGCCCGACCGCAACCGGGCAAGCAACGCGGCGTCATCGACCGGTATCTGGTGGTCATCCCTCGTTCCCTGTTATCGCTACAGCATCATGTCACATCGGGGAAATAACGCCAAAGTGCGGCTTACTCTGGAACATCTGAATCAGTTGGTCGAATAACCCGGGATCAGCCGGTACCATTGCCATGTGGATGAATATCGGTGACACCTTGCCTACCGGGAGTCCGGTCGGGCCGGCATGGCCTGACATGCCTGCCGGAACGATACGCTCATAATCAACGGGACTCGTTCCTGCACCCGGCCGCACCCGATTCGCTTTCCCGGGTAACCGGGGCGGATTAACAACGTCAGTCACCCTGGATCAAGCTGGAACATGACGGACCAGTCGTCGCTGACCCCGTTGATCCGGAAGCGTGGTATGCCTCGAATCATCCCGATGGGTAGTCTTGACCACCCTGTTCAGATGAGCCGAGGTTATAGTAGGACGATTACCGGGGAGAATCGCATGATGACATCCAGGGCTGATGCCAGGAGTTCCCGCTTTCCCGTCCTGCAGGGCGTCCTGCCCGTGAATCGGACGCAGATCCCGGGCGAGATGATTGCGGGCCTGACGTTGGCCGCCCTCGCCATCCCCGAAGTGATGGGCTACACGAAGATCGCCGGCATGCCCGTGATTACCGGTCTCTACACCCTCCTCATCCCAATGGCCCTGTTCGCCATCTTCGGGTCGTCCCGGCACCTGGTGGTGGGCGCCGACTCCGCCACGGCGGCCATGCTCGCCGCCGGTCTCGCCGGCTTCGCGGCCCCCGGCTCGGCCGAGTACGTGGCGCTGGCGGGCATCCTCGCGTTGATGGCGGCGGGATTTCCTTTTTCGTCGCCCGCATCATTCGGCTTGGGTTCCTGGCGGATTTCCTGTCGCGCACGGTGCTGGTCGGCTTCCTGACCGGCGTCGGCGTCCAGGTCGCCCTCGGCCAGATCGCGGGCATGCTGGGCGTTGCCGGCGCGGGCACATGGCTCGCTCCCGCAGCATGCTGGAACGACTGGCGGCAATTCGAACAGACCAGCCCCTCGTGATGGCCCTTTCGGTCACCGTGCTCGCGATCATCGTCTGGCGCGAAGTTTGTCTCGAAGAAAGTCTCCGGGCGCATTGATCGCCGTGGCCGGCGCCATCGCGGCCAGTTGGGCGCTTGATCTGCAAGCCCACGGCGTCCAGGTGCTGGGCGCGATTCCAGGCGGACTGCCGACGCTCGGGCTGCCCGCGGTCGACTGGAGCTGGGCCATGTTCCAGAAGCTGATTCCCACCGCCTTTTCGATGTTCGTCGTCATCCTGGCCCAGAGTGCCGCGACCTCGCGCGCCTATGCCGCCCGCTACGACGAACATTTCAACGAGAACATCGACCTCGTGGGCCTAGGCCTGGCCAACGTGGGCGCCGCGTCTGTCCGGAACCTTCGTGGTCAATGGCAGCCCGACCAAGACCCAGATGGTCGACAGCGCCGGCGGGCGCAGTCAGCTCGCCCAGCTTTCACGGCCGTCATCGTGCTCATGGTCCTGCTGTTTCTCACGGCACCCCTGGCGTACCTGCCGGAGGCTGCCCTGTCCGCCGTCGTCTTCCTGATCGGCGTGGAACTGATCGACATCCGGGGGATGCGGAAGATCTACGCCGAGCGTCCCTGGGAATTCTGGGTGGCGCTGATAA